>JAAFJP010000009.1 GCA_013298125.1 Cytophagales bacterium | reverse complement strand
GAGAGGGGAGTATTCGTCCGACCCCCCCCCCTCTCTGTAGGAGAGGGGCTGGGGGTGAGGTTAAACCAAAAGGTATTCTTTCAATCTCAGAAACTAACTTCTCAGCATAATCAGCCCACTTTTCTCCGAATGCTCCGTTGTAATAATGGAGGCTTTTTTGACGGGTTAGTGACTGTGCAATTATCTCCCAAGCCTCCGTTGCGGACGAGATAAAATAGACGTGATAATCGTCAGGAATGTTGAGTTGTTGATGCAAACCTTCTATCGCCCCACGAGTGATTTCCATACATTCCGCACTCCGATGATTGACACTAAGAATCCCCTCTGCAAAAGCCTCTTGCAGATATTTGGCAACTTGTGGATATACCTTTGATGGTCCTGGATAGAAAGTCATTTTGTTTTAGGGATTGGGGATTAGGTAATTAGGGATTAGGTAATTGGGGGTTGAGTATTTTTTTAGTTTTGTGAGTCAATAGATTTCTTAAAATCCTCTAATTCCTACATTCCCTAATTCCTAATCCCCAATTACCTAATCCCTAATAACCTATAAATACGTCTGAATAGCAAAATCATACCCTCTCAATCCAAACCCAATAATAATCCCTATTGAATTTGGACTGATATAACTGTGGTGACGGAAGGCTTCTCGCTTGTGTACGTTGGAGATATGTACCTCAACCACAGGGGTTTTCACGCCCGCAATGGCATCTGCAATGGCGATGGACGTGTGTGTATATGCACCCGCATTGAGTACGATTCCTTCATACGAAAAACCTACTTCGTGGATTTTATCAATCAATGCTCCTTCGTGGTTCGACTGGAAATATTCCAAGTCCACGACCTCTGCATATTTGTCTTTCAAAACCTCAAAATATTGCTCAAAGGTCTGATGACCATAAATTTCGGGTTCACGTTTGCCTAATAAATTAAGATTAGGTCCGTTGATGATGATGATTTTTTTCTTTGACATTTCTGTGGAGTTATAAAAGTTTAGTAGTTAAAAAGTTAAACAGTTGATTTAGTCGATATTTCATTAGAATTTTACGGATTATCCAAATCTTAACTATTCAACTTTATAACATTTTAACTTTTTAACTAACGATGTGGCAAAGCTATCTAAAAAATTTCAAAAGCTATCTCACTTTGGAGCGTTCTCTTTCTGAAAATTCGATTGAGGCGTATTTGCGTGATGTCGGGAAACTGTGGGAATACCTTGAAATTGCGGGAGAATTGGACATTCAGCCCGAGACGGTTACGGATAAGCACATCTTTAATTTCTTTTATTATATTGGTGAATTAGGGCTTGAAGCCACTTCTCAGGCACGGATGCTCTCGGGTTTGAAGGCTTTTTTTAAGTATCTTTTGTTGGAAGATATTATCAAGAATGACCCTATGGCATTGATTGTTTCTCCTAAGATTGGAAGAAAATTACCTGCTACTTTATCTTTTCCAGAAATAGAAAAAATCTTGGAAACCATCGACCTTTCGACCAATGAAGGAACTCGCAATCGGGCAATTTTGGAGGTGCTTTATAGTTCGGGTTTACGGGTTTCGGAATTGGTAGAAATGAAATTGACGGAGTGTTTTTTTGATATTGGTTTTCTGAGAATTATCGGAAAAGGCGATAAAGTCAGGCTCGTACCCATCGGGCGAGATGCTTTGCATTATGTCAAAATTTATTTAGAAAGCGTAAGAAGTCAGCAAGAAATTAAACCCGAAGCCGAGAATCATGTTTTCTTGAATAGAAGAGGAAATAAACTAACTCGTGTTATGATATTCCTGATTATCAAGGACTTAGTGGCTCGTGCAGGGATTCAGAAAACGATTAGCCCGCATAGTTTTAGACATTCTTTCGCAACACATCTCATCGAAGGCGGGGCAGATTTACGGGCAGTTCAAGAAATGTTGGGGCATGAATCTATCACCACGACAGAAATTTATACGCACCTTGACCGTGAGTATTTACAACAGACGATTGTGGAGTTTCATCCGAGGAGTAAGGTTAGGTCGAAGGTATGAATTATGAGGTCTTAGGTTATTTGTACGTAGTTTTATGATAAATATAAATGGAAATTGACAAAACAAATTGGGTATTACCTTTAAGATAATTTATTAACCATGACTCCAACAGATATTTTTATTAAAGGAATGCAAGCAATTTGTCCAGAAATTACGGATGATGAATTGGCGGCTTTTAAAAGCGGTATTTACGTAAAGCACTATAAAAGTAGAGACTCTATTTTTGACAATACTAAACCCCATGACCAAATTGTGTACATTATTTCGGGCTTAGTTCGGAGTTTTTACATCAACGAAAAAGGCTCAGAAATTTCCGCTTATTTCATCAAAGAATTTGACTTTGTTTCAGATTATCCCGCTTTTTTGAAGGGCATTAAAAGCAACTATCAATTTGAAGCATTGGAAAATACCACAGCGGTAATTATTCCTAAAAGTCTAATGTTAAGAGCCTACGAAACTTCGCCTAAATTTGAAAAATTTGGAAGATTAATCGCTGAGGAGGCTGTCCAATTCCTCCAAGGGCGTATTGAGGGGTTTATATTTAAGTCAGCCACGGAGCGATATGTAGAATTTATAAATACCGAACCAAATCTTTTTAACCGACTGTCCGTAGAAAATATCGCTACTTATTTGGGTATCGAACGGCAATCTCTGACTCGAATACGGAAGAAAATAAATAGTAAATAAATGGTTTTGAAAATGGCACATTTGTGTCATTTTTTTTTGATCGTATTTTTTATTTTTGCTACTACGATTGTATAAATATTCAATCCATAAAAAAAATTCTAAAATTGGAAAATTCTAATTTATATAGTCAAACTGAATTTGAGCAAGTTCTTGTAGAAGAAAGTACCACAGTTGGCGGCAATTAAAAAAGACCTTATAAACATGATAAGTATTAAGACAGCAGTTTGGAAATCAATTTTATTCCTTACAATTTTTGCATTAACAATTGGGGTGTTAGTCGTACTATACATGAAATTTATAGACAAGCAAATTTCAGTAAGTGTTTCACGGTTAGGACAAGACATTATTAGTATATTACCCGTACTTTTTGCAAGTTGGGTTATGACCACATATTTTGATAAGAGAAAATTAACAACTATTGGTTTAGAAAATAAGAATATTTTAACAGACATAATTATTGGGACAACGCTTGCCCTATTTTGGGTTACCATTTCTTTTTTAGGACAATATTTATTGGGGACACTCGAAAGGACTTCAATAGAATCAACACTCAAAGCAAACTTCATATTCTATACACTTGCATTATTTTTAAATGCAGTATCGCAAGAACTTTTGTGTAGAGGATTTTTATTTCAAACCATTAAAAGAAATATTGGACTGAAAACAGCAGTAATTGTAACATCATTAGTATTTTTATTGATGCACGGCGGGGCTTTGCAGGGAGGAATTATTCCTTCGTTAAATGTATTTGGAGCAGGGGTAATTTTTGCAATTGCACTTTACAAAACGGGACAGTTATGGTTACCAATAACGTTGCATTTCGTTTGGAATTTTATGTATAGTTCAATTCTTTATAAACCAATATCAGGTTATGACGGACTGCAACTATTTCATACAAAGGGAAATGAATTATTGGCAGGTGGACAAAATGGAGTTGAAGCGACCATTATTACGACTGTTACAATTATTGTAATAATATTCTTAGAACAAAACTTCCTATCAAAGAGAGTACAAAATTAACTTCCGCCAACATAGTATTGTGGCAAGCGAATGACCTAAACGGGGTTTAGGAACAAAAACTAACAACCGAGTAACAAACAAAAAACTCATTTTATGTTTATTTTTGCTCATTTAAAAAAGCGGTTGTAGGAAGTGGGGGCTGAGGGAAGTAATTGAACTTTGGAAATTCTTTTGTGCAGAACATAATCTAAATTTTGAATTAATTGAGACTATAAACGAACTTCGAGAAAACAAGGTAAAATGTATATTAGCAACCAATCAAGAGAAATATAGGCTTGAATACATGATAGATGAAATGGGTTTTGGGGCGATTTTTGACAAAGTATATTCCTCAAATTTCATTGGATTTAAAAAACCAGAAACACAATATTACAAATACATACTTGATGACTTGAATGAAAATCCAGACAACATAATATTTTATGATGACAGCCAAGCAAATGTTGAAAGTGTAAAATTAATGGGCATTAATTTTTATTTTTATGATAGGAACAAGACAACAATCTAACAAGCTTTAAAACAGACGACTTAAAATTAAGAATTAAATAAAAACAAGAAATATGGACAAATCAAAAATACTTGGATTAAGAACTACCATCTATAAAGTTGGCGACATTGTCGAAGCCAAAAACTGGTATGCAAATGTTTTCAAAACCGAACCATACTATGATCAACCATATTATGTAGGTTTTAATATTGGTGGGTATGAACTCGGACTTCAACCCGAAGAAAGACCATCGACTGAAAAAATAGAAAGTGTAGTATCTTACTGGGGTGTGGAAGATATACAAAGTGTTTACAACGACTTTATAGAAGCAGGAGCAACAGAAAACGAAAAACCATACAACGTTGGTGGCGAGCTAATGACAGCAACAGTTAAAGATCCATTTGGAAATGTTATTGGCTTAATTTATAATCCTTACTTTCAACTAAAAGATTAACCAATGGCATCAGAACAAAGATTCGTTGATTTTATAACTGACCAAATTGGTTTTTCAGAAAATGTAACGAACAAAAAAATGTTTGGTGAGTACGGACTGTATTTCGACAACAAATTATTTGGTCTTGTTTGCGACAATAAATTATTTATTAAACCAACCCAATCAGGAAGAGACTATATTAAAGACGTTGTTGAAGCATCTCCATATCCAGGAGCAAAACCAAGTTTCTTAATTGAAGAGCAATTAGACGATAGAGAATGGTTAAGGCAATTAGTGAAAATTACAGTTAGTGAATTGCCAGAACCAAAACCTAAAAAAAGTAAACTCAAAAGCTAACAACGATAGGAGAATGAAAATTAGTAATAACTTGAAGACTCTCTTAGACAGATATTTTGAAAATTATTCTGTTTCCAAAATCTCAGGTGGTGCGACAGATGCGGATTTGTACAAAATAAAAACAAGTAAGGACGAAGCCTACATTTTGAAAAAGCAACTTTCAAGCCTTGAAAACGACTATTTGAATTATAAATGGCTTGAAGGAAAAGTACCCGTTCCAGAGATTGTTTTTTACGAAAAATTAGAGGAGTGCGAACTTTTATGTATGTCAGAATTACAAGGAAAAACGCTTGAAGATTATTTTGACAAACAAGGAGAACGTGAAAACGTGATAAAATATGCCAATTCTTTAAAACGGCTTCATTCATTAAAAATTGACAATTGTGCATTAGCTCAAAGTCTTGACGCAAGGCTTTCAAAAGCAAAATATAATTTAGAAAATGGTTTAATTAATATTGCAGAACTACAACCCGAAAATCAAAATTATAATCTCGATGAATTATTTGCTAAATTATTAAGCATTAAGCCTTCAAGCCATGAATTAGTATTCACACACGGAGACTATTGTTTTGACAATATAATTTACGATAATGACAATTTAAGTGGTTTCATAGACCTTGGCAATGGTGGAGTTGCTGATAAATATCAAGATATTGCCCTTGCAATTAGAAGTATTAAAGACGATTTCAATAGCGAATTGGTGAATTTATTTTATGAAGAATACGGACTAATTGAAGTCAATAAAGACAAGTTAGAATTTTATACACTTTTGGATGAATTCTTCTGAGAAATAAACTATTAAGTATTAAAACCACAACAATAATGAAGAAAATAATCTTACTAACCTTAGCATTTGCATTAACTTTTTATCTGGGATTTTCATTTAGAATTTTAACAAAAAACAACCATAAAATGAAAAAAGTAACTGGTATCGGGGGTGTATTTTTCAAATGTAAAGACCCTAAAAAAGTAACAGAGTGGTATCAAAAACATTTGGGTTTAGATACAAATCCCTACGGAGCAACTTTTGATTGGTACGAAAGTCCAGACAGTACCACAAAAGCACAAACTCAATGGACTCCTTTCGCTGAAAATTCAAAATATTTTGAACCTTCAACCAAGGATTTTATGATAAATTATCGAGTCGAAAATTTGGAAGTATTGGTTGAAGAATTGAAAAAAGAAGGTGTAACGATTGTGGATAAAATGGAAACGTATGACTACGGAAAATTTATTCATATTCTTGATAATGAGGGTAATAAGATTCAATTATGGGAGCCGATTGACTGAAACATGAATCAATGGAAATTTCTCATATAATTTCAGAAATGGTTTTAGCCAGTGCTGGATTTTATACACTTTATGCCAATTTGCGGAAGAAGAATCAAATTGATAAAATTCTTTGGGGAACATTCATTTTGACAGTCGCTTTTGCGGCTTTGTGTGCAGCATTACGATATGCAGGTTTTGCAGAAATGGGACTACTTAACCTATTTGTCAAGAAAATATCAGCATCAACTGGGGTATTATATTTGATTACAGGTGTTTATAATTTGGTTGTAGGCAAGCGATTATCGAGAGAATTGGTTTATGGAATAATAATTTTAGGAGTTATTTTATCTTTCATTTTAATTACATTTAATTTTCAGAAAATAATTGATTTAATTCCAACCATCGGCATTCCAATTGTCTGTTTTTTGGGGGTTTGGGCGGTATTTAAGCGTAAATTTAAAATAGGATTGTATCTACTTTTGGGTACTTTATTCTCCGTTTTAGCGAATTTTATTGAGCTTTTGAACCAACCTTTTAATCAAATTGATACCTATTGTCTTTTATTGGCATCGGCATTAATTTGCTTTGGTTTAGCTGGGAAAATGTCGAGTAATCATAATGATTTTTGATGCGAATGCCTCCTGATAAAACCATGGGAAGCGATTTCAGGTTAATACTATTTTTGAAAATGGCACAAATGTGTCATTTTTTTTTATGCCTATATTTTATTTTTGTTTCAATAATATTGATTTGTAAGAAAGAAATTTAGAGTAACCTAAGAAGGGAACTCAATACTTTTATTTCTCAAATTTCTTTATTTTTAACTCATAAATCCTAAGTCAAAATGAAAAAAAACATGATTAAACTCATAACCATTTTTTGCTTATTTTTCATAATCTCGTTCTCTTCCCAAGCCCAATTTATGGAGAAAAGCGACGTGTTGGGAAGTGGAGGCTTTTATCTTCCAAAAGGTGGGACTTTTATAAGAGGGGCAGTAGATTTTGGGGTTGCCGAAAATGTAAGCATTGGTGGAACCTTTATTACCCTTATTTCAGGAGGCAAAGGCTCTTATGTGGCAGGACGTGTGTCTTATCACTTAGGCACAGCTTTCGGCATCAGAAATGACAGAATTATTGACCCTTATGCGGGATTTCAAGTTGGTAAAGTATTGAGTTCCGATAATGGAGTAGGGCTTAATTTACCTCTTGGTTTACGGTTTATGTTTAATGACAAAATGGGGGCTTATGCAGAATATAATATCGAATTGAACGATGACTCACTGCCTAATATGTTTGGTTTAGGAGTTTCGTTTAGGTTTAATAATTAATCCATAAATTTGTTTCCAACTTAAAACTCAACGATTTCTCAGCGTGAAACAGCATATAAACTTTATAGACTTCAAATCCTCTTTTGACAAATTAAAACATGATGTTAAAGAGATACCTTTTGATGAACTTACATTCCTATATTTTGGAGATTATTATGACGGGATGTTGGAAGGAATGTTAAAATATGACAACAAAAAATATAAATTTGAAATTATTACAGATTATACAGAAGGTATTTACCCACGAATATTCGCCATAATTGTTCTGACCGAAGATGAAATTAAAGAGGAAGATTATTGGAATGAGCAATTTGAAAAATATGTAGGAAATCATAATAATCTACAACGTAAAGAAAAACGTTTAGTCAAACCACAATCCGAACATCATTTGTTTTATGACGAGTATGAAAAAAGAGAAAAGAAAGATTATAACCTCAATTTTGTAAAGGCTTGGTACACTGAATTATAAATTGATGAGAATAGGTTATCAAGTTAAAAGAATTGAATACGATATTAACTTGGCAAAGACCCTAAAAAGTAAAAGAGTGGTATCAAAAGCATTTGGGCTTAGACGCAAAGTCCATACGGAGTAACTTTTAAGTGGTACGCAAGCTTAGACGACCACTATGCAAACAGACAAAACAAATAAACATGAACTCAATATCACCAAACATTTTCGTAAAAGACATCAATGAGACGATTGACTTTTACAAACAATTAGGTTTTAATGTTGTCACGACAGTTCCCGACCAAGGCGACATTTTTTGGGCAATGATGACTTGCGGAAACGTAACTATTATGTTTCAGACTTTTGAAAGTTTAGGCAACGAATTGCCCGTGATTTCAAGACAAAATGGGGGGTCTTTGCTTTTTTATATTAAGACAACTGAAATTAGAAGTTTCTTTGACCAAATAAAAGACAACGTAAAAGTGGTTAAAGGACTTGAAAAAACATTTTATGGTGCGACAGAATTTTCAATAGAAGATAATAATGGTTATTTGCTGACTTTTGCCGAAGATGAAAAATAAGACGAATATAAAACTCCCACTGACGGATATTGAAAAAGCAAATTTGAGACAGCATAAAATCAAAATTGCTAACATTCTTGACTTTGCAATTGACGAATTGGAAGTGTTGTTAAACGCTACAACTGAACGGGCAAAAGAAATTTATGCGTTGGCAGAATTTCAAACCGTTCCGTCAGTCGGAATAAAGTTTGCCGAAGACCTTGTGTTTTTAGGTTATTATTCACTCAACGAATTAAAACAAAAAGACGGTGCTAAACTCACAGACGAATATGAACAGAAAAAAGGTTATTGGATTGACCCTTGCGTTGAAGATCAATTTAGATTAGTCGTGAATTTTGCAAACACAAATGACACTAAAAAAACGTGGTGGGATTTTACCGAAGAACGAAAAAAGTTTCGCACTGAAAACGGTTATCCAAAAAACAGACCCCAAAAAGCGTGGTTTGAAACATTAGGATATGAACGACAAGACAAGTCTTAACTCTTTATCGAATTCCGAATTCGACTCAATGAATCTGGATGAATTCCCAAGTACGAAGCCAAGTCTTTAATCGGTATCAAACGCAAGGCATCTGGTTGATTTTCAAGGAGATGCAAATATCTTTCCTCGGCAGTTTTGGAGATTAATGTATAAGTTCTGCGGGTTTCACGGATGTATAATTGCTCGGCAATCATACGGTGAAAACGCTCGGCATTTTTGGAAGTTTCTAATAATTCTAACACGGGCGGATAATGCAAACGAAAGGCTTTTACCGCCGTAACTGCCTGAATCGCAATCCCCGAAGGACGTTGGGCTAAACATGATGCAAACGAACTTACCAAGTTTCCTTTAAAGCCTAAATCTACACAAATTTCTTTACCTGATTCTGTTGGTGCTTCATATTTTACAGCTCCTTCCAAAACAAAATACGCATACTTTTCAACATCCCCTCGCTTGGTGAGATACTCTTTCTTTTTGAAAGTAACTTCATCGATAATACTTTGATAAAAATCCCATTCTTCGGATGAAAAATTGGCTAATTTGAAGATTGATTCCTTGACGAGATAAATTTTATTGAGCGTTGATAAGGACATTTTATAAAAAGGGTTATGGTATTCTAAGGATAAATTTATTGAGTTTTGCTGATATTTTTCATTTTTCCTGACAAATATAAGTTTTTTTACTCATAAAAGGTGTACCGTTTGCTAATCGTCTTGTTATTTTGATTATACGGTAATAGAAGTTGTTAAGTGATAAGTTTTTAAGTTGCTAAAAAAACAAAAAGTCGTAGAAAATGAATTCTAACGACTTTTTGTTTTTATCAACTTAAAACTTACCAACTTAACAACTTTAATTATTCCGCCATCGCTTTTTCTCCCACAAAAATATGCTCTGGATTTTTGAAGAGTACATTAAATGAAGTCAATGTGCCGTATATTTTGGTAATATATTGCTGAATGTTCAATTTTTCTTCATCATCCAACTTACTCGAATTGACTCTTTGTTCCATCACACGGAGGCGGTCACGAACCATTACGATTTTATGGAAAAAGGCATCAATGGGCATTTCTTTGTTTGCCAAATCGTGTCTGCCAGGTTTTAGAATTAGTTTTCCACCTTTCCATTTATCGCCTAATGGCACATTTTCTGAGAAATCAGACCACTTTTGAAGAACCTTCGAGAGGGTCATTTCTACGTCTAAGAGACTTATCATATCACTGTCTCGTTCTACTTCTTCAATAATTTCGAGAGGATAATCTAACTTGATTAACTTCATCCCAAATTGCATGAAAGTAATATTATAACCGCTTGATTTTACGTTGATGATTACGCCATCGCCAAAATCTGCATGGCGGATGCGTGAGCCTATTCCTAAGATATTTTGCATATTGTTTTTGTTTTACAACCACATAGTTATAATAGAAAACATAGAATTTGTTATATCTATGTTCTCTACAATAACTATGTGGTTGCAAAGGGTATGCCAGTAAGAGTAATTGTTGAATTTTGATGTGTTAAATTGTTGTAGTTTGTTGATTTTCAGATGTTTATTTTGAAAAATTTATAAAAAAAGGAGCGTATTAAATTACGCTCCTTTCTATGGATAATGTCCTAATTGTATCAATTCTTGTCTAAAAATAAGTCTATCTATTTCATTAAATTTAAAGATACGCTCTGTTGTCTTAGCAATATCTGTTTTCCCAATAATTAAGCCGTTTATGAGTTCAAAATGCTCTTGCCATTCATCTTTGCGTGGATTATAGAAACGTACAAGTTCATCATTTTCTTTAAAACTACCAACATCTGTTCCTTTGAAACTATTACATTCAGGACAACAGTAAGCCAAATTATCTATGTGAGAATCTCCTCCATGTTTTATACTTCTAATATGGTCGATATGAAAATTATAAAAAGAAACTTTATCGGGCAATAGGCAATATTCACATCTAAAATTTGCTCGTAAAGTAACCTAATTTTTAATTTGAAGTGAAATACTTTTTCTCATGCAGAAACAAGATTCAAAGCACGTGCCTTTGCAAGTCCAACGATGCGATTGAGTATCAGATAATGTTCTAATTCACTTTTTTCCTTATCCGATAAACGTGTTTCTGTTTGTTTATCTAATAAAAAATCAAGTCGATTTTGATTAGCTTTCGAGGGCTTGAAAGCTATTACTTTTTCAGGATTCATGCTTGCCATAAATTCTGCAACCTCATCATAAACTGTCTGAATCATTATGTATAATTGTTTTTACAAATATAGAAATATTTTGGTCTCATTGATATTTAGGACTAATAAAAAAGGACGTATGTCATACGTCCCCAGTAACCAATTTCTTAATTTTGCCTACTCATTAAACTCCTTAACCGCCTTCGCCTTATCAATCTTCACTTCCATCATACTCACTGCCGAAGTCCCAAACCACCCAGAGGCTTGTTTGCTTGAATTAGCATTGACATTATTAATATTTGAAGGAATACGAGCGGCTGGTCTTGCGAATAATCCTGCATTGTTTAACTCTTGACGTAATTGTAACCAAAAGTCAAAATGGGCTTCGGTGATTGACAAAAGCTCTACTTTCACTTTATCATTTTCTCTATATAACTCTGTACTTGCCAATCTGCGAAGAGGACGAATAAAAGTCAAACCATCTCCAATTGGGCTTTTGTTTCCGATGGCATCGTAAGCAATTACAATATTGTCAGCGGAGCTTTTCAAAGTATCATTTTTATAAATTTTCACTCTATAACAATCTCCCACGCCTTTGGGGTCTGTGGCGTAAAAAATTGCATCATATCCTTTGTCAGGCTTTCCAGTTCCTTTCTGACGAACGTTTGCATCATCAAATTTATAGACGATTGAATCAATTTTTGGCACACGATTCAGCTTAGAAATTGCTGTATATTTCTCTCCTTCTGCACTTATTTCTAAGGTATAAGTACGCCCTACTACGCCCATTACGTCCGTAACTTTGGCGGGTGTCCAAACGTATTTTCCAATATTTTTCGGGTCTTTAAATTCGTAAATTTTCCCTAAATCATCGGTTACTTTCACCGTGGCATTTTTGACTCCCTCAGCGTTTGATGTCGTCAATAAATCTTGTGATTTTGTGAGTTTTATCACTTGCTCACCCGCTACATTGGTTATCGAACCATCGACTACCAAATAGGGGTCAGTTTTAGGTACATCCAACTGAATTACGTCCTCACAACTCATCATGGTTAATGATAGAATGAGGGAAGGAATGAATGTTAGAATGTGTTTTTTGTTGATATTTTTGAATGATGTTTTCATTGTTTGTATATCTTTTTTGTCTGAATCAAGATTAAAAGATTTGAGGATAAATAGGATTGGGATTTATTGAGTATGATGGGTTTCTAACCTGTCAATGGAGTCCGATTTACAGGTTAGAAACCTGTTATACACTATAAAACTAATCCTGTTCATCCTCAAATCCTTTAATCCTGATTCAGACTATTCTTTAAATTAAAATTTAAAATTATAAGTAACCGAAGGAATCAAACTACCAATGATTGATAGCCTAACTGCCTCACTTTTAACGGCTTGCTCTGCCTCTTGTACAGAACCAACCTCAGCGGTTTGAGGTTGTGTATAGATTGAAAATGGGTTTCTACGATTGTATAAATTATAGATTGAGAATACCCATTCTGACTCGCCTTTGCCAAATAATGCCTTCTTGTTTTTCTTCGTTGCCGATACGTCCAAACGATTATAGGCTGGAATTCTGACATTACCACGCACACCACTTTCAGTAATACCAAACGTAAAATTTTCAACCGTTCCTTGGCGTTCAGCTAATGAATATGGTACGCCCGAAATATAGGCGAAATTTGCTCCAAAACTCCATTTTTTGTTCAATTCATATTGTGCTACCACGCTCAACGTATGTGTTCTATCAAAACGATTTGGAAACCACTCGCCTTTATTCAAACCCTCAATTTGGCGTTCTGTTCTTGCCAAAGTGTAGCTTGTCCAACCTGTTAATTTTCCCTTGTTTTTCTTGATGTACAATTCCACTCCGTAAGCCCGCCCTTTGCCAAAAAGTAGGTCTTTTTCAAAGGTTGGATTTAAGAATAAATTTGCTCGGTCTGCATAGTCAATCTGGTTCTGAAAATCCTTGTAATAAACCTCCAAAGACGTTTCATAATCATTATCCCCAAAGTTTTTGAAATAACCCAAAGCCACTTGGTCGGTCAATTGTGGTTTGATATTATTGGTACTCGAAGTCCATACGTCCAAAGGCGTTGAGGCTGCCGTGTTCGACATCAAGTGAATGTACTGAGTCATTCTGTTATAACTTGCCTTGATTGAGCTGTTTTCGCCCGTTTCTAATTTGGCATTAAATCTTGGCTCAAAATTACTATACGATTGTAGGATTTCATTGGGGTTATTAGGCTTAGTATCAAGCTCATAGCCTGATGGACGAGCATCTGTAATACCAACAAATCGTCTGATATAATATACATCTTCGCTACTTGAATAATCGTATTTCGAGAATCTTACGCCATATTGTAGCGATAATTTTGGCGTAACTTTCCACTCATTCCCTACATAAGCTGAGTACTCAATGGCATCTTTTGCAGGAGCTCCGAATGCTACTTTCGTTCCGTTTGAACTCGCATTGGCAGAACCTGGGGTGAAGCTATATGTCAGGACTTGCCCGCCAAAAGTTAAAGTATTTTCAGGTGTGATATAGTACGTAAAATCAGGCTTGAAACTCCAATTTCTGATGTTTGAAGTCCACCGAAATTGATTATTGGGTCTTTTATTATTCAAATCAGAATCTAATAAATAGTCATAATTACTATAAAAAGCCGTTGAATTTAGGAATAGTTTTGAACTGAAAACGTGATTCCAACGAGCGGAGAGAGTACTATTTCCCCAGTTGAATCCAAACTCATTTCCAAATACATCACGTCCAAAGTAGCCCGATAAAAACACCGTATTATTTTGGTTAATATTGTAGTTTATCTTTGCCGTTAAATCATAAAAATTAAAGACGGTATTGGCATTATTACCCGTTAGAAATGGTTTCGCCAATACGTCTGCATACGAACGACGAGCCGCTACGATGAATGAAGCCTTATCTTTCACGATAGGTGCTTCGATAGATAAACGACTGAAAATCAATCCAATACCTCCATTAATTTCTAATTGCTTGGCATTTCCTTCTTTCATACGCACGTCCAAGATTGATGAAGCACGTCCACCGTATTGGGCAGGGATTCCTCCTTTTATCAACTTCACGTCCTTCACTGCATCGGGATTAAAAATTGAGAAAAAACCAAAAAGGTGAGATGAATTATACACGGGTGCTTCATCCATCAAAACCAAGTTTTGGTCCACTGCACCACCACGCACGTTGAAGCCCGTAGCCCCTTCGCCCACGGTTGAAACCCCTGGCAATAACTGAATGGCACGCACCAAATCGACTTCACCCAAAAGTGCGGGAATTTTTTTGATGGTTTTCATATCCACTTTATTCACCGACATTTCGATAGCCTTCACGTTTTCGTCTTCACGTTTGCCCGTTACGACTACCTCCGCCAATTCCTGACCGTCTTCTTGTACTTCCAAATTGAGCGTTACATTTTTATCATTCAATTTTACATCACGGATAGATTTTCTGTAACCCACCGAAGTAATAATCAACGTATAATTTCCTTTTGGAAGTGTTAATGAATAAAACCCGTACGTATTGGTAGTTGTACCCGTGAGCAATTCTTTCACAAAAACCGATGCCCCGATTAGCCCCTCGCCGTTTTTGTTGTCTTTTACATAACCACTAACCGTCAGTTTTTCGCTTTGGGCAAATAACCCCAAAGGCAAAAATAATAACAGAGCTAATGATTTTTTGATAGATTTAAGCATAATAATTATTGGAATAGTTAAAAAACTCTTTTTGAATGATTTTATATTATTAAAACACAAAATGAATAGGTTTGGTTGGAAAAGAGGCGTAGTATTTTTTAAAGGAATTCTGGATAACGCTTCAAAATAAACGTAAAGGCATTATTGATAGAAAATATTTTCGATGAAATGCGTTTTTATTAGGATAGAATATATTTTTACAAGAATAGAAATTCAAGCATTCTTTTATTGAAGAACGTTCATTACATTGAAATAGTACAAATTTACTTAGGGATTAATTATTAAGATATTTTTATTTGATGAGTGGTTGATTGGGCTTATTGTTTGACAATTGAAAAAAGGATTACCCCTATGAATAATCCTCTACTCCAATCCCTTTTTATGAGGCATCCAAAACGGTTTTACTTTAATTTGGTGCTTATTCCAGCCTTTTTGTTTGAAGTATTGATTGAGTGCTACGCAAACTCGCCCATCTCCACCTAC
The DNA here is from genome assembly GCA_013298125.1 of Cytophagales bacterium. GTDB lineage: Bacteria > Bacteroidota > Bacteroidia > Cytophagales > Spirosomataceae > Arcicella. The sequence continues at coordinate 160,677 of JAAFJP010000009.1, read as the reverse complement.
ATATACGATACCCTTGCCGTGTGAAGTCGGTAGGGTTTTTTCTATGAGCGTAATCAATTGATTTACAGGGTTTTCTGATAATTCATAGAAATTAAACGGCTGACTTCCGTCTATGTCATTGAAGAGTTCCGAGCGATGATTTGAATAGAAAAAACCTTTCACATCTTTTTTTGCGATAAGATTACGATTGATTTCATAAAGATGAGCCAAAGCCGAAGCATCCCCAATCAATAGGTAATAGTCGGCGGAATTATCAACAATAAATTTTCCTTTGGGATTAGAAAAATAAACCTCTTGTCCGACTTCTAATTGCTCAATCCATCTACTTCCGATACCGTCAGAATGTGTACAAATGGCTAAGTCAATGGTTCGCTGGATAGGGTCGTAATGCCATATCGAATAAGTACGAACTTTATCTTTGAGATTGTCCGTAAGATTGAATCCCACAAGAATTCTCAAATGCTCACCTGTAATATATTGCAGATTACTTAGACTATCGCCTTGTATTTTTAAGTGAAAAGCATTTTTCGCTATTACTTTTTTAGAGATAACAGTTGCTTGATTAAAAAGGCGTTTTGCCAAATTGTCTATAATACCCATATTTTTGTTTATTTGAAAAGACAAAGTTCGACTTGCTTTTCTTCTAAAACTTTGATAAATGATAAAAAAAATCACCTTTTTACCTTAATTCTACTCAAACTCTCCTGCGTAATACCCAAATACGAAGCCACAGTTTTGTTGGAGAGTCGTTGAATCATTTGGGGGTAGATTTCTATCAAATAATCATAACGTTGTTTGGCATCCATCTTGATAAAACTCTCTAAACGCCAATGATTGGTAGTATAGGCAACTTCCAATTGTTTTATGTAAAAATCTTTCCAAATGGCAACAGTTGATAAAAGCGTTTTGAAACTGTCATACGACAATGCTAAAAGTTCTCCGTTTTCAGTAGCTTGTAGGTATTCATTGGTGGGTTCTTGCTTGATGAAACTATTAAGCGAAGTGATAAAATTATTCTCAAATGCAATATATCGAGTGGCTTCTAAGCCATCTTCTTCAATGAAAAATGCTCTTACTGAACCACTTAGCACAAAATATAGATGTTTGGCAGTTTCGTTTTTATTCAACAGAATCTCATTTTTAAGCACTTTTTTATACTTGAAAAATCCTAAGACTTTATCCAACTCTTGATGATTGATGTCAAATGAATTTTGTAAATGAATAGCTAATTGACTGGTCATGGGTTCATTTTTTGAGAGTCCAAATATAGAGGATTTACCAGATAGATTAGTACAATATTAACTAAATAGCTTTCAGCTTTTCTCTAAAATTAATGAGTGGTGAACTTCCCGAAAGTTCTTTTTACTTTCGGGAAGTTGATGCTGGAAGAACTTCCCGAAAGTAAAAAGAACTTTCGGGAAGTTGATGCTGGAAGAACTTCCCGAAAGTAAAAAGAACTTTCGGGAAGTTGATGCTGGAAGAACTTCCCGAAAGTAAAAAGAACTTTCGGGAAGTCAAAGTGACTTAATTAACAGTGTATTTAATCTAAAAGACTCTTCTGATTTATTTTTGAGGAGTCTTTTTATTCCGAGGTAAGCATCTTCACTGATCAGTACAAAAAGTTAAAACCTTACTACCTTCCCACTCTCCAACAACAACCCTATCCCCTTACTTCTCAAAATCACCCGATAAAAATAAACCCCAACAGGCAATTTACCCCCCGACAAATCCGTCCCATCCCAAATATATTCATTCAATCCAACCCGCAAACGTTGCTTAGAATCATCAATTGTTTTGACCAATTGCCCTACGTTATTGAAGACCTCGATTTTGAACTCATCAGGTACTTCTGAACCCGTGATAGTGAATGTAAATTTGGTAAATAATTCAAATGGATTTGGATAAACTACCAACGATTTTGCTTCCTGTTTTTGAATAATTCTGAACGAAATAGTGTAGGGTAACATACCCGCCAAGTTGCCCGCTACGTCTCGCCCTTGTACTTGTAAAGTGAGCGTGTCGTTGGTAGAAATTTGTGGTAAATATTTGATAATGAAGTTGTTATCGGTCGGATTTGCTTTCCAAGAAATGGCGGGGTCTTTGAAATAAATGCGTTTGAAAGCACATTTTTTACAAGACTTCAAGGACATTTCTAAGCCCAAAGTGTCCGTCCTGATTCTAAATAAATTTTCATCTTTGAGACTAATCAAAATCTCTGGTTTTGCCGATACAATTTCATTATTTTGAATCTGTTTTCCATCAAAAGTTACCGATAAAATCGGGTTAATTTTATCAGGAATTACGTTGAAATTATAGTCGATGGAGTTGTTGTTATAAATTTGTTCGGGTTGAGTTTGCGGGTTAAAAAACACACTCAAAGTATTCTCTCCAATTCGCCCAACGGTTTTTACTGGAATGCTAATTTTTACAGAATCATTAGCCGATAATGCCTTGATTTTGAATAGTTTAATCTCAGATTTATTCAAAGAACGGTTCGATAAAATTTGTCTTACTGCAATAGAATCCTTGAAAATTTTAGTAGAAATATTCTTGAACCATACGTTTGCCGTAAAATCTTCATATTCTTGTTTGTCCAAAATCTTTGACGATTGTGCCACATCGATAACGCCTTCGGGTACGCCTTTGTACGTTACCAACCATGATTTTAATTGAGGGGATTTTCCAAAGAAATCATTGGTTTTTAAGGTTAGTTTTAATTTCAAAAAAGGATATTTTTTGACATCTATCGTATTGATTTTCAGTTGATTATTTTGAATATTTCTCTGTAAAATAGTTTCCTCTCCCTGTGTATTTACGCCAATAATATCATAAGCAAAGGACTGATTTTTAGTATCGTTTAGTAGAATTTTCAGCGAAATATCTCCCCATTCTGAGGCTGGTCCAATCAAGGGCGAAGTGATAGTTCCTTCACTAAATTGGTCTTTGACTTCAAAATTATCAATGCTCAAAATCTCCGTATCTGGATTTTTATCAAAATTTGGGAAGACTTCTAAGTTGGCTTTTTTAGTCCCTTTTCGTCCAATCACAAAGAAGGGGGTGCCAGGCGTGAGTCGTTTTATTTTGAGCGTGTCCACCCCAATTTCTGAGAATCTTTTGAGATTTTGAGGCGTTAATTTTCCGTAATCTACATACCCAGAATTCCAAATCATCACGTGATTTCCAGATGGTGTTGTCGTGAAATAATCCTCAATATCGGTCGTAGAAGGCTCAGATGACAGATAATTGACCGAGTAAGGGGCATATCCACAAACCAATCTCGGTAAAACCGAGTAAGGTCGCAAGGCACGACTGAAAGCCACAGCATTGAAATTTTGCCAAGGATAACAAACGCCATCACCCAATAGAACTTTGTCATTGAGCAAAACATAGTTAGAACGATACGGACGAGCAACGCCACTATTCCAACCATAAATTTTGGCTGAAATTTTCATGGAAGATTCTGGAAATTTCCAGTTTGAGCCATCTAAAATTATCTGGTTGTCAGTCGTACTTTTTTCTAATTGTGGAAAGCTGTTTTGGGCAAATCCTTCCGTGCCATTTTTGATGTAAACGAAGGAACTTTCGATCCAGTTTTTATCAGTTGCGAGTTTGGTTCTGACATAATAAACGGTGCTATCTTTGTCTAATAAATTCGCCTTCCAAACGAGTAAGGGAGGGGCTGTTCCAGAAAAAGACTTCTTGAAACTCGAACTATAATTTTTTGAGGAATCTAATTCAATAATGACCGATGAATTATTAGCAGCCGAAGGAATTTGTAAAGTAAAAACTACCTCCTTTTGATTCACAATTGAAAACTCTCTGGGTGATAAAACGTTGATTATCGCAACAGGAAAATTGTATTCATAAACGACAGAGTTATTATTTTCTCTCGATTCAAGTATTTGATTATCAGGGTCTAATATTATTTCAAAGCGATTGTTACCTACGCTTAAATTTTTATCATTACGAATATTAAAATAAAGCGTATCTTGAAAATTGATAGGATTTACCGTTAATTTTCCAAAATCATCAATCGTACCATTAGCATACATTCGTTTGAGCGAAAGACTTAATTTTTTAGAGGAAATTCTGCCCAAATTACTCACAATTATACCCACTTTTAGAGAATCTGCATTGGCATTTAGTACATTATTTTTATCTAAATTTTTCAGAAAAATAGATGTACTATTAACTTCATAATCAGGTTTTTGACTTGGGAAAAGTGCCACTGCGGGGTCGCCTTGTAGAGTAAATTGTTGGGCATTTCCGAGGGCATAAATATTGCCAAAATTCTTCTTCAAATGTCGGTTTGAACTCTCCTTTATGATTGTTCCGAAGGGTTTATCCGACATTAAAGAATCCGTAAATTGAGCATTATAAATTTCGTCAGAATAGGTTTTCAAGGCAAAAGGATAGCCCAAATTTGAATGAGCCAAAAACAAAATTGCCCCACGATTTGGCGTGTTCACCCAGTCAGTCCCGAAGGAAGTACGCACCCCAAAAAGGTCGCCCGCATCACAACCATTGATGAGTACGAGCGGATATTTTCCTTTGTTTTTGTAGCTCAGAAGGTCATTTGAGCAAAAACCTATGTCCATATCCGTCTGCCCAGGGGCGGAGTGTCCGAACATCATGATCATGCCCACACCTTGATTTACTCGCTCGGTTACGTTGATAAATTCGACTGGATTGTCCGTTTTTTTTGCTAATAAATCCACCTTTTGACCAAATAAACCATTCTCACAAGTAGCTTTAAATTCTTCGGTATATTGTCTCAGTGAAGTCAGTTCTCCAATACTTCTTCCACCCGACATTTTTAGGGCTGTTTTTCGCCAAAGGGCATCCATCGGATTGGCTTCGTGTTCTTTTACTTTATTCAAATAGTGCAAAACCGTTTCTGGATTTTCAGTTGCCAAACGACCAATGGCAAGGCTCGAAAAATTGGTTTCCGTCCCGTTCAATCCCATCGTAAAAGGTACGTCTCCCCCTGGATAACCAAGCGTAGGAACTAAGTCTATTTGATAATCTGAAAGGTTTTTACGAGACTTTTGTGGATTAGTGGCATAACCAATCAAGAAGGCAAATTCTGGCTTTCCATTTCGCAACATCATACTCAAAAAACGCTTAATTGCCAAAGGGTTTTTATCGCCAAAAGTGAATAAATTATAGAGTAAATCAACGTCCACCGAAAGTGTATCATACTTTCCACCAATGGCTGATGCTCGATAAGTTGCGCAATCTTTTACGTATTTTGAAAGTTTTTTATGATTGATTATCAGGTAATTAGCTTTTGAATTATTAATGTTTCTAAAACTAATAGGCTCAATTGCTGATACTTTCTTAAACTGATTAGTCGCTAAAATCTGTTGTCCCGAAACGATACTTTCTATGGCATTCCCATTTTTAGTAAACCCAATTTTTTGAAGATTATGTTTATCCGAAATATCGTATAATTGTACGCCTTCGGGGGTGTTTGGAATACTGATAAATCTGTTTTGATTAGATGATTTTGGAAGGGTAAAAACTTTCTCAGACACGCCCAACATATCAAAACTTTGAGGGTAAGTAAGTTTTAAATACGATATAGAATATTGGTCAGTTTGTGAACCTACTGAGCGTGTTGAGAGTCGTAAAGTGTTATTTGTAATATCTTGGGAATTTACAATTTTGAGAATCTTCTTCGTAAAATAATTATCAGAAATAGTGGTGTCCAAAAGCCTTTGATTTGAGCCATTTCCAAGCCAAGTTTCTATCAAATGCCCTCCCGCCGAACGACCCGTGAAAAGCACTTCAATTTGAGGTTTTTGAGATTCTGATTTTATAAAATTTCTAAGATTAAAGTCAAAATTTACAAAGATATTTTTATTCTGAATATCACCCGTCCAGCCTCTCCCATACCCATAATTACTATTCAAAACTCCTGCATTGGCATTTACACCTACTGGGTCAGGTTGTCCCGTTGCGTATGAAGATGTAAATAATTGGAGTATTTCTTCCAAATGAAAAGACTCAGGTTTTAGGTTTTGAGAATTGTTTTTTTGAGTAATTTTTATCCGTTTACCTAATTGATTATCAAGTCGATAGGTTAGAAAATAAGAAGCCGTGTCTGAGTATAAACTGTAATATTGATGAGGTTGCGATAGGGTAGGGGAGTAGAGGAGAGAATCCAAAGCCCCATCATTTCCTTCTGCATAAAATTCTATCAAATCTGTTTCGTCTAATTTTTTGTCTTCTTCACCTTTTATAAAAATAGCCTGTTCTTGTCCACGTCTGAATAATTGTATTTTCTCTGGATTGATGTTGGTTGGAAAGCCTGCCGTTTTCAAATCATTGAAAGACATTTGATAAATGCCTTTTTGCGTGATTTTGAGTTTGAAATATTGCTGATTGTAATTAATCCACTCATTTCCAAGGCTTTGGGCTTTGGAAATATTGGAAATCAAAATTGAAAAGAGTAAGAAAAAGTATGTGCGGAAATGTTTGGGCATGGTTTGGTAATTGTTAATCAAAATTTAAGTTGATACTTAAACGTATTTATTAACCACGAAGGGGCATTATTATTTGTATCTAAACTACCTTCTTTGAAAATCAGAGAGGGAGTTGGGTTTGTAAAATTAGTGTTATCAATAATAATGATCTCATCAACTCTTTTGAGATTAGTTTTTAGGTTAAATAAACTATCCTTATAACGTTGAAGAATAGTAGTTTCATCTACATTATGCCCCCGTCCAGAAATGAAACGTTCATTGACACGAGCTAAACAAATTTCTACATCTGAGACAGCTAAATATATTAGCTTTGTTTGATAGCCCTGTTTTTTAGCCCAATCAAAATATCTATAACTTGTGCTGGTATGAAAATTATGCTCAAAAGCGAAATCTTGTTGAGTATTTGCGAGGTCTTGTAAGTGGGATTGTATAGCTTCTTGAAGAGAAAAAGGGTCGTCAATCATTAAATCATCAGGACGTAATACAGGAATATTATTATCAAAATATGATTTCATGAAAGTGGTCTTTCCAGAGCCATTTGGACCACCAATTGCGTAAAAAATAGGCATTTTATGGATGGGAAACGGTTACCTTATCAGTTAGAAGTACATATTTTTTGCCATTACTCCATTGTTCATAACAAAATTCTCCGTCGCCATAATAGATAGGACGATTTAATTCTTTTGCCTCTTTTTGGATGTCGTCAATCATCTTTTGGGCTTTTTGTTCATATTCGTCTTTACTTAAAAACTCAATGAAAGATTTTTCTTTTTTCATGCTGTTTTTTTCTTCAAAGGTATCATTTTTTTCTTTTCTAAATGTTGAAAATAGAATAATTTGATGAATAACAAACAATAAATATTTTTGCAGAGGTTCTTTCACAAATTCTAAACAAATTCCACCCCACAATTCCCTATATCATTTTACAAAAAATATGAGTATATTGCTAAGAAATCTGTCTCTTTTCTTAACGAATGCCCTGTCCAATATTATGAGAAAACCATTTATCTCCGCTTTATTAATTTTCAGCTCGTTTTTAACTTTTTCACAAGGAACATACACGCCAACAGCCGAAAATCTGAAAGCTCGTGAGGAGTTTGAACAGGCTCGTTTTGGGATGTTTATTCACTGGGGCGTGTCCAGCATTTTGGGTGATGGTGAGTGGGTGATGAACAATAAAAATATTCCTGTAAAAGACTATACCAAGCTCCAAAAACTCTTCAATCCCATTGATTTTAATGCTAAAACGTGGGTAGAAATAGCCAAAAATGCGGGTATGAAATACATCACTTTGATTACTCGCCACCATGATAGTTTTAGTAATTTCGATACAAAACAAACGGGTTGGAACATCATGAAAACGCCCTTCAAACGGGATATTACCAAAGAATTAGCGGATGAATGTCATCGTCAAGGTATCAAAATTTGCTTTTATTATTCCTTAGTTGATTGGTACAGAAGTGATTATCCTTACGAGACGGGACGCACAGGAAAAGGCACTGGACGTACTCAGAAGAGCGATTATGCGAGTTATTTGAAATTTATGAAGGCTCAAATCACGGAACTTTTGACCAATTACGGTGAGGTGTCAACGATTTGGTTTGATGGTTTTTGGGATCAATTAGACAACGACCATGATAAAAACAGTAAGTCCAGATTAGATTGGAAAATGGATGAAGTTTATACGCTCATTCACCAATTACAACCCCGCTGTTTGATTGGTAATAATCACCACATTACTCCTTTGGCAGGAGAGGATTTTCAGATGTTTGAGAAAGATCTGCCAGGGGGAAATTCTACGGGTTTTGGAGGGGCAGCTATCTCAAAATTACCGATGGAAACCTGTGAGACCATTAGCGATGCTTGGGGTTTTAACATTAACGATAGAAAGTATAAATCGACGAAACAATTGGTAGATTATTTGGTAAAAGCCTCTGGTTTTGGGGCAAATTTTCTGTTGAACGTCGGACCAATGCCTAATGGTGAAATCCAGCCCGAATTTGTGGATAGATTGTCAGAAATGGGTGCATGGTTGAAGGTTTATGGCGAGACGATTTACGGAGCAAAAGGTGGCTTCATTCGTCCGCAAGAGTGGGGTGCTGTTACCGAAAAAGGAAATAAAATCTATCTCCATTTATTGAAATATTCGGATGATAAATTTATGCTAAAAATCCCTCAAAATGTTAAATCAGCGAGGTTTTTTAAAGGAAAATCTCCTGTGAAATTCCAGAAATTAGATAACGATTTTTACGTTTTTGACGTGGCTTCGATGGATAAAAATGAAATGGATAATGTGATTGAAGTAGATAAATAACCAAAAACATGAACGAACATAATTCAAGAAGAAACTTCCTTAAATCCAGCGGTTTAGCCCTTGGTGCGGGACTTTTATCTCAAAATATTTCAGCGAAAAAACTGAAAATGGACGATGTTATTATCGGTCATAATTCTCATAAATATCGTGTAAAAGCGGGTTGGGGCGTTCTGGATGCAGGTAAAAATCCCGTGAATGACTGTCATGAGATGGTGGAAGATGCCAAAGGTCGTTTGATAATGTGTACCAACGAGACCAAAAACAACATCATCATTTACGACAAATCGGGCAAATTATTAGAGACTTGGGGAACAACCTACACGGGTGCTCACGGACTTACGTTGGCAAACGAAGGGGCAGAGCAATTCCTTTATATTTGTGATAATGCTCGTCACCAAGTCATCAAAACGGACTTGAAAGGGCGAGAAGTTATGAAGTTAGAATATCCGAAAGAGACAGGAGTGTATGATTCTCCTAATCAGTTTGTGCCAACCGAAACCGCCATAAATCCAGCCAATGGGGATATTTATGTAACAGATGGCTACGGAGCAAATTACATCACGCAGTACGATGCGAAGGGAAAATATATTCGTCATTTTGGTGGTAGAAGTTCTGACGGAGCATATGCAGACGATAAATTTAATTGTTGCCACGGTGTTTTGGTTGATACTCGGGATAAGAAAAATCCGACCTTGTTGATTACTGACCGTTCAAATCAATGTATGAAAAGATTTACGTTGGATGGTAAGTTTTTGGCGGTTTATCGTTACCCTGGTACGTTTATTTGTCGTCCAGTTTTGCATGGGGATAATATTTTTGCTGCGGCGTATCGTAGTGGAGATGCTTCTTGGGGTAATTCGGGCTATATTCAGGTATTAGATAAGGACATGAAAGCCATTTCGACCCCAGGAGGTTCAGAGCCGATTTATAAAGATGGAAAGCTGATTCGCCAGTATAAAGACGACCCAAGCAACGTTTTTATGCACCCACATGATGTATATGTGGACTCAGACGAGAATGTGTATGTGCCACAATGGAATTCTAAAAAGACCTATCCAGTTAAATTGGAGAGGGTAAGTTAATTTGAAAATGTGGCAATTTGGTAATTTGAAGATGTGGAAAAATTGAAAATGTTTTAGCTGAACATTTTATGATTTCTACAATTTTAAATAAGGGGGCATATAAATTTAAACATATCCACTTTTGACTTATAAGAACTTCCCGAAAGTAAAAAGAACTTTCGGGAAGTTGTTTAGAGACTTACTTCCCGAAAGTTATTTCTACTTTCGGGAAGTTGAATGGAAGTCAAGGGTATTCTATTTATTGGATGCACCCTAACCTCATTTTCAAATTTTCACATCCTCAAATTAACCTCATTTTCAAACTTTCAAATCATCAAATTTTCAAATTACCTAATGATACTTTTACAAACCAACGCCCCGTCCGATTGGGCAATGTTTTTCGGACATTTTCACCCTGTGGTGGTTCACTTACCTATCGGGATGTTGATGATTGCCGCTATTTTAGAATATATTTCTCGTAAAAAAGGGCTTGAAGTGCTGCAACCCGCCATCGCACCCATTTTGTGGTGGGGGATGATTTCGGCAGTTGTTTCCTGCATTTTTGGTTATCTACTTTCTTCGTCGGGCGAGTACAATGAAGATACCCTTTTCTGGCATCAATGGATGGGAATTGGCGTGGCTTTGGTGGCTCTTGGGGCTTGGTATATGAAGAAAAACTGGCAAAACGACGATACCATGAAAAAGGTATATGTGCCGTCAATCTATGCTATCGTTATTCTTTTGACGGGTACAGGACACTTAGGCGGCAACATGACTCATGGCGAGGATTATCTATACACTTACACCCCCGAACCCTTCCGTAGCATTGCGGGCTTACCCCCACGTACGAGTGGTGCTGGCGAACGCAAGAAGATAGAAAATATCGAGCAAGCCCTTGTGTATCAAGACATTATCGCTCCTGTGATGGAACAAAAATGTTGGTCGTGTCATAATGCCAATAAAATCAAAGGGCAATTGCGGATGGATAAGATAGAGCTTTTGACAAAAGGCGGAGAACACGGAGCAATTTTTAAGACAAACGACCCTGAAAATTCGGAGATGGTGAAACGACTTTTGTTGGATATGAACGATGAACATCATATGCCTCCAAAGGGCAAAACGCCATTGACCGACCAAGAGATTTTATTGGTAACTTGGTGGATAAAAAATGGAGCAAAATTTGATGCAAAAGTAGCTCAATTGAAGCCAGACGATAAAATTAAGCCTATTTTGGCAGCCTTTGCGGGCGGTGCAGTTGTGGGAACAGTGGCTGCCAGTGGAGGAGAAACCGTTTCACCTGTTTTTAGTGAAAAAGTATCGGCAGCATCAGAAAGTGACATTAAAAAATTGACAGATTTGAACGTAATCGTGATGCCAGTAGCCAAAGACCAAAACTTTTTGGATGTCAATTTTATCAATGCCAGAACCTTGGACGATTCCAAAATTGGCTTAATTTCTAACGTTTCAGACCAAGTAGTTTGGTTGAAATTAGGAAGTTCAAAAGTAACGGATAAATCGCTTTCGGATATTTCAAAATTGAAGAACTTGACTCGTTTGAACCTCGAACACACTGTCGTTTCGGATGCGGGAATTACTCAGTTAAAAGACTTGAAATATTTAGAATACATCAATCTTTTTGATACTAAAATAACCGATGCGGGGCTGGCATCCTTGGCAAAATTGAAAGGCTTGAAAAAGGTGTATTGTTGGCAAACAAAAGTAACTCAGGCAGGTGTGAATGCCTTGAAAAAAGCCCTACCAAGCGTAGAAGTTGATATGGGTTGGCAAGACAAAATGCCTACGACAGACACGACTAAGAAGGTTGAGGAGAAGAAGGTTTTGGCGAAGTGAAAGCTAACATTAAATTATCAAACATGAATACGCTAAAAAAAATATTTACGCTATTACTGATTCTCAACAGCTTTCTAAATTATGCTCAACAGCCATTCAGAGAAATTTCGGGAACTGTTTTGGATGAAAAAAAACAGCCAATAGAGTTTGCCAATGTTTTTGTGAATAATACTTCAATCGGAACAGCAACAGACGCTAAGGGAAGTTTCAAGCTCAAAATTCCAAATAACATTCCAAATATTGAAATGATAGTGTCTTTTGCTGGTTTTGAGAAAATCAAAGAAAAAATTTCATTGACTGATACTTCAAAAAAAAACTTCACTTTCAAATTAAAATCTATTCTCATTAATGAGGTTCGTGTCACGGCTAAACGAGATAAAAACTATAAACGAGAATGGGAAATTTTCAAAAATACGCTCTTGGGGCAATCAGTTTTTGCCAAAGATTGTGAGATACTCAACGCCGATAACTTAAGATTTGAAGAAGATGCCGATGGAAGTCTTTTGATAACTGCCCCTGAACCATTTTATGTTCTCAATAAAGCATTAGGCTATAAAATTAGAGTAGAGATGCCTTTTTTTAAATATAATGAAAAGAATTGGATGAGTATTACTGACCAATTTTTTGAAAAAGTCATGCCAATTGACTTAAATCAAGAAATGCTATGGAAGAAAAATAGAATTACTGCTTTTGAAAATTCACTCAGAAATTTCTTGGTTTCTGTTGCAAAAGGTGACTTGGAAAAACATAATTTTATTCTCTTTCAAAGAAACATCAAAAGTAAAGAATATTCAGACGTAGCAACGGTAAAAGAAGAAATGGCTAAGAAGAATATTACTCCGCTAAAAATTTCTGAATTTTATTTCTATGATAATCAAAAATCAGTAAACACCTTATTTTCTAACAAAGATATAATCGTATTTTTGAAGAATGAACCAGAACAAAATCCTGTTTTTGCTGATTATCCTTATAAATATGCTTCAATCGAGTTGCCCTTGAAATCAATGATATTTGATAAAAATGGGTGGATTATAAAACGAAACGCAATGACTTTGGGTGGACTTTGGGCAACGGAAGGAGTTTCAGTCTATTTGCCGATTGATTTTACGGTGGAATAATTAAGGAGATATATTTTAGGATTTTCCATAAGATTTATAGAAATATTTATTTCATAAACTATGTTTTAAATCGTTTTCAAAACTACTATTAACATGAAAAAAATTGGTTTCTATCTATTTTTCTGTGTCAATTTTCACGTTTTTGCTCAATCGTCTTTTGAGTTTCCACTTCAATTACCCCGTGAAAAAATTTATCTGAATATTAACAAACCCTATTACTTTACGGGTGAAAAAATCAATCTCGAAGCCACGATTACGGATGCCCGAACCTTGCAAAACGACACGTTGAGTGTGCCTTTGTATGTGGAACTAATTGATACTAAAAAAGATAGTTTAATTAGTAGATGGATTTTGAAAATCGTTGATAGTAAAGTAAACACCAGCATTAGAATTCCCGATAATCTAACATCTAATTATTACCAAATTAGAGCCTATACCAATTGGATGCGGAATTTTTCTGCGGAAGCCTTTTTCCGAACAAACGTATTGATTTTCAGTAAAAATTATAAAGAAAATATCCCTAATGAACTTGATAAAGCCATCTTAACAAACCTAAATGTCTATCCAGAAAGTGGTATTTGTGTGAACGGTTTGATGAGTAATCTGTATGTTCAAACCACAGATAATTACGGAAAAGGAATAAAATCTACCGTTTCCTTGAAATCAGATACAACCACGATTATAATTTTTGATACTGGTGAAGACGGGGAGGCTTTGGTGGAATTCGAACCTGAAAGTGGCAAGAATTACTACCTTGAATCGGGTGCATTAAAAATGGTTATTCCCAAACCAAAAGATGAAGGGGTGATTTTGAGAGGATATTATGCCCATGAAGTAGGGAAATTAAAACTTATTGTTCAGAATAATTTAAAAGTCATAGAACCTCTCAAATTAGTGATGCAAATAAGGGGAAATACTTTTTATAATACCTTGATTGAACCTAATAAAGTAATATTTCTGAATTTCAAAATAGATTCGCTCCCCGAAGGAATTTTGAACACGGCTTTGGTGGATTCAGATGGAAAAATAATAAGCCAAAGGGCATTTCTGAATGCTCATCGAGACCGGGATAACGGACAAAATTATCTACTTTTCAATTCAGAATTAAATGCCCCGATAGAATCTACCAACCAATTTTCTTCTGAAATTAGAAAAGTGAACATGGAAATGATTAACAAAAGAAACGTTGTTTATGGTTTTGATGAACTGCTAAGAATTGAAAAATTGGGTAATAATATCATAGCTTACAAAAATGAATTGGGCATTTCGATTGAAGGAAAAATTACGGATAAAGAAGTACAAAAATTAAAAAATTTGGTAACCGTTTCTTTGGTGTTGAGTCCAGAAGAAAGAGATACCGTTGGGAAAAAACAAGTTTTTGCGGTTCTGGCAGATAAAAAGGGTAAATTTTCGTTTGAAAATCTTGATTTTTATGGACAATCCACCATTGATATTAAAGCCATTTCTAATATGAAAACCTTTAATGTATCATTACAAAAAGACTCCATTCCACCCATCATTCATACCTTTAAACCCATAGATTGGCGGATATTCCAAGAAAAATCTCAAAAAGAAATCTTCGATAAAAATTTTGTGGAGGCTATTGCAAAGATAAAATTAGAGGAGAATATGAGGAGTAAAGAATTGGAGGAAGTAATCGTTAGGACAAAGAAAACGATTAGGTCTCCAAGGACTATGTTTACCAGTGAACCAAGTGCCAGATTTGTTTCTTCACAGTTGGGTTTTTTTGCAGGGCAGGATCCTTTTAACAATTTTTATGAGAGTCAAATAGCTTTTAGATTAGTAAAACATTTTAAGCCTGACATCAAAATATTTGTGGATGATGCTCTAATACCAATGGGGGTAATGAATAATCCAGCACTGTTCAGCTCAATCTCTTACATAGATATACACGATGGCACGCCCGATTGTTTTTCAGTGAATGCAACAATTATCATAAATATTTATACAAAAGGGTATAACATCAATCCAGTGGTAGTAGAAATTGAAGAGAAAGAAAATAAGTCGCCTTCATTCAAAACACAGCGAATGGGCTATTATTTATCAACCACAAAATAAAAAATTATCAATGTCCGAATCCCTACTTTCACTTCCTTCTAACGCCTGTGTTGGTGTTCCTCATTCGTTCCACCAACGTGTTATTAGCAGTCTGACTACCGTCTGACCGAGTTCATGTATTCGGTCAGACGATAGTCAGACTGCTAATAACATTTTTTTGTAGAACTTTTTAAATGTACATTTGTACATATCCAATTTTATCATTAACTAAATGTTAAAAATAAATTTTAATCAAAGAAAATATTGTAAGATATTTTTGATATTTTTGTTGTGAACAAATGTTAATTGGCGTGCAGGTACAATCGGTATTTCTTCATAAAACCATTATTCCACTTCAAAAAAACTGAATTAAAATGAAAAAAAGTCTCCAATTAATAGCAATAGCCGCCATGTCTTTTGCTATTGTATCGTGTTCAGACGCTTCGTTGGATAATACCGATACCGCATCAAATTCTTTGAATAAATCTGCCAGAAATGCTGGGCAAGACCGAGGTTGTGCTTCGATGGATGTTTTGGAAGAAAACATGAAAGAAGACCCATCTTTGAAAAATAAAATGGATGATGTTGAAAAGCATACCAAAGATTTTGAAAAGAAAATAAAAGGAGGTCGTGTAGGTGCTACGGGTACACTCACGATTCCTGTGGTTGTAAATGTAATTTATAGCAATGCCAACGAAAATATTAGTGCCGCTCAAATCCAATCACAAATTGATGTATTGAACAAAGATTTTAGTGCAACTAATACAGACCTTGGTTTAGTCCCAAGTGCATTTACTTCGGCGGTTTCTAATATGGAAATTCAATTTGTCTTAACTAATGTTGTTCGCAAAGCAAGTAATAAAACTTCTTGGGGAACAAGAGATGCCATGAAAAACGCTAAAAAAGGCGGTATTGATGCAACTTCACCAGCTACAACACTTAATCTTTGGGTTTGTAATATTGGAGGTGGCATCTTGGGTTATGCTCAGTTCCCAGGAGGTAGTTTAGCTACTGATGGCGTTGTAATCGGACCTCAGTATTTTGGTAATACAGGCTATGTGTCAGCTCCTTATGATAAAGGTAGAACAGCAACGCACGAAGTAGGTCACTGGTTGAATTTACGCCATATCTGGGGTGATGCCTCTTGTGGAAATGACCAAGTTGCAGATACGCCAACTCAGCAAGCTGCCAATTATGGCTGTCCTGCGTTCCCTCGTGTAACGTGTGGGAATGGACCAAACGGTGATATGTTCATGAACTACATGGATTACACCAACGACTTGTGTATGTATATGTTCTCGGCAGGACAAAAAACTCGTTCGAGAGCCATTTTTGCAGTTGGCGGAGCAAGAGCAAGTTTTAATCCATAGATTCAAGATTATTACAGAATATTTTACCTAAATTTAAGCCTTCTCTTAGCACGGAGAGAAGGCTTTTTTTTAAACCTATGGGATGGTTTTATTTCCAATTTAAGTGGTTAAAAATCTACGAGACTTTATACACCCAACTATTGCTAATAAAGAATGGGCATTATTATTTTTTGATGTATATTTGAAGGAAAACAATTCCACAACTCAACAATGCTAAAAGCCTCCATAAATACTCAAACCTTTGATATTCAGTCAGATAAATCTGGAATCTCTGTCAATTCACAGCCTTTCAATTGGGATTTGGTTGAGATAAAAGATGGGAATTTTCATATTCTTTACAACAATCGTTCCTTCAATGCAGAAGTTTTGGAGGCTGATTATCAGGCAAAATCCTTTTTGATTAAAATAAATAATCACAAACATTCTATTTCGGTAAAAGACCGTTTCGACCTCCTCCTCGACCAATTAGGTATGAGCAATGCCAACTCCGCAAAGGTAAACGACCTCAAAGCCCCCATGCCAGGACTCATCGTGGACATCAAAGTTCAGGTAGGGGATTCCGTAAAAAAAGGTGATACTATCCTCATTCTGGAAGCCATGAAAATGGAAAATGTTTTGAAAGCCACAGGCGAAGGAACAGTAAAAAATATCAAAATTATTCCAAAACAAAACGTGGAAAAAAATCAGGTTTTGATAGAATTTGAGTGATTTTTGAAAGATGTAAAAGAAAACTTACAATTCTGTTTTTACCTTTTATATCAAACTGCTCAAATCCCTAACTCCCAAACGTTTATAACTCGTAAACCCTTCCCCAAACTCTACGCCAATGGCATGACCCATTTCTCGATTACGGGCTTCCAAAAATTTCAAGAAGGCAGGAGATGAAAGATAAGAGTTTGGTTCGGTTGAATTAGGGTCATAAAACTGACTTTTGAACGCCCGAATTGAGGCTTCTTTTTGTTCCCAAAAATCGGAAATATCCACGATAAAATCTGGTTGTAAATGTCGGTCTTGGATGTAGTGATACACATTCTTTGGTCGCCATTCCTTCTGTGGTGTTCCATCATCTTCAAAAGTCTCAATCATCCGTAACCCTGCCTTAAAACACGCATCCACGGCTAATTGACAGCCTTTTATGTGGTCAGGATGGCGGTCAAAATGAGCATTTGCCAATACCATTTCAGGCTGGTATCGCCTAATAACTCGAATCAATTTCATCAAATGTTCTTCATCATTTACGAAAAATCCGTCTCTGAATCCTAAGTTCTCACGGGCGTGAATTCCTAAGATTTTAGTAGCTTCCTCCGACTCCGCCAAACGCATTTCGGGCGTGCCACGAGTGCCTAATTCGCCACGAGTAAAATCCACAATTCCGACTTTTTTGCCTTGGGCAATCGAAGCACAAATTGTTCCAGAACAACCTAATTCGGCATCATCTGGATGTGCTGCCATTACGAGTATATCTAATTTCATTGGAGGTATTTAAGAAAAATTTTCAATGTTCAATGCTAAATTTTCAATATTCAAGTAAAAAAAACAACTACTTGAACATTGAGTATTGAACATTGTATATTGAAAATTACTCCTTGATTTTTAACAAAAAGAGTGAATAGATTTCTCCATTCACTCTTTTATTATTTCTAAAACAAAATTTACTGAATTCTTAAACGTCTGCCAGCTCTCAAACCTGCTGAAATTCTCATACCATTCATTCGGGCTAATTTATCTACTGAAATTCCCGCACGATTTGCAATTGAATAAAGCGTATCGCCATAATGTGCTGTTGTCCAGGCAGTTCTACGAGTTAACACTTTATTTCCTGCATCTCCGTATTCGTTACCGAGTGCCAATCCATAAGTATCAAAAACTCTTGCCGAAATTAGGACGTGGTCCCCAACTGGTTCAGAACCTGCTCCTGAGAAATTAAAAACATAAGTCGGGTTGAATGGATTTCCTTCATAACGAGTCTCGAAATGCAAGTGTGAACCTGTACTTCTTCCTGTACTTCCTCCCAAACCTATTTGGTCACCTGCCTTCACATAAGTACCTGATTCATAATTTTGTTGAGAAAGGTGTCCGTAAAGTGTCTCGAGTCCATTGTAATGACGAACAACCACAAATTTCCCGTAACCACTATTATTATAACCTGATACTCTTACGATTCCATCAAATACCGCATAAACAGGGTCGCCCGTTTCTAAATCAATATCAACTCCTGCGTGCAAACGTCCCCAACGTGGTCCAAAATTAGAAGTTAATTTAGGATTATTATTGGGTACAGACCAAAAACGACCTTGGTCTTTGTTGTACAACTCTACATCAACTACATCATCAAATTCTTTGGCATCAATTCCGTAGGGGTCAATATTAGTAGCATCCCAAACTGAGAAATACGTAGCCACCGAAACAAAATCATCACTTCCTTCAAACTTGGTATCTTCCTCAATTTCGATAATTAAAGGTTCTCTTTCATCCACCGTCGTAGTATCAAAACTACTCACCGAAGCATTCAGAGCTTTTGAGGGTTCGTATCTGTTAGAAGCCGTTACGGCTGAGGGAGCTTCTTTGACTTCTTCAACTTTATAATCATTGTTGAATTTCAGTTTCGGCATTTCGTCGAACGCCTCCTCCTTTTTCTCTTTTTGCTTATATAAGCCCGTGTTTTCTTTTACATTAATCTTGGGATTCTTTTTAAAACTCCCAGACTCTTGTGCAGAAACCGTAAACGTGCCTAAGCAAAGCGAGAAAATTAATATGTGTTTGATTTTTTTCATAAGCTATTTCTTCCAAATATCATCAAGAGTGATTCGTTTACCTTTTCCTTCTCGAATACATTTTATTCCTCTTTCAATTTTTGCAACAAATTGAGTATTATAGGATTTCGATATTTGATTTTTATTAGATGACTGAATCATTCTATTATTTTGAAAATTTTATTTTGTGCAGTAAAAATGGGACACAGATAACGCAGATGCAAGCAACGCAGATTTACACAGGTTTTTTTACAAGAAAAATTAATACACAAAGCTATATTTTCAGTATACTTTTTACGAATAACCAGTAACTAATTTACCAATAACCAATACCTAATCCTCCTGTTCCGCCAACCATCTTTCAGCATCAAGAGCCGCCATACAACCTGTACCTGCGGCGGTAACTGCCTGACGATAAACATGGTCTTGGGCATCACCAGAGGCAAAAACGCCTTCAATGTTTGTACGACTTGACCCTTTTTCGGTGATGATATAACCCGCTTCATCTAAGGTCAGGAAGTCTTTAAAAATATCTGTATTGGGTTTATGACCAATGGCTACAAAGAAACCTGTTACTGGAATAACTGACTCCGCACCCGTTTTTACATTCTTTAATTTTACAGAAGTTACGCCTGCATCGTCTCCCAAAATCTCTTGTGTTTCCGTGTTCCAGTGAACTTGAATTTTTGGATTTGAAGTTACCCGCTTTTGCATAATTTGCGAAGCACGTAATTCATCTCTACGTACAATCATGTGTACTTTCGAGCAAAGATTTGCCAAGTAAGTTGCTTCCTCGGCTGCCGTGTCTCCACCACCCACAATCGCCACTTCTTGATTACGGAAAAAGAAACCATCACACACTGCACAAGCCGAAACGCCACGACCATTATATTTCTCTTCTGAAGGTAAGCCCAACCATTTTGCCGATGCACCCGTAGAAATAATAACGGCTTCCGCATGGATTTCGTGTGTGTCGTCTATAAAAACTTTCTTCGGACTTGATGAAAAATCTACCGAAGTAGCCATGCCGTAACGTACATCTGTTCCGAATCTACGAGCCTGTTTTTCAAGGTCTTGCATCATTTCTGGACCTTGGATTCCGTCTGGATAGCCAGGGAAATTTTCTACATCATTGGTTATCGTCAATTGACCACCTGGTTGTGGTCCTTGATACATTATTGGGTTTAATCCTGCCCTTGAGGCGTAGATTGCTGCGGTATAACCCGCTGGTCCTGAGCCTATAATTAGGCACTTGGTATGCTCTGCCATTCGTAAGTTTTATAATTTTTGTAATATTCTTTTTGCTTATCAAGTAGAGTGATTTACTCTAAAATCCTAACAAAAAATTAAATACAAAAATTGCACAATTATTTAAAATACACAAGGATTTATTCAGTAAGGAAAGGAAGACGGGGAGTTATTAGTCTGATTATCAAAAAGATAGCTAATAATTTTACTGGCGGGAATAATTATTTTGATATGTTTTTATTTGATAGAACAAAAGTACTGGATATTTGAGACTTGAACAAGTTTTTATAAACAAAAACGGAATCCGAAGACTCCGTTTTGTGTGAATTTAAGAATTGGATAAACTAAGTGATTACCGTAACCAAATGAAACACAAATCACTTTCGCAAAATCTCCACCCCAACATTACAACTCAAACACTTTTTCGACAAGCAAAAATGATTGAACCATTCAATACTCCCCTGCGAATCAAAGGCTGTTTTTATCTGCAAACCCATTGATTGCCAGTGCTTTGTGATATTATTTTGTTCGGCGGGGAGTTCTTCTAATAACCTGATGGCTTTTTCTAAATACTCCCGATTATCCTTTTGATTGGCGTAAGAAACCAACAGTGGTACAACGGTATTTATCACCACATTTTCTGCCGAAGAATCTCCCAAAGTAGGCACTTTCCCTTCTGATTTTCTATGGAAAACATAATGCTCAATCCAATAATCGGACTGTTTTACTTTCAAGATTTTGGCAAAACTTTTTACGTTTTCTAAGTGAATTAATACCGAAAAGAGATTAGCATTTTCGTGAATAAAACGAGCAAATTGAGCCAAGCGAACCGTTGGAAAATTGGCAGGACGAAGGCGTAAATATTTCCATTCATGTTGCCCCAGAATCTTGTCTTGGAGTTGATATTTTGAAGTTAAAAATTGGAATTCTTTTCTTAGATTCAAACGGTATTCGTCCCACGTTTCGAGGTCGTTGTTTTCGTTACTCAGAAATCCTGCAACCCCAAAAAATAGGGCTTCGATTTGGGATAAATTATCACGATGTTTTTGGAGAATTTTTAGTGGAAGATTCTTTGCTAAATTCAAAAAAGGCTCTGCATTGAGTTTGAAGCCAAAATTTTTTGCTAAAACTTGATAAGCCGTCTCCTCCCAATCTTGATTATTCTCTTCTAAAAAATGATTGACAATCACCGATTTATCTTCCAAACGTTTCATCAAAACCTTATCCAACATCGACAATTTTTTGATGTCATCGACATCTTGAAACTGATTCTGGCAAGGCATTTCAGCCTTCGATTCCATCATGGATTGGTACTTTTGGAGACGGCTTTTATCGGCTCTTTCACGTAGCGTAAGCGTTGGAATTTTTGTGCCATCTTTTCTGAGAATGGGCTTGTCATTTTCCCAAACCAAATGCAGAATTACGTTTTGATAAGAGGCATCGTTTTGATGTTTATGAATATCCCAATCAGAAGATTTTAGGTGTACTTCCACAGCCCCCGCCCATTCTACGTCACCAATGATGATGCGAGCATCTTGAAAATCTGCCCCTGAGTCGGTGTTTAACCTGCCGATTTTTATAATTTCAACTAATTCATTATCAGTAGTTTGCAGATTAGCTTTGTTGAAATACTGGAATTGCCACAAGAAGTGAAGGTAAGATTCGGACATTGGTCAATAAGATAATTTAGAATTTATCAGCAATATAATTTGCTAAGATTTATTCACCAAATATACCCCAACCAAAATAACTCCCATACCTACGAAGTGCTGAATTTGGAGTGCTTCACCATCAAATAATCCCCAAAGAATGGCTACAATCGGAATCAAGTAGGTAACTGAACTCGCCAAAACGGCACTGGTTACTTGGATTAATTTGTTGAAAAGTACCATCGCCACGGCAGAACCTAAGACCCCCAAAAGCATTGAATAGATTAGTGGATTTCGGGCTTCGGGAAGAGAGACTTTATCCAAAAAATCTCCTAAAAATAATACTCTAATCGCTACTGGACCAATGGTCATAAAAATGAACGCAGTTATCAAAAAAGGGCTTAAATCAAGATCTGTGAGGTATTTTTTAGTAATATTCAGATTAAAACCATACAAAACCGTGGCTGCAATTACGTACAAAGCGTAGCCATTAAAGTTTTCAATAATAGAACCTTTTGCTCCTGCCACTACCAATAGTAAAGCTCCAACAAATCCTAAAATAATGCCAAATGCCTGATGGGATGTAATTTTATTACCAAAGAAAAGACCACCCACAATGAGGGTAAATAAGGGAGTAGTTGAGTTCAAAGCCCCCGAAACGCCACTGTCTAATTTTGAACCAGCCAATGCCAATGCGAATAAATAGGCGGGAAAAAGATTCCCCAGGCAACCTACTATAAAGAAAAGATGGGCTTTTTTAAAAGGAATTTTTTTGATATTATATAAAAAGAAAGGCAAAAAGAAACAGAAAGCCGCCACTATACGCAACGAGCCTACTTGTGAGGCATCAAAAACTTTTCCACTTTTTTTGACAAGGATAAATGAACTTCCCCAAATAATCGCCAAAAGAGCCATTAAGCCCCAAGCAAATGCAGGATTTTGAAGTTTTGAAGGATTGGGTTGATTGATAGTAGTTTTTGTTTCCATAAAAATATAACCCGTGCAAAGTCAGGAAAGTTTCCTGAAAAAAAAATCAAAACCCCTTTGGGCATTGAGTTCCCTTTTTTTTGAATCGTGGACTTTCACTTTTCATCAGACAGGTTGTTAGCCCAACTTGCAACAAAATACCACTATTAAAACTCGAAGAAACTGAAATGAATTCAGCATGAATACCTGCCATCTTGGTAAACATAGCTCTAAATCCAACAAAAAAACCAACGGAGGGTTTGAAAGAATCTTGATACGTTTCTCCACCCAAATATGCACCGATATAGGGGTCAAAATTGCTCGTAGAGGCATCAGAAACCTGTCCAAAATGTTGATAGCCTCTAAGTGAAAGGTGATTGTATTTTTCAAAAACCTTCGTAAAACGATACCCATGAAGCCCTAATCCATAGGGGGAATCATTAGAAAATCGCTTTTCAATACTCAAACTAATAAATGTGGGATGGTCAAAAAGAATTCTGTCTGATTTCTCTAAATTTTGGTCAGCACCATAGCCTACGCTAAAATACAAAGGTTTTTCACCCTGAGCTTTTAGATTCAGAGAAATTATACAAAATAGACACAGTAGCAATCCCGCTCTCACAGATTGACCTATTTAGAATGTTGGAAATAGTGATAATTTAAAGGAAGTAAAGGAATGGGTTGAATTAAGTAGTAGGCAGTATTTAGTATGCAGTTTCCGTGGCAAGAAAGCTCATAAGTTGCTTATAATAAAACAGTTACGTTTCTATTATTTTTACTGCCTACTGCAACCTAAATATTACTGGATACTTATGGTTGATGTGTACTACAAATTAACAGTAAAATTCTGGATAATCAAAAACTATGATAGAAG
Source organism: Cytophagales bacterium (assembly GCA_013298125.1). GTDB lineage: Bacteria > Bacteroidota > Bacteroidia > Cytophagales > Spirosomataceae > Arcicella. Next base: position 136,927 of record JAAFJP010000009.1, on the reverse strand, counting down.
AAATCTAAATCAGTAAATCATCGGCATTTACACCCGCAATCCGCATGGCTTCGTACTCCACTTCTACGATAAATTCGGTTTCGTCTTCGGTGAATTCTTCATTGTCCCAATCCTTAAAAAACTGTTGGGCTTGTTCTTGAATATTATCTACATTTTTGACCAATCTTTTTATCAAAAAATCCGTAAAACGATCTACTTCTCTTCTCATTCTGACGACTGCCTCTGTCGGTGGAGGTACGGTTTCGTATTCTTCCAAATCCTCCAAAAGGAATTTTTCTTTGAGTTTATAGGCTTTTAGTTGGGTGATTCGTTCTTGATTGGTCATCTTTATTTTTTGGTAAAATTACGAATATTACCCTAATCCTTCCGCATATCCTCTGGCAAAACTTTCTTTTTTGAAATCGTGATGTATGTTCCAATCAAAATCATTCTATTGGCGGCGGGTGTGATGGAAGTACGAGTTTTGCCGTCGTCTGAATAACGATAATTGTAGATTCTTTCTGTGCCGAGAATATTATCAACTGATAAATATATGACCATGAAATTGCCTTTGATATTGGTCAAATAATTTACCCAAAGACTGGTGTTATGTACGTCTGGTGTGCGTTCAGACAAGAAATTGGGGGTGTTTGGGTTGTAATACGGGCGACCACTCGTGTATGAATACGTAGCTGAAACCGTCATCATGGGTTTAGCAATAAAGTGCTTGTAAACTACATTCAAATTGTGGTTTGATACGAAAGTAGGTTGAGTTTCTGATAAATAATTCCCGAATAATCTTTTGGAGTCGCAATAGCTATAATTCACCCACAAATCTCCGTTTTTAACAGTTTTAGAATCACGGAAAAACACATCAACGCCTTGTGCATAACCATAACCTGAATTGTCTGTTTTACCATTCGGAAAACGCTGTGTACTCTCATCAAAATAGCCTTGTTTTACAGGATATTCTCTTACTAAATTATCATAGTTTTTGTAGTAGCCCTCTACTCTGAAAGTACGTTTGTTTCTGATAAATTGATAGTTCAAAACGGCGTGAGTTGCATTCTCATATTGCAAGTTTTTATTTCTGTAATAATACTGATAATCAGGGGTTTGATAAAATTTTCCACCTGCCATTGATACTTGCGAATATTGCCCTGTTTTATAAGCCAACGAAAATCTTGGAGCAAAATTAAATCCCGAAGCTAAGGACGAATATTCTCCTCTTATTCCTATTCTTCCTGCCAATTTACGAGTGATATAAAATTCTGATTCTGAAAATAATGCCCCGTAGTTATCCGTCAAGGAATAATTATATTTTTTAGATTCAATTTGTCCTGTGGTGTCAACTGTCAATCCGTAATTGGCAGAATGTCCTTCCATACCTAAAAGCAAGTTATTATTACCTTCAAAAGAGCGAGTGATGGTGCTTCGGAATTGAGAGCGTTGTTCGGTTTTTCCTAATTTGATAGACCCCGCCCGTAAGTCGTCCAAATTATAAGAATAAGATGCTCCCGATTTCAAAATCCAAAGGGCTTCTTTATCTAAGGCTTTTTGGTAAGTGCTGGTAATCAAGAGGTTATCGTTTTTAATGCCAAATTCTGTGAGTTTATTATTATCGTCAGGATTCTTGAACATCATGCCCGATATACTTTTTCCATAGATGATATCCGCTTTAAAATTCTCACCAGCGGATGGTTTCAAACGATAAGAAGTAGATACATTAATTTGCTCAGGGATTTTTAACCAATCAATATTTTGGGGGTAAACGGCAAATAAAGGCGTAAGATTATTATAAGCAACTGTACCGTTAATAGAATGATTATCAGATAGTTGTGTATAACCAACCGAGGCTTGGGCTAAATTTAGATTCACGACATAACCTGATTCGGTGGCTAAATCGGTAGTGTTCATTTGTAAAACCGCCGACAAAGCCTGACCGTATTGAGCCGAATATCCACCCGTAGAAAAGGCAGAACCCTTAAATTGAAATGGAGCAAAACGTGAACGAGAAGCGACATCGGGCGAGGGTGTATTGTAGGCATTTTGGACGGTCAAACCATCAATTAAAATCTTAGATTCTTGGGCTGAACCGCCTCGCACAAACAAACCCGTGGACTCGCCATTACGTTGCGAACCTGGTGTGAGAAGTATCATCGTTTGAGTAATATCTGCCGCACCACCCGCTGTCGTAACGATATCAAGCGGTTTTATTAAGGTTGTTTTCTTTTCGTCAGATGCTTCAAAAGTACCAGCCGTTACAGTTACGGTGTTTAATTCGTTGGCAGTTTCTCTCATTTTTATCGATAATTCCATTAAACCATTTTTTAAGTTAATGGTTTGATTATGAGTTTCATAGCCTACGAAAGTAACGATAAGTATCTGTTCGTTTTTTTCAGAAGTTTTGAACTGGAAATTCCCATCTGCATCGGCAGTTGCACCGTCGTATGAGCCTTTCAAAGAGACATTTGCCCCTGGGAGTCCTTTACCTTTTTCGTCCAAAACTTTACCTTTTAAAGTAGTTTGTCCGACAGCGTGAATGGTAATTAATATGAAAAATAGGGCGAGTAAATTTGTAAGCGTTTTCATCGAAGTATTTGTTTTAGATTTATGATTCAAAACAAATACAATGCGTAAGATTTTAGAATTAAATTCCGATGAACTTAGGAATTTTGGGCGTGAGTTTAGGATTTTTTAGAGGAGAATATTTATCTGGAAAATAAAAATTGAGTTGAGGCGTTTTATCTAAAATAAATCTATGTTCAAATGAGAAAAACCTTCACCTTAATACTAATTATCTGTTTATCAAATAGTTGCAAGCTGCTTTCACAAAATAAACGTCCAGAATATTTAGGCAAACCTTCCTATGCAACTTTTGGTGTAGGACGATTTTTTGAGCAATCAGTGTTCTTGCGATTTAGTTATGAACAACGTGTAAGAAAACATTTCGGAATTGAAGTGCTACTCGCCCCCTCATTGCCTTTGGGAGTATCTTCCCAATTCAGAATGTTACATCACTTTGGAGTTATTTCTAATTCAAATTATACAAATTTTGACCCTTATATTGGTGGCTTAATGGGCTGGAAATTTTTGAACGAACGCCAGAGCATAGGACAATTAGGAGCATTCGCTGGTTTTAGAATAATGCCCAAACCTAACTATGGATTTTATATCGAAACAGGTATAAATTCCACAGTGCGGAAAAGTTACGATTCTGACTATGAAATTCAAGTTCAGATAGGGATTTGCAGGAGATTTCTCAATAAAAAACCTATTTGGAATGACAAATAAATCAATATCACCTTAAACAATCTACAACTCAAACAGCTCCTTAATAGCCTCTCCAAAAGTTCCGCCAGAAATCAATTTTGTTTGGGCTTTATCCTTCATTACAATTTGATATTTTCCGTTGAAATGCTTTTCGATTTCTTTAATCTTTTGGGTATTGATAATATTCGCCCTGCTGATTTGAATAAAAGGTGGATTTGGGAGTTTCTCTGATAAGATTCCGATGGTATAACTTGTTAAATACTTCTGACCGTCTAAGGTTACTAAAAACACATATTTATCTTCTGCCTCAAAATGACTAATATCCTGTAAATCAATGAGTAATATCTTATTTCCAGTCTTTACGGAGATTGAACTTATCGCCTTTTTAGGACGCATAGCTTCAATCATTTTTATAATATTTTCATCAAATTGATTGGGCTTTTCTTGATTAACAGAAGCCTTCCAATTTTGGAGTTTTTGGACGGTTTTATCCAACCTTTCTGTCTCGATAGGCTTCAATAAATAGTCGATAGAATTTTCTTCAAAAGCCTTGATAGCGTACTCATCATACGCCGTAGCGAACACCACCAAAGGCACGTGTGTAAGGCGTGAAAGCATCTCAAAACCTGTCATTACGGGCATTTCGATGTCCAGGAAAATGAGGTCAGGTTGCAGCGTTTCGACCATCGAAAGTCCTTCTGCACCGTTACTGGCATGTCCGATTATCTCGAAAGTATTTTCGTATTTATTTAGTAAACGTTCTAATCTGCTGATGGCTAACTTCTCATCGTCTATAAGTATTGTTTTGAACATGGGTTGTAGTAAAGTTTTAAGCGTTAATTTTACGATATACTTTATTCTTAAATAAAATGATACAAATAAACTCTGAACGTTTACGTTTAATACCACTTGATAATCAATTACTTACAATCTGGCACGAGCAAAGTCGTAATGCTATGGAAGCCAAATTAGGACTTAATCTATCCAACTGGCAAATTGCTGATTTTGATAGAGCTGAAACCGAAGATGCCCTTATTAATTTCTGGCTTCCGATGACTGCCCAACACCCCGTTGATTTCTTTTGGTTTACTACTTGGGAGATTATTTTAGCTTCTGAAAACCTCTCAATCGGAGGTATCGGTTTCGCTGGTTTTCCTGACCAAGAAGGCGTTACGATGGTTGGCTATTTTATTGACGGCAATTATCGTGAAAAAGGTTATGCTACCGAGGCACTCAATTGCTTGGTTGATTGGGCGAAATTAGAACCTTCTCTCAAAACCATCATTGCCGATACGCCATTTTTCAATTTGCCTTCTCAAAATGTCCTCAAAAAAGCTGGATTCAAAGAATTTGCCATTGGAGAGACGGAACATTTGAATGAGAAAATTCAGACTAAGAATTGGAAGTTAGGGATTAGGGATTAACAAAAAGTTCGTTTTCTGATATTGAGTACACTGTTTAATAAATTTTTGGAGAGAAGTTTATTTCTCTGAAATAACTTCTCGAAAGTAAAAAAAACTTTCGAGAAGTATAAAACGACTACTTCACTTCCCGAAAGTTATTTCTACTTTCGGGAAGTTCCACGGTCATAGATTTTAGGATAAAAGTTAATTCAGAAAACTTATTAAACAGTGTATTGAGTTCTCCAAAATGAAAATATTTTACCCAATCCCCAATTACCCAATCCCCTAATTACCTAATCCCCAATTACCCAATCCCCAATTACCCAATCCCTAATTACCTAATCACCTTTCCCTTACCAAACCTCTTCGACCAAACAGGTCTCATTTTGATAAAAGCCACAAAACAAATCACAAAAACCAATACAAAACTCCAAGCCACTGCTTGCCAAAAGCCCCCAAATTTTGGAATCCTGACGAAACTCTCTGCGGCAAATGCTGCATATAACCCTGCCACCGACCAGTACATTCTCATAAAGTGAGTCTCGTAATCTTTTGGAGTACGTATTTTCTTGAACATAGGTATCATACCAGCCAATAATGAAAAAGTAGCAACCAACGAAAAGAAGTGAAAAAGACCAAATTTTCCGAATAAACGGTAAATAAAAAAAGATGAAATGATTAAAACTGCCATGCTGAAAACGTACAAATATCCGACCTTACGATGGATTTTAGTACCTTTCTTTGCAATCAAAACTGCCCCTCCAAAGATAAGAGCAACGATTCCTGAGAGCAAGTGAATTTGCCCTGCCAAACTTCCTGTTAGTGTGTTCATAGCTGTAAATTTTTAATGTTATTTTGTTTGGGTAATGATAAAATAACCGCTTTGTCAGGTTCATTACTTATCGTCATCAATGCCTTTTCACCAGACAATAATCGTAATTTATCTTGAATAGATTTGAGTCCATATCCTGAAAAAATATTATCTGGAAATGGCACACCATTATCGTGAATTTTGATGATTAAATTCTCTTTTTCTTCCGAAATAAAAATCTTAACAACACCATTTCCTGCAATTTTTGAAATGCCATGTTTGATAGCGTTTTCTACAATAGGCTGAATCAAAAATCTTGGAATTTGACAATTTTGTAAACTTTCGTTTTGATATTCTACGGAATAAACCAATCTTTCATCAAAACGCACTTTCTCGACTTCCAAATAGGTTTTTACAATTTCTAATTCATTTTTCAAGGTATCAAAATGCTCATTATTTCGTCCTGTCGAGAATCTATAAAACTTAGATAAATTCATTACCATGTGTTCAGCTTTATCGGGGTCTTCGTGTACGAGTGAGGCAATCGAATTCAAGGAATTATACAAAAAATGAGGATTTATTTTTGCCTCCAAAGCTGATAATTCTGCCTTATTTTTGAGGTCATTCATTTGCAATAATTCATACTCTTGTTCCGTGAGTTTGATGATTTGGGTACGCTCACGGGTGAACCAATAATAGATGATATTCATACCCACTATTGGACCTAACGTAAAGAGTAAATCGTACCAGTCACGGGTGGTATCGTCCACGTTTACATACGTTCTATCTCTAAACAAACTATACATCAATCTGAAAGAGTAAAATTTAAACAATACCATCCCAATTGCAAAGAAAGTAAGGATAAAATGACGAAAAAAAAGCGATTTTATCCTTGCTCCAAAACGCACCATCAACCAGCACCCCAATATCATATAAGTAGCGTCAAAAATATTGCTGTAAACAACATTGATAACGAATTCTATATTACTGGCTTTGCCTCTGAGGATATTGACGATGAAATACACATGACCATTAAAAGCCATTACCGTAAAGAAACCCAACAGCCAAAAACGCCCCCAGAAACTTGATTTTAGATTTTCCATTTTACTACGTGGAGAAAGGGAAAAAAGAGGAAGGGAAATAGGAGGAAGGGAAAGTTTTTTCTTCTACCTCCTTTTCTCCTATCTCCTGTCTCCCTTCCTCCTTCCTCCGTTATTTACAAGTCAAGCCTTTCATTTGCTCCGCACCCCAGCTTGGAGCAATTGGACTTGCTGGTTTGAAGTTAGTAAATTTTGCGATAGCTTCCTGCACTTCTGGACAGGCTTTTTCTGGACCTCCGCCAAATTGCTCGGGTGTGTAATAAACCATCTGTGCTTTTAGAGCATACGCACGTGGGTTTTCTGGATTAATTCCTTTGGCTTTGGCAATTGCTCCCTCGAAGGCAGAACCATATTTCATCCAACGGGCAGGACCATCGACCGAAATTCTCATCATATAATTTTGAGCTTTTATTACTTCTACTTCGTCAGGGGAAGTGACATTTTGCTTTGATAATTTCTCAATAAATGAATCTGATTTATCAAGATATTTATCAATTTCAGCACCTTCTTTTTGTTTTTGTGCCATGATGTTGTAACATAGTCCAGCGTAATAATTAGGTAGCCATTCGGAGGTTTCGGAGTTAGCGATTCTTTCAAATTTATTGGCAACTTCTTGTAGTGAAGCCACATCCTTGGCTTGACCTAATTCCATTAGGGTTTGTCCCATAGCTTGCATAAAACGTTCAGTATCAGTTGCTTTTGAGATAAATGAAGCAACAAAAAGGGCGATTGTGAAGATTAATTTTTTCATGATTTCTGTTTAGAAGTTTATAAGTTGTTACGTTTATACGATTTGGACTTACTTTCTTCTTGTTTAAGTTTTGAATAATTTTGTTTTTTTTGATGAACCAAAATTAGTATCTCAAACAAGACAAAAGAATCTCTTTCTGACAGACTATGGTTTTTTGGGCGTGAATTATGGGATTTTGGGAGCGAGTTTTGGAGGATTGAAAGTTTGTTTATACCTTGAAGAAATAATCAGCAAATTATGACAAAACTAATCATTCTCTTTTTCATGTTAAGCATGAATATTTCACAGAAAGAAACTATCAATTCAGTTGAATTATCATATCAAACCAGAGGGATGCGAAAGTTCCTACACATCACACCCGACAGTATTGTAGTTACTATCAATGAGGAAGTTCATAATTATAAACAAACCCCTGCACAATGGAAGAAAATCGTAAAAACACTCTCAAAAGTAAATTTAGAAGGTATTTCGTCATTGAAACGTCCCAGCAAAAGAGCCGCTTTTGACGGGGCGTTAAATGCTCAATTAGTCGTAACGACTTCCAAGAAAAAATATGAATCTTCAAATTTTGACCATAATCAACCCAATGTTGTTTTGATAAAAACGATTGATGCGATGAAACAAACGTTGGTACAAACTGAACAAAAGGATTTTTAAGAAGTCCCTACTTCCTAAACGCCTCATTCATCTTATCCCTATCAAACTCTCCTTCATTATTTGCCAACCAAACCGTAGCTACTCCATTACCGATAAAGTTAGTAATTGCTCGTGCTTCGGACATGAATCTGTCCACACCCAAGAGTAATGCAAGCCCTTCTACGGGAATTACTTTTATTGCCGTCAAAGTCGATGCTAAAACGATAAAACCACTACCAGTTACACCCGCTGCCCCTTTTGAGGTTATCATCAAGATTCCGATGATACTCAGGATTTGGTTTAAATCTAAATGAATATTGAAGACCTGAGCCAAGAAAATAATTGCCATCGAAAGATAAATCGTAGTCCCGTCCAAGTTAAAAGAATAACCCGCTGGCACTACCAAACCGACTACGGATTTTGAACAGCCCATTTTCTCTAATTTCTCCATCAGGGAAGGTAATGCTGCCTCAGATGATGATGTTCCTAAGACGATTAATAATTCTTCACGGATATATTTTAAGAACTTCCAAAGGTTGATTTTGTAGGTTCTGAGAATGAAATATAGCACTACGAAAATGAAAATTGCCATTGTGCAGTAAACCGTTACCATCAATTTTCCCAAAGGTAAAAGCGTTTTGATTCCGTATTTTCCAATGGTGAACGCCATTCCTCCAAATGCTCCGATGGGTGCAAAATACATCACTTTGTGCAATGCCCAGAAGATTTTTTTAGAAATCGGAGCAAGGAAATCTACTACTTTTTGTCTGCCTGAATAATTACTTAAAACTACGCCCGTGACGATGGCAAGCAATAAAACTTGTAGCGTAGCATTATCTAAAAAGAACTTCATCCAACTAAACGCCTCGGCAGATTTGGTATATTTTGAAATATCGCCTCCCTTGATTTCGGATGTTACCACACCATCACCAGGGCGAATAATGTTGGCAACGATTACGCCTATGAAAAGGGCAACTGTCGTAACCACTTCAAAATACAAAAGTGCCTTTGCCCCAACTTTACCTACTTTCTTCAAATCTCCCATCGAAATTATCCCCAAAGTGATAGTCAAGAAAATGATTGGACAGATGAATAATTTGACGATACTAATAAAAATACTACTTAGAAGTTCACTGAACGTAGTTTTTATCTCAAATTCAGAAAAATATAGACTAAATTTTATGGGTTTTTCTAAGATGGGTTGCAAGGCAATTTCAGGAGCAAAATGCCCCAACAAAACACCTGCCGTGATGGCTGTGAGTACCCAGAAGGTTAGGTTTTTAAATATTTTCATGATTATATTTTAATTGTGATTTGTGATTGGTTCTTGCCGACTTGACCAATAACTAATTTACCAATAACTAATAACCAATGCCCAAACCCCAACATTCAAAAACGAAAGTGGAATGCTGATACTGACCATTTGAGTTGCTAATTTAGGATTTAATCCGTAATTAATGGCAATAATTGTGGCAGTATTCATTGAACCTAATGAAGCACCAACGACGGATATTTTACCGAGAAAAGAATGCTCGCCAATAATGAGTATGTACAAGACAAAAATCAGCAAAGGAGCAAGTAATAATTTATAAAAAAGACCGTATTGGAGTGATTTTACCTGCAAATCTTCTCGTTTGAAACTGATTTGTAAGCCAATGGAAATCAAGGCTAAAATGGTAAATGGATTACCAATTTTTTGTAAAATTTCAGTTGCTATATTGGGAAAATGAAAGCCTAAAACATTCAGAATAAGAGCAATACAAAAAGCCAAAAAAGGAGGAAACTGAAAAATATCCTTCACGATTTTCTTTGTCGATACCTCCGAAGCTGAATAATAGGAAGCCGTAAAAATTCCTAACGTCCCACATACTACGAACGAACCCGCCTGGCTCATCAATACGCCCATTTGCAAGCCTTCTTTACCAAATAATAATTCAAAAATCGGAAAGCCTACGAATGAAATACTACTAATTCCCGCCGTTAAAGTCAATGCTCCCGTTGTGGAACGGTCAAATTGAGCAATTGGGGCTATGATTTTGAAGAAGACAAAAGCAAATCCAAATAAAAGATAAGGCATCATAATTGGCAAGAATTGACTTCGTACGAAATGAATTTCGGTGGTATAAAGCAAAGTCAAAGCTGGCAAACAGACGTAAATAATGATGGCATTCAAGACTAAATGTGCATCTTTCGGAAAGCCTTTTAACCGTTGGAGAATCATCCCCAACAGCAAACAGACAAAAAGAAGAATGAGATTAGTCAATGAAATTGGAGATTTGTTCACCTCACCCCTCAACCCCCTCTCCTTTATGAGAGGGGGAGTATTCGTCCGCATATACCTCCTAATAATTACTGGCAGAATATGCGGACGAATACTCCCCTCTCATTAAGGAGAGGGGTTGGGGGTGAGGTATTTCTTAAAACTTAATCATCAAGTTTCCATAATAATAAGAACCATTAAATCCAAACTGATTTACGTTTCTTGAATAGGGTACTTGACCGTTGGCATAAGACAAATAATTGCTGAAAACTTTGTCAGGATATACGTCTGTGATATTATTTCCACCCAAAGTAACAGTCAAGAATTTATTGATGCTATAAACCACCGAAGCATCGAATAAATTTTTGCCTCCGAAAGTCTGGCTTTGGTGCAAATTCGTTGTTCCAGTTACTGGTCGTGCTAATTTCTCCCAAGCCGTAGTTTGTCCAAAATAAGAACTGCGTAAATTCAAAGTTAATTTTCCAACCTGATAAGCTACTGAAACTAAGACCTTTGAATTTGGCTGACTTGTCTCGATTAAGGCTCTACTGACGGTATCAATCAATAAAACCGTAGCTTTGGTGTCTAACTGCAAAGCCGCAGGAGTTGCTTTTACGCCCGTGATTTCGGTTTTATTTACCGTCAAAGCCACACTTGCCGTCAGCTTACTTTTTGCCCCTAATGACTTTTTATAAGAAGCCACTACATCAATTCCTCTCGTGCCTGTGTTGATAGCATTAGTAAAGAAAGTAACTTCTTGAAAACCTGTAAAATTATTCTTTAAAGCCGTGATATTGTTTACGTTAAGGTTTTCAGTAACGATAATTCTGTCGGTAATATCAATCTGATAAGCATCAACGGTGAACAAGAAATTAGCACCAGCCTTTGCTGTGATACCTAAATTATAGTTCCAAGAAGTCTCTGCCTTTGGGTCTTCGATACCAATTTTTGCCAAACGTGGGTCGTCAGATGGGAGTTGTTTTGTACTTCTGATTACGCCATTTTGAACCGTTGAAGTAGTGGCAGCATTGGCGATTTGTTGCAACAATGGAGCTCTGAAACCTTTATTTATCGAACCTCTGATGGCAATGTCTTCCGTCAATTTCAAGCGAGAGGCTAATTTCCCAGAAATATTACTACCAAAATCACTATAATTCTCGTAACGTAAAGCTGCCGCTAATAAAAAACGATTGGTAATATCACTTTCTACGTCCACGTACATACCTATATTTGAACGAGATTTATCTGTAACATCAGCCTTGTCAATTCCCACACGTCCCTGAGAACCTGGAGTTTTGTTTTTCGTTGCTGATAATGGACCAACTTGATACGAAGCCTCATCACCCGCTGCCAAAGTGAAATTATCTGAGCGATATTGAGCTCCCAAAGCCAAGTTAAATGACTTCGTTCCGAACAATCCCGAAGTAGTTTTTGATAAATTTACTTCCGTTAAACTTTGTCCAAATCCGATTCTTCCGATATAAAAATCTTTTGGAGAAGCTGCCCCCAATGAAGCATTTGAGCTATTTTTGGCAGATTGGTCAAGGTAATTTTTACCATATCCAGAACTCAAATCCCAATTCCAACCCGTTGAAGTTTTGCGTTTAATTCCTACTAAGTACGATACATCTACCGCCGTTCCTGGCAATTGTGGAACGTAGCCATCAGGGTACAAATCTGGATTGGTTGTTCCGCCCGTTGGTAATGCAGTCCGTAAAAATGCCTGTGCAAAAACGTCTTTATTTGAAAATCCACCGAATGAATACAGCGACCATTCTTGGCTCAAAGGCACATCAAGATTATAAAAAACTTGTCCAGATTTCATGGCGTTGCTTCCATAAGTGGTCGGACGAAATGATCCATACGTTCCATCGCCCCAAAAACCTCTTGATTTCAATAGTGCTTGATCAGTAGCTTTGGCAGTAGCTTTGGCGGCGGCTGTGGCTGTAATGGTTGCTGCTGCGTAAATACCCGTGTAAGCCTCTCCGATTACAGGTTCTGGGTTGTATGGGTCTGAACGGTCAGTACCTTTTACGTCTTGATAGCTTCCTGTGATGTTCAGAGAGGCTTTTTTGCCTAATGAAAAACCATAATTTAACCCAACGGTATAGCCTCCACCATCACCTTTTGAGGTTACACCATATTGAATTAGAGCCGTTCCGTTATTGACTGATTTCTTTAAAACTAAGTTAGCAATACCCGCAATGGCATCCGAACCGTATTGTGCCGCTGCCCCATCACGCAGGATTTCCATTCTTTCCAATGCCAATGATGGAACTGAGTTCAAATCTGTTACGACTGTTCCTTTTCCAACGGTAACATTACTATTAACTGCCGCAAATTGATGGCGACGTTTTCCGTCAATTAACACCAACATTTGGTCTGGCGAAAGTCCTTTTAGTGAAGCGGGGTCGGCATAATTGGCAACGCCATTTATACCATTTTTGGCTGAATTAAACGACGGTGACATGAATTGAACTTGCTGTCCCAACTCGGTCTGACCCGTTGTTTGCAATTCTTTTGCCGAGATAACATCCACAGGCACAGGGCGTTCCACGTTGGTACGAGCAACCGTTGAGCGTGAACCAATCACCACAACTTCACCCAATTGAGAAACGTCTTCTTTCAACGTAATTTTCAAAATTTGATTTGCATCAGTTACGTTTACTTCTTGTTTTTCAAAACCTACAAATGAGAAAATCAGCACATCCCCAACTTTGGCTGCAATACTAAAATCTCCATCGTTATTTGTAACCGTTCCTTTCGAAGTACCTTTTACTAATACACTTACACCTGGCAAAACTTCGCCTTTATCAGCCATTACTTTTCCAGAAACTTTATCTTCAACAATCACCGACACGCCTTCTTTTTCATCCGAAATAACAGCGGATTGTTCTTTGATTTTCTTCAAAACTATCTGCTCTTCCACGACTTCATAACGAAGAAGATTTGGAGCTAATAATTTTGGCAAAACAGAACTTAAAGGCTCGTTAGACGTTTGTAGGCTAATATTCGTGTTTGTTTTAACGGCATTGTTGCTATACACAAAATGCACGTTTGTTTGCTTTTCAATTTCTTGAAGAACTGATTTTAGACTCACGTTCAACATTTTTACCGACACTTCACGGTTCAAAATTTGTTGTGCCTTTGCTGGACGAGCGAATGCTATTACCGAACAAAGGGCAAACAAAAAGCATTGAGTAATTGTGATTTTCATGATTCTAAGCAATGGTTGCTTTGAGAATAAAAATTGTTTCATTTTGTTTTTGGATTAAATATGTAATGGTTAATGTTGTTACTGGTTTATTGGTGATTGGTTGATTGGTTACTGGTTAATTGGTTACTGGTTGATTGGGAATTGAAAAACCAGTAACCAATTAACCGATAACCAATCAACCAATTACTCACATCCTTCCCCTCGTAAATAAATCTCCTGCCCATCCATAACATACTCAGCATCAATGGATTTGCAGATGATTTCGAGGATTGTTGAAAGATGCTCTTGGTCAAAATTTCCACTCAATCGGCAGTCTTTCAACTTGGCATTTAAGTGAATTTTTACGTTGAAATTATGTTCAATGTTATCGACCACATTTTGCATCGAGGTATCATCAAAAGTCAATGAAGCTAATTCCCAATAGAAGGTTTTATCTTTCGGTAAGTCCTTGATTGTCAGTACATCAGATTTGTTTTCTAAAATAACTTGTTGCTTGGGCGTAATGAAAACTTCTTTTTCGGAATCATTCATTACAGAAACTTTACCCGTAACGACTGACACTTCAAATTGCTCGGTTTCAGGATATGCTTTTACATTGAAACTTGTTCCCAAAACTTTGGTCGTCATTTTTCCAGAATAAATCAAAAACGGACGAGCTTCATCTCGCTTCACATCAAAGAAAGCCTCCCCCTTTAAATTGACTTGTCTATAAACTCTATCTGACTGATTATAAGACAATTGCGTTTTTGGTTGAAGCCAAACCATTGAACCGTCTGGGAGAGAAATTTTCAAGATTTTTGCCGAAGAATTTTCGTATTTTGCCCAATCCGACAAAGGAATATCAGACTTAATTCGAGATAAATTATTATCAATTTTTGGATTAAAATAAAAAGATAAACCAATGACAATCAACAACATAGCCGCCATCCCCGAAGCATACCAAACCCAACGTGGAGGCGTATAGATTTGCACAGGTTTAATTTTCCTATCAATATTCTGACGACCCCGCTGTATTAATTCTTCACGTTCATCTTCCGATAAATCGCTTATGCCATCGGGATTATTTTCAAAGGATTTATACCATGCTTCTACCAAAATCTGTTCTCCCTCTGAACAATTATTGTCAAGGTATTTTTTTATTATTTCTTGATTTAGTCTCATTTCTTGGGGCTTTCGAAGACTAAGTGAATTGGGGGGGATTTTTCCCCTATGTGGGTTTAGCAAAAAGTGAAAATATTTTGAATGGGGATTGACAGAATGGTGTAAGTAATTGATAACTAAATATTTACAGAAAATTTCAACTCAAAATGAATATTTTAAATTGTTTCTTTTTGAAAATAATTAACTTTGTAATGCGGAGTCGCACCGCTTTGCTAAACGAACGCAGGTGCAAAGCGTGTCCACACAGGGAGCTGGTAAACTCTATAGCAACAGACGCAGGTGCAAAGCGTGTCCACACAGGGAGCTGACAAACCCTATAGCAACAGACGCAGGTGTTAAAGCGTGACCACACAGGGAGCTGGCAAACCCTATAGCAACAGACGCAGGTGTTAAAGCGTGACCACACAGGGAGTTGCTAAACCCTAAATCAACAATCGCAGGTGGTAAAGCGAGTCCACACAGGGAGTTGCTAAACCCTAAATCAACAATCGCAGGTGGTAAAGCGAGTCCACACAGGGAGTTGTTAAACCCTAAATCAACAATCGCAGGTGGTAAAGCGAGTCCACACACAGAACGGAGTCTTCGGATTCCGTTTTTGTTTTTGGAAAATGTTGTAGCAAATACTCATTGCTCAAAGCTCATTGCTCAAAGCTAATAAAATCAGCATCGTATAATCACTCAAAGCATCCCTCAAAATTTTCAAGGCTTTGGTCATTTGGTTTTCTACGGTTTTTTCAGAAATATCCATTTTTTCTGAGATTTCACGTTGAGACAACCCACTTCTTTTCAATACAAAAACCTCTCTACAACGCTCTGGAAGTAGATTTAAAGCATTTTGATAAGCCTTATTCAATTCATCAAAGGCAACGACTTGCTCCGTGAAATTATCATCATCCGCCTCTGGATTAAGACTATTAGAATATTTTTCAAAAAGATTATTTTTCTTGTATTGGGCAATGACAAGATATTTTACCGAAGAAAAAAGATAGGCTTCAATAGTATTAGAAATAGACAAAACAGTACGGCGTTCCCATAAAGAAATGAACAATTCTTGCACAACTTCCTCCGTCAATTCACGATTTTGTAAACGCTTATAAACCGCCCCGTAGAGTTTTGAAAAATACTTTTCATACAAAAAATCAAAAGCTCGAACATCGCTATCGGCAAGATGTTCAAGGATTTGTTGGTCGGTATCAAAAGTGGGGTTAAGCATTTGGGTTAGGGATTGGGGAATTAGGGAAAATGTATTATTGATTATTTCACTAAAACCTGAAACTTAATACCTAATTTTATCACAAGATAAATACAAATTTTTAGGAATAAATTTATATTAATTATCTATTGTACGAAAGAGGTTGTGAAATCTTATGTGAGTATTGAGTATTTCAATCATTTTTGTTTGGCGAAGAAGTATTTGAGTTGTGATTTTGCGGAGGTGACTTATATAAACACCAACTTCTCCAAATGATGAAATCCAATCCCAAAATATTCCTTCGTAGCTTTTAATTTCTCCAAAATCTCTGCCTGTTTCTTGGGGTTAACTTTGCCCTTAATACCTACCACAAGTACATTCTTGGGCGTATGAGCATCTGAAATGAATTGAAAGACTTTGGTTTTGTATCCAAAATATTCTAAAATCATAGCTCTGATTCCGTCGGTT
This sequence comes from Cytophagales bacterium, assembly GCA_013298125.1. Classification (GTDB taxonomy): domain Bacteria; phylum Bacteroidota; class Bacteroidia; order Cytophagales; family Spirosomataceae; genus Arcicella. The sequence continues at coordinate 120,676 of JAAFJP010000009.1, read as the reverse complement.
ACCATTTCGGATTGGCGTTCTAAAAAGATGCCGTATTTAGTCAAAAAGTCTAATTCGTTGGAGGCTTTATTTCTCTCTATTTCTCTTCTGATTTGTTTATGACAGCACGGTGCAACCACAATTAAATCAGCTTGGGCGGTGATTCCTTTATAAATCGCATCGTCCGTGGCAGTGTCGCAGGCATGGAGGGCGATGAGGATATTGGTGTCGGTGCTGTCATAATTTTCAATCGTTCCTTCTACGAAATTGAGGTTTTTGAAGCCCGTTTTTTGGGTGATGTTATTACACAATTCCACCATGTCGGGGCGAAATTCTACGCCTGTTACTGAGGTTTCTAAATTCAAAACATTAGTCAAATAATCATACAAAGCAAATGTCAAATAGCCCTTTCCTGAACCCATATCGACTACTTTTTTGAGTTTATCCTTCGGAATTTCTTTGATTAATGAACTCAAAATCTCAACGTAATGATTGATTTGCTTGTATTTATCTTGTGCATTTTTATAGACATTACCCTCCGCATCCGTGATTTTTAGTTCATGCAAATATCCTTTCCCTTGGCTTTCAATCAGGCGTTTTTTGGTATGGTCGTGGTCTAATGAAACCTTTGTTTTTTTACTGGACGGATTTATTTTTCTTATCGTAACTTTTTGATTATTAAGTTGTTCTAAAATTAAATCTTGTTCGTTTGTAAAAAGAGTAGCGATTTTAAAACCAGTTTCTATATTCTCTTGAACCAGTTTTATACCTTCTTCAATCGGATAATTTTTAACAATATCACGGGTTTTGTAGCGATAGGTAAAACTCAGATTGTCAATCCGTTTTATTAGCACTCGTTTGACATAAATATTTTTGAGTCCTTCTTCCGAACCTTTGTAATTACCCAAAGAAATTTTGATGAAAGTATTGTTAATAATGCTTTCGGAGATGGATGATATGAATTGAGTTATTGAAGTCATAATTACTCAGAAATTTCAAATGCTCTTGGCAATGCCATTAGCTTCGCATAATACGAAGGAGCATAGCTATACACATATTCCAAGAGCGTATTCATATCTGCGTGAAAATCAAACTGAATATCTGGATGGAGTTTTATGAGTTTTTTCAAGACAAAATCAGTTCGTTTTGCTACGTAATTTGATAGCGTATCGGACTTTGAAGTATATTGCTTAATCCACTTCAATTGCTTCTCAAAGCATTCTTTCAAGAGTTTTATCGTTAGTTCTACCTCACCGTACTTATCTTTCGTAACCTTCACGTGGCGAGTAATCTCGGCATTGATGTATCGCATATCCATCATCAAATAGCCCGATGAATAGGCATCTGTACGGTATAATTTATCAATCGTTTCCTTGATTTCATCCCGTCTAAAATCCACGCTTGTGCCTTCTTCAACTAAGGTAAATTGTAGCTGTTGGGTCAGTACATCATCTTTGGCGATGAGTTTTAAGAGTAATTTATCTTTTTCTTTTGAGGGCATCGACAGAATTGCCTCTTGTAAGTCTTTTTCTAATTTTGCCATGAATCGTAATTTTGTAACAAAGTTAAGAATTTAGGGGTTAATACTGTAGCACGGAATGGTATTCCGTGAACTTTGCCCAATACACGGAATACCATTCCGTGCTATAGTATCAATAAATGAAACACAAAGGACTCTTTTACGCTTTCTCAATCATCACCATATGGACGGTGTCATTATTGTATTTGTTACATTACAAAATTGATTTTCGTGACCCGCTCGTATATGTGTTTATGCTTGTACAGATGCACCTATACACAGGGATTTTCATCACTGCTCACGATGCTATTCACGGTGTGGTAGCTCCTGAAAATAAGCGACTTAACTATTGGATTGGCTTTACATGTGCAACTATTTTTGCCTATAATAATTACGAAAAATTATCCCGCAAACATCATCTTCATCACGCTCACGTAGTCTCAGATAATGACCCTGACTATTATGATGGAAATTTCTTTCGATGGTATCTAAAATTTGCTTTGGAGTATGTGACCATCTGGCAAATTCTCTTTATGGCGATTACTTATAATATCTTGAAATTATTTTTACCGATGGAAAATCTCATCGTTTTTTGGGAAGTTCCAGCCATTTTGAGTACGCTACAATTATTTTATTTTGGTACATACTTACCTCATCGTGGAGAGCATTCTCCGACCGATAAATTCAAAGCCAAGAGTCAAAAGCTCAATCATTTTGTAGCTTTTATTACCTGTTATTTCTTTGGGTATCATCACGAGCATCATGCCTATCCATACTTGCCGTGGTGGTCCTTAGCTGAGGCTAAGGAAAAAGAAGAGTTATCAATTGTTAATACAAGTGTTTCATAATCAGTTAGTTATAAAATGATAATTTTCAAAAAAAAATAGCAGTTCAATTTTACTCAAAACGCATTTTTCTTTTTTTAGAGCCTTATTTCTTTCAAAAGCCTTCTCCTTCGGCATTGTTTTTGCTACTCTTTTTGACATTTAGTTTCAACAATTAACCGCCATTAATTGGTAGAATTCAATGTTCAATTTTGTACCCCTTATTGGAAGGTGGGCAGCTCTTTGTCTATTTAAACACACCACAAGACTTTTTGCCACGTTTCTACTTTCTTCCTTAGTAGTTAGTTCACTCAATGCCCAAGTTTCAGGGCGAATTTACAAAGATTATAATGCCAACGGTACGTGGGATAGTACCGCAACCTACCTCGACCAAGGTCGTGAAGGCACGAAGGTAGAAGTCTATGACTCCAAAGGTGTCTTGAAAGGCTCTGCACTAACAGATGATGATGGTAAATACAAAATACCAAATGTTTCAGGGAATCTTCGTGTACACATTACTCCGCCAGCTTATTATACAGATGGCTTTATTACTAAGAAAAACCAAGCCAGTCAATCCAGTATTCAGTTTGTAAAAGCACCCGCTACCAACGTTGATTTAGGAATAAACTTTGGTGATGATTATTGCGGAGAAGACCCCAAAATGGTTGTCTCTTGCTATGCCGTGGGGATTGGGGGACAAAGTGAAGATGCCGTAGTAACGATTCCTTACAGTGCTTCTGGGCAAGATCCATCGTTCAAAACTATGATAAATGCTCCGATGCAATTTATGGGAAGTGTCTGGGGAGGGGCATATCAGAAAGAGTCAGGGTCATTCTTTTCATCAGCATTTATGAAACGCCATGCAGCTTTCGGTGTGGGTGGTCCAAGTGCAATATATGTCTCTAAAAATTCGGATAAGCCAAGTATTGCCAAAACAGAACTCTATATCAAATTATCAGATTTTGGGTATGACGTAGGTACAGACCCTCATCCACGTGGTGCCTTGAATAATTATAATTACCAAATGGATACTGGTACAGTGGTTTTTGCAGGTAAAAAATATACCGCTTGTGATTTAGTGGGAAAGATGTCATTGGGAGATATAGATATTACCAATGATGGAGAATATCTGTTTGTTGCCAATCTTTGGAATTGTAAAATTTATAGAATTCACATAGGGAATCCCCATAAACCTGGTAGTCAGATTACGGCTGCCGATATTGTAGAATATGACATTCCACACCCTTGGGATGAGGTAAATGTGGGATTTGCCCGCCCCTTTGGATTTGCAGCTCGACAAGGTAAAATGTACGTCGGAATTGTTTGTGATGCCAGTTGGTCTCAAAATACGAATGATTTGAAAGCAAGAGTTTATGAAATGACCTATGCTGACCCCGCAAATCCTAATTGGAATCTTTTGATAGATTTTCCCCTCAATTATACAAAAGGACTTACAACAGGTGAAAGGCAGGAGGTAAGGCAGTGGTTTCCGTGGTTTAAACCTGGGGAAGATTGGTATTCTCCGAGTCAGCCAGCTTTTTTAAAAGAAAAATATATAGCTTATCCAATGCCAATGCTCTCTGATATTGAAATTGATGCAGATGGCTCAATGATTGTAGCATTTATGGATAGATTTTCCCATCAAACTCGATTAGGCGGATCTGATGCCAAAGGTAATACTCACGGAATTGTAGGCTTTGACCCACGTGTGGGAGGGGATGTTCTGAGGATTGGTAAATGTAACGGAGTCTGGACGCTCGAAAATGGAGGTTCTGTGTGTGGAGACCCGCCAACTGTTGGTGCTGGGAATGGTGAAGGTCCTGGTGGTGGTGAGTTTTATTGGGGAGATGGTAATTATAACCTCGGTCATTATGAACTAAGTGTTGGTTCTTTAGCTTTTTTACCAGGCTCACGAGAAATTATGTTAGCCTCTACCGACCCAATAGGTGCTTACAGTGCTGGTGTAACTTGGATGAGTAACGAGACAGGTGAAAAGAAAAGAGCGTTTGAAATTTTAGAAGATTTGAGTAATTTAATTGCCAATGCCCCAGTATCCTATGGAAAAGCGGCTTCGATTGGTGACATTAATATGGTTTGTAAAGTTTCTCCCCTCGAAATTGGTAATCGCCTTTGGCGTGATGATAATGGAAATGGTGTTCAAGATGCAGGTGAACCAGGAATTGCAGACGTAATTCTTCACTTAGTCAATGCCAATAATCAAATAGTAGGACGAGATACTACGGATATCAATGGTGTTTATGCTTTTAATCACTTTAACGTTGTTGATACATCAGGTGTAAATAAACCTGACCGCCTTGGACCTCAGTCAAAGACAAAATATACGATTCGTGTTAAAGGGAAAGTCAGTGCCTCAGTCCCTAATTCTCCAAATTTGAGAGGTGCAAGAGTAGCTGTGGCTGGTGCAAACGACCCCATTAATGACGGAGGGAAAAAGATAGACGATAGTATTTTAGGGAACACCAATGCTGGTTCTGGTCCATTTCAAGACTTAATTGATTCAGACGGAATAGTTAGTGGGGCGGATGGAGTAATTGCTATCACTACTGAGGGTACAGGTGAGTCCAATCACTCTTACGATTTTGCGTATTGTCCTTTACCAAAAGTTAATTTGGTGGCTCAAAAAGCCACTTGTAATCCTTTGACTGATAAGGTAAATAATGACGGAAGTATCACTTTGTCGAATATGCAGTTTTCTCAAAGGGTTTCTTATTCCCCAGGAGAGGTTTATACAGGTCCATTATACACAAATGCCACTGATTTGAATAATCAGACTTCATTTACCATTAGCGGTCTGACGGGTTCACCCACCGCACAAGTCTATACCGTTAGGGTTTTCAATGCCAGTGATGATTGTGCAAGAGATATTCAAGTGACGATTGACGGAACGGTTTGTATTCCTTGTAAAATAACAAGCACAGCCCAAGCAAGCTCAATCATCGTTAATAATAACAATACGCCAAGCATTATTACAGATGATTATTTTACAGTAAAAGTAAAATCAAACGCCACAAGTCCAGGAGTTGCAAGTTTGTATGAAGTAGTGATGAATGCCAATCCAGATGGGAGTGGAGGAACAGTTCTGAATGTAGGTGGAACAAATTATGGTTCGGAGGTTCGTGTGGGTTTACTGAAAGAATTAAAAGCCAACGGACAACCAATAAAATTGACATTCAGAGATAAGAGCAAACCCGCTTGTACAGAAACCGTAACGGTACAAGCTGATCCTTTTACCTTGAATTGTCCGCCAGTTATTTGTAATCCTTTGACGGCTAAGAAGTTGTAGTATTTGGGTAATTAGGGATTAGGTAATTTGGGGTTTGGTAATTGGGGATTAGGGGTTAAGTAAAAAAGTTTTTTTTTGAACTCAAAATTACAAACAAGACTTTGTTTTAATCCCCAATCCCCAATCCCCAATCCTAAATCCTACTTACTCCGCTCAATCGTAAACTGAACCAAACCGGCCAAAGAACGCCTAAAACGAGTATCGGGGAAAGTGCTAAGAATGTTCTGAGCCTCATCCACGAGCTTTTGCATGGCTTTGGTGGCATAATCAAGACCACCTGATTGTTTTACAAATGCTATGACTTCGGCAACTTTCTTTGAGTTTTCAGATTCATTTTTGATGATGTTAATAATCCTACGCTTCGTACTCCAATCTGCCTGATTTAAGGCGTAAATAAGTGGAAGTGTCATTTTTTTCTCTTTAATATCAATTCCCAAAGGCTTTCCGATTTCGGCATCTCCGTAGTCGAATAAATCATCTTTTATCTGGAAGGCAACACCCACTTTTTCACCAAATAACCTTGCTTTCTCAACGGTTTCTTCGTCAGCTCCTACCGAACTTACGCCCATTGCACAACAAGCGGCAATTAAAGTTGCGGTTTTACGACGGATAATTTCAAAATAAACCTCTTCGGTAATATCCAATTTTCGAGCCTTCTCCATCTGCATTAATTCACCCTCAGCCATTTCTTGAATAGCATTCGAGCCAATTTTCAACAACTCAAAATCATCGTGATTGATAGATAATAAAAGTGCTTTTGAAAGAAGATAATCACCCACCAAAACGGCTATTTTATTCTTCCAGAGGGCATTGATTGAAAAAAAACTACGACGATAATTGGAATCATCCACCACGTCATCGTGTACGAGTGTAGCCGTGTGTAGGAGTTCGATGAGGGCAGCACCTCGATAAGATTTTTCAGTAATATCTCCGCACATTCCCGCCGTCAGAAACACAAACATAGGTCTGATTTGTTTTCCTTTTCGTTGAACGATGTAATTCATAATCGTGTCCAACAACACTACTTTGGTCTTCATCGAAGCTCTAAATTTCCCTTCAAAGGCTTTCATCTCTTCGGCAATCGGAGCTTGTATTTCTTTAATTGATAAACTCATTCTTTTAGTAGTATCTGTTAAATAGACGTGCAAATTACATCATTCTATAAAATTTTGCATAATCTCTTTATTTATTAACCTGTTTTTATTTTTTTAGTTCGATATTTGGTATTAGAAATTGGTTGATTGGTTACTGGTTGATTGGTTATTGGTTTTTACCGATAACTAATTACCAATAAACCAGTAACTAATCAACCAACAAAGAACCACAAACAAACATGAGTAAAATTTTAGTATTGGCAGGTGGGTCTGTCAAAGGAGCATATCAAACAGGGGTCGTTAGAGCTGTTTTTGAGGCAGGATTTCGTCCAGATGCAATTTATGGTATTTCGGCGGGGAGTATGAATGCGTCTTATTTAGTGAATGATTTTGGACGTTCGGTCCTTGAAGATGGAGGTTATTTAGACTATAATCAAACCGCTATTGACCTTTGTAATTTTTGGATAAACAACATCAATACCCCTGATAGTCTGGCACTTAGGCGGGGGACTTATGATTTGGGGATGAGTGCCATCCGAAGAAATTTTGAAGGATTATTAGATACCACACCCCTCCGTGAAATTCTCCATAATAATATCCAAATGCGAAATCTCAATGCCAGTCCAGTGGGGTTGAAAGTAGGTGCAGTTGATATTATTAACGGAAATATCGTCTATGCCGACCCAACGTATGAACATTTTTTAGACTACGTAATGGCATCCTCCGCCATACCGATTTTGATGCCCGTTGTGAACATCGGTGGACTCAAAAAAATGGCGTATTTAGATGGTGGAATGAGAGATGTAGCTCCTATCAAAAAAGCCATTACAGACGGAGCAGACGAAATTGTGTGCATTGCTTGTCATACCCGTAACATCGACGGAGGATATTTTCCTTATGGAAATCTCTTGGCGTTGGTAGATAGGGTCATGGATATTGCCGTGAATGAATGCCTCAATGCAGATTTAGATTGGGCAGAATTCAGAAATGAATGTTTGCCAGAAGATGGTTCAGAAGCTCAATCAGGAATTTTGAAAGGTCAAAAACGTATAAAACTCAAAATTATTCGCCCTCAAAAACCTTTAAATATTGATATTCAAGGCTTTGACCAAGATGATATTAAACAGATGATTTTGGTTGGGTATCAACAAGGTAGAGAGGAGATGGTGGGGTATTAAGAGAAAATATAACAATATTTGGTATGAAATTTGAAGAGGGTGATTGGAGAATCATATCAAAATATATTTCAAATACTCAGTCCTCATAGATTGCGTATTACTATTGTTTATCATCTATATATCATTGTGGCATAAAAATTGACGAAATTGTATTTGTAACATAACTTACTACAAATGCAAAGATTTGACCGCCATCAAGTTGAAGCAAAGATGATTGGTTTTTACCAATTATTTGTTTCTATTCTTCTCGAAAATAAAGAACCTCAATCTGTTGGTTCAAGAATTCAAAATTTTTCGATTTTTGCTGGAAAAATATCGTTCAAACGATTGTTTGTGGCATCAATACTGGTACTTTCAATAGTGTCTTTATCAGATAACTTGTATGCTCAATGTTGTACGGTCAATGCCTTGCCATCAGGCACAAATCTTGGTTTTGAAAGTACCTTTACTCCTAACTCAAATTTCCCTAACGCCACGCTTTCTCCTATTAATAATGCCCGTGCGTTTAGTGGTAACGGAACTGCCGTTGGGTCATCAGGATGGGATATTTCTTCGGGAGCAGGAGTCCAACTTATCAGAGATGCCTCTCGGGCATCAGAAGGAACAGATTTTGTTTATGTTGATTTTAAAGCCGCAGACCCTGATAACTATTGTGTCGAAAACTCTACGGGGCTAAACTCTTCATCATCTTGTACCGCCAATAGATACACAGTTGGAAGACGTTACGTTCTCTCTGCCGATTATGTAGTTTTCAATAAAAATGACCCTGACGGTGGCACAGGACAAGCAGCTCCAATTTTTGATTATCTTGGCGGAGGCTCTTATAACTCAATTCCTGCCTACGTAAACGGCGTTTTGGCTACGCCTGAAACTTCAAAAAATTGGGCAGACGTAGCAACTTCTTGGAAGCGAGTTTACGGCATTCGGACAATGACTTCGAATACATCAAAAATTGCCTTTTCGATAGAAAATTCAAGTTCCAAACGGGCAACTTCGGGTATTCTTTTTGACAATACTTCGTTTACTCAGTTGGTGGTTACAGCCTCTGGTATTGGGTCTGTGTCATGTGGGAATAATTCACGGATATTTACCCTAAATCCTGTCAGTAATTTTGGAGGAATTCCTAATCTCAAATATACCGTAGCCGCTCCTTCGGGTTATACGATTACACCTACTACGGGTATTTACGGACAAGCAACTACTTTTACTTTAAAGAAAACAACTGGTTCAGCTCTTGGTACTGGATCACTCAATATCACTATCGCAGATGAAGTCAATACTAATTGTACTGTAATTGAGGCAGTTGCAGACCCAGGGTTGGCTCTTGCAGGAGCAGACCAAAATCCTACTTGTAGTGGAACACCTATCACAACGGCTACATTAGGGGCGACTCCCCTGACAAACGGAACGTGGACACAAGTTTCAACAAATCCAGCGGGGGCAGTTATTACCACACCAAGTTTAGCTACTTCAACCATAACAGGTTTAAATCCAGGGGTTTATCGATTTATTTGGGGAACAAATGCTACCTGTGCCGATACTGTCAAAATCACCATTCCGAGTTGCGGTTGTACAAAACCAAATGCAGGAACAGACCAATCTCCCACGTGTGTAGGTACAACGCCAATCACGACGGCAACCTTAGCGGCAACTACCATCGCAGGAGCAACTTGGACACAAGTTTCAACGAATCCAGCAGGAGCAGTTATCACCACGACAAGTTCAGCAACTTCGGGCGTAACGGGTTTAAATGCAGGGGTTTATCAGTTTATTTGGGCTACGAGTACGACTTGTTCTGATACGGTAAAAATTACGATTCCGAATTGTGCTTGCGTAAAACCAAATGCAGGAACAGACCAATCTCCCACGTGTGTAGGTACAACGCCAATCACGACGGCAACCTTAGCGGCAACTGCCATCGCAGGGGCAACTTGGACACAGGTTTCAACTAATCCAGCAGGAGCAGTTATCACCACACCAAGTTCAGCAACTTCGGGGATAACTGGCTTAACACCAGGAGTTTATCAGTTTATTTGGGCAACGAGCACTACTTGTTCTGATACCGTGAAAATTACGATAAAATCATGTCTGAAAGGCTCTCTCGGGGATTTCGTCTGGAAAGATACCAATAACAACGGTAAACAAGATGTGGGAGAATTAGGTGTAAAAAATGTAATTATTGAACTATACAAAAACGGAACATTATTCAGTAAAGACACAACGGATGCTTCGGGTAAATATGGCTTTATAAATTTAGACTCAGCCTCTTATAAAATCAGAGTAATTACCAGTAGCCTTCCTGCAGACTGTGATATTTCGTTGAAACCAAACGAGGCAGGAGTCCCAGATTCTTTGGATTCTGATGTTATACTAACAGGGGGATTCTTTGAAAGTCAAACCGTAGTCATTGACCCAACGCCAACGGGAACTGCCTTAAAGGATAATCCCACTTTGGACGTAGGTTTAAGATTAAGACCACAATTAGATATTGTAGATCCATGTACTTGTTTCAGAGTAGAATATGATCTCGATGAGAAAAAAGAGCTTTATGAATTAATGACGATTACTTCTGCCCCAGGCGAAACTTGGAAAGTTGTTAAACAAACAGGTGTTTTAAAATTAGACTCTTTAACTAAAATCCCTTTACCAATAGGCTCGTTGTTTACGGAAAGTCCAGCGGGGAAATATTCGATACCATATACTATTGAAGATAACATCCCCTATTCAATGACTTTAACCAACGGAACAGATACGTTGATATATAACAATTTGTGTCAAGGTAAATATCCCGAAATTAGCCTAACGTTATTAGCGTCAACGGTTTGTAAGAATGAAGCACCTATTCCGCTTTCGGCTTCATCCGTTCCAGCGGCTAATTCTTATGAGTTTTTTTATGTGGATAAGATAACAAATCAGCGAAAAGTAATAACTTCATTTGTCCCTAATACTTTTGCAGCAAATGATACCATTTATGTAAAAATGCAAGTGGGTGCGACTAATCCAAAATCTTGTCCAGTTCAAATTGTTCAACCAGTGGTAATTACGACCAAAGATTGTGATAAAGGCACATTAGGGAATTTTGTTTGGAAAGATGCCAACAATAACGGCAAGCAAGATACTGGTGAGCCAGGCGTTCCAAATGTACAAATTGAGTTATATAAAAACGGAACGCTCTTCAAGAAAGACACAACTGATGGTAATGGTAAATATGAATTTACAAAATTAGATTCAGCCTCTTACAAAATCAGAGTAATCACGAGTAGTTTAGCCCCAGGTTGCGAAATTTCATTAAAACCAAATGCGGCTGGCGTTCCTGATTCCTTGAATTCGGATGTAACCTTAGTGGGGGGATTCTACGAAAGTCAGTCAGTCATCATTGACCCGACTCCAACAGGAACGGCATTGAAAGATAATCCAACGTTGGACGTAGGTCTATATAGTCCCTTGTGTAATGTCGTCGCTTCGATAGTCAAAGGCACTTGTAATAATAATCAGAATACTACTGGACAAATAATACAATAAATTGAAAATGAGGGGATTAAGATAGACTTTTGTGTCTTCGGAACAATCAAGCTATCAAAATGCACCCTCACATTCCCAAATTTAGCGTACAATACGGTAATTATCGACTCAGCGTCGTTCAAAATCTTTTTATTTTCGTTGGTTGTATTATTCAGGGTAAGACAACTAACCTCTATGAACTTCGTAATGAGGTTGGTAAAATCACGGAAAAATCTAAAACTGAGACTGAAAGCCATTACAAAAGATTGACTCGTTTTATCTTACTTAATTCGTTTGGAAATCTTTGGTATTTTATTCTATGCTACTGTTTAGACTTGCTGAACTTAAATCTGAGTATTTGTTATCTTGATGGTACCGAGTGGTATATCGGTACATTCAAACTTCATATTTTAGTATTAGCGGTTGATTATCAGGGGATTGCTGTTCCTGTATATTTTCAATGTTATCGACATAAAGGGGTATTGTCCGAACAAGAACGTATCCATTTTTTAGAAAACGCTCGTAAATGTTGCCCTTTACAGGGTGCTAATATCATTGCTGACCGAGAATTTATTGGTAACGAATGGTTTTGTCATTTTATAAGACTTGAACTTGTTTTTACCTGTCGAGTTCGACAAAATATGTATAAAAATAACCTAACTGGTAATCTATCATATAGTCAATTACAGAAAAGAGCTCTCAAAAAAGGACAGGCTTCTGGGCTTATTCAAGTAGAAGGTCAGCTTTTCCGTTTATGGTTCATTAAAAAGATAGAAACTGACTCAAAAGAACCTTTAATCTACGTTTTGACTAATATTTTGAATAAACGAAATACACCAAATTTATACAAACTAAGATGGAAAATAGAGTGTTTATTCAAACATTTAAAGACAAACGGATATAATCTTGAAGCTCTTAGAATGACAAATCTGTGCAAAATAAGATTGATGTTTGCTATGGTAGTTTTGGCATATGTCATCTCTATATTAACGGCTCTTGATGAAAGAAAAAATAAACCTGTCAGAAAGAAAACCTATAAAGATGGAAGGGCTTTTGATGTTATTTCTGTTTTCAAACAAGGACAATCTTTAATCAAACAGAGATTTATAACGCTATCTCGGTTTCTTGATTTAGTACAATTTATGAATGTAACAATTAAAGTACCGATTCCTTTCAATAAATTATTTGTCCAGTAATATTAATAATCAGACAACCAACGATGCTACGGATGATTATTTCACGATAGACGTAAAAGCGACGATTATAAACGGAGGTTCTTTGAATAAATTTGTAGTTGTAAAAGATGCAATAACTGGACAAGGAGGCACTTCTCTTAATGGATTTGGTACAGCCTCGGGTAGTACCGTAAACGTAAGTAAATTCAAGGCAGACGGTACAACAGCGTTCATTTTAACAGTAAGAGATTTCCAAAATCCGAGTTGTTATTTTGAAATACCCGTATCGGCAGTAAGTTCATGTTCTGTTGCAGTATGCTCTCCTGTACCAGTCTGTTTACCCTTGAGTACTAAGAGAAATTAGAAGAACGTTCCAATAATGAAAAAATCCTGTCTAAATCAATAGACAGGATTTTTTTATAGTTTAATATATTGGTATTCAATTAGTTATGAATTGAAAATTCCCCAATACACTGGTAACAAATAATAATCTACACTGACATAATATCCTTCTCTTTCTCAGCAAAAGTAGCATCCACCTTAGTGATGTAGCTATTTGTCATGTTCTGTACACGATCTTCGCCTTCTTTGATGGCATCTTCCGAAACACCGTCCGCCTTCAATTTCTTGATACTATTATTAGCATCCTGACGCACGTTGCGGACATTAATTTTTGCCGTTTCGATTTCAGTTTTTACTCTTTTTACTAAATCACGACGACGTTCTTCTGTCAGTGGTGGAATATTCAGACGGATATTTTCACCGTCATTCATCGGATTCAAACCAATATTTGAGTTTCTGATAGCTTTTTCACATTCTTGAATCATCTTTTTTTCAAAAGGTTTCACCAAGATTGTTCTTGCATCGGGTGTACTGATAGAAGCTGCCCCCGTGAGCGGAGTCATCATTCCGTAATAATCTACCTGAATGCCATCCAACATCGAAGGAGTGGCTCTTCCTGCACGAATTTTTGATAATTCAATGGCTAAATGTTTCAACGCACCATCCATGGTTTCTTTGGCTGCGTCAATATAAAATTCTATTTCCTCCATTTTTAATTTAATGATAGAATGAGTGAATGAAAGAATGAGTGAATAACAAAATGAGTAAATATCTTTATTCTATCATTCACTCATTCAAAATTCATTCATTAACTAATTAGCGTTCCTACGGTTTCGCCTTGGGCTAAATGTAATAGATTATTGGGTTTGTTCATGTCAAAAACAATAATCGGAACTTTATTTTCTTGGCACAAAGTAAATGCCGTTGTGTCCATAATTTTTAGACCTTTTGCAATTGCTTCTGAAAACGATAAAGTGTCGTATTTTGTTGCGTTGGGGTCTTTTTCAGGGTCGGCAGTATAAACACCATCGACTCTTGTACCTTTCAAAACCACCTCAGCTTCTACTTCTACGGCACGCAAAGCGGCGGTTGAATCAGTCGTGAAATAAGGGTTTCCAGTACCAGCTCCAAAGATTACGATACGTCCTTTTTCTAAATGTCTGATGGCTCTACGGCGAATGAAAGGCTCACAAACAGCATCCATTTTGATGGCAGTCAGAAGACGTGTAAACATTCCGTGTTTTTCTAAGGATGCCTGAATTGCCATGCCGTTGATGAGGGTTGCGAGCATACCCATATAGTCGCCTTGCACACGGTCAATGCCCACTTTTGCGGCGGCAGCACCTCTGAAAATATTGCCTCCACCAATCACAATGGCAATTTCAACGCCTAAATCTTTTACTTTTCTGATTTCCTGAGCGTATTGCTCCAAGATGGCAGGGTCTATAACTTCACCGCCCGCACTTAGGGCTTCGCCTGATAATTTAAGAAGAATTCGTTTGTACTTGGGTTTGTCCATGATGTAAGGTTTTTTGCGGAGGCAAAGATAAGGAAAAGGTTTGAAAGGTGAAAATGGTGAAAGGAGGTGAAAAAGGTAAAAGAAAAATATAATTTATTATTTCCTGATTCTATATTAAACCTGTCGTGTGTGACTATCAAATACTTATGATTAAATAATAGCATAAACTATTTTTATATGCGTACTTGATCAATTTTCAATGCAAAATGTTCAGGTGATTACGGAGTCCGAAACTTTAGCATTGAAAATTATCGCTAACAATCTATGGTGAAAGCCTCTCAATCCTCCATTCGCTATTTTCTAACAAAGTATAGGCAATCCTATCGTGCAAACGAGACGGGCGACCTTGCCAAAATTCTATGTATGTAGGTACGAGCCTGTATCCGCCCCAATGTGGAGGGCGGGGGATGGGATTATCACCAAACTTTTCAATGAGGTGTTTCTCTCTTTCTTCCAAAACCTCACGATTTTCAATCACCATGCTTTGGTTTGATGTCCAAGCTCCAATCTGACTCCCTTTTGGACGACTTTGAAAATAAGCATCGGATTCTTCTGAGGACACTTTTTCAATCTTTCCCTCAATCCTAACTTGACGTTCTAATTCATTCCAAAAAAAGGTAATACAGGCATTTGGGTTCTCAATTAATTCTGTGCCTTTTCGACTCAAATAATTGGTATAAAACTTAAAACCATTATCTAATCCTTTCAATAGAACAACTCTGGCGGAGGGTTTTCCTTCGTTTGAAACCGTCGAGAGCAAAAGGGCATTGGGTTCAAGTAATTCACTCGAAACGGCTTCATCAAACCATTTTTGGAATTGGTCGATAGGGGAGAGGCTCACGTCCGAAACCTCTAAACTACCTTTGGTATAATTCTCACGAAGAGCGGCTATATCTGTCATTTTTATTGTTTTTACGCTAAAACCATCATTTCCTCTTGTCCATAAAACACCGAGACTTCATCCAAAATACTAATAATTTCTTCATAATTCATTGAAGTTACTAACCTCATTCTGAACTCTTTGAAGTGCGAAATTCCTTTGAAATAATTGGAGTAGTGCCGTCTCATTTCTACGATTCCGACATGGTTTCCTTTCCAACGAATGCTGAAATCTAAGTGTTTTCTACAAACGTCAATTCTGTCGTCAATCGTGGGTGGAGTTAAGTGTTCGCCCGTTTTGAAGAAGTGTTTTATTTCATTAAAAATCCACGGATAACCAATGGCAGCCCGCCCAATCATGATACCGTCCACGCCATAACGATTGCGATATTCCATAGCTTTTTCGGGTGAATCTATATCTCCATTTCCAAAAATCGGAATCCTAATTCTTGGATTTTCTCTCACTTTCGCAATCAATCGCCAGTCGGCATCGCCTTTGTACAGTTGGGCTCGTGTACGTCCGTGAATGGTAAGTGCCTCAATACCAATATCTTGCAAACGCTCTGCGACTTCTTCAATATTTTTGGTGGTATCGTCCCAACCCAAACGTGTTTTGACGGTTACGGGCAAAGTTGTTGATTCTACAACAGCTTTTGTCATCAAAACCATTTTTGGAATATCCTGCAATAAAGCCGCACCTGCCCCACGACAAGCCACTTGCTTCACGGGGCAACCGTAATTGATGTCCACCAAATCTGGACCTGCATTTGCGGCAATTTCTCCACAAGCCCGCATCGTTTCAATATCCGAACCAAACAACTGAATACCGATAGGGCGTTCGTACTCAAAAATATCCAATTTCTGCACTGATTTTGCGGCATCACGAATTAGTCCCTCTGAGGAAATAAACTCAGTGTACATCAAATCAGCCCCGTTTGCCTTGCATACTGCACGAAACGGGGGGTCAGAAACATCTTCCATTGGTGCAAGCAACAACGGAAAATCGCCTAATTCTATGTCTTTAATTTTAACCATGTTCTTTTCAATTAACAATTAGCAATGAGTAATTAACATTTTTTAATGTCCATAACTGTTCATTGTTAATTGTTCACTGTTAATTGACAACTCTTGCGTAAATTTACAACCATTATGATACAAAACGATACTTTTCAGCCACAAACTAAACAACCACTCCTCGCTAAAATCTTGATTTTGGTGGGTCTAACTTTTGTCTTTATGGCAATTGGTTCGGGCATTGGTATTTTTATTTTTACACAAATAACAGGAATGCCTTTTGCCCAAGTAGCTGATTTTCAGAGTCATTTGCGTGAATATCCCAATATGTACAATGCGGTAATGGTGTTGCAAACTTTCTCTACACCACTTCCATTTATCGGGGCAGGATTATTTTATTGGTATGTTATCGAAAAACAAGCTGTTCATACATTAGGTTTCAACAATATTCCTGTATCAACATTATTTTTAGTAGCTTTTTTAGTGATTGGCTTCATGGGTTTTGATGCTTTGATTATCGAATGGAATCAGGGAATGCAGTTGCCCGAGAGCATGAAAAGTATCACCAAATGGATGAAAGAATCGGAAGAATCTACGGCTGAATTGACGAAGTATTTGACTAATTTTACCTCTGTTTCTCAACTGATTGTTGCGATGGTTGTGGTGGCGATTCTGGCGGGTGTGAGTGAGGAATTATTATTTAGAGGCGTATTGCAAAATCTTATTCTTAAAGCAACGAATAATCCTCACGTAGCGATTTGGTTTGCGGCTTTTACGTTTAGCTTTATTCACTTCCAATTCTACGGATTTGTACCCAGAATGCTCTTAGGGGCATTATTTGGCTATTTGTATTACTGGACAAAGAACCTATGGATTCCGATGTTTGCCCATTTTGTTAATAATGGTTTCACGCTTTACATGGCATATTTATATTCCACAAAATCTGTTGAATTTGATATTGAAGATACTAAATCTGTACCTTTGGGTATGGCGTTAGGGTCTTTGGTTTTGACGGCATTATTATTGAGATGGTTCTGGGGGAAGAGAGTTATTAGTTAATGGTTTATTAGTTACTGGTTTATCGGTTTAATGGTTATTTGGAAATAGACAGTAATCAGAGACAATTCAAAAAGAACCAATCGGCAAGTAACCAATAAACCAGTTTCCAATAACCAATAAACCAATAACAAACCAATGACTGACTGGAAGAAAATATACGAATCGACAAGTACCATCAAAGCACAATTAGCCAAAGCCTATTTGATGGACGAACATCAGATTGAAGCCGTAGTTTTGAATAAACAAGATAGTTCTTATTTGTTCGGACTTTGTGAAGTTCATGTACCGATGAAAGATGCCGTTTTGGCAAAATTTTTATTAGAAAACGAAGGAGGACTGAATTGATTGTGGATTTCCGAGTGTGGATTTCGGATTTATTCATATCCACAATAGGAAATCAAACTAACCCAAAAATATTAAATGAAAGAAAAATTACAAACAATGTCAAACCTGCAACAGCGGGTAATTGCGGCAATTATTGCTGTTCCGTTCCTGATATTCTGTATCGTGTACAGCGACTGGACATTTTATGGTCTCTTCGCCCTGATTGCGATTTTGGCACAATTAGAATTTTATAAACTCTTAGGTCTCAACGGCAACGAACCCTTGACTTACTACGGAACTTTCTGCGGATTTGTTTTGATTACGATAACTTATCTTATTGAAAAGGGCGTAGTTGCAGAATCAAATTATTATATCCTTTCGCCTTTGATGGCTTCGATTTTCTTTATAAAATTGTACAAAGCCAAAGACGATAAACCATTTAGAAATATCGCTTATACCTTTTTGGGTGTGATTTATGTGGCTTTGCCCTTTGCCTTAGTTATTATCTTAGCATTTTTAGAACTCAATACTTTCAGTTGGCAAAAACCGCTGGGCTGTCTCTTCCTCCTGTGGGCGAGTGATACAGGGGCATATTTTGCGGGTACACGATTTGGTAAAACTAAATTATTTGAAAGAGTTTCACCCAAAAAATCTTGGGAAGGAAGTGTCGGCGGATTCGTTACGTCAATGATAGTGGCTTACGTTTTATCTTTGTATTTCCATGACCTCAAACAATGGCAATGGTTAGGTTGCGGGGCAATTATCGTAGTAGCGGGTACGTACGGGGATTTGGTAGAATCACTTTTCAAACGGAGTATCAACATCAAAGACTCAGCCTCGACCATTCCTGGGCATGGTGGTTTTTTGGATAGGTTTGATGGACTTTTGTTGTCAATACCTTTTATTATTACATTCCTTAAATTATTTTCGTAAAAAAGTGTATCTCGATTCTCCAGAATCGAAAAATGAGATAAAAACATGAAATCATTTGAAAAGTGGAAATACGAAGAAATTGAGCTGACTTTTGGAACGGAGCGGGTTGATAGCTTGCCCTCACTGACCGAATGGCTCAGTGCTAATGATGCTCCCACGGATTTTGAGAACATCATTATCAATAATTTATATCCCGAATTAGTCCGCAAAGTCGATGCTTGGAATGAAGATGAATTGAAATTCTTTTTCATTGCTCACATCATTAACTTGGTTAATTTTTCAAAGCCCAAAGTCTATTCATCGTTCTCTCAACGAACCGTAGAAACGGTCAGAAAAGACATTCATCAAAACAATGTTCTTTTACGTGGACGAGTAGAATTTTTTGTGGCAATGGGCGAGCAAATCCCCAGACAGCCGTTCTTCTTTTTACACGAATACAAACTGCTAAACAAAACAACACCAAGCGACCCACTCGGTCAATTGTTGATTGCAATGTTGGCGACTCAGACATTTAATAATGAGCAAAACCCAATTTATGGTGTGTATATCACGGGTAAATTTTGGCAATTTATTGTTTTAGAAGAAAATCATTATGCCGTATCTACTTCTTACGATGCTACTAAAAAAGAAGAATTATTCAAGATTTTATCAATTTTAAAACGTTGTAAAGTTTATATTGAGGATAGGATTAGCAAGATGTGATTAAAGGTGTTAGGTATTTGGTGTTAGGTTTTAGAATAAAAAATGTGATTATCAGAAAACTAATGCCTAACACCCAAAATCTAACCCCTGATTAGAAATACGTTAAAATCTGTTAAAGCCACAACCATTTCATACATCGAAACGTTTATTTTGTGTAAGTTTACATTCTAATCATTTCACGATGTCAATAAGCTATCAAAATATAAACTCTTTGAAAAATAATTCAAGACATATTCCCACAAAGACGCTGTTAATCAGTGTATTATGTTTTGTTTTTATGTTCTTCATAAATAGTACAACTTTTGCTCAGGAACATAGTAATTCTATCGTTTTCAAAGGGAAAGTAGTAGGAGGTCGTACGTCAGAGTTTTTGCCCAATGCTTATGTTTTTAACACTAACTCAGGCAGAGGAGCTTTGACCGATGATTTAGGGAATTTTCAATTGTACGTTTATCCTGGTGACAGTCTTACATTTAGTTATGTAGGTTATAAAAAGAAGTATTACATCATTCCTTACATTTTAGAAGCCGTCCAGACTGGAATTATTTACATGGCGGAGGAGTCAAAAATGTTGGCGGAAGTAAAAGTTTATCCATACAGCACGGAGGAGGATTTCAAAAGAGCGTTTTTAGAAATGAAATTAGAAAATGAGGCAGGGAGAAGAGCTTTGGAAAAGAATTTAGAACAATCAAAACTCAATGTTTTAGCTTTACAGGCAGGTTTGAGTGGTGCAGGAAATTTCCGTAACTTCTCAGACCAAATGACGTATGCAACCGCAAATCGTACATTTTTTCAAGACCCTGTAATGGCATTGACCAATCCTTTCGCTTGGGCGAATTTCATAGGCTCTATCAAAAGGGGAGATTTAAAACGTGACGATTACAAAAAAGCCTACCAAGACGCTCCCTCAGAAGGCGTTTCTCGACAAAAAATTATGTCTCAGATGAAGAAAGGGAATTAGTTTTTTAATTCTGAGTTCTTTGTTCTGGGTTCTTTTAGTAACTTAGAACTCAGAACAAAGACCCCAGAACTAAAATCAATGGATTTCATTACCGAAACCTACCGCATACGCATCACCGAAGTAGATGCTCACAGTAAACTCACAATTCCTGCCTTAAATGGACTTTTGCAAGAAATGGCTTGGCGGCATTCTGTCGTTGAGAAGGTTTCTGTCCATGAATTATCTGCCCAACACAACATTTCTTGGGTACTTTCTCGCTTAAAAATTTGGATTGATAGACTCCCCAATTACGACGAAACCGTAACCGTAAAAACCTATATTCAAGGCGTAGATAAATATTTTTATCATCGTGATTTTACCGTTATGGATGCCGATGGTACTGAAATTATTAGAGCCAATAGCGTTTGGGGATTGATGGATATTGTCAAAAGAAGAATCACCTCGATACCTCAGTGGATGCTTGATGTAACGCCTATATACGCAGGCGTAAAGCCCGTAGAGAGGGTTTCTGGTAAGATTAAAGCGATTACTGAGGCAGAAACCGAACGACGTTTTGACATCCGTTGGCACGACATCGACTCCAATCAGCACGTCAATAATACCAAATATGTAGAGTGGTTATTAGAAAGTGTCCCGACTGATATTTTGAATGATAGCGTATTGAGTTCGATTGATATGATTTTTAAAAATGAAAGTGTTTTAGGAGATAAAATCATGACTCAAAGCCAAGCCATTGAAGAAGGGTTTATTCATAAAATTTTAAATCAGAATGGACAAGAATTGGTTACTGGGGAGACTGTTTGGGGGTAGCTATAAATCCCTCAAAATCTTCCCCGCCCGACTCCGAAATCCTGCCGACTGAAAAGGCAATTGTTCTTCCAAAATAAACTTCAATTCTTCCTTTAATTCTGGATATTTTTTGGTAAGATTGTGAATAATCGTCATCGAAAAAACCTTGATAGCAATAGCTTCTGATGGATTTTGAAGGTATTTGAAGCAAATATCTGTGATTATTCCATGTAAATTTTCTGGGATTTCAACATCTTGCAAAACCCTGACAGTATTGCGTTTGATGGCATCGTGCAGACCATCATTTTGAAGATTAAGAATGAGTCTTTCGAGATAAGGATTTAGTAGATAATCCCATTCATCAGCACAGTGAATCATCACACTGGCAGCATATTGGTTTTTGCGAGTATTCCCATCAAAAAATATCTCCATCAATTCCGCAAAATGCTCATGCGAGCCATTTATCCAATCAATAATTTCCTTAAAATCTTCTTTGGAATAACGTTCTGGGAGGTTTTCTTTTAGGTTCATTAACTATTGAGAAGGTTAAACCTTTACTGTCTCAGTTTCTTTTTTACGAAGTTGCTCAACAGTGTTGTGTAACTGAGTCATATCTATCGTTTTGAGATAGGCATTCGTTACTCGTAGTTTTTCCTCTACTACTTGATAACCTGTTTTGTGAGTTGATATTGGATTAGTTTTCATCTTATTTTTGAAATAATAAAATAGTCATATTCTTGATTTATTTGAAAAGGTTTGGGCTGAAATCCATCAAATCCCCCCAAAACTATAAACTTCTTTTGAATATTAGGCATTTCTCTACTGATTATCAAACGATATAAGCGTTGTCTGCGTTCATCACTACCTTGAAATATGATAAATGTTTCTGGATATTGATTCAAAAACTCCTCAATAATTTTGATAACTGTTGCCAAAACCGTTATCATATCTTTGTTGCGAGTTTCTGTAATATCTGATATACTACCATCCTCAAAAACATCCACCAAGGCTAAATTATAAAAATTTTGGTAGTCGGAGGTAGTGAATATTATCCGTTTAGATACTTCTTTTTCATTGCTAACACTTTTGAAATTATAACGTACTTCTGAAATAGGGCGTTCAAACGGGTAATATTTTTCTTCCATTTACAATACTTTATTTTAAACCACTAATTTACAAAAACTTCACTTCAATCCTACGATTTAGTTTACGATTTTCGTCTGAACTGTTGGGTACGTACGGGCGAGTTTTTCCATAACCTTCTGCCTTGATTTTCAAGACATTAACTCCTTTTTGAGCTAAATATTCTACCACAGATTTTGCTCTTTTTTGTGAGAGAATTAAGTTGTCATTATCCTTTCCAACGTCATCTGTATGTCCCGAAATTTCGATGGGCAAATCTGGATTGGCTTTCAAAAGTGCTACCAATTTATCCAATTCTACGGTAGATGCGGGTTTTAAATCCCATTTGGCGGTGTCAAAAAAGATGTTATTCAAAATCTCTTTTGCTTCTTTTTTGATAGGTTCAAGGGGAATATCTAAGATTTTATCAGCCCCAATTTTATCCGAAAAATCAAAATTTAAACTCTTGAAAAAATACCCTTTTTTACTGACAAAAACCGCATAATCCCCCCCACTCGTGAGGACGGATGTGTATGTCCCCGAACTCGCATCCGAACTGATTTTGCCTACTAATTCATTGTTTTTTAAGGCAATCAACTCAATATCAGCTTGGAGTTTTTGTTTGGTTTTTGCATCATAGACAATTCCTTTCAAAAAAGAAGTAGGTTTAAACTTCGCTTGCAAAGATTCTGGAACTTCGATTTCTACAATTTTTGCTCTACGGTATTTGTCGTCTTGGTCACGTTCCAGCGAGTAGTATGCCTTCTTTCCGTCTGCCGTAATGAATAGGGCAACTTGGTCTTCATGGGTATTGAGTGGGAAACCTAAATTTTCAGGCTTTGTCCATTTATCTTGTTGATTTTCAGTAAAATATAAATCCAGTCCGCCCATGCCCACGTGTCCTTCGGAGGAAAAGAAAAGTGTTTTTCCGTTGGCGTGAATGAAGGGCGAGAGGTCGTCTTCGTAGGTATTTACGGTATTTCCTAAATTAGTTGCCTTTGCCCACATATTGGTAGAGTCCAATTTACTCACCCAAATATCTCGCTTGCCAAAACTCCCTTTTCTATCCGAAACAAAATATAAAGTTCGCCCATCGGCAGAGAGTGAGGGCTGAGATTCCCACTCTTGCGAGTTTACACCCGTACCGAGATTTTGGGGTGAAGTCCAGTTGTCTCCTTGTTTGTAGGAAATAAATAAATCACAACTTCCGAAGCCTTTTCGTCCTCCACATGATGTGAAAACGATGGTACGTCCATCGGCAGAAATGGTGGCTGTTCCTTCGTTTTGGGTGGTATTGATTTTTTCAGAAATGGAGACTGGTTCAGCCCAAATTTTGTCTTTTACAGACGTTACGTACAAGTTCTCATCAGAGTCCTGATTGCCCGTATAAATCAGTGTTTCACGGTCAGCGGTCATCACAGGAAAATATTGAGATTGAAATTTATTGACGGACTTTGGAAGTTCTAAGGGATTGATAGTCAGGGGTTTTCGAGAAGATTCTATAGCAAATTTGCAGTTATCAATTCGGATTTTATAGCGTTTTTGGTTAGAAGGTGTAACAGCCCCAACGCCTTTTTCTAAGAACACCAACGCCTTTTGATAGTCCCCTTTTTTGAGATATAATTGCCCCACTTGTTGAGCTGCGATTTCGGTTACAGAAGTTTTTTCTTGGGCATTTACCGCCTTTTCATAATTCAAAATAGCATTCCCAAACTGACGATTTTGTTCATACAATCGTCCTAATTGAAAGTAAGGTTCTGAGAATAATTTATCACGTTCAATAGCTTCTTCAAATTCAGAAAAAGCCTTTTCGATATTGCGGTCTTTGAGAGCCTGAATGCCCTTTTCGTAGGCATCCACGGCTTTTTTGTTGGTTGAGGAAAGGGAAGTTTGAGAGAATATAGTTTGGTGTAAGCCGTATATAAAAAAGAAGAGGATTATTTTGATGAAAAATGGTTTCATAGTTTTGATGAATTACTTAGGGAAATATTTGTTACGGAATATCCATAAACTTATGCACCTGTAACGAAATTCTCCATTTCGGATTGTGTTTTACGTACTCAATTATTTCGGGCAACATCGTCTCCATTCTACTCCATTCGGGTTGTAGATAGAGCATACAATTCTCCGAAACTACCTCCGCAAAACTCTCAGCCCACTCAAAATCCGACTGATTGAAGATAATTACCTTCAATTCATGGGCTTTGGGGTAAATTTCTGGATTGGGTTTCTTGAATTTTTTAGGCGAAAAACATATCCAATCCCAGTCTCCCGTAACGTGTTCACACACACCCGAAGTCTCAATATTTGTCTCAAAACCCGCTTCATGCAAAGCCCCTGTCAGTATATCCAAATTGTGCATCAAAGGCTCTCCACCCGTGATAACCGCCAAACGTCCTTTGTGCTTTGAGGCTTCTGTAACTATTTGATTAATAGATAGTTTCGGGTGAGCATTTACGTCCCAAGATTCTTTTACGTCGCACCAATGACAGCCCACATCACAACCTCCCAAACGAATAAAATACGCCGCCCGTCCTTGATGAAAACCCTCTCCTTGAATGGTGTAAAAAGTCTCCATGGTGGGGAGTGACGTTTCTTGAATCTTTATATTTTCAGTAATCATTATCTATTTCTAATTTTCGTACAAAATTAATCAATCCATTGTTTAATTCTCAGCATTGAATGGTATATTCGCTTAGAATTTATCCAAAAAACATGAAACTAATCTTCATCCACGGATTCGTAGAAGACCATACTATTTTTAACGAAATCAGAAAAACCATCACCCAAGGCGACCAAATTGCTCTGGATTTAGAAACAGTCCTACGTGAATGGCACGATGCTCCCGAAGATTTGGACGTAGTAAAAATGGCTTCGTATTTGATTCAACAATACAAAATCACGGCTCAGGATTGCGTAATCGGGCATTCGATGGGTGGATGGATAGCCTCATACATAAAGGAGCAAGTAGGTTGCAAGGCGATTTTGTTAGCTTCATTCACCGACCAAAAGAAATTAATAACACCACTGACCAACCCAACCTTAATTAAATATCTCATCAAAACTGGTATTTTTCAAAGTTCTGTAATAGAATGGTTTTTGAAGAAAGATTATAAATTTAAAGAATCAAAACAACTCTATGATGGACTAATTGATGGTTTAGTAAAGTTGGATAAGAAGATTTTGTATCAGCAATTTCAGATTTTATTTGCCAAAGTAAAGCCACTAAGCATCACGCCCAACTTGCGAGTTCATGCACGTAAAGATAATATCGTTGGCTTCCCCGATGAGGAGTTTATCGAGGTTTCAGGCGACCATTTTTCATTAGTTTATTATCCAGAACAAGTAATTGATGCTATCCGAAAAATTGTCTAATGTAGGGTAATTCGCTCAAAACCCGATATTTAGCAATAAGATGTCCCTAAAAAACAATAAGTTATTTTATTTTCAAAAATAATTGAAAATATTTGATTTTGGATTTTTAATAAACTATATTTGTTTCATAGTTTATGTCACAGTGTGAATTTACTCCGCCAAGTTAAAGATATTTAGTTCCGTTCTGGAATATCCGCTTAAAAATTATCTTTAAAAATTCACATTCTTTGTTTTAATAATAATAATTTGGTCGTCATTCATTTCCTGTCTTTTCCTTAATTCAGCAAGTTTATTTCAGAACCAAAGCCACACAATCCTTACCTTGTACTTATAAAACTTTAATTCTTCTCAATAGAATCTTTGATTTTATCTGTACGGGCTTTAAAACCGTAATCACTAACAAGTCAAATTTCTTGCTTTTCACAAACACCATTTCCTTTAAAATCGAATGTGCTAATTTTTTTGTGTTCATTCACGAAGGGATTATTACAAATATTTTCAAGCGTTTCTGATATATTCGACTATTTGGCAATCAATTTGTTATAGTTGTCGTGTTGAAACATATTGGGAAAACAATACAAGTTTCTAAAAATAATAATCCTTACTCAAATGAAACAATTAATCAAACTAACACTACTAATTACAGTTGTGCTTTTTAGTACAACCATTTTTGGACAAGGCATCAAAGGGAAAATCATCGATGCAGACATTAAAGAAGGAATCGTGGGAGCATCGGTTTCTATCGAAAATACTTCTTATAGCACATCCACTGACCTTCAAGGTAATTTTTCGATTAAACTCCCAAAAGGCGATTACAAGATGACTGTTAAGTTTTCGGGTTATGACAAAAAAACTATCTCGGTAGTTGTACCCGCTTCATCAATAGCGACCCTTCCAGATATTTCCTTAGAAGAAGCTACTGGAACAACCGATGATGAAATTTTGATTTCCGTAGGTAGCCGTGTAACCGAAGGACGTGGTAAAAATGAAGGAACAGCTCCCGTAGATGTAATTTCTTCTGAGCAGTTACAGTCATTCGGACAAATGGATTTGAATCAAATACTTCATTTTTTAGTACCTGCCTTTAACTCCAATCGCCAGTCTGGTTCGGATGTTTCTGACCACGTTGATCCAACATCATTGAGGGGTTTAGGTCCAGATCAAACATTAGTACTTTTAAATGGAAAACGTTATCATCAATCAGCGGTTATCGGAGTATATGGAACTCGTGGACGTGGAAATACAGGAACAGACTTAAACTCAATTCCTGTTGCATCAATCGACCATATTGAAATTTTACGAGATGGTGCAGCCGCACAATATGGTTCAGATGCCATTGCAGGAGTTATTAACGTGGTACTGAAAACCAGTACTAAAGAATTATCAGGAAATATCAACACTGGATTGTACGGTGCAGGCGATGGATTAATGGTCAATCCAAGTGTAAACTATGGTTTAAAAATTGGTGAAAAAGGTTTTTTAAATCTTACTGGTGAGGTTTTATCAAAAGCAAAAACGTTACGTAAGGCTGATGCTCAATTCCTTGATACAAATGGACAAAGCGGAAGAACTTTATTTGGTGATGCTTCTTATTTGAATAGTAGTATTTATTTAAATTCTGAGATAAATTTATCTGAGAAGACAAAGTTCTACTCAACTGGTGGATTCAATTTTCGCTCAACAGATGCACAAGGGTTTACAGTACTTGCTAACAGCCCGAGTAATGTAACATCAGTATTTCCAAATGGATATGAACCAAGAGTAGCATCAGATATTAGTGACGTAAACTTAACATTAGGACTCAGAACAAAAACTAACAATGGGTGGGAGATTGATTTGTATAATACTTATGGAAGAAATGGAGTGAGCTTAAAAGCACTGAATGTACTCAACCCTTCACAGGTATTGAATAAAGCAAATTACCAAACCTCTTTTGATGCGGGCGGATATAATCTATCTCAAAATACATCAGGGTTAACTTTTACCAAGAATTTTGAAAAAGTATTGTCTGGCTTAAACCTATCGTTAGGTTCTGAGTTTAGAACAGATAGTTATAACATCATTGGAGGAGAAGAAGCATCTTGGAAAAGATATGATGATAAAGGGATTAAAGCCAACGGTGGTGCTCAAAATTTACCTGGTATCAGACCCGAAAACGTAGTACAAGCATCAAGAACTAACTTTGGTATCTATGGTGACTTGGAAGCAAATATTACAAAATCTTGGTTAATTGCTACTTCACTACGTTATGAAAACTATTCTGATTTTGGAGGTACATTAATTGGTAAGATTGCTTCTCGAATTACCATTTCAGATATATTATCAATCCGTGGAGCTTTTAGTTCAGGATTTAGAGCACCTTCATTGGCACAGGTATATTACGGAGGTATTATTAATGATTTGATTACAGATGAAAATGGAGATGAACAGTATGTAAAGAGATTAATTGCAAATAACAAGAGTGATATTGCAAAAGCATACGGAGTTCCTTCCTTGAAACAAGAACAATCTCTGAGCGGTAGTTTGGGGTTAGTATTGCAACCAAGTACAAATTTCTCTGTAGCATTAGATGGTTATACTGTAAGTGTAACAAACCGTATGGTGTTGACGGGGAATTTCCCAGCTCTCAATCAAACTATTACTGATGCATTCAAAAAATTGGATGTTATATCGGCGGCAGGTTTTTTTAATGCCTTAGATACCCAAACTTATGGACTTGATTTAGTGGCAAATTACACTACCCCAATTGGTGCTGGTACTTTAACTTCTTCATTAGCATTTAATTATAACGATATTGTAATTAACAAAATAAACGTTTCACCCGGTTTAGAAGGACAAGAAGATTTATTCTTGGATAGAAGACAACGTTCTTTGGTTACTTACGCAGCACCTAAATTTAAAGTTCATGGATTATTTGACTATAAAATCAACAAGATTTCAGCGGGGCTTAGATTGACAGGGTTCTCATCAATTGATTTTGTTGATTATTACTTAGCCAACGATAAACCAAATCATTACGACCCAAAATTCACCACAGATTTGTTATTAGGATATGAGTTATCGAAGAACATGACATTCATGCTAAATGGCTCAAACATTTTTAATGTATATCCAAGTAAACAAAATCCAGTTGATACAGAAACTGGCGGAATGTATGAGGCAGTCCAGATGGGTTTTGGGGGAAGCTCTTACTCGATGCGTTTGAAATTGAAATTCTAATTATATTGAAGGATTTTTGATTAATTATATCATCAATTATTGAGTTTGTAATTTACATTTGATTTTGCTAAACAAAAGTCTATGCGTTTATGAAATAACCCTCAAAAACGCATAGACACTTAAAAATATGAAGAATATAGCTATTTTATTAATATTATTGGTACTAACCAATTCACTCAATGCTCAACGGTGGAGTTCGGCATTTGTGGGGAAACCAGATTCTCGTGCATTGTATGCCTCAAACGTAGCAAAGGCAATTCAGAATGCTTGGGAAAGTGAGATTACCTCCAAAGGGAAAAAAGAGATGCTTTTGGATGAAATTATTTTTGGGCAAGAATCTGAGAAAAAAGTAATTACAGAAAACAAAGAAAATATCACTTCAGTC
Organism: Cytophagales bacterium; assembly: GCA_013298125.1. Classification (GTDB taxonomy): domain Bacteria; phylum Bacteroidota; class Bacteroidia; order Cytophagales; family Spirosomataceae; genus Arcicella. Next base: position 91,479 of record JAAFJP010000009.1, on the reverse strand, counting down.
AGTAATATTGATGAAATTGAGGAGGTTTTGGGTATCAAAGAAGAAGTATCAATAGATCCCGTAAAGAAAAAAAAGGTAGAGTCCCCACCAGTAACTCCGCCAGTGCGAGTGGTTGAAAACCTCCCTACATCAGCTTTGGGTAACGTAGATGAGGTAAATGAAGTCCTGAATATATTTGACGATAAAAATAATCTATCTAATATCAATAAAGATAAAAAAAATATTTTGAGTATTAAATCTGAGGATGTCGAAACTGATTCAGTTTACGTTCTCCCACAAGTACAAGCCATGTATCCAGGTGGTCAGGGAGCTATGAGAACTTTTTTCTTAGCTAACATTAAAATGCCTGAAAGTACAGGACAGCTCGTCAAAGGAAAAGTATTCGTTCGTTTTATGGTTAAGAAGAATGGAGAGTTAGCAAGAGTTTATCTGTTGAAGGGATTAACAGAAACTTGTAATAAAGAAGCACTCAGAGTTATCAAAAAAATGCCAAATTGGATTCCTGCCTCACAAGAAGGCGAAATAGTCCGTTCATGGCATACGCTACCAATATATTTTGAAATAGATTAGTCCTAAGTTTTTTATAAATAGTTAGTGGTAAAACATAAAAACAAAAAGAAGTTGAATTAAACCCAAATTAGCCACTTACATTAATCCTTTACTTTTAGAAACTTTATTGATTACAGCCCTCTTGATATTCGAGAGGGCTTTGTATTTATCAAGGGTTTTATTTAATTTTGCTTACAATTGACAGGTAAATAACTTTTTGCACAAATATTAGTTAATCCCTTACAAGATATTGTCTCCTCAAAACTCATCAAACAACATTATATTCATTAACCATTATCATTTTCTAACAAATTCTAACTTCTTTTTTATGTTGAAATCTTACAAATTTCTATTGCTAACGGTTTTGTTTGCCGTTATTGGTATGCCCCTTTTTGCTCAGGGTGTTAAAGGTATCGTCAAAGATGCCGTTACGGGTCAGGGTATTCCTGGTACATCAGTTGTTGTGGAAGGACGTTCGTCAGGAACTGCCACTGACAACAACGGAAACTATACGCTAAGACTTCCTGCGGGTTCTTACCGTATCAAAATTAGCTCTATTGGCTATGAGACCAATACTGTTGCGGTTTCAGTTTCTGGAACAGACTTTACTTCTCAAGACGTGAGTTTGAAAGAAAGTACCTCAACACTTCAAGAGATTGCGGTAATTGGTTCTCGTGCTGCAACTGCTCGTACTAATATTCAAACAGCAACGCCTGTGGATGTTATCTCTACGAAAGAATTAAAATCTTTCGGACAAGTGGATGTTTCTCAAATCCTAAACTTTGTAGCTCCTTCGTTTAGCTCTAACCGCCAAACCGTTACGGATGGTACTGATCACATCGACCCAGCTTCTTTGCGTGGTTTAGGTCCTGACCAAGTGTTGGTTTTAGTAAACGGAAAGCGTCGTCACACTACTGCATTGGTTAATATCAATGGTTCTGTCGGTCGTGGTTCTGTCGGAACGGATATGAACGTAATTCCAGTTGCTGCCGTTGAGCGTATTGAGGTTTTGCGTGATGGTGCTGCCGCACAATATGGTTCAGATGCCATTGCAGGGGTTATCAACGTAGTTTTGAAAAAAGGTTACACAGGTACATCGGCTTCATTGACGTATGGCTCAAATATGACCAACTTGAATTTTAAAACGGGCGATGGCACTCAAATAAGTAGAAGTATTAATGACGGACAGGTTCTACAATTTGACTTTTCAAAAGGTTTTCGTTTAGGAAAAGAAGGTTCAATTACTTTCTCAGGACAATACAATGACCGTGGACGTACAAGTCGTACTGGATTAGATAATACCCCTACCATTTATTTGGGAGCAAATGCAGGATTTCCTGCAACACCCGCAGGACAAGACGTAACAGCTTTCAGAACAAAACTGATTGCGGATGATGCAGCCCTTGCCACGAGTCGTAATTACAATCGTGAAAATATGATTTATGGTAATTCATCGGCTCGTAATTATGGAATTTTTGCCAATGGTAGCATTCCCTTGGATGTAAATTCAGAAGTTTATTTCTCGGGTGGATATACTTATCGTACAGGACAAGGATATGGTAATAACCGTGTTCCAGTAGCACGTAACCAACAACCTGTGGGTGCTGATGGAAATATCTATTACCAAGACGGTTTCTTGCCAGGTATTCAGTCAGATATTTATGACAAGTCGTTGATTGCTGGATATAAAACAAAAATCAGTGATTGGACAATGGACGTAAGTAATGTTTATGGAAATAACAGTTTCCAATTTACTGTTTTCAATTCAGGTAACGCAGCATTGCCAGCAGGTGCAAATCAACAAACAACTTTTGATGCAGGTAAACTATCGTTTACACAAAATACATTCAACTTAGATTTCACTCGTAATTTCCAAAAAGTAGGTGCATTCAATTATATAAACCTTGCTTTTGGAGGAGAAATTCGTATTGAGAAGTTTAAGATTACGGCAGGAGAGTTAAACTCTTATTATGGTGCACCCATCTTAAGACCAACCGCTCCATTGGTAGTAGGTGGACCTTCTCTTGGAACTACTCCCGCTGCCCCAGGCTCGCAGGTTTTTCCAGGTTACCAACCATCTGACGAAATCGACAGAACTCGTGACAACGAAGCCCTTTATGCTGATTTTGAAGCTGAAACAGGTCGTTTATTATTTGGGGCGGCGGCTCGTTTTGAAAGTTTTAGCGATTTTGGTACAACCCTGAATGGAAAACTTTCAGCACGCTTACAAATCACAGATGAAATTGCCCTTCGTGGTGCTGCCAGTACAGGATTTAGAGCTCCATCATTGCACCAACGTTATTTCCAAAACACCAGTACACAGTTTATTAATGGTGTACCTTCAAATACTTTGACGGTAAATAATGACAACGATATTGCTCGTAAAACAGTAGGTGTTGATGCTTTGAGACCAGAAAAATCAGTAAACCTCTCCTTAGGTTTAACGGCTAAGTTAGGTAATTCAGGAACTTTGACGGTTGATGCTTATCAAATTGACATCACTGACCGTATTGTGTATTCAGGTGCATATACACGAGCTCAATTGGGCATCACAGACGCAGCACAATTCCCAGGGGTGAACAATGTACGTTTCTTTGCAAATGCGGTGAATACTCGTACAAGAGGTATAGACATTGTTGCTACCCAAAGAATACCAGTGGGTAATGGTAGATTGATACTTTCAGCGGCTTTGAACTTTAATAATAATCAAGTAACAGCTCTGAATAGTACACCACTAATTGATGCTCCTAAAAACAATGACCCAGCCAATAACCCAAGTACATGGTATCGTACTGCCCTTTTTGACCGTCAGCAATATGCTTTGATTGAGAGTTATTTGCCAAAAAGCAAATGGAATCTTTCGGCAGCTTATAGCTCAGGAAAATTTGATGTAACTTTCAGAACAGTTCGTTTTGGTGAAGTACAATTCAAAAATGTACTTGATCCAGGAGCTAAGAAAGCTGATGGAACGTATTGGAATACACAGTTTTCTCGTAATTCGGACGTTGATTTCCCAATTGACCAAACATTCAGTGCTATCTGGATTTCGGACTTAGTGGTAGGTTATCATTTGTCAAAATCTTTGTATGCTTCGGTGGGTGCTAATAACATCTTTGACGTATATCCAGACCAAATATATATTGACTACAGAAATGCCGTCGGCTCAATTGATTACAACGCTGGACGTGATGCTTCAAACCGTGGACGTTTATTATTTCAACCAAACCAAGGAGGATATAACGGACGTTTTGTATTTGCAAAATTGAGTGTTAATTTCTAAGGAGCATTTATTTTTTCTGAGTATAAATTACCATACGTTAAGAAATAGATATTCAAAATATTAACAAATGTCAATAAATGTAATTTTACGCTACCGAATAATAAAAAGGTTATAACAAATATTTGATTTATCAAGTTAAGTTTTTATGTTTGTTACAACACTGAGTAAAACAGAATATTTGTAATGTTTTTTACGATAACTATTTAGTTTTATTCTTTAATTCTCTGATTTGTCGTACGTTTTCATCGTACATAATAATAAAATTCAAAATATAAAATAAGTTGTGAGGAATGAAAATCTTTTGAACTCATAACTATATTTTGGTGTGTTAGTGATATATTTTGGCGAACCTCTTTGAGGCTCGCCAAATTTTTTTTGTAGCTATCTCAAATCTTCCTTTTCAATCCTCAAATCAACCCTTTTGTAATTTATTTCCTGCCTTTTATCCTAAAATTATACATTTTTCTTATAGTACCTTGTTTTGCATAGTACCTTTTTATATCTTTGTATTGTTAAATCGGTAAACGGTTCACGGTAAAGGGTGAACGGTTTACAACAAATGATTACTCCAAAAGCATGGTAAGTTTAAGTACAATTTATCGTTCACCGTGAACCGTTCACCATTTACCGTTAATTTTATCGTTCACCGTGAACCGTTCACCATTTACCGTTAATTAGATTATGGATTTAGAAAACGCCAAAGTGCAGATGCGAAAAGGAATCTTAGAGTTCTGTATTCTGCATATTATTTCGAGAGGGGAAGTGTATGCTTCTGATATGCTCGAAGAACTGACCTCTGCCAAGATTATGGTGGTGGAAGGGACACTATATCCCCTTCTGACTCGCCTCAAAAATTCTGGTCTTTTGGATTATAAATGGGTGGAGTCTGCCTCTGGTCCTCCTCGAAAATATTATGTCTTGACTGAAACTGGAAAAGGCTTTCTGGTGCAATTGGAAGAGACTTGGATTGAACTCCAAACTTCCACCGCTCAGATTATTCAAGATTCATTTCATCATCATAATCCTTCCGAAAAAAGTTAAAATTTTCAATATCCAATGTTCAAATATTTACTTGAAAATTGTGAATTGATTATTGAACATTGAAAATTCAACCATACTCCAATGAAAAAGACCATATCAATCAATATAGCGGGCATAGTTTTTTATATCGAAGACGACGGTTTCGAGAAATTAAATGCCTATCTGAAAGCCATTCAGAAATATTTTTCCTCTTACGAAGGCTCAAAAGAAATTGTGGAGGACATCGAAGCACGTATCGCTGAGAAGTTTTGGGCAAAACAAAAAGCTGACGACAAACAAGCTATTTCTCTTCAAGACGTAGAAGGTTTGATTGCTTCAATGGGTTCAGTTTCAGACTTTGAAGCCATCGAAGAAGAAGAAGACTTGGCAATGGCTGGAGCAAAAAGTGAAGCAAAATCACATAGCGATACTTCAAACGCTGATGATACATATCAATATAATTATAATTACGAGTCAAAAAGTAAGTCGGGTAATTATAAGTATGAATATAAATATGAACACAAACACGACTCAGGTTCAAAAAAACTTTACCGTGATACCAAACGTAAATTGTTGGGAGGCGTTTGTGCAGGGTTGGCTCATAATTTGGGCTTTGACCCGCTTTGGGTTCGTTTGGTATTTTTGTTTTTGTTTTTGGGAATTGGTCCTATCACGGCAGGAGCTTTCTCAGGTATTACCTTCATTTTGTACGTCGCTTGTTGGATTGCTTTTCCAGCCAATACGATGTTGGAAGAAGACGAGCGTATTCGTAAATTTTACCGAAATCCAGATGGAAAAGTCATGGGCGGCGTTTTGAGTGGGATTGCTTCATACACAGGTTGGGATTTAGGAATGTTGCGTTTAGTGTCAGTATTGAGCATTTTCTTATTTGGTTCTGGAATCATTATCTATGTGATTCTGTGGGCAATAGCTCCCGAAGCTAAGACTTTGACCGACAAAATGCAAATGTCGGGCGAGCCAATTACGCTTGAAAATATTGAATCAAATATTAAGAGAACGTTTAATGTAGATGAAAAAACGGAGAATAGTATCACAAAATTATTGCTGTTACCATTCAGAGTTGCCTCACAAGTTTTCAAGGCATTAGGACCTTTTGCAGAGTTTTTGGTTTCGGCAGGACGTGTTTTTGTGGGAGTGATTATGTCGTTTACGGGTATCGTTACGATTATTGCCTTGTTCTTTTCATTGTTTGTGAGTATGTCAGCCATTGACAATATGCCTGTTTATCTTTTTGATATTCCGCTGGGTTTGTTTGGTCGTGATGCCTCTTCATTAATGCTTATTGGGGGATTTTTAGCCATAACAGTTCCATTTTTTGTGATTGCTTGGGCGGGTATTTCTTTGATTATTCGTAAAAATCTTTTCACGCCAACCATTTGGCAAAGTGCTTTGGGTGTGTTTGTGGTGGGCTTGCTCATCACGATGTACACGGGTGTACGCTATGCAAAGAATTTTGCAAAAGAATCTTCCGTTGAAAAAACTTTAAACTTCCCGATTGATAGCAAAACTCCAGTATTTGAAATGAATAATAACGACTATGATTTCAAATGGCGACCAAATATTGAGATTGTGGGGTATGACGGGACTTCAATAAAAATAGAACAAAGTTTTAGAGCAAAAGGTAAGGATATTAAAGATGCAGAGAAAAATGCAATGGATATTGATTACAAAATAGTTCAGACAGATTCTACATTTACTTTTGATGATAAATTTGAATTAAAAGAAACAGGAAGATACCGAAAACAGGAATTAGATTTAAAAATATATGTCCCTTTTGAGAAAGAATTTGTAATCACTCAAAATTTCTCTTTTAACTTAGAAAATAGACCTGATGGCAGATATTTTGATGATTATGATGCAAAAGGAAATGAATCAAAATATGCAAAATTTCAATTCACGAAAGACGGAGAACTGGTTTGTACGAACAGAATCTTGAAAACAGAAGATGAAAGTAATAACAACGAGGGCGGCTCACAAACACTTGAAGTTAAGGATTTTGAGTTTATCAAATCTGATGTAAATAATGGGATTTGTAATTATGAAATCCGTCAGGGAAATGAATTTAAGGTTGAAATTGAGGGTGCTTACGACAAAAAGGAATTGAAATATGAAGTAAAAGACAATACGCTTTTGATAAAAAATAAAGATAATAATGTCTTGAATGTGCGAATCACGATGCCCAGACTCAAAGGTATTATTCTGAAAGGTGGTAATGGCGAGAGTAATATTAGAGATTTTTCGGGTGATGATTTGACGGTTGAGCTTTATGACTCAAATATACTCTATATCAATGGTTCAGTAAAAACACTGACGGCTAATCTAAAAGGCTTTGTAAGACTACAAGCATTTGATTTACAGGCTGTTAATGCCAATGTTGACGCTACGGATAATACTGACGCAGAAATTAGCGTAAAGAAAAAAATGGACGTAAAAACCTCTGGCATGGCTAAAATTCGTTATCGGGGTGAGCCTTCCGAGAATCATTCAGTGAGTGATGGTGGGTCGATTGAGAAGGAGTAGATTACGGTTCACGGGAAACGGTGAACGGTACACGGTTAATAATGTAGGGTATAAAAAAAGTCATAAAATAAACTCTAACCGTTTTTCGTGTACCGAAAAAATTACCGTTCACCCTTTACCGTGTACCGTTCACCGTTTTTTTCAAACAACGTGCAACTTTTCACAGTAAACTTGCATCTGATATTAAAACAAACAAAATAACATGAAAACCAAGACCTACTTCCGTAACGTATTCGTAATGACCGCTTTGATGTTGGTAACGAATGTATTGATGGCTCAAAACAAAAAAGAATTTTCTGTAAAAGGATTTGACAAATTAGATATGTCGAGTGCTTTTCAGATTGATGTAACGCAAGGTGCTTCGTTCAAGGTATTGGTGGATGCTGAACGCTCAGAAGATTTGGAAGATTTAGTAGTGAAAGTAAATGGCAGCACTTTAATCGCCAAATATAGCGATGGAAAAGGTGGTTGGAAATGGAATAATAACCGCAAAAAAGTCTATTTCACGATTGTAATGCCTAATTTGAAATTAGTGGACTTCTCGGGGGCAACTAAATCTAAAATCTCGGGTTTTAATGATTTGGAGGAATTGACCTTGAAATTTTCAGGGGCAGCAAGTTCTGAAATCAATGTGAAAGCGGATAAAGTAATCTTGGATTGCTCAGGTGCGTCGTCTATTAAAATGAATGGAGGTGCTACCAAAATGAACTTCGACGTATCGGGTGCGAGCAATATCAACTGTTATAATTTCCCTGCCAAAGACGTTGATGCCGACATCTCAGGAGCAAGTTCTGTGAAAGTAAACGCCACTAAAACATTAAGCGTAGATGCCAGCGGTGCATCGTCATTACGCTATCGTGGACAGCCTTCTGTGAAATCGGATGTGTCTGGGGCGAGTTCGGTGAAGAGTGAGTAGGAAAACTATCTGAATCAGGATTTACAAGATTTTAGGATGAACAGGATTGAAAATGGGGATTAAGTATTTCCAAAATATCATCCTAAAATTTTGCTGTAATAATCCTGTTCATCATTAAATCCTATAAATCCTGATTCAGACAGGGTCGCTCAGACTGAGTCGCACATACAAAATTACAAAAAGCCTATCAGAAATGAACCTGATAGGCTTTTTTGGTTGTTAAACATTCAACTCAGAACAAAGAACTCAGAACCCTAAATATGTACGACCTAATCATCATCGGCGGTGGACCAATCGGCTTGGCTTGTGGACTCGAAGCCCAAGCGGCAGGACTCAATTATGTAGTCTTAGAAAAAGGCTGTATCGTCAATTCACTCTATAATTATCCCGCCAATATGACCTTTTTCAGCACCTCTGACCGTCTGGAAATTGGTGATGTTCCCTTTGTATCAAACAATGCGAAACCAACTCGTTCGGAGGCTTTGGAGTATTACAGAAGAGTAGCTTTACATCGAAAATTAAATTTGAAATTATTTGAAGAGGTTAGCAACGTCGTCAAGCAGTTCCACTGTGGGTCAAACCTTGACGACGTTAATAGTCCAGACATATATAACGTACAAACTTCAAAATCCACCTATCAAACCAAAAACATTGTCATAGCCACAGGCTTTTATGACATTCCGTATTTGATGGATGTGAAGGGTGAAAATCTACCGAAAGTTACGCACTATTACGAAGAACCACACTTCTATGCCTTACAAAAAGTGGTGGTGGTTGGGGCAAATAATTCAGCCGTAGATGCTGCCTTAGAAACATGGCGAAAAGGGGCAGACGTTACCATGATTATCCGACACGAAGAAGTAGGAAGTCGAGTAAAATATTGGGCAAAACCAGATATTGAAAACCGCATAAAAGAAGGCTCAATCAAGGCATTTTTTAATGCAGAAGTATCAGAAATACGTGATAATGAGATAGATATAAAAACGCCAGAGGGCATCGTAACGATAGAAAATGACTACGTAATTGCGATGACGGGCTATCAACCCAATCTTGATTTTTTACGTAAAATAGGCATTACTCTATCCGCCAATGAAGTTATGAAACCAACCTACAATGACGAAACCCAAGAGACCAATCTACCAAATGTGTATCTGGCGGGCGTGATTTGTGGAGGCATGGATACGCACACGCTATTCATCGAAAATTCAAGGATTCATGCTGTGAAAATTATTGAAAAAATTACTGGAAAATCTGTAAGTTTACAACATAATTAAACTTGAAATGAAATGACTACTGCAACTCAAAGAAAAGTGGCTCGAAAAGTACCTCAATATCTTGTTAAAGAGGTATTGAACGGTATTCCGATTCATTATAAAGGGTACAAGGCAGCTTTACGTACAGAGAAAACATTAGAAAGTGTTACAGGGACAAATGGTTTACAGGTATTTATTTTACAATATTTTTCACGTCTTTTAATTCGTCAATTAGACGAAAATCAGTATTTTATATTTGTGGGAAAACCTGGATTAGACATTGACATAAATAATAATCTTTCAAGTGATTTGCTGGTTTATGAACAAAGTAAACTACCAATGTCTAAAATAGATACCCACTATTTGAATATCCCTCCAAAAATAGACGTTGAAATAGATGTAAATATTGATACCACCGATTTTACAGAACAGACTTATATTTATCAAAAAACTGACCGTTTATTGTCATGGGGAGTAGAGAAAGTAATTTGGGTTTTGAGTGAATCAAAAAAAGTAATCGTAGCCGAACAAGGAAAAGATTGGTCATTGATAGATTGGTCGAAAGATATTGAAATTATAGATGGAGTCAAATTTAATGTATCACAATATTTAGAAAAATTGTAAGTTGTTATAAAGCGATAAGTTTCAAGTTATTAAGTTGCTAATCATTGCTTAATTATTTGAATGTCAATCCATTAACAACTTAGTAAGTTATAACTTAACAACTTAAAAATCATGTCAGTAAACGCAAAACATCTCGCAACATTCATTCTTGGAGCCGCCGCTGGGGTTGCCTTGAACAAATACCTTCAAACCGAAGAAGGAGAAAAAACTTTGAATGATTTGAAGGAAAAAGCCTCAAATCTGAAAACCGAAGCCGAAGGAGCTATCGAAAAAGCACCAGAATATTTCGAGAAATTAAAGACCGAAGGGGCAGCCGCTCTGATAGAACAATTCCCAGGGATTGAGAAATTTTTGGCTGATTTTATGGGTACGAAGCCCCCTGTTACTGGTGCGGAGGTGATTAAGTAGAGGAGTTTGGGATTGGGTAATTAGGGATTAGGTAAAACAAACTCTTTTTCGAAAGATTTAAAGGAATAAAAATAGATTTACCCTAATCCCTAATTACCCAATCCCTAATCCCCAACAGCTACTTCTCACAACTAATAACGCCCTTCGCAATGAGGTAGGGTAATACGATATAAAGTGTTATGCCTTTAATCAAAAAAAAGAAAAACCCAGCCCATCCAAGTCGTTTGAGCCATGCGATAATTTTATTGTTGGGCGGTTGTTGAGTTTCCAAGTATATTTATTTTATGCCAATGAATTTTGGCAAAGAAATTGACGTATTTACACTGCAATAATACGATTAATAGCAAGAAAATAATATTTTACACAAATAAAATTTTGCACTTTATTATTTGCCAAGATACATTATCATAAAATCGCACTTTTCATTTATTTTAAACCCTTTACACTCATGTACACAAAAAAACTATTCTTCGTTCTTTGCCTTTTGGCTACGTCATTTATTGGACATTCACAAACTCTTGAAAAAAGGACTTGGTTAGTTGGGGGTAATTTTTCCTATCTGAATTCATCGGGAAATTCTGGCATATTTTACGGAAGTTTATCTGGTTTAAACATGGTTTCTAAAAATGTAGCTATTGGAGGGAATCTTACTTACATTAGTTCTGGAAGTAATTTAAACATTGGACCACAAGCTCGATATTATTTTAATGGAGAAAAAACTTCAAAACTTTTCTTCTTAGGAGGGCTAAGCATTAGAACAGAAGGTGGAGACCCAAATTATAGTCTTGGAGCGGGTCTTGCCAATTTTATTAGTGACTATGTATCTGTTGACTTTGTAGGTACTTACGGAAACTTTTTTAGTACTTCAAATGGTTTATCATCTTATAGAAGTGATCTTATCGGTATTCAAGTCGGACTACAAATTTATCTCCCCAAGAAAAAATAAAACACTCAAAATGAGACAATAAGTAAGGATTTCAATTAATTTTGAAGTCCTTTTTTCTTTTCATCAACCGCCTTTTTTTCGTGAAATACCAATTCATTATCTCCCATAATTTTACGAATACTCCCACTGAATCATTCAATTTTCAGCGATATTTTTTCAATGAAGATGAGCATTTGCGGCATCAGGGAGGAGAGGATTGCTATACTTTTTATTACCAAAATCTTGAAAATCAGACGATTGATATTCGTTTTAGTGTGATTATTCAAGGTAAAACTGCTTACAGTCCCTTGCGTGCAACCTTCGGTGGAATTGAGTTTACGGACGATATTGTAGAAAAAGATTTGTTTGAGTTTTTGAAAGAAGTCGTAAGCTATTTGTCTAATTTGTCTATCAACGAAATCATTATTAATTTTTATCCAGAAGGCTATCATACAGCATATCAAAATAAACTTCTTGAAAGCTGTCTCTATAAATTTAATTTTCAAATAAAATTTACAGAGCATAACTACGAATTACCGATTACCGAAAAGACATTTCGTGAAACTGTAACCAAAACAAGAACAAGACAACTATTGAATTCACACAGTAGGAAAGGCTATACATTTCATCAAGAATTTCACCCAAATTTTGAGCAGATTCATACTTTTATTGCTCGCTCACGTGAGCGAAAAAAACGTCCTATGACGATGAGTTTGACACAATTAAAAGAGCATTTTAAAAAATTTCCTCAAAAATTTCAATTATTTTCTGTTACCAACTCAAATGTGCTGGTTGCAGTGGGTATTACGATTAATATCAATGAAAATATCCTTTATACGTTTTATCTTGCCGATGATGAGGAACATCTAAAAGATAGCCCCACAACATTCTTATTATCAGGAATTTACGAGTATGCAAAAGAGCAGAATTTTAGAATTTTAGACTTAGGAATTGCTACGAATAGAGGCGTTTTGAATGAAGGATTAGCAAGATACAAAAGAAGCATTGGAGGGAATATTTCTGTTAAAAAAACGTATTTTCTATTTTTCTGAGAGAATAAAAATGGAGTTTTTTTATTTTTTTTCAAATCATGTGTGACTTCCAAGATACTTTGTCGTTTACTAATTAAGAAATACATTATTTGCTCTCTCTGAGTAAATGATTATATTTTGGTGTGTTAGTGATATTTTTTGGCGAACCTTTTTAAGGCTCGCCAATTTTTTTGTTTTAGAATTTGAAACCAATGCCAGCATTTCCAGTATGTTGTCCAATTTCTAAATTCAATGAAATTTTCTTGGTAACATAGTATCTTGCACCTACATAGGGGCTTAATATAAATTGCGTTGAACTGAAATTTTGTCCTTTACCCTCTTCTGTACGGACAGGCAAAGAAGTTGAAGTTGGAAAGCCTTTATAATATTCCATCGAGTAATCATTTGTCTTTGTAGAACTATTTTGATACCCCAATAATGCCCCTGCATATAAATCCCACTTACGAGTCGAGTAATGTAAACCCAAGCGAATACCTGCCGTAAAAGTATGGTTTAATGTTCCACCGCCCCGATTAATGGTATAAATACTGTCTCTGGGCAAGCCGAAGTTTGGATAGTAATATGAACTGGATAAATTATTTGTAAAACCAGGAAAATTGCTGGAAGAATAACTCAAAAATCCCCCAAGACTCACAATGCCACGAGTACCTTTCAGTCCATAATCAAATGAAATAGAGGGGGTCAGTTTTGAATACCCCAAAGAACCACCTCCCCCAGAAATTCCAACAGATAAAACCTTATCCCCTTCCTTAAAAGCCTTTTGCTCGTCCTGAGCCAATGTAGAAAAATAATTTGCACAGAGAAATGTGATAGTTAAAACGGATAGCTTACGTAAATTTTGCATGATATGTGAGAGTTTTGTTAAAAAAATGTTTTACACACCTATTACGAAATCTTCTATCGTATTATTAGACAGCCACTTACGGATTTAACATCTCTTAACAGTTTTAACAAAATATGGCAATATTTTAACATTTGGATTAACTTTGTGGGATAGAAGTTATTAAGTTGTTAAGTTTCTAAGTTTTAAGTCTGAAAATGACCTATTAGCTTGACCATTCATAACTTAACAACTTAAAACTTGATGATTTAACAACTCTTTATGCAACACTTTCTATCTGTCAAAGATGCCATTGATGTTCAGGCTTTGGTAAAAGAAGCCTTGTTATTTAAAAAGACTCCCTATGCCGACAAGCACTTGGGCAAAAACCGCACAATGGGACTTTTGTTCTTCAATTCGAGTCTCCGTACCCGTCTGAGTACGCAAAGGGCGGCTCAGAATTTGGGTCTGGAACTTATCGTAATGAACGTCGGACAAGATGGTTGGGGATTGGAATTTGAAGATGGTGCTATCATGGACGGCAACAAAGCCGAACACATCAAGGAAGCCGCCCCCGTGATTGGGCAGTATTGCGACATCGTGGGCATCCGTAGTTTCCCGACTTTGGAGAATCGTGAGGAGGATTATTCTGAAAAAGTGTTGAATCAATTTGTAAAACATACAGGTCGTCCCATCGTGAGTTTGGAATCTGCCACTCGCCATCCTTTACAATCTTTGGCGGATTTAATTACGATTGAAGAACTGAAAACTAAGCCTCGCCCGAAGGTGGTTCTCTCATGGGCACCCCATGTGAAGGCTCTTCCACAGGCAGTGCCAAATTCGTTTGCGGAGTGGATGAATGCCGCCGATGTGGATTTTGTGATAACCCATCCAGAAGGCTACGAACTCGCCCCAGAGTTTGTGGGCAAAGCACAAGTAACTCATAATCAGGCAGAAGCGTTTAAGGATGCAGATTTTATTTACGCCAAAAACTGGTCGTCATATACGGACTACGGCAAGATTTTAAGTCAAGACCCATCATGGAAAATCACGACTGAAAAAATGGCTTTGACTAATAACGCTAAGTTTATGCACTGTTTGCCAGTACGTAGAAACGTAGTGGTTGATGATGCTGTTTTGGATTCCCCAAATTCGGTGGTAGTCCAACAAGCGGGCAACAGAATTTGGTCAGCACAAGTGGTTTTGAAACAGATTTTAATGAAAATAATCAGAGAAGAAAGCCCTTATTTATTTTAAAAAGGTAGCCCCCTAACCCCCAGAGGGGGAATTGGGACGACGATTTAGTCATCGAAAAATTTAGAATGAAAGAGAATATTTCAAAAACAAACCAACAAATTCCCCCTCTGGGGGATAGGGGGCTTGTTATCATAAAAATAGGCGGAAATGTTGTTGATAATCCGACATTAAGAGAGAATTTCTTAAACGATTTCGCACAGATTCCTTCGCCCAAAATATTAGTACACGGCGGAGGTAAAATAGCCACCCAAGTAGCCGTAAAATTGGACGTTGAAACCGTCATGGTAGAAGGCAGACGCATCACCGACAAAGCCATGTTGGACGTAGTAACGATGGTTTATGGCGGTTTAGTCAATAAAACCTTAGTAGCCCAACTCCAAAGTCGAGGCGTAAACACCATCGGACTCACAGGGGCAGATGCTGGCGTGATTTTGTCTAAAAAACGTCCAGTCAGAGAGATTGATTATGGTTTTGTAGGGGATATTGAAAAAGTAGATAACATATTCATTGACAGCCTTTTACAACAAAATCTTGTACCCATTTTCGCTCCTCTGACTTACGACAAAGACGGCAATATGCTCAACACCAATGCCGACACCATTGCACAAGCTTTGGCAATTTCCATGTCAAAAAACTACGAAGTAAATTTGGTTTATTGTTTCGAGAAAAAAGGCGTTTTGACCGATGTGGACGATGATAATTCAGTAATTCCAGTTCTTCAAAAAGAATATTACGAACAATTAAAAACCGACGGATCAATCCATACAGGCATGATTCCGAAGTTGGATAATGCTTTTAAGGCGATTTCAGAAGGGGTTTCACAAGTAACGATTTGCCATGCGGCGGAAGTGAGGTTGGCGGTGAATGAGGGGATTGCGGGAACGAGGATTGTTTAGAATTATCGTATCATTATCGTATCATTATCGTATCATTATCGTATCATTATCGTATCATTATCGTATCATATCGTATCATTTTTGTAGAAAATGGAAAATAAAGTACATACATTATTTTTGGATTTAGATTGGAAATTAATCAATTTGTTAAGTCAAATTGACCGATTTGATGCTTCTTGGGGTACGATTGAAAAACGAGAAGGACGTAGTTTGAAGCAACTAAAAATTATCTCTACCGTAAAAAGTGTTGGAGCATCTACGAGAATAGAAGGTTCAAATATGAGCGATGAAGAGGTTGAAACTCTACTTAAAAATATAGACATATCAAAACTTGAAGATAGGGATTCACAAGAAGTAGTTGGTTATTTTGAAACATTGGATTTAATTTCTGAGTCGTTTCAAGATATAGAAATTTCAGAAGGTACATTAAAAAATCTTCATAATGTTTTGATGAGATATAGTCAAAAAGATGAATGGCATAAGGGAGATTATAAAAAGTTAAGCAATGTCGTTGAAGCCATATATCCAGATGGACAAAAACATACAATTTTTCAAACTACTGAGGCTGGTTTTCCTACACAAGATGCCATGCAACAGCTTATAGAATGGTATAAAACAGATAGCTTGACTCACCCTTTGGTAAAGTGTGCTGTTTTTGCTTATGAATTTTTGAGTATTCATCCTTTTCAAGATGGGAATGGACGTTTAAGCCGACTTTTAGCATCATTACTAATGTTAAAAAATGGGTATAGTTGGATTCAATACATTAGTTTTGAACATGAAATTGAGAGTCGAAAAACAGAGTATTATAGAGTTCTTCGTAATTGTCAATCTCAAAGACCCAATGAAAATGTGAGTGAATGGGTAATGTTTTTCTTTGACTCCATTAAAAACATTCAAGAAAAATTAATGCAAAAGTTGGAAATTAGTGGAACTAAGGCTCAATTATCACCAAGAGAAAAATCAGTAATAATTTATATTGGGAATAATCCAGGTTGTAAATCTAAGGATATTTCTGAAAAATTAGGTATTCCTAATCCTACGGTTAAAAGAATCTTGACTGAATTATTAGAAAATAATCTACTTGAAAAACATGGAATTGGACCAGGAACAAATTATACAGTAAAATAACCTCCCCCGCAAATGCACACCAAAGGCTTACTTTTTGGCATAGCAATCGGCGACGCTTTGGGCGTTCCAGTTGAATTTATGAGTCGCAAACACTTGCAGGTAAATCCCGTGACGTGTATGCGTGAGTTCGGTACGCACCACCAGCCTGCAGGTACGTGGTCGGATGATAGTTCGATGTCGTTTTTGTTGGTGGAACAGCTGATTGAGGGTTATGATGTTGAACAGTTAGCTAAGAAATTTTGCCGTTGGTATCAGTATAATTATTGGACTCCACACGGTGATATTTTTGACATGGGCGTAGCTACTCGTAATGCGATGGACAAAGTTGCCAAAGGTGTATCTGCCTTAAAATCAGGAGAATGTGATGATTATTCTAACGGAAATGGCTCATTGATGCGAATTTTGCCCTTGGCTATTTACCTTCAAGATAAACCCATCGACCAACGTTTTTGTATCACCCGAGAAGTCTCAGGTATTACGCACTCACACATTCGTTCGGTGATTGGTTGTTTCTTTGCCATTGAGTTTGTGATACAATTATTAGCGGGCAAGGATAAGTGTGATGCCTATTCCGAAGCCCAAAACATTGTCCGTGATTATCTCCATTTAATCGACATAAAATCCTCAGAAATAGAACTTTACAACAGAATTCTCTTCGATGATATTTCCAGAATCCCAGAACAAGATATTTATTCATCGGGCTATGTTTTGCATACCTTGGAAGCCAGCCTTTGGGCATTTTTGACAACGGATAATTTCAAAGATACCGTCCTAAAAGCCGTCAATTTAGGAGATGATGCCGATACCATTGGAGCAATTACGGGCGGTATGGCAGGACTTTTTTATGGCTATGAGCAAATCCCAGAAGAGTGGATAAATCAGTTGGCGAGAAAGGAGGATATTGAAAACCTTGTACAACGATTTTCCTAAATCGTAAAAAGTGTACCACGATTCTCCAGAATCGAAAACATGGTATAAAGTACAAACTAACGATTCTGGAGAATCGTGATACAATTGATGACTTTACAACAGCAAATAACCCAAGACGCTATCGTCCTGTTAAAGCAACTCATTGCCACACAGTCATTTAGCCGTGAAGAAAACCTAACGGGTGATATTCTCGAAGAGTTTTTCAGAGAAAGGAATATTCCTTTCCGAAGAAAAATCAATAACCTTTGGGCAAGAAATAAACACTTCAATCCCGAACTCCCAACGGTATTGCTCAACTCCCATCACGATACCGTAAAACCCAATCCTTCGTGGACATTGAATCCTTTTGAGCCTTTGGTAAAAGAGGGCAAATTGTTCGGTTTAGGCAGTAATGATGCAGGAGGATGTTTAGTAAGCCTGTTGGCTACTTTTTATTATTTCTATAACCGTAGTGACCTGAAATTCAATGTGTTATTCGTGGCTTCGGCAGAGGAAGAAATTTCGGGTGTGAATGGTTTAGAATTATTATTGAAAGAAAATGATTTGCCCGAAATAGATTTTGCCATCGTCGGAGAACCTACTGAAATGCACTTGGCAATTGCCGAAAAAGGTTTGATGGTGGTCGATTGTGTAGCTCATGGAAAGGGAGGACACGCTGCCCGTGAGGAAGGTGATAATGCCATTTACAAAGCCATCAGAGACATCAATTGGATTCAGAATTATGAGTTTCCGAAGGTATCACCAGTGTTGGGGAAAATGAAAATGTCGGTAACGATTATCAATGCGGGTAAGCAACATAATGTCGTGCCTGACACTTGTACATTCACGATTGACTGTCGAGTTACTGAACAATATACGCTGGAAGAAACTCTCGAAACTATTAAGCAAAATATTGATTCTGAGGCAAATGCACGTTCTATTCGTTTAAAACCATCGGCTATTCCTGAAAACCATCCAATAGTACAGGCGGGACTTTCGATGGGCAGAACAACCTACGGCTCACCCACTACTTCTGACCAAGCCGTGCTAAATTGTCAATCCCTAAAAATGGGTCCAGGGCATTCAGAACGCTCACATACTGCGGATGAATTTATTTATCTTTCGGAGATTGAGGAGGGGATTGATTTGTATATTAAGATGTTATCAAAAGTGATTATTTAGTTATCTTTGAATAAAAATTAAACAGATTAAAATCATGGAATTATTAATCGAAGAAGAAAGATATACCGTCGAAGATTTCCGTAAGATGGAAAACTTGGACGAAGACCACTATTATGAACTTATCGACGGAGAAATTGTGAAAAAATCATCCCCACACATTGAACACCAACGAGCTTTAAGAAAATTCGTTGTAAAACTTGACCGCTATGTAACTGATAAAAAATTAGGAGAAATTTTCTTCGCCCCTACTGATGTTTATTTGGATGAAAATAATTATTTCCAACCTGATTTATTATTCATTTCCGAAGAAAACAAAAATATCTTAACTGACGAAGGTATTGTAGAAGGTGTCCCAAATTTGGTCATTGAAATATTATCACCAAGTACGGGTAAAAATGATAGGGGTAAAAAGATGCAAGCCTACGAATTTCATGGTGTTCAAGAATACTGGATTGTAGATTTGGCTAATCGAATCATTGAAGTGTATGTGCTTGAAAATAAGCGATTTATCCTTCATTCTTATTGTTTAGAAAAAGAGAAGGTAATGTCTAAATTGTTTAAGGAGTTGGATTTATCGGGAGAGGAAATATTTGGGTGAAATGGGATTTCATATTTTCCCAAACCCCTTTCGAGTGGTTTTTTTATCTATCGTTATATAAGTATATTTGTAGAATAACCACTAAAAGTACATGAAAGAAACGCTAACCAAATATATTTTTATAGACGAAAGTGGAGATCCTACTTTTTATGGTTCTGGAAAAAGATTATTAGTTGGAACGGAAGGATTTCAACCATATTCAATTATCGGTATGGTTGAAACTAACAATCGAAAAGCTCTTCGTAAAAAAGTTGTAGAGTTTATGGATTCTGTCAAATCTGATGTACTTTACAATACTATTCCATCCATAAATACAAAAAAGGCATGGTATGTTCACGCTCGTGCAGATCATCCCGAAATCAGAATCAAATTTATTGAATTATTGCGGCAATTACCTGATTATAAGGTTCATGTGGTTGTTGCAAAAAAGATTTTATCCATATTCAATCGTAAACACAATAATAATCCTACCGAGTTTTACTTTGATGTACTTCATCATTTATTAGCTAATCAAATGACTGATGCTAATGTACATTATAAACTTTATCTTTCACAAAGGGGGAACAACTCAATGAATAAGTTTAGTGAAGCCGTAAAAAAAGCATTAAAATCTGATGCTATACAATCTGGTAATGAACAAGAAATAAAATACTCATTAGAAATTGTTTCAAGTGAAGAAATGCCTGAATTGAGTGTGGTTGACTACTTGATGTGGGCTGTACAGAGAAAACTTTTGAAAGGAGAAGCAAGATATTTTGAAGCACTAAAAAAAAAGTACGGAGTAATTTTAGAATTATACGAAGAGTAACAAAAAAAAGCTAAAAAATCACATCGCCCTCGTACCAGTACTGGTATCACCCATCATGAGATGAGATATAGAAACGATAAACTCTTTAGCTGATACAAAAATAATACATTTTGATATAAAAACAATACGTTATAGTATATAAGCAATGCATTTTAATACTATAACGCTACACTTTGATATTAAAATGGTACACTTTAACGAAAAATGATACATTAAAAACAAACAAAATTGAGCAAACTCTGGCAAAAAGATAACGTTTCGGTAAACGAAAAAATAGAAAAATTTACCGTCGGGCGAGACCCCGAATTTGATATCCTCCTCGCACAATTTGACGTGCAAGGTTCATTAGCACATACCCAAATGCTCGAAAGTATTGGACTCTTAGAAAAATCAGAACTGTCTGATATTCAGGTAGAATTGAAAAATATCTACCAAGAAATCCAAGCGGGTAACTTCATTATAGAGGAAGGAATCGAAGATGTGCATTCACAAGTAGAATTACTTTTGACTCGTAAATTGGGCGAAGCGGGTAAAAAAATTCACTCAGGGCGTTCACGGAATGACCAAGTTTTGGTGGATTTAAAACTCTTCACTCGTTCACGTTTGCAGGAAGTGGCAGAATCAAGTAATCGTCTTTTTGAATTATTGATTTCATTGAGTGATAAGTTCAAAGATGTGCTTTTGCCAGGTTATACTCACCTCCAAATTGCCATGCCTTCCAGTTTTGGATTATGGTTTGGGGCGTATGCCGAAAGTTTGGTGGACGATATGGAAATGCTCCAAACAGCTTACAAAATTGCCAATAAAAATCCATTGGGTTCGGGTGCCGGTTATGGTTCTTCTTTTCCATTGAATCGCACAATGACTACGGAACTACTTGGTTTTCAAGAACTTCACTATAACGTTGTTTATGCACAAATGTCTCGTGGAAAGACAGAACTGTTTGCAACAACTGCCATTTCCCAAGTAGCTTCCACGCTTTCGAGAATGGCGATGGACATTTGTTTGTACAACTCTCAGAACTTTGGTTTCATCAAATTGCCCGACGAAATGACTACGGGAAGTTCAATCATGCCCCATAAAAAGAACCCCGACGTGGCAGAATTGTTAAGAGGGAAAACCAATCGTTTGAAGGGCTTACCTAATGAAATTCAGTTAGTTATGGGCAATCTTCCATCGGGTTATCACCGTGAAATGCAGATTTTGAAAGAAATTCTGATGCCCGCTTTTGATGAAATTTTGAATTGCTTGGATATGACTTACTTCATGCTTTCAAACATAGAAGTAAAAGAGAATATTTTAGCGGATGAGAAATACGATATGTTGTTTTCGGTGGAAAGAGTAAACGAATTGGTTTTACAAGGAACACCGTTCAGAGAGGCATACAAAATTATTGGAAACGAAATCAACTCGGGTACATATTCGCCCAATCGTAATCTCACACATACACACGAAGGAAGTATTGGAAATTTATGTAACCCTCAGATTTCTAAGATGATGCAAGAAGTAATGAGTAGATTTAATTTTGAAAAAGTTGAAATGGCAATTGAAAAGTTATTAAAATAGATGTTCGTTTTTCGATGTTTGTAGTCCGAACATCGAAAAACGAATATTAAACATCGAAACCTGAGCATCGAAAAACAAACATCTACTTCCCCTGTGCCTCCACAACCGCAATTGCTACCATGTTCACAATCTCACGCACAGACGAACCTAATTGAAGAACGTAAACTGGTTTTTTTAGTCCCAATAAAATAGGTCCAATATACTCAATATCAGAGGTTTCTTTCAATAAGTTATAGGCAATATTGGCGGCAGAAAGATTTGGGAAAATTAAAGTATTTGCTCCTTCTTCGGCGAGTTTTGAGAAGGGATAATTTTCTTTAATTAACTCATTATCAAAGGCTAAATGTGCTTGCATTTCACCCTCTACAATCATTTCAGGGTGTTTTTTCTGTAAAATTGCCGTAGCCTCACGCATCTTCAAAGCATCTTCACCGTTGGCAGTTCCGAAGTTGGAATAAGTCAAAAGTGCAATTCTTGGTTTCAAATTAAATTGCTCAACAGCTTTGGAAGTAAGCTCGGTTATTTCGACAATATCTTCAACGGTTGGATTGAAATTAACCGTCGTATCTGAGAAGAAAACAGGTCCTTTTTTCGTGAGTAAAATATACATACCCGATACTTTTTTCACGCCTTCCTCACGACCAATAATCTGCAAAGCGGGACGAATAGCATCTGGATAATTACGAGTCAAACCAGAAATTACACAATCTGCATCGCCCGTTTCGACCATCATAGAGCCAAAATAACTACGAACTTGCATCTGTTTATGAGCTTCGTATTGGTTATAACCTTTACGTTTTCTTTTCTCGAAAAACAAATCTCCGTAGTGTTTCAAACGCTCAACTGACTCAGGCGAACGTGTATCAATAATCTCTACATCGCATAAATCCAGACTGTTAGCTTCGATTAAGCCCTTTATTTTCTTAACGTCTCCTAACAAAATCGGAGTACAAATCCCCTCATCTTTCGACTGTTGAACGGCTTTTAAAACCTTCAAATTTTCAGCATCGGCAAAAACTACTCGCTTAGGTGAACGCTTGGCACGATTGACGATGTATTTCATCAATTGATTATCCAAGCCTAATCTTTTGCTCAATTCTAACTCATAAGCGTCCCAATCGGTAATAGGTTTTTGAGCCAATCCAGATTCCATTGCCGCACGAGCTACGGCTGGTGAAACTGTGGTGATTAAGCGTGGGTCAACGGGTTTTGGAATGATGTAAGTTCGCCCGAAAGTTAAGTTTTTTTCGTTGTAAGCTAAGTTTACAATATCTGGAACGGGTTTTTTGGCTAAGGCTGCCAGAGCTTTTGCTGCCGCCATTTTCATATTTTCATCAATCTCTGTCGCTCGCACATCCAACGCACCTCTGAATATGTACGGAAAGCCCAAAACGTTATTGACCTGATTAGGAAAATCTGAACGACCTGTTGCCATGATGATGTCCTCACGGGCAGCAATGGCATCTTCGTAAGAGATTTCAGGCGTTGGATTTGCCATCGCAAACACGACTGCATCTTTCGCCATGGATTTAATCATATCTTGATTCACGATATTTCCAACCGAAAGCCCCAAGAATACGTCTGCACCGACCATTGCTTCGGCAAGTGTTTGAATATCAGTGCGTTCAGAAGCAAATGGAGCAACATATTTGTTTAAATCAGTACGAGATTTTGAGATGAGCCCGTCTTTATCGAACATCAAAATATTCTCTACTTTTGCTCCCAAACCCAAGTATAATTTCATGCAAGAAAGTGCCGCTGCTCCCGCCCCCGATACCGTGAAACGACATTCTTCGATTTTCTTTCCTACAATTTCCAAAGCATTCAACAAAGCCGCTCCCGAAATGATGGCAGTGCCGTGTTGGTCGTCGTGCATGATGGGAATATTGAGGTCTTTTCTCAATCTTTCCTCAATCTCAAAGCACTCGGGAGACTTAATATCTTCTAAATTCACACCCCCAAAAGTAGGTTCAAGAATCTTGACCGTACGGATGAGTTCCTCGGGGTCTTCGGTATTTAGTTCTATATCAAAAACATCAATATCCGCAAAGATTTTGAACAAAACAGCCTTCCCTTCCATGACGGGTTTTGAGGCTTCCGCACCGATATTTCCTAAGCCCAAAACGGCTGTTCCGTTGGAGATAACAGCTACCAAATTGCCCTTTGAAGTGTATTTATAGACATTTTCTTTATTGGCAGCAATTTCTAAACAAGGCTCGGCAACCCCAGGCGAATAGGCTAATGAAAGGTCACGTTGGGTTTCAGTTTCTTTGGTGGAGATAACGGCGATTTTGCCAGGGCGACCTTTGGAGTGATAATCTAAGGCATCTTGTTTTCGGATTGGTTTTTGGCTCATGGGAGGTAATAATTTTTGTTTTTAGTTTGTTTTACAAAAATACAACAGGATGCTGATTTATCGTTGATATGTTTTTTCTTTTAAATTATGTAAAGAAATCGTAAATTGGTGATTCATTTAAATAAGTAAGAAAATGGAAGAATCAACGGAAGAACAATTAACCAGAGATGAATTATTTGAAAAAGCTCTTGATGAGACTTTTAAAGAATATGATAGTGTTTTCAGAGCATTAGCAAAAAGAGATACAGAACCTCATTATTCTGATTATAGTTTGTTGAAACAAAGAGAAGGTCAGAAATAATTTAAAAGTGCGAGTATTAAGTTTGATATTTTTAGTCAATAGTAACCCGCCAACTCCTCTCAAAACTCCCACCCAAATCTAAACAAATCATCCCCTCTTTCTCTGTCAATTCTTGGTTATGATTTGCTGAGTCGGCAATGCCACACCAAGGTTCAATACAAACAAAATCAGCATCTTTTGCCGCCCAAATTCCTAAGTACGGAAAGCCCTCAAAGTCAAATTGTAATTGTTGATTTATTTTGTCTGGTTTCAGAATAACTGACGTAGATTCAAGATTTTTGAAGACAATCGCATCGTTATAAAATAGTTCTTTTGTTAAATATAATCTATCTGTATCTGTCAGAAAATCAAATGGTTGTGTTTCGATTAAACCCTCGGGAGTAAGTCCCCAACGTTTGAAGGTTTCTGTTTTATTGAATTCTAAATAATAGTCATTGTAGTCTGTATTTTTTGCCAAAGGAACAGCAAAAGCTGGATGCCCACCTACGGAAGAATACATTTTATTTTCCCCAATATTTTTTACGGAATACATAACATTCAAGGTATTATTTTCCAATGTATAAATCATTCGAAACTCAAATTTGAAGGGATAAACTTTCAGCGTATTTTCATCGTGAGTCAATAAAAAAGTAACACTATTTTCGTCAGATTTTTCTACAATAAATTCTCTATCACGAGCAAATCCGTGACGTGGGAGGGTGTATTCTTGTTCCTCAAAACGATAGATGTTTTCTTTCAAATAACCCACAATCGGAAACAAAACGGGAGATGATTTACCCCAAAATTTTGGGTCAGCATTCCACATATATTCCGTTTGATTTTCGTGGTTGAAAATGCTGGTGAGTTCTGCCCCTTTTGGGGTGATTTGGATGGTGAGGTTTTGGTTTTTTAGGGTTTGCATGATGAGAAGGTTTCGTATGTTTTTACAAATTTACGAAACGGATTGTCTTTATACTTGGGGAAATGTGGTTTAAAACGATACATTTTCCCAAGTATAGCAAATTATACTTGGGGAAATGTTATTAAAATTAGTATATTTCCCCAAGTATCAAAGAGAAGATTCAATTATAATTTGTATTGGAACTAACGTCGTGGAGGTTCAAAACCTCCACGACGTTCATACTCGAACTATATTTTCGTATAAATCGTAGAAGAACCAAAAAATAAAAAGCGGCAACCTCTGTAAAATCCAGAGACTACCGCTTAAATGTTGTTTTATATCCTTGTTTTGTAATGTATCAAAACCTGTTTCGATAAACTGAAATCAGGGTAATCTATGCTAATACTAATTGTGACTCTTCAATGAACTCTTCTATTGCTACTAAATCAAAATCATAAGGTATAATTCGGGATTCGGCTAATAAATTGAATTGGGTTCGACTTGCCCAGCCATAAGCTCCAATTCTGATGGAATATAAATAATCTCCCACTTCGAGGGGTTGATACATTACATTTTTCAGAATTACGTCAATGCTGTCACAAGTAGGTCCTGCAAAAACAGAAAGTATGGGTTCTTCTTCGGAGTATTTGGTCGGATGCAATTCATAGCTAATGTCTTCATACATCATACCAGCATACGTTCCATACACGCCATCGTCCAAATAATACCACATTCTGTTGTTCTTCCAAACCTTCCCGATAACCTGCGTAACGGCGATGTGGCAATTGGCGGCGATACTTCTGCCAGGTTCAGACCAAATGTCCATTTCATCTTCAAAAAGCTCATCCAAAACCTCTCTGATTGGTTCGCAGAAGTCTTCTAAATCCATATCGTCTTTGGTATATTTGGCAGGGAATCCTCCTCCAATATCCAATACCTTGAATTTTACGCCAAAATTTTCGTAAACCCAATTATAAATTCTACGACATTCTCTGATAGCGTTTACGTGTTCGTTGGGTTGTTGCATTTGGCTACCTACGTGAAACGAACAGCCTATTACGTTTGCTCCAATTTTATGAGCGAAGGCGTACAGTCGTTCAAATCGTTCTTCGTCGGCACCGTATCTTTCCGAGAGATTACATCGGGCTTCTTCGTTTGGAAAGGCAATTCTGAGCAAGACATTCATCTCAGGGGCTACTTTCATTATTTTTCGTAATTCCGTAAAATTCTCAGCAACCATGGTTTTGATGCCATTTAGAGCGGCTGTTTCAATATCAGCCTCTTTTTTGATTGGGTGAGTGTAAACGGTACGGGCTACCATGCTTGGGTCAGCACTTTTTACCAATTCTAACTCTCCGATGGAAGCAATATCCAAGTAGCCGTCACAGGCTGAAATGGCTTGGATACATTCTTTGGTAGGAAGTGGTTTTAGAGCAAAATGATGTTTTACACGTGGCAAATACGATTGTATGGACTTATATACACGAGTAAATTCATTTTCTGAAAATAAAATAATAGGAGTGCCGTGTTGTTCGGCAATTGCTTTGATTGTTTCCATCTGCGGCTAATTTCGGTTAAATTATTAGTGTTCGTTATCCTTAATTATGATATGGGTTTTTGGGTGCTTCACTTTTAATACTACTGATTTGAAGCGGAATCAGTAATAGCAGAACTTTGATAAACAGAAGTTCATCAAAACTGCCAGCCAATGGGAGTTTCTTTCATTTGAGATAGTAAGGGTTAAGTTTAAAATATAGATACAGCGTTACCGAACCTTAAAAAAAAGGTTTGGGGTATAACGACATACGGGTGAATTCAAAGTCGTTTATAACTTGAAAAAGACAGTAAGGATACTAATAAATTGAAGGGGGTAAGGATAGTATAATTTTAAAGGGGAAGTAAGGATGTTTTAATAGGAAGGCAAAAAAATACGCTTTAAATGCCTTTGTATGATGGATTATAAATTCTACTGTAATTTTACTCTTAAAATATTTACGAAACAAGTATTTTTGTTTTTTTTGTTGAAAAAAGAGGTCGAATTTACGATATATTTAACATATGGTAAAATTTTGGAATACTCGAAATGGAGTGAAATAGTCTTTACTACTATTTGAAAAACAATAATTTGTTTAGGCAACCCCGTCTGTGCGACTCAGTCGGAACACGATTTTAGGATTTACAGGATTTTTATGATTAATCTTGTTAATTATACTAATCTTAACGGTGCGGCGTTTCGCAAGCGTGTTCTGAAATAAGAATAAGACAATTTAAAGTTTTTTGCACACTAATTAAATGACGTTTAATTTTCTGTATCGAGTGTTGGTCGCCACAAAAGAAACAAAAGGTAACAATAGTTAGTCAAAATAAGCAATTCCTTTGTTTTCTTCTGACTCTTTTGTGGTGATCGACGCTCGGTTAATAAAATAGACATCGTTTATTCACATTCGGCTACTTATAAAGTACAATAATAATTTGTTTAGCCTTGCCAAAATCGAAATTATAAATCTCCAAAACTCCAAATATCTCTCTCTCATCGGCACACTTACACTATTGGTCGAAAATTGTCATAAACTAAGACTCTCATGTGCAACATTTTTGTTATAATCTTATCTAATAGACAGATTACAAGGTTTTTCCGCTTATCTGAAAAACACCCCATTTGTACTATTTTAATTTTATTGACAAACTATTTGCGTTAATTTTGGTTATTAATCCAAAGGTTTCATCCGAAAATAAAAACACGATTTATGAAAAAGATATTACTAATTCTGACAATTTTCAGCATTTTCTCTACAGATATTTTAGCTCAGTTTGGTCCAGGTGGTGGTGGAGGATTCCCTGGCATGGGCGGAGGCACTCGCAAGGATAGAGAGCAAATGGCTATTCCTGGTACAGCACAGGCTCAACCCAAAGGTTCAGCTAAAATTTCGGGCTATGTAGTTGATTCATCCGTTTCAAAAGCGGTTGAATATGCCAGTGTTGCCTTGATGGTGAAAGCTACCAAAAAACCTGTCGATGGAGCAATCTGTGATGATAAGGGTAAATTTTCAATCACTCGTGTAGCTACGGGTGAATATATTTTATCCATTTCTTTCATGGGCTATCAAACCAAGAAAATGGATGTCAATATTGTTAATAAAAATGATGAGATTGATTTGGGCGTGATTAAGTTAGGTTATAGCACTCAAAATTTGGCAGAAGTTACCGTTGAAGGACAACGTTCGCTAATTGAAGACAAAGTAGATAGAATGGTATATAATGCTGAGAAAGATGCCAGCAATAAAGGGGGCGATGGTGCGGATGTTTTACGAAAAGTACCTTCATTAACGGTTGATTTAGACGGTAATGTATCTTTGAGAGGTAGTTCAAATGTGAAGGTTTTGATAAACAATAAACCCTCAACCATCATTGCCAGTAGTGTTGCCGATGCATTGAAGCAAATTCCTGCCGATATGATTAAGTCGGTGGAGGTAATTACTTCACCCTCAGCTAAATACGATGCAGAGGGTTCATCTGGAATTATTAATATTATTACAAAAAAGAATACGCTTCAAGGACTTACGCTCAATATGGATACCAGCGTTGGAATCAGAGGGGGCAATTTATCGCTGAACGGAAACTACCGCAAAGGTACGATGGGCTTCTCGGTAGGTGGTTTTGGACGTGCCAATTATAATATCAATGGGCGTTTTGATAATACCCAAATTACATCGGATTCATTCGGAAATCAAACTACCAATGTACAAGGGGCAGAAACTCGCAATAGTGGATTATTCGGAAATTATCAGTTCGGTTGGGACTGGGACATCAATAAGACTAACTCTATCACCGCCTCATTGAAGTTGGGTGCAAGAAATCAATACAATTATCAGGATGGTTTATTGACACAGATTTATAGAGGTCTGTTGCCAAACACACCGTTGGCTATTTCAACAACTCGTGATGTAGAATCTATTGATAATTCAAACAACGTAGATGCCAATATTGACTATGTTCATACCTATAAAAAACCTCAACAAGAATTGACCATTTCTGGGCAGTTTAGTAGAAATAATCGTGTCAATGATTTCACGAACAAAATCGCTGGACTTCCAGACGGCTCAAACCTTATCACGAATACCAATCCAAGTTCTAATCAGGAAACTACCTTACAGGTTGATTATCAGACACCTATTGGAAAAACACAGATGATAGAGTTTGGAGGGAAAGGGATTTTTAGAAAAGTAAATTCGGTATTTAGGCAGATAGGAAATAATGGGTCATTGGACTATGACCAAAACATTGCAGCCTCATATTTTTCATACACCCTTACTACTAAGAAAAAATATAGTTTGAAAGTAGGCGGACGTTATGAATACACCAACATAGATGCCACTCAGGTTACAGAAGGTAAGGGAAGTCAGAATATTGATATTCCTGATTATGGTACATTTGTCCCAAGTATTAATTTATCAAAGAGTATTAAAGGTGGTACAACTCTTAAATTGGCTTATAACCGTCGCATTCAAAGACCTTCATTGCAGTTTTTGAATCCAAATAGGAACGCTTCAAATCCATCCAATGTAACAGAAGGTAACCCATTGTTATCGCCTGAGTTTACGAATAATTATGAATTTACGGTCAATACCTTCTTCAAAAATGTATTTTTGACTTCGGCTCTTTTCATGCGTAACACTACGGGCGGTATCGAGAGTGTACGCACAAACGACGTAGATACACAAGGCAAGCCTTTCATTTTGACCAGATATTTGAACATAGGTAATCAAGATGCTTATGGTATGAATTTGTTTGTAAACGTAACTGCTGGAAAATTACAGATAGGAGGGGGGACGGATGTGTTTTATTCTGTTTTGAAAAATAATAATCCTAATCCACTTTTCAATGCTTCGAACGAAGGTTGGGTAGCGAGTTTTAGAATGTTTGGAAATTATAATTTAGGCAAAGGATGGGGCATCCAAGCCTTCTCATTTTACCGAGGAAACCAAGTACAGCTACAAGGAAATCAAGGCGGTTTTGGAATTTATAGCTTAGGATTTAAAAGGGATTTCTTGAACAAAAAGGGCAGTATTGGCTTCGGGGCAGAGAACTTCTTTACGCCAAACGGATTTACTATTAAGAGCAATATTGATTCACCAACGATTACTCAAAACAGCGTTACGACTTTACGCAACATGAACTTCAAAGTAACGTTCAGTTACCGTCTCGGTAAAATCTCTTTTGTTGATGCTAAGAAGAAAAAGAAATCAGTGAATAACGATGACATGAAAGATGGTGACGGTGGCGGAGGTCAGCAAGCTGCACCTGCTGCACCTGCGGGTGGTGGTCGTCCGAGATAATCAGAGTTTGCACAAAAAAGTCTCTCATAATAGTTTGAGAGACTTTTTTGTGTATTTGAGTTTTTCAAAATTAGTGTTTGAAAAACAATAATTTGTTTAGGCAACCCCGTCTGTGCGACTCAGTCGGAACACGATTTTAGGATTTACAGGACTTTTATGATTAATCTTGTTAATTCTACTAATCTTAACGGTGCGACGTTTCGCAAGCGTGTTCTGAAATAAGAATAAGACAATTTAAAGTTTTTCAAAATCAGTATTATCTCACAATAAAAATCTTTTTTGCTAAATTGGGAGTTCATCTATCAGATACTTATTCTCCAATTTACCAATTCCCTTCCCATTCAAAAAGTCATTTTTATACCCTCTTACTTCCCCTAATTTTTCTTCTAAAATTTGTACTTTATTGAGTTCTTGTAAACGCTGTATTTCTCGGAACGAAAAAGAACCATCTAATAAAAAACCCAGAATGATAATGAATTTACAAAGTTTTTGAGTTGCAATTGGAGCATTAGAAAGATTCTGAAAATAGTCTTTTGAGAGAAGATGTTTCTCTTTAATCGGAACGCTAAAAACTTCCAAAACGTGGTGAGTCAAATAAATATGATTGGCATGAAAATCTCTTTTGCTGATGGCGATAAATTGTAGCGTATCATACAAAAGTGTTTGATTTTCAGAGCTTTTTAATTCATTTTTTAGCACATTATTCTTTGAAATATTCTGTAAAATATTGTCAATTAGATTTTGTCCCATGATTACTACACGAGCCTCTCGCAAGACCGTACGAGTCGCCAGAGCGTTCCAGAAAGCAAAAATAGGTATTCCCAACATATCCAAAACCTCCCGCACGGCATAACGTCCAAGTACCCGTCTGACCACAATTTTCATAACTAAATTACTCAATGTAGCTTTCAAGGCGAATAGGGCTGTAACCAGAAAAATCTGATATTTCGCCATGCCTTGTAGCGGGTCGATGCCGTAATTCAACAGGCTTTTGTCTTTTTCTTCGGTACTGATTCCTAAGAGTTTTGCTTTCTTTTCGGCTAATAATTTATCCTGATTATTGATAAAACCTGTTGCCGCCGCAATGCGATGAACGCTGTGAATATTGAGTAGAGTAAGAGCATAAATTTCGACAAAAACTAAGGGGATACCAAAGAGCGTTGAGATTAAAGGGAATTGTATTTTACCAATAACAGGCAAAATGAGTTCTATCTCAGGAAATAGCTCAGGAAACCAATATTGAGGTAAGTACAAAAACAATACACCCAACATCCCGATAAATGCCGACCAAAAAATTGCCAAATTCTCCTGCCGACGAATAACAGCAATTTCATCATCATTCAGAAGATGTAATTGACTGTCGGTTTTTATGTTTGGAATACTGAGGCGATTATAATAAAGACTGTATAATTTTTTCAATTTAGTTTAGTGGTTTTGCTACTATTGGGAAGTGTCGCATCAACTATATATTCCCATCTCTGGTCATGGACAGATGAATACACGATGGTCATTTTTACATGAACGATGTTTTCTGTAAATTCTTTTGCCTTCGTTCCAAAAACTGCAATAAGGTCAAATTCTTCATTTTGAGCAATAACTTTTCCTTGGATAACTGGCTTGAAACTACCTGCCGATTTATTTTTTGTAATTAGTTGAAATAGCGTTTCTATTCCGTCTATCTGCTTGCCTTTGTAGTGATAAGTTACAGATTCAATAATGGCTGGACCAATACCCTTGTTCATTAATTTGACAGATGTGGTATTTTTAGTCGAATCTTTATCTTCGTAGCGTTCCAAACTTGTTTCCAAATGAGGCCAAGCCGCAGCGTGTAGATATTTATGCTGATAGTACGTCTGCATGACCGAAACCACCAAAGCACAGATACTGACAATAGTTGCCATCGTCGTAAAAATGGCTTGATTTGAGATATGTTTTCCAAATAATTTCATAGAAGTTGGGTAAGTATTTTAAAAATTCTTATCAATCAAATAAATCATTGCTGCCATCGAAGCCGCACCCATTTCTAATTCACGTTGATTGACGTTTTCAAAACGGTCATTGGCGGTATGATGGTATTCAAAATAACGTTGAGAATCAGGCTTGAAACCTACCAAAACCGTTCCTTGTGGGGCAAGAGGTCCAATATCGACACCGCCAGAACCTTTGTCAATATCTCCTAAACCATAGGGCGAAAGTAAGTCTCTGAAACTCTGCAATTTAAGTTTCACTTCTGGCGAACCGCCTTGGATTCCGAAGCCTCTTGGCGTAAATCCTCCTTCGTCTGATTCCATCGCAAAAATATGCTTTTCGTTATTGGCTTTTGCCAAATCTGCATACTTGATTCCTCCACGATTTCCGTTTTCTTCATTCATAAATAACACCACTCTCAACGTATGCTTTGGTCTGATTCCCAGTGTTTTAAATAATCTAAACACCTCCAAAGACTGAGCAATTCCTGTCCCGTCGTCGTGAGCTCCTTGTGCCAAATCCCACGAGTCTAAATGCCCACCTACTACGATGATTTCTTCGGGTTTTTCAGAGCCTTTTATCTCTGCAACTACATTATGTGAAGGCACATCGGGCAATGACTCACATGACTGACGGAAGTAAAATTTTAGATTTGGATTTTCTTTCAAAGTTTTGCTCAATAAAGTAGCCGCTCGTGTACTCAAAGCCGCCGCAGGTATCAGCGGTACACCCGTTGCGTATAACATCGAACCTGTATGTGGAAAGTCGTTTTCGGTACTACTCAACGACCTGATAATCACCCCGATAGCACCCATTTTTGAGGCTTCGTTTGCACCAGAACGGCGTTGGTCTCCTGCACCACCATAGGCTTCAAAGGTATTGATTTTGGTTGGGTCCATCGGGCGATTGAAGAATATGATTTTGCCAGTACATTTCTCTTTGCCTAAATCTCGTAATTCTTGAAAAGATTTTACTTCGATAACTTCCGCCGTGATGCCTTTTGCGGGCGTAGCAATTGAGCCACCCAAAGCAACTAATGGCACAGAGGTTTTTAGTTTTCCGTTCAAAATATAGCCTTCTTCTTTTTTACCCCGCACCCAATGTGGCACGATGACATCTTGTAAGAAAACTCTATCATAACCGCCTGATTCTAAGAGACTTTTACCCCAAACTACTGCCTTTGCCGCTCCTTCTGAGCCACTTAGTCTCGCTCCGATTTGGGTAGTGAGTTGGCGTAAATATTCATAAGATTGTCCTTTGCCGAGGGCTTCATTGAAGAATTTACGGATAGTAGTCGAATCATTATCTTGCGAAAACCCCGATAATGAGAGGGTTAATAAAATGATGGTAGTGATGAAGGTAGTTTGTTTTCTCATGTGGGATTTGATGATTTATAATTTTAAGTTCAATTTAGCATTTTCTTTGTTATTTTACTCAAAATCAAATAACATTGAGTTTTTTTCTTCGTTTTATTTTCTAAAATAAACACTATCAGCCTTGATAATTTTTGTTAATTTATTGAAAGGCAACCTTTGTAACATTTTTTTCGTTTATTTTTGATTAACAAACTAACATCCAAAATATTTATAATGTACACAATTCCCAAAATATTTCAACAATTTCCAGAACTCATTGCCGTTGAAAGCAATCGAAAAGGAGGTGTTAGCAAAACACCTTACTCTTCCCTAAATTTAGGGCTTTTTACGGATGATAAACTTGAAAATGTAAAGGAAAATAGAAAACGTTTTTTTGAGGCAATCGGTATCAAAGAAAGCCGTGTGGCTCATAGTTATCAGGTACATAAAGACCAAATCTTGAAAGTGACTCGTTGCAGGGCTTATGAAGGATACGATGCCCTAATAACGCAAAATGTTAATTCTTACATGGCTGTTACGGTGGCTGATTGCACCCCTATTTTGATTTATGATGCTAAAAATCAGGCAGTTGCGGCTATTCATGCGGGTTGGAAAGGGACAGTGGCAGATATTACGGCAAAAACCATTCAGCGAATGCAAATGGAGTTCAAAACTAACCCAAAAGACTGTTACGTATATGTGGGTACGTGCATTGACGAAACTTCATTTGAGGTGGGGGAAGAAGTGGCAGAAAAGTTTTCGATTGAGTTTAAGCGTTTAGATAAAAATGGTCGTAAACCTAAATTTTATGTTGATTTAAAGAAAGCAAACGTAGCTCAATTAGTAAAATGTGGCGTACCCGAAAATCAAATAGAAGTGTCTCCGTATTCGACAGTGTTGGATAATAATGAATATTTTTCACATCGAAAAGAAAAAGGAAAGACAGGGCGTATGATGGCTTTAATTGGGGTGAAGAAAAAGTAAAATGTGTCAGTTCATTAAGTTGTCTGATAGTTTTTGTGGTAGGGACGAATAGTATTCCAATGCTGTCAATTTAAGGTTTTACTTTTGTCAAAATATATTTAATAACCCCGTTTGAACGCTGGTAGGGTTCAAAACCCTACCAGCGTTAGTCGGACAAATTTCTTAAATTGACAGCATTGGAATAGTGTTCGTCTTTCTTCCTATTAACACTGAGGACGAATGCTATTCGTCCCTACATAAGTCATTTCTGAGAACTATTTACTATCAAAACCGCCAAGCCACAATCCGACTAATCTTCTGTCCCTGTGCCATGTCTATTGTCTTGATTTCAAGGGCTTTAACTCGTTTTAGGGCTTGATAAATACTGGGTAAATGTTCTTTTTTTGAAACCAAAGTCGTAAACCAACGGAATCTAAAAGGGATTGTGGCGGACTCTTCAATCATCTTTTTGATAAAAGTTTCTTCACCACCTTCACACCACAATTCAGCATTTTGTCCTCCAAAATTTAAGGTTGGTTTTGCCAATTTTTTCCCGCTCAAATTCTTAATTTTTCGTTGCGTTCCCAGAGTGGCTTCTTCCATCGAAGCATGAAAAGGTGGATTGCAAATAGATACTTCAAAAACTTCACCAGTTTGAATAATTCCTTTGAAAAAATGGTCGGGAGAAGTTTGTAAACGGATGTCTATTTTATCTGAAATTGTGGGATTATGTTGGATAATATTTTGGGCAGATTGAATGGCAAAGGGGTCAATCTCTGAACCCACAAAATCCCATTCATACTCGTGTGTACCTATGATGGGATAGACACAATTTGCCCCCACCCCAATATCAAGCACTTTCACGGTCTTGCCTTTGGGAATAATTCCGTTATTTGAAGAAGCCAAAAGGTCAGCCACATAATGGATATAATCTGCCCGCCCAGGAATAGGTGGACAAAGATAATGCGGTGGAATATCCCAATAAGAAATACCATAAAAATGCTGTAAAATAGCTCTATTGAGCATTTTTACAGCATTTGGGTTAGCAAAATCTATCGTTTGAGATTCGTATTTATTGATAAAAACAAACGGCAAAAGCTCTGGACAAGATTTAGTAAGGGCTTTGAAATCGTATCGTGAACGATGTGGATTTCTTATATGAAGATTGGTTTTTTCTACAATAATTTCTTTCATTTTCTACTAATAAACCAAGCCCAAGCAATAAACAAAAACTGTACTGGCAAACGAACTAATGCCCACTCATGCTTCCCGATGGCAGGTTTCTCTCTGAAAACATCCCACACGTGAAGCGGTAAAAATATCAACATCATCGCCAAGACTCCCAAGGTTGCCCAACCACGAAAAGGAGGAATAAATACCGCTACTCCACACACGATTTCTAAGACCCCAAACAAATAATTGGTAAACTGATTAGGTAAAAAATCTGGAATAAAGGGTGCATACATTTCAGGTTTGATGAAGTGATTGACACCGCCATAAATCATAAATATTCCGAAGAGGAAAGTTAGTATCAGTTTTAGGGTTTTCATTAATTGCTTGTTTTAATTTCGTTATAAATTGCGATTCGCCTGTTGGATATGTCGCTCGTTATGAACAACCAAAAACTGTAAAGCATCTCCGAGGTTCAATTTAAGAAATTTTGCAATAGAAATTGGTATTTTGATTGGCTGAATATCTTTGACGTATGCCATTCGTAGTATTTTTAACATCCTTTCTTGCTGATTAATGTACTCTGCCACGGTGGCTTTGGCATCTAAATTTGGCGTAGGAATGTACGCTTTGAAGGCTTTGTGTTTTTTCTTGCCCGTTTCTGGATTCATTGATTCGATACATTTACGACCCAACCAAGTGCTTTTTATGGAGTTGTCATTAACATTATCAGGACTATTTTTGAGTCTATTTTCAAAGAGAGGAAGGTAATAATCGCCATAAAAATTCAGGTGAGCCAAACATTCTGCAATGCCCCAACCGCCTGACTCAGAAGGTTTTAGTAGATTTTCATCGCTAAGATTTTGGTATTTACGAACGGCTTGTTGAAGGTGTGACTCAACCTGATTTTCTAAATGATTGAGCAAATTTGTTTTATTGGAAGTTTCCATGATTTTGTGATTTTACGTTCTTGTTTTCTACCACAAAATTGGGGGATTAAATTTTAGGAAATGTTGGTATTTTCCATGATTTATATCCTCACCGAATTCACCAATTTACTAAAATTACTCGCATCAATACCGATATAATTTGCCAAATATTTATGTGGTACAATTTGCAGAATATGCGGACTTCGCTGTAATAATTGCTTGAATTTCTCTTCGGAAGAAAAGCATTGAATCTCAACTAATCTTTCTAAAACCCCTGAAAACGCACCAATAAGCCCTTTTTGTAACAAAATTCCAATTTCAGGATTACTTTGTGCGAGGATTTCTACTTGTTGAAAAGATGCTCTTAGGAACGTAGAAGGACTGAGGGTTTCGTAATAAAATTTGGATGGTTTGTGATTCATCATGCCGTAGCGAAGTATGGATTTATACCTCCTGCGGTTTCTGATAATACACCAAAAGGTGGTACTTCGTTGGGTTTATAGCTCTTCGTAAATAGTTCAAAAGCCTTATCGGTATTGCCCAAACGTGCATGAAGAATACAGAAAATGGCATACGACATAGCTGGTTCATCGGTAAATAACTTTCGGGAAGTGAAATTGCCGTTTTATACTTCCCGAAAGTTATTTCTACTTTCGAGAAGTTATTTCAGTTGGACTTTAGGGATTAGACACGGATAAAATTAATAATCCGTGTCTAATCCGTACCATCTGTGTTCCAACTTTTTGTGGATTAACAGACAAAATTAGCTAAATTTGAATTCAAAAAATATTTCCTACTCAAACTCTGTCTTGCTATGAAGCAAATCTTTACGATACCGTTTGTTGCTTTATTTTCCATTACCCCCCAAGCCCAAAATCCTAAACGAGAATTTAGAAGTGCGTGGATTGCAACCGTAGGAAATATTGACTATCCAACCTCCAAAACCCTCACCACAGCTCAATAACAGGCAGAATTTATCAAACTTCTTGCCCAACAGTGAGCATAAAAATGGTTGTGGTTAGGTAATTCAATACGCCTCAAACCAATCAAATTTATCCTTAATAATCTTATCTTTTTCCTTCTTGATATAATTTAAAAACGAACTGGCGATGGGTGAAAAACTCTTATTTTTTGCCCAAATTAATTGCCAAGTTGATTTTACTGGAAAACCTTTTACGGGAATAATTTGTAAATCTCCGTAGGTCAATTCGCTTCTGAGTCCAATCAGAGGCATTATTGAACAGCCTAAACCCGCAATGACTGCCTGTTTCACGGCTTCATTGGAAGTTAATTCCATCTTTTTCTTGACTCGTAAATCATTCTTTTCAATGAATCTTTCCATCGTCAATCTTGTGCCTGAACCTTGTTCTCGATAAATCAAGGGAATATCCTCTAAGATATTTTTTTCGTGTTTTTTATTGGTTTTAATTTTATACTTTTTGTTACTGACCAAGAATAATTTGTTTTGCATCAACTCCACATTTTCAACCAATAATTTTTCGGGTAGAACTGATACCAGAGAGAAATCCACCTCATTTTTTTCTAAACTTTCAATCACTTTTGCTTTGTTCGTAACGTCCAGAATCAACTCAATTCCTTCATGCTTTTTTAAGAAATCAGATAGAAAATAGGGTATCACATATTTGCCCGTAGAAACCACCGAAATCTTCAATTTACCCGCCAATTGCCCTTTATGAGCCATTGTTTTGTAATTAATGGCATAGACTTCATTCAAAATATTCTCGGCAGCAAGGGCAATTTCTTTGCCAAAATCTGTTACGTATAACTGCCTTCCAACTACTTCTGTTAAAGGAATTTCAAATTGGTCTTGAAAATTTTTGAGTTGAATGGAAACCGCTGGTTGTGTGAGGTTTAGCTCTTCGGCAGCCTTGGTGATGCTATGATTTTGGGTTACTTTCAGAAAAATCTGGAGTTGATTTAAAGTATAATTCATAAATATATTTTATGTTAATCATTACAAAGATAAATAAAAATTTATGAATTAAGCATTAGAACTTTGTAGTGTTAAAAAAGTAATACTTTTTTACTAACTGATGTTACACAGACTTTAAGATTAAGCATCTCCGATGCTGAGATTACCGTTTGTACACCTTTTACAAAGGTTATACATCTCCGAGGTAATATAAGTTGAATTACCTCGGAGATGTATAACCTTTGTAGAAAGAAAAACATGGGTTAAAATAGCATCGGAGATGCTCAACTTTAAATTTTGCGTAACATGAGTTGCTAACACACTGAATATTTAGTACAAACTTCCCGAAAGTAAAAAAACTTTCGGGAAATCAAAAAATAAGAAACTAAATCCTTAATAAATAATGACAAAAATAACAGTAGCAAAAGGCGATGGAATTGGTCCAGAAATCATGGATGCCACCCTCAAAATCATCATGGCAGCAGGTGCCAAAATCGAAATTGAAGAAATTGAAGTAGGCGAAAAAGTCTATTTGGCAGGTAATCTGGCAGGTATTGCCAAAGAATCATGGGATATTATCAGAAGAAATAAAGTGTTTTTGAAAGCCCCAATTACCACGCCCCAGGGAGGCGGTTACAAGAGTTTGAACGTAACGACTCGCAAGTTTTTGGGCTTGTACTCCAACGTGCGTCCCTGCATGAGTTTACACCCTTTCGTAAAGACCAAACATCCTGATATGGATATCGTGATTGTGCGTGAAAATGAAGAAGATTTATACGCAGGAATCGAACACCAACAGACGGATGAAGTCGTACAATGTTTGAAATTAATCAGTCGCCCAGGGTGTGAAAAAATTGTACGTTATGCCTTTGAATACGCTAAACAATACGGTAGAAAAAAAGTGACTTGTTTTACGAAAGATAATATCATGAAACAAACCGATGGACTTTTTCACCAAGTTTTTGACGAAATCGCAAAGGAATATCCAGAAATTGAAAATGAACATTGGATTATCGACATCGGAGCGGCAAAAATGGCAGATACGCCCGAGGCTTTTGACGTAATTGTGATGCCAAATTTATACGGAGATGTGTTATCAGACGTGGCGGCACAGATTGCAGGGTCAGTAGGTTTGGCAGGTTCGGCAAATATTGGTGAAACTTGTGCGATGTTCGAGGCAATTCACGGTTCTGCACCACGTCGGGCGGGTCAAAATTTAGCCAATCCTTCGGGACTTTTGCAGGGTGCAATTATGATGTTGAATCATATTGGAGAAACGAAAGTTGCCGAGAAAGTACAAAACGCTTGGCTGAAAACCATCGAGGACGGTATTCATACCTACGACGTTTTTAAAGAAGGAGTTAGTAAACAAAAAGTGGGTACAAATGAATTTGCTGAGGCAGTAATAGCAAATCTTGGACAAGTACCAACTATCTTAAAATCAGTATCTTACGCTAATAGTTCAGCTTTGAATCTACCAAAATATCAAAGAAAGCCCTCAGCGAAAAAAGAATTAGTGGGAGTCGATATTTTTGTGCATTGGAACGGTTCAAATCCAGATGAATTAGCGGAAAAAATCCAAAAACTGAATACCCCAGAGGCTACTCTTTCGATGATAACCAATCGTGGAATTAAGGTTTGGCCCGAAGGATTTGAGGAGACTTTTTGCACCGACCACTGGCGTTGTAGATTCAAACCAACTGAGGGTCAAAAAATAACAAAAGTCACTATCGTTCAGTTGCTTAACGATGCTTTGGAGCAAAATATTGATACCATCAAAACGGAGAATTTATATAATTTCGATGGTAAATCAGGCTTTTCATTAGGTCAAGGACAATAAAAAATCATGAAAATACAACTGATAGAAGGACATTTCAGTACCAAGGATGCTATTGAAATTATTACTCAGATGATTCACGTAAAAATCAGATTTCACGAAAATAAAATTGATAACTCAAACAATGAAGAGGACGTGAAAATGCGTGAAAAGAAGATAAAATTATTACAGAAAAATCTCTTTGAATTTAGAAAAGAAATGGAAGCCATGAAGGGTAAAGAGGTAAGTTTGAATTCGGAGATTGAGGTACTGATTTAGGTAAGGGAAATTGTAAAATAAGAGTACCGTCTAACTCCCCGAAAGTTTCAAACTTTCGGGGAGTTCCTCCATGTCAAATACGGTACTTTTAAATTTACAA
This sequence comes from Cytophagales bacterium, assembly GCA_013298125.1. GTDB lineage: Bacteria > Bacteroidota > Bacteroidia > Cytophagales > Spirosomataceae > Arcicella. Next base: position 50,358 of record JAAFJP010000009.1, on the reverse strand, counting down.
TTTCCCTAAAGTTTATCTCACCCAATTCCCCAAAACCTTCTCATCATCCGATAATTTCCCAATAATCCGATATTTAGATTCACGCAAAACGATTGATTCTTTTGCACGTTCATTCACAACGGCAAACGGGAATCGACCACTTGCGTGTATGAAGCGAATTTCGTTAGCTTCGTACAAAATAAAACCTGTGTGAGAATCTAATCCCACTACGTAAAGTCCTTTCCCTGAGCGTTTTACGTTTTCTAAAAAAACCATAAGCGTATAACCACTGAATCGCTGAATAGAGTTTTTATTGACCAAATCTTTTATCATTTCTTCCGAAGGCAACTGTGCCAAATGGTTTCGATTAATGTCTAATCCTAAGTCTTCTAAAACCGTCGTAACAAAATATCCACAGGCAATAGAACCCTCGCCAGGCGTATGTGTTTGACCATTAAACGAATACCGAGTGCCATACCAAAAAGGCATTAAATTAGAAAAATGATTCACAAAAACCCGATTCAAATTAGGTCGTTGAGGTTGTAAATTGACTCTGAGAGCTTCTAATTTTGTCAATTTTTCTTGATATTTCTTAGGTGTATAAAAAAACTCATGATAGCCCCAAAGCAAAGGTTTTTTGCGGGCGTATTGCAGGTAGATAAAACCTGCGAGGAGGAATATTGAGATGATGAGGTAAGGGCGAAAATGAGTCATTAAAAATAGATTAGTATAACCTCACCCGAGCGTCGGTCGCCCCGACCCCTCTCCGATGGAGAGGGGAGTATTCGGTCGTTTTCTCCCCTCTCCATCGGAGAGGGGGCGGGGCGACCGACGCTCGGGTGAGGTTATACGCCAAATTATAGATAATACAATTAGAAAATAGCTACTCGATTTTAGCCAATTGCTAAAAGCCAATTGCCAAAAGCCTCTTCTATTTCTTCCCCTTCACATACTTCTCCAACCACTCATGTTGCTCCCAAAGCATATGCAAAATATTTTCTTTGGCGGCATATCCATGGCTTTCATAAGGCAATTGCACAAACCGAACAGTACCTCCATGACCTTTGATGGCATTAAACAAACGCTCACTTTGAATCGGGAAAGTACCTGGGTTGTTGTCAGCCTCACCATGAATCATCAACAAGGGCGTTTTGATTTGGTTGGCGTAACTAAACGGACTCATTTTGAAATATAATTCGGGGGCTTGCCAGTAAGTACGCTCTTCGTTTTGGAAACCAAAAGGAGTCAAAGAACGGTTATACGCACCACTACGAGCGATTCCTGCCTTGAATAATTTGCAATGAGCTAATAGATTTGTGGTCATAAAAGCCCCGTAACTATGTCCACCGACAGCCACTTTCGTACTATCTCCTACGCCCAATTCGGCAATTTTTTTGATGGCTGCCTCTGCATTCCAAACTAATTGTTCTATGAAATTATCGTTCGGTTGTTTGTCTCCTTCGCCCACAATTGGGAATTCAGTATTGTCCATCACGGCATATCCTTGCGTTGCCCAAAAGACTGGCGAACCCCAACTTACTCGCACAAAAGTATATTTACTTCCTCTGATTTGGGCGGCATCGTTACTACTCTTAAACTCACGTGGATACGCCCACATAATCACAGGCAGAATGCCATCTTTTTCTTTGGAATAACCTTTTGGTAAGTACAAATCAGCCGCCAAATCAACGCCATCTTTGCGTTTGTAGGTGATTTTTTCTTTCGTAATACCTCTTAATTCGGGTTGTGGGTCGGCAAAATTGGTCAATTGTTTTCCAGTATTTCCGCCATTGTACAAATAATAATTTGGCGTTTCATTTTGTCCTTGACGGCTCGTTACAAAACTCAATTTATCAAAATCTAAAATGCCCGTAACTACTTCATAATAAGGCTCTTGGCATCTCCAAAGTGTTTTAGTTTCTTTGGTATCAATGTTAAATGAATTCAAAAAAGGCAAATCCCCTTTGGGCGATGCTCCATTTCCACGCATCAAAACCGTACGATTTGCCAAGACTTTTACGCTGTTTTTCCCAAATTTATTCACGGCACTAATGGGAGTGCCAGGGTCGCCATAAGAATCATCCGTACTGCGGTCAAACAGGTTTTTTACTTCCTTTTTCACCATATCAAACTTGCTCAATTTTTGTTGATGTTTTACCCTCGAATATTCAGAAAAAAGTAATTCATTTTCTGTCAATGCCGAAACATTCCCCATCCTCATTGGAGTTTTCATGAGTTCCGTAGGCGTGGCTGTGAACGGAGCCGCTTGCATATACGCAACGTCATGGAAATCAACTTTATTTTTGATTAATCCTCCGTCCAAAGGCTCAATCCATGCAACGGTATTTGGCAAAGTATTTATCCAAGAATGCCCTCTGGGAGCGTTCAGGACGTTATCATAACCTGTTGGTGCAAGTTCGCCACTGGGTAATTTGGCAATTTCTTTCACTAATTTACCATCTAAATCTGTTACTAAAATCGTAGAATTAAAACTATAATATGGCACTAAATAACTGAAAGGTTTGTCAATACGTTCTACCAAAAAGTATTTTTTATCAGGTGAAATAACGGCTGAACTGTAAATCTGTGGCAAACCAATTTTAGTCTCAACACCATTGGTATTTTTGATTAATTGAGAGGTTGTATAAAACTCAAAAAGTTGCTCATCATAAGGCGATTTAATCAAATCTTGGTAGGTAGCACTGGCGGCAGTTTTTCCCATATTCTGTTGCACCGTTGGACCTTTGGGAGCTAATGGTTTCTTGGGAGCATCTTTCGCAGAAGCCACCGTAGTGTGATAGAGAACGCTATTATTGTCCAACCAAGACAAATCGTTAATGACAATATTCAAAGGCGTTTGATTAGTTTTTGTAGCCTTTTTTGTCTTCAAATCAATCACGTACAGGTCGATATTATCCGCATTGGTTTGCGTAAAAGCAATTTTATCATCATTCGGACTCCATTGAAAATTACCCGCTTTTAGATTTGTTGGTAAGCCCTGAATCTGAAAATCTTGACCTGTTTTAATCTCTTTTACAGATAAACCAACGGCATTCGTCGTACGACTTGGTGAAAAATTATTAGGATTAATCCGAAGCCCTGCAATTCGTAATTCGGGTTGTGCTAAATCCTCGACAGTCGGCATGGCACTACGTTCGATAATCAACATCCAGTCGCCTTTATCGTTGATACTAACGCCTGGGGAGGGTTTTGCCGTCGCTAAATTCATAATAGCTGCAGGAGGAGTTTTGTACTCAATGGCATCTTGGGCGTTGAGTTGAAAACTAATCAGGGTTGAGATAATTAGGATGAGTTTTTTCATTTTTTACGTTGGGTTTGTTGATATTTTTATTTTACCAGATACAAAGCTGATATTTTTATGTAAATCTAAATCAAGTTGATGAAATTATGTAACAATATCTTTTATCAACTTGGTTTTGAGCATCAATCAAGGTTAATGCTTCTGCGTCAGCCTTTATTTTTTGCATCAAAAAATCATTTTTCTCATACTGAAACAAGATTTTAAATACTATCGGCTCAATTTTTTGGGTTTTTGCCAATTTTCTATGTTCTTTGCAAAAGAATAGAGACATAATTTTGTTTTTTGTTCAAATAGCGGAATAATATTTGGTGAAAACCACTATTATTATCAAACAAATATCTATTACGCTATGTTTGCTTTTCTAATAACATTAACTTTTCTAAAAAATCACATGAAAAAAATCTTATCATTAACCCTGATAATGCTCGGGGCTGTGGGTAGTCTTTTTGCCCAAGAACGTACTGGTAAAGTTACCGACGGTACAACCAACGCAGGTCTTCCAAGTGTAAACGTATCGGTACAAGGTACATCAACTGGAACTGTTACAGACGCTAACGGTATGTACAAAATCTCGGCTGCCGAAGGTAAAAAATTAGTATTCTCTTTTATTGGTTACACTTCTGTAACACAAGCTGTCGGCTCTTCAAGTACGCTTAACATTCAGTTATTTCCTTCAACTACGCAGTTAGAAGAAGTTGTTATTTCAACGGGTAGTCGTAACTCGAAAAGAACAATGACTGATACGCCTCTACCAGTTGATATCCTTTCGGCGGCAGATTTAAGAACTACGGGACAGACTACATTCGACAAGGCTCTTCAATATACTGTGCCTTCTTTCAACACAGTAAATACGCCTGTAAATGATGCTACTTCTTTGCTTGACCCTTACGAAATTAGAGGAATGGGACCAAGCCGTACTTTGGTTTTGATTAATGGAAAACGTAAAAATACGAGTGCTTTGTTGTACATCCAGACTTCACCAGGTCGTGGAGAATCGGGAGCTGATATTTCTGCTATTCCACAACAAGCCATTAAACGTGTTGAAATTTTGCGTGATGGTGCTTCGGCTCAATACGGTTCTGATGCTATTGCGGGGGTTATGAACATCATTTTGAAGGATAAATTTGATTATGGTTCTGCTCAATTGACGGCAGGGATTACAGGTAAAGGTGATGGTGAACACATTGGAATTGCAGTAAATAATGGCTCAAATTTCGCTAATGGCGGTTTTGTAAATTATACGCTTGATTTCAGTCGCACGGCTTTGGCAAATCGCCCAGGTAAAGTAAGTGCTGAAGCAGAAGCTGACAATGACTTAGGTTTTGGAGCTCCTTTGGCAGACGTTAAGAAATTTTTGGCTCTAAAACCAGACGCTGGAAACATCAACGGTCAGCCAGAAAATACAGCGGCTAAATTCTTGATTAATGCAGGTTTTCCAGTAGGTGATAATACTGAATTGTATTTCAATGCGGCTTACGTTTATAAAAGAATAAACAGTTTTGCTAATTATCGTACTCCTTACTGGAGAACAACTGATAACGGACTTTTGACTCCTGCGGGTCAGCCTTACATCGGATATGTACCTAACTTTATCGGAGATTTGAATGACTATAATGCAACAGTAGGCGTTCGCAAGGAAAGTAATGGCTGGAAAACCGACCTTAGTTTCACCACAGGTGGTAACAAACAACTTTACACGGTTTCTAATTCACGTAACCGTTCATTGGGCAAAAATTCACCTACTTATTTCAAGCCAGGTGGATATGAGTTTTCGCATAATGTAGGGAATATTGACGTTTCAAAAGCGGTAAATGAGAAATTTAACGTAGCTTTTGGTTCAGAATTCCGTGCGGAATCATTTTCTGTTTTTGCGGGTGATACAGCTTCATTCGTAGGTTCAGGGGCAGATTCGTTCCCAGGTACATCACCTACAAATGCCGGAACAAACACTCGTTTCAACTTCGGGGGTTACGTAGATTTGTCTTATGATATTTCAGACGCATTCTTAGTAAACGGAACTATTCGTGCGGAACAATACAGTGACTTTGGAAGTACCGTAGTTTACAAGTTGAGTTCACGTTATAAAATCAACGACCAAATCACGCTTCGTGGCTCTTACTCTACGGGTTTCAGAGCTCCATTGTTGCACCAAATTTATCAGCAATTGGCTCAGGCGAGTTTTGTACCTGGACAAGGTATTCAGACAAAAGGTATCGTAAACAACGTAAGCCCACAGGCTTTTGCTTTGGGTGTGCCTAAATTAACACCTGAAAAATCAACTAACTTTACGTTGGGTGTTGGCTTGAATCCGAATAAGAATTTGAGCGTTACTTTGGATTATTACAATATTCAAGTAAATGACCGTATCATTTTAGGTTCTGAAATAAACGGTACTAAGGCAGGTAATACAGCTTTGGATAAAATCTTGACCAGCAACGGAATAGTAGCAGTAAGTTTCTTTGCTAATGCCTTGAATACCAGTACTTCTGGTCTTGATTTTGTAGTTTCTCAGAAAAATGTAGCACTTGGACAAGGAAAATTGGGTATTAGCTTGGCGGGTAATTATACATTCGAGAACAAATATACTTCGGTGAATAACCCTAAATTAATTGCAGATGCAGGTAAGTCGGTATTTGACCCAATCCAAAACGGATTATTGTTTACTTCACGTCCAAAATATAAGGCTATCTTGGGCTTGAATTATTTGGTAAAAGGTATAACTTTCAATTTGGCTAATACTTTGTTTGGACCAACACGCTTCCACCAAAATGGTTTGGATGATGATACAGACACAGAATTTACGCCAGCCATCGTTACGGACTTAGCAATTAGTATTCCATTCTCAAAGGTAACAACGCTTACTTTGAACGCTAATAACTTGTTGAACGTATTGCCTACATGGGATTTTATCAACCTCAAAACAGGTGTAAAAACTCGTTACAATCCAGATAATAACGTACCAAGCGATAAATATTTCAATCAGTACAACTTGATTACTTTCAACGGACGTTATTCAAACGTAACCTATGATGGTTCTCAGTTCAGTCAGTTAGGAACAATCTTTAATGCTACATTGAATGTTAAATTCTAATAATTTCTGAATATAGTATTTACAAAAAAAGAGAACTCGTGATCGGGTTCTCTTTTTTTGATTACAGATTATAAATGTCCTCTAACAACTCCCTCAAATCCTCCAAAGTAGTCAAAGGATTCATTAACGAAACTCGCAAATAGGTCCGTTCACGAAGCGTTGTTTGTACAATATAAAACTTTCCATTATTCAAGAGTTTCTGTCTAATCGTTTGATTATCAATATTTTGACTATCTTTTAATCTAAAACAAACGATATTACATTCTGGATTTACACCTAACTCAAATGAAGGATGTGCTTCAATCATTTCCGCAAATTGCTTTCCTAAATCATAGAGATAATCTACGTGTTCTGCCAATAATTCTTCTCCGTAGGTTTTCAAAATTGAATACACCTTTACGCTCATGCCAAGTTTGGTACATTCAAAGGTACGTTTGCCAGAATTAAACCAATCTTGTGAGGTCTGATTTGCCCAGAGATATTGAGCTTTTTGTTGGAAAGTATGATATGAATCATCGTTATCCTTAAAAATCAAAGCCGTTACCAAAGCGGGAGTCAAAAGCATTTTGTGCCAATCAATTACTACTGAATCAGCCAACTCAATTCCCTTAACTTTATGTTTGTATTTTTCCGAGAAAATAACAGCTCCACCATGAGCTCCGTCAACGTGAAACCATAGATTTTTTGCTTGGGAGAATTTGCCAATTTCTACTAAATCATCATAAGAACCCGTAGAAGTAGAACACGAAGACCCAACAATCGCAATAACTTGAAAACCTTTATCAACAGCATCCTGATAGTATTTTTCTAATAATTCAGTCCGCATTTGGAAGGCTTCATTGGTGGGTATTTTGATGATTCCTTCGCTACCCATACCCATAATTCGGGCGGCTCTATCAACACAATAATGGGCTTCTTCCGAAACAATAACTGCAAGTTTCCCCTCGCTTCCTTCTTCCCAAACATCCGTTGAAGCCTTTTTTGCACGAGCTGCCAACAAAGCTGTAAGGTTCGCCAAAGTACCGCCCGAAGTCAAAATCCCCCCCGATTTTTCATCAAATCCGATACGTTTTGCCATCAAATCCGTTACGATTTTTTCTAAGGGATTTGATACTAAACCCATTTCATAAACCGCCATCCCGTTATTCAAAAGGGAGGTCAGCATACTCGTTGTGGCAGAGATTGGAGCAATCACACCCACCTGATGTCCCATATAACGTGGGTTGTGCAATTTGGTAGATTTTTCAATGACTTTCTTGAAAAAATCAGTCGGGTCTTCGTTTACACCTTCCGCAAAATCATCTTGCCAAAAAGCCAAACTTTCTTCGGGAGATTTAAACGGAATCGTCTGACTTTCACGATTTTGTGATGTAGAAAGATAGTCCGCCAATAAGTCCACCATTTGATGGGCTTGCTCACGGAACGAGTCTGGGGAAAATGCTTTTTGAATATTAGTCATTGTTTTTAAAAAATTATGACACAAAATAACCGCATTTGATTAATAATAAAAAATACTTAGTTTTGATTAATTAATCAATAAAACTGATTGAAAAACGAAACCTCACCCCCAGCCCCTCTCCTGTTGAGAGGGGAGTTTTTCCTCATAAACTGCTCCCCTCTCAGCAGGAGAGGGGCTGGGGGTGAGGTTTTATGGCAACCTAAAATTAATAATCTAATGGATATTCAACAACTCAAAAACTTCTTAATCCTTTGCGAAACCCTCAATTATCGGGAGGCTTCTGAGCGGATAAATATCGTTCAGCCCGCCCTGAGCCGACAAATTCAGCAATTAGAGGAGCAAGTTGGAGCGATGTTATTTGATAGAAATAAACGAAACGTAAATCTCACGGAGGCGGGAAATTATTTCAGGATTGAGTGTGATAGAATTGTCCATGATTTTGAAAAAGCTGTTTCAAAAACCGCCCAAATTCATCGTGGAGAGGCGGGCGAAATCAGGATTGGACATTCGAGTTCCGCTATGCAGACGATTTTGCCTTCTTTTTTGGTAAAAGTTAAAAGTATTTTGCCTGATATTAGAACCAATTTAGAAGAAACTGCCAATCGACAATTAGTGGAAATGTTGTTGAACAGAAAGGCAGATATTGGTTTTGCTCCCAATCTCTTACCACCTTCCGACATTCAATCGAAGCTGATTTACGAAGAAAATTTTGTGGTTTTATTACCCAAAAATCATCCTATTTCTGTCGATAATTTCACAGATTTATCGGTCTTTGCCCATGAAAATTTTATTCTTCCTCCGCTTGCTGTGGGTTATGGATATGTAGAAATAATCCTCCAAATGTGTCAGCAACACGGTTTTAACCCAAATATCGTACATGAATCCGCCCACTCAATGAGCGTACAGCGGTTAGTAGAAGCGGGCATGGGAGTTTCCATTGAACCGCAATCGTCAGTGCGAGGCATTGATATGGAAATCAAGGTGATAGAACTAAAATCAATCCCTCAAAAAGCTCAAATGAAAATGCTTTGGTTGAAAGAACGGACGGGAGAGTTGGAAAGGTTTTTGGAGATGATTTGAGTGCTGTCATTGCGACGAACAAAATAATATGAATACTGTCATTGCGAGGTACGAAGCAATCTGTTGGATTGATGCAATAAAGTTTGAAATTTCCTTCCCGTAATCCAACAGATTGCTTCGTGCCTCGCAATGACGGCGATAAAACATTAACCTAATGCCTCACCAACCCTAAAAATATCCTCAAAAGTATTGTACAAAGGCACGGGGGAAAGTCGGATTACATTAGGTTCTCGCCAGTCGCCAATGATGCGATTTCGGATGAGTTTATCGAATAATTCTTTCCCATTTTTCTCTACTAAAATAGATAATTGACAACCCGATTCTTCTGGATTTTTGGGCGTAATAATATTCAAAATATTCTCATTTTTTTGATTAAATTCTTCCAAAATAAATCGTAAATATTCGGTCAATTTTATGCTCTTTTTTCGGAGGTTTTCGATGCCCGCTTTGTCCGTAATTTCTAAAGCAGCACGGTGACACGCCATTGCTAAGATTGTGGGCGTACTCAATTGCCAACCGTCTGCCCCTCGCATGGGTACGAAGCCCTTTTGCATCTTAAAACGAGTGGCTTCATCGTAGCCCCACCAGCCTGCAAGTCGCTGTAAATCAGCTTGGTGATGCTTTTTATGAACGAATATCCCAGAAACGCCACCCATGCCCGAATTGAGATATTTATAAGAACACCATACTGCAAAATCAACGTTCCAGTCGTGTAAATTTAATGAAATATTTCCCACACAATGAGCCAAATCAAAGCCAACTTTTGCCCCTACGGATTGTGCTTTTTGAGTAATCGTTTTCATGTCAAAAACTTGCCCAGAATAATAGTTAATTCCGCCCATCATCACGAGTGCGAGTGAGTCTTTGTTTTCCTTGATTTTCTGTAAAATATCTTCCGTTCTGAGTGTAAATTCTCCCTCTCTTGGGAAGACCTCAATCAGGGCTTCATCAGGATTGATTCCTCTAAATTTTAGATGCGTTTCGAGGGCGTATTGGTCGGATGGAAATGCTCCGCCTTCGGTCAGAATTTTATAGCGTTTGGGCGTAGGTTGATAAAACGAAACCATCATCAAATGGAGATTGACGGTTAGGTTATTCATCACCGTAACTTCCGAAGGTTTTGCTCCCACAATCCTTCCCAAAGGTTCTTTGAGATGTTGTAAGTAATTTATCCAATTATCTTCACCCTCAAACCAACCTTCCACGCCTAAGTTTTGCCATTTATCTAACTCATTATCAAGAATTTGTCGAACAGATTTAGGTTGCAATCCCAAAGAATTTCCACATAAATAAATCTGTTGTTTTCCTTCGTGTACAGGTAAATGAAAGAGGTTTTTGAACTCTTTTAGTGTATCTTCTTGGTCAAGGTTTTGGGCGAATTGGAGGGTATTTTGATAGGTCATTTGTTTACTTGATGATTATTTAAGCACAAAAATAAACAGAATAACGTTCCTAACATACTGCAAATGGCTATACCTATTATCTTCGTTGAAGATTAGAAATAATTAGAGAGGATTTGTATTTTTGTAATATGAACGAAATCAAAAATGAATCTGAATACGAAAGAGCATCTGACAGAGCCGATGCCATTTTCAATGCCAAGAAAGGTACAAAGGAATACGACGAGCTTCAAGAGTTATTGAAAGCTCTGAAAAAATATGATGATGATTTTGTGAGAATGTTGAAAGGATTTCAGTAGTTACCATTACCCTAACACCTCCTTAATCACCTTACCATGCACATCCGTCAGCCTAAAATCTCTGCCTTGAAATGGATAGGTAAATTTTTCGTGGTCGAAGCCCAAAGTATGTAAAATGGTTGCCTGTAAGTCGTAGGTGGATGTTCTTCCTGAGATGCCAGCGTAACCAATTGGGTCAGTTTCTCCGTGTGTGTAACCCTTACGAACACCTCCGCCTGCCATCCAAACGGTGAAGGCTTCGGTGTGGTGATCACGTCCTTTGTATTGTTGAGGTCTGCCTTCACGATTTTCTTGCATGGGCGTTCTACCGAATTCTCCACCCCAAACTACGAGCGTATCTTCCAATAAACCTCTTTGTTTTAGGTCTTGCAAAAGGGCAGCGGTTGCTTTGTCAGTTTGTCGGCATTTATTACTTAATTCAAAGTCCAAAGAGTTTTCTTTTACGTTTCCGTGGAAGTCCCAGCCCCAATCGAAAAGCTGAACGTAACGTACGCCATTTTCTACTAACTTTCTGGCTAATATGCAGTTATTGGCAAAACTTTCTTTACCCAACTCCGTTCCGTACATCTCGTGGATGTATTTTGGCTCGTTTTTAATGTCCATTACTTCGGGAACGGAAGTCTGCATTTTGAATGCCATTTCGTACTGCGAAATCCTCGCAATCGTCTCTGGGTCGTGGAATTCTTCGTATTGCTTTTGATTGATTTTATTGATTGCCTCAATCGAGCTTTTACGCAAATCTCGACTCATGCCCTCGGGGTCAGTAATGTACAAAACAGGGTCACCTTCTGAACGACATTGCACGCCCTGATAAACCGAAGGCAAAAAACCACTTCCCCACGCAGATTTCCCAGCATCGGGATTTTGTCCACCCGAAGCCAACACAACGTAACCTGGCAAATTCTGATTCTCTGAACCAAGCCCATACGTAACCCATGCCCCCATCGCTGGGCGACCCAATCGTGGCGAACCCGTGTGCATCAACAACTGGGCGGGTGCGTGGTTGAACTGGTCGGTGTGCATGGCTTTCAGAAACGAAATTTCGTCCGCAACGGTCTGTAAATGAGGTAGTTTGTCAGACAACCAAGCCCCACTATTACCCACTTGCGAAAACTTAGACTGAGCTCCCAACATATTAGGAACACCCCGAATAAAGGCAAATTTCTTTCCTTCCAAAAACGATTGTGGACAAGGTTGTCCATCCATTTTTTGGAGTTCTGGTTTATAATCAAACATCTCCAATTGCGATGGAGCTCCCGCACAGTGAATATAAATCACGGCTTTTGCCTTACCCAAAAGGGGAGAATTCTTAGGAGAAAGTGGATTCTGAGCATTCGCCAAAGCATCGGCAGAGACGTTATTTATCCCGCAACTATTTAGGAATGAACCCATTGCCATCATACCGATGCCCGTAGTGCATTGTTTTAGGAAATGACGGCGGGTTTCGTACTCTATGAGATGTTTTTTTGCTTCTTGGTGGATTTTCATTTTTTTATCTTTTAGTATTACTCCTTCATCACAAATTCATCCAAATTCAAAATCGTCATCGCCACCATTGTTTTTGCCGCCAAATCAGCCATATTTTTGGGTAGCGTATTGTCTGGACAAAAGCCTAAAAACTTCATGGCATCGTTTGGTTTTTTCTTGAAACCTTGTAACGATTTTTGATATAAATTATTTAAAATCAATAACTTATCGTTCGTTATTTCTTTGGACATGGCTAAATAATATCCCTTTCTGATTTGTCCGTTTATATCCGTTTTTTCTTTATCAATTCGCTTGGCAAAATATCTTGCACATTCCACATACACGGGGTCGTTTAGGGTCGTGAGGGCTTGCAGAGGCGTGTTTGTCCGTAGGCGACGGGCTAAACAAATTTCTCTACTCGTACCGTCAAAAGTCATCATGGATGGGTACGGGCTACTCCTCCGCCAGTAGGTATATAAAGCCCGTCTGAACTGGTCTTCGCCTTCACTCAATTTCCAACTTGCTCCACTGTATGGAATCCGCCAGATGCCTTCTGGTTGATAGGGCATTACACTTTTTCCGTACATTTTATTACTCAAAACCCCACTCACTAATAAGGCTTGGTCACGCACTTGTTCTGCCGACAGTCTGATTCTTGCCCCTCTCGCAAAAAAACGATTGGCAGGGTCTTTTTCTAACATCTCGGGCGTAACTTTTGAGTCTTGTTGATACGTTGCAGACATCACAATTTCCTTCAATAATGGCTTTGGTTGCCAGTTATATTCCTTCATAAATTTGATAGAGAGATAATCCAACAACTCAGGATTTGAAGGTGTAAAGCCCTGTGTACCAAAGTCTTCCATGGTTTCTACAAGTCCGATTCCAAAGATTTGTTCCCAAAAACGATTGACTGCTACCCGTGCCGTCAAAGGATTTTGTTCACTCCCAATCCAAGTGGCTAAACCCAAGCGATTTTTGGGTAAACCTTTGGGCAAACCGCCAAACAAAGCGGGAATATCGGGCTGTACTTCTTTGCCTTTGGCAGTCCAACCTCCCCGCTCAAATACGTGAGATTTTCTAAAAAGATTCGCTGGATTTTCATCCATAATGAGCGTAACGTCCGTACTCATATTTGCCAAACGCCAGAACTCTTTTTGCATCAAATCATGCTCAGGATTGTTTTTTGCAGGAAATTCACTCAAAAAACCAAACCAATCAAAGAGGGCGGTATAATCTGTACTTCCTTTTAAAGCTGGATTTGTGGCTCTAAAATACAGATTGTGAATTCCGTTGATAGGCTTGAAATTCACTAATTTTGATTGAAAACCTTTCGTTGTATCAATTTTTGTGGCTAGCAAAATTGGTCCATCTATTTTATCTAAATGAATACTTAAAGTTCCGCCAACTTTCCAAGCCATATATCGAATCACCATCTGATTTTTACCATTCAAATCCACATTTTTCAAACGGGCTGAACCTGTATTCTGAATGCCCAAAAACTTGGTATCGGATAGTTCTGATTTTACGAATTCATCACAAGTCAGAGAGTTATAAGTAGGTTGCCAAGTTTTCAAAAATTTATTGTATTCATTGGCTTTTTGTAAAGAAGAATTCTTCTGAATCCAGTTTTTAATATTCTCAACCTTCGCCGCATCATCCTTCGCAAAAAGCCTCAAATTTGGATAATCTCCAAAGGAATCTTCATCACGAGTATTGTTGAAAAACGCCGTGTATTTGTAATAATCTTCGTGTCTAAAAGGGTCGTAGGGATGGCTATGGCATTGAATACAGCTAAAAGTCGTTCCCTGTAAAACCTCCCAAGTGGTGTTCGTTCTATCCAAAACTGCCGCCGTTCTGAACTCTTCGTTGTCCGTTCCGCCTTCATCATTGGTCATGGTATTACGATGAAAACCCGTGGCAATCAATTGATTATCAGTTGGATTGGGTAATAAATCTCCCGCCAATTGTTCTTTGATAAATTGATTGTAAGGCATATTCTGGTTGAAGGCATCAATCACATAATCACGGTATTTCCAGATGCTTCTGACATCATCACGCTCGTAGCCTTTGGTGTCGGAATATCTCGCCAAATCCAACCACATACCCGCCCAACGCTCACCGTATTGGGGCGAAGCCAAGAGTTTATCTACCGCTTTTTCGTAAGCATTTACAGACTTATCATTCAGAAAATCAGTGAGTTGTTGTTCGGTTGGGGGAAGACCCGTGAGGTCAAGGCACACACGGCGAAGAAGCGTTCCCTTTTCGGCTTGTGCGGAGTGTTTGAGATTTTCTTTTTCTAATTTATGAGAAACAAAATAATCAATATCATTTTTCTCCCATTTTGAAGAAAACCAGTCCGTAAAGCCCGCAAAGAAGGTTTTGTTAGGCACAGAAGGCATTTCGGGCGAAGTAAAAGCCCAATGCTCTCCCCAATTTGCTCCTTGTTTTACCCATTTTATGAGTAGGTCTATTTCTTCTTGCGACAAAGGTTCAGCTTGATAAGGCATCCGTTCCTCGGGGTCTTTGTGCGTAAGGCGAGCGATAAAATCTGAATGCTCAGGGTCGCCTGGAATGATGGCAGGTTTTCCAGAAACAGTTTTTCCCAAAGCCTCTTCACGAAACAAGAGACTAAATCCACCTTGCTTTTTCACGCCCCCGTGACATTTGATACAACTACGATTAAGGATAGGTTTTACTTGGGTACTGTAATCCACCTCATCACCATATCCGCTCAACGAATAAATCGAAAAACCAGTCACAGCAAGGGCTGAACCCCATATTAATAACTTATTGATATTCATCGGATTATCTATAAATTTTTCTTCTTGAAATTAAAACATAAATTACAAAAAAAATAGCATTTTGTTGTACTGGATTGTTTAGGAATTTGGGGAGGATATTGAAAAAGCCAAGCCTACCTAATTTGATAGGCAAACTTGGCTTGAAAATTACGCATAGACCAATGAGGGAATGTCCAAGTCACAGACTTGAACTATGGCTTACGAACACTTGCACCAGAAGAGGATAAAAAAGAATGTGATGATGTGAGTGGAGTTTGGGGTGAAGTTGGGGTTTGGTGGGATTTTGAGAAAATAGTAAGAATCAGGATTAAAGGATTTTAGGATTATCAAGATGTTAAACACATTATCCTGATAATTTATCAAAATCATAATGTGAAGATTTCAAGGCTTTTATAATTGCAATCCTGACAATCATTTTATCCTTAAATCCTGATTCTGAATAAGTTGTCCTAAAAACGGAAGTCGTCCTTTTGAAGGACGACTTCCGTAAATATTCCGATAAAATTCAACCCCTACAAAGCCCCACCAATAATCTCCTCCACCACACTTGGGTCAAGCAAAGTAGAAGTATCACCAATATTAGAAGTCTCCCCCTCGGCAACTTTTCTTAAAATCCTCCTCATGATTTTGCCAGAACGAGTTTTGGGTAAACCACTTACAAACTGGATTTTATCAGGTTTGGCAATTGGTCCAATCACACGAGTGACGGATGCGAGGATGTCTTTGCGAGCTAAGTCTTTGTCTTCCAAGTCTTTATCACAAATCACGTAGGCATAAATTCCTTGTCCTTTGATGTCGTGCGGATAACCCACTACGGCAGATTCAATCACGCCCAAGTGCATATTGATAGCATTTTCGACCTCCGCCGTACCAATTCTATGTCCCGAAACATTGATAACATCATCGACTCGACCCGTAATTCTGTAATAGCCATCTTCATCTCTCAAACAACCATCACCCGTGAAATAGAGGTTTTTGTAGGTCGAAAAATACGTTTGAATACAACGTTCATGGTCGCCGTAAGTCGTGCGGATAATGCCAGGCCAAGGGAATTTGATACACAAATTTCCCGATACGCCATTGCCCAAAATCTCATTGCCTTGTTCGTCCACCAACATTAATTGAACGCCTGGCAAGGGCAAAGTTGCATAGCCTGGTTTGGTCGGGGTAATGCCCGCAATGGGCGAAATCATCATGCCACCCGTTTCGGTTTGCCACCATGTATCGACAATCGGACATTTGCCTTTTCCGATGTTTTCGTTATACCAATTCCATGCTTCTTCATTGATAGGTTCACCGACAGAACCCAAGGTTTTCAGAGAGCTAAGGTCTTTATTTTCAAGGAATTGATTGCCAAAACTCATCAACGAACGGATGGCGGTTGGGGCGGTATAAAGTATATCAACTTTGTGTTTATCAATCACATCCCAGAAACGTCCAGCATCTGGATAAGTCGGGATTCCTTCAAACATCAAGGTCGTTGCTCCGTGGCAAAGTGGTCCATAAACGATGTACGAATGTCCCGTTATCCAACCAATATCTGCCGTACAAAAATGGATTTGTTCGGGTTGATATTGGAACACATTGGCGAAGGTATAAGTGGCATACACCATGTAGCCTCCGCAGGTATGCACAACGCCCTTGGGCTTGCCCGTTGAGCCAGAAGTATAGAGGATGAACAGCATATCTTCCGAATCCATTTCTTCGGCTGGACAGTCGGAGGACACGGTTTTTACTTCGTTTTCCCACCACACATCACGCCCTTTGAGCATCGAAACGGGCGTGCGGGTACGAGTAGAAACTATCACTTTCTGCACCGATGGACATTGAATCAAAGCATCGTCCACGGTGGATTTTAAGGCAATTTCTTTGTTTCCTCTAAACGAACCATCGGACGTAATGACGATATTACATTGAGCATCGTTGATACGGTCGGCGATGGATTGAGCCGAGAAGCCCCCAAAAACCACCGAGTGTATCGCCCCGATTCTGGCACAAGCCAAGACGGCAATTGCCAACTCAGGAATCATGGGCATATAGATACAGATTCTATCCCCTTTTTTTGCACCGTGCTTTTTCAAGACGTTGGCAAACTGACACACTTTTTGGTGTAACATCTTGTATGTCAGTGTGATAGATTCTTCTTCGGGGTCGTTAGATTCCCAGATGATAGCGGCTTGGTCGCCACGAGTGGCGAGGTGTCGGTCAAGGGCATTTTCGGTAATATTCATTTTACCACCGACAAACCACTTGGTATTAGCCGTAGCGAAGTCCCATTCTAAGGTTTTTTTCCAAGGTTTCCGCCATTGAAAATTCTGAGCCACCTCAGCCCAAAATCCTTCGGGGTCATTGACTGATTGGTTATATACTTCTTGGTATTGTTGGAAGGAGGTAATTTGTGGGTTCATTTTTTGGTAATATCGGATTGTTAGTTTTTTACATTTTGGTTTTGAAATACAAATCTGAAAGAGCGAAATATTTTAATTTCTTCCATTTAAAATCCGCTTGTACAGCTCACAGTCGCCACTGATACATCGAAAAAGTGAGGTGTTATCTTTCGGAAAATCTAATTCAAAAGTCTTATTTTCTGTTGTACATTTGATGGTATCAGCCAAGAAATTAATATCGTCATAAATAAATGATAAATACTTTCTATCAGTAATATCAATTATATTCTTTTTACCTCTTTCGTTGGTAGCTATAAGATATTTATTTGCAAAAACATCGCTTAAAGCACTATATTTTAAACATTCCTTGACAACATAATTTGCTGTATCAATGATAGAAAAACCTCCTTCAAAGCATTGTGCCGTAACAAAATTATTTCTAAAACTATTTATTAGGGCATATTCTTTTGATGCCCTTGTTGTAGTAGTTGTTGTGTTAGAGCCATCAAAATTATATACTGAATATGGATAACTATTAATACCATCATCGGTTAGTCTTTTAGATCCAACAAAGTATTTTTTACTATCCCCGAATGGTTTTATATCTTCATAAGTAGGATTAATCATATATTCTCCGTTTTTATTGATAATTCCGTACTTTCTTTGTTCAAGTTTCACAATAGCTTTTCCATATTTAAAGTCTTCCGCATTATCATACGTTTCACAATCACCATATCTTGCAGGCTTGATACAATTACCAATGGAATCTTTAAAGAAATATTTTCCAAGTTCTTTTATTCTTGTTATACTTTCGGAAGGTGGATAGACTATCCTTAGATTGTATTTTTCTAACTCATCTTCCTTAAATCTAATTTTTAAGATAGATGCTTTTGTTGGGTTGGGCTTTGGTTCAAAAACTTCATAATTACCTTCTTCAATACGATTTTGTGCAATTTCTTTTATGCAAGTTTGGTCTTTTTGTGGAAGACTTTCCAACGTTTTCAAGGCAGTTTCCTTCATTTTAAGCCCTCCAACATTTAAAAACTCCTTTTTTGTGTTATACCTATTATTTAGCTCGTTATTTACTTTTTCTTTCAGTATATAAAGTGCATTTCCTTGAAGAAAATAACAATTTCCATTACAAATGACATTCTGAATCGAAATACTTTTACCTTGGAATATTTTCCCATTATTATCTCCATTGATTATGATTTTTTGACCATTGTCATTTACTAAATCATTCGTTTTATTCACAGTACAAATTTGCGAATAAATGAATGCTGGTTTTAATAAAAGTATGGTTAGATATAATATTAGTTTCTTCATATTTTAATTATCATTTTCGATAATAATTTTATCACCCTGTATAATTTTCCCTTTATTGTCCCCTTTAATATTTACATTATACTTAGAGCTACTCTGTTTTTTCACTTTCGTAAATATAGAAGAAGATTTTTTTACATATAATCTAATTATTCCAATATCAACCTTACAGTTATTCACAGGATATTTAAATGAATTTCCTAAATCAAAATCATTAGTAAAATAAGTAGAATCAGCTAATTTAACTTGAAAACTAACAATACTATCAGCAGGAATTCTTATGCCTTTTAATGTAAAAATTCCTTGTACTGTATTATCTTCATTCAAATTCATTCCTTCAATATTTACTCCCGAAGCATTAATTTCTCTGTTATTTTGGTCTATTAATTTACCTGAAATAGAAACCAAATTACATTCTTTTTCCACTTCTTGCTTTTTTTTGGACAGATTTGGTAAAATTTTAAAGTATATTCCGTAACCAATAAGAATTACAATTATTAGAACAAAAGCGGTAAAAGTCCTATAATTTTTAGGAATCCAGCTAAGTAATTTTATAAGTACATTTTCCATTCTTATATTTTTTGCCTTTGTTGGTGTTCCAAGCTCGCCCGCCGTCGTTGTGTGTTTTCCACCAACGACTCGTGCGAAAGCAATCGAACGAATAAATTTATTTATAACTATCTGATAATCAAACACTAAAATTGTTCTTCCGATTGTTAGTGGAAAACACCAACAAAGGTGGAATTTTACTATATTTTTAAAAAATTTCTATATCTGTTCAAATCCAAAGTAGAAAAACCATCATAAGTATTGATGATTTTTCCATTTTTTAGTATAACTGAGTAGGGTTGTATATTTGATTTATAAACCGACGTTTCAATATCAAGATTTCTACTTGCTTCTCCTGATTGTGGCGTATCTACATATAGCCAAATAATAATGTATTTTTTATGAACATTATCGAAAGCGTTATGGAAAATAGCGTTTTGTAAGTGATGGGAGTTGACACTTCCATGACCAGCAAAAATGATTAATACATCTTTATTTTTATGAGTAGCTATTTTTAGTCCATCCTCATACTTATACTGAATTGAAAAAGATTCAGGAAATGGACTTTCTACTGACTTAGGAGAATGGTCTAACCACATATTTTTAATTAATTTTTTGCCTTTGTTGGTGTTCCAAGCTCGCCCGCCGTCGTTGCGTGTTTTCCACCAACGACTCGTGCGAAAGCAATCGAACGAATATATTTTATTTATAACTATCTGATAATCAACCATTAATATTATTCTTCCGATTGTTGGTGGAAAATACCAACAAAGGTGGAAATAAAAGCCCACCTAATCTGGTCGTAGGTTTAGCGAAGCGTTCCTACGACCCAAAATCACAAAGAGCGTCACTCTGTTATGTGAGTGCGAGAATGTTGGAAGTTAGCATAATTGAGTTTAAATATCTCCGCCCGTAAGCTAACAGATTGCTTCACGTTGTTCGCAATGACAGAGGTCGTATTTTTTCTAACACAAAGATAAACGCACTAATATTTCAAAAAACACTCCCTTTTCAGTATTTTTGAAAATTGTTTGAATATTGACCACTAAAAACTAATCAATGGAAGAAAATCCATATCCTTTTTACCTCAAAAATTTAGATGCAAGGTACGAGTTTGATAGTATTAGTAATGAAAAAACGGTTCATAAAGCTGTTACATTCACACAAACGCCCATAAATGACATTTATAATTTAGCTTTACTCGACATACTGGCAGATGGTAGAGAAAGTGATATGGCAGTTTCTGACAATCAAGATTTACCAACTGTTTTATCTACGGTGATTAAAATAATTGAAGAGTTTTTGAATAAATTTCCAGAGAAAATTATTACCTTCAATGGAAGTGATGACCGCAGAACAAGACTTTACAGAATTGTTATTTCCAAAGAAATTGACAAAATTCAAGAAAAATTCGTCGTATTGGGCATATTAAAAAATGGCGAGTACGAATTATTTAAAACTAATCAAGATTACAAAGCATTCTTAATCATCAAAAAGCGTAATTGATATGAAAAAAGAACACATAAAACCTGCAAAAATCTCCTCAAAATCGGATGAAACCATGTCAATATCTCAGAAGAAAGCTCTTGAAATGGGAGAGATTTTATTGAGTTCAAATCTTACTCAACTCAATAAATTTTTGAACAGATAGAAAATATAACAAAGACGTTTTGGACGTTAGGAGGAAAGATAACATTTGTTAGGCATTCGCTCGTTGTTACAAAAAAAACGGTCAGAGATGGCGGTTCTCTACTCCCCATATTCTCCCTCCAAAGCATATTTCCCAAAAATCAGTAAGCCTCCCGTGATGATGGGAGTCAGTACGCCCATAATGATGATGCCAAAAACCAAATCTTCTTGATTTCCTGATGATAATTTAGGCAAACCTAATACACCTATTCCAAAATAGGCAGTTGCCAAAGCTAAAAGTATCCAAACGATACCGAGTATTTTTTTGATTGCGTTCATGTTTTTATTGAGGAACAAAGTGGCAAAGGAGCGAAGGAACAATGTGTATTGTTCCAAAGGTTTTAGCACTAAATTCTATTTTTAAATTACACTATTTATTATCTACGGAATGTCGAACTCTTACTCACTTTGCTTCCCTGTTTCTCCGCTACTTCGCATTTTTTGTACATTCCTACTCACTTTGTTCCTCTGTTCCTCCGTTCCTTTGCTCCTTTATATACAACAATCCAATCACAAAGCAAACGCTTGCAATAATAATTGGATAAGTTAGCCCAGCCAAATAATAATCAGGCGTTTGGGCATCTTTTGCTTGGCTGACTAAATACGTAGCAATGGCTGGCATTAAACCTCCGAAAACACCATTTCCGATATGATAAGGCAATGACATGGACGTATAGCGAATCTTGACGGGGAACATTTCTACTAAAAAAGCTGCAATTGGTCCATACGCCATCGTTACGAAAATCAATTGTATGAAAATCAACCAAATCAATGTCCATTTGTCAGAATCGTTGATTTTTGTGGTTTTGGTTGTTTCTGTTTTTATCTTTTTGTCTAAAATCCAAGAGTCTTTTTCTACTTCTGTATAAACAGTTCCGTCTGTAAACTTCTTTGTTGTAGTTCTAAAAGTTGAATATTCTCCTTTTGAATTGGGCTCAATTTCAGTCTCTTCAATTCTCGCCCCACCTTCAACTTCTACCTTATTTTTCAAATTAGTCGTCTGATACATTTTCTCATAAATCGTTCTGTAACTCAACACCGCAATCAGCATTCCTGCCAACATAATAGGCTTTCGACCTACTTTGTCCGACAACCAACCGAAGACCACAAAGAAAGGTGTTCCCATCATTAAAGCAATGATTAACAGCGTGTTAGCTTGGTCAAAATCAAGGTTCATGATTTTGAGAAGGAAGGATTGAGCATAGAATTGTCCTGTGTAAAAAACCACACCTTGCCCCATGGTTGCCCCAAATAATGCCAATAACACAAACTTGAAATTGAGTTTATTGCCAAATGATTCTTTCAGAGGGTTTGTGGAGGTCTTTCCTTCCGCTTTGGCTTTGGCAAAAAGTGGTGATTCAGACATATTTTTACGAATCAAAACCGACACATAAACCATGATGATTGAAACCAAAAATGGAATCCGCCAACCCCAATCTTCCCATGCGGTTTTTTCCATCGAATTCTTTGTAACTAAGATTACGCCTATTGAAATAAATAGTCCCGCCGTGGCAGTTATCTGAATCCAAGATGTCCAAAACCCACGCTCTCCTACGGGAGAGTGTTCGGCTACATAGGTGGCTGCCCCTCCGTACTCACCTCCGAGGGCAAGACCTTGTAAAAGTCTCAAAATCAATACGATAAGCGGAGCAAAGAAGCCGATGGTTTCGTATTTTGGGACTAAGCCAATCGCAAAAGTTGCTCCTCCCATGAGCATCAGTGTAACCATGAAGGTATATTTTCTGCCAATTAAATCACCTAATCTACCAAAGAATATAGCCCCAAAAGGACGCACGACAAAGCCCGCTGCAAAGGTGGCTAAGGTCGATAAAAAGGCGGCAGTTGGATTATCTTTTGGGAAAAATTGGGTGGAAATAATCGTGGCGAGACTTCCGAAAATATAGAAATCATACCATTCAATAAGTGTCCCGACGGACGATGCTCCGATGATAGCGGCTAATTCTTTGGTGCTTGTTTTTTTCATGGATTGGGTTTTAAGATAATATTTTTAATGGTTTCTTTTATTTGTCTTTTGGCTAAAATAGTGGGTGCTTGGACTCTCTCCGCACAATCCATCAATCCGCATCGCTCACAGGTTTCGTTTACTTTTCGATGCAATATCGTATTATCATTTAAGAAACTTATCATGCCTTTGAGGGCATCGTCAATCACAAATCCTATCGTGAGACTACTATTTCGTTCGTGGGCGAGAGAAGACTGTTTGGCAAGACCAATTACTAAATAATTGGTCTTAGCATCCTCATATTCAGAAACTTGCACCATACAAAGCACCTCCTTATTAGCTTGTTTTTTCTCTAATTCTTTCAACATCACCGCCGATAACCAACGTCGGCAATAATGCTCTTTCATGGCTGTTCCGTGTGGGGTATGCAATTTAGCAAGGTGCATTTCACGGGTCAGGAAGAGTCCTTCTTCGTTGGCTTGTTTCTCTGACCGAATAAAGAAGAGATTTTTGATGTTAAAATACCCTGTCATTACATTAGAGATGCGGTGCATAAAAACCTCGGGCGTTACGCTAAACAACCGCATGATATTCAGGAACATCGTGGCATCCCATTTGGGCGATGCGAAGAAGTACGTCAGACGGTCAATGAGAATGTTCCGATTAATCAAAATTGCTCCTGAAAAATACGAAGCCCGATAATTATTCAATACTTCTTCAAAAGAATTGACCTCTAAAACAGACGAAATCAAAGGGCGATTTTGGATTTGGAGATATTGATAACCAATCTCTCGTCCATAAACAAATGCCTTTTGTTCAGAACTTAAAGCACTGTTAATCAATAATTTACTTTCATTTGGAATAAAAACAGAACGGACAGTTGCTAAGTCTGGGTATTGCTTGTCGGTATATTCTTCGATACGGTATTTATAGAATTTTTCGAGAATATTTTTGAGTAAAATCTCATTGGGAGAAGTGGTGTTACTAATCTCAAAAAGTTTGCGAAAAGTCTGGGCGGATTCTTCTAAATCCTCAAAATAATTGTCGTGAGATTCGATATAAGAGCGAAGGGCAGCCAAATAAAATTTCTCCAAACTAATATCATAAGTCCGACTGATTTCGGTAATGGTTTTGACAAACGAAGCCACCTGTGCGGGAGCTTCCGACATCAATTCGATAAAGGTATTGGGCGAAATTCCGAAAATATCAAAAGGTAATTGGCTTAACGTATTGGCATTCAATAATTCAGAAATAGGTTCGAGGTGTTTATCTACTTTGAGCGAAACCAAGTAGTCATAATCCACTTGCAAAGCCTCCGCCAAGGCCATGATTTTTTCGGTTTTAGGGTATTTTTTCCCCTTCTCAATTTCATTCAAATACGAAATCGAAAGGTTTGATTTATCGGCAACTTCGCTCAGAGACAGTTTTTTATCCAAACGTAACTGCCTGATTTTTAGCCCGAAGATTATTTTTACTTTGTTGGGATTAATATTCATATTTATTCAAAAAAAGCCTATCAATTTGGTTCTGATAGGCTTTTGAGTAACATAGACTTTAGTCTGTAATTTTTTCTACTCCGATACAGACTAAAGTCTGTGTTACGTTTATTCTACACCAACAACCGTGTCTCTAAAATCATCTTAAACTTACGAAGAATGGCAATGATTTTCAATAAATCTTCATCGTCCGAACAGTCAAAGGATTTTGAAACACAGTAGGTTTTTTCTTCCATTGTTATGAATCTCCAAGTCGCCCCAACAATCTCACACCCATATAAAGGATTCTCTGACTCTTCCTTTTTATTTTCAACTTGGGCAATCAAAAAAGCTTCCAAAATCTGAGCCATTGGGTCGCCTGTTGGGTTTTTTTGCGGTTTATACTCTTGAAAGTAAAAATAAGGTTTTTGAAGGTAATCTAATACTCCTTTGGCAATGACAAAATCCGCTTTGACTGATAATTTATACCCTTCTACGTCCGCAGCAAAGGATTTATCAAAAAATGAAACAAATTTTTCTCCCTCCATGACCTGCCCAAGCTCCAAGACTTGGCTGATGAATTTCATCTTATAATCTTCCTCTTTCCAAGTCGCAATTTTATTTGATTTTGCGGTAAGTTTTTGAAAAATTCCTTGTTCTACAACGTCAAATTTTGGCAAATCGGCAGCTAACCATTCTGCCATCAAAGGAGTAACAGCATTGTCTATTTTCGTTAAATTGAAGGTAGCAATCATTTCACCTTCCTGCCATTCTTTTTTCTTTGCCATTTTCTATTTTAGCTGTTAGCCTTGAGTAATGAGCTTTGAGTTTTACATACCTTCAAAGATACAAAAAAGGGTAAAAGTTTAAAACCTTTACCCTTTTGTTTAAAATATTTTTATTTGAAATTTCACGGCTCATTGCTCGTAGCTCAAAGCTATTTAATCCACCCAAGTAAATTTATACTCCAACTCAGGGATTTTTATTCTGTCTGTCAAGCGAGTCAAACGCTCTGGCAAACGCATCAAGTAATCTTGGGCTTTTTCGGCGGCACTATTGAGACCTGTCATGGTTGAGATATTCCAGTCGTCCAACAAGATTTGCATAATGTCGATGTAATCTTTTCCAGTGTAAACCCCAATACGCTGTGCTGCATCCGAGAAATGACCGTAAATTCCACCTTTTTCACCGTTTAATTCACGCATAAAATGGGCTGGCATCACGATTTTTTGCTTCATCATTTCTGCAAAAGCTAACATCATTTCCGAAGGGTCAATCTCAAAAATACTTGCTACAAAACTCTTATACGCCTTGTGGTGACGCATTTCGTCCGCCGCAATCATCAGACACATTTTTGATAGTGAAGCATTGCCATGTTTTTTTGCTAATGTACCTGTACGTTTATGAGAAATATTGGTTGCTAATTCTTGGAAAGATGTGTAAATGAAGGTTTTGTAAGGGTCGTTATCAGTTTTGATGTCATAACCATCGGCTATCAAATATTGCGTTGAAGTTTCAACGGCTTTCATATTCACACGTCCCGAAAGGTAAATATACTTGCTCAGGAGGTCACCGTGGCGGTTTTCTTCTGCTGTCCATGCACGAGTCCAACGAGCCCAGCCTTGTGGATCTTTAGTCGCATCTACCCCTTGAACCGTCATAATAGTCGATTCATAAGTAGGCAAAGCCTCCTCCGTAATCATGTCACCAATCAAAGTTACCCAATAATCATAAGGCAATTCTTTGGCAGCTTTTTGAATTTCTTTTACCTCATCAAAGAACGAGTCATTGCTGGGGTCTGGCAGAAAATCAGAAGGTTGCCAGTTTTTATCTATCGGAACTAAGAATTTATCCACAATGCCATCCATTCCGAGGGCAAGGTGATTCATTACTTCAATTCTTTCATTTAGCTTTTCCATGATTTGGGTATTTCGTGGTTTGGTTAACAGTCTGCAATAAGCAATTTTCTGACATTTTCAATATAATTAATTTACAAAGTTACTCATTATTTAAGGATTATTCTCTGATAATTGTCATTATATTGAGAAGTTTTTGTAAATATTTTTAGTATATTTATTTCTTTTTCCATAAAATTTCCTTCTTCCTTACCGCAACCAATCAGTAAATTTATCTGTCTTCTATATCAAGTAACAATCATCAAAAATCTACTTTCAAGATTTACAGCCATTATCGAAGGACTTTTTTGTGTATGCTATTGAAATAAATTTTCACAAAGTATGAAAGGATTTTTTACCATTTTAATAATAGTCTTATGTTTTGCTCAGAAGTTTGTCTATGGGCAGGGTTGTGGCTTTGAGGATGGTACAATGTCTGGGTGGAGGTTGTCAAATGGTAAATTGACGGACGACGGAGCAAATACGCTTTATTCAGCGGAAGTACAAGGAACGGTAGGAAATGGTCACATTATCACTAAAAAAAATGATGGGAATGACCCAAAAATTACTAATGAAATTATCCCAATGGTTGCTCCTGAAAGTGAATATTCTGTTCGTTTTGGCAATAATACTGGCGGAGGATCATTTTATAGATTAACCAAATCGTTTACAGTTACACAAGAAAATACGCTGTTTCAATACAAGTTTGCGGTTGTACTTCAAGACGATGCTTCGGGTCATGCCTTTTATCAAAAACCTGGATTTGGGGTTAAAATTCTTGATAATGCTGGTCAAAATGTCACGTGTAGTTTTTATGATGTGCAATTACAACCCAATACTTCGGTTGATGGTTTTAAGAGACAAGGAGATTTAGAATATCGTAATTGGACAACTGTGGCAGTGGACTTACGAGCTTATGTCGGACAAACTATAACTGTGGAAGCAACAGTACATGGTTGTACTCGTCAGAGGCATTTTGGTTATGCTTATTTTTATGCAAATTGCTCAAAATCAGAGGTTCAGCCAGAAACTGGTTGTGAAGATGCTAACGGAAAATTGATATTAGAAGCTCCCGAGGGCTTTGAAAAATATGCTTGGAGTACGGGAGAAAAGACTCGTACTATTCAGGTGAACGCTATTTTGGGAACTCAGTTTTCCGTAAAACTTTCTCCTTATAATAGCTTAAATGAAAGTTGTAATTTAGTGATGAATTATACCGTCAAAAAGACTGATATTCCTGTTATCATAAACAAAACCATCTGTTTTGGAGAGAGTTTTGATTATCGAAAAAAGACCTATAATACGACGGGGAAATATGTGGAAAATAAAAGCAATTCGGCTTTTTGCGATAGTGTTTTCACCTTAAATCTGACTGTCAATCCCATCAATTACATCACAAAAAACATAAGAATCTGTGAAGGTGAAACATTTAATTTTGCTGGTACTACCTACAATTCAACAGGACAATATTTCAAAACTATCAAATCAACAGATGTATGTGATAGTGTTTTTACGCTCAATGTGAAAGTTGTTAAGATTCCGAGAATCACCAAAGATTTTGGTATTTGTGAAGGTGAAAAAGTAAAAGTGGGAGATTCAACGTATTCTAAATCAGGAACTTATATTACTACTATCAAACGAACGGGACTTTGTGATAGTGTTGTAACATCAACCATTAAGATAGAGAATGCGTTTACTTTGTCAGTTGCTCCCACTGAATCAAATATCGAAAAAGGAGAGAAAACAGAAATCAAGATTTCAATAAATCCTTCTGGAAATTATACCTATAATTGGACTCCCAAAGATTTCCTCACGTGTAGCAATTGTACGAGTGCTTATGCAGAACCGCCCAGCACCACCAGATACACCATTTCAGTTGCTCAGACAGGCAGTAGATGTTTCAAAAAAATTGATAGCAAGGTTAATGTAATTAGTGGGGTATTCGTACCAACTGCATTTACGCCAAATGGAGATTCTGTGAATGATGTGTTTTATATTGTTGGTAGTAAAAGTGTACGTCAAATCAAAGAAATGGTGATTTATAACCGTTGGGGCGAAATGATTTTTAGAGATGAAAACTTCTCGACAGGCGACCCTTCGCACGGTTGGGACGGACTCTATCGTGGAAAAAGTTTGAATCCAGATATATTTACCTACAAAATCATTGCTGACATGAAAAATGGAGAGGTGAATGATTTTTCTGGGGCGTTTACTTTGTTACGATAAAATAATCTCACTTCACCTTCGGAATCACAATCATATCCGTCTGTCTGCCATCAATATATCGAAAGCCTTTTTCATCAAAAAAACCATCTTCTTCCAACATAATTCTGATAGTCTTTTTCCATTCAGGAATCTCCACGGCGGCGTTTAATTCTATTGAAAAAGCCGTGTTTGGATTGAGAGGATAGTCACCACTGCCGATGGTTTTGCCTTGATTATCCCACATTCCAATGGTTGGTCCCGCAGCGTGTCCGTGGTTGCCGATGGGGTGCGTATAAATCGTACCATTTAAGCCTCCTTTTTTGGATTGTTCCAAGGCTTTTGCCAAAATTTCATTGCCTGTCATTCCCATTTTAAAGTTATCCGTCAAGCAATTTTGTACTTGATTCCCTTGTTTGAAGGCATTTTTTAAGAAATCGGGAATATCCGTTTCGCCCGCTCGTAATACATAAGCGTGTTGCTGTTGGTCGGTGTTTAGGCGTAAATAAGTAATCCCAAAATCACAATGCAGTAAATCGCCTTGCTTGATAATTTGCTTGGTTGGGCGTTTGGTGAAAGTTCTGAGGTGGTCAAAATTATCAGGGTCGGCACGTTGAATGTCCACCGTTGGGTGAAACCACGTTTCCAAACCCAAATCCGTTACTCGCTGACGCATCCACCACACCACATCCTCCGTGGACGTTACGCCTGGCTGAATAACCCTATCCGAAAATGCCTCTTGGATAATTTCGTGGGAAATTCTGCAAATTTGTTGGTAAATCGCCATCTCTCTTTCCGTGCGAGTTTCTAACCAATTAACCGCCAAATTGGAGGCTGAAACCACTCTATTTTGAAACTGAGTGGGTAATTTGTCCATAAATTCTTTGTGTTCGGTATAAGTCAGACCGTCGGCGTGGGCGTAGTATTTGGAGAAATTGAGTCCTATTTTCTTTGGATTTTTCTCTTTGATGGTTTTCATCAACGCATCCCATTGGTCGGGATTGGTTTTTAAATCCCATTCGCCTTTCAACAAATTTCCGACATCATAACGAGCAATCGCCAAACGCTCAACGCCCTTTGTGCCGCCACTATCCGAGAACACCATAATCGTTCTCCGCCTTGCCGAAAGCCACACGGCGGGCAACATCGTTTTCATCACGGGGTCTTCGTTGTATTCACGAGAAATCAAAATCCACATATCAATGCCTTCTTTCCGCATCAATTTGGGCAAAAGATTCGTCATTTTATCTTCCAATAATTCATCAATCACCTCAGCCCGTTCACGTTCTGGAAGGATTTTGGGTTGAGCTATGACGGTGAATGTTGTTAGGAGGATTAGGAGGGGGAGGAGGGTTTTCATGGGAAAGTATGATAAAATTTTAATGGATTTTTAATTAGTTATGTCATTAAAGGGAAGCCTTTGTAGTATAAAACTCATTGAACAGTTTACGCTATATATGATAAATTCAGAATCAATCCTTTTTGATTGCCTGTATAATAGTCTATTGCACTGCTGTAAAGCCAATCTTGGGGCTGGCGAACAAAACCTGCAACTACTGGATTTTGATGTAAATAGTCTAACTTTTGACGTATCATTGTCACAGTTGTTAATTCTATGGGTTGGTTATGTTGCTGCCAAAATTGTATGCTCTCATTGTTAGAATTTTTCTTTCCTGCTCTCTCAAACATCCATATCATCCATTCTCGTCTGCTTTCTTGTGGGTTGTTACGGATGGCTTCTACTATTTTTTTGGACGTAAACTTTTTTAGGTCTCGCATAATATTTTGTAATGGTTCGCCTCTTGTGCCTATTATTAAGTGAACGTGATTGGGCATTATAACCCAAGCGTATAAATCTAATTCTTTCTCTTCGATGCAGTAATTTAGACTGTCTATGATGATGTCTTTGTACTCGTTTCTGGTTAGGGCATCTATCCAATAGACAGTGGCAAAACTTACAAAATATAGCTGCTCTTGGTCATGAAATTTGTATTTTCTACTCATTGATAGTGGTTTTATTGATTGTTTTCTTTTCTCTGGTTCAAGTCTGTGACTTGGACAGTCTTATATTGGTTCCTCATTCTTATGTTTACTGGTTCAAGTCTGTGACTTGGACAGTCTTATATTGGTTTCTCATTCTTATGTTTACTGGTCCTTTAGTTTTGTAAAGTAGGATAAAACCAAGAACTTAGGATTAAGTTATAAATTAATCCTAAGTGGAAGAGAGAGAAACCTATCCCCGTCTGGTCCTTTAGTTTTGTAAAGTAGGATAAAACCAAGAACTTAGGATTAAGTTATAAATTAATCCTAAGTGGAAGAGAGAGAAACCTATCATCTGGTCAAGTGCATAGACACTATACTTAGATTAAGCTCTCTTTCTTCCTTTATTCAAACAGATGCTATTTAGCTATTAAGGATAGTTTTTCGGACTAATCCTATTATGAAGGACTAAGCGGGTTTGAATAGTACTTAGGGTTCTTTGTCCATCTTAAAATTACAAAAAAAATGGAAAATCAACCCGTAGTATTCGATTATTTTGCTGGTATAGACATCAGTAAATCCTATTTTGATGTAACCGTGTTAGATACTGGAGAAGTAAAACGGGGTTACAAACGTTTTGATAATTCACAAGTGGGCTATGAAGCCCTTTTGGCTTGGATAACTTCCTTGAATATTAGCATAGATAAATGTTTGTTTTGTATGGAACACACAGGTATTTATGGACGAAGCCTGAGACATTTTTTACAGGATTCTTTATGTTATTTGTGGATGGAATCAGGTTTGGAGATTCATTTATCCATGGGCATCAAAAGAGGTAAGAATGACAAAATAGATTCAAAACGCATTGCCGAATATGCCCAATTACGGAGAAATAAGGCAAAAATTACAGAGTATTATGACAGCTATCAAGAACAATTACATGATTTACTTAGCACTCGTAACAGATTGGTAAAGGCTCATGGCTCTTTAATGACAGCCCAAGAAGAAATCAAAAAATTTGATTTAGACTCTTACCTAAGAGTTAAAGAATGTCAGCAAGATGCCGTAGATGGTTTGTTGAAAAGTATCAAATACCTCGAGCAAACCTTAGATGAATATATTGAAAAACAACCTGATTGGCAGAAAAACCTTGATTTGTCAACGACAGTGAAGGGTTTAGGGAAAATAACCGTTTTATGGTTGATGGTTTACACTCATAATTTTTCAGAAAAGTATTCACCCAGACAGATAGCTTCATTTTCGGGAGTTGCTCCTTATGAAGTAGGTTCGGGAACAAGTGTAAATAAAGGAACACACATATCTGATTTTGCAGAAAAGCAGTTAAAAAAATCTTTACATATGTCGGCTATGTGTGCCATTCGGTATAATCCTGTGATGAAAGAGTATTATGAGCGAAAGAAAAAGGAAGGGAAGAAAGGTTTAGTGATACTTAACAATATCAGAAATAAACTCATTCATCAATTGATTGGTATTGTACGTTCTGGTAAGCCGTTTGACCCTGAGTATCACATAAATAGGTGTGCCGCTTGAAAAATTGTACTTTTTTTCTTGCTTTTAACTTAGCTATCCAAGTCTGTGACTTGGACAGCCTCGTACTGGTTCTTACTTTTTATGCCATTTTTAGACTAACGACCAGACCAATGAGGGACTGTCCAAGTTACAAACTTGAACCATGAGCTATCGAACACTTGCACCAGATAGGGACAAAGCCAAACAAAACATTCCCAATGTCCACGATAAGTTTTTCAAAGACTCCTTCTCACGCTTAGAAGTTGCCAAAAGTTTTATTGAAGAACTATTCCCCCAAGAACTCAAAGAGAAGTTCAATCTTGATGACCTCCAAAGAATACCTGATTCGTTCATTGATGATGAATTAGATGAGTATTTTTCAGACATCATTTATCAAACCAATTTGGCAAAACAAGGAACTTTGGTAACGCTTTTGTTTGAACATAAATCCTACGTTGTTCCTTTTCCGCATATCCAACTCTTGCAATATATCATCAACATTTGGAAACAGGAAATCAAAGATGGAAAAAAGGTTTTGTCCCTTATCATTCCCATTGTGATTCATCACGGAGAAACGAAATGGGAATACAAGTCCATAAAAAGCCATTTTGAAAACTTGCCGCCTGTTTTACACAAATTCATTCCTGATTTTGACTATCTTCTATTTTCGCTCTCGGATATAGAAGACGACAGATTGGCTTCCATCAACAATGCTATGCTAAGTTTTTCGGCAATGCTTCTCAAACATAGCCACGATAAAAACGATGATTTCTTGAAACTAACGCCCTTTTGGTTAAAAAAACTCAAAGAGTTGGATGCCCAAGCACAATTAGACCTTATAAGGAGTGTTTTCGTTTATATCCAAAACGCCGTGGACTTGACAAACAAAGAAATACCTCCTATATTTACAAAAGTTTCAAACAACGTAAACAATATTGCCATGACAATTGCAGATCATATTAGAGCCGAAGAGAGAGAAAATAACATTTTTCAACATATTAAAGGCTTATTAGAAAAAAATGTTGATGACCAACTTATTGCTGATGCTTTTAAATTACCTATACAAAAGGTTAGAGACATTATTCAAAAAATCAAGGATTCTTCTAATTAATCTTGCCATGACTATTGCTGAACATATTAGAGAAGAAGTGACTTTTAATGCGATTAAAGGCTTATTAGAGAAAAATTTTGATGATCAATTTATTGCGGATGTCGTTAAATTACCTATCAAAAAAGTTAGGGAAATCATCCAAAAAATCAAAGACTCAAATCAGTAATATTGCCATGACTATTGCAGACCATATTAGAGCCGTAGTAAGAGAAGAAACAATGGAACTTATGACTTTTCAACTTACCGAAAAATTGTTAGAAAAAGGCTTTGATGATAAATTCATTGCCGATGTTACAGAACTCCCTCTCAAAAAAGTGCAAGACATTATCCAAAAAATTAAGGACTCTTCTAACTGATATTGCTAAGGCAATTACAGACCATTTCTCACACTCTTATTTTTATCTTCACTCTTAGTTTTCTCCCTTTCCAACTACGCACCGAGGGCTTCAACGATAGTTTTCACTCGGTACAACTGAGCGAAAGCGAGAGTAAAAATTAAAATATTTTACTTTTTACTTCAAAAGCATTTCCAGATTTAATATCTATTATATGTTGGTCAATTTCCTTGTAATTTAAATTGAATTTTTTTTGTAACATTTGTTCTGTAAAATTTGTGTAATCATTACAATATTCATCAAATGACACGTATTTATTCACAGACTCTTTTAGTGACCTTAAAATATAAATGAGCATCTCATCACAATCAATTTCTTCGAAGATAGCTTTAAAAAAATATCGCTCCCATTTTTGTTGTAGAATAAGTGTCCCTTGATTAGTTAAAAGTCCTAACGTTAACTTATTCATTTTCATGCTATCTTTAAAAATAATGCCAATTTTAATTGTATCAATACTGCCATTAACAAATGCGATAAAACCGTTCTTTACGTGAGAAGCAAAAATAAATTTTTCATCATTGATAAGTTCGCCATTCAAGTTTATGACTTGAAATTTATCATTAATTTTAACAATTGATTTTCCATTCATAAAAGGTGCTATTTCTGAATATCTACAAGGTAGTAACTCTGTGAAATTAATGCTTAATAACCCATAATAAAGTTCCCCAGAATACCCACTCTCAATACCTACTTTTATCAAATTTTCATTATTCAAATATTCTATTTTTTTATACACACAAGGTGTATATTTTTTCCTATAAACATCTAATAAACCGTAAGATTCTCCCTTTTTAGTTTGAAGGATTAATTCTCCATTTTTCCCTATTTTTTTAAAAAATACCTCATTCGCATCAATTACTAATATCTTTTCTATTGTAACATTTTCTATGTTGAATCTAAATAAAGTGACATTAAATTTCGACTCTCCTGTAAAATATTCAGGACAAGAATCACTAAGATTATAAAAATCAAAGTAGTCATGTCCTAATAACAGTTCTCCTCTTACATTGATTAATCCATACTGTCCAACAAGTCCTACTTTTTTTACTTTGAACAATCCATAATTAAAATATGAAAGCTCCTCATATTCAGAATTTAGAACAAAAAACCTATTAATATGATAAAGTTGGTATCTGGAATTTTTTGAATTAATGAGAATATTTTTGGAACTATCAAATTTTAACGTTACAAAAAAGATGTTGTCATAGCTAATAAATTGACTATATTCAAATGGTAATATCTCTTGTAATAGACTATCCATCATACCAAACTCTCCATTCTTCTGAACGATAACAGTATCATTATTTATGACATGAATAAGTTCAAAAGAATCACTGGAAAGAAATTCGCCAGTATCTCCATTTAAAAAAAAATATTTATTTACTTTTTTTCCTATACTTATGTTATTATTAAAAACAATTATTTCATTGAATCTATCACGCCAATTTAGAGAAAATTCATCTAATTGTTTCTCTAAGGCAATGTTGTTTTCTTTTTCTTCTTGCTCAAAAAAATCATCATCTTCATCATCTCTAATCATTTCTATCATATAATCATGATACTCTTCTTCATCATAAAGAGAATAATCGCCATCCCAATTGTCGTAGGGTGATTTTTTATTATTCTTTATAGTATATCGATTTTCAAATTGAAACATCTTAGTTAAACTATTTAAAATAGGTATTTCATCAATTTGATTTTTTACAGCATCTTTGGAACGCCAATCGGTTAAATTGAAATTTGTTTGTACAGATTTTACTGTATTAACCTTTGGACTATTTTCAGTGTTATTTTTATTAAGTTGAATAATACCTCTTTCTACTAATTCAAAATAACACTTAGATGTGGCACTAACATCCGACATTGCATTATGAGTATTTGTAATATTTTCCCTAAATAACTTGTTATACAATTCATTTAAAGTAGGTCTCTTTCCATTTAAATCACAAAATTTAATTACTTTTCCATCCTTCATCGAACAAAACTTTGCTATTAAACTAAGTTTTGAAGTATCGAAATGTTTTCTAAATAGTTCACATCCTACAACTTTTTCATCAAAGTTGATATTATGACCGATTAGAAAATTAGATTTAGAAAGTACTTCCAAAAATTTAAAAAGTACAATAACTAACTCTTCTCCTTCATTTAGTGCCTTCTCATTATCAATGTTATGAATTTTAATAGAATTTTGCGGTATAGTAAACCCTTCTGGTTTAATTATGAAATTACTTGTTTCTAATAAAACTCCTTCTTCATTATATAATTGCCAAGCAATTTGAACTAATCTTGGCCAATTATTAGTATTTGAATAATCAAGGTCATAATTAGAGGGTAAGCCCGTTGTTTCAGTATCAATAAAAAGTAGTTTTTTCATATTTTTATATTTTTTGAATATTTATTTGCTCATTTCGTAATTAGAAGTTATATTGTTTAAATTTTTAAATGTTATATAATTTTTAGCTTAATGATTTTTTTTATTTAGTTTAGGAATTTCCAAATATTTATTCATTTTTGAGTCTTTTACTAAATTTATCCACCTTTTCTCCTCTGTCCAGTACAAATCACTCTCATTTACATAAATAAGATTATCTAAATCTTCAAAATCGTTTTCTTGATGTGCAAATTTTGTAATTGTCAATAATTTCATAACTTGAAATGTTGTGTGATTGAACAATTCAAATTGCTTTTTGAATTCAGAAAGTATATTGATATAATTACTTGAATCCAGCTTATTAAAAATACTGTAAAATTTTTCTTCAATTTGACTGTTGAGTTTTTCCTTGATTGCATTTTCGTCTTTATAAATCATTTTTTTGTAATTTATTTCTAACGATATTTCTTTCATCTCTTTCTCAACTTCTTTTACTTTATCAGCTCTCTTTTTTTGTTCTAAATTGAAATTATTTACATTATCTATCCAAGCATCAAAAATGGGCTTTGCTTGCAAAGAAGAATGAAAATCGACTTTTGCTTTTTTATAAAACTCAATATCCGCTTTTATCTCAACATCAATTAATTGATTATAATTTATGTCAATTCCTAAGCAAATACCCCAAATATAATCATCAGGAAACATTAGTATTAAATTACTATTTGCAAACATTGAATCTATTACCCTAAAAACCAATTCTGGATTATCAATCCAGAGAGGTGTAGTAAATAATTCGTTTAAGCTGAGATAAGTTGAATAAAGGGGGTATTTAAATTCATAATCTTCTAATTTTATAGTTCCATTTTCAACATAATACCAAATATTTGTGTCACAAATTATCTTATTAGTCCTCATATATTTTATCTTTTAAATTTTCTGGGTCTGGTCGTAGGTTTTGAGAAGTGTTCCTACGACCAGTATCTTAAAATCTCTCTATCATTTTCCATCCCCAATCGGCAAATAATCCTTAAATGTCTTCAATGGCGTTGATTCCACTTTTTTGCGGTATTCAGTCCAGTTGGTGGCGAAGAATTTGTTTACTTTTTCGATGGTTTCTTTCGTTAAAGTTTCTAATTGTTCTACCAATTTTACGTCCGCATTTGTAGGGGCAATTAGTTTTGAATTGATGTAACCCATTGCCTCAAAAATCTTGCCTTGTGGCGTAATTTGGTAGGGTCTGCCGTAGCCTTGTTTCTCAAATTTTCTGCCCGTGATTATCTCTCTTTTTACCTTGATAGAATCTTGAATGGTCTTGCTGGCTTTGCCCAAATCTTCCAATTCTTTGCCTTCTTTGTCCTTCACTTGGCTTTGGATGGTTTTTGCTACATCCTCGGCTTCGGTCAGGCGGTCAGTGGCTTCTGTGAGTTGCACGATTGATTTCTCCATGCGGGCATACAAGGCTCTTTTTGCCATTTGTACCTCTCTCGAAACAGGCACTCGTGGGTCTTCTTTTATCTCAATTGACGATGAATCTTTGGCATCTCCACAGCTAAATACGAGTTTGTATTTTCCTGGCAAAACCTCAATTCCATTGGCATCAGCGGCATTTTTCTTGGGTTTTGGTGTCCCAGGATTACGAACGCCTTTCTCCGTCATATTCCACATAATCGCCTGATAACCAGTTGAATCTGGTTTGTGTTGTAGCGTTCGGATGAGTTTATTTTCAGTATTATAAATCTTTACGTAAACGGTATCGTATTTGGTTATGTTTTTCTTTGTGGTATCTTTTTTAACTTCTGTCGTCGTTACAACGCTGGTAGGGTTTTGAACCCTACCAGCGTTAGAACCCGTAGTTTTTACGTTTAAATTTGACATTTTATTCTCCAATAAATTCTGAATATCTTTCTTACCAGAAGTCGTATCTTTCTTCGGAGGATTATAAAAATAGCTCAACTTTGCTCCCTTCTTTCTATTCTCACCCACGAAGTTGGCATCTGCCCCAAACCCTGCCCCGTGAGCATCTCTGTAATTCGCTTTGTAGGCATCAGCATTGGCAAAACCGGCAATTTTAGAATCCAATAATTTGCTATTTGCCGCCAACTGACGAAGTGGACGGATGTTATCCAATACATAAATCGCACGTCCGAAAGTGGCAATTACCAAATCCGCTTCACGCTCTTGAATGCTCAAATCCATCGTTGAAACGGGTGGAAATCCTGCCTTCCATTGGGTGAAATTTACGCCTTCATCAACACTTACCCAAAGCCCTTGTTCCGTGCCGACAAACATCAATTTAGATTCAACCACATCTTGTTGAAAAGCCAAGGCATAACCTACCACTTTTTTATCATCCACCAAGCGAGTCCACGTTTGTCCGAAGTCTTTGGTTCGGTAAATATACACGCCCATATCGCCCTGACGGTAATTATTGGCAGTTACGTAGGCTTCTCCGACATTAAAGGTCGAGGCTTTTATCTGAGCAATCCAAGATTCTTTGGGCAATCCCGTGAATTTTGAAGTCACATTATTCCACGTTTTACCACCGTCTTGCGTTACTTGCACATTGCCATCATCCGTACCAATCCATATCACGCCTTGCTTCACGGGCGATGGGGCGATGGTCAAAATATTATTATGATTTTCTGCATACGTTACGTCCATCGTCAAGCCGCCCGTTTCGTCCGTGGCTTTTTGTTGAGCTTTATTATCGGTTGATAAATCGGGCGAAATAATTTCCCAATTCATGCCTTTATCCGCTGATTTATGAACAAATTGCGAACCGTAATAAATGGTAGTTTTGTCCACAGGGTCAAGGGCAAAAGCCGCATTCCAGTTGAAACGAAGGCGAGTTTTGAGGTCTGGGGCAGTTGG
Source organism: Cytophagales bacterium (assembly GCA_013298125.1). Classification (GTDB taxonomy): domain Bacteria; phylum Bacteroidota; class Bacteroidia; order Cytophagales; family Spirosomataceae; genus Arcicella. The sequence goes on along the minus strand of JAAFJP010000009.1, from coordinate 11,719 downwards.
ACGGATGAACACATTTGCCCCCGTCTCGGCATCATATCTCACCAAATTCCCTCCTTGCGACATTCCATAACCAAAATTAGCATTTTGTAAATCAGGCATTACGTCAAAACCATCTCCACCGACCATCATTTGCCAATGCGAATTTCGGATGCCACCGTCTTGCCACGTGTAGGCCGGTCCACGCCAAGAACCATTGTCTTGCAAACCGCCATAAATATTGTAGGGAATTTCATTATCGACATTTACGTGATAAAATTGACCCAAAGGCAATGCCTCCGCAAACGTCCATTTTCTACCTCTATCTCGTGAAATCGCAATACCACCATCGTTGCCGTTGATAATCATCGAAGGGTCTTCTGGGTGAATCCAAAAGGCGTGATGGTCGGGGTGAACGCCCTCGTAAGGCACAATCACTTTGAAGGTTTTTCCCGCATCTTCACTCATCGAAATCATTTGAGCAATGTTATAAATACGGTTTTCGTTTTTAGAATCAACGGCAATATCCCAGAAGTAAAAAGGACGATTACCTTTGATGGTTGCTTCGTCGTCGTCATTAACTTTTTCCCATTTAAAACCACCATCATCCGAACGATAAAGGGCGTTTTTGGCAGATTCAATTAAGGCATATACTCTGTTAGGTTCAGAACGGGCAATGGCTACGCCAATTCGTCCTAATTCACCCTCTGGAATGCCATTGGGCTTGTTTTGGAGTTTCGTAAAATTCTTTCCACCGTCCAAAGTAACATAAAACCCAGAGCCTTTCCCGCCCGATTTGAAGTCGTAAGTATTGCGGTGATGTTCCCACATGGCTACGAATAATTTGTTGGGATTAGTAGGGTCCATGACCATATCCGCCACGCCCGAACGCTCGTTGGTGAAGAGAATTTTCTCCCAAGTTTGTCCTCCATCAGTCGTTTTGAAAACACCTCTTTCTGGATGGTCGGCAAATGGATTTCCGATTACGCCTGCATACACAACGTTAGGATTTGTAGGGTCAATAATTACTCGGTGAATGTTTTTTGTTTTCTCCAAACCCATCAATTTCCAAGTCTTTCCACCGTCCAAAGACTTATAAATTCCTGCCCCAAGATTGACAGAATTTCGTGGATTTCCTTCGCCTGTTCCTACCCAAATCACGGAAGGATTAGATTGTTGAATGGCGATTGCTCCGATGTTGAGGATTGGGTTTTCGTCAAAAATAGAAGTCCAAGACGTTCCTCCATTTTCCGTTTTCCAAACGCCACCCGAAGCTGAACCTGCATAAATAATGTCAGGATTAGCCACAATGGCATCAATTGCGGTGATTCTGCCCGACATAGCCGCTGGACCAATGGCACGGGCTTTCATGTTTTTGAATAAATCGGTTTTGATTTTTTGGGCTTGTGTTTCAAGTGAAAAAACAGAAACGAACAAGCTGATTAGTAGTAATTTTAGGAAATTTGATTTCATTGTTTGTTGGGTTTGTGATGAAAGTTCAATTTCGGGAAAAATGCTGGTAATTCAAATTTTCTTTTATTGTAGAAAGGTATAAATGAGGTAAAAAAGTAATCAGAATAAAAAAGCACTCTAATACTAATCAACCAATACAAAATTATAAATTTGCACTATGAAACAGAATTTGACAATCGAGAATGTCATCATTGAAGCAAAGGCATTTTGTCTTACCGAATCGAAGATACCCAATAAAGAACTTTATGGAGTCACCGACGGTAAAGCGGTTGGAACTCATATTGAACATAAATTTCAACAGCATCTTGCGGGTAAATATGAATTAAAAATTGGTTCTTCCGCCAAGGGAATAGACTTGCCTTCCGTTGATATTGATATAAAAGTTACTTCAATCAAACAACCCCAATCTTCTTGCCCTTTCAAAGACGCTAAACAAAAAATATTTGGACTCGGGTACAATTTACTCGTATTCGTATATGATAAAATTGACAATCCGAAGACCAAAACGACAACCCTTGATTTTGTGAGTTGCTCATTCGTTTCAAAAGAACGAACTGCCGATTATACAACAACATTCAGACTTCGTGAAATGGTGAAAGATAAAGCCAATACAGAAGATATTGTTGCATACCTCAACGATAAAAATATACCAGCCGATGAAATTACGTTACAACAATTGGCTGAACAAATCATCAAAACCCCGCCTGAACAGGGATATTTGACTATCTCCAATGCCTTGCAATTGCGTTTGCAATACCAGCGAATTGTAACGTTACAAGAAAATATTAACGGAATCAATAAAATAATATGAGAGTATTTGATGCAAATATCTCGTACGAAGTTTCAGTGTATCTAAACGATTATCTGAAAAATATAACATCTTTTGAAATGGCTAATCAAAAGATGTTTGAGGATTTCGGTATAGTCGATTTTTTTGATAGCTATTTAGAATTAGAAACATTAAAAGAAACAATCTCTATCACTCATAATATTGTTTCAGAGCCTGATAGAGCTGAATATGGTGACTTTCAAACTAATAAAGATTTAGCGAGAAAGGTTGCTTTGTTTTTATCAAATAAATTAGCAAATCCTCAAATTATCATTGAACCAACTTGTGGCAAAGGTAATTTTATTGTTGCTTCGCTTTCTACTTTTTCAAATATAGAATATGTCTTTGGTATTGAAATTTATAAGCCATATATCTGGGAAACGAAGTTTAATATTGTCGAATTTTATTTGAATACTCCTAACCATAAAAAGTCAAATATTTTCATCATTCATTGTGATGTTTTTGATTATGATTTCAAGAATTTAGCTAAGCAATTTCCCGAAAAAGAACTTTTGATTATTGGTAATCCGCCTTGGGTTACGAATGCTAAATTAGGAAGCCTGAATTCTTCTAATTTACCTAAAAAAACTAACTTCAAAAACCATAGTGGATTAGATGCCATGACGGGCAAAGGCAACTTTGATATTGCAGAATTTATTACGTTGAAGATGCTTGAATTATTCCAAAACATAAAAGGAAACATACTTTTATTAGTGAAAAATTCAGTCATCAAAAATATTGTTTTAGACCAAAAGAAAAACAAATATGCCGTTTCTGAAATAGAAAAGTATTGTATTGACAGTAAAAAAGAGTTTAATGTTTCTGTGGAAGCATCGCTTTTATACGGAAAATTAAAATCTCATCCACACGACTATTGTACGGAATATAATTTTTACGATAATCACAAACCGATCTTACAATTTGGGTGGTTAATGAATAAATTTGTTTCAAATATTGGTACGTATTCAAATACCAAAAATATAGATGGAGAATGCCCTTTTGTTTGGCGACAAGGTTTGAAACACGATTGTTCATCAATTATGGAATTAGAAAAACAAAATGGACATTATGTGAATGGATTGAATGAAGCCATTAAATTAGAAGAAGATTTAGTGTATGGTCTTTTGAAAAGTTCTGATTTGAAGAACTCCGTAATTAATCAAACAAGAAAATTTACAATCGTAACACAAAAGAAAGTTGGACAGGAGACTATCTATATCAGAGATGAATTTCCCAAAACGTTTCAGTATTTGATAGACCATCAAGAAAGTTTTAATTCCAGAAAATCAAGTATTTACAATAATAAACCAGCATTTTCAATTTTTGGAATTGGAGATTACTCTTTCAAACCCTACAAAGTTGCTATTTCTGGACTCTATAAAACCTTTCATTTTACACTGATTTTACCACAATATTCAAAGCCCGTAATGCTTGACGATACGTGTTATTTGCTTGGTTTTGATAAAATTGAATTTGCGGTATATACCTTAATACTTCTCAATTCGGATGTGGCAATGCAGTTTTTACAATCCGTAACTTTTGCAGATGCCAAAAGAACTTTTACCAAAGATGTTTTGATGCGGATTGACTTGTTGGCATTAGCTAATTTAATTGATAAAAATGATGTAGAAATAGCCTTACAAAGACTCAATAAAATGTATAATTTCAATTTAACGTTTTGCTTATGGGATGACTTTATAGAAGAAATGAAACCAGTAAACAGCGGACAAATTGAGTTATTTGCATAGTCAAAATTCATATCAATTATCCATAAAAAAACAGCGAATTTTCATCCGCTGTTTCTATATCTATCTAAAAATCAATCCATTACTCACTAACTCTAAACTGCAAATCCTTTACGACAATTGGCGTGGTGTTTACATTATTCTTAACAAAAACCTCTAAATAATCACCCTGAGTAATATCAACAATGGTTTCAAGTGTTAATTGGAATCCCTCATTTTTTCCTGCAATGGCAAGGGATGAATTTGGAGCAATTTGTAATAAACCATTCTTATAAACGGCCACCGAGAAATCAGAATTTGGTTCGGGGGTTCTTCCGCCAATATTGATATAAACACGAGCATTCAAAACTCTTTTGCCCGTGTAGATGAATTTATTGGATTCAGCCTTAAATCCATCAGCTTTCATGGTGGTAGTTGTACCCGCTACTTTCGTGAAAAGCGAAGGCGAAATAAACTTCGTAGGCGTTTGATTATCATTCATGTACACAAAACCGTATGGCTTCGTATCAGGAATGCCCGCTCCATTTTGCCCCATTTCCCAACCAGGGGTGTATGAATCAAAACCCGTAATCAACACCGCTGGACCTCTAAAAAGATTTCCATTCATTCTGCCTTGATCAACTTTGGCTTGGGGACTGAATTTGACAGCCGTATTACCCGAGAACACAAAATAATTGTTTGATAAATCAATATCACTTGCTTCAAATTCAGGTAAAAACTCAATACCCACACCAGATGAGATTCCTGTTATATAGTTAAAAGCGGCACAGAATTTACCCGTTGCCCCTGTTAATTTTAAACCGTCACGACATCTCCAAAAATTAGTAGTAATATACATTGAATTGAATCCGCTAAACCGCCCTACGCCTCCGCTGGGCATTCTTGGGGCTTCTACGACAGAGTTTCCCGCTAAAAGATTCAAGGTTTTGGTGCTGGTGTTATCCTCGAAATCATAAGCCGTAGTAGTAGCTCCCAAAGGAATCACACCCAATTTTTCCATATAAACATCCACATCATTACTTCTCAAAATAGCCCCTTTCACGGCTGAGATGATACGGTCTTTGCCAGGGTCAAGTCCTCTGATGCCTGCACCGTTGAGATTAATATAATTTGTACCAATATCCACACTGCCCGAGATGATATAAACTTTTGAAGGATTGAGGGTTATTCCTCCATTTTGCGGAAGTGGAAAATCGCCCATCGCATCCACATACACGATACCTGCGGGGAGGGTTTGTTGTTGTTCTTTTTGGGAAAATGCCTGTGGAACAAAAAGGACGGCGAATAATAAGGTCTTAAAATAATTCATACTTTGTTTTTTATTTGAGTTTTATAAGGAATAATCAATAGTAAACACACCATTACAAATGAAAATCTGTAATTGCTTCGATTCATTTAAAAATTAGCTTTGATTTTTGATTTTGCAAGAAATGATATATCGGTGTGGACTAATCTTATGACAATGATACAATTTTTTGGGCAAATTGTTTTGACTTTTTTACGAACAGGAAAATATCATGGAGAATGTGGGTTTTGAGCATCTGGTAATCATGATTAATACTCAATTTCAATTCAATTTAAAGAAGCTCAAAAATTACCTTTAACTTTGTAGAAAATTTAAAACCCACTCAAATGTTAAAGTCGAAATTATTTTTTATCGCATTTTTATCAGCTTTTATCGTTAGTTGTAGTAGTAGTGACGAGGTACTTACGCCCGCACAAGAGAACCAAAAGATAGAGGAATATATTTCTTCTAAAAAACTAACCGTCACAGAGAAAACAACTACGGGATTGCGTTATATCATTACAAAGGCTAATCCATCAGGGGCTAAGTTATTGAAAGGGCAAAGTGTGTCAGTTAATTATGCAGGACGTTTTTTGTCAGATAAACAATTTGATGCAGGTGTTTTTCCATTTACTTTGGGAATAGGTCAGGTAGTTGAAGGTTTTGATGAAGGAGTTTTAAAAATGAGGGTAGGTGAAAAAGCAACCCTTATTTTTCCCTCAATCCTTGGATATGGTACAAGAGGACAAGGCTCAATCCCAGGCTATTCTCCTTTGATTTTTGATATTGAAGTGGTTTCTGCGAAGTAACACAAATACTTTCTAAACAAAATCTTATGCTCAAAGTAAACTTATTGATTCTTTTATTTTTCTCCATTTTGTTCATTGAATGTGGTTCAGACGCTGTTGTTGCACCTGCAAACGAAAGAAAGGTATTTGACTCATTAGCACGAATATACATCAAAAAGAATCAGGCAAAATTTGTAAAACTTGATACTGCTGACGCTTCTGGACTCAAAGTCTTATACTCAAAATTAGGACTTTCGAAAGATACGATAAGTAAATCAAGCACTGTCAAAGTAAGCTATGTAGGGAGGTTTTTGAATGATGAGATTTTTTCGAGAGATACAGCCTATACTTTTACCATAGGTTCTGGTGTAATCAAAGGCTTTGATGCGGGTATTCTTAAAATGAAATTAGGAGAAACGGCTACTATCATTATTCCTTCTATTTTGGGATATGGAGCTGTGCAAGCCAAAGGGTTCGATAAACTCAATAATAACAAAGAAACCTACATTCCACCATTTTCTACCTTAGTTTTTGAGGTAAGTATTCTCGAAATCCAACGTAGTCAGGCAGAGCAAATAATTTTTATTGAGAAATACGCCAAAAATTATATCAAGGAAAATAAAGCGAGGATTGTCAAATATGATACCCTTTCAACGTCTGGATTGAAGATTTTTTATACCAAAGAAGGCTTGGCTAAAGATACGTTGAGTAAAGGTCAGAGTGTTATTGTTGATTATACGGGTAGTTTTTTGGATAATACTGTTTTCTCAAAAGACCCTTCTTACACTTTTAAAGTGGGTGATGGTGTTCCAAAAGGACTCAACGATGGCATAGCCAAAATGAAAATTGGGGATGAAGGTATTATTATTTTTCCTTCTGATTTGGGATATGGTAATGTGCAAAAGAAAGGCGTTAATAAAACTAATAATAAAGAAACCATTATTCCTCCTTATTCGCCCGTAGTTTTTAGTATTAGTTCGATTAAGAGGTGAAATTGTTAAGTGTCAAGTTATTAAGTTGTCAAAATCTGGTTCAACAACATAACAACTTGAAACTTAGCTTCTTTTCTACATACCTTGATAAGTCTTCTTCAAGCACCATCTAAAATGGTCAGCAAATTGATTACTAATTTTATTGAAGAAAAATGAGCTACTTGGTTCATTATCAAAAATTGGAGCAGAAGTTGATGGACAGGTTTTTCCTACATCTAACGCCTTTTGATTTCCCTCAAAAACCTGCCAAGAATCTGTCCACGTATAACTTTCATCGTCTGTTTCTTCTTTGAGTAAAACATTGGTTTTATAATCAAAAATTCGCATTTGCATTGTGCCACGCACAATTACTGACTTATGAAAAGTGGTAATTTTAGCGGTTACTTTCTCAAAAACATCCACTTTGGTTGAGTCGTTTATCTTCTTTGTACCCACCTTTATTTCTTTCGTAAAATGCTCAATTGTTGTAGTAATATTTCTTTGCGGAGAACGTAAATCCAAGAAAGCAAATTTTACTAAATCGTTTTGTGGTAAAGTCTCACTGCGAGCCGATGTTGTTGTATAATACTTCACAAAAGGATTATAAGGTTTTGAACGGAAAAGTTCTTCGTCAAAGGATTCTTGCAAATCAGCGTAATCATAGGGATGTAGTCTATCTAAATCATACACAGGCTCAATCATTACCCGATGAACAGCATACTGAAATGCCTCCTCAGCCTTCTGATTGGCATTTTTATAGTTAGGAATCAATTGATTAACTCGCTCAAATTGTCCAACGGCATCTTTGGCAGCTAAACGATTTTCTTTGTGTGCCAATGCCGTCACACCCGCTTGATAACGCTCATCTGCCGCTAATTGGCGAGCTGTTTCTGCCTCACGAGCGTAGTTTTGTGGTACACCCACTTCACGCATACTCACGGACGAATGTGAGATAACATCATAAATTCTATTCAAGGCTTGATACTCCGCCAATGCTTTTTCCCAACGGAAAGGTTCTTGCGAATTTTCAAATACTCGGATAGCCCGTTTATGGTCATCAATTGCCAACGGATATGCCTCACGGATAACGGCAAGAGCTTTTTTGTGGTCAGGACTTTTTTGCAAACGCTCTGCCGATGTAAAAATGGCTTCATCAAAATTGCCTTTTTTGAGTTGTTGCAAACCACTACTGCATGAAGTAATGATGTTGGCAATGATGATGAATAAAACTGTTTTTTCGAGGAAATTAATGTGCTTTTTCATGGCGATTGATGGTTTAGTTTTGTTTAACCTCACCCCCAATCCCTCTCCTTCTGAGAGGGGAGTTTTGTTCCGAATGCTCCCCTCTCAGAAGGAGAGGGGTTGGGGGTGAGGTACTTTTAATGCTAAGACATTTATAAATTCCTCACCCCCTAATTGCATTTTGTTAATGATTTGTTAAAGAATTTTCATAATTTCGGATAAGGAAAATCCCTCCATTTTTATAAAACCTTAATACAATGCAAAAACTATTATCCAACCTCCTAATTCTCTCATTGCTCATCGCTCACAGCTCATTGCTTCACGCCCAAGACCCTTGGATTGTGAAGGCTGATAAGATTAATCCATCAAATTATTATGGCGTAACCGTTGCCAATGGCATGATTGGCATTGTGTCATCGCCCGAACCTTTGAAGGTGAAAGACGTGGTACTCAACGGTGCTTTTGATACCTACGGACGTGGACGGGTGTCGAATATCCTCAAAACATTTGAGTTTGCTAACATGGATTTGGATGTGGATTCTCGCCGTTTAGGACGTGCCGATATTAGCAATTATGAGCAATCTTTGGACATGAAGAATGCGATTTTAACTACCACTTTTGACTATCAGGATAAAGTTTCGGTCAAATATTCGGTGATGGCTTTACGTCATTTGCCTTTCACGATGATGATTGATGTGGAGGTGAAAGCCAAGAAAGATTGCGAGATTACGCCCCATAGCGTGATGTCTGCCCCCGATATGTTGCGTGATGTCAAGAACTCTTATGCCCTCATTGACCGTCCGCACGCTTTGATTCCTTTGATGACTTCGGTAGCAAAATCTCCGACTGGCAAGCATACTTTGGCAGCTTCTAACTCCTTCATTTTCAGCGAAGAACGTGGTAAAGAACCCCAATTGATTCACGAAGAATGGGACTACGGAATGCACCGTTTGAAGTTCTCGAAAAAGATGATTGCGGGCGAAACGTATTCGTTTAGTATTGTAGGTTCAACGATTTCGACAGAACAAACACCCGACCCTCAAAACGAAGCCGAACGTTTAACGATTTATGCGGCTTTGGAAAAACATGACCGTTTGATGAGTCGCCACAAAGCGGATTGGGCAAAATTATGGACTTCCGACATCAAAATCGAAGGCGACCCAGAGGCTCAACGAGCTGCCCATTTTGCGATGTATCATTTGTATTCGTTTTGTCGTGAAGGTCAGGCGTACAGCCTTTCGCCGATGGGACTTTCGGGTTTGGGATATAACGGACACGTATTTTGGGACACTGAGATTTGGATGTACCCAGCCATTTTGGTACTACATCCAGAAATGGCAAAATCAATCTTGGAATACCGTTTTGAACGCATGGAATCTGCCCGTGCCAATGCAAAATCGCATGGGTACAAGGGCGTAATGTTCCCCTGGGAATCGGACGATAAAGGACAGGAAGCTACGCCAGTTTGGGCTTTGACAGGACCTTTCCAACACCACATCACGGGAGACGTAGGTTGGGCATTTTGGAAATATTATGAAGTAACCAAAGACCGTGAATGGCTCAGAATTCGTGGTTATCCGATGTTGAAAGAAGTTGCCGATTTTTGGGTAAGTCGTGCTGAGAAGGGAACTGACGGAAAGTATCACATCATCAACGTAGTTTGTGCGGATGAGTGGGCAGAAAATGTGGACGATAACGCCTACACCAACGGTATGGCAAAAGAGGTTTTGGACTTTGCGATGGAAGCCGCCGAGGAGTTGAAAATCGTTCCAAATCCAAAGTGGGAGGAGGTAATGAACGGCTTAGTGATTTTGAGAAATGCCGATGGTGTAACGAAAGAACACGCCACGTACAACGGTGAGACTATCAAACAAACCGATGTCAATTTATTGTCATACCCAATGCACCAAGTGGTTGAAAAAGAGCTAATTACAAAAGATTTGAATTATTATGAATCAAAATTATCACCCGACGGACCAGCCATGTCGTACGCTATTTTCTGTATTCTTCATGCACGTTTGGGCAATACCGACAAGGCGTTTGAACTCTTCACGAAGAGCTATAAACCCAACGAAGTACCACCCTTTGCCGTATTATCAGAAACCGCAGGAGGTACAAATCCGTACTTCGCTACAGGTGCAGGAGGATTTTTGCAGACCCTTCTCAACGGCTTCGGAGGCTTAGACATCGGCGAAGAAGGCATCACCCAAATCAAAGACATCAAACTCCCAAAAACTTGGAAATCCTTGACCATTACGGGGGTTGGGGTTGAGAAGAAGACGGTGATAGTGGTTAATGGGAAGTAGAGTTAATCCTCTTTAACCCTACCAAGGGTTTTGAACCCTTGGTAGGGTTTGAAGACGAGTAAATAAATAATAATGAAGCAGATTAAAATTTAAAAACAATATGGAAAAATTCTCAGATAATTTTCAACCAAACACGTATTATCATGTATATAATCATGCTATTGGACATGAAAATTTATTTAGAAATGAAGGCAATTACGAGTACTTTCTTAAAAAATATTCAGAATATCTCCATCCCGTTTGTCAAACTTATGCTTATTGTCTAATGCCAAATCACTTCCATTTACTCATTAAAATACGAAGTAGAGAAGAATTAGTGGCTTTTTATGTTGAGAAAGAGGGAAGAAAAGGAAAAGAGATTATTGAAACCGATATTTTAGTTGATACACTTGACTTTCACAAATTAGTGATGTTGCAATTTCAACATTTCCTAAATGGATATGCACAAGCAATTAATAAACAATTCAATCGTAAAGGAGGTCTTTTCCTAAACCACCTTAAAAGAATAGTAGTTCCAACGGATAGTTATTTTACTTCATTAATCCATTATATTCACTTCAATCCTGTTCATCATGGTTTTTGTGAAGATTTGAGAGACTGGAAACATTCATCGTATAACGCATTTTTGTTAGAAAAAGCTACTCGTTTAGAAAGGGCAGAGATTTTGAATTGGTTTGGCAATAGAGAACAATATTTACGATTTCATCAACAATCACTTGATACAAGCCGATTTAGTGAGATTGAATTTTCTTGATAGATATAAAATTAATCCAATAACCCAAAACCCTCCCAAGGGTTTTGAACCCTTGGGAGGGTTAGAAAGGGAAAGCACAACCATTTCTGAAAACTCTAACACTATAATTCAAATGAAAAAAATACTCCTTTTGTTATTTCTTCCGACTTTGTTGTTCTCGCAAAGAGAAATACGATACATAAGCAAAATAGGTACAGGCTTTATAGACACAGCATTTATTAATGTGTGCTGACCGTTAAAAACTGGACAGTGGGTTATCCTTATTTTAAGTTATAATTATTTGATTAATGGGGTTATTTTTCATATCAATACCTTTTGTTTTTAAGAACTCAGCGGGGCTTTGAAAACCA
>JAAFJP010000008.1 GCA_013298125.1 Cytophagales bacterium | reverse complement strand
AAATTGAAACTCAAAACAAAACTCAATCACTTTGAATTAAAGGCTAAAATTTATATCAAAGCTCTCAAAGCCGCCTATGCGGAGCTAACAAATATTAAAAGTCAGGCTATGCCTGCGTAACATCAGTTAAAGATATTGAAAAGTTACACTTTAAAATCGGTACGGATAGATATTTAGAAATTTTAGAGAAGTGGTTGCTTTTTGTAAAAAATCTTAAACCAATTACAGAAAATCATACTTCTGGTTATGGTGTAAGGGAATATAATTGGACAACTTCTGAATATTTACATGAAGTAAATTCTACGATTGCGAAAGGATTGATTTGGTCTTTTTTAAGTTTGTCAGAAATAAAATCAAAATATATTTCCTTGATTTCTGAAATTGCACAAAAGTGTTATACTAAACTTCCTGGAAAAGGTCCTGCTGCCGCTGGGGTTGGTAACGCCTGTATTTATGTTCTCTCACAAGCGGGTTTAGAAGGTGTTTCACAACTATCTCGATTAAAACTCCGCATCAAACAATCAAATACCCAAGACCTTATCCAAAAATATATTGTTGAATCCGCTGAAAAATTAGGGGTTAGTCCAGAAGAAATAGAAGATATGTCTGTTTCAAATTATGGTTTAGAAAACGGAGAATTAATAGAAGAATTTGGCGAATATTCAGCTAAAATTTCGATAATTGCTATTGGAAAAACTGAGATAAAATGGTCTAAAAAAGATGGTTCAAGTTTAAAATCAGAGCCTTCTGTTGTCAAAAAAGACTTCGCAGAAGATTTGAAAGAATTAAAAAATGCCAATGTTCAAATTCAAAAAATGCTGTCTGCACAGAGAGACCGATTGGATAGAACATTAATTCAAGATAGAACTTGGACTTGGCAAAATTTCAATCAATACTATGCTGAACACGGTTTAATGAGCTATTTATCGGATTCGTTAATTTGGGAGTTTATTAATGATGACAAGCAAATTAGCGGATTTAAGTTAAACGGTAATTGGGTTTCGGTGGACGAAGGTATTATTCAAGGTCTTGATGAAAAGACTTCTGTCAAATTATGGCATCCTGCCAATAAAACCACTGATGAGGTACTTGATTGGAGAAATTTTCTCATAAAAAACCAAATAAAACAACCCATAAAACAAGCATTCAGAGAGATTTATTTACTTACGGATGCAGAGGTAAATACTCGTATCTATTCAAACCGAATGGCTGCACACATTTTGAAACAACACCAATTTAATACGCTTGCTAAATTACGTGGTTGGAAATATAGTCTCTTGGGGGCTTATGATAAAGGTTATGAAAGTGAAATTGCTAAAATATCCTTACCTAAATATCGTCTGAGAGCCGAGTTTTGGATTAGCGAAGTCAATGCCGACAATGCTTGGAATGATACTGGGATCTGGAATTATATTTCAACCGACCAAGTAAGATTTATTGATAATCAGGATAATCCAGTAAATTTAATTCATGTTCCGACAATAGTTTTTTCTGAAATTATGCATGATGTTGATTTATTTGTTGGTGTGGCAAGTGTTGGAAATGACCCCGCTTGGAGAGACAATGGAGGGCTTCTGCAATTTAGAAATTATTGGGAATCCTATTCTTTTGGAGAATTAGGAGAACTGGCAAAAACTCGCAAAGAAGCCTTAGAACGCCTAATTCCAAGATTGAAAATTGCCAAAGTAACTGAGATTCGAGATAAGTTTGTAGTGGTGAAGGGCAAGATTAGAACCTATAAAATTCATATTGGTTCGGGAAATATTATGATGGAACCCAATGATCAATACCTTTGCATTGTTCCTGATAGAAGTACCAAAACTATCAATACGGCTGATATTTTTCTTCCTTTTGAAGGAGATGCGGTTCTTTCTATTATTTTGAGTAAAGCATTTTTATTGGCAGATGATGATAAAATTACGGATTCTACAATTATTAGTCAGATTCAAAATAAATAATTATCAGACAAAAAATATCAACAAACAAATCCAATCATGAAAAAACTATTAACTCTCCTTTTACTTTTATTCACCCTCCAAACCAACGCCCAAAAGCCCCCCACCATTTCTGAAAAAACCGCCAATTTGAAGAAATACGAAGGTTTTATGCCTTTTTATTGGGATGAAGATTCGGGTAAAATTTGGCTCGAAATCTCGAAACTCAATCAAGATTTCTTGTATCTGTATTCCCTTCCTGCGGGTTTGGGGTCAAATGACATTGGGCTTGACCGTGGTCTTTTGGGTGAAGAAAGATTGGTGTTTTTTAATAAAGTTGGACGAAAAATTATGCTCGTTCAACCTGCCTTGAAATACCGTGCCATCACCAATGATGCCAACGAAAAACGAGCCATCGAACAATCTTTTGCTCAATCCACGCTTTGGGGATTTACGGTAGAAGCCGAAGAAAATGGCAAATATTTGGTGGATGCAACCGATTTTCTGATGTCTGACCCAATGGGTATTCCTGACCGTTTGAAGGATATGAAACAGGGTTCGTATTCAGTAGATAAATCTCGTTCTGCCATGTATTTGGCTCGTACCAAAAACTTTCCGCTCAACTCAGAATTTGAAGTTACGATGACTTTTACAGGTGGAAGCGATGCAGGAAATTATGTAAAATCAGTTACGCCAAGTTCGGAGGCTATTACATTGAGATTGCATCATAGTTTTATTCAACTACCTGATAACCAATACGAAAAAAGAGATTTTGACCCACGTTCAAGTTATTATCCGCTCTCGTACATGGACTATGCAACGCCCGTGAGTGAACCGATTGAGAAGTATTTTACGGTCAGACATCGTTTGAAGAAAAAAGACCCAACCGCCAAAATTTCGGAGGCGGTCAAGCCCATTGTTTACTACTTAGACAACGGCACGCCCGAACCCATCCGATCGGCTTTGATGGACGGTGCTTCGTGGTGGAATCAGGCTTTTGAGGCGGCAGGTTATAAAAATGCTTTTCAAGTCAAACTCATGCCCGATGATGCCGACCCGATGGATTGTCGTTACAATGTTATCAATTGGGTGCATCGTTCTACTCGTGGGTGGTCGTATGGGAACTCGGTTACAGACCCACGCACTGGCGAAATCATCAAAGGACACGTCAGTTTGGGGTCGTTGCGGGTTCGTCAGGATTATTTGATTGCTCAGGGCTTGCTTTCTCCTTTTGAAAATGGTCAAAAACTCGACCCCGACAAAGACCCAATGCTCAAAATGGCGTTGGCTCGTTTGCGACAATTGGCGGCTCACGAAGTTGGACATACGCTCGGACTGATGCACAATTATTCCGCCAGTATCAACAACCGTTCTTCGGTGATGGACTATCCGCACCCACAAATCAAATTGGATGCAAAAGGCGAAATCGACCTCAGTGATGCCTACGCCATAGGAATTGGCGACTGGGAGAAAGTTTCCATTGCTTTTGGCTACCAAGATTTCCCGAAAGGAACGGACGAAAAAGTGGCTTTGAACAAAATTTTATCCGATGCTCGTGAGAAAGGTTTACTGTACTTGACCGACCAAGATGCACGCTCTCTGGGCTCAGTAAGTCCGACGGCTCATTTGTGGGATGGTGGTAAAAATCCCATCGAAGAATTAGATAACTTATTGAAAATCAGAGAGAAGGCTTTAAAGAATTTTGGCGAAAAAACCATTCGTACAGGTGTCCCGATGGCGTTTTTGGAAGATGCCTTAGTGCCAATTTATAACCTACATCGTTACGAAGTGGAGGCAGTTGCCAAATTGGTTGGTTCGATGGATTATAAATACAAAGTCCGTGGCGATGAGCAATTTAGTACGCAACAAGTCAGCAAAGAAACCCAACAAAGAGCCTTGGAAGCGACCTTGAAATGCCTTTCTGCCGAGTTTTTGACTTTGCCAGAAAACATCATTTCCATGATTCCTCCACGACCAGCGGGTTATAATTCATCCAGAGAATTATTCAAAAAACGAACAGGTTTAGCATTCGACCCCATGGCGGCGGCAGAATCAACGGCAGATTTTCCTTTGCAGTTTTTATTTCATCCAGAACGTGCCTCTCGTATGGTAGAGTACGAAGCCCGAAATGGTGGTTTAGGGTTGGAAGAAATGATTAATCAAGTAGTAGATAAAACTATCAAAACTCCTAAAAACCAAGGACTTAACCGCAAAGTGCAGTTCCAAACGGAGCAAATTGTTTTGACGCATCTGATGGCGTTAAGTACCAATGAATCAGCCAATTACCAAGTAAGAGCCGTATGCGGAAAGGTATTAAAGGAATTGAAAACCTACTTAGAAGAAACCAAGAAAACCGCCAAAGAATCGGACTACCAAGCCCATTTGGATTACGCCTTGGACCGCATGAAAAATCCATCTTCGGCAAAAGTGGCGGTGCATAAAGAATTGCCTCCTGGGGCTCCGATTGGGTGTGGGGAGGAGGATTGATTAAAATATTTTCCTATATTTGATAAAAAAACAAGGCTATGGTTATTACTCGAAATCTTAAAGAAGAAATAATCGAACAACTCAAAACAAAGGAGTTAGTTCGCATTCCAGCATCTGAGGAAGACTATTTCTCAGTTGCGTACGATATACCTTTTAAAGTTGAATACCACGAAAATGAAATTGTTACAATGGGATTAGCATCTTACGAACACGAAAAAATTACAGCAAAATTGATTATTTTGTTATCTCAAATATTTGAGATAAAGGGAATAGATTACGATATTTTAGCCAGTAACTCAGGCGTTCAAATTCCTAAATTTGAGGGAGGTTATTATATGCCAGATGTTATCGTAATGAGAGAAGAACCAATATTTAAGGCTAAGTCAAACTGTATTATTACCAATCCCTACCTAATAGTTGAGATTCTTTCGCCTTCAACAAAAAACTTTGATTTATCCGAAAAATTACCAGAATATAAACTTTTGGATAGCCTCCACCAAGTCATTTATATTAATCCTAAAAAAGTAAATGTATCTACCTACACACGTACAGAAAATCATAACGCATGGATTAATCAAGATTTTTATAGCCTCGAAGATGCTATCGTGGTCGAAGGTATAAGTATTGCATTATCAGATATTTATCGTAAGATTAAGTTTGAAAAATAGGTTTTGAAGGGAATATTGTAATCTTTTAAAAAAAATAAAAATGTGTCCCCCCTGTCATTGCGAGCAAAGCGAAGCAATCTGTCGGATTAATGAAAGGGTATTTGAAATCCTCTCCCCGTAAGCCAACAGATTGCTTCGCTACGCTCGCAATGACAGGGTGGACACATTTTGTTTGTAGCCTTTCGTAACAAATAGTATTTGATAGATTTCAAATATTTCCTTCCCTGTCATTCTCGTAAGAATCCATTTTGTAGCTTCATAAGGTTATTTTGAGGTTTAAACAAACATTTCTAAACTACGAAATAGATTCTTTACAGAATGACAGGGAGAGGAAAGAAATCATAAAAGCACCAAATTTTTATTTTACGGTAAGCACCACAAATAAATTTTAGCTATTTTTATCTGATTTTAAACAAACACTAAACATGGAAAATGCTGAATATTATTTTGATTTGGGAAATGAAGAATATCAGAAAGGAAATGTTTCAAGCTGTATAGAATATCTTGAAAAAGCCCTTGAAATTGACTATGATTATGTGCATGCTTTGTATGGTTTAGGAATTGTTTATTACAATACAGAAAAATACTCAGAAGCGGAGGCATATTTTCAAAAAGTCCTAAAAATCGACTCTAATAACATTAATGTTTTGATTCTTTTAGGAGATATTTATAAAAATTTAGAGAAATATTCAGAAGCGATTAAAATATTTAGTCTGGTACTTGATGTTGATAAGGATAATATTTATTCTTTGCATAGCATAGGCTACATATATTTTCAACAAAAAGAATATAGTAGTTCAATAAAATATTACGAAGTAGCCCTTAAAATTGATAGTGATTTTGTTCATTCTTTGAATGGTTTAGGGAATGTTTATCGTAATACAAATGAATACGAAAAGGCAAAGGAAAACTTTGAAAAAGCCCTTAAAATTGATAGTGATTTTGTTCATTCTTTGAATGGTTTAGGGAATGTTTATCGTAATACAAAAGAATACGAAAAAGCAAAAGAAAACTATGAAAAAGCCCTTAAAATCGAGTCAAAGAATGTTGATGCTTTGTATGGTTTAGGGAATGTTTATAATGAGACAAAAGAATACGAAAAGGCAAAAGAAAACTATGAAAAAGCCCTTGAAATCGAGCAAAAGAATGTTGATGTATTGAATAATTTAGGAAACGTTTATTTTAAATTAAAAGAATACGAAAAGGCAAAAGAAAACTATGAAAAAGCCCTTGAAATTGATTCAAAGAATGTTGAAGGTTTGAATCATTTAGGGAGCGTTTATTTTAAATTAAAAGAATATGAAAAGGCAAAAGAAAACTTTGAAAAAAACCTTAAAATTGATTTCAAATATGTTTATTCTTGGTATGGTTTAGGATGTGTTTATTTTAATTTAGAAAAATATGATAAAGCCGTTTCACATTTTCAAAAAGCTCTTAAAATTGACTCAAATTTTGTTCACTCTTGGTTTGGATTAGGAGAGGCTTATTCCAAAAAAGCAATTCCCAATTACGCCTTAGCTCATCTTTGTTTTAATCGTTTTATTTATTTGGCAACTCATGAAGAATTTGCGAAGTATGGATTTGAAATAATCACTTTTTTCAAAGATTTTTCAGATGCTCCTTACATGCTCAAATATCTTCTTGAAAAAATAGCTGTAATCTTTAATTTTGAAAATGATTCCAATGCACCTAATATGCTCAAAAATCTACTTGAAAAAGTAGCAGTAAACCTTAATTTGTTACGCAATCAAAGTGTATTGGGAACAATCAGAAGGCAATGCCAATCTATTGATTCTTATCTGTCTTTCTTGAAATACTTACCTTTCAAAGAATTAGATGAAAAAATTATTTCTCACAAAAAACAAATCAAAGATTTAGAATCAGCACTCAAAAAAATAGTGAATACGGGATCTGAAAAAGATGTTCGTCAGCAAATTCATGAACAAAAAGAAAACTTAGCTACACTTGAAAATCAATTTAATGAAGCGTTTTATAATACTAATGAAAAAACCGTAGGTCATTGGCAATTAGCGGCTTTGGTTAATCATTTTATGGGTAATTGTATTGAGGCTCATAGAATTTATGATGAAGAAATTGAAACTCATTTTTCGGATGAAATGACGATGATGGATAGATTTTATTATCTCAAATCGGCTAATCAGTTTTTGCATCCAGAAGCTAACTATTTGTTGAATGACACGATTGAAAATGAAGTTGAAAAATTAGAATTCAATAATCAAAATCCTTCTGAAATTTATTATGCCGCTCAAATTTATCTTATGGCTTGGCAGTCTGATGAAACGATAGAATATTTACAAAAAGCCCATAAATTATTCCTGAGAGCTGATTTTTACCTACCTGCCCAATACATGAGCGTACATACGAGTGATAAATTGGGTAATGTTGAACAAAGAGATAAGCAAATTGAAAAAATATTAAAAAGTAAAGAAAAATGGTTTGTAGAAGGTTGGAAAATAAGACCTTATGATTTTGAAAATCCAGATTTTTTAAGGCAATTTAAACGTTACGCTCATTTTTCAGAAGTGCAAGAAGCAATTAATTTAATTCATACAGATTACGAAAAAGGCTATCGTTTCCCACCTTTTTATGAAGCCTTTGAATTCAAAATTTCAGATACAGAATACTCTAATTTTGAACGTTTTATGCGTAAACGTGGAGGATTAGAAATTGCTAAAAGTCTAAGTGAAACGCTTGGTGTAGAAGTAGGGACATACAAAAACCGTGAGTTTATCATCAAAGAAAAAGTAGGAGAATTAGGAATTTTAAATGACATCGAAAAATCAACTGAGTCTGAGGATTTAGAAACAAAATTGGTAGAATTTATTTTTGCTTGGAAGTTAGATTTATTGCCCAAAAATAAAATAGAGACGTATTCTGACATTATTTTATATGCGGTAGCCTTAGAGAAAATAAATTTAATGACAGCCTTACGATTGCTCGTTTTTGCAAAAGTCGTGATGGTATTTTATGAAATGAATACCGAATCAAAAATAGTTCAAAAAGTTGAGGCTACGATTTATAACTTCGGTCTCAAAGGAATTGTACATACTTTATCGAACGGACTGGATTCCACGGTAGAAAGCCTGATTACTAATTTTATCAGTTCTTTTACCAATAATATCATCGAATATCGTAAAAAGATTTTTGGTTTTGATATGCCCAAAATTACAGCTTCGGAATCCTACAAAAGATTCAATGAATATTATTTAGAAGACCTCGGCATCAAATTAGAAGAATTCAAAACCAACAAATGGATTGATGAGCCATTTGTTGAAAATTTGCAGAAAGATTATGATAAACAGATGGAGATTTTTAGGAAAGATTAATCATTGAAAAATTTTATTCAAACGAAGTCTTCTATAAAATTATCAAACATTCAAAATCCTTCGTAAATTCACATTCCACTCAAAAACTAAAAAACTCATCAATGACTGAATCAAACCCGCAAGAATTAAAAAAAGAATTATCCCTGACTGATGCCACTATGATTGTGATTGGCTCAATGATTGGCTCAGGAATTTTTATCGTCTCTGCCGACGTTACCCGCAACTTAGGCTCTCCTGGTTATTTGCTACTCACTTGGATAATCACGGGCGTAATTACCTTAATATCAGCACTTTCCTACGGTGAACTCGCTGGCATGATGCCCAAAGCGGGCGGTCAATACGTGTATCTACGGGAGGCGTACAACCCCTTAGTCGGATTTTTGTTTGGTTGGACTACCTTCTTGGTTATCGAAACGGGTACAATTGCCGCCGTTGCCGTGGCTTTTGCCAAATATACGGGCGTACTCTTGCCCGATTATATCGGAACGGAACACAGTTTTCTCATTTTCAATACCCAACAACTCTTAGCCATTGCCTTGATTTTGTTGCTGACTTTTATCAATGTTCAAGGTGTCAAAAATGCCAAATTAGTACAATTAATCTTCACTACCACTAAAATTGGGGCATTGTTGAGTTTGGCAGTTTTAGGAATTTACGTGGGGCTTACCTCTGGAAAAGGAATGTGGGAAATCAATAATTTAGATTTTTGGAGTCCTGTGAAAATTATCTGGGAGAAAGGCAAAATCATTGATTATCAGTACCTTTCGGGCATTGGGTTGTGGTCGGCAATGGGTTTAGCCTTGATTGGACCACTATTTTCATCCTCCGCTTGGAACAACGTTACCTACACGGCGGGCGAGATGAAAAACCCCAAAAGAGACATTCCTTTGAGCCTTTTGTATGGTACATTAACGGTCAGTTTTCTATACATCTTGGCAAACATCGCCTACCTAACCTTGCTACCTGTACAAGGGCAACCCAACGCAGAAGACACCATAGGGCGAGGCATTATGTGGGCAACCAATGACCGTGTAGGAACGGCAGCCGCAGAAATGATCTTTGGAAATCCTGCCGCAATCATCATGGCAGTTTTTATCATGATTTCGACCTTTGGATGCAATAACGGCATTATTTTGTCGGGAGCGAGAGTCTATTATGCGATGGCAAAAGATAACCTTTTCTTCAAAAAAGCGGGGGAATTAAATTCAAAAGGCGTACCTGCATCGTCCTTGATTATGCAATGCTTTTGGGCGTGTTTGTTGTGCTTGACGGGTACATACAGCGACTTATTAGATTATACCGTTTTTGCGATTTTAGTATTTTATATCCTCACGATTTTGGGCGTTTTTATCCTCCGCAAAAAACAACCCGATACCCCAAGACCCTACAAAGCATTTGGCTATCCAATCATCCCTGCGATTTACCTATTTTTTGCCGTAGCTCTTTGCGTTAATCTACTGATTTACAAGCCAGTACCTTCTTGGATTGGTGTTGGGATTGTGGCTTTGGGAGTGCCTGTTTTTTATCTTTGGAAGAGGAAGGAATCTTAACTCTTTAATTTTTTCTGAATCAGGATTAAAGGATTTTGGGATTAACAGGATTTCTTTAATAGGTACTTTGATTATTAACGTCGTGGAGGTTCAAAACCTCCACGACGTTAGGGATGAGATTAATGACTATTGAAAAGGTATTTTTTTATTAATCCTGTTTTAATCCTAAAATCTTGTAAATCTTGATTCAGACAATTTTACTACAAAGTAACTATGACCTCCCTCTTCAACTTCTTAAAAATCGTAATGTGCATAAAAATAATCACCGCAGGAGCAAAGGCTGGAATCCACACAAAAGGGAATTTGGTTATCTCTACAATACTTTGACTTTCAGGATGTTGAATTGAATATCTGGCTGTCAGAATGGCAGAGACTATCACCGAAGAAATATCCCAAAACCCAAAAATATTCCAAAATAAAGTCGCTTTTCTACTCCATGATTTATTCTCTTCGATAGCTTTTGCTACAAAAATAGAACCCAAAGCCGTTGCCATATCTCCCAAACCAGCCAAGATAGCGAAGTGTGCAGGCAAAGCACCAAAATAGGTAGCAAACAAAAAATACACACCCACAAATCTAAATCTATGTAATCTCACTAACGATTGAAGTGGAATTCCATCTAAAATCTTCCAGTAAATGGGTTTGTTGAAAATGAATCCGAATAAGAAAATCATCAAAGGTAATGTTGTAAAAACAAGAACTCTTGGAGGTAAAACATTTTCACTCAAAAGCCCAGTAAAAGCCATTACAGAAACATAAATTAAATACAAAACAAAAAATAAAAATACACCTCTGAATAATTTACTGGCTTGACTGTCAGACATTAGAGAATTGATTGCACCTTGTTTAATCGTTTTTGCAATAAAATAAATGGTTATTGGAAAAACAAAAGAGAAAGAAATAGAAACCCAAGTTGGGACATTTGAAAGGTAATTTTCCATGACAATAAAAGTTTTTGGTTGAACAATGAGTCAAAATTATTCAATCAAAAACTTTTTCTACTTGACATAAGACAAGTTCGTTATTTTAGTCTGAACTTGGATTCGTCGGATTAATGGATTTATGGGATTTTCACTAAACAAAATTTAATCCTACAAATCCATTAATCTGACGAATCCTAATTCAGACTAAAAAAAGAGGCATTAATCTTTCCGCATAAAATCTCTTCTAATTCTACTCAAAGAAGTATCAGTTATTCCCAAATAAGAAGCAATATTTTTAAGAGGAATATGTTGAAAAATCTCAGGTTTGGTTTCCATTAAATGAGCATATCGCTGTTCTCCCGTTTGTTTAATCATCGACAACATTCTTTGTTTGAGAGCAAATGAGCCATTAATCAGCATCATTCTACCAAATTCTCTAAACTCTGGAATGGTGTGAAAATTACGTTGTAAATCTTCAAAAGAAATAAAAAACGTCTCGCAATCTGACATCGTTACAAGGCTTTCAAGGGCTGGAATTCGTTTGAAAAAAGAGTAAAAATCGTTAGCGAACATAGCATTGGAAAAAATCATGGTCGTAACATCATTTCCGTCCATATCGTTGGTGTACATCCTTGCACAGCCCTCCGCAATGAAATAAGAAGTATCGCAAACTTTGCCCTCTTCAATCAAAAATGTGCCTTTCGGAACAAATTTATATTGTAGTGTTGAGGCAATTTGTTCTGCCTTTTCGGTGGGCATTGGGAGGACTTTTTGTAGGTAATTTATGAGAGGTTGTTGGTTCATAACTTTAAAAATTTATCAAAGTATCTTCTAAATCTTATTCGATTTTGGTAAAGAGCAAAAACAAAAAAACATCCAAATGCCGCAGGGACAATATAAGGACCAAACCACGATTCAATCTTTTTATGGAACAAGCCAATAAAGTAAAGTATGAAAACGCTATTTCCCCAATACTTTGGTGTTACTACTTCATCAAAAGATTCGTAATCATCCAGAACGGTAATGTATAGCCTATTTAATCTTTCAATATACTCTTTAAATTCATTCTCATTAATTTTGATGAAATACAATTCATGGACAGGCATCAATTTAAAAATCGTTTCGATTTCATTAATAATATCATTCGGGATTGTGTGATAATAACTTGCTTTTTGCAACATTTCAAGGCTTTTCTTGAATCGTTGAAATTTATATTCTTTCAGTTGTTTTTCAAGATAATCAGCTCTTCTGATGTCTAATTGATTAAGGTATTTTTCAAGTTGGTTTCGTGCCATTTTATTTGTGTAAAGTTTAATTTATCCAAAAATAATAATCATTTGTCATTATCCAAATCTATTGTTCAAGAAACTATTACCAAGAAGTCTGGGTTAATTCAGTAACAAATAATACTTTTTAAAACCTAAATTCATCATGTCAGAAATTATAAAAACTGCCCTCATCACAGGAGGCTCAAAAGGAATTGGGTACGGCGTTGCAGAGGCATTAATAAAAGACGGTATTCGTGTAGCCGTTACCTCACGTACACAAGCGAGTGCAGACGAAGCCGCTTCGGAATTAAACAAAATCAAAGCTGATTATGCCATCGGTATAGCATCAGATGTAAGAGATTTGTCTTCGCAGGAAAAAGCCGTTCAAACGATTTTATCAAATTGGGGAAGATTGGATTACGTAATTGCTAATGCGGGAGTAGGTCATTTCGCTCCAATCCAGATACTTACTTCCGAACAGTGGCAAGAAACAGTTGACATAAACCTCACGGGAACGTTCAATTCCATCAAAGCATCTTATGAATCTCTCAAAGAAACACAAGGTTATTTTATCACGATTTCAAGTTTGGCAGGAACAAATTTCTTTGCGGCAGGAGGGGCGTATAATGCCTCTAAATTTGGCGTAGTGGGCTTTTCTCAGGCAATTATGATGGATTTGAGAAAGGATGGCATCAAAGTAACGACCATAATGCCAGGTTCAGTTGCAACTTATTTCAACGGACATACGCCATCTGAAAAAGATGCTTGGAAAATCCAGCCAGAAGATATTGGACAGATGGTTTCGGATTTAATCAAAATGCCAGCAAGGACTTTGCCGAGTAAGATTGAGGTGCGTCCGAGTATGCCAGCTTAAATTTGGCATTATTCCTTTCGTTTATTTTCAACGTGATAAGCCAAAATTTACTTATTATTTTCGTGAGGTCAATTCATTAAAATAAGTCAGAATCCTGTACTTGTTAATGGTGAAAAGTAGTAGAGTTCTTTTTACTATTTTTTGTAAAAGTAAGTGATTGATTAAAAAAACACCACAAAAGACTCAAAAGGTATCAATAGTTTAAGACATTAAAAACTTTTATCCTTTTATGAATCTTTTGTGGTGAAAAATTAAAATGACCTATTTCGTTCCGTATTTCTCAGAATATTTACGGTAAAGGCGTTTTTGTTTATCGTCCAAATCTACCTTACGACCTTGTATAAAAGCGTGTTCAACTTTGGCGGTTCTCATATCCAAAACATCACCTGCCGAAACGATTAAAGTAGCGTGTTTTCCAACTTCCAAAGTCCCTACCATTTTGTCGATGCCTAAGATTTTGGCATTGTTGGCAGTTATCAATTTTAGTGCCTCTTCTTTGTCCATGCCATGACCTGCCACCGTGCCAGCTAAGAAAGGCAAATTACGAGTTCTCCAATTGAGTCCAATGTACGCCAAACCTACTAAAACGCCCTTCTGGGCTAATAATTGAGGTAATTTGTAAGCAATATCAGTATCGTCATCGGCTGAATTTGGTAAGCGATGTGTCGTATTTACAATAACAGGAACATTATTTTCTTTCAAATAATCAGCCGCTAATAAAGACTCCTCACCGCCAATTATCACGATTTTCTTCACACCTTTTGATTTTGCAAATTGTACCGCCTCAATGATTTCTTTTCCATAATCAGCTGTGATGTACAGAATTTTTGAACCATCAAAAAGACCTTTCATAGCTTCCATTTTAACATTGGTAACACTTGGTTTTGTTTGCGAGTAAGCAATGGCATCATTGAAAGTTTTATCAATTTCTCTTAAAATTTCGTCTCTTTTGTCGTTTTTCTTGGTACTTGATGTAAAAGTAGTAAAGTCAAAATCACGCTTGAAATAACCTACCCAATTGATGTGAATACCATCGTCTTTTTTCAAAGCGGCATCCTCCCAATTCCAACCGTCCATTTGCATAATTGATGAAGTCCCTGCCACAATTTCACCCTGTGGAGTAGCTTGGGTTATCAAAACGCCATTGCTTCTCACCGTCGGAATTAACTCTGAATCAGTATTATAGGCAATTAAAGCTCTCACGTGAGGGTTAATCCCTCCAACTTCTGCCATATCGTTGGTTGCACGAACGGCATCAATTTCAGTCAAACCTAATTCGTTGGCAGGTGAGATGAGTCCTGGATAAATGCTCTTGCCTTTTAGATCAATAGTCTCAGTATTGGCTTTGTCATACGTGGTTGATGAATTACCAACTGCCGTGATGATTCCTTTGTTGAAGACAATTACACTGTTGTCAATTACTTGCCCATTGGCGGTATGAATGGTTGCACCTACCAATGCAATAGCTTTTGTTTGTGGGCTTCCTGCTGCTTGATTTTGGGCAAAGATTGTATTCGCTACTAATTGGAATACAAGGAGATATATGTATTTTATGTTTTTCATTTTATGTATTGATTGTTTAGCCTCACCCCCAGCCCCTCTCCCGTGGAGAGGGGAGCATTCGACTGTAAAACTCCCCTCTCCACGGGAGAGGGGCTGGGGGTGAGGTTCTAAAATTTATTAATCATTATGCTCATGATTCGTTTCTTCCGAAAAAATATCACCTTCCGATGCACAATGAAAGAGTCTTTGCTTTTTGACTTCTGGTTTTGCCGTTGGATTTCCGCCCGCTTTTGAAGCTAACATTTTCTGAATCAAACGATTACGTTCTTTTTTGATTTCAGTACGTAGTTGCAAATCTTTTTCAATGTCAAAATAAACCGCCCCATCAATGATTACTTTTTCAGGTTTTGCATAAACAGAAAGTGGATTATTGTTCCAAAGCACCACGTCGGCATCTTTACCCGCTTTGATACTTCCCAAACGGTTATCCAAATGCATCATTTTGGCAGGATTCAGCGTTACCATTTTCCATGCTTCTTCTTCGCTCATGCCCCCGTACATGACGGTTTTTGCAGCTTCTTGATTCAAACGACGAGCCATTTCTGCATCATCCGAGTTGATAGAGGTATTTACACCAACCTTCGTCATCAATGCGGCATTGAACGGAATAGCCTCTTTTACCTCCATTTTGTAAGCCCACCAGTCAGAGAAAGTGGAGGCATTTACACCATGAGCTTTCATTTTGTCGGCAACTTTATAGCCTTCCAAAATATGCGTAAAAGTATTCACCTTAAAGCCCAACGAATCAGCCACTTTCATCAACATATTTATCTCAGATTGTACGTAAGAGTGACAAGTGATAAAACGTTTTTTATTCAAAATTTCTACCAAAGCATCTAATTCTAAATCACGTCTCACGGGTAATCCACCTACATTTTTCATCGCTTTTTCGTATTCCTTTGCACGCACGAAGGCATCCATCATGATTTGCTCAACGCCCATACGTGTCTGTGGGAAACGGATTCTGGCACGGTCTCCCCAGTTGGCTTGTTTTACGTTTTCACCCAAAGCAAACTTGATAAAACCGTCCATATTTGGGATTCTGAGGGCATCAGGAGCTTCGCCCCATTTCAATTTGATGATGGCAGATTGTCCACCGATACAGTTCGCAGAGCCATGTAAAAGTTGTGAGGAAGTAACCCCTCCCGCCAATTGACGATAGATATTAATGTCCTCAGAATTAATCACATCCTCCATTCTAACCTCCGCCGTTACTGACTGCGAACCTTCATTGATAGAATACAAAGCAATATGTGAATGCTCATCAAATATTCCGTTAGTCAAATGCTTACCTGTTCCGTCAATTACTTTTGCTCCTACGGGCGATAGATTTTTACCAAATTGAGCAATTTTTCCATTCTGAATCAAAACATCCGCATTTTGAACAACGCCCGTAGCCTCATTCGTCCAAACGGTGGCATTTTTTACTAAAATTGTCTCGGCTTGTGGTTTTGTTTCACTTCCATAACCATTAAAAGGATAAACAATTTTACCCATTTCGATTTTAGCTTTCTTGGCAGTATCTGGCTTTGCTGGCGTTTCTTTCATCGCTTCCTTAAAATTGGCTACGAAAGAAATTGGTTTTCCGTCCGCATCAACGCCTTCGCCTTTGATATTTTTTCCATCAAAATAAGCCGCAACTCTCGAATCTCCTTTGTCTTTCTTTGCATCCAATTTATAGAGAATTGTGAGCATATCGCCTGTACGAGTTACTTTGGGCGTAACTTTTATAGAATCCGTTACAACTATCTGATATTCAGGCTTATCTACCTTACCCGTTACGTTTAGTTTCAGTTTTGAATTATCATTTATCGTCAAATCATAATTGGCACGAAGGTCTTTTACGTTCATATCCGACAACACATAACGCTTTCCTTTTATCCAGTTTTCATAAATCACGTTACCATCTTTGAATAAATTATCAGACGTAATCAAGAAATTCGCTAACATTCCCGACTTCAAAGAGCCTACCAAGTTATCAACCTTCATCATCGAAGCAGGCGTTGAAGTCAGTGCCGCCAAAGCCGTTTTTTCATCTAAACCGTTTTCAATGGCTTTGCGGAGGTTTGCCATAAAATCCCCTCTTGATTTTAGATTTGAACTCGTCAAGGCAAAATTGATTCCAGCTTTTGACAAAATCCCTGCATTGGCAGGTGCCATTTCCCAATGCTTCATTTCTGATAAAGAAACATTCTTTTCATCAAAAGGGTCTTCTACGTCTGGTGTAACGGGATAATTGAGTGGTAAAATTAAACTCAATCCCGCCGCTTTTACTTCATCCAAACGTTGATATTCGTCGCCCATTCCTTTGATAATGTACTGAATACCAAACTCTTTGCCGATTTTATTAGCTCTCAATACACCCAACCTGTCCCCAACTTCAAAGACTTGTGGCATTCCTTGATTATTATTGAAAGCATCCAAAGAAATATTAAATTCTGTCTTTCCTTTGGCTTTTTTATACCAATCGGCATCATAAAAAGTTTGACGCAACAAAGCCACCGAACCCATCGGAGAACTTGGGAAATCTTGGGTTGAAGTGCCTTTCGAGAAAGAATAATGAGAAGAAACTTTACTTTTCAAAAGAGCATCTTGGTCTTTGCCGTCCATGAGGGCAACGAGGGCAGATGTACCACGCACGATACCATCCTGTACGTGAGAAATCACCGAACCAAAGCCAATTTTGCGGAGTTCTTCGGCGGCAGTATTATTGATAGAAAAACCATTGGCAGCATCCACTTCTGGATTAACGGCTTGATTCCAATTATATGCTCCTTTTTTCTTAGTGTCAGGTTGTGGGTCACCTCTAAAACCCGCTGCACCTTGACGAGTTGGCTCAGAAACGCCATAATTTGAGTAAGCCTCAACCATAGATGGATAAATTCTTTTGCCTTTCAAATCCACGACAGTTGCACCAGCGGGAATCAAAAGCCCTTTTCCAACAGATTCAATGACTGAACCTCGAATGATAAGCGTTGCTCCTTCAAGGGTATTGTTTGCATCAGTAACGATTGTGGCATTCGTGAAAGCATACAAATCCAATCTTTCGTCTTGAACGCCATTGCGGGGGAAAGTTTGGGTTTGTGCAAAAATGAGTGGACTCAATAGAAAAATATTGAGAATTGTGATAAACAGTTTTTTCATGTGATGTGATTTGGGGTATTGATGAATAATTTATTAAAAGTAAAACGTAAAAGGCTAAAAACCAACCAGTGATACTCGTTTTGAATTTAAAATCTAAATATTTACATTAGACCTTCACGTACTTACCTGTTATATAAGTTATTTTTATTGAAAACGTTTCCGTAAACGTTTACGGAAAAATATTCAATAAAAACCTTGAATAATGATATTTTTTTTGTATATCTTTAAGGGAAAATAGTAGAAATGTTATCCAAAAACTATCGCATAACCAATTTAAAATGATGACAATGTACCCAAAAAACGTTGATGAAGTAACCATGTGGAATGATTTTAGGGGTGGAAACCATGCCGCATTTACCCAAATTTATCAAAATTATGTAAGTCTTTTATATAATTATAGTACGAGTATCACTCCCGACAGGGAACTAATCAAAGACTGTTTACATGATTTATTTGTGGAACTTTGGAAGAATCATAAAAATTTAGGAGAAACAACGTCAATTCGTTATTATTTGATGGCTTCTATCAAACGTAAATTGGTGAGACATATCGAAACGAATCAAAAACATCTTCAACATCACGAGTCTTATTATCTCGAAAACCCAGATTATACGGGGTCGCATGAGCATAGATTGGTGGCTTTTGAGGAAGAAAAAATATTGACAGATAATTTGAATGAGTCTTTCCGTTTCTTGACAAAAAGACAAAAACAAGCGATTTCTTTGAAGTTTTTTCAAGACATGGACACAGACCAGATTTCAAGTGCCATGAATATAAATCCACAATCGGTTTATAATTTGATTTTTGGAGCTTTGAAGATTTTGAAGGAACACATTTCATCTGAGAAGTTGGCTTTTGCATAGAATAAATAGCTACCCATTTCTAATAAAAATACCTTTTTGATTTAATGTCAAAAAGGTATTTTTATTAGAAATGGGTATTTTCAGTTCTAAATCGGATAACGAAAAACTAATTTCTAAAATAATCTTAAATTCCATTCTCATTCGCAAACCTGATCATCTCGGGTGTGGTACTTGTTCCAATTTTGAAGTGAATATTTCTTCGGTGGGTCTTGATGGTATGATAACTCAAATTCATATTATCTGCAATTTGGTAGGAATCTAAGCCTTCTTTTACGAATCTTACAATTTCAATTTCTCGCTCAGTTAATGAATATTTTTTAGATATATCTTCTCGATTTATAGGCTCAGATGCTTTGGAGATAGATTCATCAAAGAAAGTAAAACCATTCATTACAGTTTTGACTGCCAATAACAAATCTTTTTTTGAAGTATTTTTGAGCATATAACCATGTACACCCACTTTTTTTGCTTCTTTCAAAAGCGTGTGGTCGTCGTACATCGTGAGGAGGATAATCTTGATTCGGGGGTATTCTTTAACAATAATTTTGGCTAATTCTATACCGTTTCCGTCGGGGAGGTTAATGTCCAAGAAGAGTAGTTGAGGAGAGGTCTTTTGGATTTCGTAGAGAATATTTTTAGCTTCAAAAACTTGCCCAACAATTTCAATTTCAGGTTCGGAACTCAATAAACTTTTCACCCCATCATTGAATAATTGATGGTCGTCAATCAGAAGGATTTTTGTCTTGGTGGTTAGCGTCATAAGGGATTTCAATTGCAATCAGTGTGCCTTTATCTGATGACTCTTTTTCGATTTTGCCATGCAAATAATTTACTCGCAAAGATATATTTTTTAACCCAATTCCCTTGATTTCTTGGTTATTATTTAAAAATCCAACGCCATTATCTTCGACAGAAAGATACAAGAAATCTTCAAAATAAATGAGTTGTACCTCAATATTACTTGCTTTGGCGTGTTTGAGGGCATTATTGAGCAATTCTTTCATGATTCTAAAAATACTCAACTCCATTTCCCAGTCTAATTTTCGTTCATTTCCAGAGGTAATAAAATGAATATTGTTTTTGATATTATTCAAATTGACAAATTCTTGAACAGCTAACATTAATCCCTTCTGCAAAAACAGCACAGGCATCAAATTATGTGAAATAATCCGTAAGTCTAAAACAGCCTTGTCGGCATAATTCATTTCTGCAATCAATTGATTATCAAAGGTTTCGTTACTTTCAGAGAGTTTATTTTTGAGCATCGAGAGCGTGCTCCCTAAGTCGTCATGTAGGTCTTGGGCAATGCGTTGGCGTTCTTGTTCTTGCGTGGTAATGAGTTTTTGAGCAACTGTGCGACGTTCTTCTGAAAGTTTCAATTCGACCTCTTCTTTTTCTTTGGCAAAATTATAGACCAAACCAAAACCTAAAATGATGATTTCGTAGGCAGATATTGGAAATAAGATGGCAAAAATAAAATGATTTAAGGGTAATACTTTGAGTGAAGACAGTAAAAGGTACAATAAGAGTAAAAATGCTGGCGTGAGGGCAACGATATAAATTTTTGAAACATTTTCTTTTCTAAAAAATGACCACAATGTTACCAATAAAATCAATATTAACAATGCAGACAATGAAATACGGGAAATAGGAGGTAATGAATTAGTGATGGGTAGAATAAAATTAGCAAGCCCAATGAGAATAAAAATGGCACTTACGATTAATAAAAATTTATCATAACGTTGTAATTTTTTAATGGATGAAACCACAAAATATCTGAATAAAAGTATCTGAAAACCTCCACCAAACATGAGCATTGACTGATAAAAAACCGCCGAACCGATAAAATGATTGCCAAAAGCTCCATTGAAATATCCATAATTGCTCAGGTAAGAACACATCACAATTAAAATATCGACAACATAAATCAAATAAATATGCTTTGGGGAATAAAAGAAAAGAAGTAAGCCTGTGACAACGGCAAGCAATAAAAACCCAATCAATATTCCGAATTTCAATTGACTAAATTTTATACTTTCTAAGTAAGAAGATTCATCGAATAAGGTCAGTAAAGCCTTAGAAGTTCCGTTGCTTGGGTCAGCTTTGATTCTGAGAAAGATGCTATAATCAGTATTCAGTTTTAAGGCAAAGGGATAAGAAAATTCTGGATGCGAAAAAGGCTTGTTTTTAGCCAAAATTGTGTCATTAAGTAGAATTTTACCAATCAGACTATCTTTTGCAAATAAATAAAAATCAGCTTTTTCTAAAAATGTTTGTTCTAATAAAAGTACAAATTTTTGATTCTGAAAACTTTGGTTTTTCAGATTGAAATATAGCCAGTTTTCATCATTATTATTTCCAAAATTTACAATATTTTCATCTACTTTTTTGAATTCATTTTTACGTAAGATAATTTCTTTTTCTTGTTTAAATTTTAAGTTTTTAGCAGAAAAAAGATAACCCGATAAATCAGTTTCAATATTCGATTCTTTCAATAAATAAGCCTCCTCTTGGGCGATTACCGTCCAACTCAAAAGAATCATACCTATTAAAAATCCCATTTTTTTCATATTGCAAAGGTAGAAAGTAATTACATTTTCAAAATATACCTCCTGAGAGGTATTTTACCGAAAAATCATTTTTTAGAATTTTGTACAAAACTAAAAACACTAATTAAAATGAATTTCGCTAACGCATTGAAAAAACTTTTGCCTCTAATTGTAATCTTGTTTTCCATTGCTAAATCCTCTGCACAATTGGGTATTGGCACAACAGTCCCAGATAATTCGGCGGCTTTGGATATTTCTTCTACCAATAAAGGTTTACTAATTCCGAGGGTTACTCAGGCAAATCGCCCAGCTAATCCAGCTACGGGTTTGATGATTTATCAGACTGACAACACACCTGGTTTTTATTTTTACAGTGGTACAGCTTGGTTGCCTTTGGCGAATAGTTCGAGTGGAAATGGAACTGTTACTAATGTTACGGGTACTTCACCTATTACTGTTACTAATGGCTCAACCACACCTACATTGAGTATTTCACAAGCCAATAGCACCACTAATGGCTTTTTGAGCAGTGCTGACTGGACAATTTTTAATGATAAAGTAGGCTCAGCGAGAACCATCAATACCGCATTTCCTTTAATTGGCGGTGGCGATTTGACTGCCAACAGAACTATTTCAATGCAAGCGGCTTCTGCCACGACAAGCGGTTTTTTGAGTGCTATAAATTTCAGCAATTTTAATAGTAAATTTAACTTACCTCCACTCACCAGCGGAAGTTTAGTATTTGCTACCGGAACAACCCTTGCCCAAAACAACGCCAATTTATTTTGGAACAATTCAGCGGGTCAATTAGGAATTGGAACAAATAATCCACAAAGTAGGCTAACGGTCAATGGTCCAAATGGTGGTGGATCGAATACAACAGGTTGGATAGCTACCGATATTGGTGGGTTTCAAGGGGATAGATTTATTGTAGGGAATTTACAAGGAGAAATTACGATTGGAACGCACATAACTGATTTAAGTCAATGGAGTTCTTTAACCATCAATCCAGGTGGTGCTATCAAAATGCCATTTATCAAAGGAGCTGTTACTCAAATGGTTACAGTAGCATCGGATGGTACGTTGGGGTCTCAGGCAATTCCAAATGCTGGTGGAACTGTTACGAATGTTACGGCTACCGCTCCACTTTCAGTAAGCAATGGTTCAAGTACGCCAGCCTTATCTATCAGTCAAGCCAATGGTTCGACAAATGGTTTTTTGAGTAGTGCCGACTGGAATACATTTAACAATAAACTTTCACTACCCACGCTCACAAGCGGCAGTATTTTGTTCAGTGATGGAACAACAATTGCTCAGAAAAACAATAGATTTTCGTGGAATAACGCTGTCAATCAATTAAGAGTAAGTAGCGATAATGATGGAACAACGAGTGGAGTAAATGGAGGTTTCAACCAATGGATTAGTGCCAGTTTTGGGGGTGTTGGGGGAAATAGGGTTGTGATGGGAACTCAAAACGGGGAAGCTACTATTGGAGGGCATAATAATGGGTTAAATGCTTGGGCGGGATTGACTTTAAATCCTGCGGGAGATGTGAAGATTCCAAATATTGCTGGGAATGCGACGCAAATGGTAACGGTTTCGAGTAATGGAACATTGGCTTCGCAAGCTATTCCAACGGGTGCTGATAATTTAGGAAATCATACCGCAAGCCAAAATATTAATGTCAATAACAATTGGATTAGTAATGATGGTACAAATAAAGGTATCAAAATGGATAACACAGGTAAAGTTGTGATTACGACTGGAAATCCAACTGCCGACCCAACGATTGTTGCGGGAACGATGTACACAGACACTGAATCTACGATAACTACTTTTAGTCTCGTTGGAAATACTCAACCTCGGCAATTATCAGTGAGTGGAAGCATCAGGCAGACCGTTTACACTGTTCCTGTTTCAATTCCGCCAGTATCTGAAATTTCTATACTATGGACTCATAATTTAGGGTATGGTCCAGTGGTAATGATGAGTACTGATGGTAATGGGTCAGGTGGTAATGGCTATATGCAGTATTGTTCATACACAACTCATAATCTCAATGCAAACCAAACTGTATTTACTTTATTGAATAATAGCACAAGTTCATTTCTTACTCTAAGCGGTAATTTTAGATGGATTATTGTTCATTAAAATCTAAATAAAGTATAAATTTTAAATATAAAGTATATGAAAAACATCAAATTTTTTAACCAATTGACCATATCAAAAATATTCATCTTATTTGGTTTCTTATTACTCTCTCTGCAATCTTATGCAGGTGCGTGTAATTGCGTTTGTTGCAGGTGTGACAACAGAATTTGTGGAAATAGAGTAGCAGCGGGTCAAAAAATATTTTCACCCATGACATACTCTGATACGAAACTCTTAAATCTGAAACCCATTGCCGAAAAATCGGTTGCATCAGGAATGGCTACCAATTCCGCCATTACGATAACGCAAGTTGATTATCAAAACATCGCCCAAAATGGTAATTCATGGATAGATTTTAGTAATTCAGGAGCTTCTTTTTCTATGAATATTGGCACAACGAATATGTCAAGTCCGCAAACTTTTACTTTACCGAGCAACTTAATGACCTATTTTAATAATTATGGTCGTTTAGATTTTATCAATGAATCTTCTTTGGATATTGGATTACGGATTGACGATGCGGACGTTGTTGCAAGAAAAATGTTTATTGACCAAGATGGAAACACCATTTCTAAGTATTTTCACGTGGATTTTGCGAATGATGGCGTGTATGTTTTAGGTACGAGTTGGGATTTGTACGATGAAGCCGATGATAATTTTGCAAATGAAATAGACTATGAATTTTTGGATGCCCCATTATCTTTAAATGATGTAATTACTTCAATAATTGAGGAGAAAGATTATGACAACAATCTGTGCTTAACCCAAGAAAAGGAAACGAAAACAGTTGATGGTTATGGCTCGTTAATATTGCCAAATGGTAGTTCGGTTGCTTGCCTAAGGATAAGTATATCGGTGGAAAGACGTACCCGTACACTTACACAAGCAAATAACAATGTACTATTTACAGACCAATCAATTCCAGTTGCAACATCGTATGCCATTGCTTTTGTTACCAAACAAGGACATTATTTTCAAGCTCTTACTTCCGCCACTTCGGGTACAGTCACTCTGACACTTCCAACGTATCGCTTCGTGCAAGCAACCAATACATTAGAAGAACAAAATAGTGTGAAAATTAATAACGATAGCAAAGGCGTAACCATCAATACCGCCGATGTTGCGGCTCATCCTTCTTCAATTTTGGATGTTCAAAGTGATAGTTTAGGCGTTTTGATTCCAAGAATTTCAAAGGCAAATCGCCCTCATGCACCCGCTACGGGGCTTTTGGTCTATCAAACTGATAATACCCCAGGGTTTTATTATTACAACGGAACGGCTTGGAGAGTTTTGAGTTCCAGTGCATCGGCAAGAATAGCAGTTGAAGAAAACTCGCAAACTGGAATTGACCAATTAGTGGGTGGCTCAAAGTTTGTAAAATTTGAAACTCCCCAAGACAATCCAGAGAATTTAATCATCCAAATTCAACCAGAAGGCGATTGTAATGGTGTTTTTGTTTCGAGTAAAACAAAAGAAGGATTTTGGGTAAAGGAATTGCAAAAGGGAAAATCGAATGTTAAGTTTTCTTGGAAAATATCTAATCAATAAATTTCATACCAACGAATCACTCACCTTTATCGCAAACTTCAACAAACTATTATTGCCGTGCAAATTGAGTTTTTTACAAATATTTGCACGGTGATTTTCTACTGTTTTGGTACTGATAAAATGCTCATCGGCAATCTGTTTGGTGGTTTTTTGATTGGCAATTTCTCTGAGAATCAGTTTCTCCATTTTAGTTAATTCTCCAATCAGTTCATTATCATTATTCAAGAAAAATGACTTCTTATTGGTATCAACCGAAATATAATTTTCTCCTCCAAAAACTGTCCTTACTGCCCCCACCAAATCGTTCACGGCATCGTCCTTGAACACGTACCCGTGTATGCCCAATGCCATAGCCGCACGGATAATATCTGTGTCTTTGTGCATACTGAGGAGGATGATTTTGATGTTTGGGTAGTTTTTTAGAATACTCTTTGCCACTTCGATTCCATTCAAAATGGGCATATCCAAGTCCAAAGTCGCTACATCAGGTTGCCACTTTTCGATTTTTTCGAGGGCTTGTTGTCCGTTGTTTGCCAAGTCAATTACCTCAAAATCAGGTTCTTCGGCAAGGGTATCTCTCAATCCTTTCAAAAACAAAGGATGGTCGTCGGCGGTGATAATTTTGATAGTTTTCATGTGTGTTAGTTTATGGTTTAAACGGAATTTTTATGTTTATTTTAGTTCCTTTTTTCTCTTCTGAATCAATCAAAATCGTGCCTTTCATCAACGAAACTCGTTCTTTGATACCCACAATGCCTTGCCCATATTTGGCAGTATTTTGATTGAATCCTTTTCCATTATCTTCAAAATTTATGGATAATTCATTGGCACTTTTCTGAATTATAATCTCAATTTTCGTGGCTGAGGCGTGCTTAAAGGCATTATTAAAACTTTCTTGTAAGATTCTGTAAATATTGATCTCTAATTCTTTTTGTAATAATCCGTCAATAGATTCAGGCATTTCTAAATTGATTTTCGTGGAGGACGACTCCTTCATTTTTGTTACCATCGACTGAATCGCAACGGTTAGTCCCATCGTGTTCAATATCGGTGGACGAAGGTTATGCGACATAGCACGGGTGTCTTCGAGGGCATCGGTGGTAATGTCTAATAAGTTTTCTAAGGTTTCTTCGTGTTTTGAAACACTTATTTCCTTTTTCAAAGTCATTAAAATTTTATTCCGAATAACTAATAAATGTTGTCCCAAACCATCATGAATTTCAGAGGCTAAGCGTTGCCTTTCGCCTTCAATATTGTTGATAAGATTCTGTGAATATTGATTCATCGCTTCCACTAATTGTACCTGATAGCGGTTATTCTCTTCTCGGATTTGTCTGAATTTATCATTGACCGCCAACGCTAAAAACACCGATTGCGTAACCACTGCCCAGTGCATGGCATAATGCGTAAGGAAAAAATCTGGCACGATTCCGATAATATGAAGCTGGAAAATTGAACCAAAGACAATCAAACACACCGTGGCTACCAACCCAAAAATATACGAAGCAAATCCTTTTTTCTTAGCTGCAAGAATGGAAACAAACAACAACAAAGCCACCAAGGAAGTTAGGGCTGTCATTAAAATAATAAAAGTATTAAAACCAAGTGGATGTAGGAATGAAAAAGCTAATACAATGTAAATCCAATAGTTAGAATACTGAAAAGTTTGATAAGCCCAAGAGGCTAAGGTTTTTAGATTGAAAAAATCGCAAGTAAAATGATTGGAGAAAATAAAAGTAAAACACATCGCAATCGCTATGATTTCATTACTCCAATAGCCATTATTAGGAAAAATATACTGATAAATAAAGCCATCAAAATAAAGAATACATAACATCGAAAAAGCAACTTGCAGTGAGAAAACGATGTAAATATTTTCTTTTGTGATGAGATAAAAAGAAAAATTCAATACCAAAATTAAGAGCATAATGCCATAGACTACGCCCAAGAAAAACATTTTCTGTACGTCCCAATTATGAAATCCTTGGTCATTTAAAAGCGATGCCGTTAAGTTCATGGGTTGTCCATTTCCAGTTGTTTTTATATAATATTCAGCTTGTTCATTTGGGGCAAGTGTAATATCAAAAATGGGTTTGCGATGCTTTATTTTTCTTTTTGAAAAAGGCAAATATTCTCCTAACATTTTTGTTTCAACCACCTTTTTATCAATCATTTTATACAAAAAAATCGTATCATTCACGATGCCTTCAAAAGCTAAAAACAAGTCTGATTCATTTTTTGAGGCATTTTTTAAAGCAAACTTTACCCAATAATCTGTGTAAGTAATACCTGTATTGAGATGCTTGACTGGTTTAAAAACATGTGCTTTGTTTTGTAAAATTTGGTTAATATTTAGTTGATGACTTTTGTCTTTATAAACTGTACTAATCTCCTGCAAATCAACCCTTTCTGTATTTTTATTAATAGTGATAACTTGTCCTTTTACGCAAAAAGACGTGATAAAAAATAGTAAACTTAAAAACTTGCTTTGCATTGATTAGGGTTTCTTTGGTTCAAAAGTATTGAAGATTTTTAAAAAATTGTTATTCAAGTTTAAAAATGAGGGTTAGCCACTATTTTTTTGACTTCATGATTATCATAATTTTGTATTTTGAAATTACCTGTCTCAAATTTCTAAGTACCCATGAAGAAAATTATCTTGTTATTTCTCTTGTCCACTGTATTTACAACCAAAGCTAATAGCCAGAGTGCAGATTCATTTATCACGATTTGGAACTTAGCTAATTCAGGTGCTGATGACAATAATAGTATTTCGTTCTTTACCCTTAATCTTCAACCTATTAGTTATTCATGGGAAACGATACCGGCAGGGCAATCTGGCAGCGGAACATTTCCTGCAACGTTTATTCTACCAGATCTAAGAACCATTAACGGTTTACCTGCCAATGCTACCATACGTTTGAGTATAGCACCTGCTAACTTGCGATATTTTAGCATCGACAACAATATCAACAGCCAACGACTGACACAAGTAACACAGTGGGGAACAGCATCTTGGTTGTTTTTATCGCAGGCTTTCAGAGGCTGCACTAACCTAAATATTAATGCGTCAGACGTTCCCGATTTATCCTCTTGCTTAGCTGCTGTCAGTATGTTTGAGGGGTGTAGTAGCCTGACTGGACCATCTAATATTAATACTTGGTCAACGGGTACACTCGTAAATGTTGAAAATATGTTTAAAGGGGCAACAGCTTTTAATCAACCCCTTGGCAATTGGAATACCGCTAATGTAACTAATATGAAGGGAATGTTTGAAAATGCAACAGCGTTCAACCAGTCCATTGGCAACTGGAACGTCGCCAAAGTAACCGACATGAGCAATATGTTTAAAGGTGCAAGTAGTTTCAATAGACCCTTGAATTGGAATACAGCCTTGGTGACGAATATGAGTTCGATGTTTGAAAATGCAACAGTTTTCAATCAAAATTTAGGGTCTTGGCAACTTAATCAATTAAGCACAGCCCAAAATATGTTTAACGGTAGTGGTCTTAAATGTAAGCAATATACACAAACGCTTATTGGTTGGGCAGCCAATACTTCTATTGCCTCAAATGTAGTTTTTGGTGCAAGTTCAAAACAGTATGGATTGGAAGCTGTTACTTCAAGAAACACCCTAAGTACTACTAAAAACTGGACAATTACCGACGGTGGTTCATCGGGAAGCAACTGTATTGTAAACACGCCAATTATTGTGTCTGCCACAGCTGGAGTAAGTTCAGCAACTTACACTACACTGCAAAATGCTTTCGCAGCCATTAACAATGGTACTCATCGGCAAAACATTACTATTAACGTTAATGAAAACACCACTGAAACTGCCTCAGCGGTTTTAAATTCAAGCGGTACTGGCAGTGCAAATTATTCTTCAATAAATATCAATGCTACTGGTATAGTAACGGTTTCTGGTAATATAAACGGACCCTTGGTTGATTTTAATGGGGCAGATAATATTACGATAAGTGGAAATACTGGTGGAGGTGATTTGACTTTTTCAAACACTTCTACCAATGCAAATGCTTCAACTATTCGCTTTGTAAATGATGCCACCTTAATCAACATTACTGGAACCAACATTTTGGGTTCAACAGGCTGGGAAGCTACAACTGGTTTGGGAGTGGTCTATTTTGCCGAAGGAACTACAATAGGAAATGACAACATCAACATTACTAATTGTAACATTGGGGCAGCAGGAACCAACTTTCCAATTAATGGGATTTATTCCAGTGGACTGAGTGCAAGTGTTGAAAACAATAACAATACTATTTCATCAAACAGAATATTTGACTTTTTTAATCCAAACGCTCAATCGAATGGAATTAAATTAGTTGCTAATACATCTAACTGGACAATAAGTGGTAATATTTTATACCAAACAAGTAATAGAACCTTTACCAACGGGGCTTTTCATACGGGTATGGACATTAACTCAGGAAGTGGATATACTATTGCTAATAATACCATTGGTGGAAATAGTCCGTCATTTACTGGTGTATATACCATGCTTGGCAATATAGCCACCAATTTCATTGCCATCAGTCTTACGTCTGGCAATACTACTTCGGCTGTAAATACCATAAACAACAATACCATTTCTAAAATATTATTAGAAACTTCCAGTACTGGCAGTAATAGCAGTGTTGCAGGAGGTGTATTTTTCGGGATAAATGTAATCAATGGAAATAACAATATTATTGATAATCAAATTGGTAGTGCTACGGGCGTTGATATGGTGAATGTAAGACCAAGTCAATCAGGTGCTACTTTGATTGGGATTCATAATGGTTCCACAGGAAATATGGTTATCAACGGAAATCAATTTGGTGCATTAACTTGCAGTAGCACCTCTGCAATTGTGTCATCGGCTACAACGGCAATATTAAACACCGCTTCATCAGCATCGCTCGAAATTAAATTAAACAGCATAGGGCATACATCAAACGCAAATAGCATTAGAGCAGGAACATTAGGGTTAACCACTGTCAATTCATTAGTGGCGGGGATTCAGTTTACAGTGGCTACAAATTGTACGATTGAAGGCAATTCTATTCTAAACATGGCATCTTATGGTACAGGAACAGGAGGATATGTTAGAGGAATATTTACAAATGCGGCTACTGGAAATAGCTCAATATTTAATATCAGAAATAATAACATTGGTAATTTGACCTCTAATACTACCAATACAGCCATAGGTAATGGTGTTTCGGGTGTTTCGGGGATTAGTTTAAGTGTAGGAACAAACTCCGTGATAACGCAAAATACCGTTTATAATTTGTCAAATACAAATACGGGTACAAATGCAAGTTATGTGGTGGGCATAGGTCAAGGCAATGCCGCAAACACCACTATTTCAAGAAATAGAATTTATGGGCTTCAAAATGCTGGAACCAGCACGTCCGCCACGTCTCCTTCGGCGATTGCAGGAATCTTAATCCGCTCGGGAACAACGGCAGTAAATGTAGAAAACAACATGATTTCCTTAGGTGGCGGGCAGAACAGCAATACCGCCATTGTGGGTATCCAATGCAACAATGGCTCTACACCAAATCCAGTAATGAATATTTTGCATAATACCGTTCACATAGAGGGGACTGTGTCATTTGGTGCTCAACCCAGTTTTGGTATTGCCAGAACCGATTATACTGTCAATGCAAGAACAGCTACCGTCAATATCCTAAATAATATAGTGAACAATGTTAGAAGTGGAGGAACAGGGCAACATTTTGCGATAGGCAACAACTATGGTGCAACTGCTTCAAGCGTGGGTTGGTCTTCAAATGCCTCCAATTTTAATGTACTCAATGCAAACGTGAACACAATAGGTTACTGGACAACGGCTCAAAATTTTGCTGCTTGGAAAACCAGTTCGTTAAGTGATAACAATTCATTCACAGGAATCAGCGTGCCGTTCGTTGACCCAGCCATAGCTAATTTGCGTTTGAACTTAGGTACAACACCCACTCAAATAGAGTCTGCTGGAACTACAACAAATGTTTTAGTTGATTTTGACAATCAAAACAGACCTGGTCCAACTGGCTCTGTCAATGGCGGAGCCAACGCTCCTGACATTGGGGCAGATGAATTTGATGGCGTGATATTAGATTTGAACCCGCCAGTAATTTCTTATACTCCTTTCAATTTTGCGTGCAACGGTACTGCAAGAACTTTGATTGTATCCATTTCAGATGCTTCTGGAATACCAATCTCTGGTACTGGTTTACCTGTACTGTATTGGAAAGTAAACGCTGGGACATGGACACCAGTGACTGCAACCTATCTATCGGGCAACAATTATTCTTTTACTTTTGGAGGAGGAATTAATGTAGGAGACAATGTCTCTTATTACATTGTGGCTCAGGATAAAGCGACAACACCCAACATAACGGCTTTTCCAAGTGCAGGAGCAAGTGGATTTACTTCAAACCC
Source organism: Cytophagales bacterium (assembly GCA_013298125.1). GTDB lineage: Bacteria > Bacteroidota > Bacteroidia > Cytophagales > Spirosomataceae > Arcicella. Next base: position 150,511 of record JAAFJP010000008.1, on the reverse strand, counting down.
GCCAGCCGTTTCAGTTCCTCCTACAAGTCCTTCTTCGTATCAATTTTCTACTGCATTGAGTGGACTTTATACGGTTGGAGTGGGTGGAAATTATGCCACACTCACAGCAGCAGTCAATGATTATAGCACCAAATGTTTGAATGGAGCTATCACTTTTTCATTGATTGACGCTACTTATCCAAATGAAACTTACCCCATCGTCATTCGGAATAATGAAAATTCAAGCACAGTGAACACCCTGACGATAAAACCCGCAACGGGAGTGAACGCCAACCTTACTGGAAGCTCCACAACGGCACTTTTGGTTTTGGAAGGAGCCGATTATGTAACTATCAATGGAACGAATGGCAGTACACCCAATGAAATTTGTCCAGCATCATCTGCCACCAGAAATTTGACGATTCAAAATACCAATCCATCAACCAGTTCAGCAGTTATTTCTTTGCAAAACATCAATTCAGATGGTGCAAGTTTTAACAATATTTACAATTGTAATATTATTGGTAACTCAAATAGCACTACATCAGTAGCAGTAAATATTTCTGGACCAACCATTGGCAATGGTGCAAATGCCTTTAACAACAACAATAATTCAATAATAAATAACCGAATTACCAAAGCTCAGATAGGTATTTTTGTAGGTGGTCAAAGTATTACAAATAAAAATAGTAATGGGCGTATAGAACAAAATTTGATGGATGGAACTGTGGCAACTCAGGACAATATTGGAAGAGTGGGCATAATGGTGCTGTTTGCTGATTCCTACTCAATAAAAGGAAATAGCATAAAAAATATTGAAAGTGTTGCTGGTTCCAATGATTTAATGGCTATCGCACTTGGTACAAATACGATGAGCAATAATTTGTCGTCTGGTGGAGAGACAACCAATACAGTAGTTTCAAACAATTTTATTGATAATATCAAAGCTACGAATACTTTTTCTGCGGGAGGAATTGTGGTGAATCAAACCAGTTCTGGAACCACTACCGTTGCCAACAATATGATTAGTAATATTTATGCCAATGGAACCGCAAATGATTTTGGCTCAGGAATTTTAGTTGCAGGTGGTTCAGGCATAACGAATGTATATCATAACTCAGTTACCATGAACACAACGGGTGCATTGACAGGTGGAGCGTTTCCTAATGTTGCCTTATCAATACTTGGTTCTAATCCAGTTGTAAATGTGTTCAATAATATTTTAGTCGCTAATGGTCCTGGAAATGGTGCTACAATCAACAACGTGGCTCTTGGTCTGGGTTATGCCCTGCCTGCAAGTAATTTAAATTCAAATAATAATGCACTTTTTGCGAGTGGTTCTGGCTCTCATACTGCTATTACTAATTCAATTTCTAACACCGCACTCCCCTTTTCTACCATCGCAAATTGGCAAACGGCTTCTTCCGAAGATTTAAATTCGATTAGTGTTCAGCCCAATTTTATAGCAGGTAACGGTCTTTTTTTGGATGTGAATACAAATCCAGCACTAAACAATGCAGGAATTCCGATAGCTACCGTAACAACGGACATTGCTTGCGAAAGTAGAAGTACAACCAACCCAGACATTGGAGCAGATGAGTTCGGTATCGTCAGTTATGCTTTCAGGAGCAATGGAAATGTGACACTCGATGCCACTACCAATTGGGAGGCAAGTAGCAATGGTGGACAATCTTGGGTCATTTCACCAGTGATTCCAAATGGGAACATAAGCACACTCAGCGTACTTATCCGCACTGGACATAGGCTGGACGTATCGGGTGTGAAAAGTTTAAGGAATTTAACGCTTGAAAACGGAGCCAACATGAATATGCTCGCAGGAGCAGTGCTAACGATGAATAATTGATTTCAACCCGACAAGGTGATTGTAAAGGACTTTAAATTTCACAGAAAACGAAAGAAGATTTTTTGGTAAATGAATTACAAAAAAGAAAAACGAATATAAAGTCTTCTTGGTCAATAAACTAAAAATTACCTCCTGAGAGGTATATATTTTAAAATTACATCAAAGTAGTTTTGTGTAAATAATCAGAACATGATTTTATAGATTTTAATGATTTAACAAGATTAAAAATTACAATCCTGTAAATCATATTAATCTTCAAAATCGTGTTCTGACAAAATACACAAAAATTTAGAACATTATTTTAATGATTAACAAGATTAAAAATCACAATCCTGTAAATCATATTAATCTTCAAAATCGTGTTCTGACAAAATACACAAAAAAAACATCAATTTAAAACTTATCCACTTCAAAGTAATTTATGAAAAATTGGGCTTGGCTATTGAGTGGAATACTTTTAGGTTTGTCGTTTCCCTCTTACGACCCAATTCCAACGGGTATTTTGGCTTGGTTTGCGTTTGTTCCGTTTTTGTTAGCAAATCGTGATATTCAGTCTTTTAAAATCTATTTGTTTCAAGCCTTTTTATTAATAATCGTTGCTCTTTTCATCAGTGTTTGGTGGGTAAATTATTATAGTTTTCAGGCATTATTGGTTTGTGTTTTTTCGCAAATGCCTTTTTTGTTATTGCCATTAGTAATTTTTTACCTTGTACAAAAAAGATTCTCTTGGGAAAAAGCATTGATAGCCTTGCCCTTCGTGTGGACGCTGACAGACTGGCTCGCCCACATTGCACCACACGGATTACAGGTATATTTGCTTCCATACACACAAGCAAACAACACTTGGCTGATTCAATTTGCTGATATTTTCGGAATGTGGGGCGTTGGCTTTTGGGTGATGGGGATGAATAGTTTGATAGCATTTGTAGCCCCCCTAACCCCCAGAGGGGGAGTTAATCGTCGAAGAATGTTCCCCCTCTGGAGGTTAGGGGGCTTTTTATTTTTACCTTTAATTTATAGTTTTTGGATAACGAAAATCGTACCTCAAAGTGTAATCGGTTTAGACAATAGAACTTCAAAAGTAAGTATCATTCAAACAAATTTAGACAGTTACTCAAAAGATAGTTTGTTGGCTCAAAAAACTTTTGACCAGATAATTTCGCTGTCAGATTCTGCCGTGAGAACTGCCCAGCCCGATTTGATAGTATTGCCAGAAGCGGCGATTCCAGTTCCACTTTTTCAAGATACAGCTCTTTTTAATTTTACAAAAAAAGCCATTTCAAATTGGCAAACTTCGGTAGCGATTGGTTATGTAGAATATCCTGACACATCAAAAAAATATATTTTCAGAAATAATGCCTTAGTTTTTACTCCACAGTTAGCCATGTTTTGGGATTCCTTGAAACTGAAAGCCAATGATGTAAAAGTGTATCAGAAACAATATGGATTGCCTTTTGTGGAACTGATGCCTTATTTTGAGCAAACGCCAACGCCAAGGGGAAATGCCATGGAAAGGGGTAATGAACCTTATACGTTTGATTATGCCAATTTGAAAGGAGATAAATTCAGAGTGGCACTAACAATCTGTTGGGAGCAAATGTTCCCTCACAAAATGGCAGATTTGGTCAATGATGATGCAGAATTTATTGCCCTAATGAACAATGACGCATGGTTTGGCACAACCCCAGGGGCTAAACAATTACAAAGTTTCACCCGTATGCGAGCCATCGAAAATCGGAGAAGTATTGTCAGGTGTTCAAACGGAGGGATTTCTTGTTTCATCGACCCATTCGGAAATATTGAGGGAAAATTACCGTGGTTCAAAGCCACCATCGGAACAAAGGAAGTTCTTTGCGTAACTAAGAAAAGTTTTTATACAAAGCATCCAAATTGGTTTATCATTTTCTGTGGAATCTCATTTATATTTTTAATACTTATCTTCCATTTAAACACAAAAAATCAAATCACTAACACACCCTAAACATGAGAAAGTATCAACAAAAAGGAAATAACTCGCTATTAATTTTGAATCACCGAACCTCTAAAAAAGTATTTATTCATGAGGTAGTTTTACTGAAAGGGGACATCAATTACACGACAGTTTTTATGGATAATGGCAAGAAAAAAGTCTTAGCTCATTCCATAAAATACTATGAAGAGTTTTTAGAAACACATGGTTTTTTGAGAGTACACCGAACGTTTATGGTCAATCCAAATCATGTGAAAACGTATAATCAAGAAGAAAGAAAACTGACCATGACCAACGGACAACAGGCGGTTATTTCAAGAAGAAAAGAATACATAGCTAAGAAATTTATCGCTTAAACTTTATCTCTGTGCTGTCAGGTTCTCAAACCTGACAGCGGGATTCTCAAATCCCCGTAAAACACTATTAGTATTTCTTAATATTATCATCCTCTGATATAACAACTTTATAATCAGCTAATTAAAAAATAATTACGATGAAAAATTCATATTTCACTCTCCTAATTTTATTCATTTTCACAGCAACATCATTTGCCCAAACAGCCTCATATTTTGGACGTTATGCTGGCGGAGTCGGCACAAATCAGAATAATCTTCAAAGAGCATCTGCAATTGGTTATAATGCCAAAGTTGCCGTGGATGATGGTTTGGTTTTGGGCGATAGTACGCTCGTGAAAGTCGGCATCGGTACGGCAAATCCACAGGCACGTTTAGATGTACGAGGAGAATTTCGTTTGAAAGGAAACATCAATTTTGTGGCATCCTTAAACCAAAATTTGATGAATATTAATGGCGAAAACTTTTTGGCAACGGATGCAGAAGGTACACCCGTTTTGAGTCATTTCAAAATCCGTTATTCCTCTGAAAATCAATGGTCTGACCGAGTTTTTGAGAAGAATTACGCATTACTTTCTTTGAAAAAAACGGAAGAATTTATTGGAAAATACAAGCATTTGCCCAATGTTCCTTCTGCGACAGAGGTTGTAGAAAAAGGCGTTGCAGTTGATGTGATGGTTTCTAAATTACTGGAAAAAGTGGAAGAATTGACTTTGCACGTGATTCGTCAGGAGAAGGAGATTGAGGTTTTGAGAAAGCAAGTAAAGAAAGGACGCAAGTAATCAAGCGTGAATAAACATTTCAAAAGAATCAAGAGTCAATAGAAGTTTTAAGAAATTAATACTTTTGTTGGTTCTTGGTTCTTTTTTTGTGGTAAGAAGTCAATACAAAAAAGCTATTCTATTTGGATTTGACCTTTGAATTTAAAAAATCAATTATATATTTGTACTACCAATTTTACATTGAACCTATTGTATTTTGGTATTTAATTTGCTGATTATTAATAAATTATCTGCAAGCATATTCAAGCAATTATATCATCATTCTTTCTTTAAACATCTAAAATTCATTATTAAATGTCTGTAAAACTCTCCATTGATAGACAGCAATATAAGGGCGTACTAAGTTTTGAACCAGTACTAAATTTATTGCAAAAGCATATTGACGATAAAAAACTCGGTGCAGAAGAAATGTATGGTTATTTATTACGATATGCAAAAGAACACCCAGAATTACTTGCTCCAATAACTGACATTTCCCTCTTAGATAAGCATACTACGTTCGTAGCACAAATGATGGCTACTATTTTTCCCCCCATGCAGTCTGATAAAAAAATACTCAATGCGGCGTTTGTTCCATTTGGTATGCAAAGTGTCTATGCCTCTGAGGAATATAGGAAGTTATTTTTAAATGAAGATAATGTTGGTATGGTGTTTTTGCCTACTGAAAAAGATATAGAAGAGTTAGAGAAAACCAATAAAATAACGTCCTACATCGTAATCTACAATTACTACAATAATCAACTCATAAATGAGCCAAATATTAGTATTCACAAAGTAATAGACCCAATCGAAGGATTCACTCGATATGTCTCTTTGGAAGTGGTTTGTAAGTATCTGACTCCCAAGCTGATTGACAAAAATCTAATCATAGACCCTTCTTGGTTTGATATGCCTTTTGAGGATTTTTTGCAAATAGAAAACCTTGAAGAAAAAATCCCCGTTGATGCCTTTGAATATCATGGCATGACTATCATAGACGATATTGTTGATGTTACGGAAAGAGAAACAATTAATATCATAAAAGACAACCTGATTCGTCTTAACGCATTCTCTGAGGAAGATGAATTTGAATCTTTACAAAGCCATATTAAAAATTTAATTGGTATCAACTCTGTTGCAGTGGGCATGAGTCCTTTTATAAAGGTAAATGAGCATTTGGTTTTTCCAAAATTAAACATGAACCGAAGCATTACTGAACAGGACGGTGTCGTTAGCGAGGAGGAGAAATTGAAATACTACGCAAAGTTTTTAAAGGAGTTTTCTGAAAATAAAGAACCTATTTTAATTCAAGATATTGCAACTGCTTGCACGGATACACAAGGAAGAATAAGTCAATATGTGCAACTTGGTTTTAAAAGTATCATCATTTGCCCTTTGTATAATGACGATGAGCTGATAGGTATTTTAGAAGTGGCGTGCGTTAATGCTAATACCTTTCACAAAAAACAAGTAAATGTTTTAAAGAAAATAACCCCTTTATTCAGTATTGCCTTGCAAAAAGGTTCGACACTTTTGGACAACATGGTGGATAAGGTGCTGAAAGAGAAATTTACCGCCATTCACCAGTCAGTTGAATGGAAATTTACGGAAGTAGCACTGCAATATATTCTCCAAAAAGTAACCAAACAACAAGCAAGCATTGATAAAATCAGTTTTGAGAATATCTTTCCTTTGTACGGGGCAATTGATATTAAAAACTCCTCTATCATAAGAAACGAAACCATTGCAAAAGACTTAGTAAGCCAGTTACAGATGGTGGAATCAATTATTAGCGAAGCCATTTTGACCGAAAAGCTACCATTATTACAAGAGATAAAATTTAAAACCGAGAAATATATTATCAATATCTCTAAGGGTATTCAGACTGAAAATGAGTATGTTACGACTCAGTTTTTACTGCACGAAGTACCAAATGTGTTTCAGTATTTACGACAATCCAACCCAGTATTGGTAGAAAAAATAGACCAATACCACGAAAGTATTAATAACGAACATCGGACAGTTTATAAGGAACGAGCGGCGTATGAGGAGAGTATCGGGGTAATCAATAAAATGCTTGCCCAGTATTTAGATGCACAACAAGAAGAAGCTCAGAAAAATTATCCTTTTTATTTTGAAAGATACGTTACGGATGGTGTAGAGTTTAATGCCTACATTGGTCAGTCGATTCAACCCAACATAAAGTTTGATTTTTTATTTCTTAAAAACCTGAAAATGTGGCAATTGACTACATTAATCAATGCCGCAAAACTGATACATAGCAAGCAAAACGAATTAAAATATCCCTTACAAACGACTCAACTCATCTTGGCACATAAAAACCCAATAGCCATTAGTTTCAGGATGGCAGAGAAAAGATTTGATGTGGATGGTTCTTATAATATCAGATACGAGATTATCAAAAAGCGAATAGACAAAATTAAGATTTATAATACCGAGGAAAGATTAACTAAGCCCAATACAATTTCCATCGTTTACAGCCAGCAAAGTGAGGCAGATGAATACAAAGGTTACATAGAATATTTGCAATATACAGGTCTGTTAGAAATGGGGATTGAAATGTATCAATTAGAAGAAATGCAGGGGGTTAGCGGCTTAAAAGGGCTTAGAATAAACATCAATATGGCATAGGAACTGAAATTAAATAACCTACACATTTCTAATCGCTATTTTTATAAACTTCTTCGTTGGAAAAATCCTCATTACGCTCTGCGTAACTGCGGTTTTACCGCCTCGAATTTTACAAAAATATCTTGATTATAAATTGTGTATATTATTTAATTTCCGTTCCTTAAATTTATGCAATTATGAAATATTATAAAGAACAATTAAAGGAGGTCAAAAAGTACGTAACCAAGTATTATCAAGAAAATAACCACGTTGCACTTCTCTACCATAATTTGGAACACACCAAGTTTGTCGTTAATGCCGTACAACAAATTGCCGAACATTATCAACTCAGTGATGAAGACTATTTTGTAGTAAATGCTGCCGCTTGGTTTCACGATATTGGATATTGTCAAGAAATAACGGGCAAAGACCACGAAGAACTTAGTGCTTGGATTGCTACCCAATTTTTGACGGAGGCAAGTATTGACAATGATATAATCGAAAAAATAGCGGGCTGTATAAAAGCCACTCAATTGCCTCAGAATGCCAACAATTTATTAGAGCAAATTGTATGTGATGCTGATCTTTTTCATTTAGGAAGTGTAAACTTTATGGAAATAAATCGCTTACTGAGAAAGGAATTCAAAGAAGCCAGAGGTTCAAAAGATACTAAAAAAGATTGGTATGAACACAGTATCACTTTTGTTCAAAAACATACTTATTATACGGATTATGCCAACTTACTATTAGCTGACCAACAACAGAGGAACGTAGCGTTATTACAAGATAAATTTAATAAAGAAGAAAAGAAAGTGGCAATCGAAGCATCAACGAAAATGGAAAATAAACTAACCAAACCTGAAAAGAATTCGTCAAAACCTGAACGTGGCGTTGAGACGGTTTTTAGGGTTACGAGTAGCAATAACCAACAATTAAGCAGTCAGGCTGATAATAAATCAAGCATTATGATAACGGTAAACTCAATTATCATATCAGTTTTACTGAGTGTATTGTTGGAAAAGGTGGAGGAGAATCCAAACTTGTTGATACCTGTTTTGTTGTTGCTTATTACCAATGTCGGTACTATCATTTTTGCCATATTAGCTACCAGACCAAGCCTTCCAGACGGCATTTTGACCACAGATGATGTAGCTTCCAAAAAAGTTAATTTACTTTTCTTCGGTAATTTTTATAATACTCCCTTAGAAACCTACAATGAAGGAATGTTGAGTTTGATAGAAGACAAAGACTTTTTGTATGGTTCATTAATCAAGGATGTTCATGCCCAAGGTTTGGTATTAGGCAAAAAATACAAATTGTTGAGAACAGCCTATAATTTTTTCATGTTTGGACTGATTATCTCCATCATTGCTTTTGTGATTACATTCATTTTAACTGACACAAAGTGAAATGGTTTTACTGTGAGATTTACATGAGACTTGTCATCCCGACGAAGGAGGGAACTGTTATTATCCACCCTTAATCGTAATTTTTTGAGAGAGGCTGACAGTTCCCTCCTTCGTCGGGATGACAGTCCCGTATAAATTGTAGTAGAATCCTAAAAAAATATGTTTTCATTTTTCAATAGAGATATAAGCTGGCTTTCGTTCAATTATAGAGTGTTGTTGGAAGCCGCCAGCGAACGTGTACCTATTTTGGAAAGGCTCAAATTCTTGGCTATTTATTCTTCCAATATGGATGAGTTTTACAGAGTACGTATTCCAACCATCATGGAAGAAGCCCAAAAAGACGATGAAGCCAAGCACGATTTTGAAAAAATAACGCATATCATCCAAAGTCAGTTAACAGAATATGGTTCAATATTAAAATCAAAGGTATTGTTACCATTAGAAAATGAAGGCGTAGTCATTTTGTACAATAAAGAGTTCCCCGATTTTTTAGCTTCTTCGTTAAAAAATGCCTTTTTTGCAGAATTACTGCCTCATTTACAATGTAAGCTAATTCATCACAAGAACGATACGTATGTTGAAAATAACCTATTGTACAAATGTATTTTTTCGAGAAATACCACCCAAAATTCAGAGAATATTTGGATAGTAAACATCCCCACTGAAAGCTGTGGACGATTTATTAAGATTGTCCATGAAGCCAAAACCTACCTTGTATTTATTGATGATGTAATTGCTGCAAATGCTGCCTATTTACTCCCTACGAATGATGTTATAGAAAACAGCTACAATATTAAAGTAACCAGAAACGGGGCTTTGGAGATTGAGGGAAGTATTGACGACCATTTGTTAGAAACGATGGAACATAAAATAGTAGAACGAGAGTTTGGCTATGCTTCTCGGTTTCTGTACGATGCCACCATGCTCGATGATTTATTACAGAAACTAATTAATTGCTTACCGTTGGATAGTGTCCTCCCAAGTGCGGGCGGACGTTATCATAACCTAAAAGATTTCTTTGGGATTCCGCTTTCAATTCCTGCACTTCAATATCCAAATTGGCAAAGTACACTGTACAAAATATCCGAAAAATATAGTTCAATTTTTGACGCTATTCTTGAAAAAGATATTCTCATACATCCTCCCTACAACGATTACGCTACGGTTTTACAGTTTTTTGGAGAGGCAGCTACCAATACGGATGTAGAAGAAATTTACACGACCTTGTACCGAGTTGCCAGTACGAGTAAAATTGCCAATGCCTTAGTAACGGCGGCAAAAAATGGGAAAAAAGTAATAGTTTTGGTTGAAATAAAAGCACGATTTGATGAAGCCAATAATGTAGCTTGGAGCAAAAAATTAAAGAAGGCAGGTGTTCACGTAATTTTTAGTGACCCTAAATTGAAAGTACACGCCAAAATAGCCTTGGTCAAAAAACGAAACGCCAACGGCAGAATGGATTATATCGGGATGTATGCCACTGGTAATCTGAACGAAGGAACGGCGAAGGTTTATACAGACCATATTTTGATGACTGCCAATGTAGAAATGGCTCAGGATTTGGAAAAACTATTCTTGACTCTTTCGCTTGAAAGAACCAAAGACTCATTGCCCGTTTGGCGACCTCAACGTTTGTTAATAGCTCAATACAATTTGCTACAAACATTTTTGGACTTGATTGATAATGAAATCAATCAAGCAAAAATGGGTAAATCAGCCAGTATTACGATAAAAATGAATAATTTGGAAGAGCGTGTACTTATTTCCAAATTATACGAAGCAAGCAATGCAGGAGTAAAAATCCAGTTGTTAGTCCGAAGTATCTGTTGTTGCATTCCAGGAATTCCTAACATGAGCGAGAATATTAGCATTACCAGAATCGTGGACAAATATTTAGAACATGGGAGAATATTTATTTTTCATAACAATGGCGAAGAAACCATCTATTTAGGCTCATCGGACTGGATGAATCGAAATATTTATAAACGGATAGAAGTCTGTTTCCCTATCTTAAATCCAGAATTGAAGCAACAAATAAAGGATATTATTCATTTTCAGTTGGTTGATAATGTACAGGCTGTTTCCTTAAATGAACAAATAGAGAATATTCCAAAGGCACAAATTTCTTCTGATAGTATTCGTTCGCAAGAGGCTATTTATCAGTATGTTAAGGGGTTATAATAATCCTTAAAAAAACATCCCAGCTCTAATATTAACGTTTGTATCTTCTTCTGAAATCCCATAAGTGGCTGAAAACACAAACATATTGAAGGGTGCAAACCAAACTCCTCCGCCATATCCTCTATGCCATTTATTGGATGTTTCTGATGGATTCCAGACTCTTCCGATGTCATAAAAACCAAGGATTCCTGCATAAGCTGGGAACAAATAGGATTTGATATTCAAAACCCTTACTCTCACCTCTGTATTGTTATAAAAAGATGATTTTCCAGAAAAACGAGTCCTTCTGTAACCTCTCAAATTGGTAAGTCCCCCCAAGGTATTGGCTTGATAAAGTTCATAATCTTCAAAATTTATACCCCCACCGAAGCGTGTTGCTAAACTTACCATTGCGGGTAATTTAAAAGTGTAATAAAACGAAAGGTCAGTTTTCAGATTGAAGATTGTGGTTTTGGGTGGTGTATTATAGACACCCTTCTGATAAGTAATATCTGTGTTCCACAATACGCCACGAGTAGTCAGAATGGGATTATCTCTATTATCCAAAACAAACCCTGTTTTCAAGCCTAAGTATGATTTTTGGTCATAAATTTCATTTCGATTATTAGCAAATTCATTGATAAATCTGGTTGAGTTTTTTTTGATTTCCCAACTGTCAAAGTAAGGACCGTAATACAAGGTCAGCTTGCCATATTGGTTTTTAAAAAGTCCGTGGAAAGATTCGTTTTCGTATAACATTCTATAAAAATCAATCCCTTTTTCTTGGATATATTGAGACTCATTACTCAAACCAAAAAAGTTATCCACCAAGCCTCCTTGTCTAACAGTCCCTTTCAACTCAAAATCGGTTTTACCAATAAAGTCTGTAAACTCACCTTGATAATAGACATTGTAAGAAGACGTAGCAAAAGAATAATTGGCAGCAATACTATGACGGCTGGCAAATGGGCTTTTTCGGAAAGCATGGCGAGTCCATTGGATGCCAGAACCTAAGAAAAAACCTTGGTCGGGATTGAATTCAAAAGATGCCAAAGGACTAACCACATCGTAGTCGAAAGATTCTCGCTGATAGTCGTTTACGTGTTTATTTTTTGATAATAAATTTCTGGTTTCAGAGCCAACATCCACCGTTGTATTTTCTAATTTATCATAAATAATGGTCTTCTTTCTCCAACCACTCACACTCGATGAATCAACGAAAGTATCTTTGCCTTTTCCGCCAATCAATCGAACTTTTGCACCTTTTGACGATAAACCCGAAACCACAAATTTATCATCACCATCAAAACCCCAAATACGGATTTCCTTGGTGATTTGTGGGTCAAAAATCCGATGGTAAATTAATCTCCCAGAGGAGGCATCTTTCTTTTGGTCGAAAACAGAAACCTCAGTATTGCCTGATTCTAAGCGTTTTACCTCAATATTTTCGTCTTTTTTACTGCCTAAAATATCAACCGTTTTACTCAAAAATTGATACTGTTGTAGGGCATAATCTACTAAGTCGGTTCTTCTTCTTTTTAATTTCTCAGCAATGATAATTGAATGATTGGGCAAATTGGGCAGATACTTCACCGCCGAATCAATCACTGAATCTGTCATACTGGTTTGTAACGATTTTGCAACTTCAATCCATTCATTTTCAGTCGATTGCGTCAAGAATGAGCGGTCAAAATAGCGGGCATTAAACGCAAGCCCAGGCACATCTCTGATGGTATAATCAAATCCTTGAATTTTGGGAAGAATCCATTTGCGAGAAACGATTTTAGGCAATATTCCTTGATTGACAAAAAATGCTTGGTCACGGTCTCGGGGAATGGGTCGATAAATCATCCCTTTGTCGTTTTCATACCCAGCCCATCGCCATTGGTCATCGTGACGGTCCCAATCACCAATCCACATATCAAAAATGCGAGCTTTCAAAACTGCCTTTTCATCCACTTTATTATGATTGTCTTCGGCTAATTTCTCAACGATTTTTGCGGTACTCAATATTTTTTTTGAACCCGCAAAACCACCATCGGGACGCTCCTCAAAGAGTGCTAACTGATTAGAAAACAGTCGTTTATAATTCCGTAAAATAGTATCATTAGGAATAATTATCAACTGTGGATTCGTATGTAAAATCCCTGCCTTCTCAGCCAATTGAGCCACCACCAATGCCGCATACGGATGAGAAGCCGAAATTTGGTCAGACACAATCGACTCCGTAAAACCGCTTCTGATACTCTCAGGAATGGCTTTGGCAGGATATTTTTCAATAGAACGAGTTACAAATTGAGAGCCATTTGGAGCTTGGTAACGAAGTGATAAAGTCTGGAATCCACCCCCACGTTGGGTGATTTTCAAGCCTCCTTCTTGGTCTTGAAAATTGAGTTTTTGGGGATTAATAGGAGTCGTCCAGACATCTCTATAATTAGTCCCAAGTAACCATTTTTTAAATGCCGAAGCACTGAAATTTGGATTGGGGACAATGCCATCATCCGTAAGATGATGTAGATTGGTCAATTCTTGGTTTTTATTTCTAAGTATCGGAAGTGTTTTTTGATACAACTCTTTGCCGTCTTGTCCGTCACCCTCCCAAAATGTAAGGATGATTTTATCCTCATAAAAGTCTGCCCGAGCAAAACCTTTGGTCGCTTGGGCAAATTCAGAATCCTTACCCATTTTTACGGGAGTTTGTTTTGAACCAGAACCCGAAGTTATGTAATTGATTGAATCTCTGACGATTAACTGCAAATTATGCTCATGTCCGTTAGCATACATGACGTTTGGATATTGCTTGAAAATTCCTACGAGTCCGTCACGCATTTGCCGATATTTGGGGTGAGGAATGTCCTGAATATTGCCGATGAGTCCTCGATAAAATGGATAAATAGAGCCAATAAAAGGCAAAGGGATATTTACGCCTAATTCATTAAATGGCAATAAATGGTCTTTGAGAGGAAAATAACCACCATGACTGCCGTGCGAATACATCGGGTGATGCCCCACGACAATGACATTTTTATGCTGATTTCTATCCAACATATCATTGACAGCCGTCAGCATTTCTTCTAAGGTTTTTACCTCACAATCAGAGGTTTCGTTAGGTTTATCCCAAGGATGTAGCCACCACTGGGTATCTAAGAGGAGCAAACTTAGGTCTTTGGAAAGATTTACTTCGTGAGGCGTTGGACAGCCCCCTTTTGGATAAAAAACATCTGGATTTTGTAAATAATTTTCAACAAATTTTTCTTGATTTTTAACGTAATTCCAACCATTTTTTCCACCTTGTTGCCAGTCGTGATTACCTGGAATGATGAAAGGTTTTCCTTCGTAGTTTTTCAATACATTCAATTGTTCAATGAGTTTGCCTTCTGCATCTTTTCGACTAACATCGTCCTCATTGACCAAACCCACAGGATAAATATTATCTCCCATGAAGATAATCGAAGAGTTTTTGCCCGCTTTTGATAACTGTTTTTGGAGAGAGCCAAGCACCAAATCGTTGGGAGACTTTTGAGGTTCGCCTGCATCACCAATCAAAAAAACAGAATAATTTGACGTTTTTTGTGCCTTTATTTCAGAGGAACAAAAAAAACCTAAATAACTCAAAATGAGGCAGAAACGAAGTGAAAAATTAAAATTGAGAGTTTGTTTCATAGTTACACGAATTATTGGTTAAAATTCGTGTAAAAGTAAGATAGTAGCAATCAATTTAGAAAAATTTAAACGGATTTCGTTTAAATTATTTACGGAATTATCTACTATTTGGCGGATTTGCCTTTCAATATCCATAGCGAGGGGTTTAAACCCCTCGCTATGGATATTGAAAGGCATTTTTTCTCAAAATTATATTGTCCGCCAAATAGTAGATAGTTCCGATTATTTACAGTTTTCCCCACTTTTCAGAAAATGGAGCAATTGACCTTGCACGTGATTCGTCAGAAAAAGGAGATTGAAAAATTGAAAAAACGAGTAAAAAGAAAGCGTAAATAGCCTTTGTTTTGCAAAACAATAAACACTTTATGATACAATTTAATAAAACATTAGTCGAAGATGATGAACTTCCTTGGGAAATAGTGGATGCCAAAATCAAACGAAAAATCATGTCTTATAATGAAGATTTGATGTTGGTAAAAGTGGCTTTTGAACAAGGAGGTATTGGAACAACTCACAAGCATCCACATTTACAAATTAGCTATATTGCGAGCGGTATTTTTGAAGTTACAATCAATGGTGAAATGAAAACTTTGAAAGAAGGAGATGTTTATTTTGTACCTTCTGACTTGCTTCATCGGGCTGTTTGTTTGGAAGATGGAGTTTTGATTGATGTTTTTAATCCGATGCGGGAGGATTTTATATAACCTGTTCAATCTACCGATTCAACCACTCTTTCAAAATCCCAGCTTTCTCTCGACTCACAAAAATTTCCTCTTGAATTTGAGGTTCAATTACAAGTTTTAATTTCCCCCCAAAATGCGTAACAATTTGTTGAATGGCAGATTGACTTATCAAAAACTGTCTATTGGCTCTGAAAAAAACATGAGGGTCAAGCGTTGATTCCAATTCTTCCAAAGTATCAGGTATGACATATTTTTTGCCTGTGTGGCATACCAAATAAGTCAATTTATTTTCTGAATAAAAATACGCAACTTCATCTACCGAAATGCTCATAAAAGTATCACGATGACTTACTAAAAATCTTTGTCGAAAGGGCTTTGGTTGGGGTGTATGAATGTTTTGTAAAAGCTGTTGTAAAATAGGTTGTAAATCTGGGGTTGGGGTGTTTTTTTGAAGGCTTCTATATTTTTCTAAACTGACACTAAGTAGTTCAATATCAATGGGTTTTAGTAAATAATCTATCGAATTTACTTTAAAAGCCCGAATGGCATATTCATCAAAAGCTGTTGTGAAAATGATGGGTGTTTCTACTTTTACTTGTTGAAAAATCTCAAAACTTAGTCCATCCGCCAATTGAATATCCGACAAAATAAGGTCAATTGTAGGTTGATTTTTCAAGAAAGAAACGGTACTCGAAATACTATCGAAAGTTGCTACAATTTCGATTTCAGGGTCGAGTTCTCTCAATAATTTTTCAAGCCTTCTGAGTGCAGGGGCTTCGTCTTCTATGATAATTACCTTCATATCAAGGGCAGTTTTACGATAAATTCTTTTTCATTTTCAATAATCTGAGGTTCAGATTTACCCAAAAGCAAATACCGTTGTTTGATGTTTTGTAAACCTATTTTGGTGGAAATTTCAACGCTAATTTTCTTTTGTAAATTATTTGAAACCATCAATTGGTCGTTTTCAATGGTACTGATTTTGATGGTCAGCGGGTTTTGTTTTGATACAATATTGTGCTTAATAGCATTCTCGCAAAGTAACTGTAAAGTAACGGGTGGAATAAATTTATCCTTCTGATTTTCAGCAACTTGTATCTCAATTTTTAGATTTTCTCCGAACCTGATTTTTGCCAAAAACAAGTAGTTTTCAATAAAATTCAACTCTTCTCGCAACAGCACAGTATCATCCGAACGAGTCTGCAATACATACCTATATACCTGCGAGAGTTTTTCCACGTATCGGGTTGCCAATTTTGGGTCTTCTTCAATAATAGTTGTGAGTGTATTGAAATTATTGAACAAAAAATGTGGGTCTAATTGCGTTTTGAGGGCATCTAACTGGCTTTGCACTGCGGTACGTTTTAGGGTTTCAGCCTCAATTTGGGTTTTACTCCAACGGTCAAAAAAGTAAAAAGCGGTATCATAACCTGTCAAAATTAAGGCAATCAAGACTCCAAGCGAAAGGGTTTGATAGAATGTTGGGTCGTTAGGCGGGAGATTTTCGTCAAAAATCCATTCAAAAATTTTATAGTAAAAATAATCAATTTGGTAGATGAAATAAATGGTTACTAATGAGACAGTTAGCACTCTACCAAAACCTAAAATATAAGGATGTTTTTCCCATGAAAAGTAATTTTCAACGCACTTACGGATAAGTAAACTAATTTCAGAAATGGCAATTGCTGATAGAAAATAAATAATTAATTCAACGCAATTGACCTTCCAACCATGCTTTTCTAACATGGCTTGGTAGGCTACATCATTTATATTATAATCAAAAAAAACGATATAGAACAACAGCCCAACAAAAGGTGTCCCGAATATTCTGAAAATGAGATTTTTGTTCATAAGTTTTTTGAAAGTTTCAAGGTAGCTATGTTACAAAGTTTTTTTTGGTTTAAAAATGAATACACTAAAACCTTGTAACATAGCAACTTAGTAACCTTGAAATTAACTACAATTTAACCCATTTTTCATTAAAATTGATAAATCCCCATTTCACTTTTAGGTTGACGGACTTGCCATCATCAGACAAAGTAAAAACTCCTTTGTAGGTTTTGCCATTAGAAGGGTCAATGACCGTTCCATTCATTACATTAACTTTTTCTTTATCCTGAATCAAATCTTTGGCAATTTGCATACCATTTGCTTTTTTGTCTGCCTCTTTTTCGGCACTAATTTGTTTGGCACATACTACACTGCCACAGGCATAAAATTCTAAAACGGCTTTGTCGGGTGTTTGCCATTTTCCAATAAATTTTGTGGACTGTCCGAAAGATGAAATACTTGAAAAAAGTAAAAAAAAGAACGTGATTTTGATTGTTGTTGTCATGGTTTTGTTGATTAATACAAGGGTGTTTTAAAGCCTATTTGAAGACTAAGACCTTGCAAGTTTTTATTGCTTAAATCTGTTTTGAAAGGAATGTTTAGGTATTGCGTTTCAGCGTAAATGATGAACAGTTTGCTAATGTTGAAATCCGCCCCAATTCCAGCCCGTAATCCTAAGAAATTCTTGTTACTCGTACCTACATTGATGGTATTTGACGTAGGTAAATTTTCTACCGTGGGTACATCCATCAAAGCTACACCTGCACCCATATATGCGTAAGGCGAAAACTTTTTATAGTCGAAAGTATAGCCAAAATCTAAGCCCAAACTCGTGGTTTGCACTTTTTGATTAACATTTAATGTAGTGCTATTTTGCAAAACGTTTTCATCATACCCTACGCTGTATTGGTCAAAGAAAAACCGAGAGAACAAATTATTCTTATAATTTACTTGAAACTGAAAGGTATTGACAAATCCTCTGTTGGCAACGGCTTTGGTATTGGTTGTAAAAGGGAAATATAGACCAAATGCTCCATTAAAATAGTATTCAAAACGTTTAGGTTTATTTATCTTGATAGAATCCTGCCCCCAAACATTGACTTGTGTAATACCTAAAAGAACTATTAAAGGCATAAGATTTCGCTTTGTTTTATAATTCATCATCTTCTTTCGGATTAGATTTCAAGCCTGTTTTTATCAACATTTTCCTAAACCAATCTTTGATTTTTTGCCAAAATGTATTTCCCAACAAGACAATGGAGATATAAAAAGTAACCTCGCCAACGATGAAAAGCCCGCCAGAAATACTTGCATTCTGTGCCACTGAAAGATTCAAAAATTGGAGTACCCCAATGCCAATCCATGCAAGGAAGGAAAAGATGAAAAGGACATAACCTGTTATTATTTTGGGTGATTTCATGGTATGTGGTTTACCGCAAGGACGCTAAGACACGAGGAAAAAACATTGCGTCTTAGTGTCTTTGCGGTAAAAATTATTTTATCAAAATCCTATCAATCTCAACACCCGCCAAAATTCTTTCAAAAAGTGCTTGAATTTTGGTATTTTGAGCATTTTTCAAACCTAAATCCGCCTCTGAAAGCTCTGTTCTTTTGGCTAACCCTTTGCTAAATTTGCTGTAAACCAATTCATAATTTCGTTGGGCGGCTTGTATTGTTTTTTGTTGATTCAAATACCGATTTTGAGCATCTTGCCAATTCATCATGGCATTTTGGAGGTCTAACGACAACTTTCTTTTGGTATAAATCATCTGTTGTTCCGCCTGTTGTAAACCAATTTTTGCTTGCTGAATTTTCGATTCTGTTCGCCCACCCGTGAAAATTGGAATGTCTAATTGAAGACCAACGTAAGACACCTGTGGGAATAAATATTTACTAAAATTGAAATCATTGGCTTGACTTTGAATCTGATAATTTCCCACCAACGACAAAGTAGGATTCCGCTTGCTGATTTCGCCTTCCACAACCAACTGATTTAACTTTTGCTGCGAATACAATTGCTTGATTTCTGGATTATTAACCAAAGTCTGTTCTTCGATCATCAAAGGATTATCATTCATTTGTGAGATGATATTTTCCGTAATTTCAATATCTTCTTCTTGTTCAACGCCCATCAAAAACTTCAAAGTTTCTTTGGCAATTCGTTGATTTTGGAGGTTTTTTTGCAAAGCAGGCTTTTGATTTTCAACGGCAATATAGGCTTGTAAAGTATCTGAATCCGTGGCTAAACCTACTCGATACAGTTGTCTTATTTCTTGCAATGAAACCTTCGCACGGTCAATGCCTTGTTGCATGATTGTTTTCATTTCTTTGCTAATCACTATATTCCAATAAGCCTTTTTTACTTCTGCAACTAATTGATTTTTAGCGACTTCTGTATTGATTTTGGAATAATTCAAACTCTCCTCTGCCGTTTGAATTCCGTTCTTGATTCCTTTATTAAATAAAGGCATTGAGGCAATAATATTGGCATTGTAGTTGTTTTTCAAACCCGCATCCAAAATACTAAAATTTTCATTGTCAATCTTAAAACTCCCCGTTGTTGAATCAACGCCAAAGCTCGGAAAGAAGGTTTTAGGTACTTGGATATACCGAAAATAATTGACCTGAGCCGATACTTCTGGCAAATTAAAACCTTGTGCTTCTTTAATTTTCTGAGCTGATTTTAATTCTTCCAAACGACTGATTTTGAGTTGTACATTTTTGGTTAGGGCGGTTTTAATGGCTTCTTCTAAGGTAAAGCTTTCTACCTCACCCCCGACCCCTCTCCTTCTGAGAGGGGAGTTTTGTCGCTGAAATTCTCCCCTCTCAGAAGGAGAGGGGTCGGGGGTGAGGTTTTTATCATTTTGAGCATTTACTTGCAAAGCAAACAACAAAACAGAAGCCGTTACAACACCAGTTTTCACAATTTTCTTACTCGAAAACCATTGAATAGCTCTGGCAAAATAGAAGTAAACAACAGGCACAAAGATAAGCGTCAAGAACATCGAAGAACTCAATCCGCCAATCAATGCCCAAGCCAAACCTGTTTTGAGTTCCGACCCAGGACTTGTGGCTAAGGCAATAGGTAACATCCCGATAACCATCGCCAAGGTAGTCATCAAAATTGGACGAAGGCGAGTTTCGCCAGCTTCTAACAATGCCTCAATGGTGGTCATTCCTTTTTCAGCATTTTCATTGGCACGTTCTACCAATAAAATAGCGTTTTTTGCTACTAAACCCAACATCATAATCATTCCCAAAATTGAAAAAATATTTAAGGAATTCATGGTAAGTGCTAAGGCTAAAATTGCCCCAATTACCGCCACTGGAATAGAAAAAAGCACCACAAAAGGATATGCCCAAGAGTTGTAAAGTGCCACCATGATTAAGTACATGAACAAAATAGCGGCAATAAATGCTAACCCTAATTTGCCAAAAGCATCGTCTTGCAACTCTAAATCTCCGCCATAAACTATCTTGACAGAATCTGGAATATTTAATTTTTCGATGGCTTTTTTGATGTCTTCGCCAATCTCGCCCACGGGTCTGCCGAGGGGTTGGGCAAAAATAGTCATGGAAGCATTTCGGTCTTTTCGTTCCAAAACCGAAGGGGCGTAAACTTCTTGAATATCAGCAACTTGTGATAGTTTTATCGATTGCCCCAAACTATTCAAAAGTAAGATTTCGGCTAATTGATTCGTACGATTTTTATATTTTTCGCCATACTCAATACTAATATTCATGGTCTGATTATTTCGCTGAATTTTCAAGTCTTCAAAACCCGCCAATGCCGTGCGAACTGCCTGTCCTACTTCTTCGGTAGTCAGTTGGTAACGAGCAATTTTTGTTTGATTGATATTGATAACAATTTCAGATTTAAGACTTTTGCCAGACAAACGAAGGTCAGTAGCTCCCGAAATTTTGGCAACTTCATCTTTGATTTTTTGAGCAAAAACCTTTACCTCATCTCTGTTTGAAGTACTCACAATCAACTGAATGGGAGCAACATCACCACCGCCAAATAAACCAATTGGTGAAACCCTGTATTTGATATTTGGGATTTTTGCCAATAGATTTTTTAACTCATAAGTCAAATCAGACAAACTTTTTGTACGCTCTTGAATGGGTTTGAAAGTAACAGCCAATTCAGAAGTATGCGAAGTTGGAATGCCCAAACCGTCTGGATTTGCCCCGACATTAGCAAAAACACGAGTAACCTCTGGAATGGCAACAATCTGTTTTTCGATAGCTTTTGATACCGAATCCGTTTTTGAGAGTTTTACGCCTTCTTTCAATTGAACAAAAATTGAAACTTCACCTTTATCCGTGAGTGGAGCAAATTCAGCTCCCACAAATCCAAAATTGGGGAGAGATAAAGTACCTACAAATAGAGCAAATACTAACAAAACCGTTGTTTTGCGATAACGAAGACACCAACTCAGAATATCCTGATACCCACGAGCAAAAACATCATAAATAGACTCGAACCAGAGTCCGAACTTGCCCATGAGTGTACTTTTATCTAAGGTTTCTAATTTTCCGAAACGTGAGGCAATCATAGGCGTAAGGGTAAACGAAACCAACAAACTCAACAAAGTAGAAATGACCACCACCAACGAAAATTCACGTAGTAAATCGCCTATCAAACCTGGCACGATGGAAAGCGGCACGAAAACCACCACGTCCACCAAGGTAATGGCTAATGCAGCAAAGCCGATTTCATTTCTACCATCGAGGGCAGCTTGGCGTTTGTCTTTCCCTTTTTCGAGTTGATGATAAATACTTTCCAGTACCACAATAGAATCATCCACCAAAATCCCGATGACCAAAGACAGGGCTAAAAGTGTCAGTAAATTCAGTGAAAATCCCAAGAAATACATACACAAAAACGTAGAAAGCAAAGAGGTAGGAATCGCCACCATCACAATCAGCGAACTTCTCAGACTGTGCAAAAAAACGAACATGACCATTGCCACCAAAAATATAGCAAGCCCCAAATCGAAATTAACCGCATGGGCAGCCGCAAGCGTAAACTCAGCTCCATCTTGGGCAATCTCGAAGCGAAGTCCTTTGCTAACATACTCACTTTCAATCACTTTCAATAGTTTTTGTACTTCTGCACTGACTTCTACTTGGTTCGCTCCCGACTGTTTCGAGATCAACATTCCTACCGAAGGTTTCAAATTAAAGCGGTTGATATTGTCTAATTTGCGAGGTGCTTCTACGATAGTGGCAACCTCTGAAAGCGAAATAGTTGTTCCATTTTGGGCGGTAAAAACAATGATTTTACCTAATTTTTCTAACTCATTCGTTTTACCCACAACCCGTACAGAATAATCAGAATTTTTTGCTCTGATTTGTCCAGATGGAATATTCAGATTCCCTCTGGCAATGGCTTGGGTAATTTGTAGAATTGATAAATTGAGGCTTCGCAGACGTTCTGGTTGTAGATAAACTTTTACTTCATTTTCTTGCAAACCCACAAAGTCAATTTTGCCCACACCCGACAGTTGGGCGATGCGTGGTTTTATCTCTAATCTTAATAACCTTGCTAACTCTACCTCGCTCAGTTTAGCACTTGTCGAAACCCTTAGAATCGGTAAATCCGACAATGAATATTTGTTTAATGAAGGTGTTTTTGAACCAGTAGGCAAGGTGCTAATCATCTCATTTACTTTGCGTTGTGCTTCTTGGAGGGCTTTATCTTCATTAGTTCCCTGACGATATTCAACCGAAATCAAAGAAATATTTTCTAAGGATTGTGAGGTAATTCTTTTGATACCGTCCGAGGAAGCAATGGCTTCTTCGATAGGTTTAGTAATGCCCGATTCTACCTCGGTTGGAGATGCACCAGCATACAAAGTCGTGATACTCACGATGGGCGTAGCAATATTGGGTAAAAGTTCGTAACGGAGTTGTGTATAAGTAAACGCCCCCATGAGTCCCAACGATAAAAATAGGACAATGAAAAGAATTGGGCGATTGATGGCTATTTCTGTGATTTTCATTTTTGTATTTGAAATGATTTTGTTGATTTTGTGTAGGGGCGAATAGCATTCGCCCTTTTTAACGGCAATGGGCGAATGCTATTCGCCCCTACTGTCCGCAATGGGCGAATGCTATTCGCCCCTACTTGTCCGCAATGGGCGAATGCTATTCGCCCCTACTGTCCGCAATGGGCGAATGCTATTCGCCCCTACTTGTCCGCAATGGGCGAATGCTATTCGCCCCTACTTGTCCGCAATGGGCGAATGCTATTCGCCCCTACTTGTCCGCAATGGGCGAATGCTATTCGCCCCTACTGTTTTTTGATATTCACAACCCCCACCATTCCCACACGCAAGGGCGATTGCAAGGAATTTGAAACCAACACCTCCACAGGAAAACGCCCCGCTTCACCACCTTTCAAGCGAATGAAATTGACTCTCCCTTGAAAAATTTTATCAGGATAAGCATCAAAAATTACGGGAACAGATTTAGAAGTCTTGAACAGATATAGCTCATTTTCAGGCACTTGAATGACTAATTTTATAAGCGATACTTCTGTAATAGTAGCAATTGGCGAACTTGGATTGAGGTAAATTCCTTTCTCTATATTCTTTTCAATGATTTGCCCACTGATGGGAGCTTTGATGGTAGCATCTTGAATTTGTTTCTTCAAAGAAAACAATTGAGACTCCGTATTTCTTACTTGCAAACGGGCATTTTCTACTTCGGTAATAGCAATGTTATTTTCAGCTTTTAGACTTTCTAAACGAGACAAATCACGTTTATTTTTTTCCAAGGTAGCCTCTGTCAATTCAAGGGAATTTTTGAGTAAATCAGTGTCAATTTCTACCAAAACAGTTCCTTGCGAAACGGTATTATTTAGCTTGATAAAATCTGATTTTACAGTACCCTGTGCAGTCGCATTCACTTGAATTTCTTTGTTTGCTTCGGTTTTGCCCATGTAAGACAATTCGTTGCTACTGGTTTGAGCCTTTATTTCTGGAATATCCTCAATGGCTTTTGGAGGCAATGAGCTACTGTTTTTTGCTAACACGGCCTCTGATTTTTCTTTATTGCCAATCAATTTTGCGGCAATTCCTCCAATGAATAACAAGACTATTAATAAGATGATGATGATTCGCTTTGTCATATAATTTTGTGTTTTTGATGGCACAAAATTGATAGAAAAAGCCATGAAGGAGATTTAGAAATTTACTGAGGTGGTAATAGTTTAGGATGAAGCGTAGTTGAGAGGGACTGAAAAGTTAGCTTGTTTTAGAATTGTAGGGTGTAAATTATTTTCAAACACAAAAGAGACAAAAGGTATCAAAAGTTTTTTCGTATAAACTTTTGATACCTTTTGTCTCTTTGTGTTTAATTATTTGGATAATACCATCACAAATCCACCATCAAAATAATCAATTTTTCCAATTCACGAGTAGCTGAACCGAAGTCGGAATTATATTTATTTAGTATCATTGAAAAGCACATCATTTCACCATTTCGAGCGGTAAAATATCCTGCATAAGCCCTCACACCGTCAATTGAGCCACTTTTTGCTCTAACATTTCCAACGGCTCTGGATTTTTTGGCTAAATTTTGAACCGTTCCTGATACACCTACAATTGGGATAGATTCGTAATAAGAATTAAAAGATTTTTCTAAATACATTGCCTTCAAAATATCCGTCATATTGTCAGGGGCAACGCCATTTGAGGGCGAAAGTCCGCTACCATCCTTCATTTTCAAGCCCTCCAATTTTAATCCTTTCGACTGCCAAATTTGCTTTAAACCTTTCACGGCTGCATCCGTAGAACTTCCTAAATTCAACATTACGGAAGGCGTTTTCAAACACGCCTCCGCATACAAATTGATACTCTGAAAATTACAATCACGGGCTAATTCACGAAGTGAAGGGGAGATTAATGTATCAATTGGAGTAGTCTGAGAAGGCTTTTGGTAATAAATATTTTTCTTATTGGCATCTAAATAGGACAAAGGGTTTTCAGAAACTTTTACGCCAATTTCTTCCAATTTTTTACCAAGAAAATAAGCCGAAAACAAGGCAGGGTCAGGAATTGAGCCTTTTACGGAAAAATTATCTCCCTTCGGAACGAATCCTTCCATCACCAAAATATCTTGATAAGGTGTTGAATAAATATTGACTTGGTCACCCGTACCCGCCTTATCTGTAAGTACCCGATTGATTTTTTGATAATAAGGTAAATCAGGGGCGGTTTTTACCAATTCCGCCGATTCCATATAATTGTTGGGTTTGAAGGTTGCCCAATACAAATTTTCATTCAAATTCAACCCGTACGCACCTGTGCCGTAATAGTTGCCCATATCACCCCAAATCCACGTATCAGCAATCACATTTTCATCAAAAATACTACCATCTCCAAAGACCCGTCCTTTGATTTCTTTAATTCCCAAATCTTTAATTTTCTTTGCCCAATATTCCATAAGTTGCTTATAATCAGGCAAATTCTTGTATCGCCAAGACCCCAAAGAGGGGTCGCCAGAACCTTTGATAATGATATTTCCAGTCAAAATAGAATCTTTAATTTGCCCAGAATATTCAAGAATGGTAGAATATTTAAAATCTTCTCCCAAAGTCATTAAAGCCGTTGCCGTAGAAATCAACTTCATTGTAGAGGCAGGTTGAAGGCTTTTTTTAGCATTAAATTCTACGATATTTTTATCAGAATTAACTGATTTTATGCTAATTCCCAAGAACCCATTTTCGAGAAAAGGAGAATTTACCAACGAATCAATTTTTCGCTGAATTGCCTCTTTGGGAGAAATAACTTTCAGTGAATCAGTTGATTGTGATTGAGTAAAAAAGATTTTAAATATGGTAATGAGTAATAATTTCATTTTTGAAAATTGTATTTTGCCACGAAGACTCCAAGTCACTAAGAAAAAAACTTTGTGTCTTGGAGCCTTCGTGGCAAGGTAAATTTATTTTAGTACCTCCACCGTAATCTTACTGTCTCCGTAAACTCGTTGCGTAGCCTTTATAAAGTCACCTTCATTGGCTTTATAAATATTCTCCACGTATTTCTGAGGATTAATATCAAACAACGGAAAAGCGGTAGATTGCACCTGAATCATAATTTTATGTTCTTTTTTGAAGGTATGTAACACATCCTGTAATCTGAAATTAACATCCGTTTTTTGATTTGCCACCAATGGCTTAGGCTTCACAAATGACTCTCTGAACCGTGAACGCATCACTTCACTACGAACCATTTGTTGATAACCACCCAAGGTTATTTCTTTGGGTGTATATGGAGTGTTGGGTTCATCACCAGGGTAAACGTCAATGAGTTTTACAAAGAAATCCGCATCCGTTCCCGTGGTTGAGATTTTTAGATTTACCTTAATTTCACCTCCCAGAGTCATTTCTTCGGTCAAAATATCCGTTTCAAAAACTAACACATCACTTCTTCGTCCAGCAAAACGTTGGTCTTCACTCATGTATCTACGTGGTGAAAACCCTAAAATTTGCTTTGGGTCTTCGGTATATGGAACGGGCTTTGCTGGGTCGGAAAGGTATTCCGAAAATCCGCTCGCCGAAGTACCCATATTAATTTTTCCATTTGGATTTAAGTAAAAATCAACCTTTTGGGCGGTTTTTACAGGATATTCTGAAAATTCTCTCCATACTTTTTTTCCTGTATCAAACAAAAATGCTTCGGGCAAACCCGTATTTCCATCGCCATTTCCTTTCAAAAAATGCTTAAAGAATTTTAGCTCCATATTTTTCTGAAAATAAGTTGAAATACTATCACCAAAATAAATATTTGAATGGAAATGATGCCCTTGCTCTCTCGCCCAATCACCATGTCCGAATGGTCCCATCACGAGCGTATTGTAATTGTTGGTATGATTTTTTTCAATATTTTTATAAACAACCAAAGGACCTGTAATATCCTCAGCATCAAACCAACCGCCCACAGTCATAATGGCAGGGATATTTTTAATATTTTTCAAATGAGGAACGATGCTTCGCTTTTGCCAAAATTCATCATAATTAGGGTGGTCAATGTGTTCTTGCCAAAAGAAATTATCCCCGTAAACTTTTGAAAAATTCTTTAAAGGAGTCATCGTTTTATACCAATCAAAACCATCAAAAGTGTTGATTTTGGGAAATTTATCATCGTACCAAGATTCTGTCATGGGTTTGGGATGTTGTACACCAAAAACTGGAAATGTCAAACCATAACCTATCGTAAAAGCTCCATTATGATGAAAATCCTCAAAGAAAAAATCTGAAACTGGTGCTTGTGGAGAAGAGGCTTTCAAGGCTGGATGTCCACATAAAGCCCCCGCAACGGTATAAAAGCCTGGATAAGAAGTGCCATATTGACCAACTTTACCATTATTATTAGGAAGATTTTTGACTAACCAATCAATCGTATCATAGGTATCAGAAGATTCATCCACGTCTGTATTTTTGGTTTTATTCGGAATCTGAGGTGTCATATTTGTCCAAACACCCTCCGACATCCAACGCCCACGCACATCTTGTTCTACAAAAATAAACTTCTCCCGCATCATGTAGCGAGAATATAATTTATTCGGATAGTCATCTTTTCCATAAGGGGAAACGTCGTAGCAAGTACGCTGCATTACAATTGGATATTGATTCGTTGGAGAAGCATCTTTGGGTGTATAGACATTGGCAAATAGTTTCACGCCATCACGCATCGCAATTTGTACTTGCGTTTTTACATAATTTTCACGGACAAAAGCGGAGTCTTGTTGGGCAACCGTCCAGTTTTGTGCTTTGATAGAAAAAGATAAAAGGGTGATTGATAATAAGAATACTAATTTTTTCATATTTATTGATTTGTTAAGGAAAATACAAAGATACACTTTTCAATTAATCATCACCCACTGCATCATTAAGCCAGTCAAATAACCCAAATAAGTACCGAGTGCATAGCCCAAAATAGCTAACAAAACCCCAACAGAAGCCAATGAGGGATGAAATGCCGCCGCAACAACTGAGGCAGAGGCAGCACCACCAACATTTGCCTGAGAGCCAACTGCCGTAAAAAAATAGGGAGCTTTGGTAAAATAGGCAGCAATCAAAGTGAATGAAGCATGAAAAAACATCCAAATGATTCCTACTAAAAATAGTTGAGGCTTTTCGATAGCTGCCAAAATATTCATCTTCGTGCCGATAGTGGCAATGAGAATGAATAAAAAAATACTACCAAATTTGGATGCCCCTACCCTTTCAATATTTCTTGCACGTGTTTGAGAAAGTATTAATCCAAAAAGTGTTACCAAAGAAATTACCCAAAAAGAAGATGAGGTAAGGCTAAACTTTTTGAGATTGGGATAATTTTCAGAGATAAAAGGTACTATTGCATCCGCACAGGCATGAGCCAAGGCAGTTGTTCCAAAGCCAATAAAAAGTATTAATAGTAAATCTGTAAAATTAGGATTACGTTGATTATTAGCATATTCTCTTTCAATTTTCTCTCTAATTTCATCCACGGCACTCGTATCCGCCCCCATCCATTTGTCAATTTGGGAGGCTTTGCTTACGCCAAAAAGCAATAGTGCTAACCATAATTCTGCCGTGAGAACATCTACGGCAATTGCCTGAGAAAATATTTCTGCCGATGGATTAAAGACTTCCTTTAAGGCTGTTTGATTAGCACTCCCTCCAATCCAACTCCCTGCAATGGTGGCTAATCCTCGCCAAGTTTCACCCGCAACGGTTTCTGGACTAATCGTTTTTACAATCCACAAAGCGACTGGTCCACCGACCATTACGCCCAACGAACCTGCCAAAAATACAATGATTGCTTTTGGACCTAATCGTCTAAGTGCTTGAAAATCAATATTTATCGTAAAATAAACTAAACAAGCGGGCAATAAATATTTAGAGGCAACATCATATAGCTTTGAATTCTCTCCTGAAATAATATTGAAAGAATTGAGTAAGCCAGGTATGAAATAGCATATCAAGATACTTGGGAAAAAGAGATAGAACTTTTGCCAAAACCGATTTTGGAGAGATGAAGTATAGAATGTAAAATAAATAATTCCAAGCAATATTCCGAAGACTACGGCATCGTTAGTGATTAGGGTTGTTTGCATGATGAGTTTGATGGATTTTTTAACAAAAATAACATAAAAAACGGAAGGCTTCGCTCAAAGCGAAGCCTTCCGTAAAATATCTTCAAAAACCTACAACTCATACATCTGCCCGTATTCAGGAATCTCAATATTTTCAAATCCTTCCTCTTCTAACACATCTCTAAACTCTCCCATACTTTCCATTTCACCGTGAATTAGAAATACTTTTTTGAGCTTTTCTTTGGATTGTTTCTTGACGAAATTGATTAAATCCGCTTGGTCACCATGTCCTGAGAAAACGTCAATTTTTTCAACAGTTGCCATTACTTGATGCTCTACATCCTTGATTCTCAGGGTTTTCTGTCCATTCATCAATCGCCAACCGAGCGTTCCTTCGGACGCATAACCGACTAATAAAATTGTGCAGTAAGCATTATTGATATTGGCAGCGATGTGTTGTTCTACTCGCCCTCCCGAAATCATACCCGAAGCCGAGATGATGATACAAGGTTCGCCATAATTAGAAATAGCTTTACTCGATTTTTCGGATTGAATATATTGTAAATTCTCAAAATCAAAAAGCGTATCATTTTCAGCCTGAAAATCACGTGCTTCTTTGTTCAGTTGCTTCAAGTTTTTTTGATAAACCTTTGTGGAAGCATACGCTAATGGACTGTCACTGAACACTTTAATTGGTTGAAAACCATGTTCAGAATACAATTTATTCAAGGTAAAAAGCAAAGCCTGAGTACGCCCAACCGAAAAGGCGGGAATAATCAAACGACCTGGTTTATCAATACACGTTCTTTTGATAACATCCCCCAAAGCCACTTCGGGTGATATTTTATCTTCGTGCATTCTTGCCCCGTAGGTTGTTTCGCAAAGCAAATAATCTACTTCTGGAATTTCGGCGGATGGGTCTATGTGAAGCGGATAATTTTTACGTCCAATATCTCCCGAAAAGCAAATACTTTTCATCTTTCCGTCTTCTTTAACCTCTAAAATAATATGAGCCGCCCCCAACAAATGCCCCGCAGGTATAAACGTAACCCAAGCGGTATCAGAAACCTTAAAACGATGATTGAACTGAATCGTTACAAAGTTTGACATTGCCTCTTCTACATCTTTTTGTAGGTACAAATCGCCTTTTACGAGCAATCTGTCCATTTTTTTCTTCTTTTTCTTACTATCTCCCTCTGCCTGTTTCATCTTTTTTAGATTCAAATTGGCAGAATCTTGCAAAAGCAAACTCGTGAGTTCAGCCGTTGGGGTTGTACAAAGCACTTGCCCCTCGTAGCCTTCACGGTACAGCATGGGTATATTTCCAGAATGGTCAATGTGTGCGTGTGTAAGAAGAACCAGATTTACTTGTGAAGCCTCAAACGGAAAAAATGCTTTGTTGGTAAGGGGTTGAGAATAATCAATATCCCTTTCCATATTTGTTCCGCAATCAATCAGAATTTTATATTCGTCATCTAATTCAAGTAAATACATACTACCTGTCACCTGCCTCGTAGCCCCCCAAAAAGTTAATTTCATTCTTTAATTTGTTATTCGTTATTGATTTGAGCTTATGATTTTTGATTAGAGGAAGTATCTAAAAAGATGGGTTTTACAAAGATACCAAAAATAAGTTCTTGGAGAAATGTTATTTGTTTTCTTTGTGATAAAAAAATAGGTTTTACCTTTATTTACCATAAAAGGTATTAAGAAATTGTGATTTGAATATGAACAACGTGGAGGTTTTGAACCTCCACGTCGTTAGTTTTGAAACCAACAACAGTCGAACTTTTCCATTTACAATCCTCCGCCAAAATCCTGAGTTATGCGTGCAAAAGGACATCTGGCTGTTTTGAAAGGGTTTTTAGAAAACCGCCCCGAACACGCCATAGCTGTAAGTTTAGGATTCATAATATTTCCTCGGTGGTGGGGTGAATTCATCCACCCATTCACAATAGCACGGGCTAATTCTGCGTAGGAAAGCATGGGCAAAACCTTTTTCTTATCGCAACTCATATACACATAGTCTTCTCCCTTTTTGGGATTTTGAAAACAATATTGAGTATTAATTCCGCCCAAAACATCGTGCTGTGCTATGTTCTCTGCCATTCTTTTGTACTCATTTGTTAGCAACATAATCCTGTCTTGCATTCTTCTATTTACCTGATTATGAGGGTTATCATGATTATAGAAATCTTGGTTAATCATCGCCTCAGAGTGAAAAATTGCAGCTTTATGTATGGTAACGGAATACTCAAAAGCGGATAAATTATGCTTTAACCGTTGTTCATTTGTAGCATGAAAGAGGGCAGCATCAAACAAAACTTGATTAGGATTTCTGGCATCAATAGGTTGGTTGACTTCTGGCAATTTCATAAAATCATTAATCGTCATTTTATAAAATTCGGAGTCACGTTGAGCAAAATTGATAGTGGGAATTAGCAAGAATAAAAAAAGGTATTTCATAAAGTCTATTTTCAAAAATAAACGAATGAAATACCTTTTTAGTTTGTGAACCTTTTTACTTATTTCGCAAAGTCCAATGCTAATTTATTCAAATCTTCATCCGTAACCTTTCCAGAAGTAATAACCGTTCTGTATCTAAATGTTACAGATTGATTGGGAGCGAGTTTAAAATTCAATTCTTTTTTATCTTTACTAAATATTTTTTCTCCCAATGGATTTGCTGCAAAAAGTCCGTAACCTCTTGCGTGCCAATACGTTGGGTAATTTACATTACTCGGATGGTCAATGATGGCAATTGAAATATCTTCATTCTTAATTTTGCCCGCAAGATTCATCCATTTACCTCTGGTACTCCAAACTGCTTCACCATTCACATTGTCAGGATTATGATAAATCCCTGTAATTCCAGTATTATCTAATTTATCAACTTTGGTTTCTATTCCATTAGCATCTACGAAAATATCTGGTTTGTCAGAAGGATATTCCAACTCACGAGCAACTCTTATGGCAAACATTCCATCTTTCACATCTTTAAACATAACCTCCTCATTTTGAGCTGTTAAGATCGTAATTCTGTCAATAATTCTTTGGTTTCCTTTGGCATAAAAAACGTAGTTTGTAGTTTCTTTTAAAAGATTTTTGCCCTTTCCATCGGTATCAATCCAGTCGGCAGTAACAGTCAAGTTTGCTTTACCTTTGCCTCCTTTCGACTGAATTATTCCAGTGTGCTTGATAGTCCCATATTTAGAACGGTCTTTTATGGCAGTTGAATTATTCCAAAAATCAAATCCATTGACTGATTCATAATTCAACCACATTCCCACATGATGCGGATGATCAACACGTTCGCCTGCACGAGAGGCAAAAGGATAACCACGGGTTACGGTCGTACCTTGTGAAGTAAGAATGGGAAAAAGGACTGGTTTTTTCAGAATAGAATCACTTGGATAGAAATAGGAAGTAAATAACTGACCATCCACCAACACTTCAATTTTGTGTTCTTTTGCTTTGGAAATCAATTGAATACGGTCTTTTTTACTTTGCGTAAAGGACTGAAAAATAAAACAGGGAATTAGAAAAACGGTAATGATAAGTTTTTTCATGATTATAATTTTAGTATTTCAATCAAGAGTAGTTTCTGTGGTTAATTTACTTAAATGTATTCTTTATTTTTCATCAAATTCTTAAATTTAAAGGATAAGGTGGTAATTTTGAAGATACATTCAATTCATCAATGAAATACAAAACCGAGATAATTCAAGCTATTCTATTTATCATCACCTTGATAACCACCACTTTGGCGGGGGCAGAAGCAATGACTGGAAGGTTTTTCTTCTTGTTACCCAAAGATGTCCTTCTCCATTTTCCAGAAGACTTTTGGCAAGGTTTCCAATTTTCGATACCTTTTCTCGGAATTCTAACTTGCCACGAATTTGGACATTATTTCACGGCAAGATATTATAAAATTAAGGTTTCTCTTCCGTATTATATTCCCATGTGGTTGAGTGCTATCACAACGAGCATAGGCACAATGGGGGCAGTGATACGCATAAAAGGGCAAACACGCTCACGCAAGGAGTATTTTGATATTGGTATTGCAGGACCTTTGGCGGGTTTTGTGGTGGCTTTGGGTGTTTTGTATTACGGATTTTCACATCTTCCAACATTAGATTATATCTTTAAAATTCATCCAGAGTACGCAAAATTTGGAGTAAATTATCCAGTGGAGGTTCTGAGAGATGTAAAAACAATGAGCGGACAGTTAGTTTTGGGAGATAATCTCTTGTTTAAATTCTTCAAAACCTACGTTGCTGACCCGAAACTACTTCCCCCAAATTTTGAAATAATGCACTATCCTTTCATTTGGGCGGGCTATCTTTCTTTATTTTTTACCGCCTTAAATCTCTTTCCAATCGGTCAATTAGACGGTGGACATATTTTGTACGGATTAATTGGAAAAAAGAATTTCAACATTATTTCGCCAATCATTTTCGTTTGTTTTGCCTCATTTGCGGGTTATGGATTGTTTTCTATTGATGAAATTCAACATATCGGAATGAAGGGATATTACAAAGATGATTATGATTTCTTTTCTCATCTTTTACTTTATATTTTATTTCTAAGAATCTGTTTTTCAAGGGTTTCTGAAAATCAGATGACATCTTGGGTTTTGAGTTTAGGAGTTGTAGTCGCACAATTTTTATTGAGTTACATCCCTCAAATTGCAACTCTGCACGGGTTTTCGGGCTTTTTGCCATTCATTTTTTTATTGGGAAGATTTTTAGGAATTTATCATCCAGAAGTGGAAATAGACGAACCTTTGGATTTGAAGCGTAAGCTATTGGGTTGGATAACTTTGATAATTTTCATTCTATGTTTTACGCCTTATCCATTTATGGAAATAGACATTTAAGCTAAATATATTGCAAATTGATAAGGTAATAGTTATATTTAACGCATCAATTTATCATCAAACAAACATAACCACTCATAAAAATGCATAATCTAATCTATTCATTCTTTTTCAGATTGGCGGGTTGGAGACTTGAAGGAGGAATTTCCGAAACGCTCAAAAAAAGTCTGATTATTGTTGCTCCTCATGCCAGTTGGTTTGATTTTCCCGCAGGGTTATTTGCCCGTGCAAGTCTAAAAACGAAAATTAGTTTTTTGGGAAAAGCCGAATTATTTAAAGGACCATTTGGATTCTTTTTCAGGTGGCTTAATGGACAGCCTGTGGAAAGATTTAGTAGTAATGGTATGGTAGGTTCGGTTGTAGATTTATATAATTCAAATGAATCCTTGCATATAGCATTATCGCCAGAAGGCACTCGAAAACCTGTCTCAAAGCTCAGAACAGGCTTTTATTACATTGCCTTGGAAGCGAAAATTCCAATAATAATGGTAGTTTTTGATTATCCTAATAAGAAAATTATTTTAAGAGAACCATTCTATCTCTCTGGAAATATTGATGATGATTTGAGAGCAATTGCCAATTATTACAATCAATTTGATGGGGTAAAAAAGAAGTGGATACAGAATTATTTATTGGAAGAAGCGTAAAATGTAACACATATTGTAGCCTGTGTTACATTTTCCTTTTCAACTCCTCCACCATCAATCTCCCCGCACGCTCCGAAGCACCTTTTTCTCCTAAAATATTTTTAATCTCAGCATAGCCATCCAACTGATTTTGGCGAGTGGTTTGGTTTATGGTGATTTTTGATAATTCTGTCAATAAATTTTCTTTCGTCAAATCATTTTGCAATAATTCTTTTACAATTTCTCGCCCAGCAATCAAATTTACCAAAGACACAAAAGGTACTCGTATTACACGCTTATACACCTGATACGCTGCCCAACCACCTTTATAACAAACCACTTGCGGGACGTTGAAAAGAGCGGTTTCGAGGGTTGCAGTACCAGAAGTTACTAATGCCGCATCTGCCACTGAAAGCAAATTATAAGCATCATCCATCACAATTTTTACGGGAAAAATAGATTGCCAACGGGCATATAATTCTTTGGGAAGATTAGAAACTGCACCTATAACAAACTGATAATCAGGGAATTCATAGACCTGAGACATCATCAAACCCAACATCGTTTCGACTTCTTGTTTTCTACTGCCTGGCAAAAGGGCAATGATTGGTTTTTGTCCGAGGCGGGTATCTTTTCTGAAATTTGGATTGGGTGTAAAATCAGCGATAGCATCAAAAAGTGGATTGCCCACGTATTCAACTTCGTAATCAAACTTTTGGAAAAATGCTGTCTCAAAAGGAAAAATCACGAACATTTTATCCACAAATTGCTTGATTTTCAAGGCTCTGGACTGATTCCAAGCCCACACTTTTGGAGAAATATAATAGAAAGTTTTGAAGCCGTTGGTTTTTGCAAATTTGGCAACTCGCATATTGAAACCAGCATAATCAATCAGAATGACGACATCGGGTTGGAAATTTTTGATGTCTTTTTTACAGAAAGAAAGGAAGCCAAGAATGGTTGGCAGGTTTTTAATTACCTCAAAAAAGCCCATAAAAGCCAAGTCTCGATAATGCTTAACTATCTCAGCACCAGCCTCTTGCATCATATCACCACCCCATACACGTATCTGAGCATCGGGGTCGTGTTTACGAATTCCCTTTATCAGATTTGAACCATGTAAATCTCCCGAACGCTCCCCTGCGATAATGTAATATTTCATATTTATAATTTACAAGTTTCGTAACGACCTATTTGTAATTTCTTAGAAACAAAATTGCGGAATACTTCCCAAAAAATCTAAAACAAGATAATAAAGTTTCGGTATATTCATAGTCACAAAATATTATCCATGAATACATCCACTAAAAATTAAGCCTAAACAATCAATCGTTTTTTCAAACTCTCTTTTGTAAATTTGAAGTTCAATATTTATATAAAAACTAAATCATGTTAAAATCTGTTTCTTTTGACCAAACTCATGCGTTTTCTCTTCTCACAAAGCATAAATTAGAGATTGCCGATACCACGATAAAATCATTATTCAAAAATGATTCAGAGCGTTTTGATAAATTCTCAATACGTTTTGAAGATATTTTATTAGACTATTCCAAAAATATTCTTACTGAAAAAACCCGAGCAATTTTAGTTGCTTTGGCAAATGAATGCGAGTTAGACGATGCCATTGAGCGTATGTTTACGGGAGACGTTATCAATCAAACAGAAAAACGGGCGGTTCTACACATTGCACTGAGAAATCGCTCAAATTCACCAATTGGAGTTGATGGTCAAGAAATTATGCCAGAAGTGAATGCGGTTTTAGATAAAATGAAAGGTTTTTCTGAAAAAGTAATTTCGGGTAATTGGAAAGGTTTTTCTGGCAAATCTATCACAGATGTTGTAAATATCGGTATTGGTGGCTCAGATTTAGGACCTGTGATGGTTACAGAGGCATTAAAACCTTATAAAAACCATTTGAACTTACATTTTGTCTCTAATGTGGATGGTACACACATAGCGGAAGTTTTGAAAAAAATCAATCCAGAAACAACATTGTTTTTGATAGCATCCAAAACATTTACTACCCAAGAAACCATGGCAAATGCAAACTCCGCTCGTGAATGGTTTTTAGCAAATGGTGGCTCATCCGAATCAGTAGCGAAACATTTTGTGGCAGTTTCTACCAATGAAAAATTAGTCACACAATTCGGAATAGACCCTGCTAATATGTTTGGTTTTTGGGATTGGGTCGGTGGGCGTTATTCTCTATGGTCAGCAATTGGCTTATCAATTGTTTTATCGGTTGGTTACGATAATTTTATTGATCTTTTAGAAGGTGCTCACGCAATGGATAAACACTTTCGCACGGCTGATTTTAACGAAAATATACCTGTGATTTTAGCACTTTTGGGTATTTGGTACAATAATTTTTTTGGAGCTGACACCCAAGCCATTTTACCGTATGACCAATATATGCACCGTTTTGCGGCTTATTTTCAGCAAGGAGATATGGAATCGAACGGGAAACAAGTGGGGCGAGATGGAAAAGAGGTCTCTTATCAAACAGGACCTATTATATGGGGAGAGCCAGGCACAAATGGGCAACACGCTTTTTATCAATTGATTCATCAAGGAACAAAGATAATTCCTGCGGATTTTCTTGCTCCTGCCATTTCACACAATCCTATCGGGCAACACCACCAAATGTTGTTGTCAAATTTCTTTGCTCAAACCGAAGCCTTAATGAATGGAAAGACTCGTGAAGTTGTGGTCGAAGAATTAGAAAAATCAGGTAAAAACCAAGCTGAGATTGACGAATTAGCACCATTTAAAGTTTTTACGGGCAATCGTCCTACGAACTCAATTTTATTTAAACAACTGAATCCCAGAGTTTTAGGTAGTCTAATTGCCATGTACGAACATAAAATTTTTGTACAAGGAGTAATCTGGAATATTTTTAGTTTCGACCAATGGGGCGTAGAATTAGGGAAGCAATTGGCTAATCAAATTTTGCCAGAATTAACTGGTAATGAGACGATTAACTCTCATGATTCTTCAACAAATGGATTGATAAATGCCTACAAAAATTGGAGGTAAATATTTGGTGATTTTGGGATTATGTCAAAAGTTTAGAATGAAAAGTTGAAGGAATTTTTAGAAATTATATTTTGTAAATAATATTTCTAATTTAAACTTTTTACTCATAGACTTTTGACTTTTTACTCAATCCTACTTAATAATTTCAAAAGGGTCTGGTAGCCTTTGCAAAACAGCCCATCCAATACTTGCTAAAAAGATTGTCCTCCCTAATACCTTTTGAAGAGGAGGCATGAATGAACAAAACTTCTTTATTGTTTCTAAATTCTGTAACGATTCCTGCATGATTTATCGAACCCGTCCCGCCTTTATTGGTTACAAAAAACACCCAATCTCCCGCTTTTAACTCATCAATTGAAATTTCTCTCCCTACGGTTGATTGTTGCCATGAAATACGAGGTATTTTAAAACCAAATTGCGTATAAACAGAAAATAATAACCCAGAACAGTCCATTCCACGTTCATCAGTTCCTCCAGAAAGGTATGGTACGCCCGTGTAAGAACGTGCGGTAGCAACAATATCGTTAATAGTTTTTGAATTATACGTACTGCGAGTATTTTTTGGAGGGATATTTGTAGAGGATTCTTTGTCTCTTCTACGAAAAAGACGGCAAGAATCTAATGAGATAACTAAAAAAAGAAGTAACAGAATCCTAAGTAGGATTCGATTTGGACATTCTTTCATTATTTTTTAAGTAAGGATTTGTATATTTTCGTCAAATATATACCTTATTTTCAAAAACATCTTTTTTAGACTTTCAAAATTTTATAAA
The DNA here is from genome assembly GCA_013298125.1 of Cytophagales bacterium. Lineage (GTDB taxonomy): Bacteria > Bacteroidota > Bacteroidia > Cytophagales > Spirosomataceae > Arcicella. Next base: position 111,805 of record JAAFJP010000008.1, on the reverse strand, counting down.
TACTGATTTACACCACAACAATTTTGCTTCATTTGCTCATAAATTTCTTAAACGAGGGTATGTTTTACCACTCACTCATTATATCCCCATAAAATTTTAAAAAATCACAGATTTCGTAAATTTACGTCATAATCTAAATTAAGGATATTTAAAAAGAAATTACAATGAAACTTATCAATTTACTCGCTATTATACTTTTATTATCATCGTGTAGAGGAAATTTAGACTTGGTTGTTCCAGAGAAATCTCAGGGGCTTACGAGTGATTTACCAATGATTTTTGAAGAGAAGATTGACCTCTCTTATGGAAAAAATCCTTTTCAAAAGTATGATCTCTACCTACCATCAACCAGAAATACTCGTAATCCAGTTATTGTTTTATTGCACCAAGGAGCATGGAGAATTGGAGATAAGAACTTTATGAATGACAATGTGAAAAGGCTCATCAATAAAAGAGTAAATTGTGCCATTGTCAATGCAAACTATCGACTTACATCAACGCCTGGGGTGACATATTTACAACAATTGGAAGATATAAATTTATTATTGCTCAAACTCAAAGAAGAAGCTAAAAACTATGGTATCTCAACTATTTTTTACTTAGTTGGAAGTAGCTCTGGAGGACATTTAGCTATGTTATACTCAAATAGTTCACTTGGAGGTAAATTAGCCTCTGGGGTAGCGGGTGTTGTTCCACCAGTAGATTTAACTTCTCCTACAATGCTTACTGGGTTAATTAAAAACGATGTAATGAGTTTAATAGGAAAACCCTACACAGAAGCCTCAGAAGAATATTTCAAAGTTAGTCCAGTATTTTACTTTTCACCAAGAACACCTCCTACCATAGTTTTTTTTAATGGAAAGGATGAGATAGTTCCGCCTGACCAAGCGGATATTTGTCGAAGAATGATGTTTGTCAATAGAGTTCCCCATGAGTTTGTATTGAATCCTTTGGCAAAACACGAAGAAATAAACTGGGAAGAAACATTGGATAAAATCGTTAAATTTGCTGAAAAAAGGTTGTAATATGTTCTTCTCTCCACTCGTTTGGAAGTATTTATCTTATGAAGAAAATATTACAATATTTAGTATCCACATCAATGCAATTCGTAAGTAGATGGTTTCGTTACAACTGAAAACCATCTACTAAAATAAAAAAACTTCAGTTAATCTTCTTTTGTAAACATTGTAAAGTTTTCAAATGCCGCAATGAATTAGTTTTCAGATTGATAAAAAATCTTACCATCTTTTTTCTAAATTACCCCATTCATAAAGTCTTTTTCTCTAACTTTGTATCCCGTAACAACAGGTTGCGGATAACTCCTCCTCCTAAGTTTCTTTATAGAAAATCCCAATTCGTATTGTATTGATTTGCAGGTACTGTCTCCCCAAAGATTGTGGGAAGCTCATATTTAGCATTTTCTACTTTTGAATTATATGATTCGACTTACAAATTTTTTAAATTATATTTTTTATGTCAGGCAAAGGGCAACCTAAAACCGCAAAATACATATTTGTTACGGGCGGTGTAACATCATCATTGGGCAAAGGAATTGTTGCCTCCTCTCTTGCTAAGTTATTGCAATCCAGAGGTTTATCAGTGACAATCCAAAAATTTGACCCATACATTAACATCGACCCAGGAACATTAAATCCTTATGAACACGGTGAATGTTACGTCACGAATGACGGGGCAGAAACCGACCTTGACCTCGGGCATTATGAACGTTTTTTGGGTGTTCCAACATCCCAAGCGAATAATATTACCACTGGGCGAGTTTACAATAATGTTATCACCAAGGAAAGAAGAGGAGATTATCTGGGAAAAACAGTTCAAGTTATTCCACATATTACGGACGAAATCAAGCGTAATATTCTGATTTTGGGCGAAACAGGGCTTTATGACATCGTAATCACAGAAATTGGCGGTTGTGTTGGAGATATTGAATCTTTGCCATTCATTGAGGCAGCTCGTCAATTGAAATGGGATTTAGGCGAAAAAAATACGCTTTTCATACATCTTACGCTTGTTCCCTATTTGGCTTCGGCGGGTGAGTTGAAGACAAAGCCAACCCAACACTCAGTGAGAGCATTGTCTGAGTTAGGTGTTCAGCCAGACATCATTGTTTGTCGAACAGAGCATACAATTCCAATGGAAATGCGTCGTAAAATTGCCTTATTTTGTAACGTATCTGCCAATGATGTCATTGAAGCAATTGATGCCGAGACCATCTATGACGTACCCTTATTGATGCGTAAAGAGAAATTAGATCAACGTGCATTATACAAATTAGATATTTATAACGATAAAGATGCTGACCTCGAAAGTTGGAAAAGTTTTCTTGGAAAACTCAAAAACCCAACCGAGCAAATCACAGTGGGTTTAGTTGGAAAATATGTTGAGTTGAAAGATTCTTATAAATCTATTGCTGAGGGATTGATTCATGCAGGGGCGGTTAATGAAACAAAAGTAAATGTTATCTGGATTTCTTCTGAAAACTTAGTAGAATCAGGATATGAGAAAAAATTAGAAGATTTAGATGGAATTTTAGTCGCCCCAGGTTTTGGAGAAAGAGGGATTGAGGGGAAAATTAATGCTGTAAAGTTTGCCAGAGAAAAGAAAATTCCATTCTTCGGAATTTGTCTCGGAATGCAATGTGCAGTCATTGAATACGCTCGAAATGTATTGGGTTTGTCAGATGCTCATTCATCAGAAATGAATCCAGAGACTACAAATCCAGTGATTGATTTGATGGAGGAACAAAAATCTGTGACTAATAAAGGAGGTACAATGCGACTTGGGGCGTATTCTTGTAAATTAGAGAAAGGGTCGTTAGCTCATAATATTTACGGGAAATTAAATATTCAAGAACGTCACCGTCACCGTTATGAGTTTAACAATGCGTATTTAGATGCTTTTAAAAATGCGGGAATGATTCCAACTGGTATTAATCCTGAGTCTGGTTTGGTTGAAATCGTTGAGTTAAAAGATCATCCATTTTTTATTGGGGTACAGTTTCACCCAGAGTATAAATCTAATGTAGCACATCCAGCACCTTTGTTTGTGCATTTTGTCAAAGCCGTTTTGAAGAATGCCATTCCTTTAATGAAAGGGGCTAAGTAAATACTGTAGCTCGAAGTGGTACTTCGAGAGTCTGACTCATTCATCTCGAAGTGCCACTTCGAGCTACAGTAGTAATACAATATTTGTCTTAAATCTAAACAACATGTACGAAAACAAATGGGAAAAAAGATGGCATCCCCTTCGTGAAGAATGGGTCGTGTATGCTGCCCATAGAAATACCCGCCCGTGGACAACTCCCGATAATACTGCCGTCCAAAAAGAATCCCTTTCCTACGACCCCAATTGTTATTTATGCCCAACCAATACCCGCATTCACGGAGACGTAAATCCTGCATACGAAGACGTATTTATTTTTGATAATGACCATCCTGTCGTAGGTTTAGATGCTCCCGAAATTAGCGAGTCGGATGTTGATGGTTTGTACATTAAAAAATCTGCAAAAGGAATAGCGAGAGTCGTTTGTTACGATAAAAATCATAACATGACTTTGGGTGAATTACCCTTTGAATCAACTTACAAAGTATTTTTGGCATTACGAAAGCAAATGCAAGAATTTGAGGCTAATGAATTGATTACTAATGTTTTAATATTTGAAAACAAAGGGGAATTATGCGGCGTTTCTAATCCGCATCCGCATTGTCAAATCTATGCAACGGATTTTAATTTTACGATTACTCAAAAACATTTAGACGTAGCTTCAAAATTTAGAAAAAAGAAAAATAAGAATATTTTTGAAGAAATTGTAAAAGCTGAACAGGCAGATGGAAGAAGAGTTTTTGAAGAAAATAAGGGAGCAATTGCCATCATTCCTTTCTTTGCGAGATACGCTTACGAGACCATGATATTTCCTAAAAATCGTCATGCAACACTTATTACGATGTCGGACGAAGATTTACGGGATTTTGCCTATGTTTTTCATCGAGTAATCAGGAAATTTGATAAGAATTTTGGCATGATTTTTCCGTATGTAATGACGATTCAACAAGCCCCTGTGGACGGAAACGAATACCCAGAACATCATTTGTTTATCTCTATCCAACCGCCCTTGAGACAACCTAATTTGGTGAAATATTTGGGTGGTCCAGAGACAGGTTCAAGCACTTTCATGTCGGACACGATGCCCGAAGAAAAGGCTTTGGAATTAAAAAATATTATCCTCGATTGACCCATAAATCTTATGTCAAAAACATTTATTGATAATTTTGGTAACGCTGATAAAAAAATATTTACTGCCTTCGCCCATGGTCGTATGGATGTGATGGGTGGAATTGCTGACTATTCTGGTTCATTAGTTTTACAAATGCCAATTGCTGAAAAAACAACGGTCAGCATCAGAAAAAGAGAAGATAATTTGCTGATAATCAAGTCGATAGGTGAAGAGAATTTATCCTTCAAAGTTTCTATTGATGAAATAAAATCAATTCCAGTTGGTAATTATGCTCTGGCTCAAAAACTTTTTACGCATCACAAATGGGCTTCTTACATCGTTGGTTGTGTGATTTTATTGATGTGGGAGAAAAAAATAGATTTTACAGGTTTTGAGATTCTCGTGGAGTCTAACATTCCAATTGGAAAAGGCGTTTCGTCTTCGGCTGCCTTGGAGGTGGCTACTTTAAAAGTTTTTACTGAATATTTTAACATTACTTTTTCTGGAACGGAATTACCTACTTTGGCTCAAAAAGTTGAAAATCACATTGTCCAAGCCCCTTGTGGTTTGATGGATCAACTGACTTCTTACTTCGGAAAGCCCAATCATTTGCTTCCCATCACTTGTCAGCCTGATATTTTGCACGATTTGTTACCGATTCCAGAGGATGTTTATTTTATGGGTATTGACTCGGGCGTGAAGCATTCAGTAGCGGGAAATGCCTACGGAAAGGTCAGAACAGCCGCTTTTATGGGTTATTCAATATTGGCAAATCTTCAAGGAATTGACACGAAAAATATTAAAAATATTCCACGCAATGAATTACCCCAAAAAGGCTACCTAACGAATCTGAAAATTCCTTATTTTAAATTCAATTTCGGAAAAAGTCTACCAATAAGCATGAAAGGGCAGGATTTTATTGACCAATACGGTGAAATTATTGATGACGTAACAACGATTAATCCTTCTGAAATATACCCAATAATGGCTTCCTCGAAGCACGCCATATTTGAGAATCTGCGAATTAATCGTTTTAAAATTAACTTTAAGAATTTAGATAAAAATTTATTAAAAGTGACTGCCTGCAAGTCTATGGGGAGTTTTATGACGGATTCGCACCAAAGTTATACCGATTGCGGTTTGGGTTCTGAAAAAACGGACGAGTTGGTCAGAATGGCAAAAAGTAAAGTCTTGCAGGGCATTCAAGGAGCAAGAATTACGGGTGGAGGTTCAGGCGGAACGGTATGTATGATGTGTGTTGGTGAAAAAGGAAAACAGGCTGTACGTGATATTTGGAATGAATATCAGGAGAAAAATCAGATTGAGGTGAAGTTGTTTGGATGATTTTACACTTCCACAACCTCCTCACCTTCCAAATACACCAAAACCCCGTCCACTTTTTGATAACCCATATCTCGATAAATATTCATGTATTGGCGAACCTGAGTTTTATGAGATTCTGATTTTGAACCAGTTTTATAATCCAAAATCACGATGCGGTCTTTGAGCCTCACTACACGGTCAGGGCGAAGTGGTTTACCGTTAGGCATCAAGATTTCTCTCTCGTTTTTGATAGAATCTTGATGAACTGAGAAAAGCGGTTTTATTTTTTCTAAGTTAATGATTTTCAAGATACTACCTTTGATTTCCTCCGTCTCAGACTCCATAATTAAGCCTTCTCTCACGGATTCTTCCAGAGCAAAATCCACATCATAAATCGTCTTGATTTTGGCAAATGTATTGTGAATTTTATTACCATAATCACGACTTTTCTCGAAGGTTTCAATGTCAAAAAGACGCTCTGCGGTGTGCCTTAGTTTGATAGTATTACTTCTCTCAAAACTCGTAATTGCTTCAATTTCAATCTGTTTGACTTCTTTTTTTACTTTTGTACTAATTGCTTTTCGCTCGCCTTCATACACCACGTGCAGGACCCTTTCGCCTTTTTCTATTTCTGGACAACCCGCAAAACGATACAATTGATTCCCTACGGTTTTATCGAATTTGAAAGCATCCTGTTTCATGACTAAATATAATCTATCAGTCGGGCGAGTAAGTCCTACGTACAGCATATTGAGGCTTTCTAAAAAGGTTTTTTCTTTCTCCGCATGATACTGAGGGGCGATGACGGTATCGGCTAATTTATTGGTAATTCTCAATGGGGCAGTTTTGAGTCTTGTCGTAAAATTGGATTTCAATTCTACCTCTTTGGGCAAATCCGCCCAAATTTCTGAGTACAAATTGGTGTCCATTGACCAATGGCAATATGGAATTATTACCACAGGATATTCCAACCCTTTTGCCTTGTGTATAGACGTGACCGTAACGGCATTTTGTCCGTCTGGTGTGGAAATAGAGAGTACATTTTTCTTCTGTTCCCAAAATTGTAAAAAATCGGTAAGATGCGTGCTTTTCTTGGTCTGAAATTCGAGAACTACGTCTAAGAATCTAAATAAAAAATCTAATTCTTTGTGATGCTCAAAAAGGTAAAAAGTATTGATAATTTTCTCGGCTATTTCGTACAAAGCCATTTGTTGCAAACGGAATGAATGTATGTAATATCCTTGCTTTTCGATTAATCCATAAAATTGATTAACATCCTTATTTTCAATGGCTTGCTTGATAATTTGATTGTCGTCAGTATTTGGAATTCTTTGTAAAACGACTCGGTAAAACAGATAAATAGCCTCATATTTTGCCAAAGTATTTTCTGGATTTTGAATTACTTTCATCAAAGCCATCGTGAGATTGACCGCCTCAGAAAAATTCAAATTTAGTGAGTCCGAAGAAATAACTTGAATATTTACATCTTTCAAAGAATTAGCAACGATACGAGCGTGTTGATTTTTACGACAAAGCACTGCAATATCTTCATAAGAATAACCCGCTAAAAGGCTTTCTTCGATGAGTTCCAAAATACGTCCTAACATCAATTCGTCTTCACCCTCCCCCGTCAAAAAATCAATCTCTACGTGTCCGCCCGATTTTGGATTGGGTGGAATTTGTTGAGCAAAATGTTCATCATAAACCTTCGGCAAAATCGGTGCAATTGCCTCATTATCAGGCGATTCTTTGATGAATTGAAAAATATCATTGTTGAATTGAATAATCTCTTTGGCACTTCGATAATTGGTCGTCAGGTTCTCTGGTTTCAAATATGGGCGAATACTGGCGTAACGTTCCAAGAGAAAATCATTGTCTTCGTGACCCAAAACTAATTTTTCTAAATTCTCTTTATGGAGGTGAACAATCAGTTCCATTTCGCCGCCTCTGAAACGATAGATAGATTGTTTGGCATCACCAACTGCCAAATTAAAATGACCATTTGCCAAAGAATTTTCGACCAAAGGCAAGAAATTATGCCATTGCAAAGTGGAAGTATCTTGGAATTCGTCAATCAGAATATGGTTGTACTTCTCGCCCAAACGCTCATACACAAACGGAATAGGCTCAGTCATGACGATTTCGAGGATTTTACGATTAAATTCCGAAATATGAATTTGTCCCGTATCATTCTGAATATCAGCAATTTCCTTTTTTAATTGACTCAATAAAGCTAACTTTTTGAGCTGTTTTGAGACTTCTTTGTAAAGAATAAATTTCGGTTTTTCGGCATTATGAATTTTGATAATTTCTTCCAAATACACACTCAGCTCATCTTTTATACCATCTATCCTTACTGCCACATCTTTTTTACAAGTTTTTGAATACCACATATCATCCTTCAAAGCCTTCTGGACGTAGGAATTTGCCTTGTAAAAAACATCTTGATATTGTAACCTTTGAAAATACGCACCAACACCATTTTTAGAATAATAAAAATCCTCCACATCAATATCTGCCTCATAAATTGACTCAGAAGCCATGCCCGAAACAGTCTTGATTTTGGTTTCGATATATTCGCAATATGATTTTAATTTTTCTTCAATAACCAGAAAATCAGCGGGTTGTAAATCTGCAATTGATTCTACGGATTTCTGAAATTGGTCAGACAAAAGGCTTTTTCCAAATTCTGCCAATTCATCAGGCAAACGATTCCATGATTTTCCTTCATTGGCTTTTTCCATTGCAAAGCTCTGGATTGCCTTCGTGATTTGCTCAAAATTTTCTGTATTTACTTTCTGAAATAATTGCTCCACTGCGGCATCCAACAACACTCCCGAGTCGAGACTTACCTCAAAATTGAAAGGAAAACCCAACTCCTCGGTAAAAGCCGCCACGATTCGTTGTACAAAAGAATCAATCGTTGAAACCGAAAAATTAGCGTATTCATGAATGATATGTTTGAAAGTTTGGTTAGCACGTCGGCGTAATTCCCACTCATCAATATCGACTCCATCTTCTTGTAATTCAGCCAAAATTTGCTGAAAAATCCCATCCGATTCAAGGATTTCTTCGGGGTCGGTACTGGCAAATTGGCGGAGGTATTTCATAATCCGCTCCTTCATTTCTTCGGAGGCTTTCTTGGTAAAAGTTACTGCCAAAATATGATTAAAATACCAAGGAGAAGTGGTTTTTAGGGCTAATTTGATGTACTCCTTCGCAAGCGTATAAGTCTTACCTGAGCCTGCGGAAGAAGAATATATTTTGAATTTGGGGGATTGCATTGGCGAATTATGAAGGTTTGAATTGTTGTTGTCAAATTTAGTTAATATTTTGTGAAAGTAATTTAATTTCTTCTTATATCAATTAATTCTCCTTTTCACCATTTTCACCTAAAAAATTACCATTTACTAAAAAAGTACTCCAATTTTCTTCAAAAAACACACTTTTTTTCAATAATCCTTTGTAAATGAGAACCTTATCGTTATTTTGGACATAAATTTCAAGTCGAGCTAATTTTATTATATATTTCTTTTGTTTAACGTATTCTAAAATTAGTACAACATCCCAAGAAATTTCAACCCATACCTTCCTAAATATACTCAATGAAATTCTTAGTTACTCAACAAGAGGACGGCAAGTTCTCGTTTACGCTCTCCGACAACGACGCAAATCTCGTGCTGTCGAGTATTCTTTTCGATGACCGTGATGCTTGTATTGGAGCAATTCGTGGACTCACTCAATCTCTCCCAACCAGAGCAAATTATCAAGTCGCTTCTGACGGTGGTCAATCCTTTTTTAATGTTCTTTCAGAAGGAAATGCCATTGCTTCAAGCCCAAGATTTGGTTCTGCATCAGAGGCAGACGAAGCAGCCGATGCTCTGAGCGAAGATACGTCCGACGAACCACAGTATAGTGTGGAAGTTCGCACGTTTTCGACCACAACGACGACAGGTGTGAGAGAACAAGTAGTCCTTCCTGCCTTGGGGGAAATCGACTTTGCATCCCTGTACGACTTCGCTTATGCTTCTCCCAACGGAACGGCAGGTTTTGAGTCATTTAATCGTACGGACAAAAATGCTTCCTATTTTCATTTTAATGATGCCAACGGACAAGCACTTTTATACAGCCGTGGATTTGATGCCAATTCTAAGAAAGACAAGAGAATTCGTCAGGTGATTGCCGCCTCTGCAAAACCACAACGTTTTGAGGTAATTGAGGATGGGGGTAGTTTTTATTTTATCTTGAAAGAAAGAAATAATCTCGAAATCGCACGCAGTCGTACATTTACTTCACGTGCAGATGCGGAGGCACAAGTGGCATATGTGAGTGCCAACTCGCCTGGATATGCTTCTGCGTATCCTGAGCCTGTCAAGCGTAAGAGTGTTAATCAATATGATTTTGATATTTTGCCAAGTTCAGAAGGTGCTGGTTTTGACGGCATCAAAGGAACTGACAAACAACATTATTTTTTGATGAAAGATGGCTCTGGTTCGCCTGTTTTGTATTCGCAAGGATATGGATCTGGTGCGGCGAGAGACAATGGTATCAAGACCGTTATTAAAAATGGAATTGAGGAAACCCGTTACGAAAAAGTAGAGAAAGACGGTAAGTTCTCATTTATTTTGAGAGCTGGAAACCGTCAAGAAGTGGCAAAAAGTCCCAATTTTGAGACTTTCGCACAACGTGATGCCGCCATTGCGTGGTTGTTGGCAAATACTCGCTCTTACGCTGACCAATATGGTGTTAGCTACGAAACTCAAAAAGTTGTTACCGAGAATACCGAATCCTTTACCATAGATATGCCCGCCCCAGTTGTGGCAACGGCTATCGCAGAACCAAACCAAACTAATAGTAATATGCAAATTGACGGCTATTTACCTTGCGAATCATACGCAGGACATTCAGACGCTCCCGCTGAGGATTTCAGAATTTTTCAGGACGGAGCAAGTGGCGAGCATTATTTTACGATGCTCAGTAAATCAGGCAAAGTTGTTTTCAGAAGTGAAGGCTATCCAACTACGGCTGCAAGAGACAATGGTCTTGCCTCAGTTCAGAAAAATCGTGAACTCAGAGAGCGTTACAGTACAGTAGAAGATGATGGAAAACATTATGTGATTTTGAAGGCGGGCAACCACCAAGAAATTGCAAGAAGTTGCCCTTATGACAGTTCGGATGCTATGTATGGCTTATTTCCATTCATGGCAGCAGGCTCAACGGCAGCACTTTCATTTGATGATACACCTCCCGCACCAGCAGTTGAGGAAGCATCAAAAACAGACAATAACATTGATGAATATTTGCCATGTGAGGCTTATGCAGGGCATTCAGACTCACCAGCCGACGGAATCCGTACATTCTCGAAAGATGGAATGTATTATTTCTCAGTGTTGGATAAAGACGGCAACGTAAGTATGCGTAGTGAAAGCTACCCAACTACGGCAGCCCGTGATAATGGCGTGGCATCAGTTCTCAAAAATCGTGATAACAAAGACCGTTATGCCGAAATTGAAGAAGATGGCGTACATTACGTAATTTTGAAAGCGGGAAATCATCAAGAAATTGCGAGAAGTTGTCCTTCGGATACGAAGGTTGGTTTAGCAGGTTTCTTACCGTTATTAGGATTAGCGGGACTTGGTTTTGCGGCTGCCGCAGCTATTCCAGAAGTAAAAATTGCTCCACCAGTTGTTGAAGTACCGAAAGTAGTACCACCAGTAGTTGAAGCTCCAAAAGTTGCTCCATTGGCTTATGCAGAACCAGAAATCGAAGCCGCCGCAGGTGGTTTACCAAAATGGTTATTGGCATTATTAGGACTACTTTTATTAGCGGGTTTATTATGGTGGTTGATGAAAGGTTGTAAGAAAGAAGCAGCACCAGTTGCAGTTGATGTACCAGCAGTAGTTGATTCAGTAAAAACCGAAGTTACCCCACCAGCAGGTGAGCAAGTGGAAGGATTTGCTCCTGTGATTTTGTATTTTGACAACGATGAGCCAAATAAAAACACTCAGGCAGTTACAACGAGTCAAACTTATACGCAAACATTTGAGAAATACGAAAACAGAAAAGGTAAGTTTGAGTCAGAATCAGATACACCAGAAGGCAAAACTGCCATTGGTGCTTTCTTTGATAATGATGTAAAAAAAGGACATGATGATTTGAATGCTTTGGCAGCTAAAATTGTAAAAAATCTTGATGCAGGTGAGAAAGTAAACATTACTGTGAAAGGATTTGCAAGTCCATTGGCTAAGAATGACTATAACATCAACTTAACCAAGCGTCGTATCAGCAGTATTCGTAACTTCTTATCGAAATTTGATGAAGGAAAATTATCGAAAATGATGGATAAAATTTCAATCACAGAACAAGCAAACGGTGAAGATTCGTCGGCATCAGGTTTGAGTGATGATGAGAAAAACACTAAACTTTCGATTTATGACTTAGGTCCATCAAAAGAAAGACGTGTGGAGATTGTGGATGTAAGATTTGTGAAAGAATAGAAATTTTAATTTCATAGAAAAGGCTAATCATTTATTTGGTTAGCCTTTTTTGTTGAAATTTAATTCACGAATTTTGTAGTAAATAATAGCTAAATGTTTAGAAAATACTCAGTTATAATTCCTGTCTATAACCGTCCCGATGAAGTGGAGGAATTGTTGGAATGCCTTGTAAATCAGACTTATACAAATTTTGAGGTAGTCATTATCGAAGACGGTTCAGTGACGAAATGTGATAAAGTTGTAGAATCTTTCAGAGAAAAATTAACGATAAATTATTACTTTCAACAAAATACTGGACAAGGTTTCGCACGAAATACAGGCTTCAAATACGCTATTGGTGAATACTTTATCATCTTGGATTCAGATGCGTTAATTGAACCAAATTATCTTGAAGTAGTTGAAAACCAATTGAATACAGATTCTTTAGATTTGTTTGGAGGACCTGACAAAGACCATCCTAATTTTTCTCCTATCCAAAAAGCCATTAGCTATTCCATGACCTCTCTGTTCACCACAGGAGGAATCAGAGGAAGTAAAAAGAATTTGGGAGGAACATTTCATCCACGGAGTTTTAACATGGGACTTTCTCGTGAGGTTTATAAGAGAACTCAGGGCTTCATCATTACCCGTATGGGCGAGGATATTGAGTTTTCAATTCGAGCGATTTCGATGGGTTTCAAATCTGGTTTGATTCCAGAAGCATTTATTTATCACAAACGTAGAACGAGTTTTTCTCAGTTTTTTAAGCAATTAAATTTCTTCGGCAAAGCCCGAATTAATATCAGTCGATTCTTTCCAAAAGAGTTAAAATTAGTACACACTTTCCCGATGGTTTTTACTTTGGGATGCCTGTCGATTCCACTTTTTTATTTGATTTATAAACCTTTTTTTTATCTCGGAATAATACTTTTGTTGATTTATACTTTATTGAATTTCATTGATTCAACGTTGAAAAATAAAAGCATAAAAGTAGGTCTATTAAGTATTTTGGCTGTTTTTGTACAATTATTTGGTTATGGAATTGGCTTTATGTCCGAAGGTTGGAAAAAACTTTTTGAAGAAAAAGGGTATAAACAGACAGGGGAGAAAATTGAATATCCTTCTTGATTTTAGGGTCTCTTTTGAGTGATAGTTAAGTAAAATTTTTAGTTTGCACAACAAAAAAGGTCTTGGATTTTCAATAAATCCAAGACCTTACAACGAGACGACACGCAAACTTTGACATTTAAAAAACTCTAAGCGTATTTTTCTAAAACGTCTTTAAAAAGTCCATTTGGTTCTACGTCAGATTATGAATAAATTTAATTATACACAAAATTAACCATATAAAATACCTTCTTTTTCTTACGTTCTTCTGAGGTTATACTCATGGTTATCAGGTCTTTATCTGTTGAAGCACTGTAATTATTATCGGTATTGCTTTGTTCAGTCCAACTACGAACTAATACTTGTAATTGTTTCTTAATTTTTTCAAAATACTCCTTCGCCTCGGTTTCGTTTTCAGTTTCTAAAATAACTGTTTTATAGTTTACGGCTTGCCCACCATTTTCTTGCGTAATGATACCTGATTTCCCAGCAACTAATTCATACGTAGCTTTGAATTTTTCTACACCAACCGATTTATCCTTTTTGTCTTTCTTGATTTTTTCACCTGTAATTCCTTTAAAATCATCTCTTCTTGAAGACATCAAAACTTTAAATTGTTTGGCAAAAGCGGGGTCAATTTGTGCCTCCACGGCATTGGGAGCGGCAATAGTCTTCTGAATTTTATACGTACCCGACTGTCCCGCATCCATCGATGTAGCCAAAAGCGTGTATGTACCCGTGACTGGTACTACGTAAAACAATTTGTTATAACTCGACCCACTAAAAGGCTTTGAGTCGTAACTCATTTCTTCTTTATCCTTACTTGGCGTTTTCAAAGCCAACATTACCCTAAAATTATCCGAAGAATGTTCCAAGGTCAATTCTTCTCCTGCATGAAGAAATAATTTGTAGGTATCATAAAAACGTTTTTCTCCATTTTGAGAAGAAAACTTGTCTTTTCCTGTCAAACTTGCCTCAATTTGGTCTTGGGCAGATTGCATCCCAGCATTCAACTGGTTACGATTTAATAACTCCGTTGAATCAACTGCAACGGTTTTAGTCGGGGGAGTTTTCTTGGTGGTCTTCTTTTTCTGGGCTTGGGTCGCAAAACTTAGCGAAAAACACAGTAAGGCTACTAATTTTAGTTTCATTTGGCTGTTTATTTGTGAAATTTTCCGCAAGTATGCCAAGAAAACCATAACCACCAAATAATATTTGGATGATTTCGTTATCGGTAAAATATTCTGTGGGGTTTTGTCTTGAAAAATACCATTTTGCTTCAAAAAAGAGTATCATTATTTTAAATATAAATGTAACTTTACGAAGTTGTTTTCATAATTAATTTTATAAAACACTTACTTTTAATTTTACCTACCAAGAACATCCCCCTACCCCCTTCAAAGGGGGATTTACCATTAGTGCAAGTCCCCCTTTGAAGGGGGTAGGGGGATGTCAAGGATGTTTAATTTATAAACAAAAACAGGTATAATTTCAAAAAGGTATGTTTAACAATATCAAATTCTCGAAATTATAAACAAAAAAATAAATGAAAAGAAGAGACGCAATAGCCCGTGTTGCACTACTAATGGGCGGGACGTTATCGGCTGGGACTTTGGCAACTGTTTTAGAAGGTTGTAAGTCGGGCGGTGGGTCAAAAGTTGGAAAAGACTTTGCCATCGTGCCTCAACACAGTCAAATGATTGCTGAAATCGCCGAAATGATTTTGCCTAAAACCTCAACCCCAGGGGCAAAAGAAGCCAAAGTGCCTGAATTTATTGAATTTATGTTGAAAGAATGTTACAAAGAAGACCAACAAAAAGGATTCTTTGCGGCATTGGACAAACTCAATGATGGTGCAGACGGAGATTTCATGAAAGCACCTGCCGAAAAGAAATTAGCACTCATCAAAGCCGAAGATTCTGCCAAAGAAAAATCTAAATTCTGGAAAACGATGAAGGATTTAACCGTTTTAGGATATTTTACTTCTGAACAAGGTGCTACCAAAGCGGCTGAATTCTTGGATGTTCCAGGCAAATACGAACCAATCAAATTACAAAAAGGACAAAAAGTTTGGGCGATGAGTTAATTTAATTGTTGAAGTTTGATTTGTTGAATTGTAGATTCTTCACAACAATTCAACAAATCAAACTTCAACAATTAAACCACTCCCAACTTAAAAATATAAAAATACAAATGGAAATAATAGGAACAGGGACAAAAGCCAATACTTACGATGCCATCGTGGTTGGTTCTGGAATATCAGGTGGCTGGGCTGCCAAAGAATTATGTGAAAAAGGCATGAAAGTTATCATGCTCGAACGTGGGCGAGACGTTAAACACGTAACTGATTACCCCAACGCTACTAAAAACCCTTGGGATTTTCCTCATCGTGGGCGTGTAGATAGCAAAACCGCCGAAGAATATTTTATTAATGTTCGTACAGGTTACACTGCCAATGAACAATGGAGAGATTTTTTCGAGAATGATAAGGAAAATCCAATTGTTGAGAAAAAACCAATTGACTGGATTCGAGGCTATCACGTAGGCGGGCGTTCGTTGATGTGGGGTCGTCAGTCATATCGTTGGAATCCAACTGATTTTGAAGCGAATTTGAAAGAAAATATTGGTACGGATTGGCCCATCCGATACAATGATATTGCTCCGTGGTATGACCACGTTGAAAAATTTGCAGGAATCAGTGGTAATAAAGATAACATCGACGTATTGCCACACGGACAGCATTATTTACCTGCAATGAACATGAACGCTCTTGAAAAAGAGATGAAATTGAGAATTGAAAAAGAATTCCCAACTCGTCATTTTATCATGGGACGTACAGCTCACTTGACTGGAACATCTAAAATTGCCCTTGATTTAGGTCGAGCTCAATGTCAGTTTCGTAATCGTTGTATGATGGGATGTCCTTACGGTGGATATTTCTCAACACAATCTTCAACCCTTCCTGCGGCGGTAAAAACGGGTAATTTAACACTTCGTCCAGATGCTATCGTTCAAGAAGTAATTTTTGATGATAAATTAGGAAAGGCTGTTGGCGTTAGAATCGTTGATCAAAAAACCAATGAGTCGATTGAATATTTTGCCAAAGTTATCTTTTTGAATGCCTCCGCTTTCCCAACAACAGGAATTATGATGAATTCAAAATCAAAACGCCATCCAAACGGTTTGGGTAATGAATCTGACCAATTAGGACGTAATATCATGGATCATCACTTAGGCGTAGGGGCTTCGGGAGATTTTGACGGTATGGAGGATGATTATTACTATGGTCGTCGTGCGAATGGTATTTATATCCCTCGCTTCCGTAACTGGGGAACAGACAAACGTGATTATGTTCGTGGATTTGGTTACCAAGGAAGTGCCACTCGTGACGGTTGGGAGCGTGGTGCAGGTCAAGAAGGAATTGGTGCAGATTTCAAAGACTCATTGAGTTATCCTGGACAATGGAGATTCGGTATGATGGGTTTTGGAGAGGTTTTGCCAAATCCAGAAAACAGAATGTATTTAGACGAAACTCAAAAAGATAAATGGGGTATGCCATTGTTTGTTTTTGATGCTGAATACAAAGAAAATGAAAAGAAAATGCGTATCGATATGCAAAACGATGCTGGTGAAATGTTAGAAAAAGCTGGTTTGAAGAACGTATCGACGTATAATGACGAAAAGAAAACATTAGGAATCGGAATCCACGAAATGGGAACGGCTCGTATGGGAACTGACCCTAAAAATTCTTGTCTAAACAAAAATAACCAAGTTTGGGGAGCTGAAAATGTATTCGTAACCGACGGTGCGGCAATGGCTTCGGCTTCTTGCGTAAACCCATCGCTTACGTATATGGCTCTTACGGCTCGTGCGGCAAACTTTGCGGCAGAGGCTTTAAAGAAGGGGGATTTGAAAGTGTAAGTTTTTAGGTGAAAAGTAAAAAGGGGTAAAAAAGTGATGTCAAATTCACTTTTTTACCCCTTTTCATTAAAATATCAATATTCTACTGCCTACTGATTACTGCCTACCTACTCTACTTCTTCTTTTTCTTAGACTTATCCGCCTCCTGAACTTTCTGAGCTTCTTCTACGGCTTTCATTTGCTTTGAAATATATTCAGAGAAACGGGACTTTTTAGCTCCACCTCCCGCAGCAATTTTCTTGCGATTTTCATCTAAAACAGCCTTGATTTTATCTTCATCTACAAACTTACGAATACCAATTTGTTGTCCGATAGTTACGATATTTGAAATAAAGTAATAAAAACTCATACCTGCTGGCAAGGAGTTCATTACAAACATAAAGATAACGGGCGTAATGTATGCCATCTTCTTCATATCAATTGGCTGTCCAGTTTGGTCGGGCGTGTTCTGATTGTTGTAATATCCATAAGCAATACTCGAAATCGTCATCAATAAAGTAAACAAACTGACATGGTTTCCGTACAATGGAATACTGAATGGAAGCGTTGCGATGGAGTCAAACGTTGAAAGGTCATTTGCCCACAAAAATGATTGCTGACGTAGGTTAATTAAGTTTGGAAACAACATAAACACCGCCATCAAAACGGGCATAGTTGCCAACACAGGCACACAACCACTCAAAGGACTCACACCAACTTCGCCGTACAATTTCATTTGAGCTTGTTGTTGTTTGGCTGGGTCATCGCCTATTTTTTCTTTGATTGCATTCAATTCAGGCTGTAAAATTCTCATTTTTGCCATACTCACATACGACTTGTACGTAAGTGGAAGCAAAGCAAATTTGATAATCAAAACTAAGGCAATAATCAACAAACCGTAGTTTGAGAATACTTTTTCCAAAACATTAAATAAAGGCACAAACACGTAGCGAGTAATTGGAAGGAATATGTCGTAACTCAATTTTACGTTTTTGCCAAAACCTGGGGCAACGTCTTTGATGATGTTATAATCGTTTGGTCCAAAATACCATTGGAAATTTCCTTTACCAGTTTTCAATCCTGCCAAATTCAAATCCATGTTGGCACGAAGCGTTTTGATGTTCACAGAATCTTGCTCGTTGGCAGTTGCTACGATTGCAGCTTTTTGAATTGGGTCATTTTTAGTAATAAAACTCGACAAAAAGTATTTTTTCTTGAAAGCAACCCATTTCAAAGGTTGGTCTAACTTCGCATCTTCTGAACCCGTTGGGACTTCCGATAATTGGTCAAAGTTTTCACCATCATTCAACAAATAATTAACCGTAGCTTTACGGTTTTCAGTCAAATCTTTCTCAGTCGGACGAACATTCTCTAACCAGTTCAGTTTCACGGATTCATTTTTTAAGATTCCGTCTAAACCCGTCAATTTCAAGTCGTTATCTAATAAAAAACCTGAACCAGCCAAAGTATAAGTTTGTTCAACTGATTGACCATTAGCTAATTGCAAATTAAAAACAACTTTTTCAGTTTTACCTTCTGCAACAACTCCACTCGTAGATGTGGTGTTGAAATATAGCTTATTCAAATCTACATTTCCTTTGGTCGTTGGTAATTCAAGCGAAACTTTATCAAATTCTTCATCAAAAATCACCAAAGGTACTTTTGGTCTTACAGCAAATGTGTTGAAAGATTCATAAGTTTCATAATTTTTCAATAAAACCTGTTTTACTCGTCCACCTTGCGAAGTAAAGGTTACTTTGATGTCCTTATTTTCTAAAACAACTTCTTTTGCAGTTCCCACAGCCGCAGATGCAAAATCTCCTGCGGAGGCTTTTACTGTGTTTGAGTCTGGGGCAACAATTTTTTGAGGAGTGGGAGCTACTTGACTTGTTTTGGGCTTTTGTTGTGGTTTTACTGGTTCAATCTTAGGGGCAAAGAAAAATTGATAACCCAGCAACATTGCCATTATCAATACTAAACCCGTGATTTGATTCTTATCCATCATTATTTCTCTTACATTTTTGAGTTCGTAAACTCGCTTTTTAAATTAGTCTTCAATTAGGTTGCAAAATTACTAAGACTTATCCGTATTTGGTAATTGTATGGGGTTTATTGTGATTAAAGGTGTTTGTGGTAGGTATGAGGTTGTAGGTATGAGGTCGTAGGTATGAGGTCGTAGGTATGAAGTCGTAGGTAGAGGTAGCAAGTTATCTATATTTATAAACTACAATCTCATACCTATGATCTCATACCTACCAAATACCTCATATCTCATACCTACGACCACCTCATACCTATGACCTCATACCCACGACCTAAGACCTCATACCTACGACCTACATCTTCATTTTCGCCAAAACAATTTTATTCTGAAAAACAGGTCCTATCAATAATTTATCCTTATAAACTGCCCCTACGGATGAAGCTGAAATTTGCGTTCCATCATTCACATAAACAGATTTTTGTTCGTACTCTTTGCCCATTCTGGTCAGTTTGATAATTTCAGAAGGAGCATTTTTATTAAAATCTTTGGCATGAGACAAAAACTTCAAGGCTTGTGGATGGCAACCAATCCAGAGATTTCCATCAGTGTCCAATTCGATATTATCTACTCCCGTTTTAGTGTCTATTTCTTTCAGTAAAATAGGCGTTTCGGGTGATTTTTCTATGTCATAAATCAATAATTTATTTGAACTGGTAGAAGCCATATAAAGCGTTTTTCCGTCTAAACTCACATTAATTCCATTGGCGTACAGTATGTTTTCAATATTAGTTTTAGTCATTTTGCCGTCTTTATAAAAACATACATTTCCCATCCCGACTTTAAGAATATCTTTAATTGACCGCCAAGAACTCAGTTTTTCATCATGGTCATTGGTAAAATAAAAAGCATTTTCTCCAACCGCTACAATATCATTTGGGCTGATGAGAAGTTCGTTTTTGATGCTCTCTAAGAGAATCAAAGAATCGTTTTTATACTCAAATTTTTCAATATAATTCCCTGAATTTCTGTGGTTTACAACAAATAACAGCTTTTTACCATTGGGTGAATTGTAAAGCGAAATGCCATGTGGGTGAAAATCAATTGGGAGAGAATTTAAAGTCAAAAGTTTTGGTTTTGGTACAGAATCATTCAGATTCATCGCAAAAATCCCCCCTTGTTGTTGAGGTCTTCCCAATTTTGCAGACATACGGTCTTCGCAAGAAAGGAAAGTGATTCCAGTCTTTTGGTCTATGGTAATATCTTCCGTTCCAACGATTCCCTCAATTATTTGAGATGTTCCATTGAATTGATTTTCGATGGTTTTAAAATATCCTGATTGATTCAGGGTATTGAGAACATAAATACCTAATGATACAAGAATGAAGAGAGTGATTTTTAGTTTCATGGGGGTAATTTATTTTGAAAATATTAACTTAATTAAAACCTCACCCCCGACCCCTCTCCCGTTGAGAGGGGAGAAATAGGTACGAATACTC
Organism: Cytophagales bacterium; assembly: GCA_013298125.1. Lineage (GTDB taxonomy): Bacteria > Bacteroidota > Bacteroidia > Cytophagales > Spirosomataceae > Arcicella. The sequence goes on along the minus strand of JAAFJP010000008.1, from coordinate 91,288 downwards.
CCCTCTCAATGGGAGAGGGGTCAGGGGTGAGGCATTATGACATTAAATATATACTTTCGATTTATTTTGATAAAACAAGTGAGTCCAATACTTTTTCCTTGAAAAATGGCTGAGAAATATCACTCGCTTGACTTAAAAGCGAGTCCATTGTGGGATAATCATTTCCTAAAATTTTATAGGCTTCCTCATAAGATTTTTCATCATTTAGCAAATAAACTTCTTGAATGGCATCTTTTAAACCGCTTATTTTTAAGCCTTTATCTTTTATTTGTCCTAACTCGGCAATCATCCAACTCAAAGCAAAGAAATGATTTTTTTCTAAAAACACAAAACCTTTTAAATCATTATTGACTGGCAAAACATTAAATGGTGATGATACAGTTTCAGCGGTTAAGTATTGATTCAAATTTCCTTTAATCAGTAATTTTTCGTGTAGTTGTATCACTCCCCTCAAACCTTGTGGGTAAATACTAAGCCATCTCAATTTTCTTCGTAATTCATGCACGTCATCTTCAATATTATCAAAGTCGAAAGTGGTTTCGGCAATGAATTCTTTGATTTTTTCAATTTGATTTAGATAAAACTGATGAATTTCTTTTACTTCTTCTTCCTCTTTCAACCATTCGATTTCACTAAGATTCGAGTTGATTTTTTTGAGTTTCTTTCCGTCTAACCATCCTTCTTGAAGTAAAATCTCATTCAACAAATCCAACTTCTCTCGGGTCTTATTATCAAAATAAAGTTTTATTTCATTAGAAACGTCTTCATTTAATGAAAACTCTTTTTTGAAAACGGCGTAATAATCAACCGCCCCAATCATGTCCTCAACTACCTTAAAAGTGTCCCTGAGCTTAGTGAAAGCCTTTTTGTCGTGTAATTGGGCATACATTTTTGAAAGTCCTTCCAACATAAACATAGGTGTACGCAAGTCGTGCAAATACAACCAAAGTGCTGGATTTTCTTGATGTTGTGCTTCTGAAAATAGTTTTTCTACTTTATCTAATTGATACTGAAATCTTGCTTTTCCTTGTTTCATTGTATTTTAATTTTTACTACTCTGATAGTTTTGACACAGAGTTTCACTAAATTTTAACGCAGAGTTTCACGGAGAAAAATTATAACTACTTTTTGTGAAACTTTGTGAGTTACTCTGTGAAACTCTGTGTCCGTCAAAATTGGTTATTTTCCCCAAATTACAAAAAAAAGGTGGTGGAAAATCATTCCACCACCTCAAAAATTATATCTCGTCAACTACACCAATAATTTAATTGGGTCTTCTAACAATTGTTTGAAAGTTTGTAAGAAAGCCGCTCCAGATGCACCATCAACTGTGCGGTGGTCGCAGGTAAGGGTTACTTTCATAACATTGGTTACATAAAATTGCCCATCTTTCACACCAACTGTTTCTTTGATTCCACCAACTGCCATAATACAAGACTCAGGTTGGTTGATAATTGACGTAAATTCATCAATTCCAAACATTCCTAAGTTACTGACCGTGAATGTATTACCTTCCCAATCTTTTGGTTGTAATTGTTTAGTTTTAGCTTTTCCACCTAAATCTTTCGCTTCGGCTGAGATTTGAGAAAGAGATTTTGTATCAGCAAAACGAATAACTGGTACTAACAAACCGTCTTCTACCGCCACAGCCATACCTATATGTACGTGATGATTAATTCTGATTTTATCACCCATCCAATACGAATTCACTTTTGGATGTTTTGTCAATGAAGCCGCCGCCGCTTTAATAACCATATCATTAAATGAGATTTTCACGGGTGAAATTTCATTCATCGACACACGAGCCGCCATTGCCTTGTCCATATTAATCTCCATCGTCAAATAGAACTCAGGAGCTGAGAATTTAGACTCAGACAAACGACGTGCGATGGTTTTACGCATTTGGTTAAGTGGAATATCCTCATAACTTTCTTGCCCTAATACCACAGAACTTGTCGTTGCAGTTGCTTTTTTATCAGCCTCCACGGGTTTAGCCGCTGGTACATAACTATCAATATCCGCTTTGACGATTCTTCCGTTTTCGCCTGAACCTTTCACATCCGCAATTTTAATTCCTTTCTCTTTGGCAAGAGCTTTTGCTAATGGAGAAGCTTTTAGTCTTGCATCTGAATCGCTAACAGTAACATTTTCAGGAGCTTTTGATTCTACCGCAACAGAAGTTGCCACAGCCACATGGGCAGCTTCAACAACCGCAGGAGCAACAGGTGCTGGACTTCCACCCGCTAATAGGGCTTTATAATCAGCATTTGGTTCACCGATGATAGCAATTACATCATCCACGTTTACGGTTTTGCCTTGTTCGATTCCGATGTAAAGCAAAACGCATGGATTGTAAATCGTTACGTCTAAGAAATTATCCAATTCAAATTCCATTGTTGCTTTATCTGTTTCGATTTCAGCCAACAATGTATCGCCTGGTTTCAGAACATCTCCAACTTTTTTGAGCCATGCCACCAAAGTTCCTTCGGTCATGGTATCGCTCATTTTTGGCATTCCGATAGCCTGAGCTTTAATAGAAGAAGTATCTACCTTTGGAGCATTTGCCACAGGGGCAGACGTAGCCACGGGTGCTTCAACAACCGCAGGAGGAGGAGTTACTGAACCTCCACCAATGAGATGTTCAAAAGCCTCTCCGTTCTCTCCAATGATAGCAATGATACTATCCACAGGAACAGCTTTTCCTTTTTCGAGACCAATATATAATAGACGACAATCTTTAAAATTGCTCAAATCCATTCTTTCGTCCAAGTCAAGCTCCATTGTCGCTTTATCGGTTTCGATTTCTGCCAATAAACCATCGCCTGGTTTAAGAACATCTCCAACTTTTTTGAGCCATTCTGCCACAACACCTTCGGTCATGGTGTCGCTCATTTTGGGCATGGTTATAATTTCTGCCATTTTTCTTTATATAGGAATTTTATGCTTCAAGCAAAAAATGCTTGTCTTGTTGAAATCAGAACCCAAAAATAAGGCTAAACAGTTGCTTTCAAAAGCTATATTTAAAAAATAAAACTTTGTCTTTAAAAATTCATACATTTTCTGAGATTTTGTTTTTTTAGACTCATTTTCTAAAACTTTGATTTTGGGTTTGTCAAGTGTTCGTAAAGGGTTAATTTTGTGAAGATTAATCCAAAAGAAAAATTGTCAGCCTTAACTTATGCTTTTTAACGCACTCCATTTTCTCCTTTTCTTTATCATTATTACACTAAGTTATTTCAGTTTGGGAAAGACTGGCAGATGGCGTTTGTTATTGTTTGCGAGTTGTTATTTCTACATGATATTCAGACCTGAGTATATTTTAATCTTATTTTTTACCATCGTCATAGATTACTACGCTGGGATTTGGATTGAAAATGCACAAGGTTCACGAAGGAAATTACTCTTGATAATTAGCTTGATTTCAAATATTGGAATTTTGGCGTATTTCAAATATTTCAACTTTTTGAATGCTAATTTGTCAGGGCTTTTATGGCAGATTAAATTTACCAATCCTATACCTTTTATTGACTTTATTCTCCCGATTGGCTTGTCATTTCATACATTTCAGGCGATGAGTTATACCATAGAAGTGTATCGGGGCAATCAAAAATCTGAGAGACATTTTGGAATTTATGCCCTTTACGTGATGTTTTATCCGCAATTGGTGGCAGGACCAATCGAGAGACCACAAAACGTATTACCTCAGTTTCATAAATTCCAAAACTATAATTGGGAAAACGTGAAAAGCGGTTTAATGATGATGGCTTGGGGATTTTTCAAGAAAGTGGTTATTGCGGATAGATTGGCAATGATGGTAGATTTTGCCTACAAAGATCCCCAACAACAAAACGGATTAACTCTTTTAATTGCTACGTTTTTCTATTCATTTCAAATTTATTGTGATTTCTCGGGTTATTCAGATATTGCCCTCGGTTCTGCCAAAGTGATGGGGTACGATTTGATGGAAAATTTCAGAAGTCCTTATTTTGCCAAATCAATTGCTGAATTTTGGCGGAGATGGCATATTTCGCTATCAACTTGGTTCAGAGATTATTTGTACATTCCGTTAGGGGGAAATAGAAAAGGCGAATGGCGACAATATTTCAATCAGTTTTTTGTCTTTATGATTAGCGGACTTTGGCACGGACCAAAATGGACATTTGTGGCTTGGGGGACTCTACACGGGCTTTATTTGATTTTTGCGATTCTAAGAGATAAATATTTCAACTCGTTTTCATTACCCAAAAACTACTTCGGAAAAACGATTAACCTCCTCATTACCTTCGTGTTAGTGATGTTGGCGTGGGTATTTTTTAGGGCTGATACAATGAGAAATGCTTTGGTAGTATTGAAAAAGATTTTTACGGCGAACCTTCAAGACACTTTTGCTTCACCCCTAAACCATGTCGAAATCGGATTGTCAGTAATTCTAATAATTATTTTGATGTTGAAAGAACGTTTTTACTTTTATATTTCCACAAAAAATGACACAAAATTTTATGTATTGTTGATCGGTTTTGTAGTTGTAAATTACTTTTTGGGGGTGTTCAATACCAATCAGTTTATTTATTTTCAGTTTTAAAAACCTACGTCTTCCGCTTCTTCTTTCGAGCCGATGGAAACAACACATTATTCAAAATCAAACGATAACCAGGCGAATGTGGGTGAATATTCAAATCAGTAGGCGTACGATGAAAACCTTTTCTGCCTTCGGGGTCGTGACCACCGTAGAAGGCAAATTGTCCCTTTCCGACTTCGCCATAAATATATCGGTCAGAGGTGCGACTACTGCCCATCACTAACACATTCGGTTTGACTGTTTTCTTACTAAATGCCGTCGTTTGACCCATGAATTCTCGTATTTGAAACTCGTGATTTTGAGTCAATAGAGCGGGGATAATGTCCCATTTGGCTGAAAAACTGAATAAATTGAAATAGGTATCGGCATCGTCTTCGCCCCAACCGCCGCCACCCCAGCCCTTGCCCATTGCTGAGTTGATGTTTGAAAATGACTTCATCCGTCTTTCGTCAGTTTGTTCGGTTAATTCAAGGATAAAATCTCCGAAGGCTAATGTTTTGCTAAAATCTAATTTTGACTGAGCTTCGGATTCGATGCCGTCTCCGTCAAACTGGCTTGGTACGATGTCCACGCCCTCTGCCGCAAGGGCTACGTCGATGGTTTCAGCACCTGAACACATCGCAAATAGGTAGCCTCCGCCCGCACAAAAGGCTTTTATGGCTTTGGCAACTTCCAATTTTAATTGCGAGTTTTTCTTGAACCCTAATTTCTTGGCAATTCTTTCCTGTGCCGCCATATCTTCGGGTGTTATTCTCCAAAGATTTTTGCCATATTGCCCCGTGAAATCTTCATGATGGAGGTGCAACCAGTCGTATTTGAGCAAATCTCCCCGCATGATTTCTTCGTCATACACGACATCAAAGGGGATTTCGGCGTATTTCAACACCAACAAAACGGCATCGGTATCTTCAAAACTGGCAGTACTGATTTTGACGGGAGAATACACCGCAATTTTGGCAGATTTTACCAATTTGACGGCATCCATATTGCGGTTTGGGTCGGCTATGAAGTTGAGTAGCATAACAACATCGGCAGTAGAAATGACCTCATACGCAACGCCCCTGATCCTACATTCATTTTCTAAATCGGCGGTATAATCCATCAAAAAACTACCTCCCTGATAATTGACAAGCCATTTTACCTCTTGGTCGGCTTTCAAAATCCAATAAGCAATCCCGTAGGCTTTGAGGTGATTGGACTGTCGTTCGTCCATAGGAATGAAGATAGAATTGGCATAGATTTTACCAAAACCAAAAAGAAAAATCAGAAGCAAAAACCACTTTTTCATAGCGAAAATGGGTTTGATGAATGATTAGTAAAAATAGGGATTTTATTTGGTTTATTTTTTAAAAATTCTTCCCCCTTGTCATTGCGAGCAAAGAATCGGAGTTTCGCAATGACAAGGTTATGAAATAATGTAGAGTAGAAAAAAGTTTGCTCACCCTGTCATTGCGAGGCACGAAGCAATCTGTCTGATTGATGAAAGGGTGTTTGAATATCTCTCCTCGTAAGCGAACAGATTGCTTCGTGCCTCGCAATGACAGCGGAGTAAAACGATTTACCCTTTCGGAACATTTACATTAAACGTACTACCCGAAACATCTTGTAAACTTACATTACCATCGCCTTTAACCTTCATATTATTTGTTTTGGTGATGCTATCTCCTGTTTTTTGAGCAATGATTTGAGCCATTTCTTTAATCCATTTTTCTGCCTCTGGATTATCCTCTATTTCGGATTCAATGGCTGTTTTTAGAGCATTTTGCTTGATTTCACTCTCAGGGTTTTCTTTGAGTTTTTGTACAGTTTTCTCTTCTGTACCATCTTCTTTAATGAAAATAGGCTTTATCCAATTGACGGTAGCCTCCGTAAAGTCATTAAAAAAATCTTGAACAGATTTATTGTCTTGTAGCTTATTAGCTAAATATGTTACGACAGAAGCAACGGCGGCAGTAGTTGTGATGGGTTCCATTTAATAATTTGTTTTTAAAAATTCGTTAAAGTTTAAAACCATCGTTTTAGTAGGATGATTTTCTGAAAAAATTGTTTCCAGTATGCTCATGGCTTTGTTTGAGAAAATAATTGCATCTTGATTCTCGCCTAAATAATGACAAATTGTGGATAAATTGTGATATCGTTGAGCTGTTGTTGGATTAAATTCGCCAAAGGTTTCCAAGGATAGATTTAGAGCTTTCTTAGCAAAAAATAATGCCTCCGAGTAGTCCTTTAATCCAATTAGTATATTTGATAAATTAGAGTAAGATATTGCAGTATTTGGGTGCTTTTCACCTAAATTTAAAACATTAAAAGCTACTACTTTATCATTTAATTCTTTTGCTTTCTTATAATCACCTAATTCTTTAAGTACTGATGATAAATTAGCATAATTAGTAATAGTTGTAATATGATTTAGACCATAAACAATTTCACTTATGTTAATCGCTTTTTCCATAAGTAGTTTTGCAGAAAAAAACTCATTTAAATCAGATAGTATCGTAGCTAAATTAGAATAGGCTCTTGACAAATTTGGGTGATTTAAGGAGAGAGTTCCTTCAAAGATTTGAATAGCAATTTCCAAACTTTCTTTTGCTTTCTGTAAATCTCCAATATTTCTGTATGTAAGCCCTAATTCCATATGTGTAATTGCCGTCGTGGAGTGCTTCATACCATATTCTTTCTCTGAAAAAAAAGTAGCTTTTTTTGAAAGTTTAAGTGCTTTGCTATAATCTCCCATAATTCTATATAAAACAGATAAATTAGAATTAGTTACCATTGTAGTAGGGTTATACTCACCAAGTATCTCTTCTGATGATTCTTTAAGATTTTTAAAAATTTGTATAGCCGTTTTATAATCACCAGAATATTGAACGGCATGAGCTAAATTATTTTGTAGATTAAATAATTCTAATTTTTGGGCTTTTGCGAATCTATCTAAAAGAACTTTGCCATAAATAATCCATTGAAATCTTTCAAGCGGATTATCTTTGGATTGATCAATATGTAATTTTTGGGTTATATATTTTATTAAAGATTTTGTGTCATCGAAGTTAATTGACAGTTTTGTAGTCACAACATCTGAAATAATTTTGTGCATTTTATATTCTTGTGAAATATTATTAAAAATTATCCATCCCTTGTCAACTAAATCACAAAGTGTTTCAGAAAGAATATCATCTTGAAAGTTTTGGGGTCTTTTTAATATACCTATGAATTCTCTTGAATCAAGTGGAATTTTGATTTCTTGGTTATCAGGATACATAAAATCTATAAAAAAATCATATGAGAGGAATTCAGAAGGCAAACAGGCAAATTGCTTCATTAGCCAAGTTTCTCTTTCATTAAGTTTACTCAAATCAAAAATAGAACATAAATAGGTTCTTATTTTGTCAATTTTTTTGCCTTTATGATTTATAAAAACTGGGGAATAGCTGTCGTTTTCAATCGCTGTTTTCAGAAAATAAATATCTTTATTAAGTTTTTGGGCAGTTTTTGCTAAAATCTCAATCGTCAGGGTATGGTAATCCACAATGTGTAAAAGCTCGTTTATGGCAACTTCATCTTTAATCAAAGTACAATATTTTTGGAAGAGTTCCAAGGCTTTTTCAGGAGTAAGAAAGCCTAATTCTTTTGGATAAAAACGTTCAATATATTCACGAGAAGTTACTAATAAATGCCAGTTGGGTTGGTTGGGCAGACGGTCAAAATATTGAGTCAGAGAGCTTTCTGCATTATCAATGAGTAATAAATTGGGTTTGTCGGTCAGTGTTTTTAGTCCCAGTAAAACTTCATTAAAAAGCATGGGTAAATCTTTGCCCTGAGTTTCAATTTTAAGGTTTTCTTTTAGTCCGTCAGTATTTACAAAATCACTTTCAATCGTACTTTCGCTACTTTGGCTTATCCACGCAATGTGCTGGTAATCATCATAATACAAGCTCATATACGCCTGTGCTAAGGTAGTTTTGCCAATACCGCCCAAGCCATTTACCACCACAACGTGCTTATTGTCGAAAAGTAATTTATGCAAATCTTCTAATTCGCTTTCTCGCCCAATTACCTCACTTATATGAATCTTGGGAATCCTAAGTGTAAGGTCTTTGGGTGGCTTGGCAACACTGTTTTGATTGACAGTGATGGTTGAATCTTTTATGTTTTGTAATATCAGGTTATTGTCCCCTTCAACATGGATAGAATCTGGCATAATTTCTTCTGTAAATATTTAACGAATATATCAAATTTTCGATATTCTTCAAACAAACACCTCCACAAGATTCTCCAATCCCTCCAAACCTTCTTTTGTAGAAATTTGGTTAGAACTAAGATTCAAAAGATAAAGATATGCTGAATATTTTACTCATTACACTGAGCAATTTTATGCAACGTACTGAGTAAAATTAAAAACACTATATTGCACACACAAAAAAGCCCACTAAACGATTTTAGCGGGCTTTATCAATTAAAATCTCGACAATTATTTTGGCAAAACTACTCCATCAATTACGTGTACGATTCCGTTTGTACCTTTCAAATCGGTTGCGATTACAAAAACCGAATTACCGTTTTCGTCCGTCAATTTTACTTTACCGTTGTCCACTGAGGCAGTTAATTTTCCACCACTTACCATGGTCAAAACTACTTTACCCATGCCTTTTTTGATGGCAGCCATCACCGCTTTTGCATCCAAATTACCGCTTACTACGTGATACGTAAGGATTTTGGCTAACTGGGCTTTGTTTTCTGGCTTCAATAATGTGGCAACCGTTCCAGCGGGTAATTTGTCAAAACCAGCGTTGGTCGGAGCAAATACCGTAAATGATCCTTTTCCTTTCAAAGTTGTTACTAAATCCGCCGCTTTTACTGCCGCTACCAATGTTGTATGGTCTGCCGAACCAATCGCTACATCAACTACATCTTTGGCTTGTCCGAAAGAAATCATGGGTACAAAACCTACTAATAACATAAAAAATACCTTCTTCATTTTGTTAATTGTTTATTGTGAATAATAGTTAGAGAACAGCTTGGAGTGCTTATTGTTCAGCTATTTTGAGGATTAAAATATTTATTTTTTCAAACGAAACAATAGCTAATATTTTGTGTTTAAGAAACTTATTATCAAGCATTTACGATTATTTTCATTTACTTCAAAACGGTAGTTCTGATAATGTACCGTAGGATTATACTCAGTGAAATTTGAGTCCAAATCACGGGACACAATCCCATGGTACGAGTGCTACCCAAAAAATAGAATCCGAAAACTAAAATGTTAAAACACTACCTTTGTGTAAATAAACAAAAAACGATTGCAAAAGACTGTCTTCGCCATAACGCCCCCGTTTACGCAACTCAATACGCCCTATCCCGCAACGGCGTACATAAAGGGTTTCCTGAATACCAAAAATATTTCCTGTTTTCATGCCGATTTGGGTATTGAAGTCATTTTGGCTTTGTTTTCTAAGAAGGGTTTGGAAGAACTTTTTGCTTCAATTACCACGAACAATTTATCAGATAACGCTCAGAGAATCATTGCTTTACAAGATGATTATATCCAAACTATTGATGCCGTAATCTTATTTTTGCAAGGTAAAAACCCAACGCTTTCTCACGTGATTTGTCAGGAGAGTTTTTTGCCCGAAGGTTCTCGTTTTGCTCAATTGGAAGAAGATTTGGATTGGGCTTTTGGTTCGATGGGAACGCAAGACAAAGCCAAACATTTAGCGACTTTGTATTTAGAAGACCTCTCGGATTTAATCATGGAATGTATCGACCCACATTTCGGATTTAGTCGGTATGCGGAGCGTTTGGGGCGTTCTGCCAATAGTTTTGATGAACTGTACGAGGCTCTCCAACAAGAATATACTTACATCGACAAAATTCTCATCAAGATTTTGGAAGCAAAAATAGCTACAATTCAACCCAAATTAGTTGCTATTTCCGTGCCTTTTCCGGGGAATTTGTACAGTGCTTTTCGGATTGGGCAATGGATTAAAAAGCATCATCCCGAAACAAAAATTGCGATGGGCGGAGGTTTTCCAAATACAGAACTACGCTCACTTTCGGATGTCAGAGTTTTCGAGTTTTTTGATTTTATTACCTTGGATGATGGCGAAGCTCCTTTGGATAATTTGTTGGAATATCTTGAAGGAAAACGCCCTATGGAGGAACTCAAACGCACTTTTATCTTACAAAATCAAGAAGTAATATACATCAATAACAGCAAAACACCCGACTATAAACAGTCAGAAGTCGGTACGCCCGATTATTCGGATTTATTGTTGGATAAGTACATCTCTGTCATCGAAATCGTGAATCCTATGCACCGAATGTGGAGCGACGGACGTTGGAATAAACTCACGATGGCTCACGGTTGTTATTGGGGCAAATGTACTTTCTGCGATATTTCCTTAGATTACATCAAAATTTACGAACCCGTCGCCGCCAATTTGCTCTGCGACAGAATGGAAGAAATGATTGCCCAAACGGGTCAAAATGGTTTTCATTTTGTGGACGAAGCTGCACCGCCTGCCCTCATGCGAGCCTTGGCTTTGGAGATTTTGAGACGTAAATTATCGGTGTCGTGGTGGACAAATATTCGTTTCGAGAAAAGTTTTAGTCATGATTTGTGTCAATTACTCAAAGCCTCTGGTTGCATTGCCGTTTCAGGAGGTTTGGAAGTAGCTTCTGACCGCCTTTTGGACTTGATTCAGAAGGGCGTAACTGTTTCGCAAGTAGCACAAGTTACTCGCAATTTCACCGAGGCGGGTATTATGGTTCATGCGTATTTGATGTACGGTTTTCCGACCCAAACTGCCCAAGAAACCATTGATTCGCTCGAAATGGTACGACAAATGTTTGAGTTGGGTATTCTACAATCAGGTTTTTGGCATCAATTCGCCATGACCGCCCATAGTCCCGTGGGAATGTACCCAGAGCAATTTGGGGTGAAAATTGAGAACCCAAGCATCGGAAGTTTTGCCAATAATGACTTGGTGCATCACGACCCAAAAGGTACTGACCATGATACGTTTAGTTATGGTTTAAAGAAATCTCTCTTCAATTTCATGCAAGGAATTGGCTTTGATTTACCACTTCAAGAATGGTTCGAGTTCAAAGTTCCCAAAACGAAAGTTCCTAAGAATTATATTGAAATGGCTGTTTCTGAGGAGGAAGATTTTACACTAAGACCTTCTTCAAAAGTTGTTTGGTTGGGCAAAAAGCCTTTGATAGTTTATTCAAATACCAAGAAAGGAGAAATCGTAACACTTAGTTTTCACAGTAAAAAAGAAGAATTTTCTATCAAAACGAATAAAGTTCAAGGGGATTGGTTGGCAGAAATTTTAGGATTAATTTCTCCTAAAAACAAGAAGATTTATACTTTTCAAGATGTGCAAAATCATTATGAAAACGCTGGATTGCAGGATTTTGAGATGTTTTGGTACAATAAACCTGTGAATGGTTTGGGGGAATATGGGTTGTTGGTTCTTTAACCGCAAATTTACATTTCTTTCAATATCCCTCTAATTTGATATCAAACTAAAAACAAAATAAAATGTACTTTTCAAAGGATAATAAACTAATACAATTAATTGAAAATTTACTGTCAAAAGCGGTAAAATATGGAGTTAGTGACGAAGGCGAATTAATTATTAAAGAATATATTGAGCACAATGAGTTCGGATTAGCATTTCAACACCTCATTTATGAATTAAACGAAAACAATATAAATATTAGTCATGGATATTATATTGAACTAAAAAACGTAGCCGATTTTATGAAAATTGATAAAAATGACTACCGCCGTCAGTTAGAAGAATCAATTTTGGAATAATTAATTATCATTTAGGGAGAAGATTAACTTAAATCCATTTTAGACGAAAGGTTTAATCTTGTAAATCATCTCTCTATTTTTTATAAAAGTTCATAAATTACCGTATATCTCTATCCATTTATACTACAAATAATCCATTAATATCAATCTATTCTCACCACTAAATACCGATGCACCCTCGGTTTATTTTCTTTGCGAATTTGAGCCAATAATTCTTCCGTTCTCAAAGTCGTCTTTGCTTCGTTTGGCTTGTTGATGAGGTATTGTTTTGTCACCATTCCCATATAATCATACCACGGTTTTCCCTTAGAATCCTCTACTTTTTTATTCAGAATTGCTTTGGTTTCTTCTAAATCATTAGGGTTTTTCATGTCCATCAACTCTGCAAAATCAAACATTGCTAAATCTCTTAAATTATTAGTAATCAAGGTGTGGCGTTCCATACTCAACTTGTAAATCAAGGCTGATTGCTTATATTGAGGGGTATTTTGGTATTTTGCTAAATTGACTCCCTTACTAAAATCAACATTTGTCAAGGTATCTATCGTTTCATTGTCAATTTTCAAAAGATATTTTCCCTTCGATAAATTCCTAATTTTTAAAGGCTCTTGATTGTAATCTTTTTCAAAATCTACATAAGACAAAGCCTGTTTAAAAGTTGATTCAATCGGAAATGGAAGCGATTTTTCGAGGCAATCAAAAGCTAATTGAGATTTTTGAATTTTCAGATTATTTACCGAACAATTCTGTTTTTCTAAAACTTTTTTTCCTCTAAAATCAATCTCAACTGACGATACTACCTTGGGTGATTCCAGTGTTTTCAAAAAGATATTTGCCATAATAAAATGTCCCCAAACATCGGGATGAATTCTATCTGAACCTGCCAATTTAAAATCTGGATTTTGAGGAAGAATCCTACGGTTTAAAATGTTCATTTCACCATTAAAATCAACAATTTTAGTGTTATATTTTTTCGATAAATCTTTCAAATATTCGCTACAAATGCCCAACGCATCGTTTACGCCAAACATATTCTGAGCCTCAATTTTAGATTCTTGGTCATAGATAGAAGGAGTCAAGAGAATGATTTTAGTGTTATTTTTAACAAAACTTTGAAGAATTAAATCAACATTTTTTTTATAAGTATCAATACTCCTGACTCGTGCTTTCAAAATGCTCGTGTCAGTCGTAATGGTACTATACAACTCCCGATTCACATCATTCATCCCAAGCATCAAGGTCGCAACGGTTGGTTTTTTGTTCAAAACATCCACATTTATCCGCTTGATAACATTGATGGCACTATTGCCCGCAACGCCACAATTAAAAGTTTCAATTGGCATTTCTGGATAATGTAACTGATAATAGAGATTGACAAAATTGTGATAAAATCCCGCATGAGTGATGCTATTGCCCACAAAACAAACTCTATCTTTTTCAGAAAAGGCTTTCTGGGTTGTTTGGGCGAGTATATTTTGGAAATTAAGCAAAAATATTACAATAACTATTTCCCTTTTTTTCATACTAACTTAAATTTTTGATTGGGGAACTTCCCGAAAGTAGAAATAACTTTCGGGAAGTGAATTAGGTGTTTTATACTTCTCGAAAGCTCCTTACCCGCAATGGATATTGTTTCGAGAAGTTCTCTCAGAGAATTAAACTTCCCCCAAAACAGATTGAATAGTGTATTCAATTTGAGATTTTTGAAGGAATATTAACAGTAAACATAAACTTTCCCTATTTTTTTACCCTCAACACAATCGCTATATCTTCTTTATATTCAGGCATATATAAAAGAATATCTCCCATTGTTTTAGACTCTTTTTCTTCAACTCTTAAAACTTTTCCATCACTTGGATTGATGTAGGTCACTTCGTATTTTCCCGCCAATAAATTCAATTGAAAAATTCCCAAATTATTCCCTTTATTCACATAAATAGCGTATTCCTTCCCTGGGTTTTCGAGAACAGAAATATCTTTATCGCCAAAAGAACATGCAATTACATCATAATTTGGTTTGGCGTGTACAAAATCTATCGAGTTCATAAAATCTAATAATGCCTTCAATTCATACTTAACTTTTGGGTCATTACAACCACTTAATAATGTTCCTTCAAAGACTACTTTTGCATTTCCGTCTTCATGCCCAACTTCAAAAGAACAGTCCAAATTGTCGTATAAAGCCCCACCAGACAGTAGATATTTCCAGCCTTGAATTCTGTACTGAGGAGTAGAACCTGGCATCAAACCCGTTTCGTTAAAAGACAAAACTTTATTGATTCCATAGTTCAGTTTGGCTGAAAGGGCATCTTTGTCGTAATGATGATTGAATACCGATATATTTTTCCAATATTTCGTTTCCTCTTCCTTACTAATTTTTCGACCTTCGTTTGTATAATCAACTGAAATTAAATGCTTGTTGGGTAGCTTACTTTCAGCTTTTACAATCCACTCCGAAACTTCCTTAATCCATGCCTTCGTTTCATCTCGTGGTGGACTCGCAAAGCCCACATGTTCTTGATTTGAAAACCACGGCTCGTTGGCGATATTAAAAATCACATTGTCATATTTATTCATTTCCTGAATGAGTTTTAGACAATATTTTTTCTGATAATCTAAAATGTTCCCATTTTGTAATGACAAATAATCCTCACGAGGAATGTCTTTGGTTTTGTTGATATTGTTCACAGGATTCATTGGCAATAATTGCCAATTCGGTCCCACAAAAAACAAGATACATTCCACCACAATTCCATTATCCGATGCTTGTTGCATGAATTTGTGCAAACGAGTAAAATATTCTGGATTCCACTTATCCAAATCAAATTTATTGCCTCCTGCGGCATATCCAGCCACATTACTACGCATCCAAGGAGCTAAGAACTTTCCAGATTTGGGAGCACTTGTATTTTGAGTCATCGAAAAATCGCCTAAAACCTCCACGTAGTCGCCCATCCATATACGTGTATGATTCAACCCGATAGATTTTAACGTTTTAAGATATTTATCAAAATCAAAATCTGGATTTATAACCGAACCAAAATGTTCTGTTGAAGCCACCAAAACCGTAGGTTTGTCTTGATATAGGAAATAATGCCCATTTTCTGGGTGTAATTTGATGGGTTGAGCGATTCCGTTAAGAAAAAATAGAGTTATACAGCAAATTAAAAAAAAAGATTTTTTCATGAGTTTGGGATGAATTATATTTTTGAATGGTTAAATATAGGAATTTTTATCCACAGAAAACAAAAAAGCTAAATGGACGTGAAACCCATTTAGCTTTCTGTTTATAAATTTTTGTTTTTTATAAGCCCAAAGCCAATTTTGTTTTGGGCGTTGCCATATTAAAAATCAATCTACTGGTGGCTTTGCACTCTATTTTCTTGGCAACAGCATTGGCATTATTGATAGTAACTTGATGATTGGGATTTATGATAACTTTATCTCCCGCAAGTGGAATTCTCATTAAATCCCAAGTAGTATTTGCTTCCCATGCACCTGTCTGAACGCTTGAAATGATGCTTTCTATCCTTATCGTGTAATCTTCGCTTTGCCCAGAGGCAGTCCCTGAACCTAAAAGGCATGGATTACTACTTCCGCTATTATCTGATTTTACTCTAATTCTCAGCGGAACTCCTTTTGTAGCTGTGTTCGGAATCGTAATTGAACCCGTATAATCATTTCCATTCGCTACTGCCGTTACTACTGTTTCTCCTGCATCCGTGAAGAGTCCATTGTTATTGTAATCAATGAAAACATATTTCAACCCAAATCCTGTTATGCTTAATGGATAAGAACTTCCAGCCGAAACAGTTGTTTGTTGATTACAAGTTTTGTCAATATAATTTCCTTCCACATTTGCTAATCCAGACGTTGCATTTATCGTATTAAAAGTAAAATTGGTAATTCCTGTATTACTTGCAGCACCCGAAACAGTAGGCGTACAAGCGGCAATTGAGATTGGTCCAGAAGAGCAACATGGGCTAATCACGGTCTGTTGATTTCCTCCACAGCCGCTTGGGTCACTGACTGTTAAAGTAACATTCGTCCCGACAGGAATATTAATAATTGAATTACCTGAAACATTACCAGCCGTAGTAGAAACTGTATAATTCCTTGGATTACTGTAAGTTACGCTATAAAAATTACCAGAACCACAGACCGTTTGTAAACCCGAGACCCCAGGATTATAAAATATGGTCGTTTTGGTGATGGTTGTACTATTGGCACAAGTTAATACATACGTATAAGTCGTTTGTTGTCCTGCACTCAATCCAGGTTTGATATTTGGATTAGCGTATGAAGTTCCATTGACCGTCAAACTGGAAACTGTACTACAAAGACAACTTGCTGAAATATTGGGAAAGGCTGTCGATGCTGTGCAAAAGTCAGTAGTCACATTTAACAATGCCGCTGGAGTAATTGGAGTAGTTTGTAAAACAGGCGAAGTCAATTGAGAAGCGTGATAAGATTCAATAAAATTACGCATGAAAGTTTTTTGATTGGGAGTAAATTTATTACCACAACTCGATTGCAAATAATTCATAAAATTTTGCTGAATATTACCGTAGGCAGTATTCGTACAAGGATTTATAGAAGCCATATTGGCGGGAGAGCATCCATATTCGTGCTGGCAAATTGAGCCAATAGCAAAAGCCGTCAAATTGGGAGTATCAACTAAACCGTCACCATCCCCACAATTACAGTTGGTCGTTGAACCTGTGGTTGGGTCGTTTGGAAAAGGGTGATTCAATCCAAAATAATGTGCCATTTCGTGCGGTGAAACTTGCTCATTGGCAGTTTTGGCGACATTTGCCAAAACAATAAAGCCATCTCCTGGTCCACCAACACCTGCCGCCCCATTATCTAATTTATTAACAATCCAGATATTGGTATAAAGTTTTTTGTCCCACGTACGCCAACCTTGTACCGTCGCCCAAGTTACGCCCGTATTAAAAACTCCTTTTGAAACATATGTAGCGTTTCCAGAGGCATCGTAGCGAGTAATTCCTGTTGTGGTGGCACAAGTAGGGTCTTGTTTGGCTAATTCGAACTCAACTTCAATGTCTGTACTGCCAGTGAATGCTCCTGTGGCTCGATAGGCAGCATTGAGATTAGCAACCATCGTAGCGATTTGGGCATCAGTAATCAAACTGGTACTGGTGGACGACTCAATTACGTGGACAACCAAAGGTAGTTTTACCACTCCGACCAAAGCACCCACACGGCTTTGACTTGCCTTTTGAGCGGAAAAATTCATTTTTTCAATAATCTGTCGGGATATTTCTTTGGTCTGAGCGTCAGGCTCATAAACACATTTTGGGGAATCTTGGGCATTAATTTTTATAAACCCAAAGAGAAGAAAAACTAATAAAAATAGCGAAGGTAATTTTTGATTCATTGGTTGAATTTTGCTTTTAATGAATAATTCATAAAAGCTACTTAGACATTTTGGCGGTAATGGCTTGATTCAATTTTTGATAAAGTTATAGAATTTCGCTAAATAATACAAAATAATTTTCTACTAAATGTCTCAAAGCCTCATCCCCAACCCCTCTCCCGTGGAGAGGGGAGTATTCGTCCTATTTTTCTCCCCTCTCCTCGGGAGAGGGGCTGGGGCGACCGACGCTCGGGTGAGGCTTTTAACGACTTGCGAGATTTAGTATATTGTTACCCAAAATCATTTCAACCTCTCCAATATCTCTTCAAAACTCAATCTCTCCTGTTCCCCCGAAATCATATTTTTCAAAGTCAATTTCCCTATATTCATTTCATCCGAACCGATGATGCAAACGTAAGGAACTTGCTTTTTATCGGCATAATCTAATTGCTTTTTGATTTTGCAAACATCTGGATAAATTTCAGAATTTAAACCTGCTAAACGTGCTTTTTGAAGTAATGGAAGGGCATAATTTAATTCATCTTTCCCAAAGTGACAGAACAATAATTTAGTAGTAACAGATTGATTATCAGGAAATAAATTCAATTCATCCATTACATCATAAATTCTATCTACGCCAAAAGAAATACCTACTCCCGAAAGTCCAGGAGCTCCAAAAGTACCCGTTAAGTCGTCATAACGACCTCCGCCTGTGATTGAGCCAATCTGTACACCTAATGCTTTTACTTCAAAAATTGCTCCCGTGTAATACGAGAGTCCACGGGCGAGGGTGATGTCTAATTCAATATTTTCTTCTGATAAACCAAAGGCTGAAAAATAAGCCCAAACTTGTTTTAATTCTTCAATTCCTTTTTGACCAGTTTCTGAATTTTGGAATAATTCTTCTAATTTCAAAAACTTCTCCTGATTCGTACCCGAGATTTCAAAAATTGGGTCAAGTTTAGTCAATGAGTCCTGAGAGAAGCCTTTTTCAGCTAATTCTTCCAAAACTTTTTCTTTCCCGATTTTATCTAACTTATCAATAGCAACTGCCAACGTTCCCTCCTGCCCTATTGCACCAATTGCCTCCGAAAGTCCAGTCAAAACTTTGCGATTATTGATTTTTAGTGAAAAATTGATACCTAATTTTTTCATTACTTCATCAATCATTTGTACAATTTCAGCCTCACAAATCAATGAATCCGTACCAACCACATCGGCATCGCACTGATAAAATTCTCTGTAACGCCCCTTCTGTGGACGGTCTCCACGCCAAACGGGCTGAATCTGATAACGTTTGAATGGCATTGGTAATTCGCTACGATTCATTACGACGTAACGAGCAAAAGGTACGGTCAAATCATATTTAAGCCCTTTTTCGGAGATTTTAGTCGTCAGTTTTTTATAACCTTCCTCTAAATCTGATTGTCCAATTTTCTCAGAAAAATTACCCGAATTCAAGATTTTGAATAAAAGTTGGTCGCCTTCTTCGCCATACTTACCCATGAGCGTAGAAAGGTTTTCCATCGCAGGAGTTTCGATGGGTTGAAATCCAAATTTTTCATAGACCGAACGAATCGTTCCGAAAATATAATTACGACGAACCATCTGTTGTGGTCCGAAATCTCTTGTGCCTCTAACAATACTTGGTTTACTCATGCTGTTTTTACTGTAGCTCGAAGTGGCACTTCGAGCGTTCAATGCAAATTGTCTCGAAGTGCCACTTCGAGCTACAGTAAAAAACTGTCTTGTAAAATTACAAAACCCCAAAGGTATTTGAAGCCTTTGGGGTTTTATTTTGTTAGTTTTTTATTGAAAATCAATTCGTCTTCACCCGATTTGCCTCTGTCTCCGAACCAGTTTTACGATTACGAGTTGCTTTCAAAATATCGTTTCCGAATGAGTAGGTAAAGCCCAAACGAATATTTCGAGAAGATTCTCTACGAAAATATTGTAGGTCAATATCTTGATATTTGATTGTCCCTGAATTTTTTTCTGTGTAAAAAACATCATTGGCAGAAAAAGTTATTTTGCCTTTGCCATTCATTACTTTTTGCGATAGCCCTACCGATAAATTGCCCTGAGGATTAAATGCTAAGAATTCTTGTTGAGATTTGGTCATATAAAATCCGTTGATTTCTGCCCCGAGGGTTTGGGTTATTTTTACATTTATGCCAATGTATGCTAACCAATTCCAACGACCTTGATTGAAATTTCCACCCAAATAATTAGCGTCATATTGGTTGTAAATCAGTTGATTACCCCCAAATCCTGAGATTCTTTTTCCAAAATTCAAAGGAAAATTCAATTCCACAAAATAATTATTGTAAGTCGCCAAATTCTCGGCTGTGGTGAAAGTTCTCTTCGTTACTGCATCCTGTTGTGGGGCATTTTCGATAATTACGTCGTTGGTTTTGTTGTAACCTACGGCAAAAAATGGTTGCCCATCAAAGGTTACTTGGAGTTTCAATTCATTGGTCAATTGTGGTCTTAGTAATGGATTCCCACGAGTAAAAGTCAATGAATCTAACTGAAACTCAAAAGGATTTTGTTGTTGATAACTTGGACGGTCAATTCTTCGAGTAAAGGAAGTTGTAATGCCTAAATTCTTCCCAATTTTACGAGTCAAAAATACACTTGGAAAAAACTGCCAGTAGTTTCTGTCCAACACATTTTTATTCTCGGCTTTGCTAAATCCCTCTGCCACAGTCTGTTCTGTACGTAAGCCAGTTTGTAACTCCCAATTTTTCCCAAAACTCGTATTCAAAGTTGCGTAAAGAGCGTTGATATTTTCTTTGTAATTGAAAACATTGCTACGTTTGGTATCTAAGGCTTTTTCACGAAAGAATTTCAAATCGTTGTCGATGGTGGCAATGCTACTTTTACCCCCCAATTCTAATTTTGTATTTTTAGAAAAAGGGTGTGTATAGTCCAATTTAGCAGTCATAAATTTCACAGGATTATCCACACTTTGACTTTGATTTCGTTTTGAATTACCATCCGTAATCGTGATAAGATTTTGATTTTCAAGTCGATAAGTAACATAGTCAAAATCCACATTCAAATCTTTGCCCGTAGAATCAAATGAATGTTTCCAGTTGAGATTATAGGAAATATTCGAGCGTTTGGTGGGTTGGTCGTTGAAGGTTCGGAAGGAGTTTATTGGTTTTCCAGTTTCAGCATCTGTAACTTTCGTCAAGGCATCGCTGAGATTTCCACCGTCACGGTCAAAACCCGAAATCAAAATCCCGAAAGTATTTTTCTTATCTACATAAAAATCCATGCCCGCCTTGGCTGTATGTACGAGGGCGGTCAGGGGTGAAAATTGCGTGTTGTCAAAATTCTCCTTACCAATAATTCTACTGATACGAGTTAGTTCAAAAACGCTTCGATTATTATGTGAATAACTCCCAAAAACATTGAATTTTCCTTTGCGATGATTGATGTTAAAATTAGGTGAAAAGCCACTAAACACATCATTTGCACTTCTACTGACATCTGTATTATCAAAAACTGAGCCTCTGAAATTTATGCCAATTGAGCCATTTGTCCCCAAATTTGCATTACGTTTCATCACGATATTAATGATTGCCCCGCCCGCCGCATCGTATTTGGCAGAAGGGTTTTTAATGACCTCAATTTTATCAATATTATTACTTGGCATATCTTTCAGAACCTCATTCATATCCGTGTATTGCGAGGGTTTGCCATCAATCATAATCATCACCGAAGCCTTGCCCGCAATCGTGATACGGTCTTGGGCAACAATGATTCCTGGCACTTTTTTGAGAACTTCCATAGCCGTGGCACCCACCGCTGAGGGACTACTCGCCACATTCACAACGAGCTTATCGGTGCGTTGCTCTAAGAAAGGTTTTTGAGCCGTTACCGTAACTTCCGATAATTCTTTTGCAGAACTAATCAATTGAATATCAGGAATTTGTATATTTTCAGAACCCAATTCAAAAGATTTAGAGAATGTCCGTTTGTAGCCCACCATCGACGAAGCAATCAAGTATTTACCTGATTTTATGGCTTCAAATGTATAAAACCCTTCTACATTCGAGAGGTCAGCTTTTACCATCGACGAGTCTTTGGCGTTCAATAATGCCACGGTTGCAAATTCGGCAGGTTTTTGTTTTTCGTCTAAAACTTTCCCTGAAATTTTACTTTGAGCGTTTACTTGTATAAAAGTTAAAGCGGTAAAGAGAATTGTGATAAGCGTTTTCATGATTTTAATTTTGTTGATTATCGTGTACGTAGATATGATGCAAACTGTGTAGAGATGGTTGCATTTGAGTAATAAAGATGTTGTTGTAAATGATAAAAGGTTGTGAGTGAGTATGTATGGGTGTGAAAATATTTAGAAATTACAACTTCACTTAACACAAATAATAGACAGGACAAGGTTAAGTATAAAGCAAAGATTTGAAAATTAACGTAGCCACATTTGGTTAAAAAGGAAAAAATCCCTAATTTTGCACCTCATTTAAAAACTCTGTTCGCAATGGCTGTTACAAGACTCAAAAGAAAAGACAGAAGAAACAAGGCTATAGCCACTAACAAAGTCAATGCAATTAAGCATCGTACTCAAACTCCAGAAATTAAATTGGTAGATATTGAGGCAATTAAAGCTGAATTTGCTGCGAAGGCTGCGAAGTAATTTTGTACAATTTCTTCTAAGAAACAAAAACCCGTCTGTAAAGATGGGTTTTTTTGTTATTTCAGTATCATAGACTTTAGTCTGTAAATTCGATTAACAGAATGAAGTCTGTGATACTAAATCTACTTCCCCTTCTTATCCTCCTTATTTCTCAAAACCTCTCCCAAATGATTCAGCTTTTTGATGTGCTTATTCATTTCTTTTTCTTGCTTATTAAATTTCTTATTGATGTCCATCAATACTCTGAAACGAACAGCTTGCCCGAAACAAACTAAACCTAAGTTCGTGAGTATCAGCCCGTAAAGCCCCATGATGAACCATCTTGAAAAATTTATGGTAGGGTCGGCTTTCAAAGTTGCGGCCGAACTTACGACAGAGATGCCAAAGCCAAAGAGCAAAAGTCCCACGCCTGCACAGAGTAGCCACTTAGTTCTGAGAGGCATTTGTTTTACTAATCGTTGTCCAGGGGCTTTTTTAGGAATGTCAGGTTTCATATTGGTCTATTTAATATGGTTAAATTACTGCCAGAGACTACCCAAAAGTTTTTCGATAGCCATGAACTCTTCTTTTAAATTGTTAGGAATTGTTTTATCAGAATACGTAAATCCGTGTTCTTGCCACAAAAATACGGTATAAAAATCAGTTTGATAAATGGCTTTACAATTTGTTCTTAATAATTCTACTTTGTCGTTTGGCAGTTTTTTCTCAATGGTCATCAAAAAATATGCCTTCGTTTTCATCATCAATACTTTTTTACCATGTATATTTTTAAAAACGATGTTAGTATTATTCTCCATGCTTTTGAGGGCAGATTGGGGTAAAAATACTTCCCCTTGTCGTTCTATATAAAAATTACTTCCATTGGCACGCATTGCCCAACCCTTAATTAATTGATTTTTAGCTAATTGTATTTTTTTATCCTTCAAAATCGTATTCATATCCATATACCTAAATGTACTGGTTTGGGCGAAAGAACTGTTTATTTTAAAGATAAACAAGCACAATAAAATTAATTTTGTGGTGTTTATTTGGGAAATTATTAACTTGAACATATTTTTAGATTTCAATAATATTATAAACTAACAAAAACATTCCATGAAAATCAATAAAAAACTCATTTTTACCGCATTTGTTTCACTATCGGCACTTTATGTAAACGGTCAAGACTTTCGTTTTACTCAAAAAAATCCTGATAAACCCGAAGTTACTGAATATATGGACCCTGAGATTCGAGTAGTTACCCCAGGTGCTGTTCCGTCCGATGCTCTTGTGTTATTTGATGGAAAAAACTTCGACCAGTGGGAGTCTTCAAAGGATGGCAGTGCTGTGAAATGGAAAATTGAAGATGGTGCAATGACTGTTGTGGGTGGTACTGGTGGAGTTTCTACCAAAAAACTTTTTGCCGATTGTCAATTACACATCGAATGGCGTTCACCCATCGAAGGAGATGATAAAAAAGGGCAAGGTAAGGGAAATAGTGGGGTTTTCTTTCAAGGAATCTATGAAGTCCAGGTCTTGAATTCATACCAAAATCGTACTTATCGCAATGGACAGGCTGGTTCGATTTATAAACAAAGCCCTCCTTTGGTAAATGCAACTTCAAAAATGGGTGAATGGAATGTGTATGATATTATTTATACAGCTCCAAAATTTACTATCAATGGTGGTATTGACACGCCTGCGTACGTAACCGTTTTTCATAATGGCGTATTGGTTCAGAATCATACAAAAATTCAGGGTGTAACCAATTATATTGGACAACCCACTAATCCTGTTCACGGAAAAGCTCCTATCCATCTACAAGACCACGGTAATGCAGTGAGTTTCAGAAATGTCTGGATTCGTGAATTATAATTTCTTTTGACTTCTGAGTACAATTTTAATAATCCATTCCCGTGCATCTTGTACGGGAATATTTTTTTACTCTTACTCCCTTTATGGTAAGTATTTTTTAACTTTGTGAATACTTAGCAAGACAATACTCCATGATTAAGCACATTATTAGCTGGACGCTCCGAAACATTCCACGAAAATATATTCAATTAGTTGGTCATTTTGCCACAAAAACTTACGGATTAACCCTCCGAGGAAACAATGTAGAATGTCCAGTTTGTGATTCAACTTTTAGCAAATTTTTACCTTATGGGCGTTTAGAACCAAGAGAAAATGCTCTATGTCCCAATTGCCTTGCCCTCGAACGTCACCGTTTGATGTACTTGTATTTACAACAAAAAACCAACTTCTTTACTGACAATCTAAAAGTCCTTCATGTAGCTCCTGAATACTGTTTTATTGACCGTTTTGAGAAGCTAAAAAACCTGGATTACATCACGGCAGATATTGAATCTCCTTTGGCAAAAGTCAAAATGGATTTACATAATATTCCGTTTGAGGACAACACTTTTGATGTAGTTTTTTGCAATCACGTACTCGAACACGTGGAGGATGATATTCGTTGCATGAACGAAATGAAGCGGGTTTTGAAGCCAACGGGTTGGGCAATTATGCAATCCCCACAGGATTATTCTATGGCAACAACTTTTGAAGACAAAACCATCACCGACCCCAAGGAAAGAGAACGTTTGTTCAAGCAAGATGACCACTTCCGAATATTCGGTCGGGACTATAATAAACGTTTGGAACAAGGTTCTTGGCACGTTACCGAAGATAAATTTGTCATGGAAATGCCTAAAAATCAAGTAGATAGATTTGCATTACCGAAAGAAGAGATTATTTATTTATGTGAAAAGAAATAATGTTAAATGATTATGAAAAAGCCTAAAATAGAATGTGATTCAGATTTATTGATAGGTGCTTATCAGTTAGAATCAGTATATAAAAGCCCACTTTTGGATAACTGGCTTAATGCTACCTATCCATTAGAAGATTTCCAGTTAAAGGCAATTGACAGATTAAGTAAAAACTATGAAAGGGAAGGTGATTCTTGGAACGAAGAGGAATTGAAAGTTAGATTCATAGCATTAGTGATTGAAATTGTAAACATTGACGTAGAAGGAAAAATTAAACTTTTCTTAGAAAGAAATATCTCGGCAGAAGTTGGTGATTATCAAATTTCAGTAAATGTAGATTTAATGTTTGCAGGACAAATTGGACGAAATACCCCATCACACCCTTACTTTTTTCTCCAAGAATTAAAGAAAGGAAAAAAATCAACCAATGACCCCGAAGGGCAAATGTTGGCGGCAATGATTGCTTCTCAACAAATCAATAATGATAACAAACCCATTTACGGAGCTTATCAAGTAGGTCGAAATTGGATTTTTGCTATATTACATGGCAAAGAGTATCATGTATCTCGACAATTTGATGTGTCAAAACCAGAAGATTTAAAGGCTTCAATTTTTAATTTAAAACGTATAAAAGACCTTGTTTTAGCATGAAATATCAACCAATAAATTCTTCACTTTTCGTTGAAAATCGTGAAAGATTAGCTCAAAAATTAAAGCCAAAATCATTGGTAATTTTTAACTCAAACGACCCTATGCCAACTAATGCAGACGGTACGATGGGTTTTCATCAAAACTCTGATTTATTTTATCTTTCGGGCATCGACCAAGAGGAATCTATCCTCTTGATTTTTCCAGATTGTCCTGACCCCAAATACCGTGAAGTGTTGTTTTTGAAAGAAACTTCCGAACTCATTGCGATTTGGGATGGCTATAAATACACCAAAGAACACGCCACCGAAGTATCTGGTATTCAGACCATTATGTGGACAAAACAGTTTGAAGGATTCTTGACTTCAATCATTTTTGAAGCTGAAAACCTTTACCTCAACACCAACGAACACATCCGTAACCACTCATACGTACAGACTCGTGATGCGAAGTTTATCATTTGGGCGAAGGAGCATTATCCCTTACACAAATTTGAGCGAGTTGCCCCTTTGATGGCTCAATTGAGGATGATTAAGAGTTCCGTTGAAATTGATTTAATGCGTGAGGCTTGTAGAATTACAGAATTAGGTTTCAGACGATTATTATCTTTCGTAAAACCCAATGTTACAGAATATGAAATTGAGGCTGAACTAATCCACGAGTTTGTTCGGAATCGTTCAAAGGGCTTTGCTTACACGCCCATCATAGCCTCGGGGGCGAATGCTTGCGTTTTGCATTATATCGTGAATAACCAAGTTTGTAAAGACGGTGATTTGATATTGTTGGATGTTGCGGCTGAATATGCCAATTATAATTCAGATTTAACTCGCACTATTCCAGTCAATGGACGATTTACACAACGTCAAAGAGCGGTTTATAATGCCGTTCATCGTGTTTTTAAATACGCTCAGTCGATTTTGAAAGTGGGGGTTTTGTGGGAAGAATATCAGAAAGAGGTTGAGAGTTTTATGGAAAGTCAGTTGATTGATTTAGGGCTTTTGAATCGTGCGGAAGTGGAAAAGCAAAATCCTGATTCGCCATTATTTAGAAAATATTTCATGCACGGCGTTTCGCATCATTTGGGTCTTGACGTACACGATGTTTGGAATAAATACCGTAAAGTAGAAGCTGGCATGGTTTTCACGATTGAGCCAGGTATTTATATTCGTGAGGAAGGTTTAGGCATTCGTTTAGAAAATAATTTCTTGATAACAGAAACTGGAAATATCGACTTAATGGCAAGTATTCCGATGGATGCGGAGGAGATTGAGGATTTAATGAACAGATAATACTGTAGCTCGAAGCGACCGACGCTCGGTGGCACTTCGAGATTATTGTAATATACTCGAAGTGCCACCGAGCGTCGGTCGCTTCGAGCTACAAAAATATGAAAATACTTTACGACCATCAAGCATTCATCTGGAAAAGTGGGGGAATTGTTCGGTATTTCAGTGAATTAGTAGAATCATTGACTGAAATAGAAATTGAAGTTGATATTTCAGCAAGATTTTCAAATAATGAATATTTGAAAGATAATTTTCTAAAAAGCTCAACCCAATATCCTTATATTTTAGGAAAAAAAGTTACTGATAGGTTTGCCTCATTAGCAAATCGTTTCCATAGTATTTATCAACTCAAAAAAGGAGATTTTGATGTATTCCACCCTACATTTTTCAATAATTACTTTTTACAACACCTTGAAAATAAGCCTTTTGTGATGACTTATCACGATTGTATCAAAGAAAAATTTAATCTTGAACATCTTGATAATGCGAGCCATGAACAGAAGCAAGAAATGCTAAATAAAGCCTCAAAAATCATTGCGGTTTCAGAAAATACAAAAATTGATTTATTAAAATTTTATGATATTCAATCTGATAAAATTGAAGTTATTTATCACGCTACAAATTTCAACCAATTGCTTAGTTTCAATAAAAAAGTAGTTCTCCTTCCTGAGAAATATTTGCTTTATGTGGGTGCGAGAAATGATTACAAAAATTTTAAAGGATTTTTAGAGGCTTTTGCTTTAATAACTCATAAACATCCCGATACTTATATTTTGTGTGCAGGGGGTGAGCAATTTTCTCAATCTGAAATTGAAATCATTACTCATTTAGGTTTGATTAAAAAGGTAATTCATCAAAGTTTTAATAATGATGATACATTAATCGAACTCTATCAAAATGCAATTGCCTTTGTTTATCCTTCAATATACGAAGGTTTTGGAATACCGATTTTAGAGGCTTTTACGTGTGATTGTCCCGTGGTTTTGAGTAATGCTTCGTGTTTTCCAGAAATAGCCGAAGATGCAGCCTTGTATTTCAACCCAAATAATTCAGAGGATATAGCTGATAAATTAGAACAAATTATTTCAAATATAGAATTGCGTAAAAGTCTGATTATCAAGGGACAATCACAGAAAAAGAAGTATTCTGTTCAAAGAAGAAGTCAAGAAACGATAAGCGTTTATCGTAGTATTTTATAGAAAAAAGTAAAATGGAAAGAGCTTTTACAGAAGACCAAACGTTTCAAAATCAATCATTTACAGAGAACATATTAGAGCGTGGAGATTACGAAAATTGTACTTTTCAAAACTGTATTTTTAGTAATTCAACGCTCACGCTAGTCAGTTTTATGGATTGCCAATTTCTGAACTGCGATTTTAGTTTAGTTTCTGTAAAAAATACTTCATTTAGAGACGTGTCGATGAAAGGCTGTAAACTTTTGGGCGTTCGTTTTGAAGATTGTAATACGTTTGGATTTGCGATAAATTTTGAAAATTGTCAATTAAATTTGTCTTCATTTTATAAATTGAGTTTAAAAAATTCTAAATTTAAAGATTGTAGTCTTGAAGAAGTTGATTTTGGGGAGACAAATTTATCAGGAATGATATTCAATAATTGTAACTTGATTGGAGCGAAATTTGACCAAACCAATTTAGAAAAAGTTGATTTTAGAAGTTCCTATAATTTTTCGATTGACCCTGAAAAAAACAAGATTAAAAGAGCAAAATTCTCCGCCAGTACACTTTCTGGTTTATTAGAGAAATACAATATTGAGATTGAATAAATCGAACATGATAATACCCCAAAATATACTTATCTTTGAACCTGACGCAAGCGGACATCATCCTGGTTATCTTTTTCACTTGATAAATAATTACCTTTTAAGTGATTATGAATATCATTTGACCGTATTGGTTATGCCTGAATTTATTAAAAAACACCCTCAAATTGTTCAAAAAACCTATTCGCCAAAAGTTCGTTGGATAACATTCACAGACTCTGAGTTTAAGGAATGGAAGAAACCTAAAAATATTTTCAAACGTTCCGTCTTTGAATGGGATTTATTTTGTAAGTATGCTCTCAAATACGAAGTGAGTCATGGACTCTTAATGTATCTTGATTATTTACAATTTTCAATCTTAACACAAAACCCTCCACCCTGCCCTATTTCGGGGATTTTATTCAGACCTACTTTGGTGAATTATCCATCTGAAAACTTAAAAGAAAAGATTGATTATTGGAGAAAAGAAAAGATGTTAAAACTCGTTCTCAATAAGAAATTAGTCAAGAATATTTTTAACCTTGATTCATTTGCAACAGAGTACGTAAAAAATAAATGGAGTACGAGCAAGATGATTTTTTTGCCCGACCCTGTACAAGTCTATCCAAGTCAGAATACCCTCAATTCATTTCGAGAATCTTTGGGAATTGAAGAAAACCGAAAAGTTCTTTTGGTGTTTGGCTTTTTGGATTCGAGAAAAGGAATTTCTGAAATTATGGATGCCATTTCAAAAATATCAAGTGAACAATCTAAGAAAGGGTGTCTCTTAATTGTAGGTCCTTGGGAAGAGAGTGAAAAAATAAATTTTAGGTTGAATCTAAATAAAATATCAGAATCGACTGATTTCCAAATAATTACGATTGATGATTTTGTTGATGAAGAGAATATTCAACAATATTTTGAGATTACAGATTACGTTTTAGCATTGTATCAAAAGCACGTAGGAATGAGTGCAATCGTTGTACGTGCTTCGGCATCTCAAAAACCCGTTTTAGCTTATAATTATGGATTAATGGGTAAAATCATCAAAGAAAATGAATTAGGATTAATCATCAAAAATGACCTTCCTGAGAAGTTAGAATTGATTTTGAAAGATGATATTTCTCTTGGAAATCCTGAAAAAATGCAAGCATTCGCCAAATTGAATCGTGCAGAGAATTACGCCAAAGTTATTTTGGATAATTTACAAACATAATTCATCTAAATCTCCTTGTGAACCTAAGAAAACGTTATAATCTACTGTACCTTTTACGCCCTCGCACCAGCCACTTTGAGTATGCTGCCAAAACCATAAACTTGAATTATATCCTTTCAAGGTCTCTTTGGAATAGTCCGCAATCCAAAGCGGATAATCATCAAAATTCCCTTTGATAAATTTTCTGTAAAAAGTAGGATTTGTATAGATTATAGGCTTAACTCCGTAATGATTTTGGATGATATCTAACCATTTTTCAATATCATTAACTATTTGACTATCAGCACGTAAAGAGTTTTTTTCAATATCCAGAACAGGTGCAAAATCTCCTTTTTCTAATTTAACTGAATTGATAAAATTCTTTGCTTGTCCTACGGGTTCACGCCAAGGAATATAAAAATGATAAGCTCCTCTTTTGATGCCCATTTGAGCCAATTTTTCCCAATTTCTATCAAATTGTTTATCGGAATGAGTCATACCTTCGGTTGCTTTCAAAAAACAAAATTTAATGCGTAATTCTTCATCAGAAAATCTCATTTTTCTCACTTTTTGCCAATCTATCGTACCGTTGTGATGCGAAACATCAATGCCATGAATTTTGTATTTGAGGGGTAATGTAACTCCTAATTTAGACACTTTTTGCCAACCATTTGGATTAGGTCTAAACGTAAAATAGAATAAAATAATGGTCAAAATAGCCCCAAAAGCCATTATTGAGTATTTTATCTTGGAAGGAAGCAAAAAGAATTGAGCTAATAGTGATTTAATAAAATCCATGAAACAAAAAAGGATTAGGGAATGATTTGTACAAAAATACAAACTATTTCCTAATCCTTTTTTGTTTTTAAATACTGTATCCGTTCTACCTCTACTCGAAGTACCACCGAGCGTCGGTCACTTCGAGCTACAGTAAAATCGTTACTTATTCGGTTGTGGAGTCGTGCGTAAATATGGTTTCACAATCGTAAATCCTTTTGGAAATTTAGCGGCTGCATCTTCCGTTTTTACAGCTGGGGTGATGATTACATCTTCACCATCTTTCCAGTCGGCGGGGGTTGCAACTTGATAATTGGCTGTCAATTGTAACGAATCAATTACTCTTAAAAGTTCTTGAAAATTGCGTCCTGTGGATGCTGGATAGGTTAAAGTTAATTTTACTTTCTTATCAGGTCCAATAATAAATACCGAACGCACCGTTGCTTTTTCAGAAGCGTTTGGGTGAATCATATCGTATAATGTTGCTACATTACGGTTTGAATCAGCGATAATTGGGAAGTTCATTTTTACATTATTAATCTCCTCAATGTCTGGTACCCATTTGTTGTGTGAGTCCAAATCGTCCACCGAAACGGCTACAACTTTTACGCCTTTTTTCTCAAATTCTCCTTTCAAAAGGGCTGTTTTTCCTAACTCAGTCGTACATACAGGCGTGAAGTCTGCGGGGTGACTAAATAACATTGCCCATGAGTCGCCAATCCACTCATGGAAATTAATTGTGCCTTGGGTTGTTTCTGCCGTGAAATCTGGGGCAATGTCTCCTAATCTTAATGACATATCTTTAAAGTTTTAAGTTGATAAGTTTCAAGTTGTTAAGTTTAGTGTCCTCTTGGTTTAATAACTTAACGGAACTATAAACTATTTGGCACAAAGACTAATTTCAACAATAAAAGCCTTCCAATATCCATAGCGAGGGGTTTAAACCCCTCGCTATGGATATTGGAAGGGCAATTTGCCAAATTCTTTATAATTCCGTAACTTAATGACTCAATAACTTAACAATTTTTATTACTCTACTAAGTTACAAGATTAAATGGATTTTAGTTCAACTTACACAGGTTTTTCAATAATAAAATTATGATTTGTATAAATACAAATATCTGCCGCAATCGTTAGTCCTTCTCTTACCATTTCCTCGGCAGTCAGATGGGTGGCGTGTTTTTTCAAAGCCATTGCCGCAGATTGGGCATAATTGCTACCTGAGCCAATTGAAGCAATACCGTTTTCGGGTTCGAGAACATCGCCAGTTCCTGAGATGATTAGGGTTTCTTCTTTATTGGCTACAATCATCATTGCCTCTAATTTTCGGAGGTAACGGTCTGTACGCCAGTCTTTTGCCAATTCAATACTGGCTCTTTTCATGTTGCCTCCGTAAGCGTTTAGTTTTTCTTCAAAACGTTCTAAAAGCGTAAAAGCATCGGCAGTTGAACCCGCAAAACCTGTAATGATTTTACCATCTAACATTTTACGAATTTTCTTGACATGATTTTTCGCTACGGTTGCCCCCATCGTTGCCTGTCCGTCTGCACCAATGGCTACCTCTCCGTTATGTACGACCGCCAAGACGGTTGTTGATCTGATTCTTTCCATAATAATTTTAATTTTTGCAAAGATATTAGCTAAATGGTACATTTGGATAAATTTGGGGATTGGGAATTAGGGAAATAGGGATTCGGGGAATAGGGATTCGGGATTGTAGTTTTTTAATCAATTCATTTTCAATAGTTTATAGATATTTCTTCAAATAAATTTCAATAATTATGAACAAAATATTTTTTACAATTGGTCTATTTATGTCAGTAACTAATAGTCATGCCCAACAAGAAATGCCCTTATATCTGAGTGGTGTTCCTAATTCAATTGCTGTACCTAATACCCAAAAATCGGAAATAAATAAAGATGGGATTCTAATTATTTCAGAGGTAACTGTTCCGACCCTTACAGTCTATGCACCCGAGAAAGGAAAATCTAATGGAACATCCGTAATTATCTGTCCAGGAGGAGGTTATTGGATTTTGGCAGCTTCACATGAAGGGTCGGATATTGCAAAAGTATTTAACAAAATGGGCGTTACGGCTTTTGTGTTGAAATACAGAATTCCGAATGAAAAAGCTCAAATCAATAGAACGATTGCACCGCTTCAAGATGCCCAACAGGCAATCAGGATGGTACGGAAAGATGCTTTGAAATATGGTATCAATCCTAATAGAATCGGTATCATGGGATTTTCGGCGGGTGGGCATTTGGCAGCTACTGCCTCTACTCACTTTATGAAACCTGTGGGCGAAAATGCGGATGAAACCAACGTCAGACCCGATTTTTCTATTTTGGTTTATCCAGTAATCAGTTTCAAGGAATTTGGACATCGTGGTTCTGCCGACCAATTGATTGGCAAAACGCCTACGCCAGATTTGGTTGAATTATATTCAAACGAAACCCAAGTTACAAAAGATACACCACCAGCCATGCTCATTCATGCGGGCGATGATATGGCGGTACCTGTAAAGAATTCGTTAGCCTATTATGAAGCCTGTCAGAAAAATGGGGTATCTGCGAGTTTAGTAGTTTATCCAAAAGGAGGTCATGGTTTTGGGATGAATAATAAAACGACTAAGGAGAAATGGATGAGTAACGTACAGAATTGGATGGAGTCGATGGGGTGGTTAGGGAAATAATTTCAAAAATAAACTCGAAAAATTTTAAAAAGTTATTAATAATTCACAAATTTGTGAATTATTAATAACCACTAATTGTTCTATCAATGGAAATATTATTCCAGAATCAAATTTTAGCTGATTAAATTTATGAAATCAATCCATATTTCTGAATTAACACCAATCTCCGCCACACACCCTGGGGAAATTTTGGCAGATGAATTGGAAGCAAGAGCCATCAAACAACAGGCTTTTGCTCAACAAATTGGGATGCAAAAATCTCAATTGAATGAAATTATTAAGGGCAAACGTGCTATAAATGCAGAGGTGGCTGTTTTGATAGAAGCTGCCCTTGGAGTCTCCGCTGATTTTTGGCTCAATGCCCAGAATAATTATGACCTTGCCTTGGTTAAAATTCAACGAAAAGTTCAAGAGCGTATTGAGGCAATTGCTACTTGGAATACTATGCAAGTTGCTTTGAATATGCAAAAGAGGGGTACGAGAATATTAGATTAATAATTTTGAACTCAGTTCCAAAAAGCCTTTTCACTTAACATAAAACAAAAAAGCATAACCTCAAAGAGATTATGCTTTCCGCACTCTATTCCTTACTTTGTTTTATTAGTATTTTTAAGGAATTCCGATTCTGTTGAATCGAGATACACTTTATTTTGTCTTCTTGAATGAATATGGTAAACATACGTCTGGTTTACATAAACAAGCTCTTTCTATCAATTTCACTGTTTTGTCTGTGTAACATCCATTGGCATTAAACATTCTGACAGTGTAACTTTTCTCTACTGTTGGGTTTGCTAAGTTGTTAGCAATAACTCCCGATGCTGGAATTGTACTATTAGCAGTTGCGGTGGCAAAAGTCTTTGTACCTGTGTATGATGTTCCTTCTGAGAAATCATATTTGTTAGCTACATCAAATCCCGAGACTACTAATTGACCATCTGCATTTGCCGCTCCCGTTGTACACGTTGCTTGAACTGTTTTTGCATCAAAAGCTGGAATGGCTTTACGACTTACTTTTACGGTATCAGTACATCCTGAAGCGTTGGTCAATACGAAATTATAATCTCCTACAACTGTCATTCCGATAATCTCACCCGTTGCTCCACCGATTTGTGTGCTTGATGGATTACTTGGAACTGATGTCCAAACCATATTTGCTGGTGCATTTGGCAATTTGTACTTGGTTGAGTCAGCACAGAAAGATAAATCAACACCTGCACTTGGTTTAGCTGAACGTTCTACTTTAATAGTATCAGCACAAAGTGTTGTTTTGTTTACTAATACAAACTCATAGATACCGTTGGCGGTCATTCCAGTAATTGCTCCTGTGGTTGCGTTGATGACTGGTGTTGTTCCAGCAGGTTTATTGCCTACTTTCCATTCTAAGCCAGTTGTCGCTGCTGTTAAGTTTGCCAAAGTTGCTGGTTCACAAATTCCTTTGTTTCCTACTAAATCTGTTCCTGCGTTTGGTTTGCCGTTACGAGTTACTTTTACCGTATCTGTACAACCTGTTACGCTTGTTAGTACAAAGTTATAAACACCGTTTGAAGTCAATCCGCTGATATTTCCGCTTGCATTAATCAATGCTGTTGCTGGGTTTCCAGAAGCTGCCGACCATGTAAATCCTGTTGTGGCAACGGCTACTTTTGCCGTAGTTTCTGGTTCACAAATCTCAACGTCAGTTCCTGCATTTGGACGAGCTTTACGTTCTACTCTGATTGAATCTGAACAATCGCCTTGGGTCAATACAAAGATGTATGTTCCGTTGGTATTCATTTTCGTAATTGCTCCTGTTGCATCTATCGCTACTGTTCCTGCACCTGTACTGTTACTTGCTACTGTCCAAGTTTGATTTGCACCAGCGGCTTGTAATTTTGCAGTTGTTTGTGGTTCGCAAATTCCAGATGCACCTGTTTGGTCTATTCCTGCATTAGGTGCTGCCTTACGAATAACTCCCACAGTATCAGCACAATATGTTGGTGTTCCTGTTTGTTCTAATATGAATAAATACGTTCCGTCCTGAGTCATTCCTGATACATTACCTGCACTACTTACTGTTGGTGCTGGGGCAGTTGAACCATTAGCAAAGTATCTCCAAGTTTGACCTGTTGAAGTTGCTAATAACTTAGCGGTTGATGTTGGAGAACAAATCACTTTGTCATTTCCTGCATCTAATTTAGGATTACGGAACACATTTACAGTGTCTTTACATCCACCCGCATTAGAGACAATAAATACGTACGTTCCGTTGGAATTTAATCCAGAAACAAGTCCAGTAGCATTGTTTATTGTCACACCAATTGGATTTGTTGATTGCGATATCCAGTTTGTTCCTACTATAAGCGGTAATTGAGCCGTTGTTATTGGTTCACAAATTGAGATGTCATTACCAGCATTTAGTTGTGAATTTACCGTTACTGTTGTCGTTGCTGTTACTGAACATGAATTTGCATTTGTTACGACTACTGTATAAACTCCCGCTTTCGCTGCTGTTGCATTAGCAATTATTGGTGATTGAGAAGTTGAAGTAAAACTTGGTCCTGACCATGCAAACTTAGTTCCATTTGTTGTTACACCTAATTGAATACTCTGACCAAAACATACAGGAGAGTTTGAACTTGCTGTTGCTGTTGGTGTTGCAAAAATCGTTGTTGCGGTAGTCGCTACGGCTGTACATCCTTCGTTGTTAGTAACTTTTACTGTGAAAGTATAATTACCTGCTACTGGCGAAGTCAAAGTTGGATTTTGTACTGTCGAACTGAATGTTGGAGTTCCAGACCATTCGTAAGACTTGGCACCTGCTGGCGTTGCTGTAAGCGTGATATTTCCTCCTGCACACGTTGGGGCTGATGCCGTTGCTGTAACGTTTGTAGGTAATGGATTTATAACAACTGTAGTTGAACCAACTCCTTTACATCCATCTGCATTTTCTACTGCTACTGTCCAAACTCCACTGTCGATTGCAGTTGCTCCATTATTGAATGGTGTCTGCATCGTACTTGTTACTCCTGATGGACTTGTCCATAAGTATTTCGCTCCCGTACCTCCATTTATTGTTAATTCTAAACGTGAACCTTGACAAACTGGACTGTTACTGGTTGGGGTTACTGTCAGTGCAACTCCTACCGTTACTGAGACTGTTGCCGTTGAAGAACAACCTTTTGCGTTAGTAACATTTACTGTATAAGTACCTTGATTAGAGGCGATTGCGTTCGTTATAGAAGCCGTTTGTTGTGTACTTGCAAAGCCATTTGGACCCACCCAAGCATATGTTAATCCTGCTGGTAATACTGAAACTGTACCACTTCCTCCTAAACATATTGCTGCACCTGTGGCAGTTAATGTTGGATTTAGGTTTACTGTTACACTCGCTGTTGCATTGGCAGTACACCCGTTTGATGTTCCTGTTACAGTATATACTCCCGCTTGTGTTACAGAGACTTGTGAACCTGTTGCTGTAAAACTATTAGCACCAGTCCATGCGTAAGTAGTTGCACCTGATGCGGTTAATTTTCCAGTAGTTCCTTGACAGATTTCTATGCCTGTTGCTGAAACGGTTGGTATTGGATTAACAACCACATTGGCAGTCAAAGCCGAAGTACAAGCGTTAGAATTCGTAATCAAAACTGAGTAAGTTCCTGAGTTAGCAACTGTCAAGTTTGGAATCGTTACTTCTTGTGTCGTTGCTGTAAATCCTGCTGGTGATTTAGACCATGAATACGTTGCCAATGGGTCAGAACTTATGGCTTTCAATGTTACTGATTGCCCTACACAAAGACTTGGTACTGTGATTGTTCCAGTGGTTGAGCCAGGACATTCACCTATAACTCCTGCATTGATTCCCAAATTCGTTTGTCCTTCTGTTACTGTGAAAGGAGATGATTTACCTGTTACAGGGTCAGCATCACTATTTTTCAATGGGTCAGTTCCTGCACCTTTTGGAGAGAAATTATTTCCTGCTCCGATTGAAGATTTAACAAATTCGACTGTGTATGTACCTGGGATAACATTATCAAAAGTATAATTTCCGTTTGCATCAGATGTTGTTGTTGCAATCAGGGTTGTTCCTGTACCATCATATAATTTTATGATAACATTTGGAACACCTGCTGTTTCTGACGCTTGCTGAATACCGTCTTTATTGGTATCTGACCAAACTAAATCACCGATTTGTGCAGCTTTAAAAATACCAAAATCAATCGTTAAATTTGAATTTTTGTCTGCATCAGTTCCAGTAGTTAAGTCACCATCGCCAGTAGGTTCTGTGAAATTTCCTAATTCAATGGCTTTACTTCTGATAGTCTGACCAGTAATTTTAGTTCCGTCGTCGTTATCATTCACATCGTTATTAGGGCTGTTTGCTGGTTCGTAAGTACCAGTTGCAGAACCATTTGTACCTGTACTGGTTTTGAATCCTGTTGGGGCATCAATTTCTACAATGTAATATCCTGGAATCAATCCTGAAAATAAATATTTACCTACATTGCCAGCTACTATGCTTGTAGTAGTTGAGGCAATGGCAGCACCATTTGGTACATCTGTTGGATTTCCTCCACCGTCTAAAGTTGCTTTGAAAAGTCTTACTGGAGCACCTCCTACTCCTATTTCTGAGTTATTATTTAATCCATCATTATTGGTATCATTCCAAACTAAATTACCGATACTTAAACATTCAGAAACTGTGATATTTATTGTTGAAACAGCCGAACAACCACTTGGGTCAGTAATAGCCATTGAATATACACCTTGCTGTACTTTTGCTGGTGTTGTTGGAATTCTGATATTCAAAGTATTCATTGAACTAAAACTATTTGGTCCAGTCCAATCATATATGTATCCCGCTTCGGGAGTGAATGTTCTTAAAATAATATCTTCACCTACACAATAAGCTGTTTTTCCTGCAATTAATGATACAGAGATATTTAGTAGAGAAACCTTTGCCACTGCGGAAGCTGTACATCCATCTTGTGAAGTAACTGTTACTGTATAATTACCCATATTACTATTTGCAATATTAGCAATTGAAGGATTTTGCTGACTTGAAGTAAAGCTAACTGGACCCGACCAAAAATAAGTAGCTCCTAATGTTGTTGAATTTGCTTTCAAATTAGCAACTCCTCCAATACAAGTTTTTACATCTGTTGCTGTTACATTTGCAGCAACATTTTTCACAACCTTCACGGTATCCGAACATCCATTTGCAGAAGTAAGAGCAAACTGATAAGTACCTGCAACTGTCATTCCAGTAACCTCTCCAAAGCTATCAATCGTAGCCGAAGCGGGGTTTGCTGGATTTGCCACAACCGCCCATGTATCTGAACCTTGGTCTTTGATAATGATTGATGTTCCACAAGTAGAAAGGTCAGCACCTGCATTTGGTCTTGCTAATCTTCTGATTTCTACCACATCCGAGCAATTGCCTTGTGAAATTGTGAATAGATAAACACCGTCCACTGTTAAACCTGTTACTTTTCCGTCAGCGGCTATTACAGGATTAGTTCCAGAAGGCTTATTAGTTACTGTCCATACTTGACCAGTTGTCGAAGCATTTACAATAGAAGTAGTTGCTGGCGAACAAATCGTTTTGTCAGCACCTGCCATCGGAATTGAACCACGAACAATAGAAACTGTATCTGAACAACCTTGTGTATTTGAAAGTACAAATCTATACGTTCCGTTTACCGTCATTCCTGCTACTGCACCAGTTGTTGGATTAATGGTAGCCGTTGCTGGATTTGCAGGAGTCGTTACTACTCCCCAAGTTTCAGAGGCTGATGCAGCTGTTAAACCTGTAAAAGTTGATGTTGGGTCACAAATGGCTACATTTTGACCGTTTGGTTTTGCGTTTGGAGG
This sequence comes from Cytophagales bacterium, assembly GCA_013298125.1. Taxonomy (GTDB): domain Bacteria; phylum Bacteroidota; class Bacteroidia; order Cytophagales; family Spirosomataceae; genus Arcicella. The sequence continues at coordinate 51,883 of JAAFJP010000008.1, read as the reverse complement.
TAAGCACGAGAAACCTGCATCTAAGGAATGTAAGTTTTCACCCGCATTACCTGTGTTGAAAGCTATTGCTGCATAAGTATTTGAACCTGTGACACTTACGTCTGAATCAATATTATCTTTTGAATTGGCACTTACGTTATCAGTTGTGGGTTGTAAACCAGCTAATTGCGTTTGTTTTGATACTCCATTTACATTCGGAATACGAATTTCGTAAGCTGAATTTGGTGTTAAATCCGTGAAGAAATATTCACCTGTTGTACCATCCGTAGTTTTTGTATCTATTTTAGTATTTCCTTTCCAAAGTTCAACTGTAACGCCTGTCAAAACTGGCTCTCCTGCATCTTGAATACCATTTTTATTGGTATCATTCCACATTCTGTTTCCAACTTCGATTGGTTGAACGTTACATAACAATTCTAAATCTCCTAAACCATTTGCTTTTCCGAAAGTAACTCCTAATCCACCCGCATCTTGTCCGAAGATTTCATAACCTCTTGGCGAAGCACCCGTTGTGTTATCAAACCAACGCACACCTCCTGCACGGAAAGCATTTACTGGGTCAAAAACGGTTTCGACAACTTCATTTTTTCCTGGAAACAACGCTATTCCACCTAAAGAAATCTCTTGATGTCCTCCGTCTGGATTAGTCTGTCCAGTTGGAATTGAACCATTTGGTCTGTTTTTATCAGAAGATAGCGGATACATATCTTGCCAATAAAATTCTCCATTACCTGGACCTTGACTTGGCGACTGACCATTACCTCCTGAGACTACTCCATTAACCGTTGCATTATTTTCAAGAGAATAAGTTACTTTGTCTGCATTCAGTCCAACTCTCAATATATCCCCTGCTGATGTTCCTTCATAAACATTTCTTACCGTTGGGTCTGCTGTACTAAAATCTGTTACAAGTGTGCTGTAATTATTACTACCTAACTGATGCCCAGCTCTATCCATAAAACCTAAAATCATAGACCCATCTACATCAAACTCAATATCCGAAAGCATTGGCTGAGGACAGATTGTTTGGTTATAAGTGGCTTTATCTGGCAAAGGGTTGGTAATATCTGACCATTGTGCAATCCATGGTTTCCATGCCGCCGAAGTTGTTTTGCTACTTGTCGTATTAAAACCGTCCACACTGGTATATCCACGTGGATAGTCTAACTTGAAATTATAAACTTCCGTAAAATTGTCTGGATTAGCACTCCCTGGCGTAAATGAATAAATATAAGCCTTCAAATCAGCCGCAGTACCTCCTGCATTTTCAGCCGTACAAACACCACCCACATAAACTTTTCCTCTCCAAAATTTCACTGCCCAAGGACGAAAAACACCGTTGGTACAACCTGGATTTGGAAGTGTATGTGCAATTTTTGTAGTAGGTTTTACCGCAGGAGAACCGATTGGTAATTCGTATAATTTTCTATCAAATGTATTGATAACCCACAACGTCTTTTCGTCATCAGAAATATCTAAATCTCCTAATGACATTTTTCCAACTAAGCCAAAAGCCGTTGAATCACGACTTGGCTGTGTTTTAATTTTTGGGATTGAGTCAGCCGCTGAAAGAGGTTTACGTGGGTCTGTACCCGCAGAAACGCCTAAATCACTGTTCAAATCAACAAAAAGTGATGCTACTGGATTTGCTCCTGAATTATCAATTTTATAAATTGCACCAGGTCCACCATTTCCAAAGCCTGAGTGTCTCTTTAATAAGGCACTCGTAAAAATGAATTTTGAACTTCTTTGGTAAGCCATTCCCCACGTTGCTCCTACATCCTTACCTTTGGCTAAATACCCATTTTCAGAAGGGTTAGTACCAGCGGGTAGTTTTGAACCATTACCTGTTGGCGTGTAAGGAACAGACACTATTGCATCGTCATTTCCAGAAGTTCCACCGTTCAAAGGCGTTCCATTAATGTAGCAAGGCGTAACCAACTTAGGATTAGCCACACCACAGTAATCAGAAGGATAATTGATACCAAGATTAGCCGTACCTCCACCGTTCACAAACTGAACAGAAGTACCGCTGCCTAAACCTTTTGGTCCTGAATAATAAGCTGATGGGAAATTTGAAAATTCGATTCTGACTTGGCTTCCTGTACCTACTGCGATTGAGTATGTACCATCTGCCGCCGTAGTAGCCGTACCTGCGGGAGTACCGTCAGCCTTAAAAGCCGTCACAGTAACACCAGCCACCGAAGGCTCGATTGGGTTTGTTGCGGTTTGTTGCCCATTGGCATCAAAATCACGGAAAACTTTACCTGTAACGTTTTGAGCGTTAATTTCTGTAAATACTGATGTAATTAACAGTAGGGAAAAGCAAGGAATTAAAGCCTTTACTATCCGAAGACGTAAGGATTTTTTCATTGATTTATGGGTTTTTATGGACTGAAATAAATTAAAACAATCGTCTGAAACAGACTTCTGAAATTCATTAAATCAGTGACTAATTATGTAAGGAAATACGGCTTTAGTTTTTTTGAAAGAATATTACAAGGGTTAATTGTAAAAAGACTTCAAAAAACCTTGCAACTGGCGGGAAGAAAGGGGTGATTTTGATTTCGATGGATAAGATTTTTGGCGGATCTTAATTTTTGGCACGCTATCGAAACACTATTTGTTCAAAAATACTTTTGCAAAAGCTATGCCAAAGTTTTGATTTGAGAGGAAAATGTGTTGTGGAGGGATTATCAAATTATAAAATTGGATAAGAGCTATTGAAAAAAAACAAATCAGTAATTCTAATTTACTTCTAACATTACCTTAACCTCAGACTAACCTTGTTAAGATACATTTGTAAAGTCTTCAAAACGAAGACTTTACAAACAACATTAATCATGAAAAGGTATCAGTGTATCTTGATTTTTTTTATTCTTGTGGTTCTTCGCAATTCCAACGTTGCGAGAGGGCAAGATGTCGATTCGCTTGAGGTAACGAAAGAATTTACGCAATTAGACGAAGCCTTGAAAGCCCCAGAAAAGGTTTACAGATTAAATTTGAGTAACCAATCTTTCAATAAATTCCCATTGGGTCTATCAAAATTCGTAAATCTCAGATACCTAAGCCTTCGTAACGACCACCTCAAAGAAGTGCCTTCTGAGCTAACTGAACTACAAAATTTACGTGTCTTGGATTTAGGAGGTAATGATTTCCAAGTTTTACCCATTAGTTTTACTAAACTCAAAAATTTGGAAGAGTTATATTTGGATGAAGAAAAAAGTATTAATCTCAGTAAGGATTTTGAGCTTTTGGGGAAATTACCAAAATTAAAAGCCCTGCATTTAGAAAAAGATAAAATTTCGAAACTCCCAAAAAATATAACCTTATTGAGTCATTTAGAAACGCTTTATTTGACTCAAAACAACCTCAGATTTGTACCTCAGCAAATAAAGTCAATGAAAAATTTGAAATATTTGGAATTAAAGCAAAATCCATTAGTCCCCAACATCAACTATAATCAATTTCAAGAATCAGGGTTGAAAGTTAATTTTTAAAATTGCAAACCTCATGACATACTTACCCGAAATTCAGCTATTGAAAATCGGATTCCCAGTACCTGTCAGAAAAGGAGAAATTATTTTTAAATAAGTACAGGTCACTAATTATCTAAACCTATAAGATTTTGTATAATTATTTGATTATGAGCAAGTTAAGCGTCAAACCTCATAGATTTTCATTATCAATTTATTTTTTACTAATACTTATCCTGAAAGAAAGAGATTATATTTCTTTCTTTCAATTAAAAAAATTAACAGGATTTGATTATTCAAGGGAGAAGCTAAAGGAAGGAAAATGGGAAATAAATGTGGATTGGACGGATGGGGGAGCAAGGTATTTTATGGAGAGTGAGGTTGTTATTTGAAAATAAAAAAAGACCCCAATCCATTACGAATTGAGGTCTTTTTGCATTTACGAATCACTACTTCTTAACCTTCTTAATCTCATAAGGTACACAAACATCTTGTTTACATTCCACTGGAATTGGGGTGAATCCTGCATCATTGTATTTGCTGTTGCGACCTAAGTCGGTTTCTGGCAAATTGGTGTTGATTGGGATAATGCCCGTTCTTCCATTTACTGGACTTGCATCACTGTCTTTGGTGTCGTCGCCAACGTTTGGATTACTGAATGTCGTTCCGTTTGGTTTCTTAAATTCTACTTGATAGTTGCCTGTGGTCAAGTTGTTGAATTTATAATTTCCTTGCGAATCGGTGATTACTGAATCAACTTTCACGTACACCCCTCCTACTTCTTTATACAGATATACTTTCACGCCTGAACGGTCTGTATCACCTGCGTTTTGTGTATTTGACTTGTCGTTATCATCGAATGACTTACCTGCAATCGAACCTAAATTAACGGTTATTCCTGCATCTACATCACGATTATCACGTCCTGGGTCGCCCGCTGGCTTGGTGGTGTCGATATTTACGATGTCGGTCAAACCTGTATTTACGTCTGGATTACTGTCAATGGCTGAACTTGGATTTAAACCTTTCACCGTCAAATTAGAATCTTTTGGAGCAATAAATTTAACTCTATAATTGCCCGAAACTAAGTTGCTGAATAAGTATTTACCGTTATTATCGGTTGCCGTTGTCGCTAAAACATTTCCAAGTGCATCCGTCAATTGAACGGTGATTCCTTTGACTGCTGGCTCTCCGCTCGACTGTAAACCGTCTTTGTTAGTATCAAACCATACGTAATCCCCAATTGAACCGTATTGTGGTTCTCCTTTCAATCCTGCATCAATTGTTGAATTATCTCTACCAATATCGCCCAATGGTAAACTTGTATCGATGGTGATTTTATCCGTGATTCCCGTAGTTTGGTCAGCATCTGAATCGGTTGCTGTGCCTGTGCCTTTGGTTACGATTAAAGTGCCAACTGGTTTTACAAATTGCACTTTATAATCTCCCGCTAACAAACTGTCAAACAGATACTTACCTGCTGAATTGGTTACGGTTGAATCAATTTTTACACCCGCTGAATTGAGTAAATAAACCTTCACTCCCGCCACTGGTGTATCTCCTACCGATTGGACATTATTGTTGTCTTTATCGTTGAATACATAATCTCCAATTGAACCTACTGGAACAAATCCTGCATCTATTTGTGGATTATTTCTTAAAGTGTCTGCTACTGGTTTGGTTGTGTCAATATTTACTACATGAGTAAATCCGTTTTTACCTGCATCACTATCTGAAACATCTGCTCCTACATTCGATTTCGCTGGAATTGTTCCTGCTGGGGCTACGAATTTAACTTTGTAACTTCCAGTTAATAAGCTGTCAAACAAATACTTACCGTTTACGTCAGTTGTTGTACTGTCAAGTTTCGTAGTTCCTGTTCCGTCGTATAAAATTACTTTCACACCTTGGATTGGAGCATCTCCTGCTTGTTGTCCGTCGTTATTTTTGTCTGTCCAAACATAGTCTCCGATACTTCCATATTGTGGAATGCCTTTTAATCCTGCATCTACATCACGGTTGTCTCTTGCTGGACTTCCGAGTGGTTGAGTAGTGTCCAAAGTTACTGGTGATGATTTGCCATCTACTGGATTGGCATCACTGTCTTTGTCGTCTGCACCTGTGTCTTTCGTTACTAAATCCAAACCTGCTGGTTTTACAAATTGGACGGTGTATGTTCCTGCAACCAAACTATCAAACAAATATTTACCGTTTGCATCTGTTACTGTTGAATCAATCTTCGCTCCTGCATTATTCAATAAGTAAACTTTAACGCCGCCTACTGGTGTATCACCTGCTGTTTGCGTATTTGAGTTGTCTTTATCTAAGAGTACATAATCTCCAATTGAACCTACTGGAACAAATCCTGCATCTATTTGTGGATTATTTCTTAAAGTATCTGCTACTGGTTTGGTTGTGTCAATGTTGATTAATTGACTGAATCCTAACTTGTTGGCATCACTATCTGAAACATCTGCTCCAATATTTTGCTTCGCTGGAATTGTACCTGCTGGTGCTACGAATTTAACTTTATAACTTCCAGTTAATAAGCTGTCAAACAAATACTTACCATTTGCGTCTGTTACAGTTGAATCTAATTTCGTAGTTCCTGTTCCATCGTATAAAATTACTTTTACACCTTGGATTGGAGTATCACCCGCTTGTTGTCCGTCGTTGTTTTTGTCTGTCCAAACGTAGTCTCCGATACTGCCGTACTGTGGAATGCCTTTTAATCCTGCATCTACATCACGGTTGTCTCTTGCTGGACTTCCTAATGGTTGGGTAGTGTCCAAAGTTACTGGTGATGATTTACCATCAACTGGATTAGCATCACTGTCTTTGTCGTCTGTACCTGTGTCTTTCGTTACTAAATCCAAACCTGCTGGCTTCACAAATTGTACGGTGTACGTTCCTGCAACTAAGCTATCAAACAAATATTTACCGTTTGCATCTGTTACAGTTGAATCAATCTTCGCTCCTGCATTATTCAATAAGTAAACTTTAACGCCGCCTACTGGTGTATCACCTGCTGTTTGCGTATTTGAGTTGTCTTTATCTAAGAATACATAATCTCCAATTGAACCTACTGGAACAAATCCTGCATCTATTTGTGGATTGTTTCTTAAAGTGTCCGCTACTGGTTTGGTTGTGTCAATATTGATTAATTGGCTGAATCCTAACTTGTTGGCATCACTGTCTGAAACGTCTGCTCCAATATTCTGTTTTGCTGGAATTGTACCTGCTGGGGCTACGAATTTCACTTTGTAACTTCCCGTTAAAAGACTGTCAAACAAATACTTACCGTTTACGTCAGTTACTGTACTGTCAAGTTTCGTAGTCCCAGTTCCATCGTATAAAATTACTTTTACACCTTGGATTGGAGTTTCACCTGCTTGCTGTCCGTCGTTGTTTTTGTCTGTCCAAACATAGTCTCCGATACTTCCGTACTGTGGAATGCCTTTCAATCCTGCATCTACATCACGGTTGTCTCTGGCTGGACTTCCTACTGGTTGAGTTGTGTCCAAAGTTACTGGTGATGATTTGCCATCTGCTGGATTGGCATCACTGTCTTTGTCGTCTGCTCCTGTGTCTTTCGTTACTAAATCTAAACCTGCTGGTTTTACAAATTGAACGGTGTATGTTCCTGCAACTAAGCTATCAAACAAATATTTACCTGCTACATCGGTTACTGTACTGTCAATTTTTACACCTGCATTATTCAATAAATAAACCTTCACTCCTGCTACTGGTGTATCACCTGCTGTTTGCGTATTTGAGTTGTCTTTATCTAAGAATACATAGTCTCCAATTGAACCTACTGGAACAAATCCTGCATCTATTTGTGGATTGTTTCTTAAAGTGTCCGCTACTGGTTTGGTTGTGTCAATGTTGATTAATTGACTGAATCCTAACTTGTTAGCATCACTATCTGAAACATCCGTACCAATATTTTGCTTCGCTGGAATTGTACCTGCTGGGGCTACGAATTTCACTTTGTAACTTCCAGTTAATAAGCTATCAAACAAATACTTACCGTTTACGTCTGTTACTGTCGAATCTAACTTCGTAGTTCCTGCGGCATTGTATAAATAAACTTTTACACCTGCAATCGGTAATTCTCCTGCTGTTTGCTGTCCGTCGTTATTTTTATCTGTCCAAACATAATCACCGATTGAACCGTAAGCTGGTTTGATACCTGCATCAACATCTCTATTGTCTCTTGCAGGGTCACCAAGTGGTTGTGTTGTATCAATTGTTACTTTATCAGTTGTTCCATCTGGATTGATGTTACTGTCGTTGGTTACATTTCCAGTTGCAGCTTTTAAAGTTGCTTCGCTTCCTACTGGAATCACAAATCTTACTGAATAATCACCTGCTACAAGGCTATCAAACAAGTATTTGCCTCCGTTTGCGGTAACTGTACTGTCAATTTTTACACCCGCTGAATTCAATAGATAAACCTTAATTCCATCAATTGGGGCTTCGCCTGCATCTTGTTTTCCGTCTCCGTTTTTATCATTCCAAACATAATCTCCAATTGAACCTACTGGAACAAATCCTGCATCAATCTGTGGATTATTACGTAGAGTATCTGCTGGTAGTTTAGAAATGTCAATGTTTACTACTTGACTGAATCCCAACTTGTTAGCATCACTGTCTGTTTTATCATCTCCTACGTTTTGTTTTGCAGGAATCATACCTGTTGGTGCTACGAATTTCACTTTATAGCTTCCAGTTACAAGACTGTCAAACAGATACTTACCGTTTACATCAGTTGTTGTACTATCAAGTTTCGTAGTGCCTGTTCCATCGTATAAATAAACTTTCACCCCTTGGATTGGCGTTTCACCTGCTTGCTGTCCGTCGTTGTTTTTGTCTGTCCAAACGTAGTCTCCAATTGAACCGTATTGTGGTTCTCCTTTCAATCCTGCGTCAATTGTTGGATTATCTCTTCCAATATCTCCCAATGGCAAACTTGTATCAATGGTGATTTTATCCGTGAGTCCTGTGGTTTGGTCAGCATCTGAATCGGTTGCTGTGCCTGTGCCTTTGGTTACGATTAAAGTGCCAACTGGTTTTACAAATTGTACTTTATAATCTCCCGCTAACAAGCTATCAAACAGATACTTACCCGCTGAATTGGTTACGGTTGAATCAATTTTTACACCCGCTGAGTTTAATAAATAAACCTTCACTCCTGCAATTGGCGTATCTCCTGCCGACTGGACATTGTTGTTGTCTTTGTCAAAGAATACATAATCTCCAATTGAACCTACTGGAACGAATCCTGCATCTATTTGTGGATTATTGCGTAAAGTGTCCGATGGTAATTTAGAAGTATCAATGTTTATTACCTGAGTAAATCCATTTTTACCTGCATCTGAATCTGAAACGTCTGCTCCAATATTTTGCTTAGCTGGTATTGTACCTGCTGGGGCTACGAATTTAACTTTGTAAGAACCAGTTAATAAGCTGTCAAACAGATACTTACCATTTACGTCAGTTACTGTACTGTCAAGTTTTGTAGTGCCTGTTCCATCGTATAAATAAACTTTTACACCTTGGATTGGCGTTTCTCCTGCTTGCTGTCCGTCGTTATTTTTATCTGTCCAAACGTAATCTCCGATACTTCCGTAAGCTGGTTTGATACCCGCATCTACATCTCTGTTATCTCTTGCAGGGTCACCAAGTGGCTGTGTTGTATCAATTGTTACTTTATCAGTTGTTCCATCTGGATTGATATTGCTGTCGTTGGCTACGTTTCCAGTTGCGGCTTTTAAAGTTGCTTCGCTTCCTACTGGAATTACGAATCTTACTGAATAATCACCTGCTACAAGACTGTCAAACAAGTATTTACCTCCGCCTGCTGTAACGGTGCTATCTATTTTAACACCTGCTGAGTTCAATAAATAAACCTTGATTCCATCAATTGGAGCTTCGCTTGCATCCTGTTTTCCGTCTCCATTTTTATCATTCCAAACATAATCACCAATTGAACCTACTGGAACAAATCCTGCATCAATTTGTGGATTGTTTCTTAAAGTATCTGCTGGTAATTTAGAAGTGTCAATGTTGATTACCTGAGTAAATCCATTTTTGCCTGCATCTGAATCTGACTTATCATCTCCAATGTTTGCTTTCGCTGGAACTGTACCTGCTGGGGCTACGAATTTCACTTTATAGCTTCCAGTTACAAGACTGTCAAACAGATACTTACCGTTGGCATCAGTTACTGTTGAATCTAATTTCGTAGTTCCTGCTGCGTTGTATAAATAAACTTTTACGCCAGCAATTGGGCTTTCACCTGCCTGTTGTCCATCGTTGTTTTTATCTGTCCAAACATAATCTCCGATACTTCCGTAGGCTGGTTTGATACCCGCATCAACATCTCTGTTGTCTCTTGCAGGGTCACCTACTGGTTTTGTTGTATCAATAACTACTGCATCGGTTGTGCCGTCTGGATTGATATTGCTATCTTTCGTAGGGTCACCACCTTGTGTTTTTAAAGTTGCTTCGCTTCCTGCTGGAATTACGAATCTTACTTTATAAGAACCCGCTACAAGGCTATCGAATAGATATTTACCTCCACCTGCTGTGGTTGTACTATCTAATTTTGCCCCCGTAACACCGTCTAATAAATAAACTTTAACTCCATCTATCGGAGGTTCTGTTCCGTTTTGAATGCCGTTTCCGTTTTTATCATTCCAAACATAATCTCCGATTGAACCTACTGGAACAAATCCTGCATCTATTTGCGGATTGTTTCTGAGTGTATCTGAGGCTGGTTTTGTTGTATCAATGTTGATTGTGTGAGTAAATCCATTTTTACCTGCATCACTATCTGAAACGTCTGCACCTGTATTCGATTTTGCAGGAATAGTACCTGCTGGGGCTACGAATTTAACTTTATAACTTCCCGTTACAAGGCTATCAAACAGATACTTACCTGTTGCATCAGTTACTGTTGAATCTAATTTCGTTGTTCCTGCTGCATTGTATAAATAAACTTTTACTCCTGCAATTGGAGATTCTCCTGCTTGTTGTCCGTCGTTGTTTGTATCTGTCCAAACATAATCTCCGATTGAACCAAAACAAGTATTCTGAATAATCACTGGACAACAATTTCCAACTTGACATTCTGTTCCGTTTGATGTTCCAGTGTAGGTATAAGAACCTGCTGCTGAAACATTTATGGTAGCTTTTCCTGCCTCGGCTGTTATTTCGACTCCGTCTTTAAACCATTTAATGTTGGTTAATTCTGCTGGTGTTGTTAGTGCTACGCCATTCGGAGAATCTTGTGAACACAATTTGATAGGCACAGATACACAAGCGTAAGCAATATCATCTTCAACAGGGTTTGTATTACCTGCCTGAGAATCAATATCATCTTTATCTATGAAATTAACGTAAGCCTGATTGCACAATAAACCTTCTGAACCTGCATTGATTTTGGCGGTTACGGTTAATGTTGCCGAATCAGTTTTTGCCAAAGTAATACCTGACCATAAGCCTGTTCCATCATCAAAAGTCCCCTTAGATGGTGTCGCAGAAACAAAAGTAAATTGTGTAGCCAAAACATCTTTTACGACTACGGCAGCATTTTGAGTAACAGTATCTTTTCTTGAAACCACTACTTTAAAAACTACTACGTCACCCGCTTTACGTTCGCAAGTTCCCGCAACTGTTTTCTTTAATTCAACATCAACACGACAATCTTGCGCATCAATAAATACTGTTACTGAATCTTTACAAGCCTTAGAATCTGTTACCACTAATTTATAATTACCTGTTGCTAAGTCAGTTACAGAAGCTGTTTCAATTCCATTCGACCATGCGTATGTGTAAGGTGCAACACCGCCCGTTACCGTAGCAACGGCACTTCCTTTATTTCCATTTGAACAAACACCGTCTTTTTTGGTGTAGTTAATCACCATTTTGGTTGGTTGAGTAACCGTGGTTGTTTCTTTAACTGTACAACCGTTGGCATCTACCAAAGTCAATTCATACACACCAGCTTTTAAGTTCGAGAGTGTGGTTAATCCATTTAATGCTGGATTCAAAACACCATCTACTTTCCAAGTGATTGTGTATGGAGCAACTCCTCCTTGTGCATTTACCGTAATCGTTCCTTTACTTTGGTCAAAACAAATATTATTAGTCGCCGTCTGAGCGATGTTGATAGCAACTGGTTCAGTTAAAGTAAATGTTCTATTTTTGAAACATCCATTTGCATCCGTAACTTTCAAAGTAAAAGTACCTGCTGTTAAACCTGTTACGGTTGGATTTGTTGAGAAAGCTAAGCCTGTTGAGGTAGTTCCCGTAAACCATTGATAAGCAAAGGCTGGCTTTCCACCCGTTACCATACTCATCAAAACACCGTCAGTTCCTGTATTGCAAGTTACGTTTGTCGAAGTAACAGACAAACCAATTGAATCTGGTTGCGTAATCAATAAAGTTGAATCAACCTTACAACCATTGGCATCCGTTACCGTGATGGTATATGAACCTGCCGCAACCGCTGAAATACTCGAGGTCGTTGCTCCTGTACTCCATGAATACGTATAAGGAGATTTTCCTGCCGAAGCAGTTGCTGTTAATGTTCCCGTTCCTGCATAACACGTAGGATTGGTTGGGGCTACTTGTAATTTTACAGGTGGGGCAATCGTAATTACTACAAAAGCGGTATCAGAACAAGCTGCTTCGTCATTAATAGCTACCACTGCATAATATTTCGTACCAGAAGCTGGCGAAACGGGCGTATAGTTTGGATTGGATGCTCCTGCAATTGCCGTTCCTAATGCTGAGGTCGTATCGTTCAAAGGTCCATACCATTGTTGAGAAGTAACATTTCCCAACACTTTGTTCATCGTGAAAGCACTTGGCGTTCCTGCTTTACAAATTAATTGATTTGGCGTTGCCGTGATTTTTGGCTGGCAAATAATACCCGCATCAATTTGTGGATTGTTTCTAAGTGTGTCAGTAACTGCCAACGTTGTGTTGATGTTAATTACTTGACTGAATCCGTTTGTACCAACATCACTATCTTTTTTATCATCACCAGAATTGGCTTTCGTGAAACTCGTAGCCGTGGTTGGGAGTACAAATTTTACTTTATAAGCACCCGTTACTAAACTATCAAATGTATATTTACCGTTAGCATCGGTGGTTGTTGAATCTAATTTTGTTATTCCTGTACCATCATATAAATAGACTTTTACGCCCTCAATTGGTTTTTCGACCAATGGGTCGCCTTGCTGTCCGTCTCTATTTATATCCGTCCAAACATAGTCTCCGATTGAACCATACACGTCACAACTTTTTAAGGTTATTTTTACAGTATCAGCACAACAAGTATCTCCTTTAATGATAAACTGATACGCTCCTACTTTGGTCAAACCTGCTACTTGTCCAGTGGTGGCATCAATTGTTGCTGCACTCGGATTTCCTGATGCAACTGACCAAGCCGTTCCTGCTGGAGCATTTGCTAATTTGAATGTGGTAATCGTCGAACAAATAGTAGTATCTTTTCCTGCTTTTGCAATCTTGTAAGGGTCTAAAATTACTGGACAACAACTACCCGCTTTACAAAGTGTGTTTGGGGTAATTCCTTCGTAATAATAACTTCCAGAATCCGAAACGGTGATAAATTTCTTACCTGCTTCTGCGGTTAATTCTGTTCCATTTTTAAACCATTTTACGGTTGTCAAAGAATCTGGGGCTGTGATAGTGAATGATGGCTTATCAGCTTTACAATATTCGTAAGGAACTGTAAAACAAGCCGTTGCAATATCATCTTCTTTATAATCAGAATTACCTGGCGTTGAATCTACATCCTTTTCGTTCATAGATTTTATCTGTGCAACATTACTCTTAACACCCTCGGTTGTGGCTGTAACTTCAATCACTAACACAACGCTATCTTTGGCGACTAATGAATCTAATGACCAAATACCTGCCGAGAATGTTCCTTTATCCGTACTCGTTGTGCTACTTGGCGTTGCACTCACAAGCGTGGTTCCTGCGGGAATCAAATCCTCTAATTTTACCTTAGTAGCCTTTCCTTTTCCTTGATTTTTGATTGTTACGGTGTATTTGGCGTTTTGCCCTTTTTTGACAATTGATTTATCAACCGTTTTCGTAACTTTCAAATCTGGTAATTCAGGAGCAAAACCAATGTCGTAAGTATGATTGTTTTCTCCGTAATTACCTGTCAAAACTGGAATAACATAGTCTGCTCCTACTGTCTCAGCATCTGAATCGATAGCATCATTTGTACCTGTGTTTGATTCTGTTAAACTTAGAGAATCATTAATAGTAGTTTTGGCGACTCTGATTTCGTAACGACTCAATGGTAATAATTTACCCCCAGCAATATTCAAAGTATCAAAATAATACTCGCCCAAGGCGTTAGTGGTTACTTCCGAAACTTTTACACCGCTTGAATTGTATAAAGCTACTTTGATATTTGGCAGTGGTTTCTCTTCTGCATCTTGAATGCCGTCTTTGTCCTTATCATACCAAACACGGTTTCCAATTTGGATGGGGGCATTTGTTAAAAGTAATTCAATATCTCCTACACCATTACCTTTCCCAGGAAATGGTGCATTAGCGGGTGGATAAACCTCATATCTATTAGGTGCTTTTCCAGTTGTATTGTCAAAAAAGTTTATTCCCCCTGAAACAAATCCCATGGGGTCATAAGTAGCACCAAGTACTTGATTAGAACCTGGTAAAAGTGCTAAACCTCCCACAAATGTTTCTTCGTGATTATTTTCAACACCAGCAATATTATCACCACTGTAAAATTCTCCTCCACCTATTCCCTGTCCATTACCAACGCCTAATGAAGTCCTATTAACCGCTTTGCCGTTATTCTCAGACTCATATACACACCCTGCTGTCATACCTATTCTGAGCAAATCTCCACCCGACGAAACAGATGTATAAGGACCAAAACCTCTGGCAGGGTCTGCAATACATGAACCATCACTTTTAGGAATTTTTGTTCCTGAACCAGCTTGGTGTCCAAATCTATCCATTAATCCTAAAATTATTGAACCATCAGTATCAAACTCAATGTCTGAAAGTATTGGAGATGGATAAATTGCTGTAAATGTTGTCTTTGTATCGCCTGGATCAGGAAAAATATTAGTCCAAGGATTCCACGTAATTCCTTGGTTTGAAACGATTGAAACAGTTGCAGCACTGGCAGCTTTACCCTTTGTATAGTTTAAAGCCTGTGTAAATGTTGGTGTGTTTTTCCAGACATCTGTTTTGGCATCTAACTCATAAACCATAGCTTTTAAGTCGGCTACTGTTCCTCCATTTTCTCCTGTACAAACAACACCAACATATACTTTATCACGATAATATTTTGTAGCCCAAGGTCTGGCAACTCCGTTCTGACAAGTACCCGATGCAAGCCAAGGAGCTGTATCATAAGGTAACACATCGGCTGATGTTGGAGTTGTCGCAGGATTATTTAGTTTTATTCTGTAAAGTTTTCTATCATTCAAGTTTGTCATATATAAGAAAATTCCATCGTCGGATAAATCTATATCTCCAATTCCTATTTTACCTACTTTATCAAATGAAACTGCATCACAAACAGCAAGGTCAAAAGCAGTATTATTTGTTGATGTTGCTGGTAAAGGGTGTGGGTCAGTTCCTGTAATTATACCAATGGTTTGAACATCAATAAAATTTCTATTATCCGTAACATTGAAAGTATTTCCATCTGCATTATTAACTACGTAGATTCCTCCTGTCCCAAGTGGTCCAAACTGACTATGCCGTCTCATTATAGCAGACATAAATAGTTTTTTAGAGTCTTTCTGATATGCAAGCCCCCAAACTGAACCCATTTTCTCGGCAATTGAATAATAAGTATTATTGGGAGTAACTGGGGCAGCACCATTATTTCTTGAACCCGCTCCACTCGGAATAGCAATTGCTTTGGAATAATTAAATTTCAAAGCAACATCCATATCAGAAACACCAACTTGAATACCAAATTGAATAGCCGTTTTCGGCAACGTTCTATCACCGTTTATAAAACAAGTTGTAGCAATATCTGGGCTGTTCTTAGCATAATCAATGGGGTTGTTTACACCATAACTAACATTAGTTGCTCCTCCTTTTACAAATTGAACCGATGTGGAATTTGAAGAATTACCAAATGATTCAAAAACCTTTTCATTATAACACCCCACCGTTGCAGGAATTGAAAACTCTATTCTAACCTCTTTTCCAGTAGGAACGCCCGAAATGGTATAAGTACCATCATCGGCTGTAATAACAGGTCCATAAATAGTTCCTCCTGCATCAGTGGCAGACACAGAAATGCCTTTAACGCCCAACTCATGTTGGTCGTCTTTTGCTCCATTACTATTATAATCACGGAAAACTGTCCCAGAAACCTGTGCAAACACAGATTGGGAAATTAAAAAGAGGCAGATTACTGCGAATGCTCTAAAAAATAGAGCCTTGAATTGGAAATCTTTCTTCATGGCGGTTGGAAAGAAATTTGGATTAAAATGTATGGTGGCATCGAAAAGATACCACCATTTAAGGATAAACAATATTCGTACCAGAACTTAATTCTTTTCTGAACTTATTGGTAAACAAGTGTTTGGTGGACAAATCAAAGGACAATCTATGTGTTTGACTTCAATGGTCTTGTCTATAAAACAAGTACCTCCTTGATTGTATAATCTTACTGTAAAATTCTTTGCAACAGAAGGATTAGGAACTGTAAATACATTTCCAGAAGGCATACCCGTAGGTAATGAAGCATACGATTTTGTACCTGTATAAGTTGAGCCACTGGTGTAATCAACTTTAATTCCATTGGATGTAGTTACTAAATTGATTTTTGCATCATAGTTAGCATTACCTCCGCTTGCTGGACAAGTGGCTTGGGTTGAAGTGATTGCTAAATCTGGAACAGCATTAACCGTTATTTTTACTGTATCTGAACAATCAGAAGTAGCTGTATATTTCAAAATATATTCGTTTGTACCAGCCGTCAAACCTGTGATTTGACCTGTACTGGCATCAATTGAAGAAGAACCAGAAAGTTTAGTCCAAGTTTGTCCAGAAGGAGCATCTGCTAATTTATATTTTCCGTCAGATGGTTGGCAGAAACTTTGGTCTGCACCTGCATTTAGCTCAATACAGCTAAAACCCATGTCTAACGTATGATTATTTTGTCCATAATCACCAGTAGTGTACGTAATAGTTGGGATTGAGTTGATGATGAGTGCATCACTATCACTAACGTCTTGAAGTCCACTCGAGTTTGCATTAGCATTTGTTAATTGCAAATTTGCTAAATCCCCTATCCCATTTCCTCCAGACCAATCTGTATTCCCTATTCTGATTGAATAATTTTTATTTGGTTGAACTCCTAATTGCGTTCCAGCATCCGTAGAGCCATCTGGAACATTAGATTCGTTAAAATACCAATTTCCAGTTGCATCAGTAAGTGTGGTACCAACTAATGTATTTCCGTCATAAAGTTCTACTCTAACATTACCAATCCCAACTTCATCTGCATCTTGGATTCCGTCTTTGTCTTTATCATTCCAGATTCGGTTACCGATTTCGAGTGGTGCTACATTACACAAGATTTCTACATCCCCTACACCCGATGCTTTGGCGTATGACGATGCCTGAGAGTTTCCTTTGTAATAAACATCGTACCCTCCTTTATAATTTCCAGAAGTAAAGTCATACATTTGAACTCCTGCGGCGGCAACGTTATCTAAAAAAGTACCATTCGTTTTTCTAACAACAGCGTCAGTAGATGTGCTTATAACTCCGTAACCTTGCAGAATCGCAATACCTCCATTTCCTCCGTTTAGTACTCCATCTCCCTGAGTATCTTCAAAAAACTCACCACCCCCAGGACCTTGTTTGTTTGTTCCCCTTGTTGATTGCAAGCCTCCACATCCACCAGCTTGTTCAAACTTCCAGATGCTTCCCTGCAAACAAGCCATGTAAATATCCCCTGATGATTGAAATCCTCCCCCTCCATTTGGTCCAAAAGACTGGTCGGCTCCTCTATCTCTAAATCCGAGTATCATTTTATCATCCGTAAAATCTATATCAGTTAGCATTGGTTGCTGATTTCCATAATTATCAACATTACTCCACGGCTCCCAGTCATAATTATAAGTATTCGACGCTGAGGCATTAACATTATCAAATGTTGTATAGCTCCCACTATTGTCTCTATCAAAACGTAATGATTCATTCAATACTAAGGTAAAAGCACCATTCGAAAATTTCCAAACATAACCAGTCATTTGGTATGAAGCTGGATTTGGGTTAGCATCAACACCTGCCGAAATGGATTCACACGTATGAACCGCTCCCACAAAAAGATTCCCACTTTTGTCGAAACCTAACGCAAAAGGTCGCACATCAACACTATTGGCAACTCCTGCTGTACCAGCCGCATCTTTAACAACTGGTAATCCTGTAGTTGGAATATCATATCTTTTTATCGTTGTTGAATTTAAGGGGCCACTCGTAGGAATCTCGTAAAGTCGCTTATCAGCAAGATTAACAGCGTATAGTTTAGTACCGTCTTTACTCATCTCAATATCACCAAAACCCACTTTACCGACTTTATCCAAAGTATTCAAATCCCAATTTCCACCATTCCAACTTGTTGTTGAAAACGGGTGTGGATTTGCTCCAGTAGTATTCGCTCCAAAAACAGTGTTCAAATCAACAAATAACGCTGGTGTCGAAGCATTAACAACATCCGTAATGACATAAATTGCTCCTGTGCTTTCCGTTGGTCCTAAACGTGTTCCCCGTCTAATATAAGTTGATGTATAAAGTTTCTTGCTTATTTTATCGTAGGCAACTCCCCACGTACTTCCAACTTGATTTACCATTCCAATACCAGAAGGGTCTGGACGTGTTGGCGTATAAATAACTTGACCATAAGTTCCCCCCTGAGTTGTTGTACCATTTGCATTTCCATCAGGGTCTAATGTATAATTTAAAGGAAACTTAATCATTACCTTATCTGTCCCTGGTGCAAGATCTTGGCTTGCAAAACAAACCGTAACTATGTTTGGGTTAGCTTGACAATAATCACCTGGAATGTTAGTTCCAAAGTTTATATTCGTTGCCCCGCCATTCACAAACTGAACGGAAGTACCTCCTGAAAATGAAGGAAAATCAAGATTGGGGAGATTGGAAAATTCAACCCGCAAAGGTCCTGATACACCTGCAATGGTGTATTTCCCGTTTTTATCAGTAGTAGCTGTGCCTACTTCTGCACCAGAAGCATTATATACCTTAACGGTGACACCAATCTGACCAATTTCTTTGTAAGAAGAAGCAGTAGTATCAATTTTACCGTTGGAATTATAATCACGGAAGACAATACCTGAGACCTGTGAAAAGGCAGATTGAGAAATGAAAAAGAAGCAGATTACTGCGAATACTCTAAAAAATAGAGCCT
Source organism: Cytophagales bacterium (assembly GCA_013298125.1). GTDB lineage: Bacteria > Bacteroidota > Bacteroidia > Cytophagales > Spirosomataceae > Arcicella. Next base: position 32,923 of record JAAFJP010000008.1, on the reverse strand, counting down.
TGAATTGGAAATCTTTCTTCATGGCGGTTGGAAAGAAATTTGGATTAAAATGTATAACTCATTATTTTACAAATAGCATACCAAAAAAATCGGCTTACCTGTTCAATCCTAAATGAAGATACATAATTATTTAAAAATCAACACGTTACAAGTATAAAATAATTTACTACTCCAACATGAGATGAAATCGAAAAGAAGAATATTTGAAGAGATGTTGTCGTTTCAAAAAAAATGCCACGAATGCGTTTAAACACAAAAAAGCCCAACGTTATTAACGTCGAGCTTTCCGAATTATAATCCTTACTTTGTTTTTTCTATTCTAAAAATGTTCTATGTTTACTCAATTCTCTTCACAATTTCTACAACATATAGTCATTAACACCCCAGGTATGTTGATTGTTCAAATCGTATATTTTGGATTGGGAATGCAATATAATATAAATGTTTTATAAAAAAATAATTTTAACGAAAAATTCTTTAAATAATAACAAACGAATGAGTATGCGGTATTACATAACCGTCAAAATCACCATTCTATTGACAAATATCATTCTAATGTAGCCCAGACTTCAATAATAAATCTGGTCGTCTGATTTTGGTTCTTTCGATAGATTGTTCAAAACGCCATTCGTTAATCTTGGCTTCATGTCCAGAAAGCAATATTTCTGGAATACCTACTCCCTCAAATTCGGCAGGACGTGTATAAACGGGTGGGGCTAAAAGGTTATCTTGAAATGAATCCGTCAAGGCAGAAGTCTCATCATTCAAAACACCAGGAATCAATCGGATAATAGCATCAGCACATACGGCAGCGGCTAATTCTCCCCCTGACAGGACATAATCACCAATGGAAATTTCTTTGGTAATGAACATATCTCTTACTCTTTGATCCACTCCTTTGTAATGCCCACACAAGAAAATTAAGTTCCCTCCTAATGATAAATTATTAGCAATTTGCTGGTTAAAAGTCTCACCATCGGGAGTCATATAAATTACTTCATCATACGCTCTTTCACTCTGCAAATGACGAATACAACGAGCAATGGGTTCAGCCAACATGACCATCCCAGCTCCTCCGCCAAACGCATAATCATCAACTTGACGGCTTTTGGTAGTAGTATAATCACGTAAATCATGCAACACAACTTCTGCATGACCCGCCTCTTGTCCACGTTTCAGGATGGAATGTCCAAAGAAACTTTCCATCAATTTAGGAACTACTGATATGATGTCTATTCGCATAATTCAATGATAAACTAATCCTCCATATAAACCTCCAAAAGTCCTTCTGGCAAATTCACATTCAACACCTTAGCTCCCTTATCTGCATTTAATACAATTTCAGAAATGACTGGAATCAATACTTCTTTACCTTTATAATCCATCACCAAAAGGTCTTGTGCTTGCATAGAGTGTACTGTGTGTACAATACCTAATTCTCCTAAGTTCTTATCAACTACTTGATAACCAATTATTTCGTGATAATAAAACTGATTATCTTCTAACTCTGGTAATTCTTCTAAAGGCAAAAAGGCTTGAAGATTTATTAAGGCTTCGGCTTTCTCGAAGGTATCAATATCTTCAAATTGTACAATAGCACGATTGCCAGACAGGCGATATGAATCCATAAAATAAGGGACTAATTCTCCCCTAACTTCCAAGAAAACACTTTCCAAATCTTCATAATCTCCTGGAAAATCTACATCAAGCCAAAGGATTACTTCTCCTCTAATGCCATGAGTTTTGGTTATTTTACCTAATTCAAAACAAGTATCTTTTGTCATTATTTTTTAAAATCTGCCACCAAGACACAAAGCCACTAAGAAAGTAAATTTTAAACAAATTTTTCATCTTTACTTGGAGACTTTGTGCCTTAGTGGCTAATGTTCAAAAAAAAATGATACAAAACTATTGATGTCTTGTATCATTCCTTAAATTATTTTTCTGAAAATTACTCAGCCGCAGGTGCTTCTGCTTCTGGTGCTACTTCCGCAACAACCTCTTCTGCTACTGGTGCTGCTTCTTCAACAACTGCCTCAACTTCTTCGGCGACTGCAACTTCTTCAACAACCTCTTCTGCTACTGCATCAACCTCTGGAGTATTTTTCTTAGCAATTGCTGCTGCACGAGCTGCATTGATTTCAACTTCTCTTGCCATACGAGCTGCTTTGTCAGCTGCTTTTGCTGAATCTAAACCATCTGTTTTACCAGTAATTTTAGAATCTTTTGCTTCTTTCCAGTCTGCGAATTTCGTATCGGCAGCATCTTGTGAGATAGCTCCTTTGTTCACACCTACTTGTAAGTGTTTTTTCAACATTACACCTTTATATGACAAAATCGCACGAGTAGTATCTGTTGGTTGAGCACCGTTCATAATCCATTTCAATGCACTTGCTTCATTCAAATTGATTGAGGCAGGGTTTGTATTTGGATTGTAAGTACCGATTTTTTCGATGAATTTACCATCACGTGGAGCTCTTGCGTCTGCAACTACGATGTCATACATCGCTAATTTTTTACGTCCACGACGTGCTAATCTAATTTTAACAGCCATCTGTTATTTACGTTTTAGTGAAGGAACCCGTCCTTCGGTTATGGTATTTGTAAATTGGAGTGCAAAGATAGTGAATTTTGACGACTTGACATTTGATTTTTTGAAAAAAAATTTATCTTTTAATTCATACTCTTATCTTAACTCAATATTTTCATTAGGCAGTATATAATCCAAAGGCAGTAAGTCGGCATAACCAAACTCTCCCATTTTACCTCTAATTTCTACTGAATAAGGGTCTAAAAGATTACCATCATGGGTAATAAAAATAGTATTGAGTGGCTTTAAAAAAGAGTATGGGTGTGGTGCATCTGAAAAAATAGGGGAACGTTCTTGTTGTTTGTTATAGACCACTTCTAATGGATACTTCCATGTAAGCCTGTACACCAATGGTTCTTCATTAATTTTCTGTATAATCTCTTTGGGGTGAAGTGGTAAAGTGCGGTCTGATAGTTCATAAAACATGAGTTTAAATGGGGTATTTTTAACATAATGAGGATTCACAAAATGAGCATCGAATCCTTCTGAGACTAATTTATCATCAAGTAAGGCTTTCAAAAAATGGGTAATTGAGCCTTTGTAAGCATTCTGGCGGTTATTATCCCACAATTTTTCTTGCTCACTGTTTGCTGGAATTAGTTTTTCATACCGTGGAATACCTTTGTATGAAGAATGATACTTATTTTTTTCAAAACCTTTCAATATATAAGTGATTTTGTAGCCCAGAGTCTTGTTTTCAATAACGATTGGCTTGATGGCTGATGCCTTAAAAACTCCTTGTTTATACTGAAAATCAAGTACTTCTTTATTGAGAATTTTTACTTCTTTTTTATCAAAATTATTACCAAGAAACTCTCTCTCAAAAACTTTGTATTGTTTCTCCCAATTTTTGTCTCTTTCACCTACAACTTTCACCTCCTCTAATGATTTCACATCTTCAACCAATGAGATTTTGAGAATAAGATTTTTGTTTGAAACTAAAATTTTCTGAGAATAGGTTTGAAAACCCACCATCGAAGCCGCCAATTGATAGTTTCCCGCTGGAATATTTTTGATAACAAAATGCCCTTGGGAATCAGACTGTGTACCAAGTGTTGTACCTTCTAAAAAAACATTTGCTGAGGGGACAGATTCTGCATTTTTAGTTTCTATAACATCTCCTTCAATTAAATACAATGTAGATTGGGCATGTCCATTCGAGAAACAAAGGGCTATAATAGAAAATAAGACCAGTAGATATTTGAACATAGTTTGGACTATTTGAAAATAATAAACACCTTGTAAATTACAAAAAAATCTTAGTCCTTCGATTTAAAATGATAACTTTGTAACGAAAACAAGTCGTCTTATCGCCTTCGTGTATGCGAGGGAGGAAAGTCCGCACAACGTAGAGCATCATGCTTCCTAACGGGAAGGTACGGCTTTGGTGACGAATCCGTAACAGCAAGTGCCACAGAAAATTACCGCTTTTTGGGGATTGGGGAATTAGGGATTAGGGAATTGGGGATTAGGGAATTGGGAATTGGGAATTGGAGAATTGGAGAATTGGGAATTAAAACATAAGTAAAGATTTTTCTATTACTAAATTTTTAACTCCTAATTCTCAAACTCTCAGTATCTAATCACTAATCACTAATCCCTAATCCCTAATCCCTAATCCCTAAAACTTAATCAAGTAAGGGTGAAAAGGTAGAGTAAGAGCCTACCGCCTCGGTGGTGACATCGAGGGCATCGGTAAACCTCATGAGTTGAAAGACCAAATAGGCTGACAGCATAGTTAATAATGAAAAATTAAGAATTAAAAGTGAAGACTGTTAACTATTAATTAATAATTCTTAACTAAAAAAGGGCTGCTCGCCTGATGTCAGTGGGTAGGTTGATAGAGCGTATCGGTGACGGTGCGTCGAGATAAATGATAAGACGGTGCTTCGGTACTGACAGAATGCGGCTTATAGATTTGTTTTTACCAAAACGGCTCTGAGGAAATCCTCAGAGCCGTTTTGGTGTATTTTATTTGTTTTCTAAAATCAAAACCCTTGATTTCAATTCTTTATTTTCCTTCTTCATTTCAATCAAATACAAAGTTAATTCCTCAATTTTCTCCAATAATTTTGCCGATAATTTTTCATTTTCAATTCCCTTCTCCGTCATTTCTTGGGCGGATGGAATGTTTGGTAGATGCTTATTTGCGTTAATAAATTGTTCAACTTCATTCAAAGATTTGAGTTGATAATTACGCTCAAAAACTTTGTCTGACCAGTCTTCAATTGATTTAATTTGTGTACGGGGCTTCTCTAAAACAACTTGACCTAACTGATTGACGGTGAGAAATTTATTAGCAGAATTTTGTTTAAGATTACTGAAAACAACGCCACTTTCACCATCTTTCCCAGAGGCTATTTCCAAGCGAGCGGTGGGTGCAGAAGTACCAATGCCCACGTGAATATCTTGATTTCCCAACACCAAACCGTTTGATACTGAGACAGTTGCACCATAGCCGATAGCGGTTGAATTGTTGATTTTTGAATTGTTGATTTTAGAGTCCACACCAATTAACAAATTTCCTTTGCCCGCAAAATCTTCGTCATGATTTGTTCCCAAAGCAATATTTTCTTGTTCGTCTTGAAAGAGGAAACGTTTGTTTTTATAGAACATTCCGTCGTTGTAGGCTACGAAAGAGAAATTACCTTTGATAGTGAGTTTTTGGGTGGGTGAAGCCGTACCGATTCCAACTTGGATATTTTGGGTTGTATCACCCAAAATCATGGTATTGCTCCTGATGGCAACTGCATTATAACCAATGGCGGTTGCATAATTTATACTTCCTCGACCTCTACCTTCCGAACGGGCAGAATCCCCCAGAAAAACATTTTTATACCCAGATTCAATGTTATATCCCGCATTATTACCAACAAAAACATTAGAATATCCTGTTGTGTTGGTATAACCTGAGTTAGAACCTAACATCGTGTTATTAATACCCGAAGTATTTAGGAAACCTGATTGATACCCTACAAATGAATTAAAAGCACGAATTGCATTGGTTTGATTATACCCTGACTGATAGCCTATGAAAATATTATTACTACTCGTTGAAAGATTATAGCCACTCTCAAACCCAAGCAACGTATTATATTCGGCAGCACCTAATTTATAGCCCGATTTTGAACCGATGGCAATATTTCCGTTTCCAGTTAGTTTGTTTGCTGATGTTGAATATCCCGCTGAATTTCCAACCAAGATATTGTCAGAAGATGTTGAGAGATAATGACCCGCAAACGGACCTACTGCCGTATTAAAGTTTCCCGTCAAGGTTGTTCCGCCCAAAGCTAATACACCCAAGCCCGTATTATATGTACCCGACGTTACTTCATTCAAACTGAACGTACCCACGCCCGTATTATATCCTCCCGCCGTATAAACTGTGTTGTCTCCTTGCCCGGCATTCAAACCCACATAGACGTTAAACTTGGCTGTTTTGTTATAATATCCTGCCTCAACGCCCATAAACGTATTATTTGACCCCGTTGATAGGGAATAACCAGCCATACTTCCAACGACTACATTATTAACATTTTCGTTGTTGGCAGTTGCCGCTGAACTATATCCAGCCAAATAGCCTAAATAACTATTGCCTGAATTTCTGAGAGAATTTGTTCCAACAATTCCGTTGCCAGCTCCAAAACCCAATAGTGAATTATAAAAACCATTGGCATTGTTGTTTGTGGTAAAACCAACATTTTGTTGTGCTTTCAGTGATGTGAAAAGCATTGTGAGTACTAAAATTAAAGAGCAAGTAATAGTATTTTTCATGGTATTTTGTGATTGTAAATGAGTAATTTTAATTTCTTATGAAGTCCATCATTACTTCTTTTCTAATAGCAAAACTCTTGATTTCATGTCAGCATTTTCCTTCTTAATTTCTTGATTCTCTTTCTTCATCTCAATCAAATACAAGGTCAATTCCTCAATTTTCTCCAATAATTTTGCCGATAGTTTTTCGTTTTCAATCCCCTTCTCAATCATTTCATGGGCGGATGGAATGTTAGGAAGGTGCTTATTTACCTTCACAAATTGTTCCACTTCGCTCAAAGATTTGAGTTGATAATTACTTTCAAAAACTTTATCTGACCATTCCTCAACTGAATTTATTTGAGTGCGAGGTTTCTCTAAAATAACTTGCCCTAACTGATTGACGGTGAGGAATTTATTAGAATAATTTTGTTTGAGATTACTAAAAACAACGCCACTTTCACCATCTTTCCCAGAGGCTATTTCCAAGCGAGCGGTAGGTGTAGATGTGCCTATGCCCACATGAATATCTTGATTACCTAAAACCAAACCATCTGATACTGAGACAGTTGCACCGTTTCCGATGGCGGTAGCGTTAATAAGTTGTTGAGTTGTTAAGTTATTAAGTTTTGTGTTTGCTCCTAACAATAAATTTCCTCTACCCATAAAATCTTCGTCATGATTTGTGCCGAGGGCGATGTTTTCTTGTTCGTCTTGGAAGAGGAATCTTTTGTTTTGGTAGAACATTCCGTCGTTGTAGGCTACGAAGGAAAAGTTTCCTTTGACGGTGAGTCTTTGGGTGGGCCAAGATGTGCCAATACCTACTTGGATGTTTTTAGTAGTATCACCCAAAATCATCGTGCTATTTCTTAAACCAATGGCATTATTTCCAATAACGGTTACATTATTAAGGGTTGCTTTGTTTGTTCCTTGTGCATACGTATTGTTACCTAAAAACAAGTTATCATACCCAGACACAATGTTATTCCCAGCAAATTTTCCAACATAAACATTTGAAAATCCAGAAGTATTATTCTGCCCACAGTACCCTCCCAACATGATGTTATCTCCTCCGTAGGTATTATTTCCACAAGAAAATCCAATCAAAGTATTGTCGCTTTGTGAACTGAATGAACTTAATCCAAATCCAGCTCTATCGCCAATGATTACATTCCTACTGGAAGTTGAACAATAATACCCTGCGTTGCTCCCAATCATTACATTGAAAGTGCCACTGGTATTTGAATTTCCTGACGCAGAGCCAACAAAGGTGTTATAACCCGCTGTGGTATTTGTGCCAGATGTTGAACCAACAAAGGTGTTATTTCCACTATTACTTCCAGTGGTAAAAACTGCATCCCCTGCATTTGTACCAATACACGTATTATGACTCGTTGCTACGTTACCCTTTCCCGCAGCACTACCAAGGTAAGTATTATTAGCTCCTGTGGTATTGGAAAAACCTGAAAAATTACCCACGAACGAATTGCCAGAACCAACCAAAGTGGTTTGATTCAAACCTGACTGATACCCGATGAAAAGATTATCGTTGCTGGTCGTTAAATTATAGCCACTTTGATAGCCTATGAGAGTATTGAATGATGCAGTATTTAGTTTAAAACCTGCTTCTTGTCCAATGGCAATATTAGCATCACCAGTTAGTGAGGCAGCCGTTACGGAGAAACCAGCCGATTTCCCAATCAGAATATTGTTGTCTCCCGATGAAAGATTTGCTCCTGCACTTGCCCCCAATGCAATATTAAAAGTACCAGAGAGTACAGTTGCTCCCATAGCATTATATCCTAAGCCTACATTATTGTTTCCCGTTGTTAAATTTTGCATACTGTAAGAACCTAACCCTGTATTATTACCACCAGTAGTATAAACAGATGTGTTCCCATAACCAGAAGCATAACCCATAAAAACGTTGAAGGCAGCTGCTTTGTTATAATATCCAGCGTTACTTCCAAGAAAAGAATTATACGAACCAGTAGTCATATTATACCCTGTGTTTGCCCCTACGGCGACATTACCTACATTTTGCCCAACCGTTGTACTGGATGCAAATCCCCCAGCAGCATACCCCAAATAAGCATTATTGGAATTATAAGTTGAGGATGTACCCGTAAGTGAATTTCCCGCAAAAACGCCTAACGTTGAATTATAAAAACCGTTTGAATTATTAGAAGTAGTATAACCAACATTTTGTTGAGCGTTTATGGCAAAATTAAATGTTAAGATTTGGAAAATTAGCATTAAAAATATTGACTTTTTCATGATTTTTTTGGTAAGTTAATTGTTAAAAACTAAGGTTATAATTGATAAAATGTCATTTCTTCGAGGCACTCACTGAGAGAATTTCCTCAACTTTTTCCAAACGATTTTCTAATTTTTGATTCTTTAAGGTCAGTTCTTTGATTGCCTCCACCAGCACGGGAGTAAGCCTTGCATAATCCACCGATTTAAAACCTTTTTCATCGGTAAAAACCATTTCTGGAAAGATTTTTTCGAGGTCTTGGGCAATGAAACCAATTTGATTTTTTTCGGAGAAATTCTTTTCTGGGAATTCATTTGTTTTCCAATCATATCTTACTCCTTTGATTTTCAATATGTTAGACAAAGGTTTTTCTATTGGAGTAATGTTTTTCTTGAATCTCGAATCAGAAGGGCAAGTTAGGTTTGAGGCAGTTACACAACCCGTGAAACTCCCCGCTGAACTGACCGATAAACTGCTGGTTATATTGACTTTACCAAAAAAATACCCCGCATAACTATTCGCAACATTAATCTTATCTTCTCCCGTTATTCCGCTCGAAAGTAATGACGCTGCCGTACCCTCAACCACTCCATAAACCCCCGTTTTAAAAGTTCCAGTACCCTCGCTGTACCCAACCACTCCCACATTGTTATAAGCATTTGTAGTTTTACTATAACCCGTTACCGCCTGTGATATTACGATACTTCCTGACTTGTATGTTCCAGAAGTTGTGGCGTAAATTCCCTGTCCGTCGTTGCTACTAAAATACCCCCCTGGATTAGCTACCCCTTTATAAATATTGGCTACCGTTGATTGCCCAGAGGTGGTAATTCCTTTTACTGCAATAGTTTCTTCGGGGCTTGTATTTAAGGTATTATCGGCTAATGCCAAGACTCCAAAAGTAGTATTTGTGTTGTTATTGCTGCTGGCAATAGCATTTACTCCATAACTAAATCCGTTTGAACCTACATTTTTTGAAGTAAAGAGTCCACCTGTTACGGTGCTATTGTTTGCAACTATATTATTAGTGAGATTATCGCCCCAAACCGCTACTGCACTCACCGAATTAGAAACAATACTTTGTTCAGTAGTGCCAAAAACACCAATATTTGCCAAAACAGCATTTTGGGAAGTTCCCAGTACGCCCAAATGATAGTTGGATGAATTGGTGGTTATGATGTTTTGACCAATAAGCCCAATTTTTGTTATTTGTCCCGTTAAAATCTTTGCCGCATTCCCCGAATAATTAAAGGTTGTTTGTGCTTTCACCGAAAATGAAAGCACTGAAATTGTAATAAAGAGATAAGCCTTTTTCATGATTTTTTAAAATTATAGTTCTGAAAACAATCAGGTGATTGTTTTTTATTTTCTGAATTATATACTTTGTGTCGCAAATGAATTATTGATAGTCAAACTTGGAATTTAGACCACGGATGATACAGATTTAACGGATTTACGATGATTTTTTATCATTTAATCCGTGAAAATCAGTCTAATCCGTGTTATCAGTGGTCTAATGAAAATTTGCGACTTAAAGTTTATAATTCCGTTTATTTTTTGTAAACCACAAACGTAAAAGCTCTGTCTGTGGCAGTGCCTGATACATTCGCAGTATAAACATTTAAGATACCTGCACCAGATGATGTGACAATAAAACCAAAAGTTGAAGAACCATTAAGTGTAACTTGGGTGGTATAATCATTGGCGTTATATGTTTCACCCGTAATAGATATTTGATACACGCCCGTTGAAACTTTTGAAACCAAAACATTAGCAGTGGTAGATGTAGAATTGAGTGATCCATTACTAAGTACATTACCATAAGCAATCGGTACTAAATTGGCATCGGTTGTTTGCGTGCGATTAATTTCTCCGTTGGCTTTAATATTCCCACTAACATCTAATTTTTCCGAAGGGTTGACGTTTCCAATACCCACATTACCATCCCCTCTAACTCGCATTAATTCATTGGAAGTAGTCGTACCAGTAGCAGCATAAAAAACATGAGAAGAAGAGACATCATCCACTTGGTAGCGAAAGGTAAAACCATTAATACCTAATCCATAAAATTGATGATTGTTGTTGGCAGTTTCGTACAGCACTACTTTACGATTTACGGCGGCATTGCTGAATTGTAGTGGTGCATTGGGTGTATTTGTACCAATACCGACATTGCCATTACCAAGCATTGACATAATATTTTTTCCAGTATTTACTCCGTTCTGATAATAAAAGTTCAAGAAGGCATTTGCTTCATTTCCTGACGTTGCTGAAAGACCTGCAATGTCCCAAAAAAAAGCATTAGAGGTAGAATTAGCGTTAGTAAATTTGAGACGAGCGAAATCACTGGCTGAAGTTTGGTCTAATCTTAATTCGGCGGTTGAGGGTGTCCCACAACAAAAACTTGATCCTAAGATATGAAGCTTCGCATTAGTAGGTGTATTGGTACCAAAACCAACGTTTCCATTACCTGTAATTAGGGCATAGTTATTGGCACTAAAATAACCAGCGGTTCCACTACCTGCAATTCCGACTACACCATATCCTAATAATGATTGACCCTGAACACCTGTTCCTGTTCCATTGTGTTGTCCATAAACACCGACACCGTTTGAATTTGTTGAAACGTTTAATCCAGATACTCCAAATGAAGCACCACTTGGAGTTAAATTAGCTGCGATACCATAGATGCCATACCCAGAACCTAATGAATTCGTTTCGCCTCTAATTGTAGCAGAATTAGTATTGGTATTTGTATTGACAATTCTTAATAAACTTCCTACCTCACTCTGACTCACCGAGTAAGGCAAAGTAAGCCCACTCCCTGAAACCCAAGAAGCCCCATTATAAGTAAACAACCCATTCAAATCAGTATCAAAAACCATTGCTCCTTCTTGCGGAGGGTTTAGAATGTTGTTGGTTAAGGTTGTTCGCTGTGCCGTAGTCATGCGTGGAGGATAAAATGCCTTGGTTGTACTTTGCACTTCCAATTGTGCTGAAGGTATAGGGGCGGTGTTATCAGCTTTAATGCCTATTTGAGCGTAAGTGTTTGATATACAGAATAATACTAAGATAATTAAGGATAGATTTTTCATTTTTTTGTTTGGGATAAGATTTTATATTTAGTGTTCGGAAAACTTTATTTTGTCGGAACACGATTTTAGGATTTATGAGATTTTTAAGAACAATCCTGTTAATCCTACGAATCTTAAAATCGTGTTCCGACAAATTATTGTTTTTTAAACGTTAGTTTGCAATAGCATAAAAATCTGACAAATTCTTCCGCCTTCTCCTCGAAATCATGGCTTGTAGATTGTTTTCCATCTGCAACTTATTTTCTAATTTATCGTAACCCACAATGCAGGAAGAATTGACCAAATAGCCCCGATGAATACGGATAAAATTTTCTTGAAGAAGTTGGGCTTCAAAATGGCGAATTGGGCGAGCGTACAATCGCTGTTTACCACTTTGGAGATGAAAAAGGGTGTAATTATTGAACCCTTCCAACATGATGATATTTTGGACAGGAATCCGAATTTTTTGTTTGCGATTAACCATAACAAAATGGCTGGCGGGCATCATAGCATTATTTTTCATAAGAGGTATTTGTTTAATTGACTTCTTTTCGATATTTTTATGAAATATCAAATAATACCCAAATTTGCCGCTACTTTAACTGACAAAAAATCATTAATCGACTAACAACCCAAAAAATAGACGAGCGAAGACTATTACTTAGTAAGCGGTATGAAACACATCAATTGTATAATCATTGACGATGATGAAATAGACAGACTCACTGTCACTTCTTTCGTAAAAAAGCATCCTATTTTTAAGATTGTGGGCGTTTTTGAAGATGCAACGGAGGCAATTTCAGTGCTACAAGAAGAACAAATTGATGTGATGTTTTTGGATATTGATATGCCCGAAATGAGTGGAATCGAATTCAGAAAAATAGCCAAATCCGTTCCAATCTGCATTTTCATTACGTCTCATCCAGAATTTGCCGTGGAGAGTTTTGAATTGGATACGCTCGATTTTATTGTGAAACCACTCAAATATGAACGTTTCAAGCAAACCGTCACTCGCATTGAGGATTACATGGAATTGAAAGAAAAAGCAAGTCTTTTTGAAGCAAATATTGGGGGCGACATCATCTATATCAAAGAGGGTACTGAACAAGTAAAAATAAAATTGCACGATATTTTATACCTCGAAGCCTTGAAAGATTATACCAAAATCGTAACAGAAAACAAAAATTATTGCGTGTTGTCAAGTCTGGGTTTGTTGATTAAGGAAAGTAATTTTAGTGCCTTCATTCGCATACATAGGAGCTACGCTATTCAGAAACATTATGTATCAAGAATCCTCTCAAACGATATAATGCTACAAAATGACTCTATTTTACCCATCGGAAGAAGTTTTAGAGACAATCTAATTTTATTACAATGAAGACTAAATCACTGACCTTGATTCTGTTTTTTTCCCTATCATATCCTTCATTTTCGCAAACCAACAAAACAGTTGATGATTTGACAATTCAACTCCAAAACTATCCCAAACAAGATACCACCAGAGTCTATTTACTTTTGAAATATCTATTAGCAAACTACGGGTTTAGTCCAAAAAATATGCAAACGGCGGCAGAAGAAGTAATTGCTTTATCCGAAAAATTGAATTTCAAAAAAGGGCTTGCCGATGGTTATAAGGGTATGGGGGCAAAGTATTTATTCACGAGTGATTATAAAAATGCGGAGGTGTATTTTTTGAAATCTTTGAAAATTAGCGAAGAAATAAAATTTCACCCCGCCTCCATTCAGAACTATGCAAACTTAGGTACAGTTGCCCTTGTGCAAGGTAAATATCCAGAGGCATTAACTTATTATCAAAATTCTGTAAGAGTTGCTGAAAAGTCAAAAATGCCCCAAAAAGCAGCTTTGGCTTATACCAATATGGGTGTCATTTACAGCGAACAAAAAAAGTTTGATTTAGCAATTAAGTATTTTCAAGAATCTCTGAATATGCACACAACGGCTAATTATGGTCAGGGTATTTCAGCGAGTTTGGGGAATTTGGGTAATGTTTATTTCAACATGAAAGATTATGAAAAGGCTTCGGATTATTTTAGTAAAGGCTTGAACAAAGACATTGAAAACAATAACAAAACGGGCATGGCAGGCGAATATGGAAACTTAGCGAGCGTATTTGCAAGACAAAATAAATTTCAAGAAGCCTTTGAAAACTACTTAAAAGCCTTGAAAATCAATGAAGAAATTGGAAATAAAAAAGGACTTGCCAACAATAATTATGGTATTGGCGAATATTATTTAAAACAAAACAAACTGAATGAAGCCTTAACTTTTTCTAATAATGCCTTAAAACTTGCCACTGAAATTGGCTTGAAAGATGTTCAACAAAGCGTGTTTAAGAATTTGAGTGAAATTTTTGAAAAGCAAGGTAAAATGGATAGTGCTTATGTTTATTTCAAAAAATATTATGACGTAAAAGAAAGCATCGATAATGAAAATAACCGCAAGCAAATATCAAGATTAGAAGTGCAGTATGAGTTCGACACAAAGGAAGAAAAATATAAAAACCAGCAATTATTAGATGCCCAAAACCTGAAACAACAACAGTTTCAATTAGCTCTCAACAACGCTAAACTAACGGTAAGTAACAAAGAAAGAGATTTGGCAAAACTGAATTTTTTGAAAACCCAAACCGATTTAAAAACAAAACAATTGGAAAGCGATTCACGAAAAAAACAATTAGAAATCGCTGAAAATGAAGTAAAATTAAGGAAGAGCGAAATTGAAATTGCCAATCTGAACATAGCCGCTAAGGAAAAACAAAAATGGTATCTGATAGCGGGTCTTTTGATGCTCACGATTATTGGAAGTTTGCTTTTCTACCAACGAAACAGTAGTCAAAAAGCCAACAAAAAACTACAAGTTTTGAATACAGAATTAGACGAAGCCAATCAAGCAAAAGTGAGATTTTTGGGTATTCTGAACCACGATTTACGCAGTCCCGTGGCGAATCTGATTCAGTTTTTACAGATGCAACAAGACAGCCCTGAATCGATTGATGAAGCTACCAAAAAAAGATTGCAAAGCAAGACAATGGCGGGTGCCGAAAACCTCTTGACTTCGATGGAAGACATTTTACTTTGGAGCAAAGGACAGATGCAAAATTTTACGCCCCAACTTAAAAAAATATCCGTAAATTCCCTATTTGAAGACACCAGAAGGCATTTTGAGAGTCAAGAAAAAGTAAAAATTGACTTTCATAATCTTGAAAATTTAACGTTAATTACCGATGAAGATTACCTAAAAACTATCATCCGAAACCTCACGGGCAACGCCATAAAAGCCTTGGCAAAAACCCAACATCCAATCATTGAATGGAAGGCTTGGCAAGAAAACGGGAAAAAATATCTATCAATTTCCGACAATGGACCAGGAGCAAATCAAGAACAATTCAAAGCCTTATACGATGATAATGAGGTAGTTGGCATTAAAACGGGTTTGGGTTTGCACCTCATCCGTGACCTTGCCAAAGCGATTAATTGTGAGATTTCGGTTGAATCAAAATTGGGAGTTGGAACGGTGTTTACATTGAATATTTCTTAAAATCGACAACTTAACAACTTTTTTACAACCCATCAATCTTTATATCCAATTTCCCCTTGGCATTAATCACACAAATGATAGAATTGGGCGTGAGATATACTTTATCAGGGGCTAAATCTGCGACATTGCCGTTGAGATTCACGCCTTTTGAAACAGGTTTATTCAAATTGGCTTGCATCTGTTTTTTCATATCATCTATCTGTCCTCCGATGTTGAAAGTAAGTGCCTCTTTCATATTTTTCGTAAAAACACCTTGAAATAACCAATTGGCAGCTCCTACCAAAAAGTTTTTGGTTTTGAGGTCATAATCAAAATTATCTAAGAAAACGGTTCGCTTCACGGGGTCGTAGGCGGGTATGCCTTTGTAGTAAATCTTTCCGTTGATATTTCCTTTCAAGCCTGATTTAATGACCATTTTATCACCATCTCCGTAAATATCTATGTCTGTAACCTGCACATTGTATTTACCGTCTTTGAAAGAAAAATTTTGTCCAATCAACGTATCAGCCGTCAATTTAGCCGCTTCGCTCAATGGAATTTCTGCAATAATTCCGACCTGAAAATCATCTGGAATTGATGTAACTAATTTCAAATCTGGAACAGTAACGACAGGCGTAACCATTGGCTTTGCTCCTGTAACAGTCTCCGTAATTGCCTTGATGCCGATGGTTGCCTTAACTTTATTATTGACCGTCGTCAAAGGAGTCATTTGTAATTCTGTAGGCGTTACTTTCAACCATGTACGATATTTTTCAGAAAGCAAATAGGGTTGCATGGCAGTATTCCAAGCCTGAACGATGTATTTTTTGATTTCGACATTCTTACGCACAGCATCATCCAAAGCCTTCAAAATGGCATCTTGTTTCGAGTTCAATGCTTTTTCAACTAAACCAGCTACCGAAATATCAAATCCAGCCAAACGAACCACAGGTTTTTTCACCCAATCATAACCAATCGGAAAACTCTGAACGTTAGCTTCCCAATTGGGGGCAATTGAGAATTTTGAACCAAATTTTACATTCAATTCAAAGTTCAATTCTTGCGGAGGAATGTTCATACCCATGACTTTGTAACCCACTTTTGCCCAAACTTTCAGAGGTACGTTGAAGGTAAAAGCCTCATTCTGAGTAGTTACGACAATGTTTTCACGCTTGTAAACCTTACACATGAAGTTGTCATAATTATTGTCTTCCATCGAATTATCCTCAAAAACCAAGTCTTTGACCGTTGCATTGATTTGACGTTCAACGTCAGCCATCGTAATTTCAAAAGGAATTCCGATGGTCGAAATGTTCTTTTCCACTTGTTTTCCTTTATAAAGATATGATTCCTTGGGAGCTTCTGGGTTTGATTGGGTAACGGTGGTTGTTGTTCCTCCTCCTCCCCTACTTGAAGGAGTATTTGTACTGGCACAGCTTTGGAGGATTAGGGCTGATGCTGATAAGATTATTAGGGTTTGTTTCATTGAGAAGATAAAAGTAAAAGATAACTTTTCAAAAAAGATTATGAATAGACTATATTCAATTCATTAAGAACATAATCATTTGATGGTAAGCCAGTTTTATAAAAGGTTTCAAATATGTCTAAGGCATGAATCAATCTAAGTTGTTCACTTTTCATAATTTGAATAATTCCATAACTATAATTTATAGATGCTGGTGTATTATCAATAGCTTTTAAACTAAAACGATAGTGCTTTATTGATTTATACTCAACAGTAAGTTTCGCTTTTGCACCTGCACATTGTATATAATTATCACCCTGAGACAAAATAAAATACGATTTTTGAGTCATACTTATTTCATTCAAATGTAAGTTAATTATATCCCAAGTTGGGTTTTCAATGATTGTACTTTTCGTAACACTACTAAAATCTTGATATTCAAAAGTCATCTGGAAAAAAATTAAGCTTTGGTCAATTCAATAACATACTCTTTAATTTTTCTTAACATCTTAAAAATCATAAATACATCATCCTGAGTAGCTCTGAAAGCATCACTGATGCAATATTGATTATTTTCTAAAACAACAAAGTGCCAATTTTCACCCAACACATAACATCCATAAATAGGATCATCATTTTGATTAAGTGCTTGTAAAGCAACCATTTCTACTAATAATTGTCCTTTGGGGTCGCCGTCTCTTTTGGTTTCTTGCTTATACTCGTGAACACAGAAGAAAGGTTTTTTTGGTACTTGAAAACCCGTTGCTACCAACATATCAAGTTTACCGTTTAGTTTAACTCCTTTTACTTCAACGGTGATGGTACGGTCATAAAATGTTCGGAAGTTTTTACTGTCAATATTAACTAAATCCAGAATTTGACCTATGAATTTCATCTTCAATTCTTCCTCATTCCAATAATCAACATTTTCACGTAATTGACTCCGAAGACTGTTCAAACGATTCGTCTCTTCAATGGTTATTTCACCATCTGAAGCCAACCAGTTACTAAGTAGAATTGAGGGTTCTACTCTTTCCAAACCAAATTGTTCATGTAGTTCTTGGGTAATCCAATATTTGAAACTTTTAGCTCTCATGTTAATTTTTCATCGAATATTTATACAAAGCTAACATAACAAGCCTCACGTACACACGGAAAAGATTAGAAAAATTATTGAAAATTTGTTATGCCTATCTGTTAATTACATAAGTTTGTAAAAAAATTGTATTAATGATTTCTGAAATGAAACTGACCGTCCTTTTATCGATATTTTTGTTGTGCTATTCAACTTCTTTTGGTCAAATTAAAAGTAGTGATAATGAGTTAGTTTCACTAAGTCCAAAACCAATTACTCTTCTGAAAATCTCTTTTGTTCCTACTAAAATTGAGTATCAATATTTCCTGATTGGTGGATTTGGATGTATTTGCATTTCAAATATCCCAAAGAAACAAAATTGGCAATCGTCAAATCACTCTTCTATCGAAAGTATTTTAAGATTTTATTAAAAAACTTGTTTTAATCAGAATAACAATGACAACATTAGAAATAAATATCCTTAAAGATGAAAGCCTTGTGATGGATGCTTTACGGGCATTTGAACATAGGCATTTACTTACTTTTACGAACAAAAAATCTATTTCATTTTCTGGAAAAAAAATGTCAGAAATGGAATATGAAGATATGTTAAACGAAGCACGCAAAACACCTGCATACACTTTGTCAGAAGCTAAAAAGTACCTTAATCTATGACAAGAGAACTAATCTAATTCTACTTTATCCTAACCTTAGTACCTCCATATCCAAACTTCTCCTTCTGAGCATCTTCAAAATAAGCTACATTTTTATTCCCTGACAAACGTCTATGAATGGAATCACGTAATACCCCATTTCCAACGCCGTGAATAAAGATAATTTCGTCCATTCCATTAGCAATGGCGGCTTCAAATTGTCTTTCAAAAGTTCCCATTTGTAAGGTCAGCATTTCAGTATTTGACATCGCCCATGAGTCTTTTGTTAGGGCTTCAATATGCAAATCAATTGATAATGAAGGTTTTGTGGGTAATTGCAATGGTTCGGGAGCTTGCTTTTCAAACATTTGCTCTACAATTTTTGCAGGGTCAAGTTTTAAATTCACAGGCGTAACAGAATCCTCCGCATCCATCTGAAATAAATGTGCATCAACGTTCAACAATGGGGCTTTTGATTGATTTTTGAAGAAAGTATTTACTCTAAATTTCAAGCGTTTAATCAATGGTTCTGGCAATTTCATAAATGCCAATCGGAAGAAAAATGCTTGAAATACAAACGTCCCCCATTCGTCAAAATCCTTAATCAAAAGGCTTTGAACTTTGATAGAAGTCTTTGGTTTCAACACCCCCGAAGCCAAACCTTTGTGATGCGGGTCTGAACCCGACGAAAGCATAAACGGTAAATCCCAATCCGTATTGTTGATGAGATGCTGTGAGAGTTCACGGTCATTGACAGGCACAAAAGCCATATAAACCCCACGATTTGCGAGAATCTCATTCACTGTTTGACATTTATCAGTAGCTTGTGGTTCGATACGTGAGGCAGGTGTTGGATTAAATACCTTTTGTTCTAATTCACTGATAATCACCACTTCATTGGCTTTCACGGGTATCGTAAAACCATCCTCAATCTCTATTTCGATGATATTATTGCCTAATAATTTGGTAACGATACCCTCTTCTTTTCCTCGCATGAGGCGTACTCTGTCTCCTATGTTCATGTGTTTGTCTGTGTAATTGTATAACGAAATTAAGGAAATATTTACTAACTTTGGGGTAAATAAAATCATTAAAAACATGAAATCATTTGAACGTTGGACATTTGAAGATGTAGAAGAAACTTTTGGTGTAAAAAGAGTTAGAAACCATCCAGTTTTAGAAAAATGGCTTGCAGCTCCATTTGAAGGGGATGATTTTGTTCAAAAACGCTTGGAAGTATTAAAAAATCGATTGATTGATAATGTTGAGTCTTGGAATGAAGAAGAGCTAAAATATCAATTCTTAGGACTTCTAATGGATTTGGTAGGTATGGATAACGAAAAATACAAAGCATTTCTTGGCAGAAAACTATCCGTTCCATTTAACGGAGAAATACTCTCAGGCAATGTTGATTTTGTGATTGCGACTGGAAAAGTAGAACCTAAACATCCATTTTTTTTCATTCACGAATATAAACAAGAGAAAAAAAAAGATAATGACCCACTTGGGCAATTATTAGTAGCCATGGTTGCTGCCCAATTTAGGAATAATGACGGAAGACCTATTTACGGTTCTTATATCATAGGTCGTTTGTGGTTTTTTGTAACCTTGATTGATAAAGAATATTCTGTAAGTTTAGCCCACGATGCCACACAAGGTGATTTGTTGAATATCTATGCAATTTTGAAACAGGCTAATCTTTATATTTTGGAATATTTTGAGGGGAAGTAAAATCGTAAAATACCGTAACCACAACATGAATCAAATCAATAACCCTCACGATAAATTCTTTAAAGAGACTTTCTCCCGTTTAGAAATCGCACAAAGTTTTATTGAAGAAGTATTCCCTCCTGATTTGCTTGAAAGGCTCAATTTATCCGCCCTTAAACGAGTTAATGACTCCTTCACAGATGAAGAATTGGAAGAGTACATGGCTGATATTGTTTATCAAACCGAGTATGCAGGGCAGAAAACCTTAGTAACGCTTTTGTTCGAGCATAAATCTTACGTTCAAAAATATCCTCATTTACAGCTTTTGCAGTATATTCTAAATGTTTGGAAAGAAGAACGGAAACAGAGAAAGAAATTGTCAGTCGTAATTCCCATCATCATTCATCACGGCGAAGGCAAATGGAAATACAAATCCATGAAAAGCTATTTCAAGGGTTTGCATCCATCTCTCGACAGATTTATTCCAGACTTTGATTATTTGCTTTTTACGCTTGATAAAATTGACGATAATCAAATAGCGAATTTTCAGAATTTACTGTTGAGCGTAACGACTATGTTATTGAAACACAGTCATGATAAAGAAGATGAGTTCATGAAATTATCGTCGTTTTGGGCGGAAAGGCTCAACCGATTGGATGCTGACAAACAATTAGAATTTATTACAACCGTTTTTCTGTACATAGAAAACGCTTTGAACTTGACACAAGAAGATTTAAACCCTATATTTACAGAAGTTTCAACAAACGTAAACGACATTGCCATGACTATTGCAGACCAAATTTCGGAGAGAGTAAGAGAAGAAAATACTTTTAATCACGTAAAAGCATTAATTGAAAAAGGCTTAGACGCTACTTTTATAGCCGATGCTTTTAAATTGCCAATACAAAAAATTGAAGAGTATATCAAACGAATTAAATCTTCTTCAAATTGATATAAAAATGACTATTGTATATGAAAAATAGTAGATATTTGAGAAGGTTTTCTTGAAAATATAAGCTTAATTATCTTAAAAAACTTTATGAAATTGGTATTTATAGCATACCAAAAATTGCTCCACAAGCAATAAAAGACAAAATTAACTCAATCAAAGAAAGTCCCCAATAAGCAACTTTCTTTATTCTTTCATTCGTAATATTAAAAGGATTGACTTTCTCAAATAGGTAAAAAAGCAAAGTCCATAAGACAAAAAATACTACCACATAAATTCCTAATCCTATAAATATTGCAACTGGGTCTCCTGAAAGTAAAATCATATTTCTCTGAATTTACATTTATCAATACCCCCCCCAATATTTCCTCAAAACCCACTCCACCGTCAATAAAGCCAATATCAAAAAGAAAATCCAGCGTAAATTTATCATTTCTTTTAAGTCTTCGGTGGCATCAATTTTTTCTGGGACTTTGTGGTTTAGGATGGTTTGTTTGATGGCTTCAAATTGGTTATTCTTAAAAAACTTCCCTCCTGTTTTGGCAGAAAGTTGTCGTAAAACATCAAAATCTGCCGTCAGATTTAGGTTTTCTAATTGAATATCTCTAATCACAAATTCACCCGTTGATAATTCTGATTTGCCTAAAACTGTCGTGCTCGCACGATAACGATATACGCCCGCTGGTAACGAACTTATCTCAAATTTAGAATTATCGGGCGTGGTTGAGTAGCTATAATTTCGTGCTACGCCTTTCTCATCTTTTACCTCTAATTTGATGGGCAGATTATACAATTTCTCATAAATGGCATTATAAATTTCCGTTTCAAAAACCACTTTTTCACCCAACAAAAATTCTGTATTGATTGGATAAACTCTCAGTTTTCTTTTGTCGTCTTTGGCTGAAATAAATTGTAGGACTTTCAAAACTAAATCATCCACAACTTCCTGTTTTTCAGTCAATTGATATTCTTCCAAACGCCAAGACCAAAGTCCTTCGCCTGTGAAAAATGCCGATTTTTTTGCACCTGTATTCACCACAAAAAGAGGCTTTTGCGTTTGTACTGAACCGACTTTTTGATACAATAAAACCTCCGAATTTGGCAATAATTTAAACTCTCCAAAAGGTACTGAAATTTGAGGTAGTTTATTGATTAATTGCATTTTCTCCGCCTCAAAATTCAAAGATTTAAAGGCTTGATTGTACGTACCCGTTACCTTATCACTCTGCCCCGCTTGCGAGTTTATTTGCATCACTTGATTAATCTGATTCAAATAAGTTGTCCCTGATTGATTACCCAACACAAACATCGTAGGCGTGCCTTTGTCGATGATGGGTTTGAAAATATTGGAATAGGAATTAAAATAATCGGGCAATTGATGCAGAATCAATAAATCATAAGGCTTTGACAAAACATCTGGATTGGGATTTTCTGTCAAAACTTTAATATCTAATTCATAATTCTCATTCTTTTCGATGATACTTTTCAGAGCTTTGATGTCGGGATGTGGCGACAAGGCAAGTAACAAAATCTTCTCTTTTCCATCAATCACCTCCACATAGGCATCTTGATGATTGTTTCTTGAAGAAAATTCTCCTCCTAATACATCAACTTCAACCACTAAATGCTGGACTCCAATTTGTGTGGCTGTTGTATTAAATGAAACCGTTTTTATTTCATCATTTTGCTTGAAAATTAAACTCTGTTTGTCTAAAATCTTGCCGCCTTGTTTCAGATATACATTTGCACTTTTCCCAGAAAACCCAAAAGAAGAAATGTCAGCTTGTACAGGAAATTTATTTCCCAAATACGCTACCTTATTCGCATAAATCGACTTAACAGCAATATCTTTTTTAGGAATCGTATCGCCCAATCCAACCGTATGAACCGCAAAACTAAAATTCTCGGATGCGGGAGAAATCCCTTGATTGGCAATACCATCTGAAATCAACACTACGTCCGTTAAATTTTCTCCTTCAAAAGCATTTTTTACCCCCGAAAGTAAACCAGACAAATTGGTAGTTTTCTTGTCAAATTTCAATCCTTCAAGGTTTTGATTCGTTTCTTCGTTTAAAGATGAGAAGGAAACATTATATTCTTGTTCGATTAAATCTTCTTTCAATTTATTCAAATTTGCAGTCAAATCTGATAAATTTTTCTGCCCTGCAACGGTCATTGATTGCGAATTATCAATCGCTAAAACAACTGTTTTTTTCTGAACGGTTTGGGTAATTTGACGTATCAAAAAATTCAATAATAAAAGGCACAACAAACTCACCGACAAGAACCGAAAGGCACTCATCAGAAGATTTTGGAACTTGCTCCAATTTGCATTTTTTTGATACAAAACAACTGCGTACAAACCGCCAGCCAATAAACAAAGAGGAATAAACCAGGGTGAAGTTTGAAAAAGAAAATCGAATTTCATGTATTTTGAGTCGTAAGTCTGTAAGTCTTTAAGTCGTAAGTAAGTTAGGAATTTATAGTCAAAAGTTCGTAAGTAATCAAATTGTAAGTTCAAATTACTTACGACTTATGACTTAGAGACTTACGACTACGTCAGCATTCCACCATCCACTTGAAGCACTTGTCCAGTGATGTATTTTGACATATCTGAGGCTAAGAAAACACAAGCATCTGCCACTTCTTCGGCTTCGCCTCCACGTTTCAAAGGAATAGATTTTGTCCATTCTTCCGTTGCAGCAGCATTCAATTCGCCTGTCATTTCAGTCAAGATAAAACCTGGAGCAATGGCATTTGAACGAATATTTCTTGAACCTAATTCTAAGGCAACTGATTTAGTAAAACCGATGATTCCAGCCTTTGAAGCGGCGTAATTGGCTTGTCCAGCATTTCCACGAATACCCACAACAGAGGTCAAGTTGATGATTGAACCAGATTTTGCTTTCATCATGGGTTTAGTTGCGGCTTTGGTCAAATTGAAGACAGATTTCAAATTTACTTGAATCACCGTATCCCATTGTTCTTCTGACATACGCATCAATAAACCGTCTTTGGTTATGCCCGCATTGTTTATTAATACATCTATTGTGCCAAAATCTGCCACAACAGAATTCATCAATTCTTCCGCTTGTTTATAATCAGAAGCATCTGAACGATATCCGATAGCTTTTACACCAAAAGCCGTCAGCTCTGATACAAGAGCCTCTCCTTTTTCAACTGATGAAAGATAGGTAAAAGCTACATTTGCTCCTTGTTGAGCCATTTTAAGGGCAATCGCACGACCAATTCCACGTGATGCACCCGTTACTAAAACGACTTTATTCTGTAATAATGCCATAAACTTTAATTAATTTCTTTGGTTGGGAAATATTTTGAAGTTCAAATTTACGCTAAGGTTAGAAGATGACAAAATTAGGGATTAGGGATTAGGGATTAAGGGTTGGGAATTAGGGATAAACAAGAAATTAAAGCATTGATTATCAGAAAGTTATATGCAAAAAACTTTTATCTATTGGGATTTTATTTTTTCTAAAAGATTATCATGTATCTTTAATTTTCAGAACTGACTATTTTTTTGCAATGACACACATAAATTTAACCATTATTCTTTGTCTTTTTTTTACGATAAGAATTAATGCACAATTACCCACCGCAGATAGCTCTAAATCCAATAAAAGCATTGTTAAACCCATAACCAAAGATTCAGTCATCAAAAAAAAGCCTTCGTGGTTTTATAGCTTAAGTTTAGATGGAACTGTGAGTTCTGGAAATGTTAATCGGGAATTACTCAATATCAAATCTTCATTAAACTTTGAAAGTCCGAAACATATTTTTGGTTTTTTTACAAATCCTCGATTTCAATTTGGTACAAATGCCTCTATTTTACAAGAAAGGGAAATATTTTTAGACCTCAATAGTACGCTTTTTTATTTACAACATAACGTATATTTCTTAGCTTTTGGGGCTTTTGAGCAAAGTAATCTTCGTAAGATAACTACCCGTTATAATGTAGGTGCAGGCATTGGATGGAAAATTATTGGTGGAAAGCATAAGCCAAAATCACCCATTAAATTGAGTCTGAGCAATGTTTTAGTGCATGAGTCAACTGATTTTGCTACTAAACAAGACATCATTCTTTATCGAAATTCAACAAGATTTAAATTGATTGTTAATTTAATTCCTGAGAAACTTTCTTTCAATAGTGTGGTATTTATTCAGCCTTCATTAACGGACAATTACTTCCGTTGGAATTCGTCTTCACAATTGTCTTACAAAGTCGGAAAACATTTATCCATATTAGCTTCTTTTGAAAATACTTATGAAAACTTCAATCCTGAACTCGTCAAAAATGCCCAAACTAATACGACCATCGGACTAACATATAGTGGTTCAAATTAGCCACATACTAAAAAACTGCCTACAAATTAGGTTATTATAAAACTTTCAATTATTTTTGAAACATATAAATTATCACCATCTGTTAAGCTCCCGCCATCGCTTAATTTTGTTAATCAAATGTCCAACCGCCACAGGATTAATTGATTATGATTTTGTCTCGTTGAAAATGCTATTTATTGATGCTTTGGCATGAAAAATGAATAATACATTTCGAGGGGATTCCCTTACTTTAAAATAATCCATAAAATTATGAAACAACTATGTTTAGCAATAGGATTGCTGGCATATTTAGGCAATGCCAACGCCTTTTCATCAGCTCAATTAGCCTCATTAGAAACCAAAAGTGAGCCTGTCAAAATTCTAAAATTCAATCAGCAACAACCCACTACGCAAGCCCCACAACAAACTGAGGCTATAAAAATCGTAGTTGAACCTACCAAAACGCCTCCAAGCGACCCTACCAAAAACGCAAATGCCGTAACGTGTTTCAACAATAAATCTGGCGTAAGTCTTTCGCAAACCAAGGATTTAGATGGACGAGATGTTTTGGCTTTCCCACTCGAAAGACTCAGAAATAACGTGCGTTATGGTTTCGTAGATAACTACAAACAAGGATTCGCCCGCATCAAAAAAGATGGCGTTTTTGGTTTTATCAATCTTTGTGGAGAAGAAATTATCGCCTCTCAATTTGAAAAAGCGGAAAACTTCAACGAAGGAAAAGCCCTTGTGAGACGTGTAGGCTGGCTTTTTATTGATAATATCGGAGTCGAAAGCGAAGAACTCCAAAATATCGTGGATGCCAAAGCCATTTCAAAAGGACTGAGTTTGGTGAAGTTTAAAAATAACCAAATGGGTTTGATTGATAATAATTATGACAAAACGAACAAACCTGTTTCAGCCCTTTATGATGAAATTATTGTTTTGAACGAAACGACTTTGGGCGTTAAGGTTAATGCAAAATGGGGTGTTTTCAAAATTGGTGAAGGTGCCGTTGCTGAGGCAAATTTTGATTTAGTTGAGCCTTCTGGCAAAGATAATTTATTCAAAATTTATCAGAACAAAAAAGTGGGTTTGGTAAATGCCAACGGTGAAATTTTGTGGAAACCAGAATTCAATGTTATGACTGATGTTGATAATTTTGGATTTATGAAAGGTATTGGAGAGTCAAAACAACAACTCATCAATATCAACGATTTCCGTGTGAGTAAGGCGTACAAACAAATCAGCGACTTTGACCAACGTGGTTTGGCAATTATTCAAAATGAAAATAATTTGTATGGATTAATTAACAAAGACCTCAAAACTGTTCTTGAACCGCAATTTAATACTATTGGTACGGTTGGCGAGTTTGATTTAGTGCCTGTGAGTAAAGATATTGTTGGCAAAGGCATCAAACACGGTTTTGTTAATTTAAAAGGTATTGAGGTGATTCCGTTAGAGTATGAATCGGTTGGTAAAATCAATAAAAAAGGGCTTTTGGTTGTCAAAGAAGTAGTAAGTTGTAATTTAGATGAAAAAGGCAAAAAGATTGGAACTTGCAAGGCTGATAAAGTAATTGACGTGAATGGAAGTACGGTAATTTTGCCGATTACCAAATATCCCGATGCGGGTAAAATTAGCTATACCGTTACTGATTCAATGGTTTATAACTGTATTATGGTAAAGGCTTCTAAAAATGAAGAGAAAAGTAAATACGCTAAATTTATGCTTGTCAGAGGAGAAGATTTCAAGGTTTTAACGCCTGAACCTTTTGACTTTGTACAAGCGGTGAGTAAGCATCAATTCTTTTTTGTTCGTCAAAATGGACTTTGGGGAACGTTGGATACTACGGGGAAATACTTAGCAAAATGTCAGTTCAAAACGGTTTTGATGGCTTCGGAAGACTACTATTTGGTACAACACGATAACGGAAAATATGGCTATCTTGACCCACGAGGAAAAGTACAAGTGAGTCCAGAATATGAGTCTTTGGGTTATTTCAAAAATGGTTTTGCCATTGCTTCCAAAGGTGAAAATCAAGCGGGACTCATCAATAAATTCAATGCGAAGATTGTTCCCTTTGTGTTTAAAGAGGTTAAATATAAGGATGTTACGAAGGAATACGAAGTGTTAGATAAAGACAATAATCGCTACGTTTTGAATCAACAAGGCGAATGTACCCAAAATTGCAAAGAGTTGGAAGCAATTAGGATTAAGGCTAATGCAGTTAAGAATTAAATTTAAAAAGTCCCTTCAAATTAGATTTGAAGGGACTTTTGGTTTTATTATCATTCTGGAATAAACTCATATTGCTGTGTTGAATTATTTTCCTTTTGCGTAAAAATTAATCTTGTAATATCTAATTTATCAACTGTGACAGAAAGATAATCCTTTTGGTCTGATTTTTTACTTTCGATTTGAGTTTCATTATTTGCAAATCGCCAATTTCCCGTTTCAAATTCATTATTAGGATTTACCAAAGACATCATTCCATTTATTGAAAATCTAATCCGAACATTACTGTAATTGTTTTTTGCAGTAATCAATGAAGAGCCTCTATCAAAAATCAATTTCTTTTGTCCATCTACCAAGTTATTAACCTTATCAACTTTCCACCCTCGAAAAGTTAAGACTTCAAGATTTGTTTTGGGAACAGTGCAGGGTTGATAACTACTGGATTTAATGATACAACTAAATGTAGTCAATGAAATTAAAATGATGAGGAGATTTGCTGTTACTTTCTTCATGTTATTTTTGTGTTTAAATTGTTAAGAACACAAGAATAACGGTGATGATTTTCTGATATTTCGGATGGATTGTTAAATTCTGTTAAAAGGTTATTCGGGTACTAATTCAATTTTATAATTACTTTCTGAATAATCAAAAAATCCAGTTTCTAATTTATTTACCTGCCATGCACTTTGTTTATCTAAATCACCAATCAATAGTTGAGTTTCATTATTAGCAAACTTCCAAACAGTTTTCCCTTTTACTCCATCAGCATCAATAGAAGTTGTCGTCCCATCTTTCAAAAAGGTTAATCTAAATTTATTCAAATCATTTCTATCACTTGCGGGAGTAATACCTCTTTCAAAAATAAGTTTAGGAACTCCATTTGTAATAGTGTATGCTTTATTGGCTTTCCAGACATTTGCAGTCAAAATGTCTGTTTTAGTTTCTGGTAGAACTACAACATCTTCTGTTTTCTTACAACTGAATATCAAAATTGAGAGAATAATAATCAGAGGCATAATTGTTATGTTTTTCATAATATGTTGATTTTAAACTAATTGTGAATAATTAATAGCATGACAACTACACACTACTTTTACCCCCACCCAAGTAAGGACTACCTAACAATTTCTCAACTCCCTCAAAAGGCACAGCCGTTTTATTATATCCAAAAGTAGTTGCCAACGAATGCGTTTTGTTATTATCTCCCATCACCATATCCACGTCCTGCATGGTCATCTGACAAGGGTGTTCATAGCCACAAGCGTGTGAGATTTCGAGGATTTCTTTGTTTAAAGTTTTGACATAATTATAAAAACGTTCGCTCTTCAAAGCGGGGTCAATGCCTGATTGAAGCCATTTATCAGAAGTCGCCACGCCCGTAGGACAACGGTTAGTATGACAAATTTGTGCTTGAATACAACCAATCGAAAGCATTGCTTCACGACCTACATTTATCAAATCACAACCCATCGCAAAAGCCATCATTGCCTTTTCTGGGAAGCCCAATTTCCCCGAACCGATGAAGACAATTTTATCAGTCAAATCGTATTTTTGGAAGATTTTATAAATTTTTGTAAATCCAAAGTTGAAAGGCAACGACACGTGGTCGGCAAAAGCGTGTGGAGCTGCCCCTGTGCCTCCCTCTCCCCCATCTATTGTGATAAAATCTGGACCTTTACCCGTTTTAGCCATGTATTGAGCTAATTCTTCCCACATCTCGGTTTTTCCAACGGCTGATTTTATCCCGACTGGAATCCCCGTTTGTTCCGCCATGTCTTCTATGAATTGTACCATTTCTGGAATAGTCGAAAACTTTGAATGAAAGGCAGGAGACATGGCATCTTTTCCCATCGGAATATGGCGAATATCTGCGATATCTTGAGTGATTTTTGCGGCTGGTAGCATACCGCCCTTTCCAGGTTTTGCTCCTTGTGAAAGTTTCAATTCTAAGGCTCTGACTTGTGGGTTTTCGGTAGTCATTTTAATCAATTTTTCCATCGAAAAATTCCCTTCATCATCCCGAACACCAAAGTAAGCTGTACCAATGTTTACGATAACATCCGAACCAAATTTATGATAAGGTGACAATGAACCTTCGCCTGTATTATGATAGCACCCAAACTTCAAAGCCCCTTTATTGAGTGATTCAATGGCTTTTGCAGACAATGAGCCATAACTCATCCCTGAAATATTGACTACGGAATAAGGCTTAAAGGGACGTTTCCGTTTATGAAATTCCCCAATCGTTTTGGCACATGGCACGGCACTTGGGTCTTTTTTATTAGGATGATTGGGGGGTAATTGATGCCCCAACATAGCGTGTTTGATAAAGATATATCCTGCCGAATTAAAGTCTTGGTCAGAGCCAAAACCTTGCAGGTTATTTTCCTGTTTTGAGGACGCATAAACCCATGCACGTTCCCCACGATTGAAAGGTAATTCTTCACGATTATTGGCTACGAGATATTGGCGAATTTCGGGTCCAATTTTTTCGAGCATATATCGTAAATGTCCAATTACAGGAAAGTTGTGTTGAATAGTATGACGGTTCTGTAAAACGTCACGAATTGCCAAAATAACAAGGGCGATGGGGATTAGTAGCCAGTAGTTCATGAGGTATTTTATTTAATTTTTAGAATCTTGACTCAGCGAAACCCCTCCCGAAACTATCATTTTCATCACATCCGAAGCGGGTAAATTCAATAAAGTTACGCTCGCAGTAGGTACAATAAAAAGCTCGCCCGAAAAGGCATAAGAGTGTGGACAATAGACCATTACGGAATCATTTATTTCAATAAATTGTAAATCTTGTTGCGTAATAAATCCAATTTTTTGAATGCCATTTTCTTTATTCAGAACAAATCTGACGGGTTGATTAAACTTCTTTTTATCTCCTACAAATGCCCCAACGAGGTCTTTGAGAGATGAATAGATTATTCCGATTAAAGGTAATTTAACAATAGCATCTTCAAAAATCTGAACAACGGGTACTGAGATAAAAGTTGAACCCAAAAAGCCCACAATCATGATAATTCCTATCAAAACGATTAAGCCTGTACCTCTAAATTGAAAGTAAAATTGGCTGTCTAATGAATCTAAAAGGTTAAAAATGATATAGCCCGTGATATATACAGGGGCAAGCAATAGTAAACCCTTGACAAAAAAACTAAACAGTTTTGCGGATATTCGCTTGAAGTTGGAGGACATTTTCGATTCCAAGGATGATTCTATTTTTAGGATATGTTACGTTGTATTTTATTTCTAAACGTTTCTTTTCGTTGGGTTTCAATCTGAAATTCCATAGTAAACGACCTTTTGTGAAGTCAATTTCTGCCTCTGAACTTTCTAAAATTTCCAATTCTACCTGCCCATCTTTGGAAGTCGGGATTAAATCCTGCACTTTGAGCTTCAAATTTACCTTTTTAGGGTTCTTGAATTCTATCTTATACGACCTAAATTCAACAACTTTCGTGCCTACGATTTTCTTGGTATTGCCCATGATAGTGCGTTTTATATCCACTTTCTCATTTCGAGAAATACTGACAAAAAGCGTGTCTCTGCCCACACCAGAGGGCTTTTTCTGATGCTTTGGGGAACTTAGGGCGTAACAAAATATTCCAAATTGTAGAACTAATCCACAAATTAGCGTTAAACACAATATGTTTTTTTTCGACTTACTTAGCATTTATATTAGGGGTTGCTGTGTAGGGTTAAAACGTTTTGAAGGTAAATTTATTTAGTCTGAATCAGGATTTACCAGATTGGAGGATTAACAAGATTACATTTGAAGAAATTAGATTATTGAATTATTTTACAAATCCTTTCTATAATCTTGTAAATCTTAAAATCAAATCAATCCTGATTCAGACAAAATTTTTCACTCAAAATCACAATCTCATCCGTAAATTTGTCATTTAATTTTCAAAAAAGAAATTATGATTTACGAATATAGCTATTTACAGGAATTTATCCGAAAAGTTTTTTTAGCGATTGGTTGTCCAGAGGCAGATGCAGACTTAGCTTCTAAGGTTCTCGTATCCGCAGACTTACGAGGTGTGGATTCGCACGGGACGGCACGTTTGAGTGGATATGTGAGGCTTTATGACAACGGACGACTCAATCCAAATCCACAAATCAAGGTCATTCACGAAACACCTTCAACGGCAGTAATTGATGGAGATAAGGGCTTAGGACTCGTTGTTGCCCCTTTTGCCATGAATATAGCCATGCAAAAAGCCAATAATGTTGGCTCTGGTTGGATTTCAGTTCAAAATTCAAATCACTTCGGTATTGCAGGATTTCATGCGATGATGGCTTTGGAAAATGATATGATAGGTTGGGCAATGACGAATGCTGCCCCTTTGGTTACGCCTACTTTCTCGAAAGAAAAATTATTAGGTACAAATCCGATTGCGGTTGCTGTTCCTGCCAAAAGAAATCCTGCCTTCATAGCTGACTTTGCGAGTACTGCCGTGGCTTATGGCAAAATGGAAATTCTCCAAAGAAAAGGCTCTCCTGCCCCTTTGGGATGGGTTCAAGATAAAGATGGTAATGCTACGGACGACTCAAACGCCGTGAAAAATGGTGGTGCATTACTCCCATTGGGTGGCGACAGAGAACACGGTTCACACAAAGGATATGGCCTTGGGGCGATTGTAGATATTTTTTCGGGGGTTTTGTCAGGGGCAAATTTTGGCCCTTGGGTTCCTCCTTTTGCCACGGCTGGGTTCATGAATACGGGTGAACAAGTAGGCAAAGGCACAGGACATTTTTTAGGTGCAATGCGAATTGACGGCTTCCGTCCTGCCGAAGATTTCAAAGCGGATATGGATAAATGGATTGACCGTTTTCATGCCGCCCCAGCCATCGACGGACAAAAAGTATTAGTCCCAGGCGACCCAGAAAGAGAAATTGAGGCAGAACGTAAAGCTAATGGAATCAACCTTTTAGAGCCTGTGATGAATGATTTGAAGGCTTTGGGAGATAGGTTTGGGATAGCGTTTAAGACAGAATGATATTTTCTTGTTGAAATTACGGATTTTTTAAGAGTGGAAATAATTTTGGTTGGTTAATTAGCTAATTTAGTCATATTCAGTGTGTTTGGTGTGGGATTCGGTCTTGAAGTTACTTAAGAAACATATTCGGAATAGTTTAAGTTACTGATGTTACGCAGGCATAGCCTGACTTTTAATATTTGTTAGCTCCGCATAGGCGGCTTTGAGAGCTTTGATATAAATTTTAGCCTTTAATTCAAAGTGATTGAGTTTTGTTTTGAGTTTCAATT
>JAAFJP010000072.1 GCA_013298125.1 Cytophagales bacterium | reverse complement strand
GAAGGCACGCAAAAGACTATGAAAAAACAACAAATTCTGCCGAAGCATGGATATTACTAACCAATTGCCAAATAATATTAAATAGAAACTGAATTTTACCAAATATAATTTTTAAACATTTTCTAAGGGAGAAAGGAAAGCTAAAAGCTCTTTTCTCCTTTTTTATTTATACAGCCTTTCTCCCTTCCTCCTTCAATCCCTTTCTCCTCTGGTAGTAAATTCCCTCTCAAAATTAGGACTCTCTGTTTTCCCCCACTTATCCCAAAATGTAAAATATAGTCCAAAATTATAACGGTAAAATTTATGGTGATGGCTATGGTGTGTTGCTCCGATGACGTGTTTCCCTAACAAATTTCCAAATACATTTCGTGGATAAATCTCAATATCAAGGTGATTGATAGCGGCTGAAATAGTCATTACTGAGAGATGAAAAATGATAGCGTATAGGTGCATCGGTACACATATCACGATGGCTGGCATGATAAGAGCCTCTAAAAAACCTTCGATGGGATGAAACGAAAAAGCGGTCCAAGCGGAGGTAATTTTGCTATCGTGATGGATTTGATGAACCTGTTTGTAAATCTTCGGATGGTGCATCAAACGGTGCAACCAGTAGTAATAGGTCTCGTGAATAAACATCGCTATCATGATACTGACAGGAAACCACCAAAGCGGGTAGTCGCTGATATTCAAGTAGATAGCAGTAAAACCACGTTGCCAAATTAACCCAGAAATAGCTCCTGCAATCGAAAAAATTAGAGCTGTCAGCATTGACCAATAAACTTCTTTTCGGAACTGATTTTTGGGATAATCTTTCTTATTCAACTTCCGATTTTCCCATTCTTTTTTTCTCCAAATATAAAAGTACAAATGAAATATTCCTCCCAAAATAAAGTATCGAGAGGTAATCAAAACGAACATCACCAAACAAACGGCAAGGAAAATTTTGGGTTCGGTAAAGTCGAGTTTAAAAAGCGATTCTATCATAAAAATTGTATTATTTCAAGTTGTCGAAATCGGATATTTCAAGATAATTTATAACTATTGATTTGAACAAATTATTCAAAAAGATTAACGTTTTGATGAAACATAAAGTTAAGAAAATTTCTGTAAATATAAATTCTATGCCATTAGTTCTATTTTTAAGAAAAATAATTTTAAGTTTAACTAATTAATAATCAAGTAGTTAAAATAAATTTTAAAATTATTTTGCAAAATTATTTGGAAGTATGAAAAATAAATTCGGAACTTTGCAGAGAGAAAAACAAAATAATAAAATGTTAAAACTAAGTCAAAACATATCAGCCAACTATCGCACAGCAAGACCGTGTGATGTGTGTTTTGGGATTAGGCGTTATTGTACTATTTTTGATTGAATTCAAGCAAATCAAGGAATTTTACAATAACCCGACATTAAAAAGTGTTGGGTTTTTTTATACAGTAAATCGAAGTTTCTACTTCGACTAAAAACTTAAAACCATGCTATTTTCAAAGCAAACATCAAATCACATATTCGCAAATCCGCAGACAGCATCACTGTTTGTAGGAAACAGCACGTGCAGAGTATGTTCGGGTATTGAGAATGATGTACGGAAAGTGGCTGATTATCAGGCGAATAAGTCGTTTGTTAGTTTAAGAGATAAGAATATTAAAAGAGTCAAAGAGATAAAATGTGTCTTCGTGTAAAAGCGAAACACATCCAATATCAACCCGACTCGTGCATGAATGAGTCGGGTTTTTTATTGCCCAAAAATATGCGTGGTGCAAAAACTGTTTTGATTTGGTTAGAAAAACGAACCAAAAAGAATGAAAAAAGCAAAGAATCAAAACAGGATTTGTATTGAAGTCTGAATGACTCAGGGTATCGGGGTGATGCTAACCCGATGCCTCACAAATGAAAACAAAGACACGAAATTTCACCGTGAAACTATCCAAAAGCTGTCCCTGCCCGTATGTGAGCGTTGCGGGCGGGGCAATTCAAAGAAATTTAAAATTTTCAATGAGCAATATTCAATACTCAATGTTCAAGTATATTCAAAATTTGAAACTTAACCTTTACTTGAAAATTGTACATTGATTATTGGAAATTGAAAATTATTTACAACAAATTATTATCTGGGTGTTCCGCAGGGGCTAAACGGGCTGGTTTTGGGAACCAGATTTCAGTGGATTAGGCATCTCCTTTCGATTCTACTCACTCAGAAAAAATTCTCCATAGCTCAATTGGAAGAGCGTTACCCTTCTAAGGTAAAAGTTCTTGGTTCGAGTCCAAGTGGGGAAACAGGCTGTGAGAAAACCTAAGTGGATTGGGGGTTGCCTGCAAAGCAACATATCGGCGGTTCGATTCCGTCTTCTCACTCAAAACTAAACAAAAATAAATTCAAAAATAAAATGAGAAAACTTGCCAGCATCCAAAGAATCAAGGTGTTAGAACCAATTGAAGGTGCTGATGCTATCGAAAAAGCCACCGTTTTGGGCTGGCAATTGGTTGTAAAAAAAGGAGAATTTGAAGTCGGAGATTTGTGTATTTACGTAGAAATTGATTCTATTCTTCCAGAAAAACCAGAATACGAATTCTTGCGAAATAAGAATTTCAGAATAAAAACTATCCTTTTGCGTGGACAAATCTCACAAGGTATTTGTTTTCCTTTGAATTTTTTACCAGAAGATTTTGAGATTATTGAGGATAAAGATTGTACTGAGGATTTGGAAATTATCAAATACGAACCAGCAATCCCAGCCAACCTTGCGGGATTGATGAAAGGTGGATTCCCAAGTTTTATTCCAAAAACTGACGAAACCAGAATTCAAGTATTGCAAAATGTATTGGATAAATACGTAGGAACTGAATGCTATATCACCGAAAAATTGGATGGTTCATCTGCAACTTATTACTTGAAAGATGGCGAATTTGGCGTTTGTTCAAGAAATTTGGAATTGTTGGACGATGAAAAAAATACCTTTTGGAGAGTTGCCAAAGAACTTCGTTTGGAAGAAAAACTAAGAAGTCTTAACGGAAATTTTGCTTTTCAAGGAGAATTGGTTGGCGAGGGTATTCAAGGTAATAAGTTGAAAATCAAGGGACAAGCCGTATTTTTCTTTAACATTTTTGATATTGATAAACATCAATTTGTCTCGTTTGATGTTTTGAAAACGATGCTTCAAAAATTGGATTTGTCGTTTGTACCTGTGCTTTCTGAAATTTATATTTTGGAAAATGACATCAACAAAATCGTTGAAATGGCAAAAATCAAAACGACCATGAACCCAACCGCTTGGGCAGAAGGTATCGTTATCAGACCTTTGGTAGAAACTGCCGACAGGGCTTTTACCAATGAATTGGAATTTGGCGGAAGGATTAGTTTTAAGGCTATCAATCCAGAGTTTTTGATAAAATATGGTGAGTAAAATAAGAGTCCAAAAGTCGTTAAGTCGTAAGAGGCTTTACCTAAATAAAGTTTCCTAATTCACTGTATAATAAGCTATTTCTACTTTCGAGAAGTTCTTTTAGAGAATTAAACTTCTATCAAAAAAAAATCGGAATTATATACTTATTAATGCAAGCATAATTTAAAGATATTTCTCAAAATTAACTATCTGATTTTCAATTCCTTATCAATAGCGAGGGATTTAAATCCCTCGCTATTGATAAGGAATTGACCATTTGCATTAATAAGTATACAGTTCCGAAAAAAATATTGACCATTGTGCTTAACACCTTATCACTTAACGACTTACAACTCAGACTATCGGTTTGTCCAATGGAAGGACATGAGAATACGACTCTCAAAATGTGGGTTCGAGTCCTACACCGATAACTATTAAATTCTCCTTAAAATCTCTTTGCTAATCTTCTACATCAAAATTTTTACAATTTTCTCGCAAAACAGCCCTAAATTCACGAACTTTGAGTTAATTGAAGATTTGTTGTGATTGTATGGACATAATTCGCAATCCCAAACCATAAATCCGCAATCAAGAAAATCCTTACTCATGGCAACGAATATACCCAAAAACCCTGACCGCCAAAGAGAACGAAAACCCAATAAACAGCTTTCGTTTAACTTTAATTTCAAGACATTCTCTCAAAGTGAACAATTCAAATTTATCGTTGGAATTTTGTTCATGCTGATTGCGGTGTTCTTGTTGTTTTCGTTTCTCTCGCACATCTTCACGGGCAATGCAGACCAAAGTGAAATCGTCAATCTTAATCCAGAAAATAAAAAAACGGCAAATCCTTTTGGTCTTTACGGGGCAAAAGTTTCTCACTTTCTTATTTTTGAGCTTTTTGGTTGGGCAGCCTTTTTGTTGATTCCTATTTTGGGATTGGCGGGTTATAAATTATCCTTCAAAAAAGAACCCATCCCGCTTGAATCTTTCACTTGGCAAGCCCTTTTTTATCTGTTTTGGTTTAGCTGTTTCTTTGGTTTTTTTGTTTTTATGCTCGAAGCACAGGCTACGATGAGTAATATCTGCGGAGGAATTGGCTATTTTATCAACCAAACTTTATACGGTATTATTGGTTGGGCTTCCATTTTGGTCATCATGTTCGTACTGGTGGTTTTCTTCGTTTATTACTACGGAATCGACTCGTTTAGCAAACTATCAGACAAACTAAGTCCCAACGAATCAGAGGCTTATGAGGAGGGAGATGAACATGAAATTCCAGAAGACATTGCGAATGCCAAAAATATTCAACGAATCCGTCAAGATTTGCAGGCTGTCAATGAGGAGGAATTAGAAGATTTGACCATCGACCACGTTGATAATCCTGATGAAGAAACTTTCAGACCGCATTTGCCGCCTGTTCTCAGTACACCTACAAACAAGAAACCAGAGAAAGGTGAGGTTTCGTTGGTCATTGAAAACTCAGAGGGCATTCCAGAACACATTGAAGAGGAGGATGAAGAGCCAATTATTTTGAGTGAAAGCGATGCCGTCAATGAGGAATTATTGAAAAAGTTTGGTTTGTATGACCCAATGCTTGATTTGCCTCATTACAAATTCCCAACCTTGGATTTGATGAAGGAATATGACACGGGCAAGCCAAACGTTTCGCAAGAAGAATTGAAGGCAAATTCGGATAAAATTGTGGAGACTTTGGGTAACTACGGTATCGGGATTGCGTCGATAAAAGCTACGATAGGACCAACAGTTACGCTCTACGAAATCATCCCAGATGCGGGGGTAAGAATCTCGAAAATCAAGAATTTGGAAGATGATATTGCCTTATCGTTGGCGGCTTTGGGTATTCGTATTATTGCTCCAATCCCAGGAAAAGGTACAATTGGTATTGAAGTACCCAATAAAAATCGTGAAATGGTGCCTGTCAAAATGGTGATTGGTTCGGAGAAATTTCAGAAATCTACGGCAGATTTACCGATTGTTTTGGGTAAAACAATTAGTAATGAAATCTTTATGACCGACCTCGCCAAAATGCCTCACCTCTTGATGGCAGGAGCAACAGGACAAGGCAAGTCCGTGGGTCTAAACATGATTTTGACATCATTATTATACAAAAAACATCCGTCTCAATTAAAGTTTGTTTTGGTTGACCCTAAGAAAGTGGAATTAACACTTTTCAACCATATCGAAAGGCATTTCTTGGCGACATTACCTAATACCGCCGAAGCTATTATTACCGATACCAAAAAAGTTGTTCATACGCTCAATTCATTGTGTATCGAGATGGATAATCGTTATAATTTATTGAAAGATGCAGGTTGTAGGAATTTGAAAGAATACAATGCAAAGTTTGTAAATCGTAGGTTAAATCCAGATAAAGGGCATTTCTTTATGCCTTATATCGTGTTGGTAATTGACGAGTTAGCCGATTTAATGATGACCGCAGGTAAGGAAGTTGAGCAACCAATTGCCCGTTTGGCTCAGTTGGCTCGTGCCATCGGAATTCACTTGGTGATTGCCACACAACGCC
Organism: Cytophagales bacterium; assembly: GCA_013298125.1. Lineage (GTDB taxonomy): Bacteria > Bacteroidota > Bacteroidia > Cytophagales > Spirosomataceae > Arcicella. The sequence continues at coordinate 1,330 of JAAFJP010000072.1, read as the reverse complement.
CATCCGTGAACGTCATTACAGGTACAATCAAGGCGAATTTTCCCGCTCGTTTATCGTTTAAAGTAACTTCAAAAATTGACTCTCGAACGATTTTAGATACAGGTGGAGCGGAGCAATTAGTCGGTATGGGAGATATGTTGCTCTCGACGGGTTCAGAGATTATCCGTTTGCAATGTGCCTTCGTGGACACGCCCGAGGTCGAAGACGTTTGTAATTTTATCGGAAATCAACAAGGATATGATTCTGCCTATATGTTGCCTGAATTTGAGGGTGATGGAGAAGGTGGAAACGAAAAATCAGACTTCGACCCCAACAACCGAGACCCATTTTTTGATGATGCCGCAAGACTGATTGTTACCCATCAACAAGGCTCTACTTCGTTGATACAGAGACGATTAAAGTTAGGTTACAACCGTGCAGGACGTTTAATTGACCAGTTAGAAGCGGCAGGAATCGTAGGAGCATTTGAAGGCTCTAAGGCTCGAGAGGTTTTGATTAAGGATGAAGTGGCTTTGGAGAGACATTTGAAGGAATTGTAGAAAATTATGCCTTTATGTGGTTTAGATTTATGGTCTTTAAAAATTAGATTTACCTTAAAAACCCAAAAATCAATATACTTAGGTAAACAATAAAACGGCATTTGCGTTGTATTGTAAATTAATCTTAACAAAAATTACAATGCTAACAAGAGTTAAATTATCACTCATCATTTTGTGTTTTGTCACTTCAAACACCTTAGCTCAACAGGCTGATGCTATCTTAGGTGTTTGGAAAAACGGGGAAGGTACTGGTATGGTACAAGTTTATAAGAAAGGAGACAAATATTTTGGTAAATTGGTATGGCTAAAAGTACCAAATGATGCCGACGGAAAACCAAGAACAGACATTAATAATCCAGAAGCAGGTTTGAAAACTCGTCAGTTGAAAGGGCTTGAAAATCTCCGTGATTTTGTTTTCAAAGGTGAAAACAAGTGGGAAGAAGGACGCATCTATGATCCTAAAAGTGGCTCAGATTATTCCTGTGAAATGAAGTTAATTGACGAAAACACTTTGGAAGTTCGTGGATATATTGGTGTTTCGTTGTTTGGAAGAACAGATGTCTGGAAAAGACAGATAAAGAAATCTTAACGATTTATTCCAAGAGGTTAACAAAAATGGTATGCAAAAGAAAATTTGCATACCATTTTTGTTTTAGGAAATTGTAAATTTAGGCTTCCCTTGGAAATTACTTTTCAAGAATATTGCTTTCAAAAATCCACTCAATTTTGGGTGGATTTTTCATTTTACGCTTTATAGAACTAAGAATAATACAATTTTATTTTAACTGAAA
>JAAFJP010000071.1 GCA_013298125.1 Cytophagales bacterium | reverse complement strand
CAGAATTTGCAGAATTATCGTTAGGCGACAAAAAGTATCAATTTCCAGTAATTACAGGAAGTGAGGATGAAAAAGCAATTGATATTGCTAAACTTCGTGATGAAACAGGTCATATCACCATCGACTCGGGTTACAAAAACACAGGGGCAACCAAAAGTGCCATTACGTTTTTGGACGGCGAGTTAGGAATTCTTCGTTATAGAGGATATTCCATTGAAGAATTAGCCGACAAAGCATCGTTTTTAGAAGTTGCGTATCTTTTGATTTACGGAGAATTACCAACTGCCCAACAATACGCTGATTTTGAATACGAAATCAAAATGCACACCATCGTAAATGAGGATATGCGTAAGATTTTTGAGGGCTTCCCTGTCAATGCTCATCCAATGGGCGTTTTGTCAGCAATGGTTTGTGCGATGTCAGCATTTTACACAGGCGAAAAAGCGGGTTCTGATGAGTTGAATATCATTCGTTTGATGGCAAAAATGCCTTCAATGGCAACTTGGTCGTACAAAAAATCAATGGGGCATCCCATCAACTATCCAAACAATTCTTTGGATTATTGTTCAAACTTCTTGAACATGATGTTTGCCTTGCCAGTAGCTTCTTATGAGGTGAACCCTGTGGTATCGGCGGCTTTGAATAAATTATTAATCCTTCATGCTGACCACGAACAAAACTGTTCAACTTCAACGGTTCGTTTGGTAGGTTCTTCGCAAGCGAGTTTGTATGCTTCGATTTCGGCAGGTATCAATGCCCTTTCTGGACCATTGCACGGTGGAGCAAATCAAGAAGTAATCGAAATGTTGGAAGAAATCAAAGCTGATGGTGGCGATACTTCAAAATACATTGCGATGGCGAAAGATAAAACGTCTGGCTTCCGTTTGATGGGTTTTGGACACAGAGTTTACAAAAACTTCGACCCAAGAGCCAGAATCATCAAAAAAGCCGCTGATGACGTTTTGGCAGCTTTGGGAATCAATGACCCAGTTTTGAAAATTGCAGCAGAACTAGAGGCAGCCGCTTTGAGTGATGAGTATTTCGTACAACGTAAATTATATCCAAACGTGGACTTCTATTCTGGAATTATCTATCGTGCTTTGGGGATTCCTACGGACATGTTTACTGTCATGTTTGCGATTGGTCGTTTGCCAGGTTGGATTGCTCAGTGGAAAGAAATGAAAGCTAACAAAGAGCCAATTGGTCGCCCACGTCAGGTGTATGTAGGAGCAACTGAGCGTTCTTATGTGGCGATGGCTGAGAGAGCGTAATTGATATTTTCGATAAATAAAAAGAGGTGCTTTGTGTAAAAACGAAGTGCCTCTTTTTGGTTTTGAAATAAATAGCATTTCAAATTATCAAATTTCTTTATCTTTGCTATATGAAACATTTACCAATCGGCTTACAATCCTTAAAGGAAATTCGCAATAGAAACTGCATATACGTAGATAAGACAGAACTTATCCATAAATTGACGGATATGGGAAAATTCTATTTCCTTTCTCGCCCACGCCGTTTTGGTAAATCTCTTCTGATTTCAACCCTCAAAGAGTTATACAAAGGAAATAAATCACTTTTTGAAGAATTGTGGATAGAAAGCCATTGGGATTGGACAAAGACGAATCCTGTTTTACACTTTTCATTTGATGCAATGAGCTATCATATTATTGGACTGGAAATGTCAATTAGTAATAGATTAGACCAATTAGCGGATGATTTTGAGATTACATTCGAAGCAACGAATTACAAAGATAAATTTCAGGAAATAATCATAAAACTTTCTAAAAAATATGGAAATGTTGTCCTGTTAATTGATGAATATGATAAACCGATTATTGATTTTTTAGAAGAAAGTAAAATCGAACAAGGCAAAGCCAACAGAGATATTTTAAGAGATTTTTATGGAGTTTTGAAAAATGCGGATGAATATTTAGAACTGGTTTTTATCACAGGGATTTCTAAGTTTTCAAAAGTCTCCATTTTTTCTCATTTGAATAATTTACAAGACATTACGCTTTCTCCTGAGTATGGAACACTGACGGGTTATACGCAGGAAGAGATAGAACTGTATTTTGAAGATTACCTCCAACCTATCCAAGAGCGGCTACAAACCACTCGACCAATCCTTTTGGACACTATGAAAACGTGGTATAACGGATATAGTTGGGATGGCGTTAGTCGAGTTTATAATCCTTTTGGTACGCTCAATTTCTTTCATTCTAAACAATTCCAAAACTTTTGGTTTGCTACGGGAAGTCCAAAATTTTTGATTGACCAAATGAGGAGATTGGAAATATTTAATGTCGAAAATTCCATCGTAAGTAATGCTATTTTAGATAAATACGATCTTGATAATATTGAGTTAATTCCATTGCTTTTTCAGACTGGCTACCTGACTGTCAAGGAGTTAGATATTTGGACTGGCGATATGGTGTTGGATTATCCTAACAAAGAAGTCAGAGAAACGATGTATCAATTTTTGATTGATGATATTGCCCGAAATCCACATCGTATGCACACGGGAAGGACAATCAAAGACCTCAACCAAGCATTTATTACCCGAGATTTAGAGCAAATCCAAAATATTATCAATGCACTTTTGGCAGATTTACCTTCCGAAACCTATCAAAAATCATCCGAAGGGCTATTTCATGGACTGATTCATTTGATATTCAGCTACTTAGGTGTATTCGTTAATAGTGAAGTACACTCTTCTTTGGGACGTGCTGATGCTGTCGTGGAGACTTTAACGGATGTGTATATTTTTGAATTCAAATTCAATAAAACTGCCCAAGAAGCTATTGACCAAATTCATAAGAAAAAATACGCCACCAAATATCAAGCCTCTGGCAAAACGATTACGGGTATTGGCGTTAATTTTAATAGTTCTCAGAAAAGTGTCAGTGAATGGGTAGAAGTGAGTTTGTAAATCATGGTAAAATCCATTCTATAAAATTTCCCGCAATCAACTCATTATGAATAAATTAACTTTCATTTTTCTGTTATTCTCAGCCCCTCTTTTTGCCCAAGACAAATACACCTTGTTACGTCCTACGAGAGTTTTTGATGGAGAAATGATGCACGAAAGTTGGCAAGTTCTCATAAAAAATCAACGTATTGAAGCCGTTGGTGAGAAGTTAAATTTCCCTTCAAATACAGAAATTATTGACATCCCAAATTCCACGCTTTTACCTGGTCTTATCGAAGGGCATTCTCATTTGCTTTTGCATCCCTACAACGAAACTACTTGGGACGACCAAGTTCTCCGTGAATCTCGTGCAGAACGCATTGCTCGTGCCACCGTTCATGCTCGTAAAACCTTGTTGGTGGGCTTTACCACCGTCAGAGATTTAGGAACGGAAGGAGCTGATTATGATGATGTTGGACTAAAAACTGCCATCGAAAAAGGTATCATTATTGGTCCAAGAATGTTTGTGGCGGGGCGTGCCTTGGTAGCTTCTGGAAGTTATGGACCCAAAGGTTTTCATTCAGAAATTACCGTTCCGCAAGGGGCTGAGGAGGCGGATGGAGTAGATAATCTAACAAAATCCGTCCGTACTCAGATTGGGAAAGGGGCAGATGTGATTAAAATTTATGCAGATTATCGTTGGGGTTTGATGAAAGATGCTCAACCTACTTTTTTACAAGAAGAAATTGAGTTAATGGTAAAAGTAGCACAAAGTTCTGGAAGACAGGTAGTTGCCCATGCCTCCACGCCCGAAGGAATGCGGAGAGCAATCATGGGTGGAGTCAGCACGATTGAACACGGTGACAATGGCACACCCGAAATATTCAAATTGATGAAAGAAAAGGGCGTTTGTTTATGCCCAACGCTTGCCGCAGGTGATGCCGTAAGCCAATATAAAGGTTGGAAAAAAGGACAAGAACCTGAACCCGAAAGAGTCCAAGAAAAGCGAAAAACCTTCAAAATGGCAATGGATTTGGGCGTGCGTATATGTATGGGCGGAGATGTGGGCGTGTTCCCACACGGTGACAATGCCCGTGAGTTAGAAATGATGGTTCAATACGGTATGAAGCCCATCGACGTATTGCGTTCCTCAACCTCCATCAATGCTGATTCTTTCAAAATTAAGGATTTAGGTATGATTAAGAAAGGGGTTTTAGCGGATATTTTGATTGTAGAAGGCAACCCTGTTGAACAAATTTCTGATATTCGGAAGGTAAAATTAGTTTTGAAAGGCGGAGAAGTAATTAAGTAATAATTTTGACAAAAAATTGCACTCTTCAAATACAACATCAACTACTATTTACTAAATTTATTAAAATTTCAACCATTACATTTTAAACAGATTCATTCACAAAACCATGAGAAAAATTCTTCTAATTATTTTAAATTTCTTTTTCGTAACAATGTCAATGGCTCAAACCATGAGCATTAACGGAAAAATTAGTAACAGTGATGACAAAAGCCCAATCCCTGGGGCAAGTTTAGCTATCAAAGGTACTGTCTCAGGAACAGTTGCTAATAATAATGGCGAGTTTGTGCTAAGAACCAATCAAGCCCTTCCTTTCACGATTCGAGTTACGGCGGTGGGGTATTTGCAACAAGAAATTGTGGTCAAGGATAAAGAAACCTTGAATATTCTCTTGAAGGAAAGTGTAGGAACGCTCGAAGAAATCCAAGTAACGGGTAACCGTGTGGAGGAAAAAATTACCAAAGCACCCGTAACCGTTGAGAAATTAGGCGTAAAGCAAATCCTAAACGGTGCTTCGGCAGATGTTTATAGCCTTCTCCAAAACCTTAAAGGCGTTGATTTATTGACCCAAAGTTTGGGCTTTAAGTCGGTGAATCTCAGAGGGTTTGGGGCAAATAACAACAACCGCTTTGTGCAATTAACTGATGGTATGGACAACCGTTCACCAGGTTTTGGATTCGGTTTTGGAGCTGCCGCTGGGGTTTCGGATATTGACATTGAAAGTATCGAAATCTTGCCTGGGGCATCCTCAGCCCTGTATGGACCTGATGCTTTGCAAGGTTTGATGCTAACGAAAACAAAGTCACCATTTGAATATCAGGGACTTTCGGCTCAGGCAAAATTGGGCGTAAATAACGTTGGGAAAAGCAATATGGGGGCAAAGCCATACACTGATTTTGCAATCCGTTATGCACAAAAATTGAGCGAAAAATTTGCTTTTAAAGTTAATTTACAAACCATAAACGGAACAGATTTCATTGCGGATAATGTTAATGACCGATCACACAGAGGTCGTCCAGGTTTCTTTGTACTTGATGGAAATGCAGTCAGAATTGGCTTCACGCCTAACAATGACCCATCAAGCAATTTGACTTACGATGGAGTAAATATATACGGAGATGATTTCAATAACAGTGGAGCATTTACTTTCCCTGCCGCTTTCCCAACTGCCCCAGCTTTGGCAGGTAAAACGGTTACTCGTACTGGTTATTCGGAATTAGATTTATTACAAAATGACGGAAAATTTAAAAGTTTGAGAGCAAACGTGGCTTTGCATTACAAACTGACCGACAAAATCGAAATGATTGGAGCATGGTATTATGGTAATGGAAATTTCATTCGTACTGCGGGTTTCAGAGAATATTATCCAGACTATAACCGTCACCAAGTCAAACTTGAATTACGTGCCGATGAATGGTTTTTGAGAGGATATACCACTATACAAACCGCTGAGGGCTATAATTTAGGTGCTTTGGCTCAGAGAATGTTGCAAATCAGTAAGCCAACTGCCACATGGGGAGCGAATTTTGCGACTGCCTTCGCTGCCAATGGTGGTAATATTGCCGATGCAAGAAATGCCGCAGATGCTGGAAAATTCCTGCCAGGCGATGCTAATTTTACTAAATATTATAATGAACTATCAACTACTTTGAACACTGATTTTATCCCAAGTAATGGGGCTATTAGAGGCGTTCGGGTGTTGGATAATTCGTCTTTATCGCATTTTGAGGGAATGTATAATTTCAAAAAAATCATTCCAGAGGCGGTTGAGATAATTACAGGAGCAAGTTTCCGCCGTTATAGTTTATTAACGAAAAGAACCATTTTCCCTGTGAGTAGAGTTGATGGAAGTGAGTTTACGATTAACGAATATGGTTGGTACACGCAAGGTTCGGTAAAATTGAAAATATCGGACAATGTTACTTTCAAGCCAATTGTGGCGGTTCGTTATGATAAAAACCAATATTTTGATGGTGGATTTACGCCTCGTGTATCTGGTGTTTTAACTTTGGGACAACATAATTTCCGTGCTTCGTGGCAATCTGCCTTCCGTAACCCATCGCCCAATCAGTTGTTAGCCGATGGCGGAACTGGTGAAGTGGGAGGTTCGCAAGCCTCTGTTGATGGAGCAAATTTAATTGCGAATCCTGCCTATACGGAGGCATCCGCAAATGCCTATCGTGCATCTGTTGCGGCTGGTAGCCCGAATGAATCGCTTTTGGTGAAATACACGCCAAATCCAAGTGCATTTACTACGGAAAAAATCAAAACTTGGGAGGTTGGTTACAAGGCTCTTTTATCGAACAGATTGTTCATTGATGCCTTCTATTTCAATAGTACCTATAATGACTTTATTGCTACGCAGAACTACAATCAACCAAAAACGGTTGGACAAATTTCTGATTTGAGAACAAGTGCCAACTATAATGTTTACGCTATCAATTTCAATAATTTTAACGAAATCTACGTAAATGGTTACGGAATTGGCTTAGAATATGCTTTGGGCGGAGGTTACAATATTGGAGCAAATTATGCTAATCAAGTGGGTTCAATTACGTTGAAAGATAATGCTGGAAATATTATTAAAGATGCTTTTGGTAATGAAATCGTGAAGCGTAAAATGAGTAATCCAGAGGTTTCGAGAGTTCAAAGAAACTTCTTCATTTCGCCAGAAGACCGTTACAATATCTCATTCAGCAATCCAAAAGTTACTAAAAATTTAGGTTTTAACGTTACCTACCGTTGGACGAGCGAAATGTGGGTAGAGCAAGGCACAACGGCGGGAGATATTACTTTACCATCTTGGAGTACATTTGATGCTTCGGTTTCTTATAAAATTCCTTCGATGAAAACAATGTTAAAAGTAGGCGGTTCAAATATTTTCAATAAATACTATTCGCAAGGATATGGCTTGGCAAATATTGGTGGATTGTACTATGTTTCATTGAATTTTGATGAGATATTTAGATAGATAATCTAAGTTGTAACGTTTATAAAATTGTAAAAGCGAGTACAAAGAGTAATATTTTTAATAGAAAACCCTCGGTAGAAGTGGCATGAATATGTCTTGGTAATAAATCGGTTATCATTGAGAATG
>JAAFJP010000070.1 GCA_013298125.1 Cytophagales bacterium | reverse complement strand
TAAAAGACGGTTTAAAATCCAACTCGACGAATACATCACAGCTCTAATTGTGGAGGCTTGTGGTGGTGATTCTTCTAAGTGGAAATTCGGATAACTAACTTCCGAACACCCGTAGTTGGAAACCTGTTAATATGTAATTTAACAGGTTGGAAACCTGTTGTACTCTTGTTACGATTCTTCTAATTCTGTGAGTAATTGTTTGAGTTTTTGGAGATGTTCTCCGTAAAGTTTTTTGATAATAAATTTCATGTAAAAGTAACTAATCATTGCGTTAAAACACCCTACGATTATGAGTTCAGTAGGTGTAATTTCATGGTTGTTATTAGTAACATAATGTCCTAATTGTGAACAAGCAATGTAACCATAGAAACCCATTGGAATCGCCGCTACATTATTATAAATAACTAACGACCTAACTCTTTCACTGAATTTTTGTTCAGTAAATTTTAAGGTAGATAGTAAATCATTGTTCAAATTTAGTTCTTTGAATGACTTAATTTCTTTCCAATAAAAATATAGACTCACGAAGATATAGACGATAAAAAATCCCGCTATGTATTTATGATAAGTGGCTATATTTTTCTGAAATAATACCCAAATCAAAGGAGGAATGAAGAGAGAACTAACAATAATATCAAAGTCTAAATTCTTCCTTAATTTCGTCATCACATCTTTGGATTTCTGGCGAGTCATTTCCATAACCTTTTTATTATCAATCACTAGTTGAGGAATTGATGAGTCTTGGTTTTGTTGCCAAATATGTTTTAGATCGTCTAATTCCACGGTTTTTAATTAAAAATTAAGAATGAATAATTAAAAGTTAGTTAATAATGTTTAAGTATTTTGAGCGTAAATCAAGTAATCATTTATAATTTTTAATTATTCATTTTTAACTAACATTGCTCTCAACTTTTCCCGAATTCGAGTCATTTTTACTCTTACATTATTTTGGGTAATTCCCACAATCTCAGCGATTTCTTCATTGTCTTTTTCTTCAAAATAGAGCATCACGATTGCCTTTTCGATTTCGGATAATTGGGCAATGGCGTGGTGCATAATTTTGAGTTGTTCCTCAGTAGAATTATCATAAATATTATCCGAAATATTTGTCAAATTCTCACTCAGTTCTACCCGTTTGGGTCTGCGGCTTTCTTTTCTGAAATCCGAAATGGCTACGTTCAAAGCTATCTGATAAATCCACGTCGAGATTTTTGATTCTTGTCTGAATTTTGGAAACGCTCGCCACAATTGAATCACGATTTCTTGAAATAAATCTTTCTTATCATCAGGGTCGTGTCGATACATTCCGCACACTTTATGCAGGATTCCCTGATGCGTCTTGATTATTTCAACAAACTGATTTTCAGTGGATTGATTCAATTTTTGGAGGTTTTTGGGGGATGAGTCGTTGGGGAGATAGTAGAATTACAAAAATATAAATAAAAATAATCTTGAAGAAATTTGATATTTGCTTAACGTTGTCGGGATTCAAAACCTCGACAACGTTCTGATAATAAAACTACTTAATTTCCATCAAAAACACCTTCGTCGTCTTATCCGTAACCTTAAATCTATCATCAATTCTATGACCAACCACCCACACGATTGAGCCATTTGAAGTCAAGACATAGACCTCTTTTTTGAGGTTCAAAGGCACTTTTGTATCAATCAAAAAGTCGCTAATCAACTTCTTTTTGTTCATCCCCAACGGACAAAACCAGTCGCCTTCTTTCCACTTTCTGATTTGTAAAGGAAACCGAACTTTGTCGGCATCCAAACAAGCTACTTTTTTAGCATTAGGTATCACAAAATCCTCACTTTTTTCAAATGATTCTCCGATGAGTAATTGCTGACTGCCGACTGCCGACTGCCGACTGTTCACCTCAATCACTTGACTTTCAAAGGTTTGTAAATTTTTCTTCGTAATCACCAACTCTGTTCTATCCTTTACGAGTGTGTGCGTAGGCGAAAGAAAAGTACGTCCAGATTCTTTATCAAAAGCCTCAAAAATATCTTGGCATTGTGCATAGGTAAAATGAAAAGGTTTCAACATTTCCGACAACTTAATGATGGGTTGTGAAAGAGTTTGAATTGCCTTAAAATTCACAAAAGTTGCCTGTGCATCCGACCACGTAATTTGCTTACGAAGCATCTCCATTTCTTGCTCAAAAATCTCCTCTACCGCTGATATTCTTTCCACGGTTTGCTGAATCGTATTTTCAAGATTTGGATTGATTTTTTTCAATAAAGGCACAACTTCATTTCTAATCGAATTTCGTTGATATTTGTTTGATTCATTAGATGAATCTTCTCGCCAAATTATCTGATTTTCAACCACATACTCAAAAATATCATCTTTTTCAGCAAACAACATAGGACGGATTACTCTTCCGTTTTTTACCTTAATGCCGTGCAAACCCGCAATACCAGTACCTTTGGTGAGGTTTAGAAGTACGGTTTCTAAGACATCGTTTTGATGATGAGCCGAAGCAATATAGTCACAATTTTGTTCTTTTCTAACCTTCTCAAACCATTCATAACGCAAAATACGGGCAGCCATTTGCGTAGAAACCTTCTCCGTTTCAGCAAATTCAGCCGTCTGAAAAGTAGTTACCGCAAAAGGAACTTTATATTTGATTGAGAGCTTTTTGACAAACATTTCATCCTCATTCGACTCCTCGCCACGAAGTCCAAAATTGCAATGAGCTATCACAAAATCGAACTTTGCTTTGCTAAAAAGGTCGCACATCACGACCGAATCCATGCCTCCACTCACCGCCAAAAGCACTTTTCGAGACGGTTGAATGAGATTTTGTTTGTTAATAAAGGTTAAAAATTGGTCAAGCATCGTTTTATTTGGGTAATTTTGTTTTATAAATTATTGGATTCAAATTCGTTGGTGATACTAAGGTTTGGCTTCTCCGAAGCCCGTGAAAATTTTTATTTCGTGTTGCTACAAAGGTTAAATTTCTCCGAAATTATTTGATAGATAGCAACTTCGGAGAAGTTTAACCTTTGTAGTAAAACATTAGCCAATAAATAACTTCGGAGAAGTTTAACCTTAAAAGCCAATAATTTATGATTCCATAGATTATGAAATATTCAACAAAAATACGTCAAATATTAGCAAGTTTGATTGCTTCTCGACTTTGTAATTTGCTATTCTTTTTTTGCATAGCGATAAATTATTTACACGCCCAAACTCCCGCCATCACCCCCATAACTCCAAGTAACCCAAACCAAGTAGAAATCATCAAAGCGGATAGTTTGGTTGGACAAAATACGCCATTCATGTCAGTACGGAGATTACTTGGTAATGTCGCACTCCGTCAAGGTACTTCGCTATTATACTGCAACTTAGCCATTTTGAATGAGACTACAAACATCTTGGAAGCCTACGGAAAAGTAAAGATTATTCAAGCCGATACCGTTACTATCACAGGTGATACTGCGTACTATTTTGGCAATGACCGAAAAGCAAAAATTAATGGTCGAGTAAAATTAGATGATAAAACTATCGTACTGACTACCAACAAGTTAGACTATGACATGAACTCACGTATGGCATATTACAATACCAAAGGAAAGATTGTTGATAAAAAAAGTACGCTCACCAGTCAGGAGGCATATTATAATACCGTTACGAAATTGGCAAACTTCAAAACCAACGTAAAAGTACAAGACAAGGACGGCAATCTAACTGCCGATTCGTTGCGATATAGTACACTTTCCAAAGAAGCCTATTTCGTTGCCCCGACGCTTTTGGTTAATAAAAAAGATACGACTTACGCCAACCCTGGGAGTCAGTACAATACTGTTTCCAAAATTGCTAACCTCAAAGGACGTTCGACGGTCAAATCCGAAGATTATATCATGACTGCCGACACCATGATTTATGATTCACCTACTGATATTGGTGTTGCGAATGGAAATATCGTGTTTCTTTCTCGAAAAGATAAAGCAATTTTGACGGGTGATAAAGGTCGTTATTCAAAAATATCTGGCGTAACCAGAGTATTTGGACACGCACTTTTGAAAAATATTATGGAAGACGATACGCTTTTTTTGAATGCTGATACCTTAGTTTCATTGGATAATAAGGAAACGAAAGTCAAAAAGATGTACGCTTACAAACACGTACTCATATATAAGTCAGATATGGCGGGCAAGTGCGATTCGTTGAGTTATAATGTATCTGATTCAACCATTTTTTTCTACCAAAAACCAATCCTCTGGAATAATAAAAATCAGTCTGAGGCGGATTCTATCAACGTTTTATTGAAACGTAATAAACTAAAATTGATGAATCTGAAAGGTAAAGCATTCGTCATTGCGATTGATACTTTGATAAATTACAACCAAATAAAAGGTCGAAAAATGGTCGTTAATTTTACGGATAGTTCCAGAATTGAGCGAGTAATTGTGGAAGGCAACGGTGAGAGCATTTATTATGCCATTGACGAAAAAAATACCCTCACGGGTATGAACAGAGTACAATGCGGGAAAATGAATATTGGTTTCGGGAAAAGTAAAGTCAAGAAAATTTCCTTTGTGGGCAAACCCGATGGGCGATTTATTCCTCCCAAAGACCTAAAAGGAGACGACAAAGAATTAGATGGATTTAGATGGAGAATTGCCGAGAAGCCCACCAAAGAATCTATTATGAAAGTCGTTGCTCCGCCTGTTTTAATTAAGTCTGTAAAAAAGGATTCCGTTATTGCCAAACAGGTTGAACCCGAAATCAAAAAAGTACCTTTAAATAATTCTAAGAAAAAATTAAGGTCAAAACTTTGAAAATTGAACAATTTTAATATATTTTTGTTCATCAATAAAATAATAACTCTTTGATAATCAGTCAATCACATCAAAAAGAGAACTTTATTTTAAGATTAACACAATAATTAACATTTTTTAAGAATCCATAATGCAACCTTTTCCGTAATTTTGGAGTCTTACAAGTAATAAGTCAAACTATCAAATCCTTGCACGATTTTTGTAGTTTTTAACAAGCTGAAATTCAGCACAAAATAAAAGATATTTGAGTAAAATATTTACAATGTAATGAAACCTATACTAAGAAATACGCTAATGTTTTTGATTCTGACAGGCTCGCTGTCAGGCTTGAAGACATTTGCCCAAACCGACAATCGCCATAAAAGTCGTTTGGAAATAAAACCCAAAACAAAAGTCGCTACGACTCCTGTTTTGTTCAAAAAGACTTCCTTTTCGTTTTTTCAACCTTCTTTTTTGACATTAGATAGAAATATCAACTACCAACGTTCAGCGGTAATTAGTCAATATTTTACTAATTCATTTTTATTGCAACCTGTTAAGAATCAACCTGTTAAGAGTGAGGTTATTGTAGTTCAACCAGTTGTAAATGTGGTTGAAAAAGAAGGTAAATTAGATGAGTTCATTAGTTCAGAAGACAGATTGTTTGCCAATGATAAATTGATTGTATCAAACATTTATCCAAACCCTGCCGATGATTTTGCTAACATTGACTATGCAATGAGTTCGCAGACGGGTGAAACAAAAATTACTTTTTATAACGTGTTGGGGAATGAAATGAAAGAAGAGATTTTGGATAAAGACCAGAAAAAAGTAAGAGTTTCGACAAGAGAATGGAACAATGGAATTTATCTTTACCAATTATCATCAGAAGGTAAGTCTTTGGTAACTAAGAAGTTATTAGTAAGACATCAATGATATTTTGTAAATCAATTTTTAGAAGCTATGCTCATTTTGGGTGTAGCTTTTTTTATAAATTTTGGTGAACAAGATAAAGAGCCACGAAGGCACAAAGACTCCAAGTTTTTTATATTCAACTCTTGGTGTCTTAGAGCCTTGGTGGTCTAATTCTTATTAGCTTGTAAAACTTCATACAAACCCAAAACCTGTTCCAAAACCGATTGCTTATCATTATTCTCAATCACAAAATCAGCAATTTTTAATCTCTCTTCATCCGAAATTTGTCGGGCAATAATGTCTCTAATTTCTTTTTCTGAACGCTTATCTCGCTTCATTACTCGCTTGATTCTGAGGTCGATGGGTGCATTTACGACAATCACTTTATCAAACATATTTCCATCGCCAGCGGCTTTCATTAAGGCAGCTTCGTAGAGTAAAAATGGAGCATTGGAATGTTGCTTTACCCACGCTTGCGAGTCCTCACGTACACGAGGATGTACGATGCTGTTGAGTTGTTTGAGTAAATCTGGATTATTGAAAACTTGCGAAGCTACCCACGGACGATTGTACTCGCCAGCGGGTGTGTAGGCTTGTTCGCCAAGAAGATTTTGGATAGAACTTTTCAGAACTAAATCATTGTTCATCAAAGACTTAGCCCTTGAATCAGCATCATAGACTGGAATATTCATCGTGGAAAAAATCTTACAAATCAGGCTTTTGCCTGAGCCAATACCGCCTGTTATTCCGATGATTTTTTGCATAATTTATTGTAGCATTTCATTACTTGGTTTGGCAAAAACGATTTTTAAACCAGGGTCTTTGGCAGTGCTAACGTTTTGAAGTTTTAATACATTCAAACCATCTGGCAATTTCCAAACTATCATTTTTGAGATACCTTTACCAACTCCATATTTACTATCAAAATGCCCTTTAAATTCATTCATAAGGCTATCTACGGTAGTCTGTTTTTCAACAAAAATGTCAATGGCAATCGCATCTACTTTATTATCAGTATTTTTGACGTACAGAATATCAGCAAAATTAAGTCCCATGTCATCAAAACTTTCTGTAAAACTCTTTCCATTATCAGGTTGAGACTCTGACAGAGGAGCGGATTCTTTGATAGTCGTAAAATCATCACCTACACTAATTCCCCGCACCATTCCTGCATTTGTTTTAAGCACAGCTTTGAAAACAGAGCTATTATTTTCTAATTCGGAATGACTGATTGAAGTTGAATCAGCGATAAGGGATATTTCAGTTTCGGAAGATTGTTTTTTGTCTTGACAAGACATTTGAGAGATTACTAAAAACAACAAAGCAAAGTAAGCGTAATATTTTTTCACGGATTAATGGATTTTTATTTGAATAATAACTCAAAGTTACAAAAAATACTCGCTATCACCTTCAAATAGGGTACGCAATATCACCCAATCATGTGATACCCTCTCTCAGATTTTTATTGTAATATTGTACAACAGAATATGAAATCGTTTTGATACATCAAATGAGCCCTTCCGTAATTAGAATAGTCGTCTATGAAGACAATCCAGATTTAAGAGAAAGTCTATCAGTTTTATTGAAAGGGTCGATGGGTTTTGAATTGATTGGTTCATTTGTAAATTGTGAACTTGTGGCTGAACAAATGGAGGAATTACATCCAGATGTTGTGTTGATGGATATAGATATGCCCGTGGTTAATGGACTGAAAGGCTTGAAAACTATTAAAAAAGTATCACCACAAGTAAATGTTTTGATGTTTACGGTCTTTGAGGATAATGAGAATATTTTTGAGGCAATATGTTCTGGTGCAGTAGGTTATCTTCTGAAACGAACACCTCCCGTGAGACTTTTGGAAGCTATCAACGATGCGTATAATGGAGGAGCTCCTATGACATCAAGCGTAGCTCGTAAGGTGTTGCAGATGTTACCGACTCCACAAAGAACATCAGATAATGTATCATATAAACTGACAGAACGGGAAACCGAAATTTTGAATCTGTTAGTAAAAGGGAATAGTTATAAAATGATTGCGGATAAATGTAGTATAAGTATTGATACTGTACGGACGCACATCAAAAAAATATACGATAAGTTGCACGTTCATTCACAAACTGAGGCAGTAGCCAAGGCAATCCATGAGAATATAGTCTAAATATCATACTATCATGTGATTGCGAGTTAAAAATAAACCTGCCAACTTTGTATCAACAATAACCACTGAGATAGATAATATTTATGGAACTAAATCAAAACTATCATGGTAACAGCATTAACAACTTTAAATTCTTTTGGAGCTGTAAATTTCAAGAGAGACTTTAACCCATTTATTAATGAAAACTTATCTCTAAAAGAACCAAGTATCTCATTACCCATCTCTTGCAAAAAAACAATTTTAGTGGCATGGAAAGACATCAGTCACTTAGAAGCAATCAGCAATTATACTATGTTTTATTTCAACAATGGAAAAAAATTGTTGGTTTCACGTACAATGAAAGATTTTTTAGCTAAATCAGATGCTGAATTATTTGTAAGGGTTCACAAATCATTTGCTATCAATTTGAACTACCTAATTCAGTTCGATGTTAAAGAAGAAATGTTTGTACAATTGAAAGATGGAAAGAAAATTTCGGTCTCAAGAAGAAAAAAGAAAGATTTTTTAGAAAAAACTAAAACATATCTTGGAAATTCAGAAGTCTTTTAATTAAATTTGCATTGTTGAATAAAGTAAACAAAATTATTAAACAGAAATTAGTGGTTAGGTATTTAGGAAACGGGGGCAACCTTTGTTGCCCCATGTTTTTAAAACCTGACAATAACAATATTTAAGATAATAGGTGTAGAACTATTAATTTGCACAGGGGGACGTTTTTAACGTCTCCTTTTGTCTTTTATAACGGTCTGTAAAGGTTGTTAAGTTTTAAGTCTATCAGTTGTTAAGTTGAAAACTGTTCACAAAAGAACTATCGTCCAATAATTATAGATTGATTTTTTATTTCAAATCACATAAATTATTTCCTAACAAATACCTACAATCTTCGGATTACATCACATTATTAATCAATATTTTTCTTTTTTACTGCCAACTACATACTAATTTTAGAAGATGTTTAAATTTTAGTTTTTAATCAAAAAAGGGAATCGGTTTGTTATCTTTTAAACGACAAAATTTATAAGATATGCAAACTTGTTACGAAGTTTTAACCGATTCCCAGTGGGAAG
>JAAFJP010000007.1 GCA_013298125.1 Cytophagales bacterium | reverse complement strand
GATTTTCACAAAATAAATTCAAAACCGTCAAGCGTTCTGATGTCGTTATTCCGCAAGAAAATGTGGATAAACCTGTCGATAATTCTGTGTTTCAGAATACCATTGCTCGTCCAAAATATTTGACCAAACCAACTGACAATCAGACATATATGAATCTGATTGCCAAGAAAAATGGTGTACAAGTTACCTTAGACGAAAACGGTATGCCTTCGATGATTGTAGGGATTCCGACTAACCTTTCCACCATCAAAAAAGGCTCTGTTCGTAATGCCCGTATGTCGGCTGAGGCGGCTTCGGCTTATAATTATTTGGAGGCGGTGAAACCTTATCTGAAACTCGCCAATCCAGATGCGGAACTCAATATTTTGAATAGTCAGGAGGACGAAATCCAGACGACTCACCTGCGTATGCAACAGATGTACAAGGGCGTACCCGTGTATGGTGGCGAGATGATTTTGCATAAAAAAGAGAATGAAGATGTGTCGTTACTGAATGGACATTTTTATCCAACGCCTCAAATCGAAAACGTAAAGCCTTCATTGTCAGAGGATAAGATTGGGAAATTAGCCATAGCGGATGTTAGTAAATCGTCTATCGTAAAGCCTATGACGGCAACTGAAATGACGATGTTGAAATACGAAAAGCCCAAAGCGGAATTGATGATTTATCACCAAAACGAAAAAGCGGACGGTGAACGTTTGGCGTATCAAGTGACGGTTCGTCCAAATTTTTTGGAAAGATGGGTTTACGTCATTGATGCTAATTCAGGAGAAATCTTAGATAAATACAATCATACTTGTACGCTTGATGGTGTGGCAAGAGCATCGGCTACGGATTTGAACGGTGTAAGTAGAAGTATCAATACCTATCAAGTAGGAAGTAACTATGTATTGATAGATGCCTCTAAATCAATGTTTAAGGGTGGTACTGTAAAAGCTGACGACCCACAAGGCGTTATCTGGACGATTGATGCCACAGGCTCGAAAGTAAACGAAGATTTAACCATTCGTCAAATTTCTTCAACGAATAATACTTGGAATAATGCAAATGGTGTTTCGGCACATTACAATGCTGGATTAGCTTACGATTATTACAAAAATAAACATAATAGAACTTCATTGAATGGAAAAGGGGGGACAATCGTTTCCATCATTAACATTACGGACGAAAACGGAAAGGGCTTCGATAATGCCTTCTGGAATGGTGAATACATGGGTTATGGAAGTGGAGGAACGTATTTTAAACCTCTCGCAGGTGGATTGGATGTAGCGGGTCACGAAATGACCCACGGGGTAGTTGAAAATACAGCAAACTTAGAATACAAAAGTCAATCAGGAGCAATCAATGAGTCTTTGGCGGATTGTTTTGGAGCATTGGTAGAGAATAAATCAGGAGCAAATCTCTGGAAATTAGGAGAGGATGTAATGAAGGGAAGTTTCTACCCAACGGGTGCTTTACGTGATTTATCGAACCCCAATAACGGAGGAAACAGTTTGCGAGATAATGGTTTTCAACCTGCCAATATGAATCAATATTATTCAGGTTCGGAAGATAATTATGGGGTGCATATCAACTCGGGCGTACCCAATAATGCCTTCTATCGTTTTGCTACGGCAAGTGGCATGAACCTGACCAAAGCTGAGAAGATTTATTATCGTGCTTTAACGATTTACTTGACTCGTACCTCAAAATTCTTAGATTTACGTCGTGCAGTTATTCAGTCGGCAACGGATTTAAAAGCCTCTGCGGGCGTAACTGATGCGGATATTAATGCGGCAAGAGCGGCTTTTGATGCCGTGGGAATCACTGACCCGAATGCTCCAAATCCTAATACAAACCCTCCTGCAACGACCCCAACGACAACTCCAAAAACGGATATTCCTACCAATACAAGTACAACAGAAGGTTTGTTGACATTTGACCCCGTTACTAAAATACTTTATAAATCAAGTGTGAAAGGGGAAGCCGACCCAAATAGTTTTAAGGAATTAGCAAAAAATGTAGTTTTGGACCACAAGCCTACCGTTCCAGATGATGGGTCTTTTGCTTATTTTGTAGATATTAATGATGGTTTTATCAAGAGAGTTAGTTTAACAGCTACTACCCCCACCGTCGAAAAAGTATCCTCAACGGGTGTTTGGCGAAATGCGGCTATCTCGAAAGACGGTAAAAAATTGGCAGCTTTACGTAAATTAGGCACAACTTCGGCAACAACTGATAAGCAAATTACAGTATTTAACTTAGGCTCTACCACTGGGGCGAGTAAGACCTTTACGCTTTACAATCCAACATACACGCAAGGTGTAAGCACGGGACAAGTACAAAACGCCGATGCTATTGAGTGGGATTATTTGAGTGAAAACCTTGTTTATGATGCCTTTAATACCATCAAAAGTGCCACGGGTACAGAATCAACCTTCTGGGATGTAGGGTTTCTCAATGCTTGGAATGGCTCAAAAAATGACTTTGGTACAGGAGAAATTGATAAATTATTTACCAGTTTAGATGCAGGTGAAAATATCGGAAATCCCTCATTTTCAAAGAATTCGACCAATATTATTGCCTTCGATTATTTTATAGAAAAAGACGATTTGAACTACGTAATTGGGGTAAATACAGAACGTACCGACGGACTGGATTTTATCTACGAAAACAATACTTTGGGTTATCCAGAATATTCAAAAACGGATGATTTTGTTTTGTATAATTATAGCACATTCGATTCTAAAACCAATAAAGACGTACTGAATACCTATCAAATCACGATGGATAAGAGTAGAATCAAAAGTGTGGCGAAATCTGAGAAATATTTAGTGGGACAATCAGCGTATGCCGTTTGGTATGTAGTGGGTACTCGTGCTTTGCCTACGAAACAAAATCAGACAATTAACCTTACCAAGATTCCAGATAAAACCGTTGGTGACCCAGCCTTTGACGTAACCGTTTCGGCAAGTTCAAATTTGGCAGTTGGTCTGTCTATCGTGTATGGACCTGCAAGTATTTCGAGTAGAAGGATAACGCTTTCAAATACCCCTGGAAGAGTGAAAGTAAATGCTTTTCAAGATGGTAGTAGTAGTTTTTATGCCATTGCCAGATCTGATTCATTTTGCGTAAACCCCTCAAAACCAACGATTTCGGTGGTGAAAAAGACGGATAATAACGGTGATTATTGGGAATATACTTCAAGTGCGGCAACGGGTAATGTTTGGTATCGTGATGGGACGATTTTAGAATCTTTGAGAGGTTTTCAAGTAGTTCAGATTGTATCAGGTTCAAAATTTAATGTACAAGTTGTTACGGCGGATGGTTGTGCGAGTGTTTTGTCAGAGACTCGTCAAGATGCTGCCCTTGTGAAACCACTATCGGCTGAACCCGCTTTGGAAGCAAGCGTAACGGTTTCACCCAATCCATCAAGTGATGAAATACGAATTGTTGTTCCTAAAAATATCAAGATAGAATCAGCAAAACTGAATACCATTACAGGTAGTCAAATCATTGATAAACAAGGAGATAAGTCAAATACGATGACGATGGACATTCGTAATTTAACCAGAGGAAATTATGTTTTGCAGATAATGACCAATGAGGGTATAGTGGCTAAGAAGGTGGTGAAAGAGTAGAACTTTTTTGGTATTTTTTTTGTAATATTAAATAGGAAAAGAAAAAATAGAAAATATGGCACGTCCAATAAAAGAAACGCCCATTTTGGAAGGGAAAGATGCAACTCAGTTTTTGCATAATATGCAGAACGTTCAAAAGAGTAGTAAATCCGAAATGGAGAAAATACAGAAAAGCTATCAATCGTTTAAATCAATTGCCAAATTTGAATGTTAGAAGGATTACAAGCTGTAAAAATTACAGATTCGCATATTATTAAACCATTTGATTGTGGAGATTTAGATTTGAATGACTTTTTAATGAGTGATGCCAATAACTATCAAAAACAGTTATTGGCAGTTACTTATGTCGTTGAAAATGACCTGCAAACCGCAGGTTTTTTAGTTTATTGACTGATAAAGTTTCGGTTAATGACACTGAAAGTAAAAATCAATGGAGAAAAAATTTCAGAGATACATTGCCCCGAAACAAACGATTTAGTAGTTATCCAGCGATAAAAATAGGACGTTTGGGTATTGATTTGAATTTTCAAGGTAAAGGTTTGGGTACAGAAATAATGAACTTTATTAAAGCCATGATTTTGAATGATAATCGTTATGGATGTCGTTATATCACAGTTGATGCTTATCGTCAATCTTTGAAGTATTATGAAAGAAATGATTTTCGGTATTTGACTTCATCCGATGTAAATGAAGATACAAGATTGATGTACTTTGATTTATCATCTTTGGTAATAGATTCTACTATCTAATTCAATATTAAGCTATATCAGAAAATGGACGAAGAAAAAATTATCAATAAAGTAATAAACAGCGGACTCATTACTTTCGACTTGGAAGACCTCTACGACCAAGGCGAAAGGGTAGTTTATGACCTCAAAGACAACCTGTTTATGGGTATGATTTTGAAGGAAAAAGATTTTCGGGAATTCCTCAAAAACTACGATTGGAGCATCTATGAAGGGAAAAACGTTGCAATTATTTGCTCGGAAGATGTCATTATCCCTACGTGGGCATATATGCTTTTGACTTTAAAGTTACAGCCTTTTGCCAGTACCATTGTGTTAGGAAATGTCGAGGAATTGGAAAATAAACTATTTTACGATGCCCTTCGTAAGGTCAATCCAGAGGAGTATAGGGGGGCGAGAGTGGTAGTAAAAGGTTGTTCAAAAGTGCCTGTACCCGCAGCGGCTTACGTGGAAATCACTCGTATTTTGCAACCTGTGGTTCAGTCTTTAATGTTTGGAGAACCTTGTAGTACTGTGCCTTTGTATAAAAATAGGAGTTAGTATTAAGTAAAAATTAGTAAGCAGTAGGCAGTAATTTAAAAATCACATAATTAGCTCATTATTAGCATATTATGTAGTTTCTATGAGACTGCCTACTGCGAACTAATTACTGCCTACTATCTATCACAAAATCGCCCTCACCATCCTATCTTTCCCAAACATATCTTTGACGACTTCCACGTACTGAAAACCCTGATTCCAGAATAATTCTGCCGTTTCCAAACCGAGGGCTTGATTGATTTCTACAATACATAAACCCTTGTTAATCAGATTTTTAGAGGCAAATTCTGCAATGGCTTTGTAAAAAATCAAGGGGTTGGAATCTTCCACAAAAAGAGCCAAATGAGGTTCATAATCCAGAACATTTTGCTCCATTTCCAACGTCTCAGCATTCATTACGTAGGGGGGATTGCTGACTATCACGGTGAACGGTGAACGGTGAACGGTGAACGGTTTTAGAATATCAACTTTTTCAAAAATCACATTTGCCTTATTTCTTTCAGCATTTTCTTTTGCTACTTCCAACGCCTTTTCTGAAATATCATAGGCATAAACCTGTGCGTTGGGTATCTCACACGCCAGCGAAACAGCAATACAACCTGAGCCTGTACCGATGTCAAGAATAGAAATGGGAGTATTGCCAACTGCCGACTGCCAACTGCCGACTGCCAATTGTACAAGCTCCTCCGTCTCAGGTCTTGGGATTAAGGTATCGGGTGTTACGTTAAAATTTCTTCCATAAAATTCTGTTTCTCCGATGATGTATTGTACAGGCTCTTGGGCTTTTAATCTGGATGTAATTTCTTGAAAATCAAATATTTGAATAATTTTCTTGTCTAATAAAATATCCGTTTTTGAGAGATTTAGGAAATGTGCTAACAATAAATAAACTATGGATTTAGCTTCGTTTTCTTCATAAACAGAAGTAATTTCGGAGACTAATTCGTTGAAAAGTATTTTAGAAGAATTGGTTGAATACATATATTTTGAATGAAAAACACAAAGATAAAATGATAAATCCGCAATTCATGCAGAGAGCCTTGCAACTCGCCAAATTGGGTGCGGGGACAGTTTCACCAAATCCAATGGTGGGTTGTGTGATTGTGCATGAGGGCAAAGTGATAGGTGAAGGGTATCATCAAAAATATGGAGAAGCTCATGCAGAGGTCAATGCCGTAAATGTCGTTTTGGACAAATCAATGCTCTCAGAATCAGAAGTTTATGTTACTCTCGAACCTTGTTCTCATTTTGGGAAAACGCCTCCTTGTGCAGATTTATTGATAAAATACCGAGTCAAAAAAGTTATTATTTGTAATTATGACCCCAACCCATTGGTGGCTGGGCAAGGAATAGAGAAATTACGTCAGGCAGGAATTGAGGTAGAAGTAGGATTATTAGAAGAAGAAGGACGGCAATTAAACAAGCGTTTTTTTACATTCATCGAAAAAAAACGTCCTTATATTATGCTAAAATGGGCAGAGTCTGCGGATGGATTTATTGCTAAGAAAAACTACGAATCCGTCCAGATTTCTGGATTATTATCTAAAAGATTTGTTCATAAAATGCGAGTTGAGGAAGATGCCATAATGGTTGGGACAAATACGGTTCGTTACGATAATCCACGATTAGACACAAGATTTTGGACTGGCAAAAATCCAGTTAGAGTATTGATTGACAAGGACTTATCTTTACCAGAGACCTTGAATATTTTTGATGGTTCACAAAAGACTATTTATTATACTAATGTATCTCGAAGTACGACTCTCGAAAATACTACGGAAGTCGTCCTTCAAAAGGACGGCTTCCATTCGATTAATAAGTTTATTCTTCAAGACCTTTTTCAAAGAAAAATACAATCAGTTATCATTGAAGGAGGTACTGTATTACTACAAAGTTTTATTGATTTAGGACTTTGGGATGAAGCGATTATTTTGAAGAGTAAAATGGTATTAAACCAAGGTATTAAATCGCCAAAAATTGTTGGAAAAGAGGTTGAAAAAATAACGTTGGGAGAGGATTTTTATACGAAATTGATAAGGTTTTAAGTCGTTTTATGTAGGGACGAATAGTATTCGTCTATACATAGAAATGGATTAATAATAACTTATAACAAATTTTTACACCCAACCTCACCCCCGACCCCTCTCCAAAAGAGAGGGGTCGAGGGTGAGGTTGTTACAAGTTTTTATTTTTGTATCACAAAACTATCAAATTCAAAAACTACAAAATCCCCTTCAATTCCCCCAAATCCCTAATTTCATACTTTGGTTTAATTGAAATCTCTTGTTTTCGTTGGTCTGGGTTAAAGAAAACAGCATCAATTCCCGCCCGAGTTGCCCCCACGATGTCCGATTGAAAACTATCTCCAATCATCAGACATTCCTCTGGAACGGCTTTAATTTTCTTTAAAGCATACTCAAAAATACGAGAATCGGGTTTTTTGTAACCTGAATTTTGAGAAGTTATCACCTCTTGAAAATAGTGAGTAATTTGCCCTGCATTCATTTTGACAGCTTGAATTTCATCAAAACCATTAGTGATAATGTGCAGAGGATATTTAGGAAACAGGTATTCTAAAATCTCTTTGGTATTGGGCAAAAGATTGTGTTTTTTAGAAGAAGTAGCAATGTAAGTATCCGAAATTTCATCACAAAGTCGATGGTCTTCTACACCTAACTGACTGAAAATCAATCGAAAACGATCATGTCGAAGTTCTGATTGAGATATTCTTCCAGCTTCGTATTTATCCCATAATTGATGATTTATTTCATTAAATTTTAGGTAAAATTGATTAGAAGACGGTACACCAATTGACTGTAAATCAAACTGGTGATAGACTTCTTCCAAGCCAATGCGTGAATTTGTGTTATGATCCCAGAGGGTATGGTCGAGGTCAAAAAAAATGTGTTTGTACATTTTACAAAGGTAAGAACTTTTGTTTTCAATATTTCTACTTCACCACCTTCATCACTCCATTCATAATACTCCAATGCCCTGGAAACGTACATACCATACGGGTAATCGCCCAATATCTCAGGTGCTTTGAAGGTTAATTTGTAGCTTCCTTCTGAGTTTACCAAAGGCGTTGAGGCAATGATTTGTGGTATATTTGGCACATAATTTTTCTGGATGGCATCTTTTTGTGTAATCATTTTATTGGCAGCTTTCCCAATGATTTCCAGCGACTTAGGTTTGCCAATTACCAAATTGTGTTGCATTGCATCGGGGTTCTCAAAAATTAATTCTACGGTTTTTCCAGCCGTTACGGTGAATTCTTTTTTATCATAACTCATGGCTTCTTTGACTGATTTTATTACAATCGTAATCTTGTTTGGGTGTGCCACCTCATCCGTTTTAATTTGCCATGCTTGCATCAAACGGTTCAATCGGTCTTTGTTTTCTGACACTAAATTTTTATTCAAACTTACCAAAAACGCCTTGTCAGATTCATTGACTATTACCTTCTTTTTATAATTCCAACCTTCGGTAATTCCTTTCAATAGTGCTGATACTGTTGTTTCTTCCATCTTTGGAAATTGCTTCAACAGTTGCATTACTGAATCCACTTCTGAAACTGCCGAATAGCCTCTCATGGCTCTTTCAAGGGCATAATTGGTCATATTTTGTTGGGCAGAAAAGGTTACTTTTTGAGTAAATGTGTTGTTTTTATCGTCACTTTCTGCGATGGTATTTGCCTTATCCAAATCAACCGTCAGGGTATATTCTCCTGCCACATCCGAATTAAATCCAATATCGCCACTCCAAGGTCCATTCGTATTTTTAGCGATGATTACTGTCTCGCCCGCAGGGATGCCAGTGTTGTGCGTGCGACTGACAAGGTCAATCTTTCTGCCCATTCCTGCAAAACGAATATCCAAAGGAACAACAATTCCTTTTTCTAAGGCAACAGTACCCTGATTTTTTACCTCAATTTTCACATTAATATTATCTCTAACTACTGGATTTGCAGGGGTAATAATCAATTTCGTAATCACTAAATCAGGTTTGTTTGAAGCTGTTATTGGTGTTGTTTTTGTGGCTTCTTGCATCATCTTCGAGTGGTCGTGTATAACCTCACCCCCAGCCCCTCTCCCATGGAGAGGGGAGTTATTGCGGTCAAATACCCCCCTCTCCACGGGAGAGGGGCTGGGGGTGAGGGTACTTACTAAGTTTTTGTACTAATTTTTTCAATAAAACTTGTTTATTACTCGTCAAAACACTGGCAAAAGCATCGGGTAACCAACGGTCATTTGTTTCAGTTGATTGTTCTAAACGAGTCATTAACGCTTTTTCAGATTCAGCGGTTAAAGGCATTTCTGATAGGGCTAAAAGTGTGTTCAAAACGACTAATGGTTCTTTGTCGTTCAAAAGATTTTTTTGCAATAACTCATTGACTGACTGAATATTACGGGGTAAAATCTGGACGGCATTTTTGCGTACTCCTGCACATGGATGCGTAAGTGAGGCGTACAAGGCTTGTTGCACATTTGGTTCATTGAAAACACCCAGACCTTCCAATGTGCGGAGGGCGTGAATGACAGTTGGATTAATGCCAATTTCATCCAAAGATTGGTCTTTGGTCAATTCAATCAAAGCTGGTACAACATCTTTTTGACCACGTTCAATCAATAATCTTTGGGCAGTAATTCGCCAAAATTGATTGTTATTTTTGAGTGCATTTACCAACTCTTGTGGACGGTCTTTGCTCAAACTTACAGGCGTGTAGGCAGGTGCTTTGTTGTAGCCAATTCTGTAAATTCTGCCGTGCGTATAATCTCGTAAATCCGTTTCGTAAGCATTTCCCGTACCCGTTGTAAATCCTGTGGGTTGTGGGTTATGTTGGATGATAAAACTGTACCAATCTGCGACCCAAACTGCCCCGTCGGGACCGACTTCCGCAAAGACGGGCGATACCCATTCGTCTGCCCCAGCCAACAGATTAAAGCCCTCAACGTCCTCATAATTTGTCCCTTTTTTCTCCATCACGTTTTGGTGAACTACGTGTCCCGTTGGCTCACAAACGAAGGCAGTTTTGTTCCAATATTTCTTCGGAAAAGCCCTTGCCGTATAGAAATTATGTCCTGCCGCAGCGGTATATCCTCCAAAAACATCCACCTGACGTACTCGTGGCGTAATGGTCTTCATGTCCTTGTGCGTGTCCGTACTACGGCTTCCATTATTCGACCAAGGAGCTAAAATATTACGATGTGGAATTGCCATATACCAACCATGAGCATTGTTGGCAGTTGAACCAAAAACATCGCCCGTTTCGTTGAATGAGAAGCCCCATGTATTATTGTTTGTATTCGTAATATGCTCAAAATCAGAGCCGTCCGCTTTAAATCTGAAAAAACCTTGTCCAAAACTAACGGTATCTTTCTGAGCAAATTTTGCCTTAATTCCTGAATAACCTAAGCATCCCCAAATCCAATTATCAAAGCCATAATGTAGGTTTGAAGGTCCTGCGTGGGTATCACCCGTACCGAATCCTGAGAACAAAATTTTCTTTTCATCTGCCTTATCATCTCCGTCATTATCTTTCAAAAATAACATATTTGGTGCTTGCGAAACGATGAGTCCGCCATTGGCAAAAACCATTCCCGTCGGGATGCTTAGACCTTCGGCAAAACGGGTAAATTTGTCGGCTTTACCGTCCTTGTTGGTATCTTCACAAAGCAAAATATAGTCACTACCGCCCGTATCTTTTCGTTCGTTTGGATAGTCCTTTGTTATCATCACATACAACCTTCCTTTCTCGTCCCAAGCCATCGCAATGGGGTGCATCACGTTTGGTTCGGAAGCGAAAACTTCCAAGTTAAAATCAACGGGAATTTGTATCAATTTCACCGATTCTTCGGGCGTGAGGGGCAATTGTTGTACTTGTGGGTCAGGGCGTTTTTCGTAATTGGGCAATTTGGCATTTCTATACGCCAATGCTGGAAGATTGAGTCCTGTATAAGCCGCCCGTGCTTGGTCGTCCACCGCCCAAATGATGGCATTTTCTAAGAGTTTATGAAAATCTGGATTCTCCCAAGTCTGTTCATCGTGTCCAAAAGCGGTATAAAAAACTCGCCCTTTTCCGTAACTACGTGTCCATGTGTAAGGCTCAATTTTGGTTTCAGGACGGTCTTTTGTTTGGTCAGCTTTGATTTCACGATTCATCAAAACATTATTGTCTGCTTGTAACTTACTGTGCAAATAGGTTTCGTCAAAGGTTTTTATTTTTGATAAACCCTTCATTATCTGATGGTTAGGCTGAACAATATTGGCAGAAATAGTATCGGTGGTGTGTTTCCAGAATTGTCCGCCCACCATTTTTACGTATTCGGGTGAATTTCTAAAACAGAAAGAAGCACAGTGAATCGGCAAAAATCCTTTGCCCGAAGCCACATAAGCCAAAAGAGCTTTCTCGGCTTGGGGTGTAATATCGTCCCAGTTGGCATAAACCATCAAGGCATCAAATCGGTTAAGATTTTCCAGATTGATGTCTTCTAATTTATCAGTATAAGTGAAATTGATTCCCTTATTTCCCAAAGCTGACATAATAGAAGGCAATCTTTCCAAGGGTTTATGATGCCCATTATCACCCAAAAACAAAACCTCCAAACGACGGGGTTTTAGTGTATTTTGAGCAAATGTTGTGAGGGAAAAGAGGGTTAGGAGGAGGAGGATGGGTTTTTTCATTGTGTTTTTATTGTTGTTACACTAATTTTTTATGGCTTATTTCCTTATAAACTATTTATTATTAGGGAGTAGGCAGTAATTAGTTTTCAGTTACGTAATTTTATATCTAACTATCTCATTATTAAATATTTAAGTCTGATTTTTGTTTACTGCCTACTGAAAGCTAATTTTTACTGCCTACTTAATTATCAGGTAGTTATGACTAAAAATAAGGCGTAAAACTGTACTTTCGATTGCTGCCGCATGATGGTACAGTGGGACACCGACCAAGGAAATAAGATTTTGTCTTCAAAGTTTTATAAATTTATCATTTAGAAAGTAAAATATCTCTAATCAAATCTCTTACCTCCGCTCGCTCCACTTCTTCACTATTAAACAAAATGATAATACCCAATTTATGCTCAGGTAACAAACTCAAAACACTCCCATAGCCTGTGTCACCCCCAAAATGTTCGATGTGTTTTATGCCTTTTATGGTACTCAAAAACCACGATAATCCAATTTCTCTTCCGTCTCCTTCATCCGTCTTGAAAGTAGGCGTAAACATCAAAGCATGGTTGGTTGGATTAAGGATTTTCTTATCTTTAAAAATCCCTTGATTCAGGTTAGCAATTGCCCAATTTGCTAATTCTACGGCACTCGTATTCAACGTAGAACTTGGGGCGTGCATCCGATTGTACGGATAAATTTTGCTCTCTGTTACGGGTATGCCTACGTAAGGCGTTGTTCTCAGATTTTGCTTTACTTCAGGATAGAAAAAACTACTTTCAGTCATTTCCAAAGGCGTTAAAATCGAATCTTTGATGTATTTTTCAAACGATACGCCCGACACTTTGGCAATTAAATCACCCAAAACATCGTAGGCAATATTGCTGTAATGAAATGCTGTTTCGGGCGGACAAATCATTGTTTCATTCCCTAAACTTCGTACATAACGTTCCGCCGCACCGTCGTCTGATACCCCTTTTTCCCACTCATAATCATCCACATCTGGAAAACCAGAAGAGTGATTAAGCATTTGTTTGATGGTAATTCGTTGAAAATCAACACCTTTCAAAGAACAGTAAGGCAAATGTTTGACCAATGGGTCGTCAAGTTTCAGTTTGCCTTGTTCAACCAATTGCATGATAGCCGTTGCCACAAATGTTTTTGAAATTGAAGCTGCATGAAAATTATGATAGGATTGAACAGGCTCTTTTGTTACCAAATTTGTAACACCAAAACCCTTATGAAACACAACCTCTTGCCCTTGAACAATAGCCACAGCAATACCTACACAATTATTTTTCTTTTGTTGCACATATTGTTGCATCAAACTGTCTATTTTGGCAAATTTTTTATCCATTTTTGTTGATTTTGTACAAGAGATGATTGTTAAAAAACTGAGATAGATTAAAAGAGATTTTTTCATATTGAGTTATTATCAGATTTTTTTGCTAAATAATTCCTTTGCTTTTTCAACATCAATTGGGGTTTCTAAAAAGTATTTTAGCTGCCATTCCTGTGTTTGTTTTGCTTGATTATTTTGGGCAATATCCCAAGGCGGATATACCCTAAAACCTCGTTTGCCATCTTTGTTTTCATCAGCCAAAATACCTTTTTGATGTAAAACTGATTTTGGTAAAATAAATGCTCCAAATTGGGCATCGCACCGAGTACAAATCATGACAAAATCTATATGATCCGAAGTATCAAATGGTGCTGTTATTCCTTCTTGATTCCGTTTCCAAAGTGTTACAAATTGACCTATTTTTGTTGGTGTTATTTTAGCAACTCGAAAGGTCAAAAACCGCTCGTTCAAATGAAAACTACACGCTCCATATTCAGCACTTTCAGCATCAATTTTTAGGTCTGAAAACGTAAATTCGCAAGCATCAAATACTAATTCTTTGGCAGTAAGAAGTTCTTTATGTGGATTCATATTTTTTGACAATTTCATCAAATTTAGCCAATATTTTATGGTCAATAAAAGCGATGATTTTCAGGAATTTCTCTTCGTCTAAGTCATACACATTGCAGGCGTGGTAGTCCCTGATGACCGACTCCGTAATCCAAGATTCGGTGTTATAAATCACTCCACCATAAATCTCGTTGATGGTCATTTTGGGAGGAATTTCGTCTGATGGATGATAAAATAAATCGGGATATTGGCTCAAAATTCCCTTGGGATTCGCCTCAGTTTTCGCTGATTTGCAGGACAGGCTGGGGATAATTTCCAAATTCACATATTGCCCAGGCGTATTGCTTCGACTTGAAAAAAAGGCAATTTCAATAGCGTAGTCCCCTTTTTTGAGAGTTATTTTTGGACGAGATGGCGAATATTTGAAACCTTTTTGTTCGTAATATTTGCCAATTTCATCACAAGCGGCTTGAAAAATCTCTTTGCAAGGCGTGTATGGTGAGTATGTCAAAAGCGTTCCGTTTTCTGTCCAATTCATACGCTAATTTGGTTTTTCTTGTAACTCAAAAGACACACTCATAACCGCCTTAAACTTCATTTTCTCAATTCCATGAGACACCAAAATATCATTCAAACGACTTTCAAAAAAGATAAATCTTTCATCATCTTTGAAGTTATCGCCGAATTTTTGGAAGAAAATATCCAATCGAATCATGTCTTTTTTGATACATAAATAATGAAATATCTTTTCGTAAAAAAACGTATGTCTTTCTATGCACAAACTCACCAAATCATCCATCGTTTTGATAGTTTCAAAAAATGAAACCACCTTTTCTAATTCTGATAAAAGCTCATTGGTAATACTAATCTTCCCCGCATCACTCGATTCTAAAATCTCAATTTGTTGCTTACCCGAACCTGTAATTCGCTCTATTCTCTCACGAAAAAGGCAATCTACTTCTTTGGGATTGGCAATAAATTCTTCCCCTACTATGTTTTCAAACTCAGTACAAAATATCCCACAATTAATATAATAAGCCGCATAATCCACTGAATTATAACCACTTGACTGAAAATTAACAATGAAAGTTAAGCCATTTTCTGTTTTACGGTAATTATAATTTTGCTTTTTATAGCCCTGTTTTTTGAAGAAAGGCGTAACGCTTTCCTTCAAAATTTCTTCAAATATTTCTTTGACTGAGTAGGTCATTTTTGGATAGTATTTATTGATAAGCAAGGATGTATTAGACTATGCTCGACAAAAGTAAAATTACGGCTGATAACATCAGTAAAAAGAGGTATGTTATTGATAGTAAAACTGTTTTTAGTATCGTCATTGAGATAGAATCCATAAAAACCCTCCTTAGTGCCAAGCCTAAATAGCTGAATACACAGAATAAAACCAAAAGAGCTATATAATTACCATTTATTTTGAACAGGCTTTGCAAGATGATTAGCAAAATGAGAACACCGAAAATAAGGGTATGGTAGTATATCGAAAACACTAAACATTCTGAGTAAAAATAGTTACGTTTTCGATAAAAAAGCATGAGTAATAAGGCGAAAATAGGCATCAAAATAAATATAGCGTAAGACGAATATTTAATGAATCTACTATACAAATCTAACAAGGTCAATTCCCCTTTTAGTAACCTCACAGCGGAATTTAGCAAACGGGTATTTATCCAATTGGTTTGGATATTTTTTTTATACAAAACACTATCAATTGCCGCATTAGTCAGCTTAGGCAATTTAGTTAACACCTTCATTGTAGAAGAATCTACGGTGGTCTTGTGTATAAAACTTACTGACCATTTACTAACTGTCTTAGGAGTATTTTTGAAAAAATTTGACTCTACTTCAACCTCTTTTGTAGTCACCGTAGTCCAAATTAAAAAAAAGATAAAGCTCATAAACGCATAAAGCCTTATGGGTGGCACATACCTCGCTCGTTTGTTATCATTAAATTTTTGGATGACTAATCCTGGGTATAAAACAAGGTCTTTGAGACTTGCCAAAACCTTAGTATCAAAATGCGTAAGCGACTCAATAAGCTCTGTAAAAAAGTGTTTTACGGGCAGTTTGTGCGTATGGTTTTCCTGCCCACAGTTGGCACAATAATTAGAGTGGTCATCAGCAAAAATCGTATGGCAATTAGGGCATTCGGTAGATTTTATGCGTTTTTTTCGTTTTGACATGGTTAATTTTTATTGAAAATTTGATATGTTTTGTAAGTGAATGTAATCCGAACTGGAAAGTTCAGGTTACACTTTAAATCGAATACTTGTCACAACCTCCAACGCCTCATTTTTATAAATTTCATCTGTCTTTAAATGGGTTCTATTCACAATAATTATGTATAAATTAAGCTCATTTTTGTATGGCGTAATCAACGTCTTTTCCCATTCGTATTCATTAATTCGACTTTCAAATTTTGTGTCAATATGTTGAAAATCAATGGGTTTTATGGAACTTCGATAGTTAAAATATTCTTCCGCTGTGCGTTTGGTTAAGCCAATATGAATTTCAGCTTTTTGCAACGAATTAGTAGAAACCAACAATTGATGGCGATACATGGAAAGCAATCCAAACTCTAATTCACCCATTCCAAATTTAATTTCCCAATCTTTATAGGTTAACTTTTTACCCTCTTTGATTTTTTTATATTGCTTACACTCTAAATGCCAGTTTTCAGGCTCTTCAAAATGAATCCCGACAACTGGGTTATCGTAATTAACTCTTTTTCGTAGGTCTTTTTCTTCATACACAAGTGGTTGTGCCATCAGGTTTAGGTCACTAGCCAAGATTTTTCTGCCAACGATTTCATCACAATAGTAGAGTTCGTTACCTTCATCTGATAGTTTAAAAAACCTATTGTCTTTTATTTTATTGGAATCAAAAACAAATTTGTGAGGAATTTGGTCGCTGTTCTCATCGTATTTAAAGTCCTCTAACTGGCTTTCCGCTCTATTCAAACAATCGTTGATGTCTAAAAATATCCAAGCATAGTATGGGGTATCGTTGATTGTAGCGGGCAACAACACACTGCCTTCAAATACATCGGCATCAAAATAATTTTTAAACTTTTCACTGATAAAATGCACACCCGCAGGGGCTGGTATCAAATCTTTTTTGAGGATTTTGTTTGATTTTAAGTTCAATTTAAAAGGTTGATAATCGCTTGCTTGCTTTATACCTTCGGAAATATCCCTTAGAATTTGCCAATCTGTGGCTTCATTCAACTTACCGTATAGCTGAGTTTCGTTGTAGTCGTCCATTGACTGCCAGAGTCTGAACACGTTTTTTCCAAGCATTTTATTTATTTTTTAATCTTCCCAATAAAAGAAACAATCGAAGATTTGATAGGGTTTGTCGGCAATAATTGAGGGAATGTCAATCTCAAAATCCAAAAACGGTTCGAGTTCGGTTTGGGTCAATAATCGGTAACGATATTCGTCAAAATGTTGGGTGATAAAATCAATCTCTTCTTGCCAAATTATTTTGTCATATTTGGAATTGTCTTCGGGACGTAAAAAAGGCATTGAACCGCCTTGATATTTGCCTTCGAGATAGTTTTCAGTCCATAACGCTCCACCAAAAAACCAATAAGGAGCAAGCAAAGAAATATATAAAATGATGCTATTTTTGGTTTCAGCATCAAGATTTCCTTTTTTAGAAAATACAGTATCTGACCTATCTTTCTTCGTGATTTTCACGTTGATATAAGAGGCAAAACCACTCCCATAAGCCGTAAAATCCGCTTGAATTTTGATGTCTTTGCGGTCTTTTAATCGCCCCAACATTTGCTGGATATAACCTTCCACTTCGTAGGTTTCATGAGTCAAAAAAGGACCAAAATCGCCTTGTAAGTCGCCTTTTACAAGTGTTCGGAGGTAAGTTTCGTTGAAATTATTTTCCATCAATGATTTTTTTTAATCGTTCAATTTCTTCCAAAAGCCTTGGAATATCCTGGCGAGCATGGGCGATAAAATCTATATCGGCATTCATTGCTCCGCTTACGATTTCTATATCCTCACCCCGTTTCGATTGCCAAATATCTTCGCCTTTGGGTATGCCCGTCATGATAAAACTACTACCACTTTCGCAGTCTCGTCCTTCGATAAACGGCACCCAAGGGGCTACGGAAGTAGCTTCGTAGCGAGCTTTTATGGCTTCTAATTCTTCTTTATTCATTGCTCTTCTTTTTTAATTTCACGTAACAGTAGTCTCGTTCTCAAAGCATCCTTACGTTTCTTTCTGGCTTTTTCCAAAGCCTCCTTTTTGTCTTGTAGGGCTTGTTCGTAGGAATATTTTTTACGATTAATTTCTACACTTTTCACTAACCCAATGGCATCTTCCATTTTGTGTGGTACAAAGCCAATCCCCTGACAACCACAGGAATAGATGTTATATTTATTGTCCACGAGATATTTTATACAAGCCCATTCTTCGTCTTTATGTTTGGCAGGCAGTCGTAAATCTCGCCCAAGATTTGCCATTTCACCGCCACAATTCGGACAATGAAAATCCTTTGCTTCGGTAGCATTTGGATTCACATCAAACAAATTGGGACGTTTGAAACCCACCTGACATCTGAAACATCCGTAAGTGGTTTTGTATTTATAGAAAGCGTAACGACACATAAATAGAGATTTTAAAGCCCCGCCTTTTCATATTCTTCCATCGTATAAAGGTCAGCCTCATAAATAAAACTAACCGTCATCGAACGCAAAGAAGAGCCATCCGTAGAAATGGAATCACTCACGATAAATTCGTGTTTATCTGTAATATTTTTACGCCAAGTAGTGGTTGTACCCATAAACTCAACGACTTTTGGTTCACCCAGAATTTGAGTTAATTCTTCGGCTTCCATGTCAAACTCTACGTCGAAAGGCATATCACCTTTGCGTTTTTTGGTGAATTCAATCATCGTGAAAATGCCAAAATATCCACCTTCCCAAGAGGTTGGAATGGGTTTCAAATATCGACTATTTCCGCCTCTGCCGAAGTATAATCT
Organism: Cytophagales bacterium; assembly: GCA_013298125.1. GTDB lineage: Bacteria > Bacteroidota > Bacteroidia > Cytophagales > Spirosomataceae > Arcicella. The sequence continues at coordinate 183,080 of JAAFJP010000007.1, read as the reverse complement.
CACACAGTTTTTCTCGACTTTGCCTTTGATATTTGGCTCGTTTGCCGTGCAGGTCACTCGCTTAGGAAAGATGGCGTTCCACTCCGTGAAAATATCTTTGATTTCCTGACTATCTACTCGCATTCCCAATAACGGGATTAATTGCTCTAACATTTGTTCTATTGTTTTGTACTCGTGAAATTTATTATAATACTTTGATTTTCAATTAGTTAAAAAGAATAATGTTTCAAAATTGATTTATAGAACTCAAATTTTGCTTCATCTTTTGTAGCAAAAATATTCATGCCACCCCACATCACGAGGCAATCATTATCGACTAAATAATAGGAATGAGGGTGTTCGTAAACGTACTTTTTATCAATCCAAAGGTCTTCTATTTTATTGAATTTATCCCTTACTTCTTCCATATTTTCGTAATCTAAACCAAAATAAAAAGGCAAATTAAAGGCGATTTCTTGTAGGGCAAATGTGGTTAAAAATTCGTCTATTTTTTGAGGTAAAACGTATTCTTCTACTGTTTCGTAATAACTTTCCAACATGACAATATCAGAATTTAATCGGGTTCTGCATTTCCAATTTGCCTGATTTTGGTTCACAAAGGAAAAGAAAGGCTCTTCTAATTTTAGGTCTTGGTATTTTACCAAACGGTCTTGATTACAGAAAAAACGGATAGTTTCATAAGCACAATTTTCACGTAAAAAGAAGGCATCTATTTCGTAGATTTCTTTTAATGGTTGAGGTAAATCTGGATGATATTTTGTGAAATCAAAGTCATCAAATTTTACCTCAAAAAGCCTTGGAATGACCTCTTTTAAGCCTGAAATTGGGTCGTTTTCAGAAATTTGTATCATGATAATAACAGCGTTTTCGCCATGTCAAAAGTGCCTTTCCAATCTCCCAAAGTGCTGATATAATGCCCGTCCAAATAGATAGAATATTCCGTTTCAGCATCTCTACGAACCTTGACTTTATTACCATTTTCATTGATTTTCCAGATCTTTTTGATGGCTAAATTCTGAATGTCAAGCTGCATTTGGTCTATTATTTTTTGCTTTATCATAATTATTTTTACCACAAAGGCATAAAGAAACATAAAGAAAAAACTTTGTTTCCTTTGTGCCTTTGTGGTGGAAAATTTACTTCACAATTAACTTCACATTCGGCAAATTTACCTCTAAATTCTTGATAAAACCCCACGCTAAATCTCTATCCGAAATGGTGAGTTCCTTTAAATTTGACAAATTTGATAGCTCATTTGGGAAAGGCTCTTCCGTAGTTTGTCGAACCATATCATTCAAATTCAGCTTCTTGATTTGACTGAGAAGACCAATATTTTGATGATATTTTTGGGTTTTATTACCGTTTAAATCAACTAATTGTAAGGTTTTTATTTTGGATAATTCTTCAAAAATATGCCCCCAGTTGATATTTAGCTTGAAATTGGGGTTTTCGTGATTGAAAAGATAGACATTGTAGAGACCAGTGTAAGTAAATTCTTTCAGTTTGGGCAATTCGCTAAAATCATCGGGCAATTGTTCCAAAGGTAAAACGCAAACTGTAAAAGATTCTAAGTTTTTCATCTTTGAAATACCATCAATGAGCCTCACGTTTTCACCACCGACTAATTCTAACTTTTTCAGATGTGTCAATTCATAAATATGCTCTAATTCGCTGGTGTCTTTGAGATAACCTAATTGTAAAACTTCAAGATTTGACAGATTTTTAATGTCTGATGATAGCTTGAAATTATTACAATCTAACTTTAATTTTTTGAGATTTCTGAGTTGATAAATATGTTCAAAACCGCTCTTCAAATCTGAGTTGAAAGAGATGTCGAGGGAATGTAAATTTTGAAGATTAACAATAGAAGCGGGCAAGTTAGAGTAACCCATTTCACTTAGGCTCAATACTTGTAAATTCGGAAAATCACCAATCCATTCGGGTAGTTTTTTTATCCATCTACTCGCATTCAAATCCAAAGATTGAAGGTTTTTGAATTGCCTCATTTCTTCGGGCATTTCATTGATACGCAACGATAATTTATAAACTTCATCAGGATTTACCAGAGCTGACTTTATCGTTTTGAAGGTCATTGATTTTCTTAATTCGCTGTCTGTGAGCATATTGAATATTCTATTTTTTCAAAATTACATAAATCCTTAAACTAACGCTTGGGATTCATGTTTTTAAAATAGACTTTTAAACAAAAATGCCCTCTAATTACTCAGAGGGCATTTTCAAGTATTTTATATTTTACAAATCAATCATCTAAGCTGCCGTCAAAAATTTAATCTCTGTTTCTTCTGACAACAGATTTTGTAATTGTTGAGCTAAATCATCTCGTATATCAGTCCATTGCTTAATCATGGCATCATTAGTCATGCTACTTTCAAATGATAAGTATCTTTTAATTGTCTCATTGGTTCGATTAATTCTATCAATGGTAACAAAGATTTGAATATGTTTTTCCTTAGTAATTTCCATTTTCAAAACAGATTAATAGAAATGATTTCATTAGGAGTAATATATCCTCTGTTATCAAAATTAATCATTTTTTAATGAATATACCCAACATTCTGTTTTTCTAAATCAAACAATTCCGAAATCACATCTACTAACTGGTCGGCTTCTCCTCGCTTACAAGCGGCTTTTAGGTTCAACACGGGCGACTTCATGATTTTCTGAACAATGCCCATCGTGATTTTTTCTATTCTTTCGGCTTCTTCGGTTGAGAGGTTTTTCAAATGTCTCGAAATCTCCTCTTTTCTGATTTGCTCTAAGGCGTTTTTCAATTTATTTATCGTTGGTGAAATAATCATTTCTTTCGACCAATCATCAAAACCCAAAATCGCCTCTTCAATGATTCGCTCCACGTCTGGGATGGATGCCATGCGTGTACGTAAGGCTTCGTCTGCCCGCTCACGGAGGGAATCAATGTTATAAACCAATGCCCCTGCGATGTCCTCAACGTTATCTTCTACACTTCTCGGAACTGATAAATCTATGAAATATTTAAAAGTCAGAATGCCTATTTTATCAATTAATGCTTTGGTAATCAAAGGTTTATCAATCATTACTGACGAAATAACTACATCAGCTCGCTTGATTTCCTCTTCAAAATTTTCAAAATCGGCTACCCTAAAATTATGTCCTTGGGCTACTTTTTCGGCTTTGGCTTTGGTACGATTCAAGACTGTAATCTCGAATGGTTTTTCTGCCATATTTTTACAAACATCAATCCCGATTTCTCCTAATCCCAAAATCAAAACTTTGGGTGTGTTGATGTTTTGGGTTAATTCTTCGGTCAAAGCCACTGCCGCATACGATGTTGAGGCTGCCCCGTCACGGAAAGATGTTTCCTGAGCGACTCTTTTGTTCGAGAAGAAAATCGTGTGCATCAATCGGTGAAGGAATGGACCTGCCATGTTCAAATCTGCTGAAATCTGATAAGATTGCTTGATTTGATTAGGAATTTGTAAATCTCCAACCACCTTCGACTCCAAACCCGTGGCAACTCTAAAAAGGTGATTTACGGCTTCGGCTTGAATATTGAATTGTTGGAAATGTCCAAAATATGTTTCGGTGTCGATGATGCCTTTTTGGGTCAAAAGGACTTTGATTAAATTAGTCGTAATATCGTTTTCAGAAGTGTAATAAACCTCTGTACGGTTACAGGTCGAAACCACTAAAACCTCTTGAATACCGAATAAGTCCTTGATTTTTAGGGAGAAATCTTTTATTTCGCCTTCTGTCAAGGTTAATGCTTCACGGATAATCAGTGGGGCTGATTTGTATGATAAACTGAATGCTTTAAATATATTTTGCATAATTCCTTACGATTCCAATTCAATACCAACGAGACGTTTTGTTAAAATGTTTTGTTAAGTTATTGAAAATTAAATGATTATGGTTTTGGGCAGTACCAAATTCCTAACATTTATTTGGACTGCAAAATTACAACAGGAACGAATATTTTTATGGGTAATTATCCTTAATTTTTAAGGCTTTTTACTAATTTAGAATAGGTATAAATAAGAGTTTGTTGATGAAATATAATCTTTGAAATGTGCAAATTTTGTTACTGGTTTATTGGTTATCAGTTTATTGGTAGTTCTTCTACAATTTATAAGAGACTGTCATCCCGACGAAGGAGGGAACTGAGACTTTTAACTCCAAATCGTTATTTGTGAGAGAATTTAACAGTTCCCTCCTTCGTCGGGATGACAAGTCCCGTATAGATAGTATAACTCATTGGTTATTAGTCGAAATTTCTGAGAAAATGGCAATCTAATAACCATTAAACCAATAACTAATAAACCAGTAACCAATCAACCAATTTCCCAATAAACTAATAACTAAACCTACTGTCCCACAATATCAGCTCTCATGCCACCCAAAGCTGCCAACAACTGAATTTTAGTTCTTGATTCTACTTTGAATTTTACTAATGATGCCTGCAAGTCTTCTACCAAAGCATTAAATTGTGCATCGGTGATTTTCATACCTTTGTGAGCCGTTTTCATGTCTAAACCTATATATTTTTCAGGTCCGCCAGATGCTTCTCCAATTTGATTGACAAGGTTTAATTTCAACTTGTTCAAACGGGCTGGGCTTGCCGCCGCTACCGCAAAAAATGCGTTAATACGTGTATCAGCCGCTACTTTTCCGATAAAATCATCAATTACCGCTGTAATTGCTGGGTTTTTTCCCAAACGATTATACAAAGAAATTGGACCTTCTACGATGTCTCCTTTCAATCCTCCCAAAGCCGTCAATAATTCGGTTTTTTCAGTAGCTGGAACACTGAATTTATCCAAGGCTTTTGATAAGTCTTCAACCAAAGCCGTAAAGTGTGAGTCTTCGATTCCCATACCTGCGTGTGAAGTTTTCATATCCAAACCTGTGTACTTTTCTGTTCCTCCCGTTGCTGCACCTACCTGATTAATCAAGTTGTTACGGAGTTTTGTTAGACGAGCTGGGTCAGAGGCTGCATCCGCAAAAAAGGCGTTTATACGTGCGTCGCCCGCAACGTTGGCTACAAATTGGTCAATCACCGCCGAAATGGCAGAATTACCACCAAGACGTAAATAAAGTGATTTTGGTGGCGTGACCACTTCATCACTTTTACAAGAAGATGCGAACACAAGCATTCCAGCCATGAGGAATGCTCCCCATAATTGCATTGTTTTTTTCATGTTTTTAAGAATTTTACTAATGATAGCAAAAGTTAGACTTGCCCAAAATGCCTGACTTTTACCGATGAATTTTGATTAAAATGGGCAAAATCATTTCTTTACGTAGGGCGTAAATGTGTATTTTGATTTGACCGAAATCACTTCGGCAATTTTTGCAAAAACCAACTTAGGAACATCAATTTTGTGATCGGCTACTTTTATGTCAAAATTGCAAATCAAGGAAATTTTATCATTTTCAACGGTCAATTTTCCTTTCAAATCTCTGGCTTGACTCACTCCGTGGATGGTCAATTGTCCCTTGGCGGTTACGTCATACACGCCATTTTTAGTCAAATCAATACTTTCTGCAATTTTCCCTTTGAAGATTCCCGTAGGAAATTTGCTCGACTCCATGTAGTTCTCGTTGAAGTGTTCTTGCATCAATTTATTCGGGAAATCAAAGGCAGTCATTTTCATGCTTACCGCAATTTCTTTGGTGGCGATATTCAGAACTGCCCCAACAGTTTTGTTACTGGCAGAGATATTTTCTACGGGCGTTTCTGAGAAAAAATTAGTCTCGCCACTTTGGGTTGAATACACTTGTCCGAAAGAGGTATTGATTAATAATACGTTGATTATCAGTATTTTAAATAGATTTTTCATGATTTGTTTTTAAGTTTTTTGAAAATGAGATTAAGTACATGAATAGGATTATCTTTTAACCTCACCCCCGACCCCTCTCCTACTGAGAGGGGAGCATTCGTCCGCAAAACTCCCCTCTCAGTAGGAGAGGGGTCGGGGGTGAGGTTCTTACTTCTTACCTAAAACACAACGCCTTCTTCGCACTTGTAATAAGGTCAATATACTCCATCGGTACAGGGCATTGTGGTCCTTTGAAAGCTGCAAAATCAACTTTTTGAGGTTTGAAATTAGATGCCTCAACAATTTGTTTCAAAGCACTCTCTGAGGTTTCGTCAGCGTGAAAAGTTACACTAACCGTTTTTCCCATCCGATTGACCGTCGAAGCCGTTACGCCTTTATTGGCACTCAGTTTTTCAGCAATTTGAAGACTATCCTCTATTGAAATATCTTTATTGAGGTTATAAACAGCCAGTTCAATTGGCTTGATGTTGAGTTTATCCGATAGCGGTGGTTCGTTCCAATTGGCATAAATCGTAAAAGCCACAAACAGGCTCAAAACGGTAATTCCAGCGATTTTGAAGATTTTTTTTAGCGTTTCCATGATCAAAAATTTATCTGAGTTTTTAAAAATTTCAATCATATCTACGGGATAGCTGTTCTGTTGGATTGCGGGGTGGTGAAAATTTTTGGGAAATGATTTTTAATAAATCCAAACCTCTCACTTGTCTCGTATATCTCCCAAAATAAAAATTTACTAAAATGACTCGGACAGAATTTCTCAAAAATTTAAAATTAGGTGGAGGAGCTTTAATGGCGGTTTATTGCATGGGTGCTATCACCAGTTGTGCAAACGAAAATACGCCCTTGCCCGCTACCAGCGTCAATCCAGACCCTATCAAAAATGGTAAAATCGACTTTACCCTCGACCTCACTTTGGATGCAAATAAGGCTCTAAAAGCCGATGGAGGCTTTTTATACAATGGTGACATCATCGTGGCTCGCTCGAAGGATGCCAAGTACATTGCTCTCTCGAAAGTTTGTACGCACGTAGGCACAACCGTAGAATTTCAAAAAGATACCAATGATATTTATTGCCCAAATCACGGTTCAAAATATGACATCACGGGCAAGGTAACTAAATCACCCGCTTCATTGCCTCTCAAAATGTATCAAACAGAATTATTAGCTTCGGCTACGAAATTGAGGGTTTATGAGGCGTAGGATTAAGTAGCTTTTGGCTTTCGGCAGTCGGCTTTTGATGGTATCGAACGCACACTGTTTTAAATCTGACACCACCGAATCTGGATGACATTTTAAAGCAAATATCACTCTGCGAGTGTAGCCCAACGAGTGTCGTCCAGCCGAAAGCCAACAGCCAAATGCTGACAGCCATTTATTAAACACAATCATCCATGAAAAAAATATTGTTACTCTCTTCCATCATCTTGGCTACTTTTCAGACAAAAGCCCAAGACGATTTATTGAATCTTATCAAAGACGATAAAAAACCAGAACCCGTAACGGCGACCTTCAAAGCCACTCGAATTATCAGCGGGCAATCCGTGGAAACTGAACCCGCCCATAACTTAGCCTATCGGGTTTCGCACCGTTTTGGGGCTATCAATTCTGGGTCATATCAGGCATTTGGGCTTGACCAGGGCTATATTTACATGGGTTTCGACTACGGAATCACTGACAGATTGATGGTAGGAATTGGGCGAAGTTCTGAACAAAAAATGTTGAATGTTTTTACGAAATATAAACTCCTTCGCCAAGAAACCGAAAGCGGAATGCCTGTGTCGGTAACGGTGTTTGGTGGGGCGTATTCCGATATGCTCAAATACTCAGCCGATGAGCAAAAGACCTCTGTTTCAAAATACAGTTACGCCCTCCAAGCCTTGATTGCGAGGAAATTTAGCAATGATTTTTCCTTGCAAATCATGCCTACGTATTTGCACAGGAACAGAAATAATGTGAACGGAGAGAAAAACGATGTCTTTGCAATGGGTTTTGCGGGGCGTTATAAATTCTCGAAAAGAACGGCTTTGGTGGGGGAATATTACTACGTTTTACCCAATCAGATTAATGCAAAATATACCAACGCCCTCTCTTTCGGCTTCGATATCGAAACGGGTGGACACGTTTTTTCACTACATTTTACCAATTCTACGGGCATGGTCGAGAAGCAATTTTTGGCAGAAACCATTGATGCTTGGGGAGACGGAGGTATTCATTTTGGGTTTAATTTAGGTCGGAGTTTTGGTTTAGGAAAGAAATTTAGGAATCAATATAAAGTAGCCAAATGATATGAAAAGGGCATTTGTGATTCATAAAATATGGATGATTAATTTATTGTTAATCAATGCTTTACCGATATTTTCTCAGCAAATATATTTCTCAAAAGAGTCATACATTCGATTCTTTTCGGATGCTCCCTTAGAAGATATTGTGGCAATCAATAAAAACTCGAAAGCGGCTTTGAATACGATAAATAATGAGGTGGCAATTAAGATTGATATGAAGCGTTTTGAGTTTCCGAATAAATTAATGCAAGACCATTTTAACGAAACGTATTTGGAAACAAGCACCTTCCCTTATGCGACTTTCAAAGGGAAAATTAATAAAGAAATTGACTGGACAAAGCCCCAAAATACCTCTGTAAGTGTTTCGGGTGAGATGAATATGCACGGTGTACAAAAAATGATGATTCTTGATGGCAGACTATTTTTTGACCCTCAAACCAAGTCAATCATCATAGATACAAATTTCAAAATCACCCTCTCAGACTACGGAATTGACGTTCCGAACGTGGTTTTCACAAAAATTGCGGAGAAAGTGGAAGTCAATGCCCAGTTTAAATTATCAAATAATACGAGCAAAACGCCTGAATTGGCTTTGAAGCCTAAATAAAAAACCTGCAAAACCACAAGGGCTTCGCAGGTACATCAGATTGGGTTAGGGAATGTTTTTTCTGATAACTTGTAGGGGCGTATCGCATACCAATGCTGTCAATTTAAGGTTTTTAATAACCTCGAAACGTAGTTTATTTCCAGTTTCAACGCTGGTAGGGTTTTGAACCCTACCAGCGTTCATCAGACAAATTGCTTAAATTGACAGCATTGGTATCGCATACGCCCTCTCGGACGAAATGGGCGTATGCGATACGCCCCTACTATCATAAAATTAGAATTTCAAATTAACCCCAAACATAAAATTCGTCCCTGCCTGTGGGTAATAAAAATTCTCAGTAACAACCTGTTTATCAGAGATATAACTGTATGTATATCCGTTAGATTCGTATAAAGTATTGAAAAGATTATTGACCAAAAGGCTGAAATTTACTTCCTTCAAAATCTTTCCTTTTAGCGTATAAATCGCTCGTAAATCATTTGTAAAATAGGCATTTAATCTGCGGTTTTCGTTGGTAGTATTATCCAAATATTGCTTTCCTACGTATTTCGACAAGAAACCTAACTCTAAATTTCTGAGTGGATTATACAAAATCTGCGAGCCAATAATCGTATTGGGAGAGAAAGAAATATTCGTTTCTGGGTATCTGATTTCTGGATTTGCACCGCCATCATAATTCACGATAGTCTCTGTAAAATTTTTGATTTTGTTATTAGAAAATGTTGCATTGGCATTGATTTTCAAGTCTTTACAAACTTGCATTCCTGCCTCAACCTCTATTCCCATTCGGTAGCTCTCGGGTGCATTGATACGGATAGCCTCGCCTACGTCATTCACCTTGCCCGTGAGAACTAACTGATTTGTGTAATTCATCAAATAACCGTTTACCGAAAAGGCAACATTAGATTTTTGAGTCTTGAAACCTACTTCAATATCATTCAAGTTCTCAGCCAATGGAGCTTTGGGAGCATTATCCACAAAATCCGAACGATTTGGTTCTTTATTACCTACGCTAAATGAACCGTAAACTGTCGTATTTTCAGCCGCTTGATACGTTAAACCTAACTTCGGATTAAAGAAAGTATAGCTCGAATTTTGAGAAATATCTTGGAGTTTATCGGCAATTCCTTTCATGTCGTAAGATACCGTTCTCAACTGCAAATCAGCAAAGGCATTGAATTTTTTGGATAACTGATAATTGATTTTTCCGTATAAATTAAAGTCAGTCTTTTTTGCATTATTCTCATACCAGCGATAACCTACTGGCACTTTTGGAGCATCTTTTACCGAGATAACTTCGCCAAAATGAAGACCATCATATTTGTTATAACCACCCCCAATATTTGCCGTAATTTTGTCTTTTCCTTGATAATCAAATGAGAAAGTTGTTCCGTAGAAATTATTATCTAACCATTTTCTACGAACAAAATCACTCTTTTTGATAGTCGTAGTTCCGTTTATAACGTTAGGTAAACCATATTTTGAAAACTTATCCGCTTCCTTAAATTGTTCATAATAACCTTCTCCGTGCGTGAAATGGAGGTTGAAATTAAACGTCCAATCAGAAGATAAAATATGTGATGAGAGCAACTGATAGTGGTCTTGACGGTAATTATCCGTTTGATTTTCGTAGGTGTAAAGATTGAACGTACGATTGCTTTGTAACAAGTTCTCAGGTACGCCTTCCCATGCCTGATAGGTAATTTCTTTTCCAGAAAAAACATTCAGACGGACAAATGATTTCTTGCCAAAGTAAGCTCCTGACAAATAAAAGGATTTCAAATTGGAAGAAGCTCTATCGACATAGCCATCTGATGAAACCCTTGATAAACGCCCATCAATCGTAAATTTATTTTTCAATAAACCCGAACCAATCTTAATTGTATTTTTCCAAGTATTGAAAGAGCCGAAAGAGTTGTTTAATTCTGCATAAGCCTCTTTTCTGAATTCGTTGGTCGAGAGATTGACCGTACCACCAAAAGCCCCTGCCCCGTTGGTAGAAGTCCCCACGCCACGCTGAATTTGGATAGAATTTGCTGAACTCGCCATGTCGGGCATATTTACCCAAAAAGTACCTTGTGATTCAGCATCATTTATTGGTATTCCGTTGATAGTCACGTTGATACGGGTTGCATCCGTGCCTCGTATGCGAATGCCAGTGTAACCCACACCCGCCCCAGCATCGGAGGTTGTGACCGACGAAGGCGTGAAGTTGAGAAGCTGAGGAATATCTTGCCCAAGATTCTGTTTTTGAATATCATCTTTGGAAACATTTGAGTAAGCCATAGCCGAATTGGCATTCGCACGAGTAGCATTTACCACGACTTCATCCGCTACAAAAGTCGTCTTTTGAAGGCTGAAATCAAGGGTTTCATCTTTCTGTAAATCAATCGTCTTTGTGATTTTTTCAAATCCTAAATAACTGATTTTCAAAGTATAAGAACCTTTTAGGAGATTTTTTAGACTATAAAGTCCTTGTTGATTGGTGATTGTTCCTCTGGTGGAATTTTCTAAAATTACGGTTGTGCCAGAAAGTGTTTTGCCAGATTCGGCATCCGTGATTTTTCCAGAAATGGAGAATTGAGCCCTTGCAAGGGAGACAGTAAATAGGAGGCAGGAGACAGTAAATATTCTTCGTCGAACTTCCCGAAACAATATCCATTGCGGGTAAAAAACTTTCGGGAAGTTATTCCCTGTTCCGTAGCTATTATTTACGGAGTAGCCCAGACCAGACACTCGTGCGAAAGCAACATTTCCTAAAAATAAATAATGAATAACGCTCTTAAAATTTTTCATGGTTGAAAATTTTTAAGACAGATAAAGGAGTCAAATCCTGTCAGATTTAACATACAAAAACCATTACATTTTGCGTGATTGACAAAATTCCCTTCGACAGCATTATACTGCATCAGGTTCAATGGGTATAATCTCAGCCCGTTGTTATGAGGCACCCCTTTTTGTGATTGTGGTGTAAAGGTAGAAGGAAAAAATTAAGTAAAAAAATAATTTTCAATTTTCAACGCTCAATGTCCAATGTTCAAGTGATTTTCGGCTCTTTCCTTGAACATTGAAAATTGGTAGTTGAGCATTGAAAATTATCCATTTAAACCACCAACTTAAACCCTTCTCCATGCACATTAACTATCTGAATATCAGCATCTTCTTTCAAAAACTTACGTAGTTTCGTGATATATACATCCATGCTTCGGGCGTTGAAATAGGTATCGTCTCCCCAAACCATTTTGAGGGCAAAACTTCTACTGACGGGCTTGCCGATATTCTCGCAAAGGAGTTTTAAGAGTTCTGATTCTTTGACGGTTAGTTTTTGAGATTCGCCATTCAAGACGAGCGTTTGTTTGTCAGAATCAAAGACAAAATCCTTGATTTGAAAGCTCGTAACCTTCTCATTTTGCTCCTCAACCTTTTGACTTCTCCGCAAAACTGCCTGCAAACGAGCCAATAATTCTTCCATCGAAAAGGGTTTGGTCATATAATCATCCGCACCCAATTTGAAACCTTGAAGGGTGTCTTCTTTCATGGCTTTTGCCGTCAGGAAGATGATGGGCGTATCTTTATCCGACATCCTGACTTCTTTTGCGAGCGTGAAACCGTCTTTTTTAGGCATCATCACATCGAAAATACAGAGGTCGTAAGGTTGTTGGACAAACTTCGTGAGGGCATCATCGCCATCTTTTGCCAAAGTGGTTTCGTAGCCTTTGATGGTCAGGTATTCCTGCAATAAAAGTCCGAGATTTGGGTCATCTTCGGCAAGTAGAATCTTGGTCATTTTGTTAAAATTGGTTTGATTGGATTTGTTATTACTGTAGCTCGAAGTGGCACTTCGAGAATCTGTATATGTTTATTCGGGTCTTCTCGAAGTGCCACTTCGAGCTACAGTAAATATCATAATTCTAACACTATCGCTTCAAAAAACACCTCAATCTGCGATTCATAAGCCTTTCTGTTCAATCTTAGTCCTGATTTATTGATAAAAATACGCTTTATTTTCTTCAAAATCTGGAAAATATCTATTGCTAAACTTCTGAGAATTTTCATCCATTTACCGTACTGAATCGTATTGACTATCGAAGCATTTACGAAAATTGTTTCGCCAATTTTTACCTGTTCGTGAGCATCATGTAAGTGTCCGAATACGTGTAAACGTGGCTTTATTTTTTGTTGGACGATTTCTAATAAATCCTGACAACCTTCGTGTTTTCCTTTATCATCAAAATCTAAAATCCCAAAAGGCGGGCAATGCGTTATCAAAATATCAGTGTCTTCGGGAATCATCTCCCAATGCTTTCTGATTTCGTTTCCACGCTCCCGATTAAAAGCCCAATCTTGATAATTTGGCGAAATGGGCGAACCCCAAATTTTTAATCCTTCAATCTCAACGCCACTGTCGTTCAAATATATCGCTTTGGTAATCAACGCCTTAGCCATTGACGGCACAGATTCTAAATACAAATCATGGTTGCCAGCGATAACAATTTTATGCCGATGTGGTAATGTTCCCAACCATTGATTAAACTCCTGAATTTCATCTATTCCACCTACACAAGTCATGTCTCCTGCATGGATGAGAATGTCTCCATCGGGGATTTTTAGGTCTCTTTGAAGGTTGTGGGTGTCGGAGATGCAGATGATTTTCATTTCAATTTCGATAAAAACGAGTCAATCATTTCGTAAAATTTATCCTTCAAAATCAGTTCTGCCCCTAAATGATTCCCTTTATACAAAACTGCAAAATCTATGGGAATATCATCTATGAGAAGAAATTTATCGTCTTTTCCTACAAAATATAATTGTGGTTCTTTTTTATCAATTGGTTCAAGAAAATTATCTGGCAAAGTTGTATCTGTTCTTGCCAAACGTTTTAAGAAGGTTTTAGGAGAAATCAAAGGACTATCTGCCATGATAAAATCTAATTTCATTTTGGTAATCAAAGGGAAATACCCTCCCATCGAAAAGCCTAATGAACCCACTTTATTTTTAGGGTATAATTTCTTGGCGTATTCAACAACTGCCTCAAAATCAAGCAAAAACTCGTTATGAAAAAGTAAGTTTACAGTATCAACTTTGAAGTCTTGGCTGTGTCCATAACCTCTGTAATCAAAGGTAATTACGTTATAGCCTTCATTTGCCAAATTCAAAGCCTGACCAATAAAATAGCTCATGTTTCCTGCATCTGTTCCACAAATAATAATAGTCGTATTCTTAATTGTCGATTTAGGCGTAATATCCCACGTATTTATCTCAAAATTATCTATCGTTTTGATTTTCAGTTCTTTATAAGTAAATCCAAACTCTTTTGGCGTATAAACATAATCCTTTGTAGGTTTCATTCCAAAACTAAGTGTGAACGAAAGGGTAAAAATTAGGGTGAGAATTGATAGTTTGTTTTTCATTTGTTTTGAGGAGTTTATTACGTAAAATTCAACTTTGAAATGTACTTAATTTGTAAAGGTGAAAATGGTTCAATAGTATCAATTAATCTTGTATTTAATTCTTTAAAAAATCTATTGCTTTATCCAAAACTTCATCTTTGTTGTTCGTGATGCCTTTTATGGTCGGTTTTATGAAAATATCAGGTATTATGCCCACCCTTTGTGTTTCTTGCCCATCAGGAAAATATACACCAATCCCACTCATAGCTGTTACGATATAACCAGGTAAATTTATGGTTGATAAGTCTCCATCTGCTCCAGCAGTAGTGGAACCAATTACCGTTGAATTTGGCAATGACTTATATACCATACCCTGAAACTCACTGGCACTTTGTGTAATTTCATTAACCAAAATCACTACTTTCCCTTTGTAGCAAGAATCACAATCTTTCCCAATTTTATACTCTTCTTTAAACGAATGAAGACCAGGCGTAACAAATGAATTCTGTGTAAATTTTACAAACGATGTTTCTTTCGGAAATAAATAATCGCAAAAATCCCAAAAGTGAAATGTTTTTGGATAATTTCTGTTGTCAATGATTAAGCCTTTAGTGTTTTTTATTTTTTTCCATACGCTCCCTAAATCTTTAATTTCCAAAGTGCTATTACGAATATATGCCAAGTTATTATCCAATAAACGAAAGGTTGAATCTGATTCTGATGGATATTCATAAATATCGACATCAGCCAAATCAATTGTTTTCACCTTTAAAACCATTTTCTTGCTATTCCTTGAAAATTCTATGGCAAGTTCTTGATGATTAGTCCGCAATATATTTCGGTAAATATCTCGTATCAAGGTTGCACTATTGGATGATGGTATAAAAGGGGATATTTTCTTTGACAAATTTGAAACTTTTTCATTGCCAATTTTGACAAGAACATCACCTTTTTGAAAACTATCTTTTAAGTAATTTCCTTTGGTATTAAAACCAGTAACCACAGGCTTATCTTCAACATTAGAAATAATTATTGGTACAATTCTCTCACCAAATAAGCGGCTAATTGTGTCGTCAGCATCCCAAATAGTAGCGTGAGAATCCTTGATTTCACAAATCAATGACGAGATACTTTTAAAATACTCTCCTCCATTTTTTGCCTTTATTAATTTAGGAATAAACTCTTGAAGCGTATTTTCCCACGGTTTTCCGATTAGTTTTTTGTAAGGGAAAAAATAGTTGATTGTGTTCCAATATCTAAAAAGAGATAAAATTCTGTATCCAGTGTCTGGATATTTCATTTCTTCGTAATTTTCCTCATGGTAAAAAATTGGGCTTTTTGTGTTGGCATTAAATCCAAAATAATAATGTTCTTCTATTCTTTTAGCCGATTTAATTTTTAGTAGAAATCGTTTTAATTCAGTTGATGTTATGTCGTTCTCAATCCAATCAAGGTCGGGTTTGTATTTTACACTATCACTCTGAATTTTGGAAATGGCTATTTCAAATTCCCCCAAACTTTTCAACCATTCTAAAATAACTTCTTCGCTTTCTGTTTTTGAATCAACATCTATCACTTTTCTCAAAACTCTAAAAAGTTGATAATCAAAATTGAAATCTCCCTTACTTACATTGGGATGATAATATTTTGCAAATCCCCAGACTAATCCAAGCTGTTTGATTTTATCAATATTTTTCTTTGTTATTTTGACTTCATCTATATCAGAAGAATTGTTGAATAGCAGCGTATCTTTTTCAGCTAAAAAGGTTTGTAAAGGCGTAATTTTTAAACTATCAGAATTATCAACAGTAATTTTCAAATCATCTAACCAGATTTTACCTTTCAGAGAAACACCTAATTCAATAATCAAAGTCTTATTTGGTGATAATTCAATAGTAGGTCTCATTCCAAAACTAAGTGTGAACGAAAAAGTAAAAATTAGAGTGAGAATTGGTAGTTTATTTTTCATTGTTCATATAGACTTATGACTGAATATTAATTTTTCTACACAGGCAACACCACCTCAAACTCACTCCCCTCCCCTATCTTACTCTGTACATTTATCCTCCCTTGATGCTCCTCCACCATCTTTTTCACGTAGCTCAATCCCAAGCCAAAGCCTTTCACGTCATGTACATTACCCGTAGGCACACGGTAGAATTTCTCAAAAATGTTTTTGATGGATTCCTTCGTCATACCAATTCCTTGGTCTGATACTTTGATAGAAAGTCCCTTCTCCGTGTTTTCAGTCGTGATTTTGATGATGGGTTTTTCGGGAGAATATTTGTTGGCATTGTCCAAAAGATTGAAAATGATATTGGTCAAATGCACTTCATCTGCCTGAATTTCAGGGTTTTCTGCCTGTAAATCCATGTCGATAATGCCTTCTCGCAATTCAATTTGTGGACTAATATTTTCTAAAACTCGCTCAATAATTTGATGCACATTCACCGTACCCAATTTCAGGCTAACTTCCCCACGTTCCATTTGGGCGGTTTGCAATACCTTTTCTACTTGCGAGCCGAGGCGTTTGTTTTCATCTCTGATAATTCCCAAATATCTTTTGAACATCGAAGAACTCGCCGTAACAGCCTCATCACCAAGCATTTGAGTTGCCAATGAAATGGTGGAAATGGGCGTTTTGAACTCGTGAGTCATGTTATTGATGAAATCATTTTTGATGTCAGCCAATTGTTTTTGCTTCACAATCGTGCTTACTGCCACGTAAAAACAGCCCAAAACCACTAAAATCAAAAGCAAAGAAGTGGCGTACATCATCCAAATATTACGGATAATAAACTTATCCTGATTCGGAAAATAGACCCGCAGATAGTTCTCAGAATTACTATAATCATTCGGAAAAAGATTGACTTCGTAGGTGTCTTTATCGCTCTTCAAACCCGTCATTTTGTACTTCACCGAAGAGGCATAATGCAAATACCCAGGATTTTCCATGCTACTAATTCCGTACTCAAACGGGATGTCGATGCCCTTCATTTTGATTTCGTATTTCAGCAACGAATCCAGAATTTGGTAATTCACACGGTCATAAATACTGCGTTTTGTAAACATCAAATCGTTCAAAACCTCCTTCGCCATGTCTGATTTATTCTTTACTTTTTGGGCAGTTTCAGCGTATTGAACAGAGCGGTCAATGTGGGACTTTTTAGCCTTTATTTTCTTAGTAGTCAAGGATTTAGCTCTATCCATCGAATCCTGAATCATCTGATTATGTCGCTGGATTGCCTCTCCAAAAATATCATCAATTTGCTTCTGACCATTCATCAAACTAATCATATCTTCGTCCTTCAAATCAATCGAAAACTCTTGGTGTTCCCTGATTTCACCGTTAGGCATAATTTCCACGCCTTTTGATACTAAAATATCCGATGGAAATTGTCGTTCGGTCATATTTCCCAAATTCATCGCCAAGGATGGATTATTAGGGACGATTGGGTGCGATTTCTTCTTTTTCTTAGGTTGTTGTTCGATGGGTTTTGCAATCGCCAATAATTGCTTTTGGTTTTCTTCCGTAGCAATTTTTCTTTGCATAAAATAATACATCTCCTGTTGAGATAACTTCCTGACTACCTGTTGCATAGCATCACGTACATCACTCCCGAACTGGTCATTTTTGGAACGCACCGTAAACCCCAACCAGAACACTTGGAAGGCAATTAGTCCCAACAAGGCAAATGCCATGAGGGCAATGATATATCGTATTTTTTGTTTGGTCATTTTTTTTGGCTTCCTCTGTCTGAATCAGGATTATAAGATTTTAGGATAAACGAGATGAAAATATTTCTAAGAGTATTCTTCAAAAATTTTAACCATCTCTAATAGTTTTTGTAATCCTGAAAATCCAAAAATCATGTAAATCCTGATTCAGACAGAAAAATATGCAACATTTCAAAAACTCCTGTGTCTTTATCTCGTCAGCAAAATTAACGTAAAACTTATTCGATGTATTCTCTTTAACATCTTTTAACAGAAGGTAAAGATTTGATATTGAGACGTTTCGTTAAGTTTGTATTGTAAAAACAAACCTCACCCCCCAGCCCCCTCTCCGATTGAGAGGGGGAGAAGTCGGACGAATAACTCCCCCTCTCAATCGGAGAGGGGGAGGGGCGACCGACGTTCGGGGTGAGGTTCAAATCAATCCATTATACCAAATGAAAAACATCATCACAACCGCTTTCATGCTGACTTTGGGAATGTCGGCAATGGCACAAAAAAGTATTTCTCAAAACATTGACGAAAAAGATGGTAAATTAAGAATCCATGTAGAATCGTCTGAAAATGGCAAAAAAGAGGTCTTTGAACGTAATTATGACGTAAAAGGTATGAGCCAAGACGACAAAGATAAGCTCATCAACCGAGTAACGGATTCCCTTTGGACGGCTTCGGGCAATGAAAAAGGCTCACGTAACCAAATCCGTATCAAGGTGGATAGAAATGAAGATAGGCGTATGGATTCTGACGATGATATTCCATTTTCGTTAAATGCCCCAAAAGGAAAAACGAAGAAAAAAATTGAGATTTATAAAGACGGAAAACGAATTGAGAAAGATTTAGATGGTGACGGAGGAGATGATTTTGCCTTTTTCTTCAAAGATTTTGAAGGTGATATGAAAAAGCAACTTAAGGATTTTGACCACAAAGAAATGTTCAGTTCGATTGAGCCAATGATGAAAAAATTTAAGGGGAATTTTAATATCGACATGAAAGATTTTGATTTTATGAATGAATCAAAAACCGTAAAAGCCCTCAAAATCTATCCAAACAAGCCTTTTGACAATAAATTGAACCTCAAATTTCACGCCCCTGAAAAAGGTGATGTAAACGTAATTGTTACTGACATCAACGGAAAGGAAGTTGGTTCACAGAAATTCAAGGATTTCCAAGGAGATTTTATGGGACAAGTGGATT
This sequence comes from Cytophagales bacterium, assembly GCA_013298125.1. Taxonomy (GTDB): domain Bacteria; phylum Bacteroidota; class Bacteroidia; order Cytophagales; family Spirosomataceae; genus Arcicella. The sequence goes on along the minus strand of JAAFJP010000007.1, from coordinate 164,035 downwards.
TGAAGAAAAACGTAAAAGGAACAGTTTTCGTAACCGTTACGCAAGGCGAAGATGGAACGGCTAAGAGGGTGGTAATAGAGTAAAAAAAAGTAAAATTAATTTTCAATATTCAATGTAAAATTTTCAATGTTCAAGTGTTTTTTTAGGGGTTCAAATTATGAATTTAATTAATTACTTGAATATTGAAAATTGAGCATTGAACATTGAGAATTTCAACTCTTTTATTCCTATAATCTAAAAATAAAGTGCGTCTGTAAAATATTCTCTTCATCAAATTCTACCAACGAAGCCCTCTGGCGGTGATTCCAACAATAACCAGTTTCAAAAGAAAAATGTGACGTAAAAGCATGATTATAAGCAAGGTACAACTGATTCTGACTAAATGAATTCGCTGGGACATTAGGAGCAAAGTTATATAATGGCTCTTCACTTATAAAAATAGTATTCTTCTTATCCCAAGCATAACGCATCTGCAAACGTAATCTCGCACGACCTTGTTCGTCTCCTAAACTCCCATCATCCCGCTTAAAAATCCGATATTCATAGCCCAATCGTGAACGAAAAGTCCATTTTTGTGATAATTTTTTAGACCATTCTCCAAAAATGGTAGGTCTGATTTCTAATCTATCCAGACGGTCTAAATCAGTGCTCTTTGCATAGAGTGGATACGTATGAAGTAGGAATGGAGCAAAAGAGAAGGAAAAATTCTTAGTTCGATAAGTAGTCATTATCCTAAATCCTTCCATTAGTTTTAGGGCAAATGGACTAATACTTGATGACCTAAAATCATTTTGTCGTCGCCAATGAACATCTGCTGAAACCTCCCAATTGTCGCTAAGTTTTTTTTGGACAAGAATCCTATTCCAAGACGTAAAATGCTCATAATGCTGGGCATCTGTCACAAAATGGAAAAATATTAGAAATATAAATGTGGTCAATAATTTACGCATACGACTTGCTCTTGGATTATCTACAAAACTATTTAAAAACACATTGGATTCCAATTTCTATCTGTTTTGAGAATATTTTTGTAAAATTATTAGTTGTCGTAAAGTCAATAAAATCAGGCAATTATGACTTATGTTGTAAGTTTTTGTTATATATTTTTCTATAAATATTTGCATACAAAAACAGAAAGCACTAATTTTGCATCACAATTCACCAGTACAATATGCGAAAATAGCTCAGCTGGTAGAGCGCAACCTTGCCAAGGTTGAGGTCGCCGGTTCGAACCCGGTTTTTCGCTCAGCTTAAATGAAGCACCTTTCGGGTGCTTTTTAAGTTTAAGAGGAAGAGAGAAGTCTCAGACTCAAATTGCCAGGGTGGTGGAACTGGTAGACACGCAGGACTTAAACAAATTTGAGTGCTCAATCAGAAATGATTGATGTAGAACTGCTTAAATTCGGGGAATCCTTAACAGTTTAGCTGATGGTAATCCCGAGCCAAGCCTTTTCAGAAATGAATTGGAAGGTGTAGAGACTTGACAGGCAGTACCTAAATTATGAATTTCATAACACGGTAAAGAGAAAGTCCAGACCCCAAAACTGCAATTCGGCAGTGGCAACGAAAGTTGTAGTGGTACGAAAATCCTGTGAACGTAAGTTCGTACGGGTTCGATTCCCGTCCCCGGTACTATTACCCCAAAATTAAAGGTGTAAATATCAGATTGTCTGACGTTTACACCTTTTTTGTTTTTGGAAATGGGCTTAAATTTTCTTGAAAAGCCCTTGCCCAAGCCTTTTCTTTGTAATTCAATCATAATTCCACGCAATATGAAATTACACTATTCAATCATTACTTTTCATCTTTCTTACGGTTTTACCACAAGTTGGGTACTTTTTATCATAATCCGATTCTTGCATAAAAAGTCATTATTTATCATTTTATACTACGGAGAAACACATCATTTCCATTTCCACCAAACTAATTTCGTAAATTTGCTGTTCCAAGTATTCAAACAAGTATATACTTTTAAGAAATCATGTTGAAGCCCCACATACTCATTTATACCGAATCAACGCCCAATCCTAATTCAATGAAGTTTGTTTTGAACTTTGAATTAGTGCCAGACGGTTCGTCTTTCGACTACGCATCGCCCTCTGATGCTCTCACAGAAGGTAAAAATTCGCCTTTGGCGGTTGAATTATTCGGTTTTGACTTCGTGAGAAGAGTCTTTATTTCTTCTAATTTTATCACCATTACCAAAGACGATGCGACCAAATGGGAAGATGAATTATTTGGAACGAAGCAATTTTTGAAACAATTTTTTGAAGATAAAAAAGACGTTTTCACTAAAACTACTATTGCGGCTTACGAGTCGGCAAACGGAGAACAGGATTCGGAAACGGTTATCAAAATCAAAGCGGTTTTAGACCAATACGTGCGTCCAGCCGTAGAATCTGACGGGGGAGCTATCAATTTCCATTCATTTCACGATGGTACGGTAAAAGTGCTTTTGCAGGGTTCTTGTTCAGGATGTCCGTCTTCAACGATTACTTTGAAACAAGGCATCGAAAACCTTTTGACTCGCATGGTGCCAGAGGTGAAAGAAGTTTTGGCGGAAGGAGTTTAAGGATTGTGGAGTTTCGATTTCGGATTGTGGGTTCTTGTCTGAATTTGGATTTTTTAGATTTAAGGATTTATTGGATTTTCCTTTTAAAATAATCCTACAAATCCTTAAATCCTATAAATCCAAATTCAGACAAAATTTCAAAACTCCGTATGCACCCGCAAGGCAAGGGCATGAACGGGTCCTCGGTCTTGGTTGTAGGCAGGATTCATAACAAACTGATAATCAGGCGTTACTGAAAGCCAATCTGTTACTTTAATATTATAATTTATTTCTAAAATACTCTCTAAACCGTAATTTGGCAATTTGCCATCTCCGATGATGAAACCGTAGCCTCCTTTTGCTAAATACTGGCGATGAATGTTAGAAATTCCGTTCAAAGCAAAGCCAATATTGAGTCTATCTTCCTTTCTTCCAAACAAATTATCTTTCACAAATCCTCCGCTGATGGAGTGGTCGATTTCGGTAAAAGCCCACGTTTCATTATTGCCGTCGTTCCATGAAGCCCTGAAAAAAAGCCCCGATTCTTGGGTCAAGACTTGCTCGTAATTAATGCTAAAACCATATTTTACCCTACCAGGTTTTCGGGTTAAAGTTACGTCTGGATTCGTCTGTTTAATTGCCTCTGCGTAGCTTCCCATGTAGGTTGTGGTATAAAATGCCAAAGCTCTTAGTTTACCTTCTTTTCCAAAAAATGTAGTAGATTTCTCCAATTCGAGGGTATTTGAATTATTTCCATTCCATTGCCAGTTCAATTCTTGACCATTGGCAGTGGTTGGCACTAAGGACGTAGCTGCCCGAATTGCCCAACGTTCACGCACGTACTCGCCCACCACGTTCCACGTATATCCACGAGTATTTGCGGGGTAATCCCATGCTCCTGTGGACATCAACGCCCAGTTCATAAATTGCGTTCGGGGGTCATGTGAGTAGGAATTATTATCAAAAAAATCAGCCATTGAAAATTTTCCCATCACCACCGTAAATCGTTCTTTTGGTCTTTCACCTGCCAAACTATTAGCTGCATCTTCGTCTGCTTCCATTGCCGAGTTTTTTAAGGCAAAATCTTGTCGTAAATATAATCGAGCCGTATAAATAGTTGGAGAAGGGTCGCCAATCCTAAAACATTCGCCATTGGTAAATCCTGCAATTCCTCTTGCCTGTGAAAGCCCACTTCCTCCCGCCAATTCTGGATTATAAAAAAGGGCTGCCCCTTGCCATAATCGTCTGCCGATAAAAATGGTTGTCGTCAGTGAGGTCTGTGTCTCAGAAGTATCAACCAAACTGTTTTCGCCTGAATACAGAGCCGTTATTTTAGGTTTGTGCTGTGGAATGACCGTTTGTTGAAAATGTAGTGACCAATTTTTACTTTGTGAAAAAGAGGTTTGAACAAAAATTATTGCTACTAAAAAAGTGAAAATATATTTCATTATGAATTTGTTTAAGAAGTGTAATCGAATGTAAATGACACGTAATTTTCCTTGGAGTTTAAAATTATTATCGAACAAAACTTTCTAAAATTAATACCCTATCAAACAATTTTACGAATATGATTGTAAAATTTAATATTTTAGCTATATATTTGCTAAAAATTTAGGTTAGTCTAAAAATTATTTAACAATACTCTAAAATTAACACACATGAAGATTAATACTTGGCTCAAAACCGTAATAATCCATATTATTTTGATTTCCAATCCACTCTCAGCTTTTTCACAGGGAATAAAAGGCAAAATTATTAGTGAAGGAAAAGCCGCTGGATTTGTAAATATTTCTATTCCTTCACTCAAAAATATCGGAACACAAGCGGATATTGATGGATTATTTCAGCTAAAAAACATTCCAGCAGGTAAACAAATTATCCAAATCTCGGGCGTTGGTTTTAAAACTACGCAACGAACTGTTCATATCCAGAAAGATAAAACCTCAACCGTGAGTTTTGACATTGAATCCGACCAAACGGCTTTGAATGAGGTGGTTGTGAGTGGAACGATGAAAGAAACCTTAGTGAACCTTTCCTCCACTCCCATTGAGATTTATACGCCCACCTTTTTTAAGAAAAATCCAACCCCGAGTTTGTTTGAAGCCCTAACGATGGTCAATGGCGTTCGTCCGCAACTCAATTGTAGTGTTTGTAATGCGGGCGATATTCACATCAACGGCATGGAAGGGGCATACACGATGATTACCATTGATGGAATGCCCATTGTGTCGGCACTTTCCACAATTTATGGGCTTTCGGGGATTCCAAATTCAATGGTCGAGCGAATTGAAGTTGTAAAAGGTCCAGCCTCAACGCTTTACGGTTCGGAAGCCGTTGGTGGATTAATCAATGTTATTACAAAGAATCCGCTCAAAGCACCACTTATTTCCTTAGATATGAATTCAACTACCTACGGTGAATATACATTTGATGGTGCAATGAAAGCAAAAATCGGAAAAGCCAATACCATGCTGAGTACCAATTATTTCAACTTCCAAAACCGATTCGACAAAAATAATGATGGTTTCACAGACGTAACCTTGCAGAATAGAATCTCCGTTTTCAATAAATGGACGTTTGAAAGGAAACACAACCGAACGTTTACGCTGGCGGGCAGATATGTGTATGAAGACCGTTTTGGGGGCGAACTCGATTGGCAAAAAGAAAATCGTGGTGGTAACTCCATTTATGGTGAAAGCATTTTTACAAAACGTTGGGAGATGTTGGGAAATTATCAACTACCCATTGATAATCAACAAGTTAACTTTCAGTTTTCGTATAATAACCACAATCAAAATTCTGTTTATGGCAATCAATTATATTTAGCAAAACAAGAAATTGCCTTCGGGCAGTTGGTTTGGGATAAGAAAATAGGCAAAAATCACGATGCCCTTTTTGGAACGGCTTTGCGATATACTTTTTACGATGATAACAACACGCTGACCCAAGATGAAAATGATTCAACTTTGAATAAACCCAGCAAAACATTCTTGCCAGGAGCATTTGCCCAAGACGAAATTACGCTGAATCAACGCAATAAAGTTTTGGTTGGAATACGGTATGATTATAATTCAATTCACGGAGGCATTTTGTCGCCACGGGTGAACTGGAAATATAGTTCCAACAAATCAGACATCTTTCGGTTGAGTTTTGGAACGGGTTATCGAGTGGTGAATTTGTTTTCGGAAGATGAAACGGTGTATTCGGGTTCAAGAAAGATTGAGGTTCGCCCCAACCTCAATCCCGAAAAATCGTGGAATACTAACTTGAATTATCAAAAAACTATCACGCACAACAAAGGTTTTATTTCGCTCGAAGGCAGTATTTTTTATACCTATTTCAGTAATAAAATCATGGCAGATTACGACACTGACCCCAGCAAGGTGATTTTTGATAATCTGAAAGGTTACGGCGAACTGAAAGGAGCAAGCATAAACTTGGATTTTAATTTCACCAATGGCTTAAAATTGATAGTAGGAACAACTTACAATGATGTTTATCGGGTGGAAAAAGGAGCAAAAATTCGGCAAAAGATGACTCCTATTTTTACCAGTAATTATGCCGTTTCATATACCCATCCCCATTCGCAAATTACGATTGATTTTACGGGAAACGTCTATGGTTCAATGGATATACCACTGATAGCTGACGATATTCGCTCGCCACAATCGCCCGTTTATAACCTCTCCAACCTACAAATTTCGAGACGATTTAATAATGGCTTACAGATTTATGCAGGAGTAAAAAATTTGTTCAATTTTTTCCCCGAACAAAAAGTGGTTTATCAAGCCCAAGATTTAAACCCAGAGCAAATAAAAGCATCTGCTTTTAGTAGTTTACCCCAAGGATATTACTTCAATGCCGATGCCATTTTTGCCCCAATTCAAGGAATGAGGGGTTTTTTTGGGGTTCGTTGGAATTTGTTTTGAGTTTTTTTGTGTGTAATTATGATATTGCCGCCTAACTTCCCGAAAGTAGAAATAACTTTCGGGAAGTTACTGAGGGTCTTACTTCCCGAAAGTTATTTCTACTTTCGGGAAGTTCTGAATTAATTCATATAATTTTGTTGAATAAATATTTGAAATTATCCATAATGTACAAAAATATACTACTTTCAATCACTTTAATAATATCTTCATTATCAACTACTTACGCCCAAAACAAAGTAACCCTTTCAGGAATTATAAAAGACAAAATTGCTAAAACCGCTTTACCTTTTGTCAATATTATTCTCAAAACTGAAAAAGATAGTGCTTTCGTAAATGGTACAGTAAGCAACGAAGAAGGTCGTTTTTCGCTCCCAAATATCAAGTCTGGGAACTATATTTTGGAAGCCTCTTTCGTGGGATATTCTACCAAAAAGCAAGCTCTTTTTGTGGGGAATCTTACGCAGTTTTTGGATGTCAATATTATCGAATTAGATGAAATTTCTACGACTTTGAAAGAGGTTATGGTTACGGGAAGACAAGAGGAAATTAGTGAGAAAATGGATAAAAAAACGTTTTCTCTCAAAGATAATATTGCTCAAAGTGGCGGTTCGGTTTTACAGGCTATGCAAAATCTACCAAGTGTTACGGTACAAGACGGAAAAGTACAACTACGTGGAAATGACAAGGTTACGGTTTTGATTGATGGAAAACAAACGGCTCTGACGGGCTTTGGCAATCAATCTGGATTGGAAAACATCCCTTCCTCGGCGATTGATAAAATAGAAATCATTAATAATCCGTCGGCTAAATATGATGCCAATGGAAACGCTGGAATTATCAATATTATTTACAAGAAAAACAAACAGGAAGGCTTCAATGGCAAGGCGGGTTTTACAACGGGTTTTGGCTCGCTTTGGGAACGGAAAAGTAATCTCCCAACCATCAGACCACAATATACGTTTACCCCAAAAATCAATCCCAGTTTATCGCTCAATTATCGTAAAAACAAAGTAAATGCCTTTTTTCAAGGTGATTATTTATATACCGAAACCCTCAATAAAAACGAATTTGTAACAAGAATTTATGATGATGGCGATGTAGTAAATTCACAATTGAAACGTAATAGAGATACGCATTTTACGACTTTTAAATCGGGTATTGATTGGAATATTGACGAGCAAAATACGCTTACCATTTCAGGATTATTCGGAAGTGAAAAAATCATTGACAATGGCGACCAACCTTTTTTCAATAAAAGTTTATCGGAAAGAAGAAGACTGTGGCAGTTTTTGGAAGATGAATTAAAAACTACGGTCATGGCAACTGCCGCTTATCAACACAAATTTAAAGAAGCGGGGCGTTTGTTGAACATTGGATTTAATTATACCTTTCACCGAGAAGATGAGAAGTATTTTTACGACAATATTTTGCCAAATTCTGTGGGAACGGATGCCTTCAAATTACTCTCAGACGAACAAGTATATGATTTGAATATTGATTATATAAAACCGCTAAAATACGGTAGAATCGAAACGGGTTTGAAGCTCCGCAAAAGGGATATTCCTACCAATATGATGTTTATGCCAGGCAAAAACTCGGTCATAGATGCAAATGCGGGCGGTGAGGCAACGTACAAAGAATTAATACCAGCGTTGTATGGAAACTACGTTTTTGAAAATAAAAAATGGGAGGCAGAAGTAGGTCTGAGGGTCGAATACGTGGATTTAAGGTATGAAGTAAATCCAAATCATCCGACCTATAAAAGCGATGGTTATGACTATACGCAACCTTTCCCGAATCTCCGATTTGCTTATAAATTAAACGACGACAACAAAATTTCACTTTTCTATAATCGTCGAGTAGATAGACCAAATGAGGTAGATATTCGGATTTTTCCGAAGTATGACGATGCTGAAATTATCAAAGTAGGAAATCCCGCTTTACGTCCACAATTTACCAATTCCGTTGAATTGGGCTACAAAACCAATTGGTCGGAGGGTAGTTTTTATAGTGCCTTTTACCATCGTTTTGCCGATGGGACTATCACCCGAATTTCGAGTACCGCCTCTGGGAGCAATCTGATTTACGCTACTTTTCAGAATGTAAATAAGAGTTTCAATACGGGCGTAGAAATGGTTTTGGCTCAGGAAATATCGAAAGTCTATTCATTCAATGTCAATCTGAATGCTTACAGAAATCAAATTGATGCGTTTACGGTTTTGAATAAATATCCAGTAAGTCGCTCATTTTCAGCCGATAAGCAAGAGATTTTTTCTGGAAATATTAAACTCAATAATACTTTTCATTTTCCAAAAAAGATAGATGCACAATTAACCGCCATTTATTTAGCTCCCGATATTATTCCACAAGGCAAAATCAACACAAGATTTTCATTAGACGTAGGTTTGAAAAAAACCATTCAAAACGGGAAGGGCGAACTGTTTTTTAACGCCACCGATTTGTTGAATACGATGATAATTAAAAGAGAAATTCAAGGGGATGGATTTAGATACACCAGTGATGATTATTATGAAACGCAGGTGGTTAGGCTTGGGTATGGGTATAAGTTTTGAGGAATTACAACCTTCACCCCCGACCCCTCTCCTTCTGAGAGGGGAGCATTCGACCGAGTAAACTCCCCTCTCAGAAGGAGAGGGGTCGGGGGTGAGGTTTTTACGATATTTTTTAAACCATTCCCCCCATTCATAATCAAAGAGGTGTTTAACACAATAAAACACATCCCAACATGACTTCAAGACGTGAATTTCTCCAAAAATCAGCCCTTGCTACGGTAGGCACAATGCTGATTCCCAGTTTTTTAAAGGGATTTGAACAACAGGCTTTGGCAATTCAACAAGCTCAAAACCAAGGGAAAATATTAATCATTGTGCAGTTTTCAGGCGGAAATGATGGGCTAAATACGGTCATTCCATTCAGAAATGACATCTATTATCGTGAACGTCCAAGCATAAGTTACAAGTCGGATAAAGTCCTAAAATTGAATGATGAAATCGGGCTAAATCCTGCAATGGAGGCTCTGAAAGGGCTTTATGACAATGGTTCGATGCAGATTATCAATAATGTAGGTTACCCAAATCCAGACCGTTCGCACTTTCGTTCTATGGATATTTGGCAAACGGGCAGTAGTTCGGACGAGTATCTAAAAAGTGGTTGGTTGGGTCGATATTTAGATGCTCAATGTTCGGGTAAATGTGAACCGCACGTTGCTATTGAGGTTGATGATTCGTTGAGTTTGGCTCTGAAAGGCTCGAAAGTAAAAGGCATGGCAACGCAAAATCCTGCCCAACTATACCGACAAACTAAAAATCCGTTTCTCGAAAAACTCTCAAAATCCAATCATGAAGAATTTGATAACGTAAATTATTTGTACAAAACACTTTCCGAAACCATTTCTTCGGCAGATTATATTTACGAAAAATCGAAGGTTTATCGTTCAAAAGCCACTTATCCACAATCAGATTTGGGGAAAAGAATGCAAACCATTTCGGAACTAATCAACTCGGGCGTACAAACACAGGTGTATTACGTATCACATGGGAGCTTTGACACGCACGTCAATCAGGTAAACCAACAAGAACGTTTATTGAAACAATATGCTGAATCAATGAAAGTTTTTATGGATGACATGAAAGCCAACGGACGCATGGAAGACGTGATGGTAATGACGTTTTCAGAGTTTGGTAGAAGAGTAAAACAAAACGCCTCAAATGGTACAGACCACGGCACGGCAAATAACGTTTTCTTGATGGGAGGGAAGTTAAAAACCGACAAAAATCTCATGCAAGCCCCTGACTTACAGAATCTTGACGAAGGAGACTTGAAATATAAAGTAGATTTCAGAAATATTTATGCTACCGTTTTAGATAAATGGTTGCAGACGGATTCGGTGGCGGTTTTGGGGAAAAGGTTTGAAGGGTTGGGGTTTGTGTAAGTAAAAGAAATTGTAAAAATAAGAGCATCTTTTAACTTCCCGAAAGTCAAATATGGTACACTTGAATTTGCAATTTCCCTAAATAAAAAATATGTAAAAGGCTGTCATTGCGAGTGCAACGAAGCAATCTGTTGGACTGATGAAAGAGTGATAAAATCCTTATCATCAATCGAAGAGATTGCTTCATTACGTTCGCAATGACAGCCTTTTATAATCCTTCTTTTCTTAAATCTTCTTAATTTCCCCACAAACATATCAATCCTACGCATCAAGGTTTTAACTTTGCTGTATGACAGAAAAACGCTGGATTTATAAACCCACTCCCCCCCAAGAACAGATTGATGTATTAGTCGAAAAACTCAATGTTTCGACTGAAATTGCTACGCTTTTGGCTCAACGAAAAATTACCAATTTCGATGAAGCCAAAGACTTTTTCCGCCCTGAACTTTCACAATTGCACGACCCATTCTTGATGAAAGATATGGACAAAGCTGTCGCACGCTTGGAAGAAGCCATTTTCAAGGGGGAGAAAATCTTGGTTTACGGTGATTATGATGTTGATGGAACTACCTCGGTTGCCACGTTTTATGGGTTTTTGAAGACGGTTATTTTTCAGAATCGAGAAGATTGTCCCTTAGAATTTTATATCCCTGACCGTTATACCGAAGGCTACGGTGTTTCGCAAAAAGGCATTGAATATGCCGCTGAGAATGGTTTTGGGCTGATTGTGTGTTTGGACTGTGGTATAAAATCGAAAGATAAAGTGGCTTGGGCAAAGGCTCATAACGTGGACTTCATCATCTGCGACCACCACCGCCCAGACGGTAACGACCTCCCAGATGCGGTGGCGGTGCTTGACCCAAAACGTACTGACTGTTCTTATCCGTTCGATGAATTAACAGGTTGTGGCGTTGGCTTTAAATTATTACAGGCATTTTGTACTAATCAAGGCATTGCTGACGACCTCCTCCTCCCCTACCTCGACTTGGTGGTTACGTCCATTTCTTGCGACATTGTGCCTATCGTGGGTGAAAATCGTACGATGGCATATTTTGGTTTGCAACAACTAAATACCAATCCAAGAACAGGTTTGAAAGCCTTGATGGCTTCGGCAAGTTTGGAAGGAAAAATGGATATTACCAAAGTCGTTTTTGGGCTTGGTCCACGCATCAATGCGGCTGGTAGAATCAAGCACGCCTACGATGCTGTGAATCTGTTACTGTCTGATAATGAGGATGCTGCCTTAGATTTTGCAAGAATTATTAGTAAACATAACACCGATAGAAAGGGCTTGGACAGTAGCATTACGGAGCAAGTTTTGAACATGATTGAGAACGACGAAGTCCTACAAAATGCTAAGAGTACCGTCCTTTTCAAAAACGATTGGAATAAAGGCGTAATAGGAATAGTGGCAAGTCGTTGTATTGAAAAATACCACCGCCCAACCATTATTCTGACCGAATCAAACGGTCACGCTGCGGGTTCGGCTCGTTCTGTGCCTGGGTTTGATGTCTATGAAGCCATCGAAGAATGTGAAGAACATCTCATTCAGTTTGGCGGACATACCTTTGCGGCGGGTTTAACCTTGGAAATCAACGAGATAGAGAATTTTAAGCGTAAATTTGAAGAAGTGGTTTCTCGTAAAATTTTACCCGAACAACTCTCTCCCATGATTTCGGTGGATATGAATTTACCTTTGGCTCAAATTACGGATAAATTTCACAGAATTATGTCGCAAATGTCGCCTTTTGGTCCACAAAATATGACCCCAGTTTTTGTTTCTGAAAACGTAAAACTGCACGGCGTACCGATAAAAATGAAAGAGAAACACCTGAAAATCAACGTATTTCAAGAGGACTCACCTGCCTTTACGTGCGTAGGCTTTGGCATGGTAGAAGATTTTTACGAAGAATTATCCAAAAGAAAAACCTTTTCAATTTGCTACACCATTGAGATTAATGAGTGGCAAGGGAAAAGGAGTTTTCAGTTGATGTTGAAGGATATAAAGATTTAGATATATGATTGAAAATCAGAAGTTTATAGACCTTTTTGCTGGAATTGGAGGATTCAGAATTGCTTTGGAAAGTTTCGGAGCAAATTGTGTTTTTTCTTCCGAATGGGATAAATATGCTCAAAAGGTATATGAAAAGAATTTTGGAGAATTACCAACAGGAGATATTACCCAAATTTCTGAAAGAGATATTCCAGACCATGACATTCTTTGTGGAGGTTTTCCTTGTCAACCGTTTAGTATTTCGGGAAAGCAAAAAGGATTTGAAGATACAAGAGGAACATTGTTTTTTGATATTGCACGAATCATAGAATATCATCGTCCGCAGGTTTTATTTTTAGAGAATGTCCGAAATTTTTCTACGCATGATGAAGGAAAAACCTTGAAGATTGTCAAATCTACTCTACAAGATTTAGGTTATTCTATTTTTCATAAAGTGCTGAATGCCAGCCATTTTGGACTACCTCAAAATCGAGAAAGGGTTTACATTGTTGGTTTTAGAAATGATTTAGAAATTGATAATTTCAAATTTCCCAAAGAAACTAACGTCCCAATTAAAATAAAAGATATTATTCTTTCAGATGATGAAACTGAAAAATATCGTATTGAAAGGGATGATGTTTATTTAAAATCAAATGTGAGGATTTCAAGAGATATTTTTGGAAATTATCCACTTGAACCCATCAGAATTGGGTCAATCAACAAAGGTGGACAAGGCGAAAGAATTTATCACGAATTGGGTCATGCCATCACGCTTTCAGCATACGGAGGAGGTATTGGAGCAAAAACGGGCGTATATGTAATTAACGATAAAATCCGAAAATTAGCACCCCGAGAATGTGCAAGATTACAAGGCTATCCAGACAGTTTTATGATAGATTCATCTGATAGTCAGGCATATAAACAATTTGGAAATAGTGTTCCAATCAATGTTTTAAAAGCTATCTTAAAAGAAATTCAAATGGTTTTAACCCAAAATCAAGTTTATGCACTCTGTTGAAAAAGGTTCTCAAATTGCCAAAGATGGCTTTAAGAATGAAAAAGATATTATCAAAAAATTCAATGATTGGGAAACAGATTCTGATGCTCAAAGTTGGCTTGTCTCAATGGGCTATATTTTAGAAGAAATTGAATATGTAGAAGCCTTTCAACATTCTGGTTTCAAGGCTGATGTACAAGTTCAGGTACGCATCAAACTGAAAACTCTGATTGATGCTCAAAATTTACAATTGAAACTGGTCAAAAATCCCAAAGGATTTAATCAAATAGATAAACGTTGGGTTGATAAATATGTCGAAATGTGGAACATTCCAGAAGATGTTGTTGATGTCATAAAACGTTATACGGGAGAAAAAAAACCTTCTATTTCAAATCCAAAAGATAAAAGGCGAATGTTCGCCAATGAGTTTTCGGAAGAAGAGAAAACGGTAACTATGAAATGGCTATACGACAATAAAACGCTGATTATTAGCGATATACTGAAAGGAAGGGGACAGTTTGCTGCCGAGTGGATGTTGGTTACATTAAAACTAAAAACAAATATACAATGGGTAATAAAACCCATGAATGTTGCTATCAACCATTATAGTCAAGGTGAAGTGCTTATCACAAAAAGAGGCAATTTTGTCATTGGAAGAATCACGATGCAACGCAAAGGAGGAGATGGCGGAAGACCCACAGGCAATATGTTACAGTTTAAAATTAACCCCGCTGAATTATTCGACTTATGATACTAAGAACAGAAAATTTAATCAAAAAATACGGACAACGGACTGTTAATGACAACGTTAGCTACCAAGTGGCACAGGGCGAAATTGTGGGGCTTTTGGGTCCCAATGGAGCTGGGAAAACTACTTCTTTCTATATGGCTACAGGCTTAGTGAAACCCAATTCTGGCAAGGTGTATTTGGACGATGTGGACGTTACGGACTTGCCCATGTACAAGCGTGCAAGGCTCGGAATTGGCTATTTGGCTCAGGAGGCATCGGTTTTTAGGACTTTATCCGTAGAAGAAAATATCTTGGCGGTTTTGGAAATGACCAAACTCTCGAAGAAGGAGCAAAAGGAAAAAACCGAATCACTTTTAGAGGAATTTTCATTGACGCACGTCCGTAAGAATTTGGGACAGGTTCTGTCGGGAGGAGAACGCCGTCGTACAGAAATTGCCCGTGCTTTGGCAGTTGACCCAAAGTTTATCTTATTGGATGAACCCTTTGCGGGCGTGGACCCGATTGCGGTTGAGGAGATTCAAGGAATCGTAGCAAAACTCAAATACCGCAACATCGGAATCTTGATTACCGACCACAACGTTGATGAAACGCTTTCCATCACCGACCGTGCCTATTTACTATTTGAAGGCAAAATCCTAAAAGCGGGAACACCCCAAGAACTCGCTGACGATGAGCAAGTTAGGCGTTTGTATTTGGGTAAACATTTTGAGTTGAAGAGGAAGATATAGACCTAAAATGCTAAAAATATGAGATATAAATTTTCAGAAGAAACGAAGGTAAAGGGAATACGAAAACATCAAATTTCAATGGGAATCCGTTACGGACTTGTGCAAATCTCCCTGATTTACTTTTTATTTGATACTTATAATCATACTCATTTTGCGATTCAGATATTCTTGATTTGTGTAATTATAGTACCGTTTTTTACTTGGAAATACTTTTTAAATCAAACAAAACGAGTTCTTTCCAGAGAATATGAAATAGTGAGCGAAAGTCTGATAATTTATGAGCATGGACAAATAATGAAAAGTATTCAATTCAGAAACGTTACTAAATTTGAAAAGGCATCAATGGGACACAAAGTATTTTCATATCAGACAGAACCATTCTTTATTTTTTATGGAATTGAAAATGAGGAAGAACTGATAAACATTGTACAAAGTAAGATTGATGATTTGTCTTTTAAAAAAGCCTAATTCAATCAATTAGAATCTTTTTCCAACTAAATTTGTTTTAAAATCAAACTATAAAGACTAAAAAATCTAACAGTTTTTAAATTGAATTTATGAATATTTTTATTGACCCCGCTAAAATAACCAACTATTTACTCGTTCCAAAAGATAAAAATGATAAGTCGAAATTTCTTAATGAGCTTGGATATTCATTTGATAATTGGGAAGATTTAGCCAAAGATATTTGTAAAATTGCAGAAGAAAATGAAGCTGTATTTCAGAAAACCTCACCATTTGGAGGAGATTTATTTGAAGTAAAAGGTCAATTACGTAATTTTGGCGTAGTTACGATTTGGTTACTTTTAGACAGTGAAAATACTTTTAAGTTTGTAACGTTATTTCCCAACAAATCAGATAAATAACCATGCAACAATTTCCATTATTCTCAACGGTTATTTTAACCAAAGATTTCCCTCAATATCAGTTCATGAAGGGAGATGTCGCTACGGTTGTAGAGTTCATTGAACCGAGTGGATATATTTTAGAAGTATTTGATAATCAGGGTGATACACTTGACGTTATACCCGTTTTAGAATCAGATATTACTCTCCCAAAACCTCATGCAGTAGTCAATTATCGTGATTATGCAAGTGTTGCGTAATAAGATTTTATGGTAAAAACCATCCAATATCTCCACCAAAACGGCTTCACCACCCTCCCAGATATTTACTCAATATCCGAAGTAAATACATTAACAAAAATCATCGAAAACGCTACCCAAAACTCTCCAAATTTTCGACAAAGTAATGACCTCTTCGCTATCCGAAACCTACTCTCAGAGATTCCTGAGCTACAAAATGCTCTTTGGAATGACAAGCTCAAAACCTTGATTAAGGATTTATTCGGAAGTAATTATTTCAACGTCAAAGCCATTTATTTCGATAAACCTCCACAGTCAAATTGGATAGTAGCATGGCATCAAGATTTAACGATTTCTGTTTCGGAAAAGATTGATATTGAAGGCTTTACCAATTGGACTTTGAAACAAGGGCAGCCAACCGTTCAGCCTCCACGTGAGATTTTAGAGAATATTTTTACTGTCAGAATTCATTTAGATGATTGTGATGAAACCAACGGAGCGTTGAGAGTCATTCCCAAAAGTCATCAAAAAGGGGTGATTTCGATGAAGGATTTTCGATTAGAAGATTATCCAGAACCAATATCCTGTTCCGTTCCAAAAGGTGGTGTAATGTTAATGAAACCCTTGATTCTTCATGCTTCTAATAAAAGTACCTCAGAACGTAATAGAAGGGTAATTCATTTAGAATTTTCAGATATAGATTTGCCTAATGGATTGGATTGGAGGGAAAAATTCACCCCCGCATAACCTCCTGCAAAATTCCCAACGACTTCACTTCCGTAAGCGTATCTACGTGTAAACGATAGAACAAAATGATTGAATCTAATAACTGATTTCTGGAAAAACGGTCAATCTTAGGAGCTTTGTCGTATTGGGTATTCATTAATACATCTAACTGATTTTCAAGGTCTTTAGTCAATACTGGCAAGTTGTGAAGGCTCAATTCATGTGAAATTTCATGGGCATTCTCGGGCGAAAAACCTAAGTACGTGCCAAACTGCATGAGAAATTGTAGATGGAAATTCTCAAAGTTTTCAGTAACACCATCAAGCCAGAGAATCGAATTATTGAGGAAATGAAAAAGATTGGTATTGCCTGTTTCTTCGTGAAGTGATTTTGATAGAAATTCTGTAATAAATAAAGCAATCGAAGATTTATAAATATCAAAAGGAATGGTTTGAAAAGGGGCATTACATTTTATCTCCGAAATCCGTTGAATGCCTTTGTTTTCTTTATGATAAATGACTAAATCTAATAACGTAAGTGGCTGAAATAGAGCAATTTTGTTCTTAGATTTCGCACTTCTGACTCCATTTTCGATGTAGGTCTGAATCCCAAATTCTTCGGTATAAATCTTCACTATCACCGAGGTCTCTCGATAACGGATGTAGTTGATGACTATGCCTCGGGTTTTGTGGAGCATTGTTTGGGGTTGGGATTTTGGGGTTTGAGGGGTTTTGTTTAGAGAATTTTTTGTCTTGGCGACCCCGTCTGAATCAGGATTTACGAGATTTTAGGATTTATAGGATGAACATGAGGGCTTTATAAGGCTTATTATCAATTGAATGGGTAAATTTTATCCTTTATCCTGTACATCTTAAAATCCTATAAATCCTGATTCAGACAGAGAATACCTAATCCCCAATTTACCCAATCCCTAAACTCCCTCACGTTTCCACGTCAATTTCTCAACAGGAATTTTTTGTTCAATTTTATCTCTCAAAAGTTCCACCATTTCCTCCACGGGCATTTCTGGGTCGAAGCGGATGGGTTCTTTAAATTCTACTGAAAGTGTTGTATTGACCTTTTTAAAACGCAATCCTTTCTTATCAAACGCCCTTCTGAAACCATTTATTACCACAGGCACAACGATTGGATTATGACCTTTTATCAAGTGTGCCGTTCCTTTACGTAGGGGTGCGTAAGGCGTAGTCGTGCCTTGTGGGAAACTCACCACCCAACCATAAGACAAACCTTTCCCTACTTTATCATCTGCCGAAGTATCAACCGCTCTTTTCACATCCTTACCCTCAGCTCGCCACGAACGATTGACCAAAATTGCCCCCGCCTGTGAGAAAATCCTTGGAATCAATCCCCCTTCTTTCATCGTTTCGGAAGCCGCCACATAAAAAACCCTCGAACGTGGAGCTAAGAGATATATTGGAAAATTGACAGAATTTCTGAATCCCCATTTCACACTAAAAAAGATATGATAAAGAGCAATTACGTCCATAAAGTAGGTCTGATGATTGGACAAAAACAGCACTCCCGTGCGTGGAAGTCCCTCCAAATGCTCTGTTCCTCTGATTTGGGTTTTATTAACACCTCGCAATCGGCTATAAGTCAAAACGCCCAAAACCATCACAATTAGCCTCTTCAAAAGCATAGAATTACCAAAGGGGTCTCGCTCAAAGAACCCAAAGACATCAGTCATGGAGAGTAATTTTCTTAATACGGAGTTCATTATAAAGTTTCTAAGTTACAAAGTTGTTAAGTTGATAAACCAAGACTCTTTCAAAAATGGTTTATCAAAAATACTCACACATTAACTCATTAACTCATTCTATCATTAAATATTTCGTAATTTTATTCATCTCCTTCATCATAAAACCATCCATCCATGAGAAAACTAACGCTTTTCGTCTTGCTTTCTTCACTGATTTTCAAGGGATTATCTCAAAAAATCATAGAACGACCAATCATTTATGATTCTACTCGTAAATCTTTGTCTCTACAATACCTTAAAGAAAGATATGGTTTAGTTCAGTCAGAACCCACGCTTTCACCCAAAATGATTGTGGCTCATTGGACGGCTATTCCTACGCTCGAAGGTTCTTTCAATGCTTTCAATCCTGTGATGTTGCCTTCGTTTCGGAAGGAGTTGAAGGGCGTGAGTGCCTTGAATGTTTCGATTCATTTTTTGGTGGATAGAGACGGAACGATTTACCGATTGATGCCCGAAAACCTCATGGCTCGCCACGTCATCGGACTCAATTGGTGTGCTTTGGGTATTGAAAACGTAGGAGATGGTAATAAATATCCCCTCACCGAAGCCCAACTAAAAGCCAATATCTGGATTGTAAATTACTTGAAAAAGAAATACAAATCCATCGAATATCTGATTGGACATCACGAATATACCAACTTCCAAAAGACATCTCTTTGGAAAGAGTCTGACCCAAATTATAGAACTGAAAAAGACGACCCTGGCATAGATTTTATGACAAAATTGCGAAAAGGCGTGAAGAAATTAAACTTGAAGGGTGGGAGTGGGGTTTAAAGATTTATTACGTAAAACTTCTTTCCAACGGATTAAAATCCGTTGTTAGAAAATAAACCGTCCCTCTGGGACTTGTTGGCAGGAAATAATCCCGTAGGGATGACCGATATCCTAACAACGGATTTTAATCCGTTGCACAAAATGAAGTTTATGGAACATTAACATCTCATTAAGGAATGTTCACTTTTGATTAACAATCTCTTCATTTTCAATGCCTTAGATTTGCAAAAAATCAAATCAAAAATTTATGAACGTATTAATTACAGGAGGCTCAGGTTTAGTCGGTACACGACTTACAGCATTATTATTACAAAAAGGATTTACCGTCTCACACCTTGGACGTAAAAAAGTAGTACGTGTGGCTGGTGGGGACACCAGCCACGGAGTAGGAGAGGGGCGAGTTAAAACCCACCATTGGGACATTGAAAAAGGGCAAATCGAAGAACAAGCCCTCCTCGAAGCTGATTATCTCATCCATCTCGCAGGGGCGGGCATTGCCGATGAAAACTGGTCGGAAGCTCGTAAAAAAGAGATTATTGATAGTCGAGTAAAGTCTATTCAGTTGATTTCTAACAAGTTAAAATCACTCCCTCATAAAATCAAATCTTTCGTTTCTTCTTCTGGAATTGGCTTTTACGGTGCTGATACGGGCGATGAATATATGTCAGAACAACATACCGCTGGTACAGATTTCATCGCTGATTGTTGCATTCAGTGGGAGGGAGGGGCAGATGAAATTGAGTCTTTGGGCATTCGTACTGTCAAACTTCGTACTGGCATCGTTTTGAGTGAAAAAGGAGGAGCTTTGCCTAAATTGACCCTTCCCGTGCGTTGGGGCGTGGGTGCTGCCTTGGGTACGGGCAAGCAATGGCAATCGTGGATTCATTTGGATGATTTGTGCGAACTCTACATCAAAGCCCTCACGGATGAGCGTATGACGGGTGCGTACAATGCCGTTGCCCCAAATCCTGTAACGAATTATGAACTAACCAAAATCTCAGCCCAAGTCTTGAAACGCCCCTTTTGGATGCCCAATGTACCTGCATTTGCTTTGAATATGGTTTTTGGAGAAATGGCGATATTGGTTTTAGGAGGAAATTATGTCTTGAATCAACGGATAAAGTTGGAGACGGATTTTGAGTATCGGTTTGTGGAGGTGCGGGAGGCTTTGGAAGATTTGTTGAAGTAGAATTCCAACCATTTTGTCGAAAGAATTGTCTTTGATGAAACTTAAAATTTTTAGAAATCATGAAGACTTATCAGCGAATTTATCTTATTACAATTCTATTCATCATGTCATTTTCATGTAAAAAAACAGAAATTGTAGAACCAGAATCTTCTACGGGTATTGCTACTTTAATAGGCAAATGGAAATTAGTAGAGATTCTTAGGGGAGATGTTTTAGACAGACCTTGTGGCGTAAATACACCTACAAGAGAAATTACCATTGAATTTACCGCCAATCCTTCTGGGACGAGTAATTTGTTTTCTCTCAATGGACAATCAACCGTGAATGATTATTTTGCAAGCTATGAAGCTGATTCAAAAGGAGTTATCAAAATTTCCACCGTTGGAGGTTCAAAACGTGGAGGTTCGACTGAGATGATGCAGTGCGAAAATAATTACTACACCTTATTAGCGGAATCCCAAGAGTATAGAATTGTACAAATTGAGACTAATCCTGTAAAAACGATTTTACAATTAGGAGTTTTCTTAGATTTTCCCAAGAATAAAGGCTCTTATTTGATTTTTGAGAAGATTTGAATGAGGAGTAGGGACTATAAAAGTCCAGCTAAATCCATATCCAAAATATCTGAATATGACTGATTGTCAAACACTTGACCTACACCTTTTATGTATTTAGACCACATCCCACGAACATAATCGTAGATAAAACCCTCCTCAATACCATAGTCGTTTTCCTCAATCAAACGAATGATTTTCTTCATGTCGTTATTCAAACCGTTGGGGTGAAAAACCTCAATGATGATGGGCGTTTTATAGGTTTCATTATCGTACAATAAAATATCAGGTACTGGGCTTGCTTGTCCCTCATCAATCTGCGTTTCAGGGAGTGGTTCGAGCGAAATCTCATGCTCATGATAAAATAAATGTCCCAAGCTTGCCGTCAACTTACTGATAATTCGTTGATGTGCTTTGGGTGCATTTAATCGGATATCTACATCAATTTCTGGATAATACATGAGCATTTGTTATTTTTACGAAACTAAAAAACAAATCCGATATTTTGAAAAATATTTTAATCTACTGCGGTTCATCGGCAGGTCATAACGAAGTTTATAGAAATACTGCCACAGAAGTTGGCAAAACACTTGCTAATCAAGGACTTAGATTGGTTTATGGAGGTGGAAGTGTAGGGCTGATGGGAACAGTTGCCGATGCTATTTTGGCAAATGGTGGAGAAGCCATCGGAGTAATTCCATCATTTATGGAGCCGTGGGAAGTTCAACACAAAGGACTGACCGAGTGTATCGTAACTGACACCATGCACACTCGCAAGCAATTAATGGCAGAAAAATCTGATGCGGTAATTGCTCTTCCAGGTGGTTGGGGAACGTTGGATGAACTCTTTGAAATCTTGACTTGGCGACAATTAGGGCTTCATCAAATGCCTGTTGGCGTTCTGAATACTAACGGGTTCTACAATCCAATGCTCGTAATGCTTTCCAAAATGGTCTCAGAAGGTTTCCTAAAAGAAGCAAACCTTGATATGTTAATTGTGGATGATAATATTGAATCCCTGTTAGAAAAATTGCGTAATGATGTCTCTGAGGGCGAATTAGTGGGAAAATGGATTGGGCGAGCGTGATTTTTCAGTATATTTGAATGTTATTTCTAACCACAAGAAATGAAAGTAAAAGAGATTATTCAGTTGATTCAAGATGATGGTTGGGTTTTTGATAGACAAAAAGGCAGCCACATTATTTACAAACATCCAGATAAAGACGGTATCGTTGTCGTGCCAAATCACGGGTTGAGTAAAGATGTAAAATTAGGAACAGCAAACAGCATTTTAAAGCAAGCGGGCATCAAATGAAATGGAATATTTAGTTATTTTTGAAGAATGTAATGGTGGCGGATACAGTGCGTATGTGCCTGATCTACCTGTATGTTTTACGGTCGGAGATACCTTAGAAGATACCAAAGAAAACATAAAAGAGGCAATAGAACTTTATCTGGAAGATTTGAAAGAAACGGGTAAAGAAATCCCACAACCTCCTCATAAAATGGCAGAATATATTGCAGTAGCTGCCTAATGAATGATATTTTCATAAAAAGGTAGTAGGTTGTCAAAATGCCTACTACCTTTTTTATGCAACAATTTTACGCTTTACTTTTCGTTAAAAATAAAAATTTAAGTGTGTAGTAATAATAGTTAGGATAATGCAGACAAAACTGCCTACTGAAAACTCTTTACTGCCTACTACTTAGCTATCATTTTCTCTATGAAAACCACTCTCCAATCTCTCATTACTATCTCGTTACTCATAGGTAATATCTCTCAGCTTACAGCTCAAAACAAGCCTGAAAGCATCGGTTCTGCCGTCAATACTGAATATTCGGAACTCAATCCTGTGATGTCGCCCGATGGGAAAACGCTTTATTTTGGGCGTAAAAATCATCCACAAAACAAGTTCGGCATGGCTGGTACTGAGCAAATTGCGGGTTCGCAAGATATTTGGTATTCTGAGAGTCTCATGGGGGCATGGACAACCGCCCGTCGTATGCCCGAAAGTCTCAACCGTGACCAATACAATACCATTTATAGCGTTTCGCCCGATGGACAAACCATCTTGGTAAAAGGTGCTTACGTGAACGGGCAATACGAAACTCGTGGTTTTTCAATCGCTAAAAAATCAGCTAATGGATGGGAGATTCCTCAAAAAATAAATATTCCAAAATACGAAAAACTGAGTCGTGGGAAGAATGAATATGGCTATCTTTCAAATGATGGCAAAGTTCTTTTGATGGCTTTTTCAGAAAAGAAAAATTCTGACGAAGACGATATTTATGCTTCATTTTTAGAAAAAGACGGCTCTTGGTCTGAACCG
The DNA here is from genome assembly GCA_013298125.1 of Cytophagales bacterium. Taxonomy (GTDB): domain Bacteria; phylum Bacteroidota; class Bacteroidia; order Cytophagales; family Spirosomataceae; genus Arcicella. The sequence continues at coordinate 140,697 of JAAFJP010000007.1, read as the reverse complement.
ATGAATTTGGGCGATGATGTCAATACCGATTTTACAGAAACAACCCCATTCTTAGCCGCAGACGGCAAAACACTCTATTTTTCGAGTAATCGTGAGGGTGGAAAAGGCAGTAATGACATCTGGGTTTGCAAGCGAAAAGATGAAACTTGGATAAATTGGACAGAGCCTACCAACATCGGAGAACCTATCAATACCGACCAATACGATGCCTATTACACCATCTCGGCGGCAGGCGATTATGCTTATTTTATTTCGAGTAATAATTCTGTCGGGAAGAAAGATATTTTTCGTTTGAAAATAGACCAACCCAAACCCGTTGAAACCACAAAACCAACAGAAACTACAACTTCACCAATGGCAGGAGGACAGAAAAATCCACCTGGCACTGTCCCTGTGAAGATTGAGCCTACAAAATCTGACCCAGTGGTATTGGTTTCAGGAAAAGTAATTGATGGCAAAACGGGCAAAGTACCCAATAACGCAAAAATCATTTATGAAGACTTAACCAACGGAAAAGAATTAGGCATTGCCACTCCCGACCCCATCACGGGGATTTATAAAGTGGTTTTACCCTACGGAAAAAACTACGGAATCACCACCAAAATTGACGGCTATATCAGTACCTCCGAAAACATTGATTTGAGTAAAATAACGGGCAAATACCTCGAAATCGAAGGGAAGGATATGACCGTAATCCCTTCAAAAAATGTAGAAGTGGGCACAAAAATTGAAATGAAAAATATTTTCTTTCAATTTGGAAAGGCAGCCCTTCAACCCGAGTCTTTCTATGAGTTGAATCGTTTAGCTTCATTTTTCAAAGAAAATACTAAAATGCTTACAGAAATCGGTGGACATACCGATAACTTGGGAACTGACTTAGTGAACAATAAACTATCGCAAGAACGTGCAGACGTAGTGCGTAACTACCTCCTCACCCAAGGCGTACCTGCTGAGCGTATTACCGCTAAAGGGTATGGTAAATATGACCCAAAAGTTCCAAACGATACGCCTGAAAATCAGGCAATTAACAGACGGGTTGAGTTTAAGGTTTTGAAGAACTGATAGGTATTTCAGCACTTTTGGGATGTACACTATGGGAATTAGATTTGATACCTTTTTTGAAAGCTAAATCTGAATGTTTTGGATTTATTGGTAAAAATATCAACCACTCATCACAAAAAAGCCCATCATTGAACCACCTATCTATTTTTTAAGTTTTCATGGGATAAACAATCATCTCATTCAATGAACAAACTCGTTATCATTCCCATCATTACCATCATCTTCTTGTTGATAGATTGGTACGTTTGGCAAGCGGTTAAAATTTCGACTCAGAATCTTGCACAAAATACCCAGAACATTATCAAGTATCTTTTCTGGGGCGTTACTGCCCTTACGCTTGCGGGTATGTGGGTGTATAACTTTACCAATCCTGATATTCTGGGCAAAAACCTCCGTACAATCATTATGGTAGGCGTTTTTATCAATTATATCTCTAAAATCTTCGTAGTTTTATTTCTTTTGATTGATGATTTAGGAAGATTGGTTCGATGGATTGTCTCTAAATTTACAGGGCATACGGTTACGTCAAATGCACCTATTGGAGGAACTGGGAATATCACTCGTTCTGATTTTTTGATGAAAACTGCCGTCGTAGCGGGTGCAGTACCAGCGATTGCTTTGACTTGGGGCATTATCTCGGGGGCTCATGATTATAGAATCCGCAGAGTAAAATTAGCCTTGAAAAACCTGCCAAAAGCATTTGAGGGTATGACCATTGCTCAGATTTCGGATATTCACTCAGGTTCGTTTTTCAATAAAGTAGCCGTGAAAGGTGGCGTAGAAATGTTGATGAAAGAAAAGCCAGACATGGTATTTTTTACGGGAGATTTGGTGAATAATTTGGCAACCGAAGTAAACCAATACGTTGATATTTTTAACAAGGTAAAAGCTCCGCTGGGTGTATTCAGTACCCTCGGCAACCATGATTATGCAGATTATGTGAATTGGGAAGGTAATAAAGCGGCTAAACAGCAAAACCTCAAAGACTTAATGCACGCCCACAAGATTATGGGCTACGATTTATTGATGGACGAACATCGTTTTATTGAACAAGGCGGAGAAAAATTAGCCATCATTGGGGTACAAAATATTAGCGGACAAGGACGTTTTCACACCTACGGAAATCTGCATAAAGCTCATCAAGGAACAGACGAAGCCCCTGTAAAATTACTCCTCTCGCACGACCCTACGCATTGGGATAAGGAGGTAAATACCAAGTACAAAGACATTGACGTAATGTTTTCGGGACATACGCACGGTACACAGTTTGGAATAACTGTTGGTGGAAAAACATGGTCTCCTGCACAATACGCCTATAAACAGTGGGCTGGACTGTACGAAGAAGGAGAACAAAAACTCTATATAAATCGTGGATATGGCTATATTGGTTATCCTGGCAGAGTAGGTATGCCGCCTGAGATTACGGTGTTTGAGTTGGTGAAGGGGTAGAATAATAGACATTTTGAAAACAAAAAAGCCTCGCTTCATAGCAAGGCTTTTTTTATTTTGACTTCAGATGTATGATAGTAAAACGCTGAACGTTTAGGAAAAGTTTTATGTTTGAAAAATAGTGAGATAATTTTTCATTTTAATTTACTACTCAAAACATGAAACAACAAACCATCTATGAAATAGCGGTAATTTCGATTGGTTCATTAAATACCATTCGCCAAAAAGAAACAGTTTTTAACTATTTTTCAAACCTCAGCAAATGCCTCGACCAACTGAAAGCGGCTTTGGCAATCAATGGTTGGGACTCGAAAATAAACTACACCGCTGTGTATAGGAGTTTGAAAGAGAAAGGGAAATTTGTGGCTGAGTTTAGTTTGGCGGGCAATAAAATTTTCAAGGTTGTTATTACAACCAGAATGATAAATCCATCTTTGACAACCTTGGGGATAGAAGAAAAGCCTGAGTAGGGAATAATTGAAGCAATTTAAACGATGTTGTTATTTCTTGTAAATAAACAATTAGATTTGTTATCTGTTGATTATCAGATAGTTACAGGTTTTAATACCATTGAACATCCCCCTACCCCCTTCAAAGGGGGATTTACCATTAGTGCAAGTCCCCCTTTGAAGGGGGTAGGGGGTGGTCAATGGTATTTAAAATTTCCAAAAAGATAATTTTAATGCTAACTGTCTGATAATCAATTCACAACAAGTCTGTTGATTATCAATTGTTTGAATCACTAATCACTATTCAACGTACAAATGCAAAAGGGCTTCTTGTTTCAGTAATTCTTTATTAATTGGCACAACTCCCACCGACTCACAAACTAAACCTCCACCCAAATTTGAAAGTCCTGCAATCAATTCGGGTGAAAGCCCTAAAGCCAAGCAACAGGCAGCAATAGAAATGACCGTATCACCCGCACCCGATACGTCTGCAATCGTACGTATGTGAGCAGGGATTGCCTTTCTCTCATGCTTAAAATCTATGTAAACACCTCTTTCTGAGAGCGTTAAGAAGACTCCTCCCAAATCAAGGGCTGATTTTAACATAGCCACAGCCTCTGATAATTCTTCGGGATTTTTTACATCAAAATGAATCGCTAAGCCTTCCTTCAATTCCTTCAAATTTGGTTTGAAAAGAGTGGCGTTCTGGTAGTACAAAAAATTACGTTTTTTAGGATCAACGATGGTAGGAATATTATGATGATTAGCAAAAGAAATAATGTCGTGGATTAACTCTTTCGACAAAACTCCTTTATCATAATCTTCAAAAATAATTACATCAGCATTTTGTGCTAAATCCTTTATTTTATTGGTAAGTATCTGATTTTCAGAATCATTGATGAGCTTATCAGTTTCAGTATCGACTCTCACAATCTGTTGTGAACCCGCAATGATTCGTTCTTTGACAGTCGTGATTCGGGTTTCGGATTGGATAATCCCCTCAGTTGAAAGATTTTGTTCTCTCAGTAGTTTCAATAAAGCATCGCCATAAGCATCTGAGCCAATGACCGAACAGATAATAGGCTCAGCACCAAGGGCTTGAACATTCATCACGACGTTACCAGCACCACCCAAACGCACCTCACGACTCCGCACATTCACGATGGGTACGGGGGCTTCGGGCGAAATTCTCTCTACCTTTCCCCATGTATAGGCATCAAGCATAACGTCGCCAATGATGAGGACTTTGAGCGAATTAAAATTATCGAATATTTCTGGGAGGGTCATTTTTTTGATTTAGCGTATTACAACACAAAATTACGGTAAGATTTTAGGAAAACATTATCTTAATAAATCTAATCTAAGTAGTTGTTAAGTTTAAAGTTTATAAGTCATTAAGTTAAAAAAACTCCTAAATCATTAATTATTAGATAGTTGTATGTCAAAATTAGATTTCAACTAACATTAACTGTTTCTCAGCGAATACTTATATTTTAAATCTAATCTATGAAAAAGGGTTAATCAGGTCTATTAAAACTCTGATTAACCCTTTTTAATGCCTACTGAAAACTGCCTACTCAATTCTCCTCTTCCTCCTTCTTTTTCACCTTCTTAGGAGCTTCATATATAATCTTTCCTTTCTCGTCTCTTTCTACCAAAACCTCTGCGGGCGTAGTGTCAAATTTATCTCTGGCATACATTGTTTCCTTCTTCAAACGCCCTCCTGTGCCAAATTGATGATATTCTCGCCAACGTCCTACCTTTACGCTATCATCAAATCTGCCTTCTTCTTTCAGTTGTCCAGCATTATAAAATGAACGATATTCACCTGTTACTTTATTGAATTTTACAGGTACAACTTCTTTGATTTTAGTCTCTTCTTTATCGTAATAAGTAATCCTTGAATCCGCTAAAAAGCCCTCCCGATATTTTTCTTTTGATAACAAAATATACTCCTGATTGTAAGTCTCCCAACGTCCATCTTTTGTACCTACGTAAAAGAATCCTTCTTCTACCAATTCATCATTCACATACTTTTTATAAGGTCCGTGACAAATTTCACCGTAATCTTTATCTTTTCTTGGAACGTTGGTAACACGCCTTAATTTAGGGTCATACCACCAAATTTCTTTGGCATAAATACTCGGTTCTGCCTCGTCAGGATTACGCAAAACATTAATCTCCTCAATCGTCAATCTCGTACCCGAACCATACTCGCCTATACGAAGTTCAAACTTAATATCTTCATATTCGTCCTTCGGTTTTTTCTTTACCTTAGTCTTCTTTTTCGACTTACCTATTTTTAATCCTAAGTCGGCAGAAAGGTCTCCTGTCTCACCTTTTACCCTTTTAAACTCCTCTTTATTATTTTTTATGTCTTCTTTTACATCTTTAATGGTCTGTTTGGCATTCTTGATATTATCTAAAATATCAGTTTGAATTAAACCACCTAAAAGCCCCCCTTTTTTCTTAGCGGAAGTATCAGTTTGTGGCTTTGCTTTTGTCTTAAATTCATCCGTTACTTGCCCGATTGCATTGAGGGTAAAAAGTAAGAATGTGAATGTTAATAATTGAGGAAACAGCTTCATAAATTAATTTGAAAATTTGAAAATTTGAAAATTTGAAAGCCCAAAAGGAATCTAATTGTCAAATATTCAGCCAGTTTAAAACGAATGTATTACTTTTGTAAAACGGAAAATTACGATTTTTATTCTTAATTGAAAACAACAAAATTCATTCCATTTAATTGCCCCAAAGTTTTAGCAATTTGAAGATGTAAGTTTGGAATTGGTTACATTATTTTCAAATTTTCCAAATCTTCAAATTTTCCAATTCATTTCACACGTGCAAAAAAAATCAAAAATATACATTGCAGGACACAGAGGTATGGTCGGGTCGGCAATTCATCGAAAATTACAAGAAAAAGGATTCACTAATTTTATCCTCCGAACCTCCAAAGAACTTGACCTTCGTAACCAACAAGCCGTTTCAGATTTTTTTCAAACTGAAAAACCTGATTACGTATTCTTGGCAGCTGCAAAAGTAGGCGGAATCATTGCCAACAATACCTACCGAGCTGATTTTTTATACGAAAATTTAGCAATCCAAAACAACGTCATTCACAGTGCCTATGAGACGGGCGTAAAGAAATTGATGTTCTTAGGTTCGTCATGTATTTATCCAAAACTTGCCCCACAACCTCTTAAAGAAGACTATCTTTTGAGTGGATTTTTGGAAGAAACCAACGAGCCTTATGCCATCGCCAAAATCGCAGGAATTAAGTTGTGTGAAGCATACAGAAGTCAATACGGGTGTGATTTTATTTCCGTAATGCCAACAAATCTCTATGGTCCAAATGACAATTACGACCTCCAAAAATCTCACGTTTTGCCAGCCATGATTCGCAAGTTTCATGAAGCAAAAGCCTCTGGAAATGAATCAGTTACGCTCTGGGGAACAGGCTCACCTATGCGGGAGTTCCTACACGCAGATGACCTTGCCGAAGCCTGTGCGTACCTCATGGAAAATTACAGCCAACCAGAATTCATCAACGTAGGCACAGGAACAGACGTAACCATCAAAGAATTAGCCGAGACGGTCAGTAAAATCGTAGGATTTGAAGGAGAATTGATTTGGGACACCACAAAACCAGACGGCACACCCCGCAAACTCATGGACGTATCAAGACTGCACGCCCAAGGTTGGAAGCACACAATAGATTTGAAAGAAGGCATAGCATTAGCCTACCAAGATTTCTTGGAGCATCATGAAACGCTAAGATTGTGAGTTTTTATTGAAGGAATTTTCAATCGGACGGCGTTCCGTGTTCAATATTCAACTAACAATGTTCAAGTAGTTTAAGGTCAAACTTTTTTACTTGAAAATTGAGTATTGGAAATTGAACATTGTAAATTCCTTCATTTTAATACTAAAAAAGAGCCATCAAACCACGCTATGCAAGCATGGTTTGATGGCTCTTTTCTTGATTCCTTGAGTACGCAAGTATGTTGTCTATACTTCGTTCGGAAGGTTGGCGATAACTTTTATCTAAACCTGCCTTGACATCGAGCATGTCCAAATAAAATTCTAACATTTCGGGGTCATGGACGAATCCGTCCTGAATCAAAATATCTTCTGCTTCCGTTGTTTCTTGATAGACGTAACGGATAACGTCATGCTGCGTAAAGATTTGTATCATAGCTTGGAGAATGTTTGCTCATCATTTTGCGAAGATTTATCAACGCATAACGCATTCTTCCAAGTGCTGTATTGATGCTCACACCCGTAGCATCGGCAATTTCCTGAAAACTCATGTCCTCGTAGTGACGCATTACTAAAACCTCTCTCTGCGTGTCGGGAAGCAACTTAATCAGGCTTCTCAGATGAGCGTGCGATTCTTCACGGATTTGGATTTCCTCAAATGAGTCTTCCGCAAAATCAAGTGTGTTGAATACACTACTACCATCTTCAAATACAACATTTGGATAGCGTTTATCACGACGGAAATAATCAATTGCCATATTGTGGGCTATTCTAAGCACCCACGGCAAAAACTTACCTTCATCGTTATACCTTCCCGAACGCAAAACATCTACTGCTTTGATGAAAACATCTTGCATAAGATCTTCGGCTACGAAGGTATCTTTAACAATCAAATAAATCGTAGTATAAACTTTGGATTTGTAACGGCGAACAAGCGTTTCGAAGGCTTTTTCATCATTAGTCTTAATATAAAGTGATACAAGTTCACTGTCGTTAACATGGACTTTTTCCATTTTGATAAATCTATTTAGTTAACGTAAAGCTTTTCCTCAAATTGTATCGGTTTTATATTTTATTTTAATGATTTGCTTGTTCTTTCTTGGGATTTTCCCGAAAGGATGTGTCAAAGATAGTAGTTGTTCTAATATTTCCCAACAAAATGCAAAAAAAATAATTACCATTAACAAATATTAACAATATATTATTCGTTTGTACCTAACGTATAGACCTGTTTTGAAAAATTATCCAAATTTTAACTTGAAAAAATTAAAATAAACAGAATATTATTTGGTTGTTAGTAAGCAATAATAATGCCGAAAGAAATAGATTATTTAGATTTACGAAAAATATTGAACAGATTATTCTTTCATTATATATAACTCACTTCTTCAGAGTCCCCTCAAACAATTTAAAAATCCGCTTATATTCATCCATCCAAGAGGTTGGTTCAACAAAACCGTGGTCTTCCATCGGGTAAGAAGCCAATTCCCAATTATCCTTTTTGAGTTCTATTAATCTTTGCGAAAGTCGGACGGCATCTTGATAATGTACGTTTACGTCCACCATACCATGACAAATCAAAAGATTGCCTTTTAAGCCTTCTGCAAAGTAAATGGGTGAACTTCTTTTGTAGGCGATTGAATCCGTTTGTGGTTCATTCAGGATATTGGAAGTATAACCATGATTATATGCTGCCCAATCTGTAACGGGTCTTAAAGCCGCCCCTGCCGCAAATACATCGGGCTTTGTAAACATTGCCATCAAGGTAATAAATCCACCATACGAACCTCCATAAATACCAATTTTTTTAGGGTCAATGCCCTGTTTTTCAATAAGATACTTCGCTCCATCCACATGGTCGGACAAATCTTTTCCACCCATGTAACGATAGATTCCTGTTCGCCAGTCTCGCCCGTAACCTGCCGAAGCACGGTAGTCAATGTCCAAAACCGTGTAGCCATTGTCCACGAGCATATTGTGGAACATATATTCTCTGAAATATTGACTCCACCATTTATGAACATTTTGTAAATATCCCGCTCCGTGAACGAAAATCACGGCTGGTTTTTTGCCTTGCTCGCCCGTCTTGGATGCGTACAGACGTGCATATACGACTGAGCCATCCTCGGCTGCAAAATTTACAATTTCGGGTTCACGCCATTTGTATTCTTTGAATTGTCGGCTTTGTGATTTTGTGATTTGGGAAGGAGCATCATTCACCTCATTTTCCTGCAAATAAACCTCCCAAGGGCGATTTGAGAAAGAATTTAAGTAAGCTAACTTGGTTTCATCGGGCGATAAAACTACCTGATTCGCCCCCGTCATTTTGGTTAATCTCGTGCGTGTGCCTCCCCACGTAGCCATGCGATAGAAATGTTGTTCGCCTGGATGTTCTTCGTTGGTGGTAATATAAAAATTGCGTTTGTCACGAGATAATTGTACCGACTGAACTTCAAATTTGCCCTTCGTAAGTTGCTTGCGGGCGGAGGAAGCCAAGTTTACGATGTAGAGATGCGAGTACCCATCTGCCTCCGATTGAAAGTAAATCGTTTGGTTATCACCCAGAAAACCCAACACGCCCATACTGCCCGAAAAGCCAATGCCAGGTCCACCAATCCAAGCCTCATCTCGCTGACGGTCAATGGTTTGTAATTTACGAGTAATAGGGTCGAGACGCATAATCCAGCGGTCTTTGTTGTCCTGACTTTTCACAACCACCACACAATATTTCCCATCTTCCGACCACACGGCATTACTAAAAATTACCTTCCGAGGCTCGGGTTTCTTTTTGGCAGTGTCTTTTTTGGCAACAGTACTTTTCTTTAAGTAATCTTTCAAATAATCAGGTTCGTCAAAAATTCCATCAATTTCTTTGGTTGAAACTTGTAGAGACGTATCTTTTTTGATGTCATAAACCCAAAACTCAAAGGCAGTTTGAGCGGCACCGACCTTTGTGCGAGTTGGTAAATCTTCCGTAAAACCTGACTCCGTAACGTAACTTGGTACGATGGTGGATTTTGCATCTTTGGCAGATTTTATGAGACGATAAGTGATATACTTTTCATCGGGGCTTAATTGTGGTTCAAGCACGGCTTTATCATCCACAAAAATCTCCTTGGCACGTTTGGGTAAATCTGCCTTTTGGATTTTATCACCCTCCTTTTTCTTATCGGCACGTTCCTTCAAAATGTCGAATAGACTCAACTGGTCTTGTTTTTGCCATTTTTCTTGCTCACTTAATTTGGGTTCAGCCTTCTTCGTACCATTCTGAAAATTAGTTAATTGATCAATTTCTCCGTTGGCAATCGTGAAGCTGAAAAGGTTGTTGGCTTTGGTATAAATGATTTTATCGTCCTTGGCATTGAAGGTTGGATTTGACTCCGTTTCAACTGTATTCGTAATCTGACGAATCGCCATCGTCCGACAATCCATCAAATAAATATCCCCATTTTTAGCATACACTTTTCTACTAAAATCAGTTGAATAATTCCCCTGAGCGGGTAATGCCCTGCGAGTCTGTGGCGAAATTTTAAAAGACTTCTTTTCATAAATAGATGCTCCATACAATGAATCAGCCTTGTTTTTTTCGGGATTCCAGTTAAAATATATCGTCTTAGAATCCTCCGACCAGAAGATATTTGAAGGCAAAGCACCAACGGTAAATTTAGGGTCTTGCATGATATGCTCAACCGAAAGATTTTGGGCTTTTGTACTGAAAATTAGGGCGGAAAAGAGAAGGGTTAGTAATGTTTTTTTCATGGATTATTGTCAATGATTTGTATGCCAAATTTCATTTTTTATCAAAATTATGCAATATATTTTTAGAACTTACACACAATTTAGGATTGATTTTTGTTAAGCTATCAATAATCAATACATTTGTGAAATAGAATTGTAGAATAATATCGTTAAGAAAATGGCAAAACAGCAACAACAAGAAGAAGAAAATCAAATAAACGTAGAATTGACCGAAGAAATGGCGGAAGGAGAATACGTAAATTTGGCAATGATAGCACACTCGCAAAGTGAATTTGTGATAGATTTTATCAAAATGGTGCCTGGTCTTCCGAAAGCAAAGGTGAAATCAAGAGTTATTCTCACGCCCGACCACGTATATCGCCTTATGCAAGCCTTGAAGGAGAACATTCAACGATATGAAGAGGCGTACGGAGCAATTACCGATGAACAAAGTCAAATTGGTTTCCAATTCCCAATGAATTATCGTGGACCGATTGGGGAGGCATAAAACTTAGAGAATTAGAGGTTTAGAGTTAGTTACTCATCTTTCTAACTTCAACAAAAACTTAGAGAAGTAGAGATTTAGAGTTGGTTGTTCATCTTTTTGAAGTTAGAACCGAGAATCAGTATTTCATCTTTACTCTAAACCTCTAACTCTCTAAGTTTAAAATCACAAAAGCGTAAAACATAATCAGATAAATACTGATAAGTTTTACGCTTTTTTTGTGTAACATTGAATTAAAAATCACGGTCTCACGTGGAAAAATCATAGTTATTTGAGTATAACGAGAGGTATTCAATGCTTTCTTATTCATAACGAAACTTACTATATAATGAACTTTAAACTCAATAAATCACATTTAGCTTCTAATTCAGTTAACCTCAGCAAGCACCTAAACCTACCCGATGAGGCGGTGTTTGATTTACCAGAAAAAGTTTTACAATTCGGCACGGGCGTTTTGCTTCGTGGACTTTGTGACTATTTCATTGATAAAGCCAATAAAAAGGGCATTTTTAATGGTCGAGTAGTTGTTGTGAAATCTACCGATAAAGGTGGTGCCGACGATTTCAACGAACAAGACGGACTTTTTACGCATCTCGTAAAAGGACTTGAAAATGGTCAGGCAATTGAGGAAAATATCTTGAATGCGTCTATTTCTCGTACGCTTTCTGCCCGCTCGCAGTGGCATGAGATTTTGCATTGTGCCAAGAACCCTGATATGCAAATCGTCATTTCTAACACTACCGAAGTGGGGATTGCTCTTTTAGAAAATGATAAAATTACGAATAACCCTCCCTCTTCTTTTCCCGTAAAATTATTAGCGTTTTTACATGAGCGTTGGAAGGAATTTAAGGGTTCGCCAGAAAGCGGAATGGTGATTGTTCCGACAGAATTATTGGTCGGTAATGGTGATATTTTGAAAGATATTGTCTTGAAACAAGCGGATAATAATAAACTCGAATTGGAGTTTATTGACTGGATAAAAACGCATAATTATTTCTGTAACTCATTGGTGGACAGAATAGTACCTGGAAAACCAGAGAAAGAAATGATTGCTGAATTACAGAAAAAATATGGTTACGAAGATAACCTCATGGTGCTTTCGGAGGTGTATCGTTTATGGGCAATTCAGGGAGACGAACACGTGCGTAATGTGCTGTCTTTCGCACAGGCAGACGATGGCGTAATCATCGAAAGAGACATTGAAATTTATAGAGAACTCAAACTCAGGATGCTCAATGGGACGCATTCTTTACAATGCGGAATGTCGTATTTGTTAGGTTTCAGAACGGTAAAAGACGTTATGACAAACGCTTATTTGAGTCGCATCGTTACCAATTTGATGTTGGGCGAAATGTCTTTGGCGATACCTTATAAAATTGATGCGAAGGTGAGAGACCGTTTCGGAAGAATGGTGCTTGACCGTTTCCGTAACCCATTTTTGAACCATAAACTCCTTGATATTACCGTTCAATATACAACCAAAATGAAGATGCGTAATATTCCCGTTTTACTCCAATACTACAAGGAATTCGGAAAAGCCCCAGAGCTTTTTGCTATGGGTTTTGCAGCGTATTTGCAGTTTATGAAAGGTGAAAAAGAAGTAAACGGAACGTACTACGGAGAATCGAACGGAGAGTATTATCCCATCAATTGCAATTTTGCCCCTTATTTTTACGAAGCATGGCAAGATTTTAATTTAGAAAAAGTATTATCAAACATCAGTCTCTGGGGCGAAGACCTAACTAAACTGGACGGGTTTACTGAGGCTGTTCGTAAATATTTGTGAAAATTTTTACCACAAAGGCACAAAGGGAACAAAGTTTTTAAATAATATTTTCTTTGTGTTTCTTTGTGCCTTTGTGGTAAAATAAAACTAAAACCATGAAAGTTACTACCTTCGGAGAGGTCATGATGCGGTTGAGTACTCCTAATTTTTCTCGATTTCCACAGGCTACTCAGTTCGATATAAATTTTGGCGGAGGCGAAGCAAATGTTTCGTCTTCCTTGGCTATTTTGGGTATTCCAGCAAGTCACGTTACCCGTTTTCCAGATAACGACATTGGGCGTTCTGCTACTGCCATTTATAAAAAATATGGAGTCAGTATAGAGCATATTGTCTATGGAGGCGACAGAATCGGCATTTATTTTGTAGAAAAAGGGGCAGCCATGCGTCCAAGCAAAGTGGTTTATGACCGTGCCTTTTCATCATTTGCAAGTCTTTCGCCTACCGATTTCAATTGGGAAGAAATTTTGAAAGATACCACTTGGTTTCATTTCACGGGCATTACGCCTGCCATTTCGGAAGGGGCTTTTCAGGCTTGTTTAGAAGCCGCACAAACAGCCAGCAAGATGGGAATTACGGTTTCTGCCGATGTAGGTTATCGTTCTAATCTATGGAAATGGGGCAAAAAACCAAGTGAAATCATGCCTCAATTAGTTGAAAATTGTGATATAATTGTGTGTAGTAAAGGCGATGCCGCCGATATGTTTGGTATCATTCCGAATGATGAAAAAGGCAGTTTCAAGTCTGTTTGCAGGCAAATCACGGAGAAATTTCCGAAAGTAAAAAAGGTTATAACTACCAAACGGGGACAAATCTCCGCCTCACATAATACCCTCTTGGGTAGATGTTGGACAGATTCCCAAATAATTGAAACACAAGCGATTGATATTCCAGATATTGTGGATAGAATCGGTGGTGGTGATGCTTTCATGGCGGGTTATATTTATGGAGAATTAACATACAAAGACACCACAAAAGCCCTCGAATTTGGCGTTGCGGCTTCTGCCTTAAAACACACCATCGAAGGTGATTTTAACCTCGTGAGTGTGCAGGAAGTGGAGGCGGTGGTGAATGGGGATGTGAGTGGGAGGTTGAAAAGGTAGAATACTACTGTAGCTCGAAGTGGCACTTCGAGAATCCGTGTACAATTATTCGTCCATTCTCGAAGTGCCACTTCGAGCTACAGTAAAAATTCAAAATGAAATTTACAAAAGAACAACTATACGCAAAACTAAGCGAAGTACCCATCATGCCACTCTTCAATCACCCCGATTTGGCGGTGAGTAAGGCAGTCGTAAAAGCGTGTTATGATGGTGGAATCAAGGTTTTTGAATATACTAATCGTGGCGAAGGGGCGGCTTTAATTTTTGCAGAATTAGTAAAATACATTCGTCAAGAATTACCCGATATGGCAATCGGAATAGGTACAGTTTTCAGTGCCGAAGAGGCTGAGTATTTCGTCAGTCTTGATACTGACTTTATTGTACAACCATGTCTAAATCCTGCCGTCGGAGAAGTTTGTCATAAACACAAAATCGCTTGGATGCCAGGCGTTATGACTATTACCGAAATCTATCAAGCCCAACAATTAGGGGCGGATATTATCAAGATTTTCCCTGCCAATGTGCTTGGAACGGCATTTATCAAAGCCCTCAAAGCTCCTATGCCTCACGCAAAGGTCATGGTAACTGGGGGTGTCGAACCCAATGAACAGAATCTAAAAGGCTGGTTTTCAGCGGGCGTAACTGCCGTAGGCATGGGTTCTCAATTATTCCCCAAAGACGTTTTAACATCTGGAAATTTTGAACAAATTACGAAGGTTGTGAAGGGTTGTGTGGGGATGGTAAATAGGTTCTGAGTTCTGGGTACTTTGTTCTGAGTTTTGGATTTTAAGTTTTAAACCCAGAACTCAGAACAAAGTACTCAGAACCTCAATCTCTCCTAAAAAACTGAATAATCACAATCACTGCCGTAGTGAAAATGGTACTACAAATTACCTTCAATAAGACAGGTAAAAATAACCCCCAATCAGAGGCTTCTAATAAGAAAAGTACAAAATGATGAATGACCGTGAGGGTGGCTGTGTAGGTAACAAACCACGTCAGACCCATTGAATTTAGACTAAGCGTTTGGCGTTCGTCATAGCCACGTTGAGGCGTTAAAATATCAATGACTGTGGGTCGTAAAAAGGCTATTAGGGTCATTGCAGTAGCATTTGCTCCGACGGTATTGTAAAAAATATCAACCATTAATCCCGCAAAAAATGCAAGGAGGAGTAACGTTATTCTGTTTATTTCAAAAGGCAAAAGCGTAATCGTAGCGATATATACGAAACAGAAGGCATAGTTGAAAAGTACCAATTGCCTTACAAAAAATATTTGTAGCAAAAGGTAAAATCCAAAGACAAGAACTTGTGAAAATATACTTTTGGGAGTCATTTATTATTGGCTGTCGGCTTTCAGCTATCGGCTGTCGGCTTTATTTTGTTGGCTTTCAGCTGTCGGCAATCGGCTTTCAACTTTATTTACTTATGTTAATACTGAATGGTTATTTCATAGTCGATTGCTGACAGCCGAAAGCTGAGAGCCAACAACCCAAAATTACTTCACCTTCGCATCCCCACTCTTCTCTTCCAAGGTCTTTTGCTCACCTAATAATTTGTTGTTTATCACATATACGTAAGCAAGCGTATGGAAATTAGTGGCTAATTGAACGTCTATTTCGTGGAAAGTCTGGTCAGCTTTTACACCTACTTTTCTAACATAACCAATCGTAATATTGGGTGGAAAAACGTAGTTAAAATCAGACGTAACCACGGTATCTTTCAACTTAACTGTCTTATAACGAGACACATCCGTCATTTCTACAATATCAGGATTTGTACCTCCCCATTTCACCGAACCGATTTCATTATTACTTTTCAATTTCGCAGAAACTGTATATTCAGAGTGCAAAACCGAAATCACTACCGAGAAATGTTCTGAACAGGATTTGATTTTACCCACAACCCCCGTCGAAGAAATGACCCCCATACCAGGAGCAAGTCCATCGGCAGAGCCTTTGTCTATTGTGATATAATTGTTGAATTGCGTTGTGGTAAGATTCTGAACTTTCGCCAACACAAACTTAAATCGTGCCGCCACGGCTGAATCTGCCTTATAATTAAGAATTGACTTCGATAATTGTTCGGCTTGTAATTTCGCCACCATCTCGTTCAATCGCTTATTTTCAGTCGCTAATTCTGTGTTTACTTCTCTCAAATTTGAATATTCTTTTATCGAATTAGACGTTTTCAGAGCCTTTGCTGCATAGAAGTTGCTGGTATTGAAGAAGATAGCGTTGGGGTAGTTGTTGTAGGAATAAAAAAGCCAAAGACTCAACACCTCCAAAAATGCGAACAAAATGAAGGCTCGTTGGCGGGATATGAATTGGACGA
Source organism: Cytophagales bacterium (assembly GCA_013298125.1). Lineage (GTDB taxonomy): Bacteria > Bacteroidota > Bacteroidia > Cytophagales > Spirosomataceae > Arcicella. The sequence continues at coordinate 124,513 of JAAFJP010000007.1, read as the reverse complement.
GTTGGTACATGGGGAAGTTTTTAAATTAATAAGTTGCTAAGTTTCTAAGTTATTGAAAATCAATTCCGTAACTTAATAACTTAACAACTTAGAAACTTGGTAACTTTAAGAAATAAGAATTGGCTTGAAGTGGTCTAAGTGCTTCAAAACCTCGCCCGTTCCACGTACAACCGCTCTTAGAGGGTCGTCAGCAATGTGGATTGGTAATTTTGTTTTATTAGCTAAACGCTTATCTAAACCGTGCAACAACGCACCTCCACCCGTTAAGTGAATACCGTTGTGGTAAATATCAGCCGAAAGTTCTGGTGGTGAAACCTCCAAAGCCTTCATTACAGCCTCCTCAATTTTCGAGATTGATTTATCTAATGCGTACGCAATTTCTGAATACGTAACTTTAATTTCTTTTGGAATACCAGTCATTAAATCACGACCACGAATTTCATAATCTGCTGGTGGATTTTCTAATTCTGGTAGAGCCGAACCCACTTCAATTTTGATTAATTCAGCCGAACGCTCACCAATTAAAAGGTTGTGTTCACGACGCATATAATCAACAATATCACGAGTAAAAACATCTCCCGCAATACGTACAGAAGCCTCACAAACGATGCCTGAAAGGGCAATAACAGCAATTTCAGTAGTACCACCACCAATATCCACAATCATTGAACCGTTGGGTTGTTCGATGTCAATTCCGATACCGATTGCCGCAGCGATTGGCTCGTGAACCATATAAACTTCCTTTGCCCCTGCGTGTTCGGCAGAGTCTTTTACGGCACGTTTTTCAACCTCCGTAATACCCGAAGGAATACAAATAACCATGCGGTGCGAAGGCGTAAAAAAACGACTGCCCGTATCAATCATTTTTATCATTCCACGAATCATCAACTCGGCAGCGGTAAAGTCGGCAATTACTCCGTCTTTGAGCGGACGGATGGTTTTGATATTTTCGTTGGTTTTTTCGTGCATTTGCATCGCCTTGTTTCCGATGGCTAAAACCTTATTAGTGGCTTTGTCTAAGGCGATAATTGATGGTTCATCAACTACGATGCGGTCTTTGTGGATGATTAACGTGTTGGCAGTACCAAGGTCAATCGCAATGTCTGATGTTAGGAAGCTAAATAATCCCATTTTTATGATTAGTTCTTTGTTATCTGGGGTTCAATAATTGGGCATTAAGAATTGCCCTGAGTCAATTTTCTTGTAAAAGTACAAAATTAATGAGAATCCATTAGAATTAATTAACGGAATGGTGAAATTTCTTTTGTTTTGACTTGGACATGAGGGAAAAGTCTCAGAAATGGTATTTTGTATCATGGAATTGAGAAAGAAACATTATCATTTTATATTGAGATTTATGTTGAATAAGGTTTTTGAGTTCTCTCCATATTCTAATACTATCTCTTGATCAATCTTCAACTGACTAAATTCTTCTTTTTGTACTATAATTTTCTGAAAAGTCAAAATAGTAGAATCAGTTTTAATGAAGTATTCATCTTTTAGGGAGGTATCTTTATCTGTAATTTTTAAAATCTCTACAATTTTTTCCTCAGAAGCAATGTCTTTTTTTAGACCTTCTATTTTCTCTTTTTTATCAAAGAAAATAAGTATTAGTCCAATACCTAACACTATGGGGAAGGCTACCCAAAAGCCATATTCATTGTACATAGAAAGACGTTTCCCTCTTCCTGGTAAAAATATAAATATGAGTGAAAAAATGAGAATGGCTAATATTTCAGGGCTAATTTTACTCCTTTCTTTGTTCAAAAGTCCAACTAAAATTTCTTTCTCTTCTTTTGTTATATCTTCTTTTCTCAAATTCATTTTACTGTTTCACTTTTGTCTTCATGAACATACAATAGATTCAAATATAAATCATTGACAATCAATTTCCCACAAATCTTTTTAGTTTTGCATACTATTTGCATATAACTAAGAAACCCGAAATTCCCTTACTCACAATATGGCAAAGAATAAAGTATCTCAGACTCCTAAAAATATCTCTCAAAAGCCTCAAAACGTCAATCAGGCTGCAAAAATCGTTAAAGAACCCGAAGTTTTGATTGCCCCAATTCCTTATACTGAACGCAATTTTTGGATTCTGGCGGGTATCATTGCCGTTTGTGCTTTAATTGCCTTTTTGCCTGGTTTTCAGAATGGTTACGTGTGGGATGATATGTTTTATATCGTCAATAACGAAGATTTACGACAGGTTTCCTTCAAAAATTTCAAGACACTCGTTTCCGATTTTTACCTCGGTAACTGGCATCCACTCACGATGGTCACGTATTACATCGAATACTCGCTCGTGAAGGACACGGCTTGGGTTTATCATTGCAATAATACGCTTATTCACATCATAAACAGTATTTTGGTGTTTAAGGTAGTGAATAAATTGAGTGCTAATTTCTTAATTGGGGCGGTTACTTCGGTGCTTTTTGCCATTCACCCGCTACACGTGGAGTCGGTGGTGTGGGCGGCTGAACGCAAGGACGTGCTTTATACCTTGTTTTTGCTTTTGTCTTTTTGGCAATATTTGAAATATACTTCTGTGGTCAGTGGGGACACCGACCACGGCGACGACTCCCCTCTCAGTAGGAGAGGGGCTGGGGGTGAGGTTATCACTGACTGGAAAAACAAACACTTATGGTACGCCTTGGGCTTATTCATTCTTTCGTGTTTGTCAAAAGGTATGGCGGTGATTTTGCCAGTGGTGTTTTTGATTACGGATTATTTCCTATTAAATCGTAAACAAATCGTCAAGATTGGTATCGAAAAAGCTCCATTTTTTATCGTTTCTTTGATTACGGGTATCATCTCCATCAAGGCTCAAAGTGATGCTGGGGCTAATGCTACGAAGGTAATTTCTGATGCTTATTCCTTCTCAGAACGCTTTTTTATGATAAACTACGGCGTTTTGTACTATTGGATAAAAATGGTTTTACCTACCAACCTCATCGCTTTTTATCCTTATCCACAAAAACCTACGGGAACAATTCCATCCATTTATTATTCTGCCTTTGCGGGTGTTTTAGTATTGGCAATAGCCTTGTTTTGGGCGGGACGTAAGAACAAATTGGTTTGGTGGGGAGGGCTTTATTTCCTCATCGTAATTTTCCCAGTTTCACAAGTGTTGCCTGTGGGTAGTGCCTTAATGGCTGACCGTTATTTTTATGTTTCTTCAATTGGACCTTTGGTGATTTTGGCAGTTTTGGCAAACAGACTTTATCAAAAAACTGCCACCAATAAACTCATGCCAGGCATTGGGGCGGTGCTTTTGTTGGGTTTGACGTTTCTTTCGTTCAATCAATCAACTAAATGGAAAGATACATTGACACTATTTACGCCCATTTATGAAAAACACCCTTCTGACCCGATGGTTACGAGTAATATGGGTTGGTATTGGTTTGGTAAAAAAGACAACGAAAAAGCCAAATTTTATTTTGAAGAAACCCACAAAACGACCTTCAAAACTGCCGATGTTCACACGGCTTTGGGGCAGATTTATTTTGATGAAAAGAAGTATGATTTGACGGTTGATAATTTCGAGGCGGCTCTGAAAATTAAGCCCAAAGAAATGCAAAACCTCCACTGGATGCTTGGAGCGGCATATTATTATACAGGAAAATACAATATTGCGATTGATGAAACGAAAATTGCCTTAGAGAAATCTGAGAACAAAAACCAGTTTGCCCACAACATCATGGGCTTGTGTTTGGCAAAACAAGGCAATGAAAATGAAGCCATGAAACGTTATGAAACCGCCATGAGTTTGGATGCTAAATTTGCCGACCCACACATCAATATCAGTACGATTTTGAATCACAAAGGCGACCACGACGGAGAAATAAAAGAATTAGAAAAAGCCATTAAAATTGACCCAAAAGCTACGGTTGCTTTCAAGAATTTGGGGGTAGCCTACAAAGCAAAAGGCGACTGGCAAAACGCTATCAAAGCATGGGAGAAGGGCATTTTAGCTGATAAAAAAGACGGAAGTTTTGACTATAACATTGGCTTGGAATACGGACAACACGGAGATTTTCCAAACGGAATAAAAGCCATGCAAAATGCTGTGGCGAAGGGAGACCAAAATGCGGTGACGTTTTTAACTCAGCGAGGGATTCCTTTGAAGTAGAGAGAGAGAGAGAAAATAAAAAAGGCTTGACTAAAATTTAATTAGTCAAGCCTTTTTTATGAATATCCTAATACCTCTTCGCCAAAACCAACATATCCTTTACCTCCAAAATCTGTTTCTCATAACCCTTCGCACAAGCATTTATCATCGCCTGACCTAATTCTGCCAATGTGGACATTGAGTTGGGCATGATGGGTTTCAAGACTGGATACAACCACGAAACATATTTGTAATAGCTCAACGTGTTTTTCATGCCAGGCGTTGGGTGCAAATAACCTGGTCTGAAATTATAGACTCCTTTGAAAGGCAATTTCATCAAGTCATTTTCGGTTTTGCCTTTGGTTCTTGCCCATGCCAATCTACCTTTTTCGGTGCTGTCTGTGCCACTGCCTGAGATGTAACAAAAGGTTATGTTCGTATTTACTTTCACCAAGGTGTTTGCCAACGACATCGTGAGGGTGTAGGAGATTTTATAAAACTCTTCATCCGTTTTACCTACTGATGTTGTTCCTAAGCAAAACAAACAACCATCATAGCCCACGAGCTGAGTTTCAATATCACTCAGATTATAAAAATCGTTCACCAAAAGCTCCTTCACTTTGGGGTCGGTTATGCCTGATGGTTTACGGTTCAAAATCAGAATTTGGCTTACATCCGCACGTTGTATGCACTCGTGCAGAACGCCCTCGCCTACCATGCCCGTTGCTCCTGTTAGTATTAATTTCATATTTTTATTTTTGGTTAAATTCTAATTCTTTTCTAAGCGGAAAGATAAAACATTTTTTGCTTTAACGTGTTTTTTAATGAGTTACATATTTCTAATTTACAACAAATCAAGATGAAAAAAGAATTGATATTATTAGCTTTTACGGTATTTTTGGGACTAAGTGCCTGTAACGAAAAACCCAAAGCATCAACGGAAGACACCACTAAAATTAATGAAAAACTAAAAGATTTGGTGAAGCAAGAGAACGATGATTTTTACAAAAAAGACGTAAAAATTTGGAGTAATCACTTCGCCCATACGCCTGATGTGTATTGGATGTGTGTAGAAGAAGATGTTACACTCAGAGCAACGGGTTGGAATGATTTAGAAAAATTTGTAGGCGATTGGATGAAAGAAAACCCCAAACCTGAGTCTGCAAGCAATACTTATGATGATTTTCATAGTGTAGTTTCGGGTGATTTGGCTTTTGTGAGATACAAAAAATCCTTCAAAACCGAAGAAGGAATAGCCAAAACCATGCTCGAACACAGAACTTTTCAAAATATTGAAGGCGAATGGAAAGTAATTGGAATGACCTCCGCACCAGGGTATGATACCAAAGGCAGTACGCCCAATATTTTTATGCACACTTCATCAACTAATTAAGCCAAAAATGGGGGTCTCTCGTAAAGCAGAGACCCCCATTTTTTATTTACCAGTTGCCACTTTGAAGTTAAAGAAACCGTTTTGAGTAGCCCCAAATATTCTTAACCAAACTGGTAATAAACTCTCTGTTCCACGGGCAGTTGTGATGTCGCCCAAGTCTAAAATTTCTGAATCTTTCCAACCAAATTCTTTCAACGTTGCCGTTACTTTTGCTTTTGCATCTGCATCATTTCCACTCACGAAAACAGTACTGTCTTCGCCTAATGAACGTGGGTCTATCATCAATCCGTTGTACATTGTGTTCAAAGATTTTACGATATGAGTGCTTGGAAATTTTGCTTGTAAAACTTCTCCCAAAGAAGTATCATTGCTCAAAAACAATGTTGGAGGGAAACCTTTACTGAAATCCAAGGGATTGGTAATGTCTAAAACTACTTTGCCAGCAATATCTCCTGCACTTTCCAAAGAACTTTGAGCTGCCGTTCCCAAGGTTGCCAACACAATCATTTCTGCCCCCTGAGCGGCATCTGCGAAGGTTTTTAATGTTACAGAAGCATTGTTTGTTAGAAATTCATTCACCTTTCCACCGTCGATGGTGCTTTGAACATTACGAGTTCCCATCGAAACTTCGTGCGATAATCCCGCTAATCTGCCCGCTAATGCTTGTCCAACTGACCCTGTTCCGAATACTGCAATTTTCATGATTCTGTTTGTTTAAATTGTTTTTGTTTTATTTTGATGATGCAAAGTTACACCATCCAACAAAGGCATTAGGTACACAAATCAAAGCATGAACTGGACATTTCAAAGAATAGAAAATACTGTTTATTGAAAACAAAAAAAGCCCTCAAACATCAATTTGAAAGCTTTTCTTATTTTATCTTTCACCAAATTTTTGCGTTTTTCAACAATTGATTTTTTGAGCTTCCTAACAATCCTCAATAAGTTATGGTTATTTTCTTTATTTTTTTAATGAATATCCACGAACATAATCAACGATTAATTCCTTTGGGTAAGATACGGCTCTTGTTTTTTCTGTTGAGGGAAATTCATAAATATCAATCATAAATTGCATCGGATATTTGGGAGATTGATTGATGGTTCTCGTCAGTTTATTATCAATAAAAAACTTTACTTTATCCATCTGCCATTCAACCGAAAAAGTATGAAAGTCTTTAATATCCATTTTCAATTTATCCTTATAAAATTCATCTTTTAAATTATTATCACCAAAAGGATGTATTCCAGAACCATTAATTAGTGTATCTCCATGTATTTCATTTCCAAAAATTTCCATTACACATATTTCACCAGAACGTTCTGGCTTATCTTCATATCCAATCATCCAAAATGCTACCATATCATCTTTGGTGATATTTGCTTTTAATCTTACTTCAAAATAACCATATTGTGGAGTATATAGCCTTAGTGGTGCTTGTTCTTCTGTGACAGTACACTCTGGACTAAATCTACTTTGCCCTTGCGAGCTACCCAATTTCCCAGCAAAAATACCTGTTTGGAAAGAGGAACACTTTAAGTCTCCACACAATTTAGGACACCATGGTTTTTGTTTTTCAATAATTTTCAAAACCAAGTTACCGTCTTTAATATGATAATTGGCAGCAGCATTTTTTTTGAACTCCAATGAGGAAAGTAATAAGGAAACCACTTTGAAGTATCCAAATTATCAGCATTAAAGTCATCCTCAAATTCTAATGTGTATTTACTATCAATTTCGTTATTGCTATGTATTTTTTTTGAAGAATTACTCTGACACATTGTGAAGCAAAAGAATAAGAATAGTAGCAATGAAACTTTCATTATATTACCTTTAAAATTAGAAATATTGAATATCTGAAAATGAAGCTGTTTAAACTTTCTCTTTTGACCAAAATTGACTCTTTTTAAATCCAGCTTTCCAAAATTCTTTCAATGTAGCTCTCTGCTATATGTCAAGAATTTTATAAAACTGCATCTAAAAAGTCGAGTGCGACTCCAAAGCTAATTTTAGAACAAAACAGAAAGTTTAAACAGCTTCAATATTTATAGTTTCAAAGATAATACAAAAATAAAATTATCTACTAATTTCCTTCACAGCCTCTACACTCTTTTGCCAAATCAACTCAATATTTTCCTACGTAATGTCTTTATTTTTAGTAGCTTTCACTTGGCTTTTGTCAAAATATTCTCCACTAAGATTTTGCACATTTGGTAAATCTTGTTTTGCTAAAAATACGGAGGTCATAGCACCTTTTTCGGGGGTGGTTATGATGGGAAAAGTTTATAATCAAGTTACTAAACCCTAATTGTTAAAAATATTCATCTTTTAAAATTATATCCATAAATTTGCCAAGGTTTTAAAAATAAAAATAAATGCCTCATCCTCTCAGACAACAAATAGAAAAACTTACGCCCCTGACTGACACTGAGTTCGAGTATATTTTAACTCATTTTACCTACAAAAAACTCAAAAAGCATCAATTCCTAATTCAAGAAGGTGAAAGTGTTTTGAATGATTATTTCGTAACAAAAGGTTGTTTGAAAGCCTATCATACTGACGAGTCTGGCAAAGAGTATATCCTTCAATTTGCCCTTGAAGATTGGTGGATTACGGATTATCAAGCCTATTTTAAGGAAACACCCGCCACCATTAGCGTAGATTGTATCGAAGAATGTGAAGTCCTGTCTTTATCACTTTATAATCGAGAAAAGCTGTGTTCAGAAATGCATAAAATTGAACATTTTTTTCGTAAAAAATCTAATGCAGGTTATGTTGCTCTCCAACAACGAATCCTCTCGCTACTAAACAGTAGTGCCAAAGAACGTTACGAACAGCTCCTAAATTTAAACCCCAAACTCCTTCAAAAAGTCCCTAAAACGCTAATAGCGGCGTATCTGGGCGTATCTCGTGAAACCCTTAGTCGGTTTAATTCTTCTTCAAACGTGTGACATACATCACACAAAACTTGTGATTTACTTCCTGTGGTAAGGCATTGATTTTACCCAATTTTGCATCGTAAAAAAACAAATTTTCGATGAAAAATTCAATCAATATTTTAAAAGCCAATGCAATGGTTATGCTTATTTGTGCCTTTTTGGGTATGAATATCGCCACAAATGCACAAGAGAAATCAACAACTAATCGTGGCGACGATACGCAACAAAAAATCATGAAGAAGAAAATATTATTTGTGGTAACGAGCCATGGCGTAAAGGGCAGTACAGGTTTGCCTACGGGTTATCATTTGGCAGAAGTGGCTCACCCATGGATGGTGTTCAAAAATGCAGGATTTGAAATAGATTTTGTGAGTCCAAAAGGTGGAAAAGCTCCTGTGGACGGCTTGAATCTGAACGATGCCACAAATAAAGCATTTTGGGAAGATGAAGTTTATCACCACAAAATAGAGAATACAATGAAACCTTCGGAGGTAGATTTGACCTCATACACGGGTATATACTATGCTGGCGGACACGGAACGATGTGGGATTATGCCGATAATGTAGAATTAGCTTCTATTTCTTCAAAAATTTACGAAAATGGAGGAGCGATTGGTGCGGTGTGTCATGGACCATCGGGCTTGTTGAATATCAAATTAAGCAATGGTAAATATTTGGTAGATGGTAAAAACATAAACGCATTTTCAAATGAAGAAGAGGTTGCCGTGAAATTAGAAAACGTAGTGCCTTTTATGTTGGAAACTAAATTGATAGAGCGTGGTGCAAAATTCTCGAAAGCGGGTTTGTGGCAAGAAAAAGTGGTTGTTGATGGTCGTTTGGTGACGGGGCAAAATCCTGCATCAGCAAAAGGAGTTGGCGAAGCCTTATTGAAGGTAATTCAGCAAGCCGATTTGGTTTCATTATCAGTTGAAGGTCCTGCCGATGACGTGATGGGCGTAAACTCAGAATGGTTGATAAACGATTCAAACGATGCCAACAAAGCCATCAAACAAATGCTGAATGAAAAGGCAAATCCAGATGAATTGAAAGGTAAAAAAGTAGCGGTTGTAGTATCGGATGGGGTGGAAGAAATTGAATTGACTTTTGTAAGAAAAATGTTGGAAAACAGAGGGGCAGCCGTTCATATTATTTCACCACGCAAACCTAATTACCCACCTATGTTTGGAGCTTACGTACCTGAGAAACGCTCAACGCACATTAGTACGGTAAAATGGATGCAAAATTCGGGGTATATCAAAATTGATAAATTCTTAGATGAGGCAAATTCAAAAGACTATGATTTGGTGTATATTCCTGGGGGAGCGTGGAATCCAGATGCCATTAGAGCCGACCAAGATGCCTTGAAATTCATTAAAGCTGCGAACGAAAACCATAAAACTGTCGCCTCTATTTGCCATGGCCCTTGGGTTTTGATTAATGCAGGCTTAGTAAAAGGGCGAAAAATAACTTCTTGGTGGAATATGCACGAAGATTTGAAAAATGCAGGTGGAACCGTAATTGACGAACCTGTTGTGATTGATAATGGGGTAATTACAAGTCGTGGACCAATTGATTTGGCTCCGTTTACTCAGGCTTTGATTAAGAGTTTGAAGGATGTGAAGTAGGAAATATAATTTAAAAACCCCTCAAAATTAAGTTTTTGAGGGGTTTTTTCTACAATTTTTATTTAAACAATCCCCTCCACAGCCTCCAAACTCTTCTGCCAAATCAACTCAATATTTTCCTCCGTAATATCTTTATTTTTTGTTGCTTTCACTTGGCTTTTGTCAAAATATTCACCGCTAAGATTTTGCACATTAGGTAAATCCGTTGTTGCTAAAAATAAGGAAGTCATAGCTCCTTTTTCGGGCGTAATCATGAAGGGTTTTCCCAAAGCCGTGAACCATTTGCTAAATCCTGTAAAATTTGCCCCAAAGTTTGAATTTACTACGCCAGGGTGCAAACTGAAAGCCAAAACAGGTTTGCCTGTCATTCTTTTTGCTAAACCTTTGGTGAACAAAACATTCGCCAATTTACCATCGCAATATGCTCCAAAACCGCCTAAATCTGGATTGTTTTTTACAAACATTCTACTCACTTTCCCGAAGGCATATCCGCCCGAAGAAACATTAATCACACGCCCTTCGCCAGATGCTTCCAATAAATCTAACAAATTGGTAGTCAGTGCGAAATGACCCAAATGATTGGCTACGAATGATTTTTCGTAGCCATCTTTGGTGAATTCAATCACATCAGGCGAATATCCTGCATTATTGATAATTCTGTCTATTTTGGTGTATCGTTTTTTTATGTTTTCAGTAGCCTTAATAACCGACTTAACATCCTCTAAATCAGCGATTTCGTAGTCTATTTTAATAGTAGGAAATTCTTGTAAAATCTCGTTTTGCGATGCTTCGGCTTTTTGTTTACTTCTTACCAAAAGGATTAAATCAAAACCTGCCTTTGCCAAACCTTTTGCCGTAGCTAATCCTACGCCTGAATTTGCTCCTGTTATTAATGCTACTTTTTTCATTTTACTGTTCGTTTATTTTGATGGTGCAAAATTACATTAAGCCATAAATTGATTAGGTACACAAATCAAAGGATGAGGTGGATATTTCAAAGAATCATAAAATATAAAAAGCCCTCAAAATCAATTTGAAGGCTTTTATGTAAAGTAAAGAAAAATATCAAATCTTAATACCGATTCCCAACGGTCATTTTAGGCATTGACGCTTCGATTATTCCAAAATCTTCATCCGAAAACCTTACGTGATACGCTCCTAAATTCTCTTCCAAACGGTGAATTTTTCTGGTACCAGGAATGGCAGTTATTTCTTCATTCTGACTCAAAATCCAAGCTAAGGCAATTTGTGCTTTTGTTACGCCTTTATCTTTCGATAATTGGTCGATGACTTCCACAAATTTGATATTTTCATTGATGGCTTCATCCGTAAATCGTGGATTAACCAATCTGAAATCACCTTCTTCAAAATCTGCCCGACTTTTAATTGCTCCTGTCAAAAAACCTCTTCCCAAAGGACTATAAGACACAAAGGTGATTCCGAGTTCTTTACAAACCTCAAAAAGTTCTTGCTCAGGTTCACGACTCCACAGCGAATATTCAGTTTGCAAAGCAGTGATTGGATGAATTTTATGAGCCCTTCTTAGCGTATCAGCATCCACTTCTGATAGTCCCAAATATTTTACTTTTCCTTCTTTCACCAATTCAGACATTGCCCCTACAATTACCTCAATTTCTACTTTTGGGTCTTGGCGGTGCATATAGTATAAATCAATCGTATCAGTTCCCAAATTTGAAAGACTTTGTTCACAAGCCTTTTTGATGTATTCAGGTTGCCCGTTCAATCCAAGCCATTCGCCATTTGGACCTCTCATTACGGCAAATTTTGTTGCCAAAATAACTTTCTCCCATTGACCTTTAAATGCTTTTCCAATCAGTTTTTCATTTGCTCCGCTGCCATACATATCGGCAGTATCGAAAAAATTAACGCCCAAATCAATGGCTTTATGCAAAGTATTTATAGATTCTGTTTCATCAAAAGAACCATAAAACTCCGACATACCCATACAACCAAGCCCAATACGATTTACGTTTAGTGTGCTGTTTCCTAATATAGTTGAATTCTTCATTTTGTTTACCGTTTAATTTGAGGTACAAAGTTCAGCAGTTTTGAATACATTTTGCTTATAAATTGCAATCAACTAATTATAAAATCCAATCAATTTCTATACTTTAACGGAGACAAAGAAGTATGTTTTTTGAAAAAATTAGAAAAATAAGCCACTTCATCAAACCCCAAAGTATAAGCTATCTCCGAAACATTCCATTGGGTTTGTTTCAATAAAACCTTTGCTTCTTCGGTTATTCTGCCGTTAATAATTTCTGTTGTGTTTCTGCCCGTGGTTTCTTTCAATACTTTATTGAGATGATTGATATGAATGCCCAACACTTTGGCAAAATCAAGCGGGGCTTTGAGTTGTATGGCTTGTGCGTCACTTTCAATCGGAAACTGCCGCTCCAATAATTCTATAAATAAGGATGAAATCCTACTGGCGGCATTGGTCGGCACTGTATTGCTTTCCATTGGTTTTAGCTTTTGCCCAGCGTGGATTAATTCAAAGACATAGTTCCTGATTAAGTCATATTTAAAAACGTAGTCAGAAGATAATTCTGCATCCATTTTCTTGAATATCTCTTCAATTTTAAGGTATTGTTCATCAGTCAATTGATAAACAAAATCGCTATTGGGTTGATAAATTGGGAATTCATCAATCAATAACCCTGTCTTGGATTTGGATAAAAACTCTTTCGTGAATACACAAAAAAAACCAGACTGTTCTTCGGTTTGTGGTACGTATCGGTACGGGATTTTAGGCGTAGCAAACAGTATTCCTTGCTTTTCAATCATCACTGTTTTATCGGCAAATTCAACCAAATTTTTACCTTTAATCAAGCTAATTTTGTAGTACAGCCTTCGGTTATAGGTCATTTCGGATTTATTCTTACTACTGTGATAAAACTTTTCGCTATCAAATACGTTGAAATGCCCCAAGTCATTTGTGCTTTCGCTATCTAAAAAATAGTCAAGTTGGCAACCACTTTCGCCAAATATCTCTTTATAAAATTCCTTTATGCTTATGTTCTCCATTTTTATAAAATTCAAATAAACACAAAGGTAGTATTTTATTATAAATTTTCGTGATGCTAAAATTTCCCTTTAAACTCACTCGGTGTAACCCCAACGTGTTTTTTGAAAAACCGAAAGAAATAATTGGGTTCGTCATAGCCCAATTGATAGGCAATTTCTTTCATCGAAAAATCAGAATTTAGGATTAAAGATTTGGCTTGAAGTAGCGTGCTATCGTGCAGTAATTCACTGGCAGTTTTGCCCAAGATTTCTTTGCAAAGAGCATTGAGATGGTTAGGGTGTACGCTGAGTTTATCAGCAAACTCTGATACCGTTTTTAGTTTTTTATCCGTTTTTAAATTTTGCTCAATTAAATCTTGAAATTCTCTAACTGTCAGAATGCCAGAGGCTTGGGGATTAGGTTTTTGATTATTCTGGATTCTTTTTTCGTAAAAACGGTTCAAATACATTACCATCAAACGGATAAAAGATTTCACAAATTCATAGCGATTTTCAAATTTACCATTTGCTTCGGTTTGAATTTTTTGAAATAAATCCAGTAAAACCTCCGCCTCTTCTGGCACAAGCGTAAGTGATACTCGATTGTCAATATCAAAGAAAGGAGACTCCCTTATTTCCTCTAAAATGATACGATTTACGGCAAAAAATTCTTTGGCAAAAATGACGTAAATACCTTCCCAATCGGGCAGTACATCCCAACTTTGGAGTTGTCCAGGGGCGGTAAAAAACACTGACAAATCACCCACCCGAAACGCCTCCGTACCCGCATGATGTACGCTACCTTGCCCTTTCAAAGTCATCGAAATCATAAAACAAGGATTTCTGAACGAAGGCATTTGCATCTTCACGGTTTTCAGATTTTCCTGAATAAAACGCACATCAAAATGCTCGTGAATGGGTTTCGGGACGTTTATGGCTTCATAAAACTTACTGAGATTCTCGAAATATGGAATGTTGGTATTGAGCATTTTGAGTGTAATTATGAAAAACTTTTAGTCCATTAATTTTTTGAGGGTTTCTACGTCAGGGAGAGCATTTTTAAATTGCTCAGGAAGTTCGTGAGTTGTTTTGAAAGTTGCGACTCCCATTGATTTATTAAAATCTCTGAAAGAAAATTCAACGGTCTTATTGTTTTTTTCTTTACATAGAATTATTCCGATTGACGGATTTTCATGCGGTTGTTTTATATACTCATCAAGTGCCGATAAGTAGAAATTCATTTTCCCCAAATACTCAGGTTTAAATTTTCCTTTTTTGAGTTCAAAGGCAACTAAACACTGCAATTTTCTATTGAAGAACAACAAGTCAATAAAATATTCATCCTCATCAACTAAAAGCCTGAACTGATTACCTAAAAATGCGAAATCAGCCCCTAATGAAAGTAGGAATTTCTTGATATTTCTTACAATTTCGTTTTCAATCATTTTTTCATCTGCCTCATCGGGGTCTTCAATATTGATAAAATCAAGCAAATATTCATCTTTAAAAGATTGTAAAGCCTTTGCTCTTAAATCACTATCTGTAAGGGTTTGAGTGAAATTGTTTGGTAAATTACCTTCTTTCTGATACAAATTTGCCTTAATATGATGTTTTAAACTATCAACAGACCAAAAGTTTTGAGCCACCTTTTGAATATAAAAAATACGTTCTTCGAGGGTTTTGGTTTTAATTAATAATTCATAATGATGTGTGAAACTAACCTGTAAAAATAGGATTTGTAATTCGTCCGTCAGTAACGGACGAATTATAAGTGTTTCATTATCAGATAATTGAGTTAAATTTTTACTGTTTGCATCAATTTGAAATAGAGAGTTCCATTCATCATAAAACAATTTCATTCGTTTTAAATTCGTTGCTCCAAACCCTTTTAATCCAGGCAATTCATTTTGCAAATCCTGTGAAAGTCGTTCCAAAACATTTGTCCCCCATTTTTCTTGTTTTGTTTTCTCAGAAATGAGTTTTCCTACTGAAAAGTATAAAGACAACATTTCTTGATTGACCAATACGGCAGCTCTGTATCTACTGTTTAAAATTGCCGATTTAAGATTTTTTATGGTTTCAGTGTAATTTGATAGTTCGGTCATTTATGAATATTTATTTTGAATAATTTTATTTTTCGTAAATCTACATAATAAAAAGAAGTTAATTTTAATTTTAATCATTTGTTTAAATCAAATTGAATCTTTACCTTTGCTACCATTAACAAAACTCATAAAATTGGAAACAGTCCTAAGTACCGAAGAACATATAAAAACGGTTGCCCAAAAACTTTTTATGGAAAAAGGATTTGCAGGTACCACCATCAGAGACATAGCCACCGAAGCCGAGACTAACGTGGCTTTGGTGAACTATTATTTCAGAAGCAAAGACAAACTTTTTGAGCAAATAATGAAAGAAAGTTTGCATAAATTCTTTGGTATTTTACTCGAATTTTTTAATAAAGATATTCCCTTAAAAGAAAAAATTGAGTGGCAAATTGAGGAGGAATTTAAGTTTTTAGAGAACAACTCTGATTTACCTTTATTTATTACTAATGAATTGAAAATGAATAGTTTAACTGTTTTCAATAAATCCACTCTTATTGAATCTTTTAATACTTCTCTTTTTTCAAAACAAGTAGAAATTGCCGTTGCGAACGGCGATATTGAACCCATTACTGCAAGTGAATTAGTATTTTTTGTGTTGAGCAATATTCATTATGTTTTCATCTCAAAAGAACTCATAAAAAGTATCAGTAATTATGACGAAGATGCTTATAAATCTTATATCCAAAGGCATAAAGAAAGAGTGAAATCTTATATTTTGAACTATATTTTCATGGGAAAATAAACAATTATTCCATGATGTATAAATTGAAAATGGGCATTGCCTATTTTTTTGATACGTAATTTAAACAAATGATTAAAACAAAAAGTAAATATGAAACATTCAAATGAAACCAAAATCCTGAAAGGGACAAGTTTGGCTACTGAGATAAATTTTTATCACGTAGCCGAAAAAAATCAAGCCACAGTGGGTAACGAACTGAAAAATTCCTTTGCCAAACTGTCTGATTATGAGGGCTTTGTGAGTGCAAACATCTTAAACTCTACCGACGAGTCACGGATATGCACTTATATACAATGGGAAAGCGAGCAAGGATTCACGTCTGCAATGACAGATTTGGGGAATATGCTTTCGCCAAAAGCCCTTGCCATGCTTGAAGATAACAGCGGAGAAGGTAAGTTTTATGAGGTACATTATGCTGATGACCGTAGCGAACAAGGATATTCAGTGATTTCGCCCGATTATACTGGAACGATATTTATCAATGAAATCACCACAATCCCTGGACCCAAACAATACAGGTTATTGGAAATGGTAGTGGCAAACAATGAGGATTCGTCTTTCAAAACCCCAGGTTACCGTAGTGCCAATTTTCATAGAAGTTTGGATGGCGAAAAGGCGGTAAATTATTCACTTTGGGATTCAGAAGAACACCTCATTGAAGCCATTTCGGAAATGGCAGCTCAGGACGTGAATTTGGAAGAGACCGTACAAATTGCTTCACCCGATTTTCGTTTTTATAACTTATTTTATTTCAATCATATCTAAAATTTTTAATCAAAACATATCATGGAGAAATCAGAAATAACCTTTGAAAATGCAGTCAATTTTCTAAGAAATAAGCTCACTACCAACGTGTTAGGGCAAATCAATGAAGTTTTTACTTTCAATTTCAAAGATACGCAACAGACCTTTTTGATAGACGGTTCAAGCTCCGAAGGCAAAGGTTGGATAGAGGGTACAGCCGCCAGTCATAACCTCACTTCTAATTTTGAAGTAAGCATCACGACCCAAGATTTTGCCCGCTTGGTTTTTGGCGACCTTAATCCAATGGCGGGAATGGTCACGGGCAGAATGAAGATAAAAGGGAGTATCAAAGAAGCCTTGAAATTGGATAAGATTTTGAAGGAATCGTAGAAAAATTTTTCAATCCTAATTACTAACAGAAGGTGCTTGTCTATCAAAATTTGAATTACACAACTGATTCAACATAAAATGGGCAACATCTTCATTGGTTATAGACATCTTCAAATTTTTACCGTCCAAAGTCGCTGTTACCTTATTTTTGGCAGGTTTTTCCACAATATTTGGACAACGAACAATCGTCCAATTCAAATGGCTATTCATGATGATTGGCTCCATGATGTTTTTGTCGTCAATGATTACTTTTAGCCATTTCATAAAATACGGCAAAATCACTTTGTTGAAAATCCATGGTTGAAAAGCCATGCTATTGCCCGCCCCCACGTTACTCATACACACAAGGCGATTGACGTTTGATTTCTCCATTTCCTCCACAATAATTCGGGTAGCATCCGAGATAAAAGTAGTGGGTTTCCCATCACCTTTCCCTCCAATTCCTAAGCATTGAATCACCGCATCTTGATTTTGCAAAACAGAATTAACCATTTGATTATCAAGTATATTACCCTCAATAATGGTCAGATTTTTATGAGAAATATCAATGGATTGTTTTGAACGAGTAAGCACCGTTACTTCGTGATTTTGTGCGAGAGCTTGCTTCAAAATTTCCTTTCCAGAAAAGCCCGATGCTCCGAATATTACAATTTTCATTTTGTGTTTTGATTAAATAATAACATAAAATTGATAGAAAATAAATGAATGCACCTGTCACAAATGTTACAAAATCATTGAAGAGAAATCTTTTTACGAATCCGACTCAGCGAAGGGCGTTCGATGCCCAAATAAGAAGAAAGCATGGATAATGAAACCCGATTAAAAAGCGTAGGGCTATTTTTGATGAATTTAAGGTAACGCTGTTCTGCCGTTTCAAACAAAAAACTTTCTATTCGGCTTTGCTGCATTTTCAAGACTTGTTCGGCAATGAGTCTGCCAAACCGCTCAATGCCGTGGTACTCTTTGTAACCGATTTGGATTTGCTCATAATTCATCGTTACCAAAGTAGTAGGTTCGAGACATTGGAAGTAATATTTACAATTTTGTTGAGCCACAAAGGCGGGATAATCTATCGCAAAATCGCCCTCATCCGCAAATCTTACCGTGATTTCATTACCTGCATCATCCACGTAAAATGCTCTAATCAAGCCATTTACGACAAAACCAATCTCTTTCTGAACGGTATTGGCTTGAATAAAAAAGTATTTAGCGGGCAAATTTATTATTTGAAAACAAGATAAAAAATATTCTTTTTCTTCTTCTGAAATTCCACCACATAATCGTTCGATTAATGATGTAAATATATGATATTCAGGATGTTTCATGTTCTTTGTCGTTATCTTCGGTCTTCTAATTTTTAAACTAATTTACAAAAATAAAATCTCTCAAAGAAAGAGGATCATTCTTTGTAATTTTACCCAACATTTCTTGAAGACCATCCTTTATGCTTACTAAATTTTGTACATTCACGCACGATTCCCAACGGATGGTGAGTATATTGTAACAGAACATTCCAACATTTGAAATATTCTATACTTAAACAGTAGTGTATGATAATAAAGAAATTAAGCGAACAGAGGTACGAGATTTAATTAGATATGTTTTGATTCCTGAATGATAATAAAAACGGGTTAATTTGTAGTACTTTGAAAACGAAATCACAAAGGCATAACAGCACCATTTTAGACTTCGGATGATAATTAATAACAAATCTTTTACTTAAAAAATAATGGAAGAAAAACTAAACGAATTAATCAATATCGTAATCGCTCCATTCTTGAAATCTCATGGTTTCAAGAAGCAAAAACAGTATTTCCATAAAACTGATAGAGATTTTACGTTCTCCATAAACTTCCCTGTCGATAGAGAATATACTGAAAATGGGGCATACGTTTGGATGATTTGTGGGATTTATTCAGCCGAATTTGAAGGTATGATGGGTAGAGAAATCAAGTTAAAACCCAGAGGATATGATAATATTTTTAGCCATAATTTTAGTACAATCACAGGTACTGGCGATGAACGACTTTTGATAGAAAAAACCTCAGATTTAGAAGTTTTAGGGAAAGAAATGATTGAGATTTTGGATAAAATAATGGCATTTTATTCAACAATTACAACGCTTGATGTATTCATAAACCATTGCCTCACACAGAACTATTTGGTGCATCACGAAGACTTGTTGAGGTATTTAGCCATAAAAAATGATGAAAATTTGACTGCTTTTTATTTCACTAAAATCAAGGAGCGTTTACAGAGAATTGCAGACAATGCTTTTGAGGCTTACCAGAAGAAATCAGAAAAACTGAGGGCTGAATATGCGGCTTCAATTTCTAATGATTCAAGGGTTTCTTCCAATTGATTTAGTCGAATAATGCGAAGGAATGTGACAATATATTGGGGTGAAGAATCATATTCTTCAAGGATAAGAATAACCCGCAAATCTTTCATGATTTTCATGAGATATAGTGGCTTTTCAAAGTCATTTTTCTCTAATTTCACAAGATGCGAAATATTCATTCTTGATTTAATCATTTCGACTAAATTTCGAGTTTGTTTAAACGTAAAATTGCTCTCTTTGAAAGACAACGTATGAAAATCGTCTTCAAAAAAGTTACTATTGTATGTTTCGACTTGTGCTTCCAATTTTTGAAATTAGCTAATAAAAATATGAAGGTGATTTTTAACGAAATAATGAACAAAACTATCATTCCTTTTTTCAAATCAAACGGCTTTGAGCAAAAAGATATAAATTCAGATACCAACAAGACTTTGGGAATTGAGAGTTTTTACTTTTATAAAATTGAAGGCGATTTGAATCGAAATTTCTATTTTGAATCAAATTCTGACAATTCAGAAGTGAAATACGAGTTCAAAATGGATTTTGGTATGTATCCATATTCCGTTTACAAAACGCTCGGTTTTCCAGAAAACGATGCTCCCAATGGCTTAGGAAATCTTTTTTACTTATCATCAGAGGATATTTTTAACAATAAATCTTACTGGCAATCACTCAGTAAAGGCACTGACATTCAGATATTTGAGAAAGATTTATTGACCAATTTACAAGCCCTTATACAAAAATTTGAAAGTATTGATTCGGTGGATTCGTTGCTGCCCTTTTGTATCAATCAAAAGAGCAACGCCTACAATTATAATTACTTGATTCGCTATCTGAAAATTACGGATAAAAAAGACTTCTTGGAGAAATATGTGTCGGAATTACGCACGGCGGACGGTAGCCCCTTGCCCGACTGGATGATGAAAGACGTAAAGGCACTATTGGACACGACCATTTTGAAACAAAAAGTGATAAATAACTTCACAGAAGGCATGAAAGTACCTAAATCATGGGAAAAAGTGCTGGATTGGTCAGAAAAAAACATTGGAAAAATACTTAGTGGGCATTTTGAAATTATTGATAACAGCAATAATATACTGCAACATTTGGTAGATGTAAACGGAAAAGCCGCAAAATCTTTGGCAGTTCTGGGCGACAATGGAGCTGACAGTGTTTTTTGTATTTGGCAAAAAGATAAAAAAAATGCACCCGTTGTGACAATCGGTGAAGCGGGTGCTGCCCGTGTGTTGGCGGAAAATATGGATGATTTCATTCAATTGTTAGCCGTTGGTTATTATGATGTTGAAGTGGGAGAATATGACAAAGAACCCACTTTTTACGATAATTCAGGGCGTTGGACAAATCCAGAATTTCAGGCATTTTATAAAAAAACCTTCAAAAAAGAAATTCCTAAAACGGGGGCAGAAATTGTGGCTCGAATAACCGCAAAAGAAGACGATTTTTTCAATTGGTTATGCGATAATGATGCCTTGTGGAAAGAATGGAAAAACTAAAATTATATGAAAAACAGAGATTTTATCCCCTACATTTCCTTCGGAGATATTCAGTTTGGAGACAAATGTGAAGATGTTCGAAAGTATTTGAATTCGCCATTTTTTCAGGTCTATTTTGATACTGATTCTAAAACATTCAGTGATTTTTTTGATGATTTAGGACTCAAAATTGAATATGATGAAGCGAATACGGTTTTGAGTATTGAGACGTTTAATTATACGGAATTTCCTGTTAATTTTCTGTCAAATAACTTAATACCAATGACTTACGCAGCATTAGAACAACTTTTTAAGGCAAACGACCCAAATGTTGAACCATTTTCCATTGGTTTTTATTCGCCCAAATTTGGCATAAGTATTTGCTTTGAAAACTTTGATGATAGCCCAGACGAAACAACAACCTCTTTCCATATTGTTCGGAAGGATTATATGGAAATCAATAAATGAAAAACGTCTCAACAATCTCCCTAAACATAACCTTCCGAAAGGACACGCCCACCTACATAACAGATTTCTTCACCAAAGGAATCAAGCACGAAATGGTGCCGTCTTGTTTATATGATTACGGTTTTTCGTTTGACAATAAACCTAATTTTAGTGGTAAAACAACCATGATTTGTGAGGAAAACGATGGGCGTTTCTATTTGTACGTTTATCATAAATTTGATTTTGACACAGAAGTTGGTGAAGGATATTGGTTTACAGGAGGCTTGGCACAATATGCCGAAGATGATGATTTGGCAGGATATATCAAACATTCTGACGAAAAGGTAGGCGTGCAAATTGTGGCGTTTAAAGACAAAGTACCTTATTGGAAAAGTGATTTAAAAATCGAAATTGACACTGAGCTGTACAAGCCCAAAACTCCGTATATCCGTGAGCTTGAAGTGTATGATTACCCATTTTTAGAGGATTTTTTATTTGAAGCAATTTATGTTCCCGAAGGAAGTCCACCACTTGATAAATCCATTATTTTTTATCCAGAATTGTATAGTTATGTCAAAGATTTTGGACAGAAACATGACCTCGGATTTATCATTGAATCAGATAGAAAACCCGTTGGAGCAATCTGGATGAGGCTTTTTTCGGAAGAACAAAAGGGTTACGGGTTTGTTGATAATGAAACACCCGAACTGAGTATGGCTATCAATGCTGATTTCAGAAATCAAGGATTTGGGAAAAAATTATTAGAAAAAATGTTTTTGAAACTGCAAGAATCGGGCTATAAACAAGTGTCTTTAAGTGTCGATAAAAGGAATTTTGCTTATCAATTATACCTAAAATGTGGATTTGAGGAACGTCAAATAGAGGGGAATACGGTGGTAATGATAAAAATATTATGAAGAAATTAATAATACCCCCAACTGCACGAATAGGATGGAATAGTATTGAAGATACCATTGTGCAGAGAGACGACCAAGAAAGTATTTTTTTAGCAACTTTTGATGATATTGTTACCAAAACACCCTCAAAGTTTCAAATCGACTATTCTTATTATAACAGAGGGAAGTATGAAACCGCACCAAAGTTTGTGTTACACGTCTATAAATTCGGTGAAGACTATGAAAATTATAGCGATACTGTCAACTATTTTGATGAAGAATATGATACCTTAGATGGTGGCGTAGATGATATAAATCATTGGATGAATGTTTTTAAAGATAATCCAAGAATGGTGAAACTTAACGATTAACAAAATGAGTACATTTCAGGAAATTAAAAACGGTTTTCCCGCTACTATTCCAATTCCCGAAGGAATGGAAAAATTTTGCGATTGGTACAATGCCAACGAAGCTCTCCCAGGGGGTGATTTTGAACTTTTTGCCGACGACGGCGAAGCAATTACACATTGGTCAGGCATTCCCAATTTGAACTCGTATTTTGTACAATTTGGCTCAACGGGCAATGGTTCGATGGTTGGGATTTGGCAACCCGAAGCGGGTAAACAAATCTATATGCACCTCAGTGCAGACGAAGGCTGGGGAACAGAATTGGCAGATAATTTCGTGGATTTTCTAAGGCTTTTGGCAATTGGTTATGAAACTTTGGGCTATTTTTCTGAGCATACCATTCAGGAACTCAATAAAATTGGAGAACACGAAGACCTTAATGCGGGCTTTAATCCTGATTTTAAAAAATGGGTTGAAACAGAATTTAAGACCACTGTACCAACCACAAATATTGGTTTCAAACGAGAGGGAACACCTTTCAATGATTGGATTGCCGTTAAAAATGCTGAACACGAAAAAGCCCTTTTTCCAAAACATCCGCTATTCGCAGCCATCGGAAAAATATATAAAGAAACTACGTTTTATGAATATCCTTTATACAAAAAACGAACCCAAAAACACGCAAAAGGTCGTAGTGTTGGTGTAACATATCAAGGTATGCAATTACTACTGAATGACGATAAAACGGTGCGTGAAATTTTGCTCTATGGCGAGGGGGAAATAGACGGATATAGATGTTATACGAATGGTTTAGCGGGAGGATTTAATAGCAATGCAGGTTCGGCTATGTATTCAACCGTTTATGGAAAACCCATAAAACAAGGTAAAATAGACGGTTTTGACTATGATTTATTTCAAGTAAAAACGGATTTTGGTTTGCGTGAAATTGAGATTATTTACAATCCCAATAAGGACCAATATACGCAGTACCGCTTGATAACTATTCGGTAGTTTTGGGTTATTGTTCAATATTTTATCTAAAAACAATCTCTTTTATTGATGGTAAGGTTTTGGCTAAATTTGAGGAAATGATGTTTCAGTAAGTAGTGTTCAAAAAACTTTAAATTGTCTTATTCTTATTTCAGCACACGATTGCGAAACGTCGCACCGTTAAGATTAGTAAAATTAACAAGATTAATCATAAAAGTCCTGTAAATCCTAAAATCGTGTTCCGACTGGGTCGCACAGACGGGGTTGCCTAAACAAATTATTGTTTTTCAAACAGTAGTTACATTTTGTTTTTATCACAAAGGAATAATTAAGTAGTCAATCTAATTTAAACGACGTTTTTCTTTAACCACAAAAGTTTCAAAAGAAAACAATAGTTTATAAACACGATACTTTTGATACCTTTTAATTCTTTTGTGGTGAATAAAATAAACGTCGTTTATTTACATACTGCTACTTAAAAATTAGAGTGTAAAATTAAGAGTATTTGATTCTGATGCTTTGGATAGAGATTTGGACACCTAATTTTGTTTGAAATGCAAAACAAATTCTGAAAACGTTTGGTTTGAATGGTAGTTGGTCACATAATTTGAAAAAGTCTGTATTTATATGAGTTTTCAAATACAACTATACAATTATTCTAAATTCATAAATATTTGATTATCAGTGTATTCTATTTTTAATTTTACACTTTTAATTTTTTAACTATTTCATAAAGTTATGTTAGTAAAAGCATTATTGGCGATTGGTACGTTTTTTTTCATGGAAGGAGTGGCGTGGTTTACGCACAAATACATTATGCACGGTGTCATGTGGACGTGGCACAAGTCGCACCACGTTCATCATAACGAACCCTTAGAGAAAAACGACCTTTTTGCCGTTGTTTTTGCGGTGGTTTCAATTACCACTTTTGCTCTGGGGACTTATGTAGAAGGGCTTTGGTTTTTATTCTGGATTGGGCTTGGAGTGGCGTTTTATGGTATTTTTTACTTCATCTTCCATGATGTCATCGTTCACCGTAGAATCAGAATAAAATTTATTGCCAAACATCCCTACATGAAGCGAATTATGAAGGCTCACTATGTACATCACAAGGTACATACACGGGAGGGGGCAGAGGCATTTGGGTTTTTGTATGCTCCTAAGAAATATGAGTAGAGAAGTGATAAGTTGTTAAGTTTTAAGCTAATAAAATAGCTAACGATAAAACTTAACAACTTAAAAATTAGCAACTTAACAACTTTTACTTCTGTTCCACTAACACCAAAAACATCTCCGCAGCGTGCCATGCGTGGGTTGCACAGATTTTGCCTTGCACATAACCTTGTCCTATCACATCCATTCCTGCGTAATTAGCTGTTTTTGAGTCAGATTCCCACGTGAGGGGATAATCTGACAAAGAAACAATACCCCTTTTTTGACTATAAAAATGATCCTCCGCCCATGTGAGGTAGGGAGAATTGAGGCTCGTTACTTCATCAAATTGCCTTCCACCCACATTTTGGATTTTATAGTCCAACCAAAATACGGGTGAATAATTATCATACATCAAAGGAATTTTATAGTTATCTGAAATACCCAAAGATTTCAGTCCATATTTTATCCATTTGGTTTGATAAACAGGATGAAAATTATCACTCGTTTTTCCTTCGATATAATCACTATTTTTATACCCTTCTGCCTCTTCTAAAATCTTCTCAATGAGGGGATGCTTACTATCTGAGACCATCGAAATAATGTACAGAGCCTGTCCCAAATTATCTACTTCTGGGCTTCCTTCTCTGCTTCTATCATAAGGTTCTTTTAGGTTAATTACCCAATTGGTCAAGAGATTTATGTTATCAGTTTTTTTCAAAACCATAGTCATCATTGCAGCATCTCGATACGTAGGTTTTTGATAAACCAAGAAATTAGCTAAGGGCAATCCTTCGTTTACATTTATTAGAATTTCATGCAACAGGACTTTGAGAATGAGGCTGTATTTTCTGTCAGAAAAAGAGGGTAAACTCAGACGACTTTCTGCCATTATTACCTGCATTCCGTTTTCATAAATGTAAACTCCCTGGGTATCTTCTTGGATATCAACGGCTTTACCATTCTCGAGTTCGAGATGAACTAAATATTCTGAGGGAACAATAATGGCTGTTTTTACCTTCCAACGTCTGAGTGCTTTACCAGTCTTGGCATTAATCAAATTTCCGTCTCGATAAATCATTTTCAGGCGGTCACCCATACCAAAAAACATGAATTTAACGTCAGGAAGAGTTCTTCCGTTGGTATGTTCCTTCCTGAGCGTTGCTAAATTATCTCGGTAGTTTTGAAGAGCTTTTTCGGCTTTGAGTTGAGTAAATATTTGTGAGTATGTGGCAAGATAAAAAGTCGTAAAAGTTAGGGTTAAAAAAAGTCTTTTCATGGGTTATCGTCCAACACTTAGGTTAAGTTTTGTAAATTTAATACGTGAATGTTAATAAGACGGATATTGAGACGGAAAGGTACTTTTTAAAAGGTAAAATTGAGTAAAAATGATTAGATTCTCTCTATGTTCCGTTCTTCGACTAATGCCAAATTTTGAAATTTCAAGAACAATTGAGCTAAAACGATGATGTCTTCTCGACAATATCGGGCGATTTTAGCCAAGTCGTTTTCACGGTAATAAGTATGATTCACTTGGTCACCGCTGAGTTCAATCTTGCTACTGGGAATATTAAAGAGAGCGGCTAATAATTCCAGTGATGTGTAGTGTTTTTTATCACCAAATTTCCACATATCTAAGGTGTCAAAATGTGGGATTTCCCAAGGTTTTCGCCCTGAGATTTGAAGAGCTTTTGGAATGTCGATACCATTGACCAGCATTCTCCTACAAATATACGGATAATCAAATTCTTTTCCGTTATGGGCGCATAAAGATAAAGAAGTAGGCTTATATTTTTTTTCGATGAGGACTTTAAATTCCCTCAAAACCTGTGCTTCATCGTCATAGCTGATAGATTTTACTTTTAAGCAGACTTCGTTGTCGTCGTTCCAATGAAAAAAACCGACTCCAATGCTGATAATTTTTCCGTATTCGGCATAAATTCCTGCACGGTCAAAGTAGAAATCTTCATCGTTTAGGTTAGAAGGATTACTCAAAAAACTGGCTTTATGTAGCCACAGAGCCTTCATGCGGTCTGAAAGGCGAGAAAATTCTCCCTCTGCCGAAACCGTTTCGATGTCTATGAATAATAAGTTTTTTGCGAGTTTTTGGAAATCCATTGTTGTAAAGGATATTTATTTTGTAGGGGCGTATCGCATACGCCCGTTGGACAAACAATACGGGCGTATGCGATACGCCCCTACGATACTTTAAATTTCATTCATGCAAAACACCTTCCAAATTCAAGTGTTCTATTTTGATTAAATTCTCTTCACGAATACTATCTGGCACGAAGATAAATTTTTTGTCAAATATCTGATTACCAATGTAGTAGCTCACCCAATATTCATTATTCAAATGAAATACATCGGGGGTAATCATCTCAATTTTGATAATCTCACCTGCCTCACAATTTTTATGGAAATGACGTAATTCCGAGGTTTTGATGGGACTTCCATCTTTATCAAAACCGTACCCACGAGACGTTACGAACACGGTATCAATGGATGTCTTCAAACGGTTAATCAAGTAAACATCCCATTCGGCTTCGTTGAGTTCATTGAAACGTCTGGCAATAGTAATTTTTACGCCTTCAACCACTGGAAATTCTATATCTTTTTTCATAATTGGTAGCCCCCTAACCCCCAGAGGAGGAATTAAAATTTACGCCCGATATCCCCCTCTGGGGGTTAGGGGGCTTGTATCAAATATTTCCTCTAAATTTTTTAACATTTTATCCGAAACGTCTTGAAAATCAACAACTTGACCTAATTCCTTTTCCATAGATGTAACCGCTTTATCGTCGATACCACAAGGAACAATGTAGTTAAAATAACTCAAATCCGTATTGACATTCAAAGCAAAACCGTGCATTGTTACCCAGCGACTTGCCTTTACGCCCATCGCACAAATTTTTCTTGGGTTTTGGAGTGAAATATGGTCAATCCACACACCCGTAAGCCCCTGAATACGACCTGCCTCAATCCCAAAATCTGCACAAGTTTTGATAACAGCTTCTTCCAAAAATCGCATATACTTGTGGATGTCCGTAAAGAAGTTTTCTAAATCCAAAATCGGGTAGCCAATCAATTGCCCTTTGCCATGATAGGTAATATCTCCTCCTCGATTGATTTTGTAATATTTGGCTCCATAATCCTCTAAACCTTTTTCATCTAATAAAAGATGTTCAGGTTTACCACTTTTACCGAGTGTATAAACGTGTGGGTGTTCACAAAAGAGAATATAGTTGGGCGTATCTAATTGATTTTCAGGCGATAAATTTCTGTTTTCAAGTTTAATAGCTACGATTTCGGCATGGAGTTTTTCTTGATAATCCCAAGCGGTTTGGTAGTCAATTAAACCTAAATTTTGAAATATGGTGGATTTGTTTTGGGACACGATTTACGTTATTTCTGCAAATATACATACTCATTTGTTTGATTGATTGTTGGTCCAAGTAGTTTTTTACGTATGTACGGGTGATTGATTTCATGTAACTCAATGTTAGAATGAATGATGGAGTAAAACGAACGTTTAAACTCTGAACCCAGAACTATAACGTTTCTCTTCGTATCATATAAAACGGATTTTTTACTTTAATTTTTTTATTATCCAATAACAAAGCCGCCGCCGTTCTGCCCATCGTTTCAAAGTCGGTTGTGATGACTGTGATACCTAATAATTCCTTCAAGGTTGTTTCGTTGAAAGAGATAATTCCAATATCTTGACCCAACATAAAACTTGACATTCTTGCTTTTTTGACTAAATCCGCTAAATCCGTTTCTTCCACTACTAAATATACCGTTTGAGCTTGCAAAATCTCATTTTCAACGCTTTCTTTCATCATAAATTCCTTCTTTGAATTTACACAGAAATACCGAACTCCCCGCACAATTTCGATGGGATAATTGCCATCACTCGGAAACACCAAAACGACTTTTTTGTATTTTTCCATTAAGTCGTTAGCGTTATCCAAAGTCTCCGAAACGTCCCTTTCAAAATCTTGATAAACCGTTAAACATTCATGCTTGAAATCGAGTAAATCTTTATCCAACAATACTAATTCATCTTTTGGAATTTTCTCTAATACTTTGATTGCCAAATATTTATCTTCTTCTGGAAAGAAATGAGGCATCACGACATAGTGATTATATTTCCCTAAGTTTTTATCAATAATCTCCTCAAAAAGTCGGGCGTTGTAGTGATGAATTTGTAAATCCACAGAAGCCTTATCGCCCAAAACTTTCAAAAAAGCATAGTAAATCAGCTTTTTATAAGAACTTAATTTATTGAAAATCAAGAGAATTTTCATCTTCTTGTTTTCACCGCTATTCACATAATATCCCTTCCCTTGTACAGACGTAATGAAGCCCCTCTCTCGCAATTCACGATAGGCTTTTTCCACGGTATCACGAGCCAAATAATACTCCTCACTGAGTTCAGAAATAGAGGGTAATTGCTCGTTTTTCTTTAAAACATTTCGCTCAATATCTGCCATTACCGACTCAATAATTTGTTTGTATTTGGGCGTTTTATCGTTGGGATTTAGTTTGAGTTTGTACATTGTTTTTATCTACATTATTATCACCAAACAGGCGACTACATGACAATTTTAACCTTTTTTTGACTTATTCTTGTAAAAATTTATATCCTTTTAAGAAAAAATGTCTTCAAATATTCCAAAATACTTAATTCCATGAAAATTACTCAAAAAACTATGGGCTTCTGCTTTTTCTTCTTTCTAATTATTTCTGCCACTTTTTCGCAAGTTCAAATTACTGAAATGACTTGCGAACACAAGCAAAACCCAATGGGTATTGATGTTTTAAATCCTCGATTAAGTTGGAAATTGAAGTCTTCCGAAAAGAATATCTTACAAAATGCCTATCAAATTCGGGTATCTTTAAATCAAACCTTTGATAAGAAAAACCTTGTTTGGGATTCTGGTAAAACGCCTTCGAGCGAGTCCATTCTTCAAGTCTATAAAGGTGCGGCTTTGCAATCGGGCAAGTCTTATTTTTGGCAAGTAAAAATCTGGGATAATCAAGGGCGTGAGTTGGCTTGGAGTAGCACTGCCTCGTGGGAAATGGGAATGTTGTCGGTCAATGACTGGAAAGCCCAATGGATTGAACCAAGCACACAAGCAATGTCAGAAGTGGATAAATCGCCAGCGTGGCTATTGAGAAAAAGTTTTGCTTTGAAAAATAAGATTACTTACGCCCGTGCTTACGTAACGAGTCACGGATATTATGAATTGAGTTTGAATGGTCAAAAGGTTGGTAATGAGGTGCTTACGCCTGGGTGGACTGCCTACCACAAGCGTTTGCAATACCAAGTTTATGATGTTACGAATATGCTAAAATCAGGCACAAATGCGGTGGGTGCAATGCTGGGAGAAGGTTGGTTTAGGAGTACATTAGGTTGGATGAACAACAAGGGTTACTACGGAAAACGCTTAGGATTATTATGCCAGATTTACGTAAAATATACCGATGGAACGGAAGATTGGGTGCTTTCGGACGGTTCTTGGAAATCTACCAATGATGGTCCAATCATCGTAAATGAAATTTATGATGGAGAAAATTATGATGCTACTCGTGAGGTAAAAGGTTGGAATGAGGCTAATTTTAACGACTCAAAATGGACTGCTGTAACAACTGCAACGTTCGATAACAAGAATCTTATTGCCTCGGAAGGGGCAAAAGTTGAACGTATTGAGGAGTTAAAGCCCATCAAAATATTCCGAACACCCAAAGGACTTTTAGTAGCAGATTTGGGGCAAAATATGGTAGGTTGGATAAAACTAAAAGTCAGCGGAGCGAGAGGCACAAAAATCGTTTTACGCCATGCAGAAGTCTTGGATAAATACGGAGATTTCTATACTGAAAACCTCAGAAAGGCGAAATGTATGCTCACCTATACGCTCAAAGGCGAAGGTGAGGAGGTGTATGAACCAAGATTTACCTTCATGGGATTCAGATACGTTGCCATCGAAGGCATGGACTTGAAACCCGAAAATATCACGGGCGTAGTTGTTCACTCAAACATGAAGCCAACGGGTACTTTTGAGTGTTCAAATCCTTTGGTCAATCAATTGCAACATAACATTCAGTGGGGGCAAAAAGGCAATTTTGTGGATGTGCCAACCGATTGCCCACAACGAGACGAGCGTTTGGGTTGGACGGGCGATGCTCAGGCGTTTTGTAGAACAGCAGCCTACAATTTTGACGTATCGGCTTTCTTTACTAAATGGCTAAAAGATGTTGCCGCCGACCAAGCCCCAGATGGCTCTGTACCCTTTGTAGTACCTAATATTTTAGACAAAATGAACCTCAATACCGTGCCAACTTCGGCAGGTTGGGGAGATGTTTCGGTGATTGCTCCCTGGACGATGTATTTGACCTACGGAGACAAA
This sequence comes from Cytophagales bacterium, assembly GCA_013298125.1. Classification (GTDB taxonomy): domain Bacteria; phylum Bacteroidota; class Bacteroidia; order Cytophagales; family Spirosomataceae; genus Arcicella. The sequence goes on along the minus strand of JAAFJP010000007.1, from coordinate 93,353 downwards.
CAACTCCTTGAAAATCAGTACCCAAGCATGAAAGCCTACGTAGATTATATCCGTAAAAAATCAGGAGATTCATACATTTGGAGGAAGGGAAGTGTGTTTGGTGATTGGCTTTATTACAAACCCGCCATGAGCAGTTTTACTGAACCAGACGGCTATACCAATGAAGATTATATTGCCACTGCTTTTTATGCCTATTCCGCCAGTTTATTGAAAGAAGCGGCTTTGACTTTGGGCAAAAATGACGATGCCAAAATGTACGGAGAGGTTTTTGAGAACGTCAAAAAAGTATTCAATGAAAATTATGTAACGCCTTCTGGACGGGTTGCCTCTGATTCTCAAACGGCTTATGTGTTGGCTTTGATGTTTGGATTATTGCCCGAAAACCTCCAAAGTAAAGCGGCTGGACATTTAGTAGAGGACATAAAAAACCGTAAAAATCACCTTTCTACGGGCTTTTTGGGTACGCCTTATCTATGTCATGTACTTACAAAAAATGGATATACGGATGTAGCGTATGATTTACTTTTACAGGAAACATTTCCTTCATGGTTATACCCTGTAAAAATGGGTGCAACCACCATCTGGGAGCGTTGGGACGGTCAGAAAGTAGATAGCACTTTCCAAGAAATTACTATGAATTCGTTTAATCATTACGCCTACGGAGCCGTTGGCGACTGGATGTATAGAGTTGTTGCAGGAATTGAAATTGACTCAAAATCAACGGGTTACAAGCATTTTTATTTGAAACCAGAGCCTTCAACGAAATTGAAATATGCAAAGTCAACCTTGAATAGCCCTTACGGAGAAATTGCTTCGGCTTGGGAATATAAAGAGGATGGAAAGATAAAATTGACCTTCACAATTCCTGCCAATACGACTGCTACAATCACTTTACCCAAAAATAAAAATGGAGCAAATGCGGGGGAACAATTTATGGCAAGTTTAGGTTTTCAAAATGTAAAAAAGACGGATAAAGGGCTTGAATTTGAGGCGGGGTCTGGGGTTTATAATATTGAGTATTAGGGGGAAGGCTCTCTATTGTCGGTATCGTATTAAAGTAGAAAAAAAGAGTTTGTAAGGTTTCGTTCAAACTAATTCTTCTTGTAATATTTTTGGTTCTATGACAGTTTTGTGGAACGAATTAAAATATGAACATAAATAAACGACAAGTAGTCGAATATTAATAATCGACGTTTACTTTATTCACTACAAAGAATCAAAAGGTATCAATAGTTTTAAAAAATCAATACTTTGTTTTCTTTTGATACTTTTGTGGTAAACAAAAACGTCGTTTAATTTGAAGTAACTATTTGAGTGACTGATTATCAATCCTATATTTTTTTTAAAATCTTATTGGACTACTTACTCTACAGAAACTGATATAGAACTAACAAATTTTCAAAGCTAAGTCCTTGATTTAGAATTTATTACGTCATAAAAAAATCCCTAACAACTTGTAAGATTTGTTAGGGATTTTTGTTTCTACCCCTTCAAAACCGCCAACTCCGCTCTCACAAAATCCATCAAAGAAGCAATATGATTTTTTGAGAAATCAAATGGAATATTGGCAGCAGCATAAATCTCGCCCATCGGTTTGGTATAACCCAATTTTAAGGCGTTTAGATAGCCTTGCAAGCCTTTTTGAGGGTTTTCTTTGTAGTTTTTCCAAACGCCAATCGCTCCTAATTGAGCAATGCCGTATTCGATATAATAAAAAGGCAACTCAAAAATGTGCAATTGCTTATGCCACATGGTCGCCTTGTATTTTTCTAAGCCCGACCAATCCGTGGTGCTATCCGCAAATTGCTCGTATATGCGTGTCCATGCCTCCGTGCGTTCTGCGGTGGTGTGCGTTGGGTTTTCGTAAATCCAATGTTGGAATTTATCAACCGTTGCCACCCATGGAAGCGTACTGATGATGTCTTCTAAATGCTGGATTTTTGCCCGTTTCAGTTCTTCTTCATTATCAAAATACACATCCCAATGATCCATCGAAATCAACTCCATCGACATTGAAGCCAACTCTGCAACCTCCGATGGAAAATTACGAAACGTATTGAGGGTCAGGTCCTTAGTAACGATTGAATGGACTGCATGACCGCCCTCGTGAAGCATCGTAATGACATCACGCATCAACGAAGAGGCATTCATAAAAATAAACGGAAAACCTGTTTCTTCCAAAGGATAATTATAACCGCCTGGGGCTTTACCGACTCTCGATTCCAAATCTAAACGTCCCATTCGCTTCATAATGCGGAGACATTCACCCAAAAATGGGTCAAGATTTGTGAAACATTCAATGGTTTTATTCAGTAAATCTTCCCCACCATTAAAAGGATGCAAAGCGGGGCGACCTTCTGTATCAACCGCTCTATCCCAAGGACGAAGTTCGTCCAATTTCAAGGCATTTTTACGTTCGTTCATCAAGTCATTCAAAATCGGAACAACTGTTTCGGCAACAGCTTCGTGGAAAACAAAACAGTCGTTGGCGGTATAATCAAAGCGTTTTAATGAAGCAAAAGAATAATCTCTAAAATTCTCAAAACCTGCATTTATAGCCACTTGATGGCGTATTTGAGTTAGTTTATTGAAAATTTCGTCCATCTTTTCATGGTCGGCGTAACGTCTTTCTTGAAGTTTATGATAAACCGATTCACGCAAAGAACGATCTGTATTTTCCAAGAAAACGCTGGCTTGTTGGAGGGTTTTTACCTGCCCGTCAATCTCAACGGTCATTGCCCCAACGGTTGCCTGATATTCACTCGAAAGGTTCTGGATTTCAGTAAAAAGTGGGATATTTTCATTTCTAAAAATCTCCGTAGCTTTTTTCATTCCTCGAATCGTGATGTCAAAACCAGCATCTTTCAGTTCTTCTAAAAATGGATTTTCAAGCGTTTTTTGATTCAGAACATCGTCATATTCAGCCAATTGCGGTTGGATTTCACCTACAAATTGGTCAAAATGAGCCTTGATTTCTTTGTCAGAAGTATCACAAGTCATTTTGATATATCGCCAAGCAAAGTTTTCAGAAAGATAGCTTTCTAATTCAGAACGGTCGGCAAAAAACTTGCGTAAATCGTCGGCATTTGTGATGGTGCGTTTTACTAAATTTTCATAAAAAGGTTTTACACTTTCCCAAGAAGTGAGTTCAAATTCCTCGCCCAAAAACTTGCGGACGGGCGGGGTGGTGGATATGGTTTGTTGCATTTGGTTCATTGTTGATTTGTAAATCGAAGTTTCTACTTCGAGACAGTCCAAAGTGGAAACTTCGGGTTATATTATTCAAAATTAATAGATTCTATTTGATTGAGTGAAAATCATTTGAAAAACCTATCTTTGTCCAATAACCCCAACCACTAATGAGCAAAAAAGAAATTAAAGAAGAAGGGAATTTATACGATAAAATCTTTAAAGAAAACGTTGATGCAACGATTGATAGTTTTATTCATAAAATACTGAAAATTAACATCAAAGAATCAGAAGAGATTGTCTTGAAACTTCAAAGAACCAAGGAAAGAGAAGCTGATTTCTTAAAAATAATTACCAACGATAGAGGAGAAAAATTTATTCTTCATATTGAATATCAGGTGGCTAATGACCATGAAATGATTCATCGAATGATTGATTACTGGAATTTATTGGTAAGAAAATATGACTTGCGAGTAGAGCAATACGTAATATTTTTGGGAGATGAAAAGCTAACAATGAAAGCAAGAGTTGATTATCCGAACATGAAATTTTATTATCGGTTGATTGATTTTAAGGAACTGGATGCTCAATTATTCTTAAAATCTGATATACCCGAAGAGATGATTTTAGCAATTTTGGGAGATTACAGAAACGATAATGCTTCTAAGATTGTTTATGAAGTGGTTAAAAGAATAGAACAATTAGAACCTCAAACGCTTGAAAAACAAAAAATCTTCCAACAGTTGTTAGTCTTAGGAAGACTTCGTAAATTAGAGTTAAATATTCAACAAGTTATGGACTCAATATCACAATATATTAAAATCGAAGAAGATGTTCTTTATTTGAAGGGCATTGAGGCTCAAAAACGTCAATTTGTAATCAGTTTGTTAAATGGTACAGATTTTTCAATTGAAAAAATTGCTAATTTAGCTTCTGTAAGTATAGAATTTGTAGAGAAAATGAAGGCAGAGAATAAATAAATCTTCTCAATTTTTCTCCTTATAAAACCATCGTTATGTCAAAATTACTGACACAACGATGGTTTTATTTTTTACGTAAATAATCAAATTTATGTAACTTTACAATTCACTTAATCACATAAAAAAATGCCGCTCACCAAAGAACAAGTCCTTAAACAATACTACGGATACGATAAATTTAGACCGCTTCAAGCCGATATTATTGATTGGGTTTTGTATGGACAAGATGCCATGGTTTTGATGCCAACGGGTGGTGGAAAATCGGTGTGTTTTCAAGTGCCTGCCCTCATTATGCAGGGGCTTACGCTCGTGATTTCGCCCTTGATTGCCCTCATGCACGACCAAGTGCAAGCCCTCAAAGCTAACGGAATTCCATCGGCATATTTGAACTCTTCATTAGACGGAAATCAACAGTCTGTCATTGAAAGACAAGTGCGTGACGGTGATTTGAAGTTGTTATATATTTCTCCTGAAAAATTATTTACACAAGGTTATTTAGATTGGATTAAATCGCTGAATATCAGCTTATTCGCTGTTGATGAATCGCATTGCGTTTCCACGTGGGGGCATGATTTTAGACCTGAATATACCAAATTACACGTCTTAAAAGAAGCATTCCCGAATGTACCCGTGATTGCCTTAACCGCCACCGCCGACCGTGTTACTCGCAAGGATATTCTTACGCAATTGGGTATTCCAGAAGCCAAAACTTTCATTTCTTCTTTTGATAGACCCAATCTTTCGCTATCGGTTTTGCCAGGCAGAAATCGGATAAAAATTATTCAAAACTTTGTTTCCGAACGTCCACGACAACCTGGTATTATTTACTGTTTGAGTCGTAAAAATACAGAAACCGTTGCCGAGGCTTTGCAGAAAGCGGGCATCAAAGCAAAATACTATCATGCAGGAATGCCAGCCGCTGACCGTTCCAAAGTGCAAGATGCTTTTATCCGTGATGATGTGCAGGTGATTGTGGCAACGATTGCGTTTGGAATGGGGATTGACAAATCCAATGTTCGTTGGGTAATTCATTATTCGATGCCCTCAAATGTGGAAAGTTTTTATCAAGAAATTGGTCGGGCGGGTCGTGATGGTGTGAAGGCAGAGACCTTGCTTTTCTATACATATCAAGACGTTATGATGCGAAAAGATATGATTGCAAATTCTGAATTACCTGCAGAAATGAAGGAAGTTCAGGAGGCAAAATTGGACAGAATGAAGCAATATGCCGAAGCCGAAATTTGTAGAAGACGGATTTTATTGAGTTATTTTAACGAAGAAGTAACCCAAGATTGTGGTAATTGCGATGTCTGCAAAAACCCTCCTATGCGATTTGACGCTACATTATTGGCTCAAAAAGCCCTTTCGGCAGTAGCGAGAACTAATGAAAAAATTGCGATGACGATGGTGATTGATATTTTGAGAGGGTCGAACAATAAACGGATTATTGACAACCGTTATCACGAAATAAAAACCTTTGGGGCGGGCAAAGAATTGAAGGCTGACGAGTGGGCGGATTATCTCCAACAAATGCTCAATTCGGGCGTGATGGATATTGCGTATGACGAAGGACACGCCTACCGACTGAACAATGCTTCGTGGGCGGTTTTGAAAGAAGGTCGCAAAGTGCAACTGGTTCGGTATAAACCTTTTGAAGAACGTCAGGCGGAACGTGAGGCGGTTATTCCGAAAGAAAAAACCAAGAAAGAGGTTATCAAGGATGCTTTGTTTGAACGACTCCGTGAACTTCGGAAGCGTTTGGCGGATGACAAAAATATTCCTCCGTTTATCATATTCTCCGATGCTACGCTTTCGGATATGTCACAACAAAAACCGACTACCCAAGAGGCGATGTTGAATGTATCAGGCGTTGGGCAACAGAAATATCAGCAATATGGGGAGGTTTTTATTCATGAGATTAAGGCGTTTTTGAAGAGTGTAAAGTAGAGAACTAAAAATTAAACATAGAGGATTAGAGATTTAGAGTTATTATTTCACCTTTTCTCTAATCCTCTATTTCTCTAAGTTTTATTCATATTTCCCTCTATTAATCCAAGTTATTTCTTAACTATTTCTATGTAAAATCTCACAGTATGACTGATTTAAAAACCTTTGAATTCCACCGTTTTGTAGAGGGTGTACTCAAAACCGAAACCAAGGAATCCTTCTTTATAGCCAATCAGAGTTTGTTTACTGAAAACTCTCCTGATTATCCTTTCCGAAATTATTTTTATGGCATTGGTCTTGTGTATGAGGGTGAGCGTAACTTGCGGGTAGGTATCGAAGATTTTACTTTGAAAGCGGGTGATTTATTGGTCATTGGTCCAAGTATTATTAGGCATTGGATGGATGATAATTGGAGTTTTAAAAATACGGCCATTTTCTTTACCCCAGAGATTTTTATGTCACCCATTATTGCTCAACCTTTGGTGGACTCTCCTATCTTTCGCTCTGGTATTCAGCACGTTATAACTTTAAGTGCCATTGATTTTGAGTTTTTTAATCAGACTCTAATTTCTATTAAATCACAAGAGCATTTACCCAAGGTGGTGGCTGCATTGGTGATGGCAATGATTGAAAAAATAGAAAAATTGATGATTGAAACCCAAATGCCTACTTCAAAATCATCCCGAAAAAAACAAATTGCCAAGGAATTTTGTAGTTTAATTAACACTCAATATCTCGAAAACAAAGAGGTGGCTTTTTATGCAGAAAAACTGAACATTACGCCCAAATACCTCAGTGAAGTAATCAAAGAAGAAACGGGTAAAAGTCCTAAAAATTTGATTGAACAATTGTTGATGCAAGAAGCCAAAAGCCTTTTGAAACAAACCGAAATGAACATCAAAGAAATCAGCTATTGGCTTGGTTTTGATGACCCTTCTTATTTCACAAAAGCATTTAAGGTTTCGGAAGGAATGACTCCGAATGATTATCGGGCGAATTGAGCAACATTTCGAAAATATGTCTCATAAAAAACTTCCCGAAAGTAGAAATAACTTTCGGGAAGTTAATGGGAGTTAATTAACAATATAGTTACTCTAAAATATCACACAGTACCTTCAATTGGTCACCACAATTTTTTGTGATAAATCTATATTATCGCCAAGCAATTTGAAAATATAAGTTCCCGCAGCCCATTGATTATCCAAATGAAAAGGCACAATGTGGTCGCCAGAGGCAATTTTTTCATCTAAAAACGTTTTGACTAAACGCCCTGAAATATCATAAATTGATAAATTGACATTCATAGGTTTATCCAAATAAAATCCAACTGAAAAATCTCGACTCATCGGGTTCGGATAAACGGGATATAGGCGGGTATCATGTTCAAAGGGAAGCCCCGTATTTGACAGAACAGTATTAGGAGTAGTTACAGAATTAGTCACAAGTGAAATATCTTCATCGCCTGCCTTATAATCCAGATAAGTGTAACCAAAAACGTACATCTCGTCCGCCGTTCCTTCACCAAGTGTTACCAACTTTGGCGGACTGTTTGGATTCAAATAATTATTGGCTGTATTATCATAGGTCGCATACGCATGAACGATTGAGCCACTCGGTATTTTTATCATCTTCGGCAACGTATAATCACCCTGCCATTTATAATTCCAGTCGTTAATTTTTATCAATTTGATGGTATCGCCCGTTGGTGTGGTGGCAAAAGCCTCCCAATTTCTACACAACAAATGAGCATGGGGATAGATACTCATCACCGACATATCCGTGGGAACGGTTCTTCTGGCGTAAAATTTCTTTACAGTATTGGCTGGCATAGTAAATGATGCCGCACCACCCGTCAAATGAGCGTGCAACATTCCAAATGCTTTCACGGGACGTAAATCAGGGGTATTCTTGAAAAATAAATTAACACTCGAACGGTCTGTGCCTGCAATTGTGGAAGGAGCGTAGTGCATTTGAAGCAAAATATCCGAATTGGCAGGGAGTGAATGACCAATATTGTCGGGAAACTGTAATACGTTTTTACCAGGAGTCCAAGTATCAAAACTTCCGTCTGTCTGTACTCCGAAACTCCCAAAACCATCATAACCCTGTTCAGGAGTGAGTGCGTCTTTCGCTCGTGCAGCCCCTTTTGATTCATAAGCCATGCGTACATGGTGAACCATTTTATTATTGCCCGCTCTGAATTCAACGGCTCGCACTATTTTGTTTTCTTTTAGATTAGTAGGTAATACAAAAACCTTGTAATCATCTTTTCCATTGCCCAGAATTTTATAATCAGCGGGCATTGTCAGCACCAAATCAGGCGTACCCACTTGCGAACCTGTTGGAAATGAGGGGACTTTTGGCTCTTTTGAAACATCTCCACGGGGCATTCCACCGTCCACCCAATCTTTAATTTGCTTGATTTGGCTGTCGGTGAGCGTTCTTTCTCCCACAAAATGACGATATTTTGTATCGGGACTCCACGGTGGCATATATCTGGTTTCGGTAGCGAATTTCACCATCTTTCCCCATGATTTTACTTCGTCATAATTGGTAAAAGCCATCGGACCAACTTCACCTTGTCGGTGGCAATTTGTACAATTGTTGTAAATAATTGGGGCAATATTTTCGGCAAAAGTAGGCGTTTGAGCCGTTGCCGTTTTTACTGTCAAAATAGACATTAAAAAAATGATAAATCGTTTCATTGTTTTGATTATTTATGACTAAAAAGTAATGTAACACCCCACCGCTTTGGTGTTTGACAAATATTCTTTTGAACCCTTCAATAAAGCTGTCAGTGCATCGTTGAGGAAATGTTCGGTAACAATGGTTCTACGTTTGCCCAAGGCTGGGTAGGCATTATCAACCGCTCCACGATAGACAACTGCCTCATTTTCAGCATGATTAACAACCACTACTTCGGGCGTAATTTGTGCCTTCAAACGTTTAGCGATTTTTTGGGTTGAATCAAAAACCGCTGGGAAAGCCAGATCGTATCTCGCACGAAAAGATAAAATCGTAGAATCTGCCGAGGATGGATTTGAGAAAACAGCCACAAATCCAACGCCTTTATGCTTAAAATTTTTATATAATTCACGTAAGGGTAATGTCTGATTTTGACAAACTGGGCAATCTTCCGATAGAAAAACATAGACCGTTAAGCTATCGGTTTTGGCGTACAGTTTCGTAAAAAATAAGAAAATGACGATGGTTAAAGCTATTCGTTTCATTGTTGAAAAATATTTTTCTTACCTTTAAAATCACTTAAAAAACGTACTCAACAAATCCGTCATTACCTGCGGTTGGTCTTCTCTGATAAAATGATCAGCATCTTTCACAACGGAATGTGGCTGTCCTTTTGCTCCAACGAATTGCTGAATTTTCAATTCTTCACCTTTGAAAATATCATCTTTTATGCTAAAAATGGTTACAATCGGAATGTTCCATTTAGCAAAATCCTGATTAAATGTTGCGTTTTTGATTCCTTCGGGGTCGGTTGGTGAAATGGGTACTTTCAAGGGCATTTCTCTTGGTGCTGCCTTAAATCGTTCCTCTGGAAAGGGAGCATCGTAAGCGGCTTCCTCTTCCGCACTCAATTCCTTGAAAGTTGCCTGTTCCATCACGCTACCATAGGTTGCAACCGTCTGCGAGCCTGTACGCCATGACCTAAAATAGGGCGTAACATTAGTTCCATCCATCAAGGCAGTATTTGAAATAGCAATTTTAGAGAAAAGCGATTTATTTTGTAAAGCAACTCTCAATCCTATCAATCCGCCCCAATCCTGCACGTGAAAATTGATGTCGGTTAAGTTCATTTTTTTGACAAAACTCTCCGTCCAAGCCACTTGATTTTCGTAAGTTATCACCGCTCGATTGGCTGGTTTATCACTTTTACCAAAACCAATCAAATCAGGAGCAATTACTCTGTACCCCTTTGCAACCAATAGTGGCACTATTTTTCTGAAATTATAGACCCATGCAGGATTACCGTGCAATAACAAAATGACTTTTTTATTGGTCTTTCCTTCGTCAATATAGTGCATTCGGAGTTTATCAGTTCCTTCCAAAAAAACGTAGTTTTCTTGGAAATTATAGTCTTTCAAGTCTTTAAATCTTGCTTCGGGCGTGCGTAAGATTACTCCATATACAGAAGTTGTCGAAACTGTATCGGATGGCGGTTTTATGACAACAGGCGTAACTGTTGGAGCATTGACATCATCTTTTTTACAGGATATATTTCCTAATAATGTAAAAACTGCCAGTGAATTCAATAATAATTTCATGTGCTGTTGGTTAGTAAGAATACTAAGATGAAGATTTTGAGTAATAGTATTTTATGAAAGAATTTGATTACAAAATTCTCTAAAACTTCAATACAGTACCATGAATAAATGGGTGAGGCTGAAAAAATGAGGGGTGAAATGTGGTCTAATCCTTCAATCCCTCAAACCATTTCTTAAAAACAGGGACACGCTCTTTGCTAATGAGGATATTTTCGGAAGATATAGGGTTGGTTTTGAGTAATAACCTACCATTGAAGTAAAATTCTATTTCAACGATAGATTCTCTTGAAACGATAAATTGGCGATTGGCACGGAAGAAATCGTTGGGGGGTAATTGAAGTTCTAATTCTTCTAAGGTATTTTCAATAATGTAAGATTTGTCGTCAGACGTTTTGCCATATACCAAACCTTCTTTGGTCTGAAAACAAGTGAATGATTCGGTTTTGATAGGTAACATTTTCTCCCGATAACGTACCAAAAAACTCTTTCTGTACTGTGATTCAATCGTAGGATTTTGTTGAAAAATATTTCCAATTTTCTCTGAAATATATTCAAATGAATTGATTTTCAGCGTTTTGTATTTTTCAAAAGCCTTGTTTAGAGCCTTTTCATCAATGGGTTTTAGAAGGTAATCAATGCTATGAACTTCAAAGGCTTTGAGGGCATATTCGTTGTAAGCAGTTGCGAAAATGACGGGGCATTGCACTTTTATTTCATCAAAAATTTCAAATGAAATGCCATCCGCTAATTGAATATCCGAGATAATAAGGTCGGGTTGAGGATTATTTTTTAGCCATTCAATTCCCTCCGAAACCGTTTCAATAGTTCCTACAACTACTGCCTTGGGTTCAGTTTTTTGCAAAAGCCACAAGATGTTTTTAGCGGCTTCTATTTCATCTTCAATTATTAAAATATTCATTTATTTTCTTTGGTCAAAATAGGAATAATTACCTTAAATTCATGCTCATTTTGTGTAATTTCCATTTGTTTTTTACTCAATAATTCGTAACGATTATTAAGGTTAAATAAGCCAAGACCAGCTCCTAACGTGTTTTTACGCTTAGGACTAAAATTATTAATCACACTTAATGTTGAAGATTCTTTTTCATAAATAACCTGAATTGTCAAGGGCTTTTGTGTTGAGATTTCATTATGATTTACTGCATTTTCTATGAGCAATTGTAGAGCCAAAGGTGGTAAAAAACCTTTGGCAAGTTCAACTTTCTCAAATTTCAAATTGATTTTATCTCCAAAACGGATTTTCAGTAAATATAAATACGCTTCCAATAATTGGAATTCTTCGGAAACGGTTATTAATTCTTTTTTCTGAAAATCAAGCGAATAACGTAAAACTGTCGAAAGATTTTGCACAAAAATTTGACTTTTCTCCACGTCCTCCCGCATCAAAGATTGTAGCGAATTAAGCGAATTAAACAGAAAATGAGGGTTTAATTGTCGTTGAAGACTGTTGAGTTGTGCCTTCAAATTTTCAGCTTCCAAGGTTTTGTTTTTTAAAATAAGTTCTTGTTTTTGACGAGTTGCTTTTAAGAAATGAATCGTCAAAATAGAAATACACAAAATGAACATATTTCGGAAATGATAACCTACTCTAATGATTTTTTGGGATTCTGAAATATCTAAAATCTTAAAATGTAATTGGATAAAAATAACAGTACAAAATAGATAAATCAGAAACGAAAATAACAATCGTTTTGTAAGATTAAATGCTTGATTATCATTTAGATACAAAATAATTAATGCGAAAATAAAGCTAAAAATAAGTTGAACACAAAAGTCTGTCCAACTTACATTATTTTGCAACGAACGTGCATTGTCTGCCAAAATGAAAATTAATTTAGGCGAACAGACCAGTACCGCAAGGGCAAATGCAATCTGAATCAGGAGGTATTTCTGAGTGGCTTTCATGGATGCAAACTAACGTAAAAATCAGAACTTCTCATGCAATAATTATTTTGAGGCTGAAAAAATGAGGGGTGAAGTTTACAAAAACTTGGTTGGATTTTTTACAATGACTACTTACTCATCAAATAGTACAATCTTCGTGATTCCATAATATTTAATCAAAACCGAAAAAACCACCATTTTTAACGCAATTTATACCTTGAAAAGCCCTATTTAGAAGCACTATTTTTGTAATATCAAAATCAAACAAACAAAAACATGAAAACGAATAAGCAAATCATAAACAATACAAAACTCAGTTTCAAACCCGCCTTCCCAGGACTCAAAGGCGTGGATATGTTTGCCAGTCAATATCCAATCGAACCATTTTTGGTTTTTACGGAATATCTTATGGACAGACCCGTTTTTGGTCCTCACCCACACGCAGGGGTTTCCGTAATGACGTATATGTTGCCCGATAGCAAAAACAGTTTTATCAACCGTGATAGTTTTGGAGATATGAGCGAAGTTGAGCCAGGCGGCTTACACATCAGTCAGGCGGGGAAAGGTTTGCAACACGATGAATTTCCGAAAGTTACGGGTGTCGAAGCCCACGGTTTTCAGATTTGGATAAACCATGCTGATAAGGATCGTTTGGTAACACCCAAAGCTATTCACGCCAAACCCAACGAAGTACCAGAAGTAATCACGGACGATTATAAAGTAAGAATTGTTCATGGTGAATTTGAAAATCAAAGAACTGATTATCAAATGGTTACGCCAGTGAATTTACTGCACATTTTTTTGAATGCTGGGAAATCAATCACCTTGGATGCTCAGGAAATGGCATTTATCTACTCACTAAACGGAATGGGTGATGCTGATGGTCAGAAAATCTTAACCCAAAGTATGGTCAATTTTTCGACAGAAGGCAATCAAATCGTAGTGAATGGTGGAGAAAATGGCTTAGAATTTATGTTCGGAACTGGCATACCACTAAACGAACAAATCACCTATGGAGGACCTTTCGTGATGACAACGCCCGAACAAATGGCTGATACCAAACGCCGTTATGGTCGTGGGGAGATGGGGGAATTGTTACCGTTTAGAGGGTAAAACCGAAAAAAATACCATTAATCAAGCAAATATTACCTTGAAATAGGGTATTTAGAGGTAGTATCTTTGTATCATCAAAACCGATAGGTTTAAGTGATTTTAAAAATAAGAAGATGAAAAAGTTTATATTGATAGTCTTAGGACTATTATTTACCACCGAAATCATAACCGCCCAAGCCCCTCAAAATCCTATCAGTATTTTGAGATATAATGATAATTTCAAGGCATTCAAAAACGATTCTACCAAAATTGGTACGGAGAAATTGAAGTATATGTCTTTGGGAAAAAACACCTTTCTTTCGGTAGGTGGTGAGGTTAGAGAAGTGTATCAATACTTTGAAAATCAAAACTTTGGCGATGTTCCTCCTACTTTCAAGGAAGTTTCGACAGGGCAAGTTTGGCACAGAATTATGGCACACGCCAATTTAGAAATTGGGTCGGATGTAAGAGTATTTTTTCAACTCAACAATACCCTTCGTTTGTTCAATCCCAATCCGCTAACGCCTGAAATTGACGAAAATGCGTTGAGCGTTCACCAAGCATTTTTGGATTGGAATATAAATAAAAACTGGCAATTACGTTTGGGAAGACAAGAAATGGGTTATGGCAACAATAGAATTTTAACATTTAGAGAAGGACCAAATACTCGCTTAACTTTTGATGCTGCCATTTTGAAATATAAAAATGCCAAACGTAAATTTGACTTCTTGGCGGTGTCGCCCGTGATTTCAAAACCAGAAGCATTTGACGATGAATCTTTGAAGGATTTTGTGATGGGCGTATATGCTAATGAGGTAGTCGTACCAAAGCAATTTTTGTTGGATTATTATTTCCTAAATTTCACCTCCGACCAACGCAAATACAACTACGTAGCAGGCAAAGAAAACCGTCAAAACTACGGATTTAGGGTATTTTCGCAGAATCCAACGTTTAATTATGAATTAGAAGGAACGTATCAAACGGGTACTTTCAATGAACAAAAAATCAACGCTTTTGGACTTTCGGCGGATGTAAACTACAAATTATCAGAGAAAAACAACGTGATTGTGGGCGTGGCTGGCAACTATATTTCGGGTGATAAAGACCGTACAGATAATGTTTTGAATACGTACAATCTCATTTTCTCGAAGCCTTCGTACGGTTTGGCTGCCCCCATTGGTTCATCGAATATTGAAAATATTAACCCGTACATCAAACTAAATCCAACAAAAAAGTTATTTTTGCAAGCGGGCGTTTATTTTATGCAACGCAATAGCAATCAAGACGGTACGTATTCGCCAGGCATGGCACAGTTGAGACCCAACCGAGAGAAACTGTATGCCTCCACAAATCGTGAAATCGGAACACAGTATTCATTAGAAACCAATTACATCCTCAATAATCATATTTCTTTTGCGGCAGACTTTGCTTATTTTCAAGCGGGACAGTACGTAAAAGAGACTGGTAAAGGACAAAATATTACTTATTTATCATTCAAATCATCCCTTAAATTTTAATCACAAAATGCAAATCGCAAAACAAATCCCAGCCTTCCTTTTAGGAGCTATGTTTATCTTTGGCGGAGCCACTCATTTATTTCATTTCGGACCAACTCCACCACCAATGACGGGCGACCCAGCAACATTTATGACGCTGTTTGGAAGCACGGGCTACATGACCACTATCAAAGTATGTGAACTTCTCTTCGGAATTTTAGTATTGATTCCAAAAACTCGTGCGTTGGGTCTTATTTTATTAGCTCCAATTGTAGTAAACATCCTTTTGTTTGAACTTCATTTAGCAAAAGAGCCAGGTATTGGTGTTGCTTTGGTTATTATAAATGCTTTGGCTATTTTCTTGAATAAAGAAAAATATTCGAGTATTCTTTCGTAGATGTCATTTTTCATAAAAAGAGGGTCAAGTTCACTATGAATTTGACCCTCTTTGCGTTTTATAGTACATTTGTCAATCCTCTCATATTTTACCTCCCAAACATGGAAACCATTTTCAGAACTCTTCAAGATTTTTTTAAGTCCATCGGCTTACCATTGGAACAAGATTTTGAAATGACTGTGCATAGCCTTGCGGGGCTGCACGGAAGCGGGGCGAAAGTCTCGCCCATGTTCCGTACCGATTATTTTGCCTTTCTACTAATCACAGGTGGAAAATCGAGCTATACCATTGATAAACAGAGCTTTGCCTTGGGCGAAGGCTCATTTTATTTTACTAATCCAGGGCATTTAAAATCTTTTCATATCGAAATTCCTTTGGAAGGCTACATGGTTACTTTCACCGAAACCTTCTTAAAACAAAACTTTACGGGCGATTTATTTCAACAATTTCCCTTTTTGTTGAACGAAACTACGCCCGTGATGAAGCTAAATACTGATATTCAAGCGGATATGATAAGGATGTTTGAGACCATGATTCAAGAATACAAAGGACACTCATCTTTCAAAAAAGCCATACTTTCTAACCATCTTTCTATTTTATTGTACAAAAGCAAAGAGCTTTTACAGTCGCATCAAGTCAGTATCAAAGCATCCAGTAGGTCAATGGAATTGCTGAATCAGTTTAAGATGATTTTGAATGAAA
Source organism: Cytophagales bacterium (assembly GCA_013298125.1). Classification (GTDB taxonomy): domain Bacteria; phylum Bacteroidota; class Bacteroidia; order Cytophagales; family Spirosomataceae; genus Arcicella. The sequence goes on along the minus strand of JAAFJP010000007.1, from coordinate 77,362 downwards.
ATTTCAAGCATCTTTTACTGGGGAAATCGGATAAAGTGCTGTCCATCAAAGAAATAGCCGATGCTATGCACGTACATCCTAATTACCTGAGCAACGTTATCAAAGAAGAAAGTGGCAAATCCGCCTCCGACTGGATTCAAGACCGAACCCTTGCCGAGGCTCAGGCATTACTCAAAAACTCTCAAAAAACAGTCTCCGAAATTGCCTATAATCTGGGCTTCACCGACAGCACTCATTTTGCTAAATTTTTTAAGAAAATGGCGAGTATTTCACCGAGTGATTATCGGAAAAATACCTAATCTTTAAATCATACCCAAAGCCCTTTAAATTGTACCTATTACAGCCTGTTGTTGTGGTCTAATTTTGTATCATCAAAAACGATAAAAATTTAAACAACATTAACAATGAGTAAGAAAATATTATTAACAGGAGCAAGTGGTGGTTTTGGTGTTTTGACCGTAAAAAAACTAATCGAAAAGGGCCATCAAGTAGCGGCAGCTATGCGTGATGTGGCAGGTAGTAACAAAAATACAGCCGCAGAATTAGCTTCATTAGGAGCAATTATCGTAGAATTGGACGTAACCAATGACGACAGCGTGACCAATGGCGTAGCCACTGCCATCGAAAAATTAGGAGGTTTAGATGTATTGATGAACAATGCAGGGATTGGTTCGGCTGGTATGATTGAGTTTTTTACTACTGCCGATTTCCAAAAAATGTACGAAGTAAATGTCTTTGGCGTGCAACGTATGAACCGTGCCGTTGCACCTTATTTCAGACAACAAAAATCGGGCTTAATTGTCTATACGTCAAGCCTTTTGGGTAGAATCACCTTACCTTTTTATGGTTTGTATCAAAGCTCAAAATGGGCATTGGAGGCTCTTGCTGAAAATTATAGAGTAGAACTTTCAACTTTTGGAATCGAAAACTGTATAGTAGAACCAGGTGGTTATCCAACAGCTTTTGCTGAAAATTTGATGTTCCCAAGTGATGCCAGCCAAGCTGCCAGCTATGGTGATTTTATCCACGCTCCACAGAAAATGGGCGAAAATTTTGGGAATGTTTTAGCCAACAATCCACAACAAGACCCACAACGTGTGGCAGATGCTTTTGCAGAATTGATTGATATGCCTTATGGTGAAAAACCATTCAGAACTACGGTAGATTTTATCGGAATGGGCGACCACGTGAGTAAATACAATGAGCATTTGGGACAAGTAACAGCGGGTCTTTATGGCAACTTTGGTATTGCTGGAATGCTGTCAGTACAGAAGTAGTATTTTCACAAAAATCCCCTCAATTTATAAACTGAGGGGATTTTTGTATGCTATAATTTATTCTAAAATTCTACACCCTACCCAATCGCAATAAACCTTTATTGAAATAAAATACCAAACCTATCACAATGACAACGGCTGAAAGACTGATGATTTTTAAGGCTGCGGTATCTTCAAATCTCAACAACCCCATATATACGCCCACCAAAGCCCATACAATTGTGAGGGCATAAGGCACACTTCCATCAAATTTATTAAGCCAAAATACGGCATTGGCTAAGGCACCCAACAAAATCAGGGCTTGCCAAATCATGCCTGTTTGACCCAAGTCTGATACTCCATAAAATTTAATGGCAGATGCTGTATTCGCAAAAATAGCAACCGTTGCCCACCCTACATAAACAGCGATTTGACCATAAAGAAGCCCCTTTTCTATCAATGTCAGGTGGCTATAATTTTGTAAAACTTTACCAAAAACAAGGGTTAGAAAATAGAACATCGCAACGAAAATAATGACCGTTAAAACGAGCCAATCACGCCCTGCGGCTATCAACCAAACAGCAAAAAGCGTATAAACAATACACAGATTAAACCCAATATCAGCAAATAGAGCTTGATTTGGGCTTTTTGAAGTGAATTGATAAATGCCATACCCCAAGCCCAAAAATGTGATAAGCCCCCACACAATAAACGCATATCCTGCGGGCGTAATCATGGGGTCATTATTGTTAAAATTACTTTGTCCACTAACTAAGACGGAAATTCCAGGACTAACAAACTGCAAAATGGATGTCAATAGCACCCATAAACTAAGATTTTTCATAGGGATTAAAATTGAATTGGGATTAAATTATGCTACAAATATTATAATTTAAACTCAAATTTTAAAGATTATTGTCTATTTCAAAAGACGTTTAAAATCCTCTCTATGAAAATATGCCACTACAAGAAAACCTGCCGTTCCTACTATCAAATTACCATTACCCAAATAGCCATACCAAACATGAAAGCCGATAATATTGACCATAATGGGTAATAAAATGAGTAAACCGATAAACGAAAACCGTTTTGAGAACAGCAAAACCGCCCCGACAATCTCTAAAACACCAACCAAAGGGCGTATATAGGAACTAAAAAGAATCCCTAAAAACGCTTCCGCTTGTCCAGATGCCGAAGGTGTGGGTTGAACAAATCCAAAAAATTTGTTAAGACCTGCGAGTAAAAATGATAAAGCTAAAATAGCTTTGACGATAATGGGTAAGTAGTTTTTCATTGAATGAATAAATTAAAATGATAGTACAAAGAAAAGGTATTAAATAATTTGATTTTTACCAAATGGTAAAAAACGTTTTTAAACATCATCCGACCTTTGTTTATATAAAAATGTAAAATCAAATTCAGATGAAAATTATAAAACGTACCGTTCAGACTCTTTTGAGTTTATTACTCATTGTTGCGAGTATTGCTTTTTTCAATGGCTGTGCAACCAATCTAACCATAACAACAGCTCAAAACATAGCCCCTCAGTTTAAAGGCAAAATTTTAGTCGCTTCCGATGCCGACCAAATTGGAACGGCTTATGGAGATGGTGTAGTGAATAAATTAGCGGGGATTGAGGACTCGCTCACTCTTATAACTTTCAACGAAACCCCTACGCCCACGCTTACTCGTACACCTGCGAGCAATTCGGTCATTTCGTGGCCCGCTATTATTGGTACTTCACCCGACGGGCATTTAGCTTATATCGCTGAAACCCGTAAAGCCTTTACACAAGCTACCGATAAAGTCAAAAGCGTATGGGAAGCCTTGCCACAAGGTGAAATGATGACTGTCGTGGACATCGCAACAGGTCAAATTGTACAGCAAAAATCTATGGGATTAGGTCTGGGTAGTGCTTCGGTGAATGCCAAGGGCGATATATTGGTCACGACTTCAACCAAAGAAACAAGTAAAGAAATCGTCTTAGCCACCTTAAAAAATGGTTTGATTGACAGCGTTTTTAAATTCCCTTGTACTTTTTTCAATGCTGTTAAACCAAGCGATAATCCCAATGACTTTGGAGTAAAAACCATAGAATTTAGCCCAATTGAAGACGTTTTGGCGGTAAATATGCACAACAAAGCTGTTGTTTTTTATCAAGTAAAAAGAACAGGAAGCGGTCTTGGTATAGAACCTGTGGGACAGCCTTTGTCCGTTGCCAACAATTGGTCGGTCGGTAATTGGACACCCAGCGGCAAGCATTTTATAGTGACCGATGTTAATTGGGGCACAAATCCTCTTTTTGGGGCAACATTGAATAAAAGAGGTAGCCTTGTTTCGGTGCGTTTTGACAAAGGTGGCAATCATCAAATTGTGTCAAAAGCAGAGGTTGGTTTGAGTCCCGAAGGTTTTGACATTTCGCCCGATGGACGTATGGCGGTGGCGGTGAATATGCGACGAACTTATTTGCCACAAGGCTTGCCTTTTGCCTTGTTTGGAGCAAGAAATCAATCTTCTTTAAGCCTTGTAAGTATCAATCCCGAAACGGGCGAATTGGCATTAATGGGCGATGAATACGGTTTTGAAGGCGAGTTACCCGAAGATGCCATATTTGACACAGACAGTAAATCTATTGCCGTTGCTATTTTTAATAATCGTTACGAAGCGAAACCGACCAAAGGTTTTATTGAATTTTGGCGGATTGATAAGGGTAAATTGATTAGAACAAGCACAAAAGTTGCGGTGACACGAGGTAGTCATTGTTTAAAATTGGTAAAATAAAATGATTGTAAAAATTCCATTGTCGCTTTCAAATGCTTATTTGATAAAAGGTAAACACCCGATTTTGATAGATACAGGCAGCCCGAATGATGCCCAAAGGCTCGAAAAAGCCTTATATCAATTAGACGTTGCCCCTTCTGATTTGGCTTTGATTATCCATACGCACGCTCATTTTGACCATTGTGGAACAACGAATTATTTAAAGAAAGTGGCATCCAAAGTACCCACCCTTGCCCATGCTGCCGATACCGATTTTTTGAAAAAAGGATACAATCAAAACATCCGCCCTTCATGCTTATTGGGCTACATAGCTAAACCTTTTTTGAGCCGCAGGTACACACCATTTACGCCCGATATTGTGATTGATGCACCCATAAATCTTGATGCTTTTGGCTATGAGGCGATGGTTGTACCTACGCCTGGGCATACAGAGGGGTCTATTTCAGTCGTGTTTAAAAACGGAGATGCCGTCGTTGGGGATTTGATGGCAGGCAATATTTTTGCTCCACAAAAAGCCGATTACCACGTATTTATTGATGATAAAAATGAAAACAATCGAAGTATAAAACGTGTTGTCGAATTAGGTGCAAAGCAATTTTTTGTAGGTCATGGTGGACCTTTTCCAATATCATCCGTTTTCAAGCGATTAGATAAAAAATGCTTTTTATAGAACGGAAAATGATAAATAAAACATTGACAATCAATATTTTATAGTTTTCAGCAATGGAAGAATTAAGAAATTTCATGGAGCAATTTATCTCCCTCAAACCCAACGAATGGGTAACTATTCAATCTCATTTTAAACCTATGACATTGGCAAAAGGGGATTATTTTTTAAGGGAAGGTCAAATCAACCGCCGCATTGGTTGGATTACTGCGGGGGTTTGTCGCTATGCCTACATCACGCCCAATGGTGATGAACACACCAAGTATTTTGTCAAGGAAGGACAATTTGTAAGTTCAACCAATAGTTTCACTAACCAAGAATCTTCGCAAGAAAGCATACAAGCTATGACTGATGTGAAATTATATTCAATCTCTCGTGAGAGCTATCTTCAATTATTTAACGACCTACCAAACTGGGGTCAATTAATTCAAAAAATTACAGAATACAGTTACGCCAAAAAGGTAAGAGACATCAGCCCGATGGTCGTTCAAGATGCCAAAACTCGCTACGAGCAATTTCTCCAAAACCAACCCGATGTATTGCAACGTGTACCATTGGGTTACATCGCCAATTATTTAGGCATGACACAACAGTCTTTAAGTCGATTGAGACGGCAGGCTATTTTGGGGTAAAGGCTGGTATGTAAAAAAATAAATACAAACGCTTGATTATCAATGAGATAGTCAAGCGTTTTTTTATTCTCACACCTCCTCAACCCGCCTCATGTGCTGTACTCCCCATTTTTTGATTTCATAAATCAAAGGCTTCAAGGTTTGCCCAAGTTCCGTTGTGCGATACTCAACCGTGGGTGGCACAGTAGCAAAAACTTCACGGCTGATGAGACCATGTTTTTCCAAATCTCGCAACTGTGTCGTGAGCATCGTGGGCGTGATACCTTCTATTTCCCTTTCTAATTCTTTGAACCGTTTTGGGCTGGCTTTGTGCAAAGCGTGCAAGATGGGTAATTTCCATTTTCCACTCAAAATATCAAGTGAATATTGTACAGGACAAACTTTTTTCGATTTATTTTCCATCATAAAGTTCTGGTTGTCAAAATACTATGGTTTTCTATATTAGTACAGTTTTAATATACTACTTGTAAAAGTATAGTATTGGGTTTAGGTTTACAAATAATTTAAAAGAAAATAAAACATGAATATTATTGAAAGCCTAAATTGGCGTTATGCCACCAAAAGAATGACGGGTAAAAAACTACCTGATTCTGACTTACAAACTATTTTGGATGCCATTCGTTTGTCGGCTTCAAGTTATGGTTTACAACCTTATAATGTACTCGTAATTGAGAGTGAAGAGTTAAGAAAGCAATTACAACCTTTGGCTTATGGACAAGCTCAAATCGTGGAAAGTTCTCATGTGTTGGTCTTTGCCGCTTGGAATTCGGTGGACGAAGCCAAAGTGGATGAATATTTACAAGCCTACTCAGAAACTACAAGTATGCCCCTGGAAAAAATATTAGCTTTTGGGATTAAAGACCGCATGATGCAAGCCATCGTTTCTTTGCCACAAGACGAACAATATCACTGGGCGGCAAAACAGGCATATATTGCGTTGGGGACGGGTATTGTGGCTGCCGCAAGTTTGGAAATAGATGCTACACCGATGGAAGGTTTTATGGCTGCCAAAGTAGATGAATTATTGGACTTACCATCAAAAAATCTACGTAGCGTTGTCCTATTAGCATTGGGTTACAGAGATGCTGCAAATGATTTTATGGCAAAAACGCCCAAGCATCGTTGGAGTGAGGAGAAATTGTTTATGCATATTTGATAATTGATATTGACTTAAAAATCCGATGAGTTTTATTAAGTTTGTATATTGACAAATCAAATGCGGTCTTAATGCAAATATTACCATTAAATCATTCCGATTTAGATACTCTAACAACCATCCAACCCCACGACTGGACAGATATTCGTATTCCAATAAGTTTTTATCTTCAAGCCAACTATTGTTATCCTTTTAAAGTGGTGATTGATGATGTTTTGGTGGGAACAGGGACGGCAATTTTACATGAAAAAACGGGTTGGTTAGCAACGATTGTTACCCATTCAGAATACCGAAATAAAGGGATTGGAAAAGGCATCACGGAATACCTTTTGACATTTTTACAAAACCATAATTGTGAAAATATCTACCTGATTGCTACGGCATTAGGCGAGCCTGTGTACAAGAAAGCAGGGTTTATCACTGAAAGTCATTACGATTTTTATAAAAATATTAATCTTGAAAATTTAGCTATTTCAGAAAACGTAAGTCCTTATCAATCAGGCTATAAACAAGCTATTTTTGATTTAGATAGAACGATTAGTGGGGAAGATAGGTCGCAACATTTGGAAGATTTTTTGGCGGAGGGTTTTGTATATCTCCAAAACAACAATATCGAAGGATTTTATTTGCCAACTTTGGGTGATGGATTAATTGTGGCAAATACTCCAGAGGCAGGTATTGAATTGATGAAGAAGCGTTTTCAAAAATTTAAGATAGCCTCATTTCCACAAGAAAATAGAGGGGCTTCTGATTTTATGGAATCTCATGGCTACGCACCCGTAATGACTCCCGCACGAATGTACTTTCAGAAGCCAATGCCTTGGAAACCAGCGGGTTTGTATAATCGGGTTGGGGGGAATATTGGGTGAAATAATCATAACTCCTTCATTTACAAGTAATTACTAATCAATTCTTTTTTATAATTAATTGATTAATAAAATAATTTTTATTTTATTTGGACTAATCAGTCCATTATTTATACCTTTATGGACTGAATGGTTCAAAATGGTGTAAATAAATAATTGAAATGAGAAAATTAGAAAACAAAATTGCTCTTGTAACGGGTGGAACAAGTGGTATCGGAAAGGCAACTGCCCAAGAATTTATTGAGCAAGGTGCAACGGTAATTATCACGGGTCGTTATGCCGATACGGTAAACGAAACCTTGAAAGAATTGGGCGGAAATGCCATTGGATTTGTTTCTGATGCAAGTAATTTGTCGAGTATTAAAGACCTTGCAGAGCAAATTAAACAAAAAACGGGCAAGGTTGATGTGCTTTTTGTGAATGCTGGATATGGCAAATTTGCCCCAATTGAGCAAATTGACGAAGCCCATTTCGACGAGCAATTTAATGTGTTAGTAAAAGGAACATTATTTACGGTGCAAGCCATTTTGCCATTGATGGGCGAAGGCGGTTCCGTTATACTGAATACTTCGGTGGTAACAGAAAAGGGAATGCAAGGTGCTTCGGTTTATTCAGCGGCAAAGGGTGCAGTTAAATCATTCGTAAAAACGTTTGCGGCAGAGCTTTCAGCCAGAAAAATACGTTTGAATGCGGTGAGTCCAGGACCAATCAATACTGCATTTTTCAATAAAACGGGGATGAACGAAGAGCAAATTAATGGTTTTGCAGGGGCAGTTTTGCCACAAGTACCGATGGGAAGATTCGGAACATCGGAAGAAATTGCTAAAACTGTAACGTTCTTAGCCTCAGAAGATGCTTCGTTTATTCACGGTACGGAGATTTATGTGGATGGTGGAATGGTTCAATTTTAAATAAAAGGTGGGCGAAGTCTTGTATTTCGCCCACCTTTTTGATTAAATTATTAAGACAATACAAATGAAAAAAATACAATTACTAACCATTATTACCCTTTTATTGATACAATTTAAAGGTAATTCGCAGGGGATACCCGTTGAAGTTTTGGCAGGAAATGAAGCCATTAATACCCAGCTAATTTTAAATAAGAAATTTTCAGAAAACAGTAAAGCTGGATTTTTTGGGATTGTCAATTTCAATATGCCGCATGATAAAAATGACCCAATATATCGGTACCACATCATTTTGGCAAACGTGTATTATGGATTAACTAAAAATATCCGAGTTTTTGGGGGAGGTTTTCACAACAAAATAGATTACGGTCCTTCGGCGGGTATTCAAGGGATTTTTCCTTCAAAAAATAGTTTCTTGATGATTCATAATAGGCATTCTTTGGTGAAAAATTATGCTTCGGAATTTATGATTATTTACGAATATCGACCTAAAATATCTGATAAACTGAATCTCTATACGAGAGCTCAATTGATGGGCGAAACTGATTTTAAAGAATTTAAAAGAGGCTTTCAGATGTTTCGATTAGGAATTGGAAATGAGAAAATACAGTATGGATTGGGCGTTACGCTTGACCAATTCGGCAATTTGCCCATCAAATACGAGAATTATGGAGTATTTATCAGAACAGAATTAAGGTAACGGGTAAACAATAAGTGGGTCTTTTTATCTGATTCTTTTACCGATATTTAAAAGGTATTTTTCTTTAAATAACGCTGTTATTCGCATCAAAATACCGTTTAACTCTCAATAAAATAATTCAGGTAAATTAGACCAACTTATTATTTACCCGTTACCAAGTAAAAATCAATTATAAAATCAAAACAATTACAAAAATGAAAATCGCAACCATTGCAGCCCGAGTTATTTTAGGATTACCGTTTTTTATATTCGGAATCAACTACTTTTTTCCTTTCGCACCCCACCCAGAATTGCACGGTGCAGCCGTTGATTACATGACGGGTCTTACCAAAGCGGGGTACTTTTGGCCCATTCTTCGTAGCTTAGAAATTCTGATTGGGGCAGCCTTAATCAGTGGGTATTTTGTACCTTTGGCATTGGGTATTTTAGCTCCAATCAACTTGCAAATTTTATTGTTTCACTTGGCATTAGAACCTCAAAATGTGCCAATGGCGATTATTTTAGCACTTTTACAGGCATTTTTGATTTATCGTTATTGGGGATATTACAAGCAAATATTTGTGGCAAAAGCGGAATTAGTTTAACAGAAAGTATCAGTCTCATTCAATTGGGGCTGATATTTTAATTAAAAAAAATGAATAAAATAGAAGACCATTTCATCGAAAAATCATTGAGTTATTCAGAATATGTTGCCTTAACGGAATCTCTGGTAGCCATGAAAATTACAACGGGTGAAGAACAATCCGTTGATTTGATTGAATACACAAAATTGAATTTACATAGAATTAAAAGGTTAGAAAAAACAATTATTCTGAATCAAGATTTAAGTGTTTTGATTGAAAAATGGACTTTACCCATGACAATTTTGGTAATTACCGAGGCTTGGTGTGGAGATGTAGCTCAACAGTTGCCCTGGTTTCAAAAATTATCAATTTTAAATCCTTTGATTCAAGTAAGAACCATTTTAAGAGACGAAAATCCTGATTTGATGAATAGGTATTTGAGTAATGGTGTGAGCAAGTCGATACCTGTTGTATTGTTTTTGAATTCAGCTAATGAGCAACTGTTTAAGTGGGGACCCAGAACCCAAGAACTCCAAAATTTACTGACAGTGTGGGGAAAAGAGAACACCTCTAAACCCGAAAAATACACTAAAATTCATACTTGGTACGCTCAAAACAAAGGCATTGATTTACAAAAAGAACTCATAGAGGTTTTCAATCATATTAAAAATGACACTAAATAAAAAATATCAGACATTCGTCTTTGTGTTTTGTGTGGCATTGCCCCTAACCTTTGTCATGTCATTTTTCAATACATTTTTACGAATAGGTTTTATAGAATCTTTTGCATCTATTTGGATGAATAGCTGGATGATAAGTTTCGTAGTAGCATATCCTGTGGCAATATTGGTAGTACCAATTGCTCGAAAATTAGTCTCAAAAATTAACTGGACAGAATAAAATGAAAAACTTGAAAATATTGATATGCTCATTATTCATCGTTACGTCATGTAATGCTCAGAATAATCAGGTATTAGAGGTAAACGACTTTGCAAATGCTATCAAAGACAAAAATATTCAGTTATTGGATGTCCGTACCAAAGAGGAGTTTGGGAATGGTCATATCGTAGGTTCTTTACAAGCCGACTGGACGAATAAAGCGGAATTTAAGGTTCGTAGCGAGTCCCTCAATAAATCAAAATCCGTTTATGTCTATTGTCTTTCGGGAGGTAGAAGTGCATCTGCCGCCAAACAATTGAGGTCAGAAGGATTTACAGTTTTTGAATTGAAGGGTGGCATAACAGCGTGGAATTATGAGAAACAACCCTTAGAAGGTTTATCAACTGAAAAAGGAATGAGTAAGGCTGAGTTTCAAAAGCTAATTGCCAACGAAGAAATAGTTTTAGTGGATTTTGGAGCAAAATGGTGTCCGCCTTGCGTAAAAATGAACCCAATATTAGCCATGTTTTCCAAACATATGCCTAATGTAAAAATTGTAAAAATAGATGCTGATAAAGATAAAGAACTTTGTGAAACATTTAGAATCAAGACTTTACCAACTTTACATTTGTATAAGAAAGGCAAAAAAGTAAAAGAACACGAAGGCTTTATGGATATGGGTGGGTTACACGAATTTGCAAACTAAAAATACAAAACATGAAAGAATTTTGGAATGAAAGATACGGCAAAGAGGAATTTGCTTACGGAACAGAACCTAACAATTTTTTGAAGGCTCAATTACCACTTTTTGAAAAAGGAAACATACTTTTCCCTGCCGAGGGCGAAGGAAGAAATGCAGTTTTTGCTGCCCAATTGGGTTGGCAAGTTTCGGCTTTTGATTTGAGTATGGAGGGTAAAAAGAAAGCTGATTTGTTGGCTAAAACCAACCAAGTTTCCATTGATTACCAAGTAGGTGAATTTGATGAGATACGTTTCAAAAATGAGCAATTTGATGCCATTGCTTTGATTTATGCCCATTTTTCGGCTGAAACAAAATCTATTTATCATCAAAAATTAAGTACATATTTGAAGCAAGGTGGTATCGTAATTTTTGAGGCATTTAGCAAATCTCATTTGAAATACAACACGGGAAATCCTGCCGTCGGTGGTCCAAAAGATTTGGGAATGTTGTTTTCGATAGAAGAAATCAAAGCGGATTTTAGTAATTTAGAAGTAATCCTTTTAGAAGAAACAGAGGTAGAATTAAGTGAGGGAAGTTTTCATAAAGGAACTGGCTCAGTGATTAGATTTGTTGGAAAGAAAAGATAATATTTATTCAAAAATCTCATTAAAAATGGCAAGAACTCGTGAATTTGACGAAGCAAAAGTGATTGACATCGCCACTAATTTATTTTGGAAAAATGGCTACGCTGGCGTTTCAACACAAGACCTTATTGATGCTTTTGGCATGAGTAAGTCGAGTATGTATGGGGCATATCACGACAAGCGAAATTTGTTTATCATTGCCTTGCAAAATTATCGCAAAAATGCTTCCCAGGGCATGATTGATGCCATGAAGGGCGATAAATCATTAAAAGAAACCATTACACTTTTACTGAATAATATCATTGCTGAAACCGTGGGCGATGAGGATTGTAAAGGCTGTTTTATAGTAAATACTGCCATTGAACTTGCCTCACACGACCATGAAATTGCGGATATTTTAAGAGAAAATCGTCAGAATATTATTACTGCATTTAGCGTTGCCATTCAGAAAGGTATTGATAATCAAGAACTTGCACCAAGCAATAACCCTCATGCTATTGCTAATTATTTTTATAGCCTCATCAACGGTATGCGGGTTGATGCCAAAATACATAAAGACCGTTCGCAATATGCGGAGATTGTGAACGTGGCTTTGAGTGTTTTGCAGAAAGCGTAGAAAAAATCCCAAGTCGAGAGGCTTGGGATTTTTTATGCTTTGAAATATCTAAACCAACCCAAACCAAGGCACATATCCATCCACAAAATGCTCGGTATGAATGTTATTTTTGTTGACTCCTGCGATGTGTAAATTATCAAAAACGCTCTCTTTTAGGCTGTCTGGACCACATACGTAGTAATTTGCTCCTGAGTTTACATCAAGGTCTTCGATACTGATTCTCTTTTGACCCGATAAGAAATGCTGACATTCAAAATTGGGGTATAGTTTTGTCAGAGCGTCAATTTCGTTTTTGAAAATGATACTATTTTCACTTTTATTGGCATACAAAAGTTTGATATTAGCTTTGGGATTTTTATTCAAAATATCCTTAATCATGCTGTAAAGCGGTGTAATGCCACTTCCGCCCGCTATCATTACGTAGTTTTCAGACTTGTTTGCCTTGAAATCTCCAACGGGGTACAATGACTCAATGGTATCACCAATTTTTGCTTCATTATAAAACCAATGCGAAACTTCTCCTTTCAATTTTACGGTAATTCTTAGAAAATCATTCCCTGGCGTTGAGCTTAATGAAAAGCAACGATTGTGCGTTCTGCCTTTAACTTTTACTCGCACCGTAAGATGTTGCCCCGCTTCGTAAGCATAAAAAAATTGGTCGGAAGGTTTAAAATATAAAGAAATAGTATCGTCCGTTTCTTTTACTAAATTACTGATAGTCAGATTCTTATATTTTGTATTATCTATCATCACGGCATCTTTTCTTTCGTGAATATCTTGAAAAAGATGACTTGTATCGTTCAATTCTGTTCCACAAAGAATATCCCAAAATCTGAAAAACAGACCGTAATTTCCGTTGTATTGCGTGTGATGCAAACTATGATTGGTGGCAGTTACGAGCATATTGAAAGGAACTTTATTGAAAAATCCTGGGAAAAGTTCGTAGCCCAAATGCGATTTTAGGTTATTGAAAGTTCCCAAAACTTGCACGATTCCGAGAGCGGTCATTGAAATAGGCATTACCATTGATAAAGGCAAAATCCAGACGGTAAGCCAAATCGCTTCAATAACATGAAACGACGTAGAAGTATAAGGATTTACGTCTAAACTTTTGTGGTGAAGGGCGTGAACGTACTTATAGATTTTGGGATGGTGCATAATTCGGTGGCTCCAATAAAACCAAGTATCCGAAATCAAAACCATGAGAATAACTGTCATAATTTCGTATGGAACGCCATATTTCCCCGTTTCTACATAAAATTTTGCTATGCCTTGGTCTTTAAACGATAAAATAACGAGCATAAAAAGTGTACTTCCCACAAACGACAGGGCAGTCGTCCCGATTTCCCCTTTTATTTGCGACCAACCCGCACGAGTTGAAAGTTGAATTTTTCGGTTACTCAATTTGTTGCCAAATACTTTCCAAAAAATAAGATAAGCCACGCTCATAATCATAAGGGCGGCAATTACAGTGGTTAAATACTGTTGAACGAATGTTATCATGGTTTTGATTATTTTAAATTTCAATACAAAATTGAGCATTAAAACTACCAGGCTACTTAACAATTGTTACTTAATCATTTGTTTACGGATTCTACTGAGGCTTTGGGGCTTAATTCCTAAGAAAGAAGCGATGTATTGGATGGGTACGTTTTGCAGGATATTTCCTTGATTATTAAGTAGTTGGGTATAACGTTGTTCCGCCGTGAGGGTGGCTAAATCGTTAGCTCGTTGATTCATGGCAGAAAATGCCTGTTCAAATATTTTCAGACTATAATCTCTGAACTCAGGGTGTTTTTCAATGATTCCTAAAAATTCTTCTCGACTGACTTTTAAGAGCGAACAATCAGTAATTGCTTCTATGTTTTCGGTAGAAATCTTTTGCTGACTTAGGCTCAAAAATGATGCCATATATTGCTCAGGTGTAGCCAAGAAAGTGGTTACTTCATCGCCGTCATTGTCATAATAAAATGACCTCATGTAGCCTTCATTGATGAAATATAGATGTTGTGGAACTTTACCTTCTTCTTCGATAATGGTATTTTTGGGTATTTGCAAAGACGTAAAATATTGCTCAATAATTTGTTTGAGGTTTTTGGAAACAGTAAGGCTTTGAGCAATGTGAGCGTATAGTTTAGAAAGCATAAAGAATGGTTTTTTAGAAATGTTGGGTAAAATTACAAAATTAACGAAGCAATTACATTTTTTGTAAATTAGCCTAAAAATCAAGGAATAATAATGCAAAAACTCCTCTTACTTTTACTCATTTCTACCTCCACATACGCACAAGGCTGTTTTCCGCCTGATAAACTCCCTCTGCATATTACTTCATTAACCAATTTCGGACAGCGAGCCGAATGGTCTTTGGATGGAACAAAAATCTATTTTTTGGATAAACCTGGGGGTGATGTTTGGATGGTTAATGTAAAAACAAAGGCTACTATTCAGCTCACAAAACCCGAAAACCGTGAAAAAGGACATGGCTATCATCGTGTGATGTGCCTTTCAAATGGTGATTTATTGCTTTGTGGCGGGGCGGAAAGACACAAACTTTATTTTGAAATTTTGCATAAAAATTCCCAAAAACATCCTCAAAGAATTGCCAATGAAGAAGTAGATGAAGGTCCAGCCATTTCAAGAAAAACCATGAAAATTGCGTGGACTTTGCCTGGGCAATTACAGATTTATTCGGGTACTATTTCATATAAAAATGGAGTCGTTTCGATAATTGACAAGAAACTTTTGGTAGATGCTAAAAACGTGGTTTCGGACGAAGGAATCAAGTATGAAGATATTTTAGAATCACAGAACTGGCGAGGTAAAAATGAAGAGGAACTGATATTTGCTCAATACAAAAGAGGCATAGGTTTTAGAAGTGAAGTCTTTGGTATTCAAATACTTACAGGTAAAATTATTAATTATTCAAAAGACTCACTCGCTTATGACGAACCCGAAGGCATTTATCCCAACGGCATTTATACGTTGGTAGAATCAGACAAACACCAAATAACCAGCGGTACAAGTACCATTGATATTTATAAATTAAAATTGGACGGTACTGGCAAAAATTATGAACGCTTGACCTTCTTCTCAGACCTAAAAGGCTACCGTTCCAGTAACCCCGTCATGCGTGATGATGCTAAGTTTATGGCTTTTCAAGGGTCATACGCAGGCTCGGAAGCGGGGGGAGGTTGCGGGATTTATTTGTTTGATTTTGAGAAATTTGGCAAATAAATCCTTCATTTTTCTTAACTATTTGCCAAATGATACTCTCCCCATTTGTGTATTTCTACAATTAAATTATTCAACGAAAGTCCCAACGGTGTAACCGAATATTCTACCCGTGGGGGTACTTCGGCATATACTTTTCGGGCTATTATTTTCTCATCTTCCAACTCCTTCAAAACCTTCACCAACATTTTTGGCGTAACCTCTGGTATGGCTCTTTCCAGTTCTTTGTAACGAAGCATTCCCTTGTTTACCAAGCTACTTATGACCACAATTTTCCATTTACCACCCAATATTGACATGGCGTGACTTACTGCACAAACATTTTTTTCAGTTTTTTTCATTGTTAATCCGTTGATTATGAACATTACTTCCTTTAAGCATACTAATATACAAAGTAGTAACCACTTGCAAAAGTATAGTAAAGGTAATAGTTCTGTGGCTCACATTAAAAAAAATACAAATGAAAATTTTTAAAACTGTTTTAATTGTTCTTTTTGGACTACAATTTATAGGTATTGGAATCATGAAAGTAGTAATGCCCTTTTTTGGCGTTAATATGTTTTTAGACAATATGGCTCACTTGGGGTACTCGCATACGGGTACAATCATTGTGGGATTAGTCGATTTGATTGGAGGGATAGCTCTGTTTATTCCAAAATTTAGAGGTTATGCTTTGGTGGGTTTGTCATTATTATTGGCTGGTGCAATTGGAGCTCACATTACGGCTGGCGATGGTGCTGATAAAATTTTGGGCGGTGCGGGATTCTGTTTGGTGGGTTTTGCTATTTTGTTTTTTTATTGACAAACCATTTAGCATTATGGATAGTAGAAATAATATCAATATTTTACCTTAAAAACATGAAACAACCCAGTCTATTTGTCTCACATGGAACAATTTATGAGGCTTTTAAAAGCAATAAGTTAAGAGCCGATTTCTTGAAAATAAGAGAGGAGCATTTTAAAACATTACCCTCTGCTATCGTAATTTTCTCGGGGCATTGGCAAACGGATGCTATTTCGGTGAGTACTAATCAAAAAATGACACAATTGAATGAGGGCTTTCCACCTGAGTTTCAAACGGATTATAGCACCACTGGAAATGCTGAATTGTCAAACAGGATGATTGAAATGCTGAATCAAAACGGTATCCATGCGGTGGCAGAGCCTAATCGTGGACTTGACCACGGGGCTTTAATTCCGTTACTATTATTGTTTCCAAACGATAAAATACCTGTGATTCAAATTTCTCAAAACTATAAACTTGACCCATCGTTTCACAAAAAAATGGCGGAGATACTAAGTCCTTTGCGTGATGAAAATGTGCTTTTTATTGGTAGTGGGGGTTCGGTTCATAATCGCAACGAAATTCAGAAATTTGGTGGGCATGACATTGAACCAGACGCTTGGGCAAAGGAATTTGACGATTTTATTAGTCAGGAATTGGCGGACGACTCAAAACCCAATTATGCCGAAAAAACCATTTCAGCCTACAATCACAAGCAATTTAAGATTTCACACCCAACGTCAGAGCATTATTTACCCCTTGTTTTTGCCAGTGCTTTTGGCGGAAAACCAAAGAAAATTTATCAGGCATTTCAGTGGAAAAACCTTTCGATGAGTGCGTTTTTGTTTGAATAGTGAGGATGTTTTTAAGTCTTTTTTACCCAGACTTATTTAATCCCTTTCCAAAATGAAGCAAAAGTCAAAGTTCATTTTAGAGAGGGATTTCGTATTTTCGTACAAAAAACCTCCAAAGTGTTCAACACCAACATCCCATATTTCGAAAATCTCAGTAAATTTTATGAAGCCAATAGTTAAAATAGGCTATGAATCCGTCAAGATTATTGATAGATTTATAGCCTATTTCAATGATAAGAAAATATGGAATGAATACTAATGGGATACTATACTTTCAACGAGTTACCGTATCCTACCACTAAAACGGACAAAATAATCGTTAAAATACCAATCACAATCGTAGTCATGGTTTTCTTTGAAACGCCTTGCCATTCCTTCAAAACTAAGCCCCATGAGTTGGCTACCAAAATAATGAATGCCATGTGGAGAATCCATGAACTTGCTCCATTACCCAAACGACTTTCGCCCATGCCGTAAAAGAAGAATTGTAAGAACCAAGTTGTTCCTGCAAGAGCTGAAAAAATGTAATTTTTCAACAATGGCGTGCGGTCATTAGAATAATCTCCGAAAGATTTGTTCTTGAAATTCAAGTACATACACCACAAAAAATTGGTTGTTAGTCCACCCCAAAGGATTACGACATAAACCACATTATTTCTGAATAAAAACTCTCCCTGCCCTGGATTTTGAGCCATCCAGTTAGTATTTGCGGTCATTGCCATACTCGAACCTGCCTCAATTCCGAAGCTAAAACAAGCACTCAAAACGCCTGAAACAACAGCAAAAGCTAAGCCCTTAGTGATGTCAAATTCTGCATTATCGGTGGTCTGTCCGTTGAGGTCTTTGTCTTTCATTCCTCCCGCTTTTCCACAAATGAAGATACCTAATACACAGATTATTAAACCTAACAAAACCATTTGCCCCCATGAAGTCGTCATCAAATCGTGAATGGTATCTTTGCCCGCCGTAGGATTGAAGTTATAAT
Organism: Cytophagales bacterium; assembly: GCA_013298125.1. Lineage (GTDB taxonomy): Bacteria > Bacteroidota > Bacteroidia > Cytophagales > Spirosomataceae > Arcicella. Next base: position 59,158 of record JAAFJP010000007.1, on the reverse strand, counting down.
AAATCGAAGGAATCAATGAACCAAAAACCGAACAAAGTCCCAAAATAATAGAACTACCCAAAGAAACCCCCAAATATCGAACGCCCAAACCGTAAGTCAAACCTCCAATGCCCCACAACAAACCCATCAAATACGTCCAACGTAACACCGACCCACTGGTACTCGCAATGATTGAAGCAAAGTCTGGAATCGTCAAATAAGCGGCAATGGGTGGCACGATTAGCCAAGAGAAAACCCCACCCGTAATCCAGTAACTCTCCCAAGACCAACCTCTTACCTTTTTGTAAGGAATATAAAAACTACCCGATGCAAAACCACCGATAAAGTGAAAAATAACGCCAAAAATTGCTCCCATTTGAATTGAAATTATGGTTAAACTGCGAAAAAGTATGATTTTACAAATCTATTCAATCTTTGGGAGATGATACACCTGTACTTACCTGTATTTCCATAAAATAAGAAGGGTTAGCAGAATGTCCACTAACCCTTCTTATTTTATGGAAATTAAATCTACTTCCCACTCTCCTTCTCAGTCTTCACTTTCTTCTCTACAAATGCAGGAGCTATGGGTTTTAACCAATAAGTATATTCGTAATTTTTGTAATTCAAACGGTATTTTTCCAAAGGTAAATGATACCATGAATCGATACCCGCAACGCCTGTTTGTTGTAAATCTACATTGAGATAGATTTCTTCTCGTCCAATTAAATCACCTGAATGATATTGAGCCTTTTCGTCGGCGGGGTCAAGGTCTTCTTGGGAGTGATTTAGGGCATTAACATTCAAATAATCAGCATCTTGCACAACCATCAAGCCACGCCCTTTGGCATTTATTAAACTTGCCCAACGGACATCTGCCTTGTTACCCGACTCTTGCGGACGAATATATGGGTGGTATTGCTCTTCTACTTTTCCTTCATATTGCCCAACCATTGCCCCCGTTTTTCTGTCCCAATAACTTTCTTGTGGTCCACGTCCGTACCATTTTAGGTTATTAAATTCTTTCGGCAAAACCATCTGATTTCCAAAACGTAGCATCATTGGGTACGTCCCTTTCAATGCCTCAAATTTATTCTTAATCTTAACATTTCCTTCGGCATCAACATCGTATGTAGTCGTGTAAAGAGCATCTCCATTGAGCATTTTTTTGGTAAATACAATTTGTGGATTTCCACTGATAACGGACATTTTCGTATCTGAAACAGGCTCAATTTTTCCTGTTTTCAACCAAATTCTTGATTTTTTCTGTGTACCTGCACCAAAATCATTATCATTTGCCGCACGCCAAAAATCAGGCATTGGACCTTTTTTGATTAATGAAACGCCTTGTTTTACGAAAGAACTGATTGTACCTATTTCCTTATCAAAAACAATCGAGAAATCCGCTCCTGTTACGGTGATTTTTGCCCCTGCCTCACTGACAGTTGGGGCTTTGGTCGTAACCAAAACAGGCACAGGACGTTTGATGGCATTTAAAGGAAATTGCTCGTAAGCCATTTCTGAATTCGCTGGCAATAGTGCTTCTTTGTTTTTCAACTTCATCGAAATATTCAAGAAATACTCTTTGCCCGCTTTCAGATTTGCTTTTGGTGAAATGGTGAAGATTTTTGCCTTACCCGCAGCAATACCTGTGAGGTCATCAATCTTTCCTTTTTCTATCTCAACGCCTTCTTCGAGCATCGACCAATTCAACGTAAAATTATCTAAATTACGGAATGAATAGGTATTTTTTACCTCTACTTGATTTAGCCCTACGTTTTCTAATTTGATGTATTGATAAACCTTTTTGACCTCCAAAGCGTGTGGATGTAGCTGACGCTCAGGACCTACGAGACCGTTACACAAGAAGTTTTTATCGGAATTAATATCCTTCGCACCCCAATCACCTCCGTAGCCATAGATTTTCTTACCCGCTTTTTCAATAATTACGCCTTGATCAACCCAGTCCCAGATGAAACCGCCTTGTAGGTTTGGATATTTCTCAATCACATCCCAATATTCTTTGAAATTACCTACCGAATTCCCCATCGCATGAGCGTACTCACACATGATATATGGGCGGTCTTTGTGCGTTTGGGCGTATTTTTCAACTTGCTCTATCTCTGGGTACATCGGACAAACGATGTCGGTATTCCATTCTAACTCAGCACGTTCGTATTGAATTGGACGAGTTGGGTCTGTTTGCTTCAACCATGTGTAGGTATTATAAAAATTCCAACCGTTTCCAGCCTCATTTCCCAACGACCAAATGATAATGGAAGGATGGTTTTTATCTCGTTCAAACATTCGTTGCGTACGTCTCATGTGTGAGTTCAAAAAGGCAGGATTATTACCCAAAGTTTGCAATAAACCATAGCCCATTTCGTGTGATTCGATGTTTGGTTCGTCCACTAAATAGAGTCCATATTCATCACAAAGCTCATACCAACGTGGGTGATTTGGGTAATGAGAAGTCCGTACTGCGTTGATATTCAGCGACTTCATCACCTGAATATCCTGAATCATTCTTTCTTCCGAAATTACGTGAATCGTAACGGGGTCGTGTTCGTGACGGTTTACGCCTTTGATATAAATGGGTTTTCCGTTTACTAATAATTGACCATTTTTAATTTCAGAAGTACGGAAACCGATTTTACGTTTGATTACTTCCAAAACTCGCCCGTCTTTATCCGTCAAAGTCAAAACCAAAGAATACAAATTCGGTATTTCAGCCGACCATTGAGCCACGTTTTGAATCTCTCCTTTTAAACTCAATTTTTGTTTACCCGTACCTGGGATATTCTCTGGTTTCAAGGTTTCAACACCTAAAACTTTTGCCCCCGAAGCATCCAAAATTTCTGCCGAAACGTTTACGGGCGTGTCATAATACGAATGATTCTGAATTTCTGCATCAAGCGTAAAAAGTCCGTTTTTATATGAATTATCCAAAACAGAAATCACTTTGAAATCCCGTAAATCTAATTTTGGCGTGGCATACAAATACACATCACGCTCAATTCCAGAGATTCGCCACATATCTTGGCATTCCAAATATGAACCATCCGACCAACGATAAACTTCCAAAGCCACCACGTTTTCGCCCGCATGAACGTACTGCGTAATGTCAAATTCAGATTCTAATTTTGAGTCTTCGCCATAGCCCACTTTTTGACCATTGACGTAGATATAAAAAGCTGATTTTACCGCTCCAAGATTGATGAAAACCTCTTTTCCTGACCAATCAGTAGGTAAAGTGAATTTTTTACGGTATGAACCTACGGGGTTTTCTTCGGGAATTGGAGGAGGAGTATTATTCAAAATCTTACTTCCATAAGTTGCTCCCCATTCGTCCGATGATTTGAAACGAAGGTCGAATTCATAAGGAATATTTACGTAAATGGGCGTTCCATAACCCGCAAATTCCCAATTGGAAGGCACTTTGAAATTATCCCAACGAGTATCATCGAATTTCTCTTCGTAGAAATTGGCAGGTTTCAGAGAAGGTTTCGATACCCACTTGAATTTCCAAGTTCCGTTCAGAGAAAGGAAGTTTTTGGAAGAAGATTTATTACCAGCCATTGCCAAATCCCGATTTTCAAAGGCAAAGGCACTCGCACGGGCGGGAAGGCGGTTTACTTCGGTAACGTAAGGGTCAAGCCATTCAGGCTTGGTTGATGTGGTTTGAGAAAAAGCTGAAAGGCTAATGAGGCTAACAGCAAAAGAGGCTAATTTTTTATACATAAATTAAGTTAGGAATGTGTTTAATACCTTGAAAGTCAAAGAAATGCAAGTTAAAGAATATTTGTGGAAAACGTGTTTTTAAGCCGTCAAAAATAAACCCCACAAACTCGTGATAAGTTTATGGGGTTTAGTATTCTGTATGCACTCTAAGCCTTTTTTACCTTAGTTACGCTTTTTTTTTAGCACCTTTCTTTGGAGCTAATGTATTAATCCAACTTGCTATTTTCAAAGCATCTTCGGCAGGAACTTTCAAAGCTGCCATCGGAGGATAACCAGGCCAATGTTCTGGTTTTGGAGCGGCGATTAATTCTACGATACGAGCATCAGTATATTTTCTTTTAGCAACTTCTGTATAAGCTGGACCTACCAATTTTGTATCAACTTTATGACAAGCCGTACAAGTATATTTCGACATTAATGGTTTAATGTCATCTGGAAACTCTTGTGCTTGTGCATTCATCGCAAATCCTGCAAGCAACATGGCACTGAATAATACTTTTTTCATGATCAATTGAATGTATTTTTTGGGGACTAAATTGTTTATCTTTCAAAGAGGCGAAATTATCTATTTCCTACTTATCTATTATCTTTTTCTATCTGTTTTCGTTAAAACGAATAGTATAATCACTTATTTCAAGGGCTTGTGTTAATGTTTTGTTAATGAGTTAAATTGCTAATTTTTAAGTTGTTAAGTTATTAAACTATGCCAAACATATATTTAGTTTATCAACTTAAAACTTATCAACTTAATAACTTAAAACTCAACAACTACTTTCTATAAGCATCTATCGAAGCTCTTACGCTTCCGTGTGCTTGTAGAAGTGACTCAGCTAATGTTCTTTCTATCCCCAATTCTTTCATCACCATATTTTCGGCACGGACTACTAACTTGTTGTTACTCAGTTGCATATCTACCATTCTATTGCCACGAACTCGCCCTAATTGAATCATTACCGAGGTAGAAATCATGTTCAAAACCAACTTCTGAGCCGTCCCAGACTTCATACGGGTACTGCCTGTTACGAACTCCGCCCCTACGATTGCCTCAATCGGATATTCGGCGGCTTGGGAAATTTCACTGTTTTTATTACACGAAATTGCTCCTGTCAATATACCATTTTCACGAGCCTTATTCAATCCACCAATCACATAAGGCGTTCTGCCCGAGGCGGCTATACCTATGACGGTATCTAACTCATTCACATCGTATTCCATCAAATCAAGCCATGCTTGTTCAATATCATCCTCAGCATTTTCTACGGCTTTACGGATTGCTCCATCACCTCCCGCAATCAACCCCACGACCATATCAAACGGAACTCCAAACGTCGGCGGACATTCAGAGGCATCCACTACGCCCAAACGCCCACTCGTACCCGCACCTATGTAAAACAAACGTCCACCTTCTTTCATTCTCGGAACTATCTGATTCACAAGGGCTTCTATTTGTGGAATAGCCTTTTCAACGGCATTCGGGACGGTTTTATCTTCGTTATTGATTCCTTCCAAAATCTCTTTTACAGACATCTTATCCAGATTATCGTAATGAGAGGTTTCTTCGGTGGTCAAAGAGTCTAAGTTGATTTCAGCCATACTCGGGTGATTGATTGTCTTTTTTAATTCTACAACAAAGATAATGACATTTTGATAATTCTTTTTTAGAAAGTGAGTTGAATTGACTGTCTATTATTTTTATTTCTGTTTTCAAATATCAAATACCCATCTCAAAAATCCAATTTTATCACTTTACGAAATAATGTTCGACTAAATTTTGTTGAAAAATTCGAGATTCATCAAAGATAAATAACATTATTGTACTTGTTCCACAAGAAAAAATTGATGTAAGTTCTGTAGGAGGCGTACCAACTTTAAAGAAGAACCCTGAGTATTGATTTTTATCTGTTATAAACGTCGTGGAGCAGCTCCACTGTAGGTTGAACCTCCACAATGTTAGTTATTATAAGAAAAAAATATTAATTTTCAACATAAAATTCAACCAAAAAACAAACCCTGACATGGCACAAATGGGCATTACCCCGAAGGCAAATTCTCTCGATGAATCGGCAAATATTCAAAACAAAGGCAAATACCTTATTCCCCTCATACTGATTACCTGTCTGTTTTTCCTATGGGGGGCTGCCAATAATCTGAATGATATTTTGATAAAACAATTCAAAAAAGCCTTTGAATTGAGTGATTTCCAGTCGGGATTGGTGCAATCGGCTTTCTATTTTGGCTATTTTGTATTGGCAATGCCAGCGGCTATTTTCATGCGAAAGAGAGGGTACAAAGCAGGAATTTTATTAGGACTTTCTTTGTATGCCGTCGGAGCATTATTGTTTTATCCAGCCGCAGAATCTCGTTCCTACGGTTTCTTTCTCTTTGCTTTGTTCGTGATTGCCAGTGGATTAGCTTTTTTAGAAACCGCCGCTAATCCTTACGTTGCCGCTTTGGGTTCGCCTAAGACTGCCGCTTTTCGATTAAATTTGGCTCAATCTTTCAATCCGATTGGTTCAATTGTGGGTATTTTGATTGGACAACGATTTATCTTTTCAGGCGTTGAATATTCCAAAGAACAATTATCCAAAATCAGCCCAACCGAACTTGAAAATTATTACGCTACCGAAGCATCAGCCGTACAAATTCCGTATTTGATTATCGGGATAATCGTAATTTCTTTCATGGTTTTTATTTGGTTTACGAAGTTTCCAAGCGTTGCCGAAGAAGAAGTATCTACCGAAAAAGTGTCGTTGAAAACCCTTTTCGGAATCAAACATTTTAGACTCGCCGTTATTACGCAATTCTTTTACGTAGGGGCTCAGGTGGGCGTTTGGAGTTACTTGATTCGGTACGCCCAAAATGCAGTAACGGGGATGTCAGAGAAAGATGCTGCCACTTATTTAACCTATTCATTAGTAATATTTATGATTGGTCGTTTTGTAGGAACTGCCCTTTTGAAATACGTCCAGTCCAACCGTTTGATGGGTTTTTACGCCATTGCTTGCATCATTTTAGTCGGAATTTCTATCGTTTCAACGCAATATGTAGGGATATGGGCTTTGGTGGCAACGAGTTTCTTTATGTCAATTATGTTTCCAACCATTTTTACGTTGGGACTTGACGGACTCGGAGAAGGTTCAAAATTAGGGGCTTCTTTATTGGTAATGGCAATTATTGGCGGAGCAGTTCTGACGGCAATGATGGGCTATGTTTCAGATTTACACGGCATTAAAATTGCCCAAATTGTGCCAGTAATTTGCTTTGGTGTGGTGGCTTTCTATAGTTTTAGAGGAAGTAAAAGTGTTTGAAATACTAATTGAGGGGTGAATAATTTGATAGATTGATAGATTGATTCCAAAAACCATTCTATCAATCTATCATTAATTTTTATTCAGAATAATACTTAAAAAATAAAGGAATCGTCTCAATGCCTTTATAAAAATTGAATAATCCGTAATGCTCATTGGGCGAGTGGATGGCATCGGTATCAAGTCCAAAACCCATCAGGACGGTTTTTACGCCTAATTCTTTTTCAAATAAAGCCACAATCGGAATACTTCCACCGCCACGAGTTGGAACTGGTTTTTTACCGAATGATTCTTCCATCGCACGTTCGGCGGCAAGGTATTCTTTGGAAGTTGTGGGCGTAATGTAAGGCTCGCCTCCGTGATGTGGACGTACTTTCACGGTTACGCCTGCGGGAGCAATTGACTCAAAATGTTTGGTAAAAAGTGCCGTCATTTTATCAGATTGCTGATTTGGCACTAATCGCATTGAGATTTTGGCGGATGCTTTTGATGGTAAAACCGTCTTAGCTCCTTCGCCAATATATCCTCCCCAAATACCGTTTACATCCAAGGTTGGACGAATGGAAGCACGTTCTATCGTTGAATATCCCGCTTCTCCTCTTACGTCATTTATCGCTAAATCTTCTTGGTAAGCCTTTAAATCGAAGGGAGTTAGAGCCATGGCGGCTCTTTCGGCTGGCGTTAATTCTACGACATCATCATAGAAATTAGGTATTGTGATGTGGTTGTTCTCATCGTGTAATGAAGCAATCATTTTGCTCAAAACGTTGATTGGGTTTGCCACAGCACCCCCGTACACGCCCGAGTGTAAATCACGATTTGCTCCTGTAACTTCCACTTCCAAATAACTCAAACCACGTAAACCTACGTCAATAGAAGGCGTATCGTTGGCAATGATGGCGGTGTCTGAAATCAAGATTACATCGGCTTTGAGTTTCGCTTTATTTTCTTTTACGAAAAACCCTAAATTATCTGAACCAACTTCTTCTTCGCCCTCAATCATAAACTTGACATTGCAAGGAAGCGAGTCAGTAGCCATCATGGTTTCAAATGCTTTGATGTGCATATAAAACTGCCCTTTATCGTCACAAGCCCCACGAGCGTAGATTTTACCGTCTTTTACCACAGGCTCAAATGGGGGAGAGTCCCAAAGATTTAGTGGGTCGGCAGGTTGAACGTCGTAGTGTCCGTAAACTAAAATAGTTGGAAGTGACGGGTCAATTAATTTCTCTCCATAAACGATAGGATAACCCGCCGTTTCGCAGATTTCTGTATTATCTGCCCCTGCCGATTTTAATTTTTCACAGACAAATGTTGCCGCACGACGAACATCATCTTTATATTTACTGTCTGCACTAACCGACGGAATTCTCAGTAAATCAAGCAATTCTGAGAGAAAACGGTCTTTATGTTGTTGAATGTAATTTTGCATGGTTTGTTGATTTTGAAAATAATCATAACCGCAAATACAATGTAGGGGCGTATCGCATACGCCCGTCGGACGAAATGGGCGTATGCGATACGCCCCTACATTTGTTTTTGCAATAGTTTTAAAATACCTACAAAAGTAAAAAATGAAGAATCAAAAATCAGAAAATCTGAGTTTTAATTCTTCATTTTTTTATTTCTTCTAAAAAGAAAACTCTATGCTTTTTTAGGACGAAGGAACATTTTATTTTCCTGTCCTCTGAATAATTTAACAATATTCTTCCGATGGGTAACGACTATCATTCCAAACAATAAAAATCCGAAGATAATTACTAAGGTGTTTTCTGGTCCAAATGTTTTCAACAATAATAAAACTGGAAATGCCAAAGAGGCGATAATTGCTCCAAGTGACACATAATTGAACCACAAAAACACTAAAAAGAAAATCACCATACAAACCAAAGCCGCCTCTGGATGCACTGACATAACCATTCCTAAAAGCGTTGCCACGCCTTTCCCTCCTTTGAATTTTGAAAATATCGGAAAGATATGCCCAAAAACCGCCATGAAACCAAAGAGTAATTTCAGGTTTTGGCATTCTGACCAGTCAATCAAATGACCGTAGTACATCATCAGAGCTAACGAAGTAGCTAACCAGCCTTTGATAGCGTCAATTAATAACACAACCGTTCCTGCACGTTTACCCAAAACTCTGAATGTATTGGTAGCACCCGCATTTCCACTTCCGTGCTTGCGAACATCAACTCCAAAATAAGCCTCTCCGTACCAGATAGCGGTAGGGATAGAGCCGAGCAAGTACGCCACGACAACACAGGCGATGATTAAAATAATAATTGACATTTATTGGGTAGGGAATAGTTTATAAAGTATTGACTAACAGAATATTTAGGGGATTTTTGATAACCTCTAAAAACAAATTTAGATTAAACTTTTACTAAAACAATAGACGGATTAAAAGTTCTTTAAAATGTACAAATTGTATATTTAAAATGTTTTATTTTTCTTCGTAATACTGACTTTTGTCGGGAATGCCTAACAAGGTTTGTGGTACGAAAATTCAAAGAATTCTTGTACCAAATATTATTTTGGCAAGAATTTCGTTAGGTTTAAGTTAAATCACTCATAATCTCTCTTTTGGAGAATTTTTACCATGAAAACAATCATTTTCGCATTACTACTTTCTATCATTTTCATCGCCAGTAAGCCTGCCGAAACCTCGCCTGTCTCAGGAGCTTGGCAAGGTAAAGATGCTCAGGGCAACACAATGACCATGATTTGCTCTAATAATTACTTGATGTTTGGAGTCTATGATTTGGCGAATAAAAAATACGTCAAATCGGGCGGAGGAACGTATCAATTATCGGACGTAGGAGGCAAAAAAGTCTTCTCGTACAAACGTGAATTTAATACCGAAGACTCTACGGTAGTAGGCTTGACGGTGGCGAATCTTTTTACCATCAATAACAATGATTTGACCATCTCGGAAGGACCTCTCGCAGGTACTTGGAAGCGTGTGGACGAAACTAAATCACCTAAAACGATGGCAACCGCTTGGAGAATCAGAGCCAGAGAAAACAAGGAATTCAAGATGGAAACGATATTGAAAGGTTCAAGAAAAACCCTCAAAATATTGTCTGGAAGCCGTTTTCAGTGGGCAGCTTTCAATACTGACACGCACCAATTTTTTGGAACGGGCGGAGGAAACTATGCTGTGAAAGATGGTAAATACACAGAAAACATTGAGTTTTTCTCACGTGATAATAGTAGGGTAGGAGGGAAGCTAACTTTCGACTGCGTACTCAATGGCAAGGACTGGACACACGCAGGACAGAGTACGACTGGGGTACGTGTACATGAGATTTGGGAGAAAGAGGAATAGATATTTTTGATAATTAGATGAAAATCAGCATTTTAGGTTGTGGTTGGTTAGGCTTGCCACTCGGAAAATATTTAGTACAAAAAGGACATAATATTAAAGGTTCAACCACCTCTGAAAGTAAACTTAATTTGCTTTCAGAGGCAGGGATTGAGCCTTTTTTGCTTCAATTTTCACCTCAGATTGAAAGCAAAAGTATTAACGAATTTCTTAGTTCAGAGGTTTTAGTGATTTGTATTCCACCACGGGCGGGCAAGTTTGGGGACGATTTTCATGTACAACAAATGGAGTCGTTGATTCAACATATCCCTTTGTCTTCTATTCAATCCATCCTTTATACTTCTTCAACTTCGGTCTATCCAGAACTTAATCGTGAGATGAATGAAAATGATGAAGTCATTGAAAATCATGCCTTAGTTAAAGTAGAACAATTACTTAAAAATACGTCTAAAAATGTAACCATACTTCGTTGTGGAGGGCTGATGGGAGGGGAAAGAATCCCCGCAAAATATTTTGCAGGAAAAACGATTAACACGGGCAAAATTCCCGTTAATTACGTTCATCGGGAAGATGTGATTGCAATAATCACGATGATTTTGGAGCAAAAATTTTGGCATGAAACCTTCAATGTCGTATCACCCAAACACCCAATTCGAGAAGAGATTTATTTGAAAAATTGTGCAGATTTAAGTTTGGAAAAACCCTTTTTTGAAGAAGCTATTGAACAAATACCTTTTAAAATAATCAGTCCGCAAAAATTAATTTCACGGACTGGCCATGAGTTTATTTACGATAATCCCTTGGATTTTAAGTATTTATAAAATTAAACTACCGCCGTAAATTCAATTTCTACCATATATTCAGGAGCTACCAATTTGCTGATTTCGTAAATCCCAGTCGTTGGTTTAATATCTTTAAAATACGCTCCGTGTGCCTTAGCAATGTTATCAAATTGAGCAATATCCGTAGTAAAAATTCTGGTTCTGACTACGTCATTTAGGCTTGCACCCGCCTCTTCTAAAACTTTGGCAATACGTTCGATGATATTATTGGTCTGTGCGTAGGCATCATCAGCCTTTACTTTTTCTCCGTCCACGATGGCAACTGTGCCTGATACTTCAATAATATTCCCGATTCTGACTGCACGGCAATAGCCCATTTTATCTTCCCAGGGTGAACCCGTGAGTATGTTTTGTCTTGACATTTTGTTTTTTGTTTAATTGGAAAACAAAGATAATATTGAACCTCTTTAATCGAAAATCTAAAAGAATTCTAATCTGTTAAAATTTTTAAACTCAAAACCTTCTCGTACTTTTACCGCATGACTATCCGAACTCGACTTACCCTCCTTTTTTCAAGCATTGTTTCTACTTTGCTGTTAATTTTTTGTTTGGTGATTTATCTCGAAAATGAATTTAATCGTCAGCGAGAATTTAAGGCTCGTTTGCGTGAGGAAGCCTTAACTTCGGCTGAAATTCTATTCGGAAAAGAAGAAATTAGCCCTGATTTATTGAAACTGTTAGACAAAAACCAAATAACCGTTTTGACTCAAGAAGAAATTGTGGTTTACAATAGCAAGGATTCTTTGATTTACGAAAGTGGTACGGATTATTTGACAGTTAAGCCTGAAATATTTAATCAAATCCGTCAGGAAAAGGAGCTATCTTTTCAAAAAGGCAATCGGGAGGTTTTGGGTTTGGTCTATAACAATGGCAAAGAAAATTTGGTTATTATCGCCTCCGCTTGGGATAAATACGGACTCAGCGAACAACGAAATCTTAGTCTGATGCTCAGTATTGGCGGTTTTCTGATGGTTGTGATTGTATGTTTGGCGGGTTGGTTTTTTGCAGGAAAGTCATTACAACCAATCCAAAAAGTAATTAAAAGTGTCGATAATATTGGGGCTTCGCAATTAGACGTACGCCTTGACGAAGGTAATCAAACCGATGAAATTGCTCAACTTGCACAACGATTCAACAAAATGCTTGACCGTTTAGAAAAGGCGTTTAAACTCCAACGTTCATTCGTATCGCACGCCTCGCATGAGTTACGTACGCCTCTGACTGCCATCACGGGACAAATCCAGGTTTCGCTATTGGCAGACGACAATCCGCAAGAATTGAAATTAATGATTCAATCCGTTTTGGACGATGTTCAACAGCTTAACAGATTGACTAACAATCTCTTAGACATGACAAGTATTGATTCAGATGATTCTCAAACAAATTTTAAACAGGTCAATCTGGCTGAAATTGCGTGGCAGGTTAGGGATATTTTGTTGAAGAAAGACCCTAAAAATCAAGCCATTATTCAATTAGATGAACAATCCGATTTACCGCCAGAAGTTAAAGGCAATGAAGCATTGTTATACACTACCTTTTTGAATTTGATGGAAAATGGTATCAAATTTTCTGGAAATCAATTGGTAAAAGTAGGTTTCAAAATCAATCCAAAAGATATTACGGTGACTTTTCAGAACGGTGGGTCAGTTATTCCTACCAATGAGTTAAGTACCATTTTTGAGTCTTTCAGGCGTGGGTCAAATTCACGAAATACCAAAGGACATGGTGTGGGGCTGTCTTTAACGCAAAAAATCATTAATCTTCATAAAGGAAAAATATCTGTACAATCCTCTGAAAATGAGGGAACTACGTTTACAATTGTGCTTCCCAAATAGTGAGATTCATATTCTAAGTTATATCTAATGTTGTGTTAATATGAGGTTAAGATTGGGTTTGTAGTTTTGTTGAACAAATAAAACAAAATCTCAGAAACCATGGAAGCATTAATGTTATTAGGATTACTCAACTTTGGAACGGTCTCACAAGAAATCCACGCCAATGACCCAGGATTTAGCATCCATAACTATAAACACATAGCCAAGGCAAATGCAGTAGCTAAAAGGGATACGAATAAGGGTGTGGCAGTTTCCTATGATGAAACTAACAGAGACTATAAAAAACCATCAGTAAAAAGCAAAGAAAATGTTTTGCAGATATTTAGACCGACAGATTCTAAAAATTATCTGAAAGTAAAAAACTACAAAATGCCCAATGGGTAAACAGTTGAGTCTCAAAATTGATAATAAATTAAAATAAGCAAAACGAGGGTGAACGAAGTTGATAAATTGTTAATTTCATTTGCCCTCATCTCCAGACAACCTTTATAAATTTAAAGTACCAATGCTTACTTCCACAAAAATGTCCCCATTAGAATACGCCAAAATGATTTTAGAAAAGGTCAGTTTTGAGCCTAAGATTTTTAGAAAAGAACTAAGAAAAGCACTCAGAAAATCCTCTAAACGTGATTTCAAGCATTTGATGGCATGGTGCAGAGATAAATTTGGTAGGAAAAAGAAACTCTAATAACCTTCTAATTTCATCTTAATTTGCCTCTAAGTATAGCGTTCTAATTTTGTTGAAAAATCAGAACTCAATGAAAAAGATAGCATTTATATTTTTAATTATTTTTATCAGTACAAAAATCCAAGCCCAACAAAATCTGTTTAACATTCCATCGGGAGATATTACACCCAAAGGAAAGTTTTTTTACCAACACCAAATTAATACCTATCATAACAAATTTGAATCAAAAGGACATTTTGTGTACGGTTTAGGTAAGGGTTGGGACGTAGGGGCAAACTTGGTCGGAACGGGTGCTTATTTTAATCCAGAATGGAAAGCCATCTATAACAGTGATTTTAGTGAAGTCAAGGCACTTTCGCCTACTTTGATGGCAACTTTACAAAAACAGTTTTCAATCCACGAAAAATGGGCAGTAAACATTGGAACACAGTCGGGCGTTAACCTGACAGCACATTCTGAAAAAGTACAACCTGCCTACTTTCATTATGGTTTGGTGAGTTACCAAGTTAAGCCAGGGAGAAAAGTGTTAGTCGGTCCTTATGTAACTAATAATCAATACGTTGGAAGGGGAAATACCGTCGGAATCCAGATGGGATATGAATGGAAAGTTACCGATAAATTTTATCTGATGGGTGATTTTATCTCTGGGAATAACGAGTCCGCAGTACTCGTTCCAGGCATCATGTACAACGTCAGTAATCGAGTCCAGTTGTGTTTGGGCTATATGTTACCAAATCCTAACACACCAAAAAATCAGGCAGTCGTATTTGAATTTAACTGGTATGGCTGGAATTATAAAGGGCATTAAATTAACCTCTTTCCCTATTACCATTTAACAAACCAAAATGATGAATAACAAGAAAATTTTAGTAGTAGAAGACGAAGCAAAAGTAGCTACTTTTATCAAAAAAGGACTTCAAACTCAGTCTTTTGAGGCAGAAACGGCTTCGGATGGAGAAGAAGCTAAAAGGCTTTTTTCATCGCAACCATTTGATTTAGTTATTCTGGATTTGAACCTACCAGATATGAGCGGATTGGACGTGTGTAAGTACATACGCACACACAATGCCCAAGTCCCAATTTTGATGCTCACTGCACTCGGAACGGTTGCTGATAAACTCTCGGGTTTTGAAGTCGGCACGGACGATTACATGGTTAAACCGTTTGATTTCATGGAGCTTTTGGTTCGTGTAAAAGCCCTTTTAAAACGCACTGAGGCAGTCCAACAACCTATTGAAAAACTGCGAATAGCGGATTTAGAGTTAGATTTAGGCGAAAAAGTAGCTCGTCGAGGAGGGAATGTTTTTGACTTAACCGCCCGTGAATTTAATCTTTTAGAATACTTGATGCGAAATAATGGAAGGGTCGTTTCCAAGGTCGATATTGCCGAAAAAGTTTGGGATATTAACTTCGATACAGGCACCAATTTCGTGGAAGTTTATATCAATTATCTGAGAAATAAAGTCGATAAAGCCTTCCCTAATAAATTAATTCATACGGTTGTAGGAATGGGATATATGATGAAGAGTAAGTAAAAATGATTAACTTGCTTTCTAAAATCATCTTTAAACTTGAAAGCAATCATCATTTACTTCATAACCGCTATTATCAGCTACGTTGCCACCATTCCCCCTGGACCATTGAGCGTCTATGTAGTCGATACTACCCTTCAAAGAAATATTAAAATTGCCCTTTGGGTGGCTTTTGGAGGGATTTTAGGAGAAATGAGCTATTCCTATTTGGCAATTGAGGGCGTAATGATTTTTGATAAATACCCAACCGTAGTCCATTGGATTCAGTGGGCAATAATTGTGGTATTGTTAGTAGTTGGAATAATTACTTTCTTCCAAAAAAACACTAAAATTGAATCCGAAAATATTGCTGTGAAAGGACGATTATTGTCCATTTTCAAAGGGATTTCGCTTTCTATTCTTACGCCTGCCTTATTCCCCTTTTGGATAGTAGTTTTATTAGAATATAAGAAATATGATTTCCTAAAAATCAGTAGTATTTCAGACAAGATATCCTTTGTAGCTGGGGCTGAGACAGGCACTTTTTTATTGGTTTATACCTACGCATTTATCGCAAACAAAAAGCGAGATTTAATCTTTAAGTATCTGTCAGACAACAGGTTAAGTAAATTAATAGGTTGTATTTATATTG
Organism: Cytophagales bacterium; assembly: GCA_013298125.1. Lineage (GTDB taxonomy): Bacteria > Bacteroidota > Bacteroidia > Cytophagales > Spirosomataceae > Arcicella. The sequence continues at coordinate 43,277 of JAAFJP010000007.1, read as the reverse complement.
GTTTGGCAGTTTGGCAAATCGTAAATGTGGTTATGGGGGGGTAGTTATTGCTTACTGGTTTATTGGTTATTAGTTACTGGCTAATACCTATTTATCATTTAGAATCTGCCTTTCTTCTAATAACCAATAACTAATAAACCAGTAACCAATAAACCAGTAACTAATAACCAACCTATCCCAACTTACTAACATCATGCACAATAATCTCACTACGAGTATAGTCAATCAAACCCGCATTTTTCAATTCATTAAAAAGCAACGTAACCGTTTGGCGAGTGCTACAAATTAACCCTGCAATGTCGTTGTGGGTCAAGTAATTTTTGATAGTAATATCCTTCTCTTTTCCGCTTCCTTCCTTCATTGCCCAATCTTTTAGGAATAAGGCAAAACGAGTTTTCACGTCTTTAAACATCAAGTTTGTATAATTATTGGTTACTCGTTTGATTCTGAAACCTACCAATTTGGTATAACGAATCGCCAACTGTGGGTTACGTTTTAATATTTCCTCAAAATCATTCATCCTGAAACTACAAATCACTACTTTTTCGGAAACCGCAACCGCAAATTCATCCTCATTTCCATCAACTTCATCAAAAGTATATTGCCCAAACAAATCGCCCGAACGTAGGACTTCTTTCACGGTTTCGTTACCGTCTTCGTCCACCCGCACGATTTTCAAAGTACCACTTTTGATGGTATAAAGTCTCTGTTCGTCATCGTGCGAAAAATAGATAATTTCACTCTTTTTTACAGTCTTAAAGTTCGGAATCAAGCATAAAGCACGGTTCTCTTCACGGCTCAAAACTGAGAATAATTGATGGTCATGTAAGTACCAATATTTAGCGTCTTCTTGCATATTAAGTTAGAAAATAAAAACGTGCGAATATATCACTTTTACGAATATAAGCTACTGTTAAACAACAAGTTAAGGTAATTAAAGCTAAGAAAAATAAAAATCCTCCATCGCCATTACTTTCAATTCCGATGACGGTCAAATGAGCCATGATTGCTCCGCCCATCGTCATAATCCCAAAGATAGCACCAATCCATGCCTTGCGAGGTATTAACAATAAAATAACCGTAATCAATTCCATCATACCCGCCCCAATTCTTCCAAAGGGTTCAACGCCCAACTTAGTGAATAATGCCACACTCTCGGGTGCTGCCGTGAATTTAAAAAAGAGTGTTTGGGCTAAAATAATTGCTGCCACAATCTGGGCAGTCCAACTTAAATATTCTAATCTGTGATTTTTCATTTTTTGATAAATTTAGTCCAATTGGCATCTGCCTTTGTTTTCAAGGCATTTTCGTCTTTGTTCCAATCGGTTAATGTGTTGCTAAAAAAAGTGTGGTAATACAAATACAACTTGCCATTGATAATCTTGAAAGTCTCTGGGTCGATTTCTACTTTTTCGCCTTTCGACCCCATCGCATACGCACACCAACCACCGTATTGAGGTTCATACTTGGTCGGATTCTTTTTGAAAGTTTCCAAATTATTGGCATTGGCAAATTGGTAAGTCACACCTTCGTAGGTATATGAAAACTCTTTTTTACCTTTTTGAGCTTTTCCAGAAAAATACGCCGTCGGGTCATAACCACTAATGGCAGTTCCCTTGTCTAATAAATATTCCTTTTTACGAATATTAATGTCTTGCGAAAAACCATTGAAGGTCAGTAGCATCAAGACGATGAGGTTTAATAATGATTTCATTTTGTTTGTTATGAATTTGTTTTATGTCGTTTTGTAATTACATCACAAAATTGACACATTCCTAAAAATAAGATTGTCAGATAAATTACCAATGAATGATTTTTGGTTTTCTCTCACAAAAAAGTACAACGTTCTCTTGACAATGTAATATTTATTTACTAAATTCAATCAAAAAATCAATTAAAACGTAACATTTACTATGACAGCAATCGAACGCATTGAACATTGGGGTGATTCGCACCACCCAGCTTGGCTCGACATCGTGAGAATCGGATTAGGGCTTTTACTGTTTTTTAAAGGAATGAGTTTCATCGGGGACACTTCCCAATTATCGGCTCTGACGGAGGGTTTGCATTTTAATGCCTTCTCATACGTGGCGGTGCATTATGTAGCCTTTGCACACTTGGTCGGGGGATTGTTGATTACTTTGGGTTGCTTGACTCGACTGGCTTCGGCGTTTCAAGTACCGATTTTATTTGTAGCGGTTTTCTTTACCAATATTCGTAATGGCTTCACATTCGTCAATTCGGAGCTTTGGTTGTCTTTGGTAGTATTTGTATTGTTGGTTCTTTTTTGGATAATAGGTTCAGGTAAATTCTCTTTTGATGAATATATGAGGACACACCCTGCGTATAAGATGAAGTGAGAGGGTGAAAGGAGGTGAAAAAGGTAAAAAGGGTAAAAGAAGGTGAAAAAGGGTGAAAAGGTAAAAGGGTGAAAGAGAGTAAGAAAATGAATGAGCAATGATAATTTTTGTTATCCTCTTTCACTTTTTTTACCTTCTTTCACCCTTTTCACCTTCTTTCACCCTCTTCAACTACACCTTGATTTCAACATCAACACCCGAAGGCAATTCTAATTTCATCAACGCATCAACTGTTTTAGGAGATGATGAGAAAATGTCGATTAGACGCTTGTAAGTACACAATTGGAATTGCTCACGAGCTTTTTTGTTTACGTGTGGAGAACGCAAAACTGTGAATTTCTCAATTTTAGTAGGCAAAGGAATTGGTCCTGAAACTACTGCACCCGTAGCGATAACCGCCTTAACGATTTTCTCAGCCGATTTGTCCACCAAAGTGTGGTCAAACGACTTCAATTTAATTCTGATTTTTTGATTCATTGTGTTGGTACGTTAATTATGAACCAATCTCGAAAGTACCATTTGCTTCGATTTTGGGACTGCAAAATTAATGGAAAGGTTTGAGAATTAATAGTTTAGGAAGAAAAAAACTTCGATTAATAGAAACAATGCTCTACTTCACCACTGGCAAATTCTTTATCCGTATCAACTTCCCATTCACTTCATCGGTCAAAATAAACAATCTTCCACTTGGACTTAGAGCAACTTTTCTGATTCTTACTCGGTCATTTACTAATAACTCTTCTGAACTTACTACTTTTTCGCCTTCTATTTTCAATCTCCACAAACTGCCTCTCGACAAGCCACCTACCAACAAATCATTTTTCCATAATGGAAAATCAAAACCTGTGTAAAATACCAAACCCGTAGGTGCAACGGTTTGCATCCATGACCAAATAGGGTCGGTGTAAACATTGCCTTCAATAGGTTTGGGGGCAAATTCTGCGAAGCGATATTTACCCGTGGTTTTCATGGGCCAACCATAATTGGCTTTTGGATTTAAGATATTTATTTCATCGCCTTGTTGTGTACCGTGTTCGCTAAACCAGATTTTTTTCGTGTTGGGTTCAACCGTCAAGCCTTGTGCCGCCCGAATACCCATTGCATACAAGCCCGCAGAAGCATTTTTACCAAAATCAGGATTATCATTCGGAATAGTGCCGTCTGAGTTTATCCGATAAATTTTTCCTCTTCTGTCTTCTACATTTTGTGCGATTGGAATTGCTGGCTCATCTTTCTCATTAAATAATCTTTCACCAATCGTAAAATAAAGTTTTCCATCAGCACCAAAAGTCATACCTCCGCCATAATGATAACGTTCAGAAGAGAAGGGTTCTGCCACAAAAAGGGCTTTGATGTCTTTCAAAGCATCATTTTCAAGTTTTGCTCTGATGATTTTGGTAGTTCTTCCCTTGGCAGATTTAGCTGCATAAGATAGATAAATGAATTGGTTTGTCTTGAAATCTGGGTCAATCAAAACCTCAAATTTGCCTGTATTATCTCCAAAACCGCCCAGACTATCTTCCAAGTCAGTTGGATAGCCAGTAATTTTGATTTGTTCTTTTTTCGTTAAATCAAATCTAACTAAATCGCCTTCTTTTTCAGAAATTAAAACTTCATTTTCTGTTAAAAATGCCATACTCCACGGGCGTTTCAATCCTTCCAAAATCGTTTCTTTTACAGGTTTTGGGTCAAAAGTTTTATGAGGAGTTCGGGTAGAAACTTTATCAGCAATAAACCAACCTTCATTGGTTTTCATGAGGTTGAAATAGTCTGTATATAAGTCAGTTACGGTACTAATTTCGACCTTCGCACTTCCCATGTTATTAGTAATATCTATCGAAATTATGCGAGTAATTAAATTTGCAGGTCTTTCATGTAGTCTGAATATATTAAGATATTGACTTCTTGTAAAATCCATAAATTTACCATCTCGAAAGTTTTTCAAATGGCAAGAAGAGTGCATGGCTTTTCCAAGTTTGGTAGTATCGCCAGTTGCCCAACCATCAAAATATGTTTCAATGGTTTTTTCAATTAATTGGCGTTCTGTGGGAGCATCTTGATTTTGCGAAAAAGCTGAAAATAACGGAGCAAAAAGGCATAAAAAGAAGGTTGTCTTTTTCATATTAAAAGCATTGAATGATTGTCAAAATGAAACCATTTCATTTCATCCACAAATGTCCAGAATACTTTTAGGAAGAATGTACGAGAATCTAAATTCCGTAGTACGGATTTATAAATTTGGAGAAGTTTGTTGTTGGTAGAGATTGGGAGTCATACCCTTAATCTTCTTGAAAGTAGCAAAAAACGTAGATTTAGAGTTAAAACCCACTTCATCGCCGATGGCTTCTATGGTCAGATTAGTTTTGGTAGCTAAGATTTTACAGGCTTCGTCTATCCGATATTCATTGATAAAAAGCGTAAAATTTTTCTCTAAATTATCATTCAAAAGCTGCGATAATTGATGCCCCGAAACATTGATTTCTTTGGCAAGGTCATTTAGTTTGAGGTTCGGATTTTTGAAGATTTCTTTCTCTTCCATCACTTTCTCTAACTTTCCTATTATCAATTGTGCATCCTCCTCATTAAGTTTTTTATCAGCATATTTTTGAGTAGAAAATGAAGATAAATCGTCCGTTTTTTTTCGATAAAGCAATACAAAAATAACAGTATAAAGCATCAACGAGAAACCAATACCTCCCAAAATATAAGAACCTTTGGTAATGTTGAAAATTGCCCAAACATAACAAATAAAAAGAATTAGAATGCCTCCCCAAATAGTCAAAAGCCATTTTTCAAAAGGTTTGATTGTTTCTTTTTGAAAGACTTTTTTCAGAATATTTACTAATAAAAAACCTGAAAAGGCAATGTAAACTCCCCATTGCGTATAGATGGAATAAATGATGTAATCCCACCAAATATGAGGATAAGTTTGATAAGGATAAATGAAACCAATTACTGCAATTATAGAAATCCAAAAGGCAATCATAACAAGCCAAGATTTTGGCATTTTCTTGATTTGCTCAACCTCTGATTTGATAAAGAAATACAAAAATGGTCCAATCAAAAAACAGGCAGAAAGCCCAATTTGTAGATAAATTTTAGGCAAACTATGATCAAAATAATAAACCACAGATTTTCCAATTCTGATGCTTAAAACTAACAATAAAGCTCCCAACAGATAGTTTGACAAGTATTTTTTAGGAGTAAAAAAGATAAAATAAGCACTCAGCAAGAGTCCGTTGAACGCTCCCAAAGCACTAAAAAAGAATAACATTTTACTGCCAAAACTCATTATCAACTTGGTTATTTTCAAATATAGAGCAAATATACGATGATTGTGGAAATCTTAGAAGTGGTATAGAAAAGCCTTTCATTCAACATAAAATTAAACCCTCCTAATCCGAAGATTTAGGAGGGTTAGGTGTTTTGAATTGTTTAATACGTGGTGCTAAATTGTATTAAAATCACTTTAATGGTGCATCATTAATATTGATAACTTTAACACCCATTTCTCTGAATCTTTTCGTCATAATGTCAGCATGACCAGCCCCAACTACAATCACTACTCGCTTGAATCCATTGGCTTTTGAACGGTCAATGGTGTTGTGACACATATCGTTATTGCGTTGCCACCAGTAGTGGAATTTTTGTCCAAATAAATCTGCTGGGAAGAAATCTAATTCTCGATATTCCTCAGCCCAAAGGTTGATTTTAAAAAGCCATTCTGTATATTCTGGGCTGTTTAGTCCCTCTGTCAGGTGATCTTTTCCGTAGATTCTGATAGTTTCTTTCTGTAAAAAAGCCATTCTTTGCTTGACCATTTTTCTCAAATCATAAATCTTTTTGCCCTCAACAGAAGTAGAATCTTTCTTGAATTTGTCCATTTTATCGTATAGGAATAAATCTGCTTTTTCCCAAGCATTACCCCACTGTTCATCCCAACGTTGCGAGTCCATGGCGTACATTTTCTTGATACCCAATTCCACCATCATTGGATGGGCAATATAATCATATTCATCATCGATGTAGTTTTTAACAGCCTTCTGAACTGAGTCAATTTTTGCATCAAAATACATCTTTCGGGCATAGTCAAAAACCTCTTTATCATTAGGATTTTTCTGTAAATGTTTTCCAACAAACCACATCTGAAAGTACCCATTGCCTGCATCAAAATTCAAATAATGGGCAACTGACAAATCTACACGAGTTTTCATGTCGTTAGGATTTGTTTCTAAGATTTTCTCACAACGGGCTATTTCATTTAATAATTGACTGTCGGTGAGAGGCTTACGAGATTTCAGACGTTCATAACGACTCATTACATTCTTTTTGTTCCAATAATCCTTGATTGACTTTTCATCTTCTGGTGAAAGCCATTCTCCGAAAATAGCATTTGGTCTAAAAGCCCTGATTTTAGCATGAATTCCTGATAAATCTTGTTTGATTTTAGGGTCATACTCATGCGAAGCACCAATCATTAATACTTCTAAATCTTGCGTAGGAGCTTGCCCAAAGGCTATCTGTGAAAATAATACGGCTACAATAATTACTAATTTTTTCATGGTTTTTGTAAGTTTTATTTAGACGAATCTTCAAATTTTTGTAATTCTGTAACTATATCTTTGAACTGATTTTGCATGGCTAAATCATCTTCAATTTCAGTATTAATGAATACAATTCTTCCCAAACTGGTCTTGGGATTAAAGGAAACGAAAGCCGAAACGCCCCCATCTCCACCCGTGTGTAAAATTCTTCCAGTTCTACCGATTGCCCAAAAAATAGCTCTATTTGGCTCGGTTTCAATCATATTAGCGGGCGATGCTTTACCTTCAAATTGATTACTAAATAGCATTTTAAATGATTCAGGCTTCAATAATGTAGATTTTCCGTTATATCCTTTCACCATTTCAATCATATATTTAGACATATCATTAATGGTACTTTTTAGTGTACTTGAAGCATAATCTACTTCGGTATAAATGGGGTAAGCCTGTTTGTTTGGATTGTATAATTTTGCGTAATTAGAGGCTTTATTTTCATCATGAAACCAATGTGTATTTTTCATGCCTAATTGATTAAAAATAAACTGCGAGTATTCATCAAACGACTTTCCTGTTTTAACTTCAATCAAATAAGCCGTTAAAGCAGAGGCATAATTTGAATAATTGAACGTAGTGCCAATATCATTTTTATCGAAGTTATTTTTGCTGTATAGTTTTCCATTTTCTGAATAAAAATCAACCACAAAATCCTTCAAAGATTGATTTGGTTTTTTTGCTTCTTGATATACTTGCTTAATACGAATGCTCTGTTCAGGGTCTAATAATCCAGAAGTATGTGTTACTAAGTGCTTGATTTTGATTTGTTTAGTTGGAAAGTTCGGATTGACGATTTTGAAAGGAAGGATATCATTAATGTTTGTTTCCAATGTGAAATGACCTTCTTCAATGGCTTTCATCAATGCCAACGCAACAAATGTTTTACTCACCGAAGCAATTGGTTGGATGGTTTCAGTAGTAAAAGGCTTTTTATTTTCTAAATCAGCGTAACCAAAACTATTCTGATATAACGTCTTTTCATCTGAAAAAACTGCCACACCAAAACCAGGAAAATTTGATTTCTTGGCTAATGAAGCAAGTTTAGAATCAAGTGCAGAACCTGTGATTGGTCCAACTTCCGTTTGAGTGCAGCTTACGAATAATAACATTAAGCCTAAAAGAATTTGCGAGGTTTTAAATGAATTTTTCATGACCTTAATTGTTTTTGTTTTAATGATTAAACAAATTTAGGTCAGTAGAATGGACTATATTTCATCAAATCGTCAAACAAGCTATTTACCTCGACAAACTCTTAAAAAGCCCGATAAAGCGTTTTAAGAACTATTTTATCATAGATTTGGCTTTATCGAGCAACTGACCCGTTGGACGTTCAAAAGGGGGCATTGGTCGGGAATTATTTTTCTTTCTAAAATTAAGTTCTAAATTCACCTCAAATTTATCCACAAGATCATGCGTAAAAAACAACTTATTATTTTCCATATATGCTTTTGGCTTTTTGTCATTTTTTTAGACGATTTATTGAGATTTATAGGGGATATTGAATTCCAATTTAAACTCAATAACTATCTTAATCCTTTGGCTCTTAGTTCACAGTTGTTCATTATTCTTGTTACATATTTAACCCTATATAATTTCAACCGATTTTTGCCAAAAAGACAGTATTGGAGTTTATTAGGCGGCTTTTTGATAATTTGTTGCATCTATACTTCGTGTCGTTATGTAGTTGAAGAAGTATTATTTTTTCATTGGTTTGGGATTCATAATTACACAGATGATGCTCGCCGTTTTCCGTACTATCTGACTGATAATATGCAGAATGTTAAAAGTTTTTCTTTCTATGCTTTCTTCTTAAAAATGATTCAAGATTTTTTTATTAATGAGAAAGAAAAACAAGATTTATTAACCGAAAAACTCAAAGCCGAACAAGCCTTTTTAAAAAATCAATTAAATCCTCATTTTTTGTTCAATACCCTCAATAATATCTATTCACTAACGCTAAATCAAAGCCCAAACGCACCAGAAGCCGTTTTGAAACTGTCAGAATTGATGCGGTATATGTTGTATGAATCGAACGTTGAGAAAATAAATCTTGAAACAGAAGTAAAGTATCTCAGAAATTTTATTGAACTTCAAAAAATGAGATATTCAAAACAGATTTTTGTGGATTTTGAAGTTGCAGGAGATTTACATTCCCAAGAAGTTGCACCACTTTTATTGATTTCTTTTGTAGAAAATGCTTTTAAACATGGAGACGTGAATAATGAAAACAATCCGCTGAAAATCAGTTTGTTAATCAATCAAAATAACTTAAATTTTACAGTATTAAATCACAAAAAAAATCAAAATAAAGATGATGTCGGAGGAGTGGGTTTAGAAAATGTGCAAAGAAGACTACAATTAATTTACCCCAATCAGCATAGTTTAGATATACAAAATTCAGATAAAGATTATAACTGCGAACTTAATATAATACTGTAAAAAATGGAAAGAATCAGATGCCTCGCCCTTGATGATGAACCTTTGGCTTTGGATATTTTAGCAAATTATATCCAAAAAGTCCCTTCACTCATACTCGTAGCTACGTGTACAGAACCGATGGAGGCTCTAAGTCTAATTCAACAAGGGAAAGTCGATTTACTCTTTTTGGATATTCAAATGCCAACGCTCACAGGCATACAATTTTTGCGAGTGATGAATGGAAAATGCAAGACGATTTTAACAACCGCCTACTCAGAATTTGCCCTCGAAGGCTACGAATACGATGTGGCTGACTATCTACTGAAACCTATTTCTTATGAGAGATTTCTAAAAGCAGTTCAGAAAGCATTAGGACAATTAACAATAAACGAAGAGCAATTATCAATAAATAATACTGAGTCTCTTGATTCATTCCAAAAACCTGATAATCAAATAGTTAATACCATCTCTCAACTTGACTTTATCTTCGTAAAAACTGAATACAAAATTCAAAAACTGAACCTTTTGGATATTCTGTACATCGAAGGGCTAAAAGATTATGTATCTATTTACACCACTACCGAAAGGATTTTGAGTCTCCAAACAATGAAGAAAATGGAAGAAACTTTACCGTCAAACCGTTTCGTCAGAGTTCATAAATCATACATAATTTCTCTCGAAAAAATTGAAAGTATCGAACGTCAAAGAATCACCATTGGAAAAAGCATAATTCCAGTTGGCGATAGTTTTCAGAAGGATTTTATGAGAATGATTGGGGAGAAATGAAATTAAATTTGATGCTCAAAAACTTCCCAAAAATTCTAAGATTTTTGGGAAGTTAAAGCGGTATAATTCACTGAGTAAGAGATTTTTATTCATTAACTCATAACCCTCTATTCAAAAAATCAATCATCGGCATTACCGTCTCAAAACTTTCAAGAATACCCTTTACAGCGTCCTGAGATTGTATTTCAGCATCTGAAAACGGTTTCCAAGTATAAAATCCTTTCATTTTTAGATATTCAATCGCTGGATTATTTTCTTCATAGCCCTTCGGTGGACGGCTCAATGTTTCGGATGATTCTACTCCTTTTGGAAATTGCTTTTGGAAAGAATCTTTGGTTATAATGGCTTTCCATTCATCAAAATTATAATCAATTTCTTGTCTGAATTTCTGCAAATCGGGTGGCATGGGCATATACACACCTCCGCCCACGAAGACATTTTCGGGTTGTATCTGAACGTAATAACAAGCATGATTACTCTTCTTTCCTCCACGATTAATCATGGCAAAAAAGTTGGTTTTGTAGGGTGATTTATCTTTTGAAAATCGAACATCTCGGTTCAATCTCGAAATACAATTTTTTGCCTCTAAATTCGCTTCTGCAATGCTTGTATCGAACTTCCCAAGTCCTTGAATTAATGATTCTGTAAAGTCAATAAAGTCTTTCTTGGCAGATTCATAAGCCTTGCGGTTGCTGTCAAACCATTCCTTATGATTGTTTTCTTTTAGTTCTTTTAAAAACTGTAAAGTTGTTGCCTGTATCATTTTCTATTAGTTTAAATGTTGAATTTCACCAATGGCTTTTCGGGTACATTTCATGATAACATCTTGCAAATCAGCCCCTTTTGTTCGTAAAGGGTTGATTGATTTTACCAATGTTGTCCGCAAGTCATAAAGCTCTTCCCGATTAAATTTCTTCGAGGCTTTCACCAATTCCAATTTCATCAAAGCCTCTTGTTGATTTTGTTTTGGATTATGCACACCGTTCAATTCAGAACATTGATTACAGATTCCGTTTTTATTGACCAAAGCACAACGATGGTCAAAAATTTGGGTCATGGTTTTCCGTGCATCTATCAATAAATGTTTTACCACACCTTCTGATTTATCCAAAATGTACTCAATTTCTTTTACCGAAAAATCATAAATATCTTTCAAAATCAAGGCTACTTGATTTTCAATAGGCAAAGTTTTAGAAATACACGTAAAGCAAAAATCTATGTGTTCGGTCATTTCATAAGCTCCTTCGCCCGAAGCAAAACTAACCAAATTAATGTAGTCATATACTTCTTTCGTACCCAATGCTAAGGCTTTTGCTTGATCTTGGGCATCGGGCGACCATCTTTTGTACCTTTTCAGATGGTCATAAGCCAAGTTTGTCGCAATAGTAAATACCCACGTTTTCAAAGAAGAATTACCCTGAAAAGTAGTGATTTTATCAAAGGCTTTTACGAAAGTATCATGCGTTAAATCTTCTGCATCGTTTCTGTCAGTCAGTAAACGATACAGATAAGACTTTAATTGACTTTGAAACTCAGTAAAGAGCTTTTGAAAGGCGTTTATGTCGCCATTTAGGGCATTTTTGAGGATTTGTTCGTTTTCCATAGTTATAAAATTAGTCAATAATTCGATTATCCTGTGCCACCGCCCCTGCGTATATGAGGGCAGCACCGCACATGGTAAGGTCACGCACAGCTCCAATAACGGATTTGAAATCACCACTCATTGCCCCTGGGATATGAACCAAAATCACAAATAAAAACAAACAAAGAGCCAACAGCACCGAGGCTAATTTATCGTATTTTTTGATGGTGGCACTAATCGTAAAAGCAAAAAAGCATACTCCCACAAAATAAACCCAAAAGGCAGGAAAGGGAAGCCAAGTAGGCACATAAGGCAAGCTAAATTCAAGCGGGCCAAAATGTAAAAAACCAAAAATAGCGAAGGGAAGAATGAAAAACCATTTTCCTAAAAGAGTTAATTTGTTCATTTTTTGTTTTGTTTTTAAGTCTTTGACGATTGAGCAAAACAAAACGGTCGAGAATTTTGAAAATATTTCAAAAAATCCCCTCAACCCCTTGATTATCAACAAAAAACTCGTAATTTTGCAAGCTGATTTGAAACGTTTTAACTATTAAATCAGTTTATCCAGTATCCGTTTCCGAAACACGCTCTTTTTTTCGTAGGAAAGACCGCAAAGGGAAATGGAATATCACTTCTACGAGGCTCCTTTTTTGGGCGTTTTTTGCCCCATTTTAACGTTTAAGTTTTAAAAATAATGTTCAATTTACAATGCTCAACGCTCAATGTTCAAGTTTTTACTTGCATATTGATTATTGAACATTGAGCATTGAAAATTATCATTGAAATTTTAAACAAATCAAATCTAAAACAGTAAAAAGCCTTGACACAGATGACAAAAACAGGCAGAATTAGTTTTGCCAAAGTCAAAAACTTACTCGAATACCCTGATTTCTTGGATATTCAAGTAAAATCGTTTCAGGATTTCTTCCAGTTGGAAACCGCAGCCGAAAATCGTACTGATGAAGGTTTGTTTAAAGTATTTGCTGAGAATTTCCCAATTGCGGATTCTCGTGAAAACTTTATCCTTCACTTTATCGACTACTCTGTGGACCCTCCGAAATACTCAGTTGATGAGTGTATCGATAGAGGTTTGACGTACTCAGTGCCCTTAAAAGCCAAGTTACGCCTTATCTGTAACGATACCGACAACGAAGATTTCGAGACTATCGAACAGGAGGTATTCTTAGGAAACATTCCGTACATGACCGAGCGAGGTTCGTTCGTAATCAATGGTGCGGAGCGTGTAATCGTTTCACAATTGCACCGTTCGCCAGGGGTGTTCTTCTCGCAAAGTCGCCACACCAACGGAACGAAATTGTATTCGGCTCGTATCATTCCATTCAAAGGTTCTTGGATTGAATTCGCTACTGACGTAAATAGCGTCATGTATGCGTACATTGACCGTAAGAAAAAGTTTCCTGTAACTACGCTTTTGCGTGCTATCGGTTATGGTTCAGACAAAGACATCTTGGATTTGTTTGGTCTTTCGGAAGAAATCAAAGCTGACCAAGCAAGTTTGAAAAAAGCCGTAGGTCGTCGTTTGGCGGCAAGGGTTTTGAGAACTTGGCAAGAAGATTTCGTGGATGAAGATACAGGTGAAGTAGTTTCTATCGACCGTAACGAAGTTGTTATGGAACGTGACTCTATCATCTCTTCTGATGACATCGAAACTATCCTTGATGCAGGTCTTGATACCATCATTCTTCACAAAGAAGATATGAACGTAAATGACTACAACATCATTTACAACACATTACAAAAAGATTCATCAAACTCAGAGAAAGAAGCCGTTGAGCAAATTTATCGTCAGTTGCGTAATACAGAAGCACCTGATGAGCAAACTGCCCGTGATATTATTCAAAACTTGTTCTTCTCTGACAAGCGTTATGACTTAGGTGAAGTTGGTCGTTATCGTATCAACAAGAAGTTAGGTCATGATATACCGATGGAGACGAAGGTTTTGACGAAAACAGATATTATCTCTATCGTTAAATACTTAATCGGACTTATCAATTCAAAAGCCCTTGTCGATGATATTGACCACTTGTCAAATCGTCGTGTACGTACCGTGGGTGAGCAATTATACGCACAGTTTGGCGTAGGTTTGGCTCGTATGGCTCGTACTATCAAGGAGCGTATGAACGTACGTGATAATGAAGACTTTAAACCAGTTGATTTGATTAATGCACGTACATTGTCGTCAGTAATCAACTCATTCTTTGGAACAAACCAGCTTTCACAGTTCATGGATCAAACCAATCCATTGGCGGAGATTACGCACAAGCGTCGTCTTTCGGCACTTGGACCAGGTGGTCTTTCTCGTGAGCGTGCAGGTTTTGAGGTTCGTGACGTTCACTATACGCACTACGGGCGTTTGTGTACGATTGAAACTCCCGAAGGTCCAAATATCGGTTTGATTTCATCACTTTGTGTTCATGCCAAAATCAACGGAATGGGCTTCATCGAAACACCTTATCGTACTATTGCAGACGGTAAAGTGAAAGTGGATGAAATCACATTCTTTACGGCAGAAGAAGAAGACGGAAAGAACATTGTACAAGCAAATGCTCGTTACGGTTCAGACGGTGCTTTTGAATCTGACCGTGTAAAAGCACGTTTTGAAGGTGACTTCCCAATGGTTGATCCAAAAGAGGCTCAATTGATGGATATTGCTCCTAACCAAATCGTATCGGTAGCCGCTTCATTGATTCCTTTCTTGGAGCATGATGATGCCAACCGTGCCTTGATGGGTTCAAATATGCAACGTCAAGCAGTACCATTGTTACGTCCAGAAGCTCCAATTGTGGGTACTGGTTTGGAAGCAAGTGTTGCTCTTGACTCTCGTACATTAATCGTTGCTGAGGCAGACGGAGTAATTGAATACGTTGATTCAATCAAAATCGTAGTAAAATACGATATGACTCCCGAAGAATATTTGGTAAGTTTTGATGGAGATACGAAAACTTATGAAATGATTAAGTTCCGTCGTACCAACCAAGATACTACGATTAACTTAAAACCAATCGTTCGTAAAGGACAACGCATCACCAAAGGACAAGCACTTTGTGAGGGTTATGCCACTCAACAAGGAGAATTGGCTTTGGGACGTAACATGAAAGTTGCCTTCATGCCTTGGCAAGGATACAACTTTGAGGATGCGATTGTAATTTCTGAACGTGTAGTGCGTGATGATATTTTTACTTCTATTCACATTGAAGAATTTGAATTGGAAGTACGTGATACAAAACGTGGAGAAGAAGAATTGACCGCAGAGATTCCAAACGTAGCCGAAGAAACGGTGAAAAATTTGGATGAAAGTGGTGTAATTCGTGTAGGTTCTGATGTAAAAGAAGGCGACATTTTGATTGGTAAAATCACACCAAAAGGAGAGTCTGATCCAACACCAGAAGAGAAACTTCTTCGTGCAATCTTCGGAGATAAAGCGGGTGATGTAAAAGATGCTTCTAAAAAAGCACCTCCATCATTGAAAGGTGTGGTTATTGATACCAAACTTTTCAGCCGTCCAAAGAAAGACAAAGACGAGCGTGAAAAAGCTAAGAAAGAAATTGCAGGTTTGGCAAAACAATTATCAAAAGATTTGACGGGTATTCGTGCTCAGATGATTAATAAAATCGTTGAATTGTTGGACGGTAAAGTTTCAGGCGGCATCAAGCACAAATTCGGAACGGTAATTATTGAGGCAGGAACAAAATTGACGGCTCGTAACATCGAGGAGTCATTATTCCCAGCTAAAAACCTTTATCGTGACGATAGTTCATACAGCGTTCCAGAAGAAGCCAACTTAATTGCTGACTTAATTTTGGAAAACGCTACTGAAGACTCAGATACAAACGTATTGTTATTGCAAATGGTGAAAAACTACAACGTTCGTCGTAACGAAGTAGTAGGACGTTATAAGCGTGAGAAGTTTGTATTGGAAGTTGGAGACGAATTGCCAGCGGGTATCGTTAAACTTGCCAAAGTTTACATCGCTAAGAAACGTAAGCTAAAAGTGGGTGATAAGATGGCGGGTCGTCACGGTAACAAAGGGGTAGTTGCCCGTATTGTACGTGATGAAGATATGCCATTCTTGGAAGACGGAACACCAATGGACATCGTGTTGAACCCTCTGGGTGTACCTTCACGTATGAACATCGGACAGATTTATGAAACCGTATTGGCATGGGCAGGTCAGAAATTAGGACGTAAATATGCGACCCCAATCTTCGACGGAGCACATTCAACCGAAGTAGCCAAAGAATTAGAAGAGGCAGGTCTGCCAGCATGGGGACGTACTTATCTTTACAATGGTTTGACGGGAGATATGTTCGACCAACCTATCACAGTAGGTATTATCTATATGTTGAAACTCGGTCACTTAGTAGATGATAAGATGCACGCCCGTTCAATCGGACCGTACTCACTCATCACTCAGCAACCATTGGGAGGTAAGGCCCAATTCGGTGGACAGCGTTTTGGAGAGATGGAAGTGTGGGCATTAGAGGCATTTGGTGCAGCTAATATCCTACAAGAAATCTTAACGGTAAAATCTGATGATGTAATCGGTAGAGCAAAAGCCTACGAAGCCATCGTAAAAGGAGAAGCCATGCCAAAACCAGGCATCCCAGAATCATTCAACGTACTGATTCATGAATTGAGAGGTTTAGCTTTGGAAATTACTTTGGAGTAAGATTTGTAACCTTCAAAATATCTTTCAGATTATGACAACATTCATTTCAAATACTCAATCTATCCGTCGGCAAATGCACGAGTGGTTAGACATCGAAACAGATGATGAATTGGTACAAGAAGTTGCCAATTTTGCTCGAAAACAAAGTTTGAAAGCTAAGTTTTCAAAACCAATGACAGAAGATGAGTATGTCAGCAGAGTTTTGGAAGCAACTGCCCAAGCTGAAAGAGGCGAAGGCATAACAGTTGAAGAATTTGAAAAGATTGCAGCAAAATGGTAAAAATGAAAGTTGTATGGCAAACATTGGCGATGCAAGACCTTCGAGATATTTATGATTATTATGTCGATAAGGATTCTTTAAAGTTTGCAAAAGAATTAAAAAAGAAGATTTTAGATAGTTCAAAGTATTTATCAAAACATCCAGAAATGGGTCAGATTGAAGAAAACCCAAAACTATCAAAAAGAGCTTATCGGTATTTTTTAGTGGAAGAAAATTATAAAGTGCTTTACATAGTTTCTGAAACAGAAGTAAATATTCTTGGAGTATTTGATAATCGCCAAAGTCCTGATAAAATGAAGGTTTAATCTTTAAAAATTACAAGGTTATGACAAATATTCAAGCACAACCAGACCGTCTAATGCTTTTACAATGGCTAATTAATACTCAAAAAGATTGGGTATGGCAGCGATTGGCTGAGTTGAAAGAAAAAGATATGGACATAAGCCAAGGGTATTCAATGACTCCTGATGAACTTCGAAAAGAGTTATTGGAAGGAATTAATGATGCAAAAGAAGGTCGTACAATTAGTGTAGAAGACTTAATTAAAGAATCAAGAACTTGGTAATGAAAGTAGTTTGGACAAAAAAGGCAAGTAAAAGGTTAAGAGAGTTAAATAGGTTTTATAAGAAAGCATATTCTAAAAATTATGCAGATAAAATTAAAGATGCTTTATTAGATAGGTCAGTATCGCTTGGTAAATTTCCGTTGATGGGAACATTAGAACTTGGTGAAAAAGTTGAAGATTTGGGTGTTCGCTATTTAGTAGAAGAACATTGTAAACTATACTATCAAGTTATTGACGATAAAATAGAAATTGTTTCTGTTTTTGATACCCATCAACATCCAGACAAAATGTTATGAATCAAACCCTAAAAAAAAGACTTACTTGGGCAGCGTGGATTTGGATGGTTTTTATGCTAATGCCAGCTTTTCAGAGAAGTCAAGTATATACAATAGGTCTTGATTCGTCTTGGGCGATTGCCTTGAAAATGGCAGTTGAACAAAATTTACATTTTGGACAAGATTTTATTTTTACATACGGTTCGTTAGGTTTTTTGAATACTGGCTATCTCCCAGAAGGAATAAATTATCAGCTAATCACTTTTTTGTTTTATCTATTAGTACAAGTAGGTTTTATCGTATTGATAGTCAAAATAATAAAAGGATTCGAGTCAAAGCTAATCCCTTTACTCTTGGTAGGTTTGTTGTTTTTTCCTTACAGATTCATTAGTGATGTTTCTTTTTCACTATTGATGTTGCAAATAGGTTTCTTGTATCTCTTCTTAAAAGAGAAAAAAGCCTATTCGCTGGTAGTAGTTTCAGTGATTACGATAATTGCATTTTTTGTTAAATTGAATTTGAGTTTGATAATGCTTATCATTTGGTTTGGTTCATTAGTGTTCTTTGCCACTAAGCATTATCTCTCAGTTCGACTAAGCATAGGATTGTTAGCATTGACTGTCGTTTTGTTGTTTGCCCTCGCACAAATATTACACACCGACTTAATGATATACTTGGTTTCAGGGGTAAAATTAATTGACGGATATATTGATGCACAGGCAACCATGACTGATATACAAGGAGAGAGAATCGTTTGGGTAGCATCAGCATTGATGATTTTGGTAGCTTTATTTTTATGGACTATTTGGGAATATTTGCAACAAACCGCACCTAAACTCAATAACCTTTCAGATAAGCTATATGTGATTTTTTTGATTGCCATAGCTCTGTTTTTGAGTTACAAGCAAGCATTTGCATCGATGTCATCATTCAACCTGTACGGCTTTTTCCTGTTTTTCCCAGCCGCAATGGCTTTGTTACTTTTATTTGAAAGTTCAGCAAAACTGAAACTCAGAATCATCGTAGTAATCCTTTGTAGCTTTTTGTTCAGAAATACATTGCATTGGTATTGGTCAGACCATACTGTTAAAGGCTATCTTTTTTCAGTATTCCCAAAATCAAAAAGTGATTTGAAGAATTGGAGAAACAAAAAATCAGTCAGTGATGGGATTATGACTTTTGTGGGTTCTTCGCCCGTAATGAAGTTTTTTACTAATTCATTTGAAAAAGAAAAAATAGATTTTAGTCAGGACGAAAAGAACAAAAGAGCATTACCCGCTTACGCAAAAGAATACTTGAAAAAAGGTTCAGTTGATATATTACCTTGGGAAATATCCTATTTGGCAATCAATCAACTCAACTATAACCCAAGACCAATCATTCAGACCTATCAAGCCTATTCGGGTTATTTGGATAGTTTGAATGCACAGAAATATCAGTCTCCAACAGCTCCTGATTACTTATTATATCAAGAGCTACCTTACAGAGAACAATATTTCTTTTGGGACGAAGGGCAGACGAAGTTAAGTATATTGAAAGGTTATGACGTTAAAGATTCGCTTTACGTAAAACAGGATGAAAAGTCAGTTGATTCTTTACTCGTAATGGAGAAAAGAAAAGTCCAGACAACATCATTTACGGAAAAAGCAATTAGCTCAAAAACGATTAAGACATTCGAGACCATGGATTTACCCTCAACCAGTAATATCCTGTTTGTCAAATGGAACGTTGAATATAGTTTAATGGGCAAATTACTACGAATAGCTTTTCAACCACCTTATTTGTACGCCAACTTCACGTATTCAGATGGTCAGAAAGAACGATTTAGAGTTGTACCAAGCGTATTAAAAGGCGGTGTGATTGCCAACAAAAGAGTTAGAAATAATTTGGAAGCCTTCACATTTTTTAATACAAATGGGAAAAATAATGTATCCATAAAATCCATAAAATTTGAAACACCTTATCCTTGGGGATTTGACTCAAATTGTACGGTAGAAGTTAAAGAAGTAATATTTTAATTGGTAATGTTCAAAAATAATAAGTTGCTTACTAACATAATTTTAGCAATAATTCCTTTACTGATTTATACTGGATTTATTATTTATCACAGTAATAATTTATTTATCTTAGACGATTACACTCAAATTGTATTGCCGTTTGTAGATAGCTTGAAAGCGAGTTCAGTTTCGCAGTTTTTTCAAGCCATGTTTTCACAACAAAATGAGTACAGATTTCCTGTTTTAGCCACGTTTAGTTTATTGCAATATTTTGCTTTTGATAAAATAAACTTTACGTACTACATCTACTACGGAAATCTGTCAA
Organism: Cytophagales bacterium; assembly: GCA_013298125.1. Lineage (GTDB taxonomy): Bacteria > Bacteroidota > Bacteroidia > Cytophagales > Spirosomataceae > Arcicella. Next base: position 23,401 of record JAAFJP010000007.1, on the reverse strand, counting down.
TGTATGGAATCGCATTTTTAGTCTTTTATACTTACCGAAAGGTATATGACTGGCAAAAACTGTTACCCATATTTTACCTTCTTTTCCCGTTTCAAGCATATATAATTATGACCTGGGCTTGCCCATCATCTCAATATTTATGTGCATTGTTTTATGGAATAGCAACGATATTTTTTCTGAATGAAAATACAAGAAAAATGACACTTTGGGCTTACGTAATGGCTTTTATGTCAGTTTTTTCATTCGGAAGTGGATTGATGTCGTTGTTTATTGGATTAGGATTGTTAGTGATTTCAAGAAGAAAAAAAGAAACACTGTATTGGCTTATTTATACGGGCATATTAGTTGTAGGATATTTTACCAACTATAAGTCACAGAATATTTCAGAAACAGGGCTTATTTCATTCGGAGCAAATATTTGGAACATTACATTAGGTTATCTGTATTTGAATGGAGCTTGGGCAGATATTACATTACACGACGAGACCACTTGGAAGTTAGTTTTTATCGCAATTGTAGGCTTTTTTACTGCCATTACCACTTTAATAGTAATGATTCAATTATTACCAAAAGTGATTAAAAACTTGGCTTCAAAACATGAGTCTTTTACGTTTTTTGTATTGCTGTTTTTAGTTTGTATTCTTTTAGTCATAACCATTGGTAGGTCAAGGGCAACACCTGAAGTAAATTCGTTTGTATCAAATCACCGATATTATTCGTCCTTAGTGGTAGCTTTGATTTTTTGTTATTTTATTAATTCATTTTCATTCGTAACAAGACGAGTCATCTTAATTGGCTCAGTATTAATGTTTTCGATTGGATTTTTAAAGTACAACTTTCTAATGTCAGAAAGAACCAAAGATGTAGTAACCGATAGAGCAAATCATTATCTAAATCCGATACTGAACACAGATAGTCAATTTCAAAATGTGCAAAATGCCTTAGATAAAGATTTAAAAGATTTAGGAGCATTTTCATTCCCAAGTATTGATTTACATCAAAAATGGGAAACAGCTTGGAAAGGTAGTTTGAACGGCGAATTGAGAATCAATCAAACAGTTAAAAATAATGGAAATGGATACACTTCCGTTGTTGATAAAAGTTTTGAAGAGATGTCAATAAGTCATCTGGGAATGAATGGTATATATTTTGTCTTGAAATCAGATAAAAAAACCTATTTTTTCCCAACAAAGAAAACATATAGAAGCATTAAATTTTGGAGAAAATCCAATAATGAAGTATCTGCGAATATTGAAAATGGTTTATTGACGCAAGGTACTTATCAACTGTACTTATGTTTATATCAAAATAAAAATATCCAGTATTTCAAAACGGATAAAGTAATTCAAATTTAGGACGCAATTAATCAATAAGATATGTCATTCAAAAAAAATAGAAAGTTAAATAGTGAATTCCAGAAGGTCACTATTTCGTTGGCTTCGCCAGAGTCTATCCTTGAAGGCTCACATGGAGAGGTAACTCAACCCGAAACTATCAATTATCGTACTTACAAGCCTGAAATGGGCGGTTTGTTCTGTGAGAGAATTTTCGGACCAACCAAAGACTGGGAATGTCACTGTGGCAAATACAAGCGTATTCGCTATAAAGGTATCATCTGCGACCGTTGCGGTGTTGAGGTTACCGAGAAAAAAGTACGTCGTGAGCGTATGGGACACATCGAACTCGTTGTGCCTGTTGCCCACATTTGGTACTTCCGTAGTTTGCCTAACAAGATTGGTTATTTGTTGGGACTTTCTACGAAAAAACTCGACCAAGTTATCTATTACGAAAGATACGTAGTAGTGCAGGCGGGTATCAAGGCAGAAGACGGGGTGAACAAAATGGACTTCTTAACGGAAGATGAATATTTGGACATCGTGGATAAATTGCCTCGTGAGAACCAATTATTGCCAGACGAAGACCCTCAGAAATTCATCGCTAAGATGGGTGCTGATGCTTTGAATATGTTGTTGGAACGTACTGAATTAGATAATTTATCTTATGATTTACGTCACTCGGCAGCAAACGATACTTCACAACAACGTAAGGCAGAAGCCTTGAAACGTTTGAAGGTTGTTGAAGCATTCCGTGAGGCAGGTACTCGCATTGAAAACCGTCCTGAGTGGATGATTATCAAGATGGTACCAGTAATTCCACCAGAATTACGTCCACTTGTGCCTTTGGATGGTGGTCGTTTTGCGACTTCGGATTTGAACGACTTATACCGTCGTGTAATTATCCGTAATAACCGTTTGAAGCGTCTTATCGAAATCAAAGCTCCCGAAGTAATTTTACGTAACGAAAAACGTATGTTGCAAGAAGCTGTCGATTCTTTATTCGATAACTCACGTAAAGTAAATGCTGTACGTTCGGAAGGTAACCGTGCCTTGAAATCACTTTCAGATATGTTGAAAGGAAAGCAAGGTCGTTTCCGTCAAAACTTATTGGGTAAACGTGTCGATTATTCAGGTCGTTCTGTAATCGTGGTTGGTCCAGAGTTGAAATTGCACGAATGCGGTTTGCCAAAAGACATGGCGGCTGAATTATTTAAACCATTCGTTATCAGGAAGTTAATTGAGCGTGGAATCGTGAAAACGGTGAAATCTGCCAAGAAAATTGTTGATAGAAAAGACCCTGTGGTGTGGGATATTTTGGAAAACGTAATGAAAGGACACCCTGTTCTTCTAAACCGTGCTCCAACGCTTCACCGTTTGGGTATTCAGGCTTTCCAACCAAAATTGATTGAAGGAAAAGCTATCCAATTGCACCCATTGACTTGTACAGCCTTCAACGCCGACTTTGACGGTGACCAGATGGCGGTTCACGTACCACTGGGACAAGAAGCAATCTTAGAAGCGTCTCTTTTGATGTTAGGTTCACACAATATTTTGAACCCAGCCAACGGAGCTCCAATTACGGTGCCTTCGCAGGATATGGTTCTTGGTTTGTACTACGTAACGAAAGGACGTAGAAACACGCCAGAATATGAAGTGAAAGGCGAGGGTATGAAGTTTTATGGTTTTGAGGAGGTTGTTATCGGTATGAACGAAGGTGCAGTGTCGAAACACGCTAATATCACTGTAAAAGCAAATGTTCGTCAGGAAGATGGAACGTTGAAATCAGAAATGGTTGAGACCGTTGCAGGACGTATTTTGTTCAATCTTTGCGTGCCAGAAGAAGTTGGTTATATCAACGAACTTTTGACCAAAAAGAAATTACAACAAATTATCTCTCAGGTTTATAAAATTTCAGGTGTAGCACGTACCGCTAAATTCTTGGATGATATTAAGGAATTAGGTTTCCAAATGGCATTCAAAGGAGGTCTTTCGATGGGACTTGGCGATATTATCGTTCCTACTGAAAAAGCGGAATTAGTAACCAAAGCGAAAGCTGACGTGGCAGCCGTTACAGAAAACTATTTGATGGGTTTAATTACCGATAATGAGCGTTACAACGCTGTTATTGACATCTGGACATCAGTAAATAAGAAAATTACTGATACCTTGATGAATCAAATGGAAGAAGATAAGCAAGGATTCAACGCAATCTACATGATGATGCACTCAGGAGCCCGTGGTTCACGTGAGCAAATTCGTCAATTAGGTGGTATGCGTGGTTTGATGGCGAAACCTCAAAAGAACTTACAAGGTTCGGTAGGTGAAATCATCGAAAACCCAATTCTTTCTAACTTTAAGGAAGGTCTTGACGTATTGGAATACTTTATCTCAACGCACGGTGCTCGTAAGGGTCTTGCCGATACTGCCTTGAAAACTGCCGATGCGGGTTATTTGACTCGTCGTTTGCATGATGTTGCCCAAGACGTTATCATCAATGAAACTGACTGTGGAACGCTTCGTGGCTTACAAGTTTCGGCTTTGAAAGACAACGAAGAAATCATCGAACCATTGTCAGAACGTATCCTCGGACGTGTGTCTATCCATGATGTATATGACCCAGTTACGAATGAATTGTTAATTACCGCAGGAGAAGAAATCAACGAGAAGGCAGCCCTTAGCGTAGATGACACAGCGATTGATTCAATCGAAATCCGTTCGGTATTGACTTGCGAAACTCGTAATGGTGTTTGTGCAAAATGTTATGGACGTAACCTTTCAACGGGTAGAATGGTAAGTATCGGTGAAGCCGTGGGTGTAATTGCCTCACAGTCAATCGGTGAGCCAGGTACACAGCTTACGTTGCGTACATTCCACGTAGGGGGTACAGCTCAAAACGTAACATTGGATGCTACTATCAAAGCTAAATTCGACGGTATCATTAAGTTTGAAGAGGTTAAGACGGTATCATCAACCGATACAGAAGGTAATCCAGTTGAGATTGTGATGGGACGTTCGGGTGAGGTTCAAATCATCAACCCAGCTAATCCACAACAAGTTTATATCTCAAATAACGTTCCTTACGGTTCTTATTTAAGAGTAAAAGACGGACAAACTGTAACAAAAGGCGAAGAGATTTGTGCTTGGGACCCTTACAATGCGGTTATCCTTTCGGAAGTTGAAGGTAAGGCAGAATTTGATGCTATCGAAGAAAACGTTACTTACAAGGACGAAGCCGATGAGCAAACAGGTTTACGTGAGAAGGTAATCATCGAATCGAAAGATAAGACGAAAAACCCTGCCATCATCATCAACGTAAAAGGTGCTGACGAACCAGTAATTTATAACGTACCAGTAGCGGCTCGTTTGGCAATTGAAAACGGAGCGAAAATCAAACCAGGACAAATCTTGGCAAAAATTCCACGTGCGGCAGGTAAAACTCGTGACATCACGGGTGGTCTTCCACGGGTAACGGAATTATTTGAGGCTCGTAATCCTTCAAACCCAGCGGTTGTTTCTGAGATTGACGGTGTAATTACGTTGGGAGGTATCAAACGTGGTAATCGTGAGATTTATGTACGTGCCAAAGACGGTGCAGAACGTAAATATTTAGTGCCATTGTCGAAACACATCTTGGTTCAAAACAATGACTTCGTACGTGCAGGTGTACCACTTTCAGATGGTGCCATTACGCCATCGGATATTTTGGCAATCAAAGGACCAACAGCCGTACAGGAATATTTGGTAAATGAAATTCAAGATGTATATCGTCTTCAAGGTGTGAAGATTAACGATAAACACATTGAGTCAATCGTTCGTCAGATGATGCAAAAGGTGATTATTGATGAATCAGGAGACACGATGTTCTTGAACGGACAAAATGTTGATAGATTCTTATTCCGTGAGGAAAACGATAAAATCACTGACCAAAAAGTGGTTATGGATGCAGGTGATTCAGAGAAAATGAAAGTAGGTATGATTGTATCGGCTCGTGCGTTGCGTGATGAAAACTCATCATTGAAACGTCGTGACTTGAAAATCGTAACAGTTCGTGATGCTGAACCAGCCGTTTCACATCCAAACTTACAAGGTATCACACAAGCATCTTTGGGTACAGATTCGTTCATCTCAGCGGCATCGTTCCAAGAGACTACGAAAGTATTGTCAGAAGCATCAATCCGTGCGAAGGCAGATACCTTAGATGGTTTGAAAGAAAACGTAATCGTAGGACACTTAATCCCAGCGGGAACGGGTGTACGCAAGTATTTAGACTACGTAATTACGCCAAAAGAAGACTTGCAAGCCATAGAAGCTGCCAAAACCGCCAAAGAGGCAGAAAAGGTAGGAACATATCGCAAAGCTCGTTATAGCTTTTAATAAGAGATAGCTTGACATATAAAACCCCTCTCAGATTTAGTTTTGAGAGGGGTTTTTTGTTTGTGTATTTCCAAGTATTTCACAATTTGTGCTAAATTGTGAAATGTTAGGAGATATTTGTATATTTGCTAACATTTCACAATTTATGATAAATTAGGACATATTATGAAAAAAATAGAAACTCCTCCGCAAAACAGAAGTGGTCTAAAAGGAATTTTGGATGGATTTAGCGGATTAGGAGTAATCATGCAAAAAATGGGGTATGTACAAGAAGAAGATGACTCGCTTGCCCAAATCTCAGAATTAATTGATAAATGTAATAAGGATTATTTATACTGGGATAAAGTAAAATATCAGAAAGTACCCGAAGGAATTTTGCACGAAGAATTATGGAACACATTAAAATCTTTTAGAACATTTAGTGGTAAAAAAATAGCATTTGGGAAGCATGATTTTTCATATTTCATCACGCCACATCTTCAAGAACTACTCCATAAATTTGACTTAGAATTGGGAGGACAGTTTGGGGGTTATAATGTCTTGCCAGACCAAGACAAAAATCAATATCTCATCAGTTCTATCATGGAAGAAGCCATTGCTTCGAGTCAAATTGAGGGGGCAGTCACTACCCGTAAAGTCGCCAAAGAAATGTTACGGCAAAATCATACTCCGAAAGATAGATCACAACAAATGATTTTGAATAACTATCAGACTATCAGATATTTATCTGAAATAAAATTTCAAAATATGACTCCTGAATTACTGTGTGAGATACAAAGTAAGATTACTAAAAATGCTTTGGATAATCCAGAATATGAAGGAAAATTCAGAGATTCTGATGATGTTAATATTGTTGATTCGATTGATGGGGAAATTGTACATACACCACCCCAAGCGGAAGAGTTAAAGGATTTAGTGAAAATATTATGTGATTTTTTCAATGAAGATATAGAGGGGAGCTTTATTCACCCTATTGTAAAAGCCTGTATTTTACATTTTATGATTGCCTATATTCATCCCTTTGTAGATGGAAATGGAAGAACTGCAAGAACGATTTTCTATTGGTATTTATTGAAAAAAAGATATTGGTTAGTTGAATATTTATCTATTTCCAGAATCATTGCACAATCAAAAAATAAATATTACAAGGCTTTGGTATATACAGAAACAGATGATAATGACCTAACGTATTTTATTCATTATCAACTACATACACTCAAACAAGCCCTTGAAGGATTGCAAACTTACATCAGTAAGAAAATTCAAGAAAAACGGCAAATGATTGATTTTCAGAAACTGTTTAGTGTGAATACAAGACAAGCGATAATTTTGAAGGAATTACATGATAATCCAGATTGGGTATTTAATGTAAAAGAAATCGAAAATCGTAATGGCGTATCAAATCAGACAGCTCGTATGGACATAATTGGATTAATTGAATTAGGTTATATCGAAATGTCTAAGGTTAATGCAAAAGAACAGAAGTATTATAAAAGTTTTCAATTTGACGAGTTAGTCAAGAGAGGGAATGAAATACCTAAACCTCGGAAGGTAAGTTGATAGAAACTATTATTTACAAGTATTTTCTTGGTCGGTAGCCCCCTACGCCTCCTTAGCTGAGTCTCCCGACCAGCCATCTGGCGGCAGCACCCTGAGGAGAGACTTATGAATATCCAAAATAGTAAAAAGGTCGTTGAAATATCCGTCAATGACCTTTTGCTATTTGTAATTATCTAAAAATCAAATACTTGCGTTGCTTTCGCAAGATGGTGCGGTGTGGTCACTGACCACGGAAGAATAATTTTGTGATAAACGGTTAGCTATTTTTGACTTTTGTTTAACGATTATATACGATATATGTAACAAAAAAAGTATTCGTGAGATAATACGATAATATAGTACCATAACTTAATAATATTGGCAAAGTTAAATCAAGAAAAAATCGGTCAATTTGTAATGTTAATTTTTAAATATTTTTTATAAATTTAATAAGCATATAATGACCAAGAGACCCACTTACAATAATTACGAACTCTGGAAACAGTTTAAAAACGGAGACCAACTCGCCTTTCAATTAATGTATCGTACGCATTATAAAATACTGATAAGTTATGGCAATAAAATCACACAGGACATTGAATTAGTACGAGATGCCGTGCAGGATTTGTTCGTGAATTTGTGGGTTCGCAGACATAATTTAGCTGATACCGATAATATTGAGCCATATCTAAAAACTTCACTTCGTCATGACTTGGTTCGTAAAATAAACGAATCTCGTGCGGGTGTACCTTTCGATGGATTTTCTGAAAACGATCACTTAGTAGAAAGATTTTACAGTTTAAATACAAGTGATTCAGAGGAAGCTGAGGAGACTTTTGTAAGATTAGAAAAAGCCCTCAAAAAGCTCCCAATCAGAGTTTCACAGGCTTTGACGATGCGTTATTTCGACAAAATGGGTAATCAAGAAATTGCAGAGAAAATGGAGATAAATTATCAATCCGTAAACAATAATATTCACCGTGGCGTGGAGACTTTACGAGTGGTGATGAGTAGATAGTTGTAAAAAACTCGACCGCTGTGGTTCGGTCTTTATATCATTTTTTTAGCTGTGTGAAGAATTGTAATGATAGAATTCTTCACACAGTTTTTTATATGCTTTACATAAAACCCGATATTAAAATCCAAATACCCGCACTTTCTCATTATTCACCCCAACTACCAATTTCCTCCCCACCATCACCATACTCCGTACATCTTCTTTAAGGTTTAAGCCCGTTTTAGCGACTGGGATGTTTTGAAAATTGCCTTTGCCATCTCCTAATAAAACTGTTCCAATGGAGGCATCGTATTTACCAAATTTAATACGGGTTGTTGATAAATTTCCTCCGAGAATGATGTCTTTTTTCCCGTCTGCGTTTACGTCTGCGGATGCTATTGCATACACGGGCGAGAATTGCGTTTGCACAGGTAAGGCTTTCATTTTAAATGACTTAATCGTATTTTCAAGATAAACTGTTTGTAAATTTTGAGCTTGTAAAGTTGTTGAACCTTTCAATTGTTCTGCGGTAAAAAGGTCAGACAATTGGGCATCTGCGTAAGTTTTGTAATCAGTAAATTTACTTTTTAGCATCGGTAAATGTTCCAATAAATCATCTCTGGATGGAAATGGATAGCTTTTTCCGCTCAAATAATAACTCATGATGGGGTCAATCGTGCCGTTATCGTCAAAATCTTTAAAATTGAGCTCGACGGGTTGTTTTTCTGTCGCTTTTATCTGAGAATTGAGTCCGTGATTGCCAACGACCAAATCCAAATCTCCATCATTATCAAAGTCTTCTGCCAAGATTTTATTCCAAAAACCACCAGAAGGTTGCGTTACCCAAGTGGCAGATTGGTCGTTGAGTTTTCCTTGTTGATTGATGAAAACTTTTATCGGCATCCACTCGCCAACTACTACTAAATCAAGCGATTTATCTTTGTTTAAATCTATCCAAACGGCATCCGTTACCATGCCTAAACGATTTATAGTCTGACGATTATCTTTTACAAAAATACCTTTGCCCTGATTAATCAATAGCTGACTTTCGGGGGTTTGTGGATATTTTTGAGGAGTCAATCTTCCACCAATAAAGAGGTCTAAATCTCCGTCATTGTCCACATCGGCAGGGCGTACACACGAGCCACTGATGGTTTCTTTTGGGAGTGGGCTTTTACTAAAATTACCCTTGCCATCATTCAAATATAATCGGTCTTGCAGGGCAGCATGATTTTCTTGAAATTCATTTCCTCCACTGACTACGTACAAGTCTAAATCACGGTCATTGTCAGCATCAAAAAAGACGGCATCACAGTCTTCGGAGGCAATATCTTGCTTGAAAATGGCTTGTGGTTTTGGGATAAAATTCCCACTTCTTTGTTGTAAAAATAACTCACTGATTTGCCCAGAAGCACCGCCCACAAAAAGGTCTTCCAAGCCATCATTATTGACATCGCCTTTTGCCAAACAAGGTCCAGAACGTGAGAGCATATTAGGTAATAAAATCTGAGATTTGAAGTCGTTATAGAGGTTTTCGGTATGTGTAAAATTAATCGCATTTTGATTTTCTGAGAAAAAGGTTTTTTCTGTAATATTCTGATAAACAGCTATTTGTGTAGCTTCTGAGAGTTTTACAGAAAGCATTTGGTTAGACTCTATATTCTTCAAAATTTGTTTTTTATCATTATCCCAAACCACCACAGCTGAATCAATTTGAGTGGTTTTTCCAAGACCAAAATTCAAGGTTTGTTCTACAGAAGACTGAAAACCACGCACAGGTATTTGCTCCTGCATATACACCTGTCCACCTGCATATACAGACACCCGTGAACCAATGCCCGAAGGGTTATTTTTTGACCCTAAGAGTTTGACTTTGAGATAGTTACTATGAAATAATTTATCGGAATTGTTCTGATAAAATGAGGCATATTCATTGATATTATTGATGACCAAATCCATGTCTCCATCATTGTCAAAATCGGCGTAGGCTGCCCCACTTGATACGGCTGTGCCTTCGATGCCCCAATCGATATTCTTCTTAGTAAAATTGAGTTTTCCATCGTTCTGAAAAACATAATTTTCAACGGTGGACTTTGGCATTTTCCCAATCAAATCAGTTACCGAAAGTTTGGCTTCTTGCCCTTCTTTTGCCTTGATTTGCTCATCGGTTGTGTATTTCAGAAAATCCATATCGGTATAATCTCGCACAAAACCATTGGTTACAAAAAGGTCTTTGAAGCCGTCGTTGTCATAATCTTGAAACAAAGCCGACCACGACCAATCCGTCCCAGAAATGCCCGAAAACTGCCCAATTTCAGCAAATGAGCCGTTTCCGTTGTTGAGATGTAACATATTTCTACTAAACTGAGAGCCAAAACCCAAAGATTCCAAGAGTTTAAATTTGTCGTAATTATCCGCACCAGAAGTCATTTTCTGTCGGTGATTATCCTCCGCTAACATATCCAGCGTAATTAAATCAGTGTGTCCATCGTTGTTAATATCTGCAGCATCCGAACCCATCGAGAATAGGGAAGTATGTCCCAAACGGGACGTACTTTCTTCTAAAAATGTACCATCTTTTTTATTAATATAGAGATAATCCTGTTCGTTAAAATCGTTGGAAACGTAAATATCCAACCAGCCATCATTATTGTAGTCACTCACAGCACAACCCAACCCAAAACTGAGTACATTCGAGACAATATTTGCCTTTTCAGAAACCTCCGTAAAGTGATTTGAGCCATCATTTTGGTACAATTTATTGCCATAAAGCGGATTGCGTTGCTTCTTTAAATCAGGTAAAATTTTACTGAAACCAGCGTATTCCATCAAAGAATGATTGAGGAGAAACATATCTAAATCACCATCTTTATCATAATCAAAAAAGTTCGCTTGGGTAGAGTATCCATCATCATCTAAACCATATTCAGCGGCTTTTTCAGAGAAAGTATTGTTCTTATTATTGATAAAAAGTAGGTTTTTACGACTCTCTGCCTGTATATCAGCCGAGCGACAAATGTAGATGTCCAACCAACCATCCTGATTAATGTCCACCATCGTAGCACCCGTACACCATCCCTGTTTTTCAGCCACGCCAGCGGTTTGGGTAATATCCTCGAAGTCCATGCCTCCCTTGTTAATGAACAGGCGATTTTTGACCATATTTCCCGTAAACAAAACATCCGTCAAACCATCATTATTGACATCCCCAACGGCAACACCGCCACCGTTGTAGAAGTAGGTGTAATTCAAAACATTCAAATCCTCAGATTCTTCCAAAATATTCCTAAAATCAAGTCCAGTTTGGCTTTTGGAGAGGTTTGTAAAGAGTTTATCGTCTGATTTGCAGGAAGTTATCAGGAGAATTGAGGCAAAGAAAGAGATGATTTGGTATTGGTATTTCATGGGTTGTTGGTTTAATAATTGATGTTAAATATAAACAAAAAAGATAGACATTTCTGCCTATCTTTCTGTTTTTTGTGATTTTGTATTTTGTTAATTTTTATCCCACCACAAACGAGTCTTCGCATTATCTGCACCACCTAATTTTGTGACACCCATGTCCACCCCAGGTTTATTAGTAGCAATTTCACCAGATACAAAAGGTGCTCTTCTTACGATTTCCGTTACAGGTACATCTGTATTATCTGAATTCAATTTTGGATATAATTTTGGATAACCAGTACGTCTGTATTCTGCCCATGCTTCAAAACCATAAGGGAAAAGAGCTAACCATTTTTGAGTACCGATTTGCTCACGCTGTTTTTCAACAGTACTGGCAAAAGCTACTGGAATGTCGGTCATGGCAGGAGATTTTACTACATCAGGAAGGGCTACTGGTGTAGATGTACCTGCAGTATAAGCTGCAATAGCGGCAGCATCTGTGATACCCCATTGGCTCATTGACAATGCAATTCCTTTTTGATAAAGGTCTTTGGCTGTTCCGCCCATATTCCAGCCGTTCAAAGCACCTTCGGCACGTAAGAAATGTGCTTCTGAGGCAAACATAATTCCCCATGCTTGACTAAAACGAGCTCCATCTTGAAAAGCGGGTGCTACATTTGAATTAGCTCCTGCTGAATTTTCAGGAAGTCCTAATTGTACTTGTGAATAGCCATTACGCAAACCTTTATAATTTCCTGAAGCATCAACTGGACTGAAAAATTTAGAAATTCTTGGGTCTTTGTAACCCTTCAAAGTACTTTCCATTGAGGCACTCATTCTAAACTCGTTCCAAGCGGTAATTCCTCCCAATGGATTTGGTGAATTTGCGGTTACTTTCACAAAAGCATCGTCTGCATTTGTCATTAAAGTTCCACCTGCAACGGCAGATTCTGCTTCAGCTTTTGCCAAGGCTGGATCTACTTTTGAAATTCTGAGGGCAAGGCGTAAACGCATCGTGTTGGCAAATAAAATCCATTTATCAACATTTCCTCCATATACTTGGTCGTTATTTCCCAAGAAACTCTTTCCTCTGCTTTTCTCCAGTTCTGCAACTGCCGATTTGAGCGTGGCAAAGAAATCTTTGTAAATAGCTTCTTGACTATCATAATCAACACTCTTAGCTCCATTTCCTACTTGTGAGTAAGGGATAGGTCCCCAGTAGTCAGTCATTGGTAAAAACATTTGAACTTTCCAGATAGAAGCCATAGCATAAATACCAGGGTCAGCCGCCGTTCCACCAGGTTTAGTGGCATCCAAAACTACCAAAAGTGGCGGAATTTGTTGTCCATAAAAGTTACTCCAAGCTCCGTTTAACCAGTTCCCGACCATTACGTTACGGTCAGAGGGGAAGTTGATTGCCACCGTAGCATAATATTGAGCGTGCAAGTCTGCAAATAGACTCTCCATTAGTTGGAAAGGTCCTCTATCACCAAAAACTCCTCTCCATTGTGCTGCCGCAAAGGCATTTCCCACGGCAGATTTATCAATTTCAGTTAGTTTGGTTTTGTTTGTGTTTAACTCTTCAAAGTTTGATGTACAAGAGTTGATGACAAACGCAGTCGTAATTAAGACTATTGGAATAATAAATTTTAGTAATTTTTTCATTTTGTTTTTGTGTTTAATCGTAAAACAATTTTAGAATGAAAGTGATAAATTTAAACCAAAACTACGAGTAGAAGGCAAAGAGAATGACTCCAAACCAACGGTAGTATTCTGTGAACCCGACACTAACTCAGGGTCAAAGTTCTTGGCTTTGTTTGTGATAAAAAATAAATTACGTCCCACAAATGAAATAGATGCACTTTGGAAAGGCGTTCCTTTCACCAAACTTGCAGGTAATGTATAACCAAACACTAATTCTCGCAAACGGATGTTAGAAGCATCGTAAGTAAATACTTCTCCTGAAGGAGTATTACGTCCACCTACTCTTAGCCAATATTTTTCTGCCGTTGTCGAAACCGTGTTGGCAGTTCCATCAGCTTGGACACCTTGGAATACGAAACCTTCTCTACCCGCTACTGTTTCCTGTGCTACACCATCGGCAAAAATAACAGCATCAGTGAATGAAGTCACCACGCCACCCATACGCAAACTAACTAATGCTGATAGCGAAAAGTTTTTGTAGGTAAAACGGTTTGTAATACCTCCTGTCCAGTCAGGGCGAGAATTTCCTAAATATACCGTTGTTCCAGCTGTTATTTGAGGAAGACCATCAGCACCTACCACTATTTCATTTTTAGCATTACGGACATAACCTCTACTATAAATTTCCCCCAAAGGTTTGCCTTCAACTGCACGAATATTATTCATGAAATCTCCTGCAAGGTTCAACACTTTCAAGTCTGGGGTTAATTCTACTAACTTATTGGTATTCTTAGCAAAATTTAGATCTATATCCCAGCTAAAATCTTTTGTTTTGAAAGGATTTGCTGTAAGGGTTAATTCAATACCTGTATTATCAACCGAACCAGCATTGATAAACTCCTCAGACCAACCCGACGCTGGTGGAATAGCAACTCTAAATAACTGGTTTACTGAATTACTATTATACCAACCTAAATCTATTCCTAATCGGTTTTTTAATAATTTCATTTCAATACCAAACTCAAGAGCCTTAGTTAATTCAGGTTTTAGATTTGGAAAAGGTTTAAGATTATCACGGGTAATATAACCATTTGGTCCACCCGCCAAAAATGAATATGTTTGGGTTAATAAATAAGGATTTGCATCATTACCCGTTACAGCATACGAACCTCTCAATTTCAAAAATGATATTGCCTCAGGCAAAGTAGTCATTTGTGAAATCAAAGCTGAGAATCCAACGCCTGGGAAAAAGTATGATTGACTTTCTTTTGGAAGCGTTGAAGACCAGTCATTACGAAGAGATGCTGAAACTGTGAAGACATTATTGTAAGTAAAATCTGCCGTAGCAAACAGTCCTTGTTTTTCTCTTTCGTCTAACTCTCTTTCGGTATTGCTATTGCGGGCGTTTCCTGGAATAAACAAATTATCACGGTTCAAACCATTATTAGTTGTTCTTTGAAATAAACTATTACGTTTTTGAATTGAACCTCCAAAAGTTGCATCAACTGATAGCTTTTCAGTGATTTGAGCTTTGTAAAATGCCAATAAGTCGAGGTTTATTTCTTGTACTTGTCTCCAACTTGTTTGATATTCACCATTATCTGCAATGGTATAAGTATTGGTGTACCATTTACCCTCAAACTTGTCCACGTATTGGTCAAGTCCACCTCTTGCCATTACGCTAAACGAAGGCGAAAACTTATAAGTCAAAGATGAAAACCCTGTAACACGGTCTCTAATATCTGAAGCAATCACTCTGTTCTTTATCCAGTAAGGGTTTTGTCCACCGTTAGAGCCTGGATTCCAATAGTTTTGTCTTAGGCGACCTGTAACAGGGTCAGTATATTCAAAATTTTGAGCTTGGGCTAATGGAATATTTCTTGGCAGACGTAAAATATGTCTTTGAATATTAGCAAATGCTTCGCCCGTTTGAAGTCTATTATCAATATTTTCGTTCAAGTAAGTGATTTTTGTATCAAGCGATAATTTTTCACTTAACTGATTAGACATACGTAAGTTAAAAATATGTCTATTTAATTTATTATTATCAATGATACCTTTTGCCCCTACGTTTGTATATGAAAAATACGTTTGTGTTTTTTCATTACCCCCTGAAATTCCTATTGAATTAGATAACTGCGTACCTGTGGAATAAAAATCATTGTAAGAATTAGGTTGTGCTGATGTAGTATAGGTTTGTCCAACAGCACCAGGCGAAGGTCCCCATGCTGCTACGGTTGCACCCATTTTTGGTCCCCAGCTAAATTCACTGGCTCTGTTGTAAGTACCTGCACTTCCTTGAATATAATCATTCTGAAATTCACGCAAATTCATAGAGTTTTCAGAGATAAATGAACTATTGATAGTAACTCCAATTCCTTTGCGAGTAGTACCCTTTTTGGTATTGATAATGATAGCACCATTTGCTGCACGGCTACCATACAAAGCTGTTGCGGCAGCACCTCTCAAAACGTTCATTGATTCTATGTCGTCTGGATTGACACTTGAAAGTCCATCACCTGCATCTCGTCCACCATTTGCATTGGTTGGACTAAAATTAGTATTGTCCATTGGCACACCATCAATAACAATTAAGGCTTGATTATTTCCCGTAATAGAACGGTCTCCACGAAGAACCACACGAGAAGAACCACCAACTCCCGAAGACGAACGTATAACGTCCAAACCCGCTACTCGTCCTGATAATGAGTTGGCGACATTCAACTCTTTTGCTTGTGAGAACGTTTTTGTTTGCACACTCTGAGTAGCGTAACTCAACACCTTTTTATCCTTTGAAATACCTAAGGCTGTAACCACGACTTCATCAAGACTATTAATGGATGAAGACATAGCAACATTCACCTCCGAAGCACTCCCAACAGGCATTTCTTTTGTACCAAAACCAACCGAAGAAAATATCAGCGTGGCGTTATTACCTACATTGATTTTGTAATTTCCTTCGGCATCCGTTACGGTACCTTTTGAAGTACCTTTTACTTTTACAGCTACTCCTGGCAAACCAGAAGCGTCGCTTCCATCGGTTACTTTTCCTTTGACTTGACGGTCTTGTGCGAAGGTCATCTGCACGAGCATCAAAGTCAGTAACATTGTTAATTGTAAGATTTTTTTCATAAATGGTTGAAGATTTTAAAATTTGAAAATGGGTAATTCACTTGAAATACTACCAAAATTTAGCAATAAATTACTAAAAATACTAACTGTGTTAAGAAATTGTTTGATTTTGATGAAAAATAAACTTGATTTTAAATATAAATCCGCAACATATTGCCGACTTTATATTTTATCGGCAATATGTTGCGGATTAGAAAACTTTCAAAGGAAAAAGGGGAAATTCTAATGCCGATACCCTTTCCAAGTACCACCGTAGCGATAATTTGGTAATGATTTGACTTGATTACAACAAGACTCACAGACAAAAATCCATGTTTTACCTTTTTGGATTTGGACTCGAAAGAGGGTGGTTTCTTCGACTTTACAGCGTTCGCAGATTTTGGTTTTCATTTATAATTGAATCGGTTTATAACTCAAACATTGCTCAACCACTTCCTCAACGCTGGGGTCGTAATTGGCAATATCATCTTTTTTGTCAGGATAAAAGAATAAACTTGAACCATTCGGACGAGGAACGCTCTTGTCAAATTCATCCATCATTTTACTGATTTCTGCCTCTGAGCCTTCGCTATATTTGATTTTTGTACCCAATGCTAAAAGTTCATAATAATCTAATTTGCCTTGTTTATCGACCTTTTCGATTTTTAAATCTTGTTGCCAATATACCAAGCCGTCCTGAAAACTGAATACATTAAAAGGTCCCCATTCTTCTTTGATATAGCCCGCAATTTGAGTGTCTTCTGAATAACTCGCCAAGAAAACTACGAAGGGATAAATGCTGAGGATATAGGAATCAATATCGTATTCTTGCGAAAAACTGAGGTGATATCTATTGTTGGGTTTGCCTTCGGTGTAGGTTTTTGCACCGTACTCACACAGGAGCATATCGGGCGTAGTGAGGTTGATTTTATTGTTGAAAGTCAAGCCCATTTCATACAAAAACGTAGGCAAACGCTCGTTTTGAGTACCTTTTTGGAAAAAATCTGTCACGTAGGAAGGCGTGTTTTCCTTGAAGGTTATATTGAGATAGATGGTTGAATAGCTGCCCATTTGTTTGTTATTTGTATCGTTCTATCACCTCCAACTTCCCGTCCATTACAGCATATTCTGCATCTGGATTTTGACGTTTTTCTAAGAAATGATGAAACTCCTCCATGTTTTGAATCAATTTTTCTATCCCAAAATATTTGCCGTCAAAATCTGCCCGAAAGTTGAGTGCTGCGGCTGGTTTGCAACCCACAATAATGATGTCATTCGTCAAATCACTGACCATTGCCCAGTCGCCACTATCACCATACCAAAACCCCGTTGGACTGTTACGTAAACCAATATTTTGATAGGGGTGGTCGGCTTGGTCTTGCATCAAATATTGTCTTTTGAAATTGGCGTGACCCAAACTCATCTCAATTTTTAAATCTGGGCAGTTATCGAAATCTGGCACGGAACAATACAGATAAGGCTCGTTGAGGGCTTCCATAAAAATACGGAGCAAATTGAAATCCTCTTCTGAGTCAAACCAATGATTGAAGTTCATAAAGTAATGATAATCAAAGACTTCCTTGAAAACCATTTTAGGAAAAACGGCAAAATCAGGATTAAAAAGGTGAAGATTAAAGAGCTTTTCTTTCATGTTTGTCTAAATGATTGGGCTTTTGATGTTTGAGGATATTTTAAAGCTCAAAAGTATTAAATGGCTTCATAAAACTTATCCTTGATAATGTACTTTTTGAAATGATTAACGTTTACTAATAATGAATCACCCTTTTCCTAACATCATACCCCCAAAAGTTGCGAGAATACATAGCGTTACATTTAATAAAATATTCACTAAAGCCTCAAATATTCTGTTGCTTTGAATCAGTTGCAAAGTATCATTCGAGAAGGTCGAAAACGTACTGAATCCACCACAAAATCCCGTGGCTATCAAGGCTTTATAGTTGGGATTAGCTAATGTCTTTTCTTCAACCATTCCTACAAAAATCCCCAATATGACGCTTGCCACTACATTCACGCCTAACGTACCGAAAGGGAAAGATTTGTCTATATTTTCTTGAATAAATTTACTGAGTGAAAATCGGGTAAGGCTACCTAAACCTCCACCGATGAAGATGAGTAATAATTGATTCATAATATAAAGATGCAAATTCCTCTCATTATTCAACAGGAACTCAATTGTATTTCTCAACTTTTTATTTTTGTACAAACATACGAAAATAAAAAGTTATTAATAGTTTAAACATCTTCAATACTTTATTTTCTTTTGTAGTAGATAAAAGTAACTATTTATAATAGTTTTTTTAACTTTGGGTAAAACAAAAAGGGCAATGGTTATAGAAAAAAATACAATAGCAATTCCAAGAACCTTGCGGGTGGCGTTCCGCTAAAAGTAGCATGGCTGATTTTCCAGAAAGTACGTCAGTTCATGTTTATAAGTAGCCATATCAATTTGAACGACATCTTTATTCACCTTCCACTATTTACCTCACGAAGAGATGTGAAAATCTGTCTTGAAAATGATATTTGTTCAGCGAAACCAGTTTTATCAGAATTTTAAATAGGCGTTTATGTATTGTTAGCCTAAGCCGTTTTTCAATGATTTGATATGAAAAAAATATTTTTTAGATACTCCTTTATACTCCTTTATTCACTTCTAATGATTTCATTATCAAATATTTATGCCCAAGATTTAGGCAAAACACTTCATGATTCGCATGATTATTTCAAAGAAAAAACTATCACCAAACGACGTTTTGGGTATCAGGTTTTGAAGAATAGAATTGAGGAATTGAAGAAAAATTCGATGTTTGAAGTATCACTCGCCACTAAATCAACTGAGGGGCGAGACATCTATCTCATCAAATGCGGAACAGGCAAAACCAAAGTCCTTTTGTGGTCGCAAATGCACGGAGACGAACCCACCGCAACGATGGCTTTGGCAGATATTTTTAATTTTTTAGAGAATAAAAAAGATAGCTCAAAACGAGAAATCAGTCCTGTTTTGGACAATCTCAGAGAAGAATTATTGAAAAAATGCACCTTTTATTTCGTGCCAATGTTAAATCCAGACGGGGCAGAGGTGTGGACACGCTACACATCATTGGGAATCGACATGAACCGTGATGCCGTAGCCCTCCAAACACCCGAGGGGCGATTGTTGAAGCAATTGGTTTTTGATTTAAAACCAGATTTTGCCTTCAATCTTCACGATAAAAATAGGAGATATTCAGCGGGGCAGTCGGGGAATTTAGCCACGATGTCGTTCTTGGCAACGGCGTTCAACGAAGCACAAGACATAAACCCCACCCGCAAGCGAGCCATGCAGGTAATAGTGGGTATGAACCAAGCCGTGCAGACCTACATCCCTAATGCCGTAGGTCGTTGGTTTTCGGATTATGAACCCCGTGCTTTTGGCGATAATATCCAAAAGTGGGGTAGTACCTTGATTTTGGTAGAATCGGGAGGCTATAAAAATGACCCTGAAAAACAGTACATTCGTAAACTTAATTTTGTAGCATTACTCACTGGTTTACAGATGGTTGCGAGTAAATCTTACAAAAAACAGAGTATCAAGGAATACGAACAATTGCCCGTAAATAGCAAAGCAATTTATGATTTAATTATCAGAAACGTAAACATCAAAAAAGGCGAAACAACCTTCAAAGCCGACATTGCCATCAACCGCAACGAACGACCTGTAACAGGCAAAGATTATTTTACAACGAGTTCAGTTATAGAAGAAATCGGTGATATGTCAGTTTTTTTTGGAACGGACGAAATAGACGGAACAGATATGGAAATCGTTGCGGAAAAAGAAATTGGTTTAGGTTCAAAAGCTGATTTTCAGATAGTTAAGGATGGGAAAGTTGTTTATACAATTAAAAATGGTTCAGTAGAGTAGTTTTCAAAACAGATTTTATGAAATTCAAATTTATAGATTTATTTGCTGGTATAGGAGGATTTCATCTTGCGATGCACAGGTTAGGGGGAGAATGTGTTTTTGCCTCTGAAATGGATGAATTTGCCAGAGCAACCTATGAAATAAATCACAAAAATATAAGCCCAACGTTATTTGAAACTAATAATTTCAATAAGGATATCAGAAGTATGAATCCTGATGATATACCTGATTTTGACATACTTTGTGCAGGATTTCCTTGCCAACCTTTTAGTCAGGCAGGATATAAAAGAGGATTTGAAGATAACCATAATTCAGAACGAGGAAATTTATTTTTCAATATTGCAGAAATTATTGAGGCGAAAAGACCAAAAGCATTTTTTTTAGAAAATGTTAGAGGTATAGTCTCGCATGATAACGGTAATACTTTCAAAATAATCAGAAAAACGCTTGAAGAAGAATTAGGCTATTCATTTTATTTTAAGGTAGTACAGGCTTCTGATTACGGACTTCCTCAGCTGCGACCACGAGCATTTATGATTGGTTTCAGAGATGAAGGATTTATGAAAGGCTTTACCTTTCCATCCCCAACTCCTCTAAAATTTACTATGAGTGATGTGTGGGGTGGTAAATGTACAAGAAATATTGGGTTTACTATAAGAATTGGAGGGCGTGGCTCCGATATTACAGATAGACGAAATTGGGATAATTATAGTGTTGATGGAAAACTAAGAAGGTTATCTTATGTCGAGGCAAGAAAAATGCAAGGCTTTCCAGATGACTTTGTGTTTCCAGTTAGTCCTACACAAGCTATTAAACAATTGGGTAATAGTGTTGCTGTTGATGCAATTGAAGCTGTCGCTAAAAATATGTTAAATCATTTAAACTCACTGACCTCGATGAAAAGTAAAACAAAACCGACCAAAAATAAGGGAGAATGGACAGAGTTGCTGGTTTTTGTAAAGCTGTTATTAGATAAACAACTTTATTTGTCTGATTCAAAACTTAATGAGACTACTAATTTTCTGAAAATTAATAAGATAACGACTCATAATTTAGACATTGACTTTTTACTATCAAATTTATCAACGGTTTTAATTAAAAATAAAAATGATAAAACAGAAAAAGAGATAAGTATTTCTGACATCATAAGTCCTGATGTTATTAATCTATTAATTTCAAAAATTAAGGAAGGTACTCAAACTTTTGAAATTCCTGAGTTTAATGTTATTCAAAATACTTTGGGTTTTAATGTTATCAAAGGGGGAAATAGTGACCAGAAAGCGGACATCTTATTAGATATTGAAAATGATACTATTCAAAAAGAAAATGAAGGTTTTGGGATTAAATCTTATTTAGGAAGTAAGCCAACGCTTTTGAACGCATCGGGAAATACAAATTTTATTTTTAAAGTAAATGGAATAGACAAAGTACACATAGATGAAATAAATGCTATTGATACCAGTACAAAATTGAAAGACAGAATTAATGCAATTGAAGAATTGGGAGGTATTTTTGAATATGTTGGGGCAGAAAAAGATACAATGGATTTTAATCTGAGAATGGTAGATAGTGAAATGCCACAAATAATTGGAAAATTATTACTTTGTTTTTATAAAGAAAGAGTCTCTTCTCTCATTGAAATAACAAATAAACTATTAGATGGAGAAAAAAATGAAGATAAAAGAACTCTTTTAACAAGTAAAATAAAAAAACTACTTATAGATGTATTATTAGGTTTTTTTGCAGGCTCAAAATGGAATGGTTCTTATGAATCTAATGGTACAATTGTGATGAAAAACAATGGGAATTGTGTTGGATTTCATATTATCGAAATGGACAATCTCAAAAACTATTTATTTGAAAATATAAAGTTAGACACACCTTCGACAACCAGACATCGTTTTGGTAAACTGTATGTTGAACAAGATGGTCAATTATATTTCAAATTAAACTTACAGTTACGTTTTTAAAGAATACAAAAGGTTAAGTCTTTTGTGGTAAATAAATCATGCAAAATCCAGTAATAATCTTTGGTGCAAATGGCTTAGGAGCCGTTGCCCTCGACATTTTCAAAAGAAATAACGTAGTAGTTTACGCATTCTTAGATGACAATAAAGAACTTCATAACACCGAAATCGACGACGTAGTGGTTTTAGGAAGTACAGATGATGAAGGTTTTACCAAATTAATTGGTAAAAAATGCGAAGCCTTCGTTGCCATCGACGATCAAAAAGTACGTAAAAATATCGTTGATATGATTCTCGAAGTACGTAAAGTGCAAGTAGTCAATGCTGTACATGAGCAATCAATCATCGCTTCGACAGCCGCCATCGGGCATGGTAATTTAGTTTCTGCGGGCGTAATCATCAACGCCCGTGCGAGTGTGGGAAACAACAATATCTTTCACAGTAAAGTCCTGATAGACTACGATGCAGAAGTGGGCGATTATGTCCAAATAGGGGCAGGAAGCACCATTGGGGCGGGTGTTTCGATTGAAGATAATGTTTTCATAGGCTCTGGTGTAACTATTGTAGGAGGCGTAAAAATAGGCAAAGGGGCAAGAATAGGAGCGGGGTCAGTGGTGATTGAAACCGTGAAAGCGAGAGAGACTGTTTTTGGAAATCCTGCGAAGAAGGTGTAGGTTTGGTATAGTAATTGAGCATCAATCAGAAAATAATAAATTAAAATTACTACTAAAAATGAAGAAAATCTATATCATAATTATTCTCTCAATATTGTCTTTTTACAGTAATGCTCAAAAAAATTTCGTAAAGGGCTATATTGTTTCAAAAACTGGTGATACGCTAAACGGGATTATAGACAATAGAGATTGGCAGAAAAACCCAGCTTATGTACTATTCAAAGAGTCAATATCTGATGAAGTTAAAAAGCTCACCCCTCTGCAAATAAGGTCATTCTTTGTTAGCGACAAAGGAGATATTTACGAAAGTCATAAAGTTTCTATGGATATAAGTAGTCGCTAATAAATAAACGACGTTTTATTTTGGTTACTTTTGTGTTATGGGATACAGATTTATACAATTAAGTCCAGAGGACGTAAGTCTTTTGGAGAATACCTCAAAGACAAATTCAAAA
>JAAFJP010000069.1 GCA_013298125.1 Cytophagales bacterium | reverse complement strand
TTTTGTTGGCACATCTAAAATACAAAAATCCCCGAAATATGCCAAATTAGTGCATATTCGGGGATTAATTTCAATATAAAATATTGATTATCAATTAGTTATATCATTCAAGGAAAGCCTATTTATTTGAAAATCAATTAATTGCAATTGAAAAAGAAGAAAGCCAAATTTTTATATCTCTTACTGAAAAAGGGATAAACTTGTATAAATCACTTTTAACAATAACTCAAAAATTGTAGTAGAAAACATCATCAACCAATCAAAAACCAACCAAATCAAGTGAAAAAATCAATCAAATTATTCCTCCTAATCACGTTCATTGCTCAGAGCGTAACGCTCGTAGCTCAAAAGAAAAACATCACCCTCGAAGACATCTGGGCAAAGGGTACTTTCCGCTCTAACAGCGTTCAGCAAATAAACTGGATGAAAGACGGAGCGTTTTATTCGGCTTTGGAAGGCGACAAAATCGTGAAGCACCAAGTAACGGACGGTGCTGCCGTTGAGACACTTTTTGATGCAGGAATGAGTGTAGAAAACCTTGGTAAAAAAGTCGCTATCGAAGATTATGCACTTTCGGCAGATGAACAAAAAATCTTAGTTTCTACGGAAAGTGAACAAATTTATCGCCGTTCTTCACGAGAAGAAAATTTTGTTTATGACCTCAAAACCAAGAAGTTAGCTCAATTATCAAAAGGTGGAAAGCAAATGTTTGCGACTTTCTCGCCCGATGGTTCAAAGGTGGCTTTTGTCCGTCAGAACAATATGTACATGGTCGATTTAGCAACTATGACTGAAAAACAAATCACCACAGATGGCAAGTGGAATCATATTTTGAACGGTGCTTGCGACTGGGTTTATGAAGAAGAATTTTCGTTTGCTCGTGCCTTTCAATGGTCGCCCGATAGCAAGAAAATTGCCTTTATTTCTTTCGACGAAACCAAAGTGCCAGAGTACAATATGCAGACTTGGGGAAAATTGTATCCCGTTGATTATAAGTACAAATATCCCAAAGCGGGCGAGGCAAATTCAATCGTAACGGTGTCGATTTTCAACCTCACTGATAGCAAAACAGTAAAGGTAGATATTGGCAAAGAAACAGACCAATATATTCCAAGAATTCGTTGGACAAATGATGCTAATGTGCTGTCTTTGAACAGATTAAATCGTTTGCAAAACAAAATGGAAATCTTACACGCAGAGGCAGCTACGGGCAAAACAAGCGTGATTTTGACCGAAGAAAGCAAAACCTACGTGGACGTTGAGAATTTTGCGGATGATGTGTATTATTTGAGTGATAATAAATCATTCGTAATGTCGTCTGAAAAAGATGGTTTCAAGCATTTGTATTTGTATGATTTATCTGGAAAATTGATTCGCCAAATTACGACTGGTAATTGGGAAGTCGCTGATTTCTATGGCATTGACGAAAAATCGAAGACCTTATATTTTACCTCAATGGAAATGTCGAACATCGAAAGACAACTTTTTAGTATTTCGTTAGACGGCAAATTAAAGAAACAATTGACTTCGGAAAAAGGCATGAATTCTGCCAATTTTAGCAAGGATTTTAAATTTTATATCTTGCAAAATACCGCCTCAGATAGTCCATTGAAGGTAAGTTTGCACAAAGCTCCAACGGGTCAATTGGTGAAGGTTTTGGAAGATAATGCCGCTCTACGCAAGAAATTGGAGGATTACAACATTGCTCCAAAGGAATTTATGACTATCAAAACCTCAGAAAACGTAGAACTGAACGCATGGATGATTAAGCCAACCGATTTTGACCCCAAGAAAAAATATCCTGTATTTATGTTCTTGTACGGAGGTCCAGGAAGTCAGCAAGTGTTGAATCAATTTGATGCCTCTAACGGAATGTGGTTTCAGCATTTGGCACAAAAAGGCTACATTGTGGCTTGTGTGGACAACCGTGGAACGGGCGGAAAAGGAGCGGATTTCAAGAAATGTACTTATCTGAATTTGGGTAAATTGGAGGTAAAAGACCAAATTGAAGCGGCAAAATATTGGGGTTCATTGCCTTACGTGGATAAAGGCAGAATCGGGATTTTTGGTTGGTCGTATGGTGGATATATGTCGTCTAATTGTTTGTTTCAAGGGGCAGATTATTTTAAGACCGCCATCGCCGTTGCACCCGTAACCAACTGGCGTTTTTATGACACCATTTACACCGAAAGATTCCTGAGAACACCCCAAGAAAACGCCACAGGTTACGACGAAAACTCGCCCGTAACCTACGCCAAAAACCTAAAAGGCAACTTTCTATTAGTACACGGTACAGGTGACGACAACGTACATTTCCAGAACTCAGTATCGTTGGAAGATGCCCTCATCAAAGCCAACAAACAGTTCCAATCGTTCTATTATCCCAACAAAAATCATGGTATCTACGGAGGTAATACTCGCTTGCATTTGTTTACGATGATGACGGGGTTTTTGGAGAAGAATTTGTAGGAAACTAAACTTCCCGAAAGTAGAAATAACTTTCGGGAAGTTATGACTTGAAGTAATGTTCTTTTAGAGAAGAATTCACCGACAGAACTTCTCGAAAGTAAAAAAAACTTTCGAGAAGTATAATTCGCCTACTTCACTTCCCGAAAGTTATTTCTACTTTCGGGAAGTGAAGACTTGAAGTAATGTTCTTTGGAGAATAATTCGCTGACAGAACTTCTCGAAAGTAAAAAAAACTTTCGAGAAGTATAATTCGCCTACTTCACTTCCCGAAAGTTATTTCTACTTTCGGGAAGTGAAGACTTGAAGTAATGTTCTTTGGAGAATAATTCGCTGACAGAACTTCTCGAAAGTAAAAAAAACTTTCGAGAAGTATAATTCGCCTACTTCACTTCCCGAAAGTTATTTCTACTTTCGGGAAGTTCTGACTTGGAAATGAGTTATTTCTAAGAAAGAATTTTAGCTACTAAACTTCCCGAAAGTAAAAAAACTTTCGGGAAGTTTATAAAAGATGAATTAATAACCATTATAATCATTCAAACATTTTATGGAAAATTACGAAATACCACTATTACCAGAAAACTATTATCACATCTACAATCACGCTAACGGAAACGAAAATCTATTTTTAACCCCTGAGAACTATCGTTATTTCCTACAACGTTTTGCTCATTTTATTAATCCAATTGCTGATACTTTCGCTTATTGTTTGATGCCAAATCATATCCATTTCCTTATCAGAGTTAAATCAGAGGCAGATTTACAAAGTGCTTATCAACGCAAAAAAAATACAACTGATTTAATTCACGGAGACGATATTTCCAATTTTATTAGTCGAGCATTTGCGAGCCTATTTAGTTCTTATTCTCAGGCTTTTAATATTCAAAATGAGAGAAAAGGGAGTTTATTTATGCCTAATTTCAAGCGTAAACTTGTTGAAACGGAAGAGTATTTCACTCAATTAGTTTATTACATTCATGCCAACCCAGTTCATCATGGTTTTGTTAAAGATTTATCAGCGTGGGCTTATTCATCATACCATGCTTTTCTATCTCGTAAACAGACTAATTTACAAAGAAATGAAGTGCTGAATTGGTTTGGTAATGTAGATAGTTTTAAGGCATTTCACGAAGGAGCGCCATTAGGAGGAAAATTAGATTTTGATTAATCAACATATACTACGCTCAGGAACTTCTCGAAACAATATCCATTGCGGGTAAAAAACTTTCGGGAAGTTAAGGAGGCTAATACTTATAACTAATATTGCTCAAAAACTTACAGCCATGCGATACACAATACTTTTCATTTTTACACCAATATTGTTCTCATCTTGTACAAAGCCCAATATTCAAAATGAGAACAAAGTAGTCACAGATACAACAGCAATATTGACCCATCAAGATAGTATCATTATTGCAAAAAAAGACTCCATTGAAAGTATAAAAGTTAATCACCAGTTTTCAATCAAATTCCAAGATTTTGAGATTACTCTTGATAGTTTACAAGTTTGGGATGGAGTAAAGAGGGCTTATTCAGATACCCAAAATATTCCAATTGATAGTGATACGGTATTTATTGATGCTGATTTGGGGTATGATTTTGAAGGAAATACTTTTACCATAAAACTGATGAACAATGAACTTACGAATATTAAAGTTCAACAATCATGTGAGATAAGTATGTCCTTACAAGGTATTAGCGAAAAAAATGATGAAGATGACCCATCATTAGACCTTTTTAGTTCAAAAAAATATCAGTCAGAGTGGAAGAATTTGAAGCAACAGTCTTCTGGAAAATATGTAATGAAGGAGTATTCAGATAATGAAATTAACCTAATTCATAAAATAACCGAAGAGGATGTTCATGGAGAAATCATGAGGTTGGATAAAGAAAAGTACGATTTTTGGATAAAATTTTTGAATCCTGATTACCCTTTTGTGGATATTAAGATAGACTACTGTTTTCTTAGGATTACAGGGCTAAATAAGAAAACAGGGAAATTAGTTAGTAAGGTTATTGCTATCGAAATACCGTTTGGTTGTTAAAAAATTCCAAATAAAAAGTGCCTCTATCAATCAAATAGAGGCATTTTTTTGTTATAAAGTATTTTTTTCTAAATTCGCTTTTCTATTCAATTCATCGACTATATCTTTTGGCAAACCATGTTCTTTTAGAAATGCTCTGGCTCGGTCCATTTTTTCTTTAAAGAAAACTTGTCCCTCCAAATAATCAAGGGCAGGATTATAAGTGCTTCGTTTGAAGGCATAACCATTTTTTGTAATACTTTCTTGTGTTTTCATAATACTAAAATACTTGGTTTTTTGTAAAATCAAAAAAGCGATATAGTTTTTATCCTTTGAAAATGTTTCCCATCCGTTTTCAGTAAACCCTCTGACATTGACAATTAAACTAATATCGGCAAAATATCTATTAATTTTCATCTGATACAAACGTGTTCGCCGTGGTTTTTCTCCTTCTGGTATGCTTCCCATAAAAAATATTTGAGCATCAGGATATTCTATCCAAAAATCAGACACAGTCCCCGCTACCGTTGCTAAAACTTGTTCAGTATCTCCATTTTTGCTTATTATTTGGTCATCTAATTGTCCTGTTTGTTCATTAAAATCACCAAACCCTAAATTATAGACATTTGCATTAAGTGGGAGTCCAATATCTTCTGGATTTTTAAACTTGGAGTATATTACTCTCTTATTTATTATTTTCTCTCCAACGCTTTCAAAAGTAAAGACCAAACTACTAACGGTACTTTCAGTTTTGTATTTTTCTATTTGCATTTATTAGTGGTAAATTGTATGCGTATTTATGACTGTAAAGATAATATTTAAAATACAAATGTCAGCATATTACTAAATAAATACTATATTTGGCTTTAAAAAAACACTATCAATATGTTGTATAACCAATTAATAGATTCCATAGAAACCACCCATCATTCACTCAGAAAAAGAGCGATTTCGTCCATCAATCAATAATTAGTGATTCGTAATTGGCTGATTGGTTTTTATATTGTTGAATTTGAGCAAAATGGTGAAGACCGTGCTAAGTATGGCGATAAACTCGTTAGAAATTTAGAGAAAGAATTGAAAAACAGAGATGTAGCAGGAATGTCATATCGTAGTTTAGAACTCTATAGACAGTTTTATTTGGCTTATCCTCAAATTGTGCAGCCAGTGGCTGCACAATTGAAAGGTTCGATAATAAGTCAGCCAATAGCAGAACAATTTGATTTAATATTGAGCAAACCTGTACAGTTACTCAGCGAGAAAATCGCCCCCGAAAAACTCCTTTCAAACTTTTCTTTCCGTCATTTCTCCGCCCTCATGCGTATAAAAGAACCTTTGAAACGAGCGTTCTATGAAAAAGAAGCCATCAAAGGGCAATGGGAAGCTCGGTTTTTAGAGAGACAAATTAACAGCCTTTTGATTGAACGCTTGGGACTTTCAACGGACAAAGAAGCCCTATTAGCTAATATTCAAGCCCAAATAGAAACGATTGAAGATACCATAAAAGACCCTTACATTCTTGAATTTACGGGATTTAAAGAATTAGCGAAGTATTCTGAGAATGATTTAGAAACGGCTTTGTTGGATAAAATTCAAACCTTTTTGCAGGAATTAGGAACGGGCTTTTGTCGGTCGGCGTTCCGATTTGAGGGAAGATAAAAACGAATTACGATTGACGGTGA
Source organism: Cytophagales bacterium (assembly GCA_013298125.1). Taxonomy (GTDB): domain Bacteria; phylum Bacteroidota; class Bacteroidia; order Cytophagales; family Spirosomataceae; genus Arcicella. The sequence goes on along the minus strand of JAAFJP010000069.1, from coordinate 3,079 downwards.
ACATGACAGAATAGATTTGGTATTTTATCACCGTATTTTGAAATGCCACATCTTGATTGATTTGAAAATCAGAAAGTTCAAACACACAGATTCTGGACAGATGAATTACTATCTGAATTATTACCGAAATGAAATCATGCAAGAAGGCGATAATCCTCCAATTGGCATTATCTTGTGTACAGAGAAAGGCTCAAATACCAAAGTTCTTTACGCCACTTCTGGGCTTGATAATCAAATATTTGTGAGCAAGTACCAAGTAGAATTACCAAAAGAAGAAGATTTATTGAAATTATTAGAATCTTGATTATCTTTAAAATTCTAAAATCCATAAAAACAGAAATATGTCTCCTGAAACACAAACTCCTTCTTTAATTTTTAAGTCTTTTCGAGGTAAAGAAATCGAACCATTCTTGGATGAACTCGCCAAAGCCCGCATTAAACAATTTCGTTATTATCCTTATCTCTATCAAGGAAATATGGAATTTGAAAAAACTTATTTAGAACCTTATGTTGCCAACGAAGACGGTTTGATGATTGCCGCTTTTGATGGCGAAAATATGATTGGCTTCGTCACGGGAATTCCTTTGATGAGTAGCTCTGAGATTATCCAAGATGCTGAAAATCAATTCGCCAAAGTGGGTTATGATGCTCGTAAACTCTATTATTTAGGGGAAGTTATCATTGCCCCACAGTATCGTAGTTTTGGCGTAGGGCATAAATTTATCAAACCCGTAGAATCAAAAATTTTAGAATTGGGCTATCATGGAGCTTGTGGCTTAATTGTAGACCGTCCAGAAGACCATCCTTTGCGTCCAAAAGGTTTCCCCAGTCTTGAACTTTACGCCCAAAGTCTTGGCTATAAAAGTATTGGTATTACCTCTCAATTAGAATGGCCCACCATACAGGCAGATGGTACGGTGGTGGATGAGGTCAATACGCTCAATTACGTGGTTTGTATGTACAAGCAAACGGAAGCCGATACCACTCGTGAAACCATGTGGGAAGACGTAAAACAAAGAGCGGAGGACGTCGAAAAGAAATATCGGAAGTAGAGAATCAACAAAGAATAAGTGAATGACCCCAAAAACCTACATAACCACAGGCGAGAATATCCCCACGCCAACCGCACCCATCAGCAATGCCGTTGTGGCAGGAAATTATTGCCATGTCAGCGGTCAATTAGCCGTTGATAAAAATGGTGTTTTTGTGGGTGGAACTACCTTAGAACAAGCTCAGTTGGCTTTCAATAATATTTTTGCTATTTTGAAAGAGGCAGGTTTTTCAAGAGAAGACATCGTGTTCATTGACTTGGCTTTCATTGATTTAAAGGATATTTCTATCATAAATCAATTTTACGATTCTCTTTTTGAAACAGGACGAAAACCAGCCAGAACGGTTTATCAAGCCGCTGCCTTACCTTTTGATGGGCGGATTAAAGTGATGGCGATTGCGATAAAGTGATTAATTTTAAGAATAATCCAAATAATCAACAAACATGAAAAAACCCTTAATCATCCTCTTAACATTAACCACACTGACAACCTTCTCCCAAAAAAAGAAGACTGTTGTATCACCCCCACAAAATACTGATAAACAGACTATTATCTCCAATATCGACGAACGATTTGACGAATACGCAGGTATCTCCAAACAAATCTGGAATTATGCAGAATTGGGATATATGGAAGAAAAATCGTCCGTTTTATTACAAGAATTATTGAAAAAAGAAGGCTTCAATGTACAAGCGGGCGTGGCAGGAATTCCTACGGCATTTTTAGCAACTTTTGGCGAAGGCAAACCCACCATCGGGATTTTAGCGGAATATGATGCTCTCCCAGGACTCGCACAGGAAGCTACGCCCGAAATAAAACCTATCCCCAATCAACGTGGAGGGCATGGTTGCGGTCATAATCTCTTCGGGACGGCATCGGTGGCGGCAGCGATTGAGGTGAAAAATTGGTTACAAAAATCGGGTCAAAAGGGTACGGTCAAAATCTATGGTTGCCCTGCCGAAGAAGGTGGTTCGGGTAAGGTGTATATGGTTCGAGAAGGGCTTTTCAACGATGTAGATGTGGTTTTACACTGGCATCCAGGTTCTCAGAATTCGGCAGATGCAGGAACATCTTTGGCAAATAAAAACGCTAAATTTCGCTTCAAGGGCATTGCGGCACACGCTGCGGCTTCTCCCGAACGTGGGCGTTCTGCCTTGGATGGTGTGGAGGCAATGAATATGATGGTAAACATGATGCGTGAACACATCCCACAAGATACTCGTATTCATTATGTAATCACGAAGGGCGGGGATGCTCCAAATGTCGTTCCTGCCTATGCTGAGGTGTATTATTACGCTCGCCATAAAGACCGTGATATTTTGCAAAGTGTTTGGAAACGTATCGAAAATACGGCTCAGGGTGCTGCCCTCGGGACGGGTACAAGAGCAGAATGGGAAGTTTTGGGAGGGGTCTTTAACCTTTTACCAAATGTTACTTTGGCAGAAACGATGCACAATAACTTGACAATGGTTGGTGGGGTAATTTATACCGAAGAAGAGAAAAAATTTGCCGAAAAAATCAGTGAAACGTTGGGTGAACAAAAACAACCCATCGAAAACGCCAGTAAGGTGAAAGATTTTAGAGATGCCTCAGAAAGTGCCACCAGCGGAGGTTCTACTGATGTGGGCGATGTCAGTTGGACAGTACCGACTGTGGGTTTACAAACTGCCACTTGGGTTTCGGGTTCAGCCGCACACAGTTGGCAATCGACGGCGGCGAGCGGAATGTCGATTGGTCAAAAAGGTATGATTGTAGCGGCTAAGACCTTGGCTTGCACGGCTTTGGATTTGTTCAGAGACAATGCTTTAGTCGAAAAAGCAAAGGCGGAATGGGTACAGAAACGTGGAGCAAATTTTAAATATGAGGCACTTTTGGGAGATAGAAAACCAGCCTTGGATTATCGGAAATAGGGTTTTTGGGACTGTTTAAATATTCGGAACTACGCATATAATGTCACAAGTTACAAAACCTCACCCGAGCGTCGGTCGCCCCGACCCCTCTCCGATGGAGAGGGGAGAAAAAACCAT
>JAAFJP010000068.1 GCA_013298125.1 Cytophagales bacterium | reverse complement strand
CTTACCTGAGCAATTTTTGTTTTGATAGATGCCGAAGCTCCATCATTTGTATTGTTAGCTAATGAAGATAAATTCGATGTGCAAACCATAGCAACGGCTACGATAAATGCTTTTACTGTGTTCTTTTTCATGATATTTAATACTTTTAGTTTAAGGGGAATTTTAGAGAAAACCCCAAAATGATAGATTTAATTGTTAAACATAAAATTGTATATTTTCAAGAATTAAGTTTTAAGAAATCAAATAATTTTAACTCGAACGTTACTTTGTCAAAAGTATTTATCTCTTAAAAATGAATCTAACAGCGAATACAACACCTGTTAAAAAATTCATTTTAATAACTCAAAAACCTACATCTGCCAATCGATTGACGATGTAAATTTAGGAGGTTTTTTTGAAAACACAAACCAAAAAGTCGTTAAATTTTCACTTTTTCAAGAAAATTCTTCTAAAAAAAATCATATTTCTGGAAATAGTACCATTCTGAAATTTTGATTTATATAAAATATTAGAATCGTCATATCAAAAATTTTAATTTTATATATTATTGATAATCAGTATATTAAGTAATTATTACCAAGAAAATACCGATTACTAAGTATTAATAACAATACCATAATAAACATACAATAAGGTGAAAGACTATTCGTTACTGAAAATTAATTTGATGGGAGGCATCGTATCACCTGGAACTTTGCAATACATCCTTTCAGCCGCTCGTGAGGCGGGCGTTCGAGAAGTTCGTTTTGGAGCAAGGCAGCAAATTCTCATGTACGTTAAAGCCGAAACGGTGCGAGGAAGTGGAATTATTGATTTAAAGAAAAAATTGTACGAATCTAAGATTGACTTTGAAATAGACTCTGACAATTATCCCAATATTATCACCTCTTATTGTGCAGAAGAGGTATTCCCGACGGGTCAATGGATTTCGGAGGGAATCTATAATGATATTTTTGATGGTTTCGATTATCAGCCAAAATTGAAGGTAAATATTTCCGATTTTCAACAATCTTTCACCCCCTTTTTTACAGGAAATCTTAATTTTATTGCTTCCAATACCCAGAATTTTTGGTACTTGTATGTACGCCCGAAGCAATCGAATAATATCTTCCGTTTCCCAATTTTGATTTATACTTTGGAGATTCCTAAAATTTGTAAACGCATCGAAGAAGTGATTTGGGGAAATCCAGAAATGGGTGAAAATGAAGTTTATGAAAAGGTCATTGCCAAAGGTGAAATCATCTCACAGGTGATTTTGGAAGACTTAAAATTACCTAAATTCTCCTTGCCCTATTATGAAGGCTTCAATCGTTACGGCGATAAAACTTGGCTCGGAATTTATCGAAGAAATGAGACATTTTCAGTCGATTTTTTAGAAGAAATTTGTGAATTATGTTTAGAAACAAAAATCGGTCAAATCTGTACAACTCCTTGGAAGTCATTGATTATCAAGAGTATAGAAAATAAACATCGTAATCTTTGGGATAAATTATTGGGAAAATATACCATCAATGTTCGTCATGCAGCCAATGAATTAAACTGGCAAGTAGAAGACCTCGCAGAAGAAGGATTATCTCTAAAAAAATCCATTATTCGTGAATTTGATGATGAAGATGTCCGCACTTTTGGGTTAAGTTTTGCCGTTCAGACTCGCCCAAAATCAGAAGTTTTTGGCTCAGTTGTGATTAAAAAACGAAGCATTTTTGCGGGACTTTCCAACGTTTTTGACATTTATCATACCACTGATTTCAACCCCAATACTCGTGAATTAGTTTTATTTGAAAAAGGTGTCAATAAAGCCCACGTTCCCGAAATTTTACAGCGATTAACGAAGCGTTTTTATGCTCAAAACTCTAAACAAGAGGTTTCTATTGTGAAGAGAAAAGAAGCGAAAGTGTCTGATTTACAGCCTATTAAGGTTCACCAATGCCCAACTTGCTTCACAATTTATGACGAACGTTTTGGTGATTCAGTCAATGATATTCCTGTGGGAGTAAAGTTTGCAGATTTGCCTTCTGACTATTGTTGTTCTGTTTGTGAAGGGGCGAAGAGTGAATTTGTTGAGGTGGAAGTTGAGGGATTGTTGGTGTAGTTTTTCGACCACAAAAGAAAACAAAAATCAATACTTTTGTTTTCTTTTATCTCTTCTTCCATTCAACTTCCCGAAAGTAAAAAAACTTTCGGGAAGTAAGTCTCTCGGTATCTTCTCGAAAGTTTTTTTTACTTTCGAGAAGTTCCTACATATCAAAGTGAATATAGTTAAATTTATATGCTCACTTACACTCCAATCCTCCCCTCAAAATAAGGTTTCAAAATCCGTTTATCAATAAAAAATAAAGCGACTAAGGCATTGATTACCAAGAAGAAACGAGTAAATAATTTGTCTTGTAAAATACTCAAAGGCTTACTCAAATCTATCTGAATAGTTGAGGCTGTCATCATTGGTAAAGCTGAAATAATCAATAAAACCACCATAATCGACATCCCGATTAGGAAATAAATTGGCAGTTTGCTCGACTTTCTTTTCAACACAACTTCTTGCGATAATTCCCATTTATCCATCAATCTATCGGTAAAATTAATGGCAGTTTTTTCCACAGCCGTATCCGTGAGTAAGGCGTGTGTATGGGCATACTCAGCGAAAAGTATCTGATAATCAACACTTTCTGAGAGTAATTTATGATGCTGACGGATTGTTTCCTCGGATGCGATACCATCAAGTATGTCAAAAATATCTTCGTCTTTCATTTTCTTTTATCAAAGTTTATTTAGCCACTAAGACACCAAGACGCAAAGAATTTAAAGTTTAAAAAACAAAAACTTAGTGTCTTGGTGACTTAGTGGCTCATATTAAATTAACGTTCTAACTTCTTTTCCCAATATCTTATTCATCGTCTCCGCCAATCTTTTTCTGGCTCGGCAGAGTTTTACTTTGGCAGTTTCGGCGGAGATTCCTACTACTTGGGCGATTTCTTCTAAGGATTGTTCTTTCAAGTAAAATAAGGTTATCATCGTAACATCATCGGGCGATAAATAGTTGAGTGCCTTCTGAATATATTGTCGTTGTTCGCTGATTTTCAGTTCATTAGTCGTATCGGCAGGGACAGATTGAGCTAATTGTGATAGTTCAATATCTTCAGTCTGAATTCGATTTTTCCGCTTGAACATCAATGCCGCATTGAAAACAATTCTATAAAACCAGGTCGTAAATTTTGCTTCTTGATTAAAAGTCGGCAGAGCCTGAAATGCTTGAATAAACGCATCCTGAGCAATTTCCTCGGCATCTTCTCGTGTACCCGCAATCTTGTACGCCACCGTGAACGCATAGTCTTTATGGCGATTAGCAAGGTCTCTATACCCCGACTTATCGCCAGCCAAAATGCGTTCAATGATAGAATTATCTGTTTCGTTGGTTTTCACAATTGATTAGATGCGGGATTGTTTAGAAAGGTTACGAGTTTAAGTTGTTAAGTTGCTGAGTTACTAAGTTGATAAAAAATAAAAATTCATAAATATCTGATAAACAGATGATTACGAGATATTTTAACTTAAAAACTTAGTAACTTAAAAATTTAGTAACTTAAATCCGTAACCTTTTAAAAACAAGTTACATCATATCCCCAGAAATCAATTTATTCACAACAAAAAATTTACGATGATGATAAACGAAGGAATTGTTGCACTCTTGATTCCAATTATTGGAACAATCGGAGTATTTACGATGGTTGTTTTTTTACGGAAGTATGAAAACGATGAAAAAATGGCAATGATTGCCAAAGGCATTATGCCTCCTCAGAAAACCTCTTTAAATGTCAATCCAAGTCATTCGCTCCGTTGGGGTTTTATTTTGGTAGGGCTTGGGATAGGTTTGTTAATGGGTTCTTGGTTAGAATCTATCACAGATATGAATAGTGATACGGCTCACTTCTCAATGGTTTTCATTTTTGGAGGTTTAGGGCTTTTAGCTTCTTATTTTTATCAAGTGAATTTGGATAAGAAGAATAAGGAGTAGTTATTAAGTTTTAAGTTGCTAAGTTGTTAAATTTTGAGTGCGAACTCCCCGAATGTTCTTTTTTTATATTCGGGGAGTTTTACGTATAAGTCACTGTATTTCAAATATTTACAAAAATAAAATTATGAACATCGAACATCGAATATCACCATTAACATTTACTTAACAAGCATTAACGTTTCATTAACTTACCTCCGAAGACTTCTGTCGTTATAAGTTTAGATTTGAAGAAATAAACCAAATTTAAACAAATAGAAATCATGAAAAAGTTAATTGCAGCCATCGCCCTTTCAGTTTTTGCTTTCGTAAATGCCAAAGCTCAAAGTGTTGCTTTCAAGGCAGGTTATACTCATTCAGACATCATCGTGTCGCCTGAACCAGCCAATATTTTTACCCCAAAAGAAACTTTTCATGCAGGTATCGTGATAAAAGACATCAAATTGACCGATAAAATTGGTTTACAACCTGAGCTTTTGTATTCGATGCAAGGCTTCAAAGTGGCAGGAGTCGGTAACGTGGGGATTCATTATTTGTCAGTTCCTTTGATGGTGACGTTTCCTGTTACAGAAGGCTTGAATGTACAAGTTGGTTCACAGGTGAGTTACATGGTTAATTCTCGTGTAGGCGTTGTAAGCGATTTATTTTCAGTTACTTATAATGGACTATTTCATAAAATTGATGCTGGTATGGCTGCGGGTGTGGAGTTTAAAGCCTCAGAAAATATATCAGTAGGGGGTCGTTATTATTTAGGAATGACTGACGTAAACAAAGACTTTTCAGTAGGAAATAACAAGAATTTCTCAGACTATTTTCAAATGCGTAATACTGGTTTTCAGGCATATGTATCGTTTAGTTTTGGAAAGAAATAAATAGCTTTCGGCAGTTGGCTGTCAGCTTTTGGCTTAGCGTATTATTGACTTAACCACAAATCACCTGACCCACAAAACGTCTAATTTTCAAGTAAAATAGCTTGATTATTAGGCGTTTTTGTTTGTAGTCAGTATAAAAATATTTAATCAGACTTTTGGCTTTACGATACATATAAACTCTTCAAAAATTACCATGCAAATTTACCAAGCTATCAGTCAGCGAGAAGCACAAGGCTTTAACACCCAAGAATTACGAGATAACTTTTTGATTGAATCTATTTTTCAAAACAATGAAATCAAAATGTACTACACGCACTATGACCGTACAGTGCTGGGTGGGGTTATGCCTGTTTATTCAGAAATTAGTTTACCTACTTATGATAATTTGAAATCAGACTATTTCTTGGAACGTCGTGAAATTGGTATCATCAATGTAGGGGGAGATGGAGAAATTGCGGTGGATGGCAAGACCTTTTCGCTCTCAAAATTAGATGCACTCTATATCGCAAAAGGCTCAAAATCAGTAACTTTTAAAAGCATTTCTTCCGAAAGCCCTGCCCAATTTTTCTTATTTTCTGCCCCAGGACATCATGCTTACGAAACTCGTAAAATGAGTAAAGAAGAAGCCACGCCTGTGAACATGGGAAGTCCAGAAACCGCCAATGAACGAACAATTTATAAGTACATTCACCGTGACGGCATCCAAAGTTGTCAGGTTGTGATGGGACTGACTGTTTTGAAATCTGGAAGCATTTGGAACACCATGCCCGCCCATGTACACGACAGACGCATGGAAGCCTATTTGTATTTTGATTTAAACGCTGACCATCGAGTTTTTCATTTGATGGGACAGCCCCAAGAGACTCGCCACATGGTAGTAGCAAATCATCAGGCGGTTTTATCTCCACCGTGGTCAATTCACTCAGGGGCTGGGACTTCTAATTATTCGTTTATTTGGGCAATGGCAGGGGAAAATTTGGACTTTACGGATATGGAATTTGCTAATATTGCTGAATTGAGGTAAATCTAAAAAATATATAAATGTCTGTCATTGCGAGCGTAGCGAATCGGAGTTTCGTTAAGGGGGCATCCAAGTTTAAACATACTCACTTATAACTTCCCGAAAGTAAAAGTAACTTTTGGGAAGTAAGATTCTTAGCAACTTCCCGAAAGTTATTTCTACTTTCGGGAAGTTAAGTTGGATGGATATGGTGGGTACTTTATTAATTGGATACTCCCTAAATCAATCTGTTTACGGGCAAGGAACTTTAAACTCTTTTGCACAATTTCGATAGACTACAAAGGGTTTCAAACTCTTTTACTTCATTCCAACAGATTGCTTCGCTGAAAAAACTCGCAATGACACCACTTATAAATCAAATCAAACATGAAAAACTTTCTAATTTTCTCCTTCATCTTCCTGACTTTCAATGCTTTAAGTCAATCAAAAATTGATGTACCACAACAATTTGCCTTAGTTGCCCAACAGTATGAAGGAATGTTAAAGTCGCATCAAGATATAACAAAAACGCCCCAATCAACCTTGCCAGACGGTTTGCCCCGAGATATGCCTACCGAATGGTGGTGTAGTGGATTTTTTGGTGGTTCGCTTTGGTATTTGTTTGAGCAAACCAAAGACCCACAATGGAAATCAGCCGCTGAAAAATGGACAATGGCGGTTGAAAAAGAACAATACAATACTCGTACACACGACTTAGGATTTATGTTGTATTGCCCTTTCGGAAATGGCTATCGCCTCACGCAAAACCCTGATTATAAGAAGATTATGCTTACAGGAGCAAAATCTTTGGCTACGAGATTCAATCCAAAATATGGCGTAATTAAGTCTTGGGACAAACACGACACTTATGATTATCCCGTGATTATTGACAACATGATGAACCTTGAATTCTTGTTTTGGGCGGCTCGTGAATCTGGGGATAAAGCGTTTTATGATATTTGTATTGCCCATGCTGATAGCACCTTGAAGCACCATTTCAGACCCGATGGAAGTTCATACCATGTGATTTGTTATGGTGAAAATGGAAAAATAATTCGTAAAAAAACGCATCAAGGCTATGCCGATGAGTCTGCATGGGCGAGAGGGCAGGCATGGGGCTTGTACGGGTACGTGGTAATGTATCGTGAAACCAAGCAAAAAAAGTATTTAGACCAAGCCCAAAAGATTGCGAAATTTTATCTAAACCATCCCAATTTACCCAAAGATAAAATTCCGTATTGGGACTTCAACGCTCCCTATATTCCGAATGAAGAACGAGATGCCTCAGCGGCGGCAGTTACGGCTTCTGCCTTGTTAGAACTTTCAAAAATTGTAGGAGGGAAACAAGGGAAAAAATATTTCAAAAATGCCGAAGAAATGCTTGTAAGCCTTTCGAGTGATACTTATAGAGCAAAAATTGGCACAAATAATAACTTCATTTTGATGCACAGCACAGGTCATAAACCTGGTAAATCTGAAATTGATGTACCATTGGTTTATGCGGATTATTATTATTTGGAGGGGCTTTTGAGGTATCAGGCGTTGGTTAAAAAATGACAAAAACACAGTAGGGGTGTATCGCATACGCCCGTTTCGTACGAGAGCGATATGCCCCTACGATAAAAAAATAATTTTTACCTTAAAACAAAACCCCTCCACACAAGGTCAAACAGTAAATTTTACAGAATTAATTATCTTTATCCTTGATTTTAAGGTTAATTTTATAAATCAATATTTTTCAATCCCTCATAGAAAATATTAATTACTGATAATCTGTTTTATCTATTGATTTCTATATTTCTATGTGGTTGCAAATTCACCCAATAAAAATGCAATTCCTTATGAAACGGATTCTTTCATTATTTCTGATACTTTTTGGTGTTGGTAATACTATTCTTCAAGCTCAAAATCCTTTGCAGGGCAAGCGAGTCTTGATTTTTTCTAAAACGGCTGGTTTTCGTCACAGTTCCATTCCATTTTGTACCAAAGCCATTCAAGACATGGGCAAAGCCAACGGTTTTGACGTGGACACTACTGAAAATGGTGCAAGATTCAACGAAGAAAATCTTAAAAAATACAAGGTCGTTATCTTCAATAGCACCACAGGAAACGTCTTGACCGAACCGCAACAAATTGCCTTCGAGCGTTATATACAGGCGGGCGGGGCATTCGTGGGTATTCACGCAGCCTCAGATACAGAATACGATTGGGCTTGGTATGGTAAATTGGTAGGTGGTTATTTTTCAAATCACCCTGGCAAAAACGTCTCAAATGTGCAGAGTGGCAAGTTTTTAGTGAAAGACAAAACTCATATTTCGACCAACTTCATGCCTGATTCTGTAATTCGTAAAGATGAATTTTACAGTTTCAAGAATTTTAATACGGACGTAAAAGTATTGTTTACGGTGGATGAAAAATCGTATAAAGAAGGCACAATGGGCGATTTTCACCCGATGGCTTGGTATCACGAATACGACGGTGGACGTGCTTTTTATACCAACTGGGGACATACTAACGAGACATTTTCAGAGGAAATACCTCTAAAACACATCTGGGGTGGCTTGCAATGGGCTGCGAGTGGAGGAGCTTTGGATTATTCAAAAGTAAAAAGCCAATTACCTCCTGATGAAAACCGTTTTATCAGAACCGTTTTGACGGATAAATTAGACGAACCAACAGAATTAGCGGTTTTGGATAATGGGAAAGTGCTTTTTACAGAAAGAAAAGGCTTATTGAAAGTCTATAATCCAATCAAAAAAACCACCAAAGTTGCGGCAGATTTGAATGTTTTTACGGGAAATGAATATGGTTTGATGGGCATAAATCTTGATCCAAAATATAACCAAAATCATTGGATTTATTTGTATTACTCACCAGCAAGAGGCTTGCCAGATACCGCTCAACATCTTTCGAGATTTGTGTATGATGACGTAAAAGACACGCTCGTGATGAGTTCTGAGAAGGTAGTTTTGACTGTTCCTGTAAAGCGTACGGGCTGTTGCCACACGGGAGGTTCGATTGATTGGGATGCTCAGGGAAATCTGTATCTTTCAACGGGTGATGATACAAATCCATTCGATTCACAAGGCTTTGCTCCGATTGATGACCGTGCAGACCGTTCGGGTTGGGATGCTCGTTATACCTCTTCAAACACCAACGATTTAAGAGGTAAAATCCTGAGAATCAAGCCCCAAGATGATGGAACTTACACAATTCCCGAAGGAAATCTATTTCCAAAAGGAATGGCATCTGCTCGTCCAGAGATTTATGTAATGGGCAACAGAAACCCTTATCGTATTTCGGTAGATAAGAGAACGGGCTTTTTGTATTGGGGTGAAGTTGGACCCGATGCAGGAGAAAATATGGATAAATATGGTCCTCGTGGGCATGATGAAATTAATCAAGCTCGTAAGGCTGGATATTTTGGGTGGCCTCTTTTTGTGGGAGACAACAAAGCTTACAATCAACGTACCTTCAAAAAAGACAGTACATGGGCAAGATTTGACCCTTTGAAACCAATCAATGACTCGCCACATAATACAGGCTTGCGTGAATTACCACCCGCCCAAAAAGCCTTCATTTATTACCCCTACAAAGAATCACCCGAGTTTGGGGACATCGTGGGTAAAGGTGGACGTAACGCCATGGGCGGACCCGTGTATTATGCAGGAGATTATGATGCTAATTCAAAAGTGAAATTTCCATCGTATTTAGAAGGTAAATTCTTTGCTTACGACTGGATGCGTGATTGGATAAATTTAGTAACGATGAAACCCAACGGAGACTTCGTTTCGATGGAGCGTTTTATGCCAAATACCAAATTTAGCCACCCAATGGATATGATGTTTGCCAAAGACGGTTCGTTGTATATGTTGGAATATGGTCAAAATTGGTTTGCACAAAATGATGAAGCACGTTTGACTCGAATTACTTTTAATGCTGGTAATCGTATGCCTGTTGCAGTAGTAAATGTTGATAAAAAAGCGGGTGCATTGCCTTTAAAAGTGGCTTTTTCGTCAAATGGAACGAATGACCCCGATGGAGATAATTTAAAATATGAATGGACTTTTGCAAAAGGGGTAGCGAAAAGTAATCTTGCTAATCCAACGTTTACCTTTACAAAACCTGGGGTTTATAATCCTACCTTGAAAGTTACGGATGTAGCTGGAAACGTTACGGAAAGTTCGGTAGAAATTAAGGTAGGAAATGAAGTTCCGAAGGTGGATTTAGCCATAAAAGGCAATAAAACATTTTATTGGAATGAAGATAAAATTGCCTACGAAGTAAAGGTTGCGGATAAAGAAGATGGTTCGGTAGATAACAAGAAAATCAAGCCAGAGGATGTGCAAGTAAATATTGACTATTTGGAAGGCTATGACAAAACCATCATCGCCCAAGGACATCAAGCAAACCTAAGCGTGGCTTCTGGAAAACGCTTAATTGAGCTTTCTGACTGTAAATCTTGCCATTCGATTGACCAAAAATCAATTGGACCAAATTATAAGGAAGTAGCAAAAAAATACAAAGGAAATAGCCGAAAACAAGTAGCTCTGATTGACAAAATCCTCAAAGGAGGCGGAGGCGTTTGGGGCGAACAACCGATGGCAGCTCACCCACAATTGACCAAAGACGAAGCGGGCGAAATGGTGAAATACATCATGTCGCTGGCAGATGATAAAAAAACCAGTCAGCCATTGAAAGGTGAGTATTTGACCAAAGACAACGGCAAAGCGGGAACGTATATTTTCTCAGCAAGTTATACCGACAAAGGAGCAAACAATGTGAGTTCGCAGACAGGTTCAAAAACCATGACATTAAGAAGTGCGAAGTTCAAAGCCAATACCTTTGATGCTTCAAAAGAAACGATGAATTACAAAGTGGATGGCATCGGTGAGGTCGTGATTATGACAACTGATAAAAGCTACGTTGCTTACAATGATATCGACTTGTCGGGGATTGGTTCATTCAAAGTAATGGCAATTGCCTCTGACGACAGAACCTCAGGCGGGAAAGTAGAAATACGCTTAGATTCACCCACAGGGCAATTATTAGGCACGGGAGACGTTGAAAAAGGAATGCCAAAACCCACGAAAGTAAGCATCAGCCCAACGACAGGATTTCATAATTTATACTTAGTTTTCACTGACCCCAAAAACAGCGGAAAACCTATTTGTGCTTTAATGGACATTACGGTTGAAAAGGAAGCAACGGCAAGCGTTTCAGGGTCTGGGAAGTAGATTTTAGGTGAACTTGTTAATTAAGTTGTACTCATCAAAATCCCTCTCGAGGGTTTTGAACCCTTGGGAGGGTTAGTGTATAAAATTTTCCTTGGGTATAACTTAATCAACCAGTTCATTTAAAATGTAAAAAAGTCCTTCAAACTTTGGGTTTGGAGGACTTTTTTGTTACACTTTTTGGGTTGTCTGAATCAAGATTAAAGGATTTTAAGATTTTTGGTTCTACTATGATTTGTACGGGATTATAAAGCAGAACAGGTATCTAACTACGGGTGTTCGGAAGTTGTAATTGTATTATTTTTGTTCTCAAAAAAAGGACAAAATGAAAGCAATAACAGCCAACGAACTCTTTGATTTACTTCCTGTTAAATTATTGGATGATTTAAT
>JAAFJP010000067.1 GCA_013298125.1 Cytophagales bacterium | reverse complement strand
AATTTTGTTGGCACATCTAAAATACAAAAATCCCCGAAATATGCCAAATTAGTGCATATTCGGGGATTAATTTCAATATAAAATATTGATTATCAATTAGTTATATCATTCAAGGAAAGCCTATTTAATTCAATCTGCTGATAGACTTAATAAATTTGATTGGAAAAGTTGTGCTGTATCTACTATGATTAGTATAGCAATAGCATTGTCACTTGATACTAACAAAGGGAAAATGCTATTTGAGTTATTTAAACAAGTACTCAGTACTATCCAATCATTGATTGAGAATAATACACATATTTTACCCCCATCTTTATAGTTATCTGAAAATATTTGAAATCATCTATCCCATTCATGTAGGGATACTTTTATATACTATTTTCAGTAAGAATAACCCTCTCAATCACCTCTGGGAAGTGTTTATGTTCCAAAACCTGCCCTTTACGAGCCACATCTTCGGGCGTATCTGTGGGTAATACAGGAAATGAAGCCTGAAAAATTACACCGCCTTCGTCATAATGTTCATTCACAAAATGAATCGTAATTCCTGATTCGGTTTCTTTGTTTTCCACAACCGCTTCATGCACAAAATGTCCGTACATCCCTTTTCCTCCAAATTTTGGAAGAAGTGCAGGGTGAATATTGATAATTCTATTTGGAAAAGCCTCCACAAAATGCTTAGGAATCAACCAAAGAAAACCCGCCAAAACAACCCAATCTATTTGATTCTCTTGTAAAATTTCAACAACCTCCCCTGACTTGAACGAAGGACGGTCAAACATAATCAAGGAAACTCCCAATCTTTCCGCCCGCTGAATTACGCCCGCATCTGGATTATTACAAAGAAAACATTTAACGTTAATATCCTCAGAATCAATAAAGTATTCAAAAATTCGTTCAGCATTTGAGCCAGAACCTGATGCAAAAATGGCAATGTTTTTCATAAATATATGAAAGATGGTTGGGTGAAATTATGATTTATGAAACAAAGTTAATCCCGCAATAGGACTTTCCATAATTACGCCAATCGTACAGCCTTTATCCGTAGCCACTCTTCTCAAAATATCTGAATAATAAAACGCCACTGAACCTGTGAAATGGATTTTGTAATTCTTGACATCAGGATATTTTAGTAGATATTTTTCAAAAAATAATCCAAAAGCATCACTCACTAAATGATAAGCAAAAGGGTGATTTCTATTATCAAAAAGAAATTTGGAAAACGAAGCAAAGTAACGGTTTGGGAAAGGCTTTTGATACCCATTTTCGATAATGGTTAGGCGGTCAATTACGCCATGACGTTTTTCAAATTTTGCTCTTAAATCGTCGGGTAACTCTTTATGTAAATAACTCAAAATCAATTGTTTACCTAAATGTCCGCCAGAACCTTCATCACCCAACCAAAACCCCAAAGGCGGAACTTGAAAGGCGATTTTTGACCCATCATAAAAACAGGTATTTGACCCCGTACCCAAGATACACGCAATCCCAGCATCATGCCCACACAAGGCACGGGCAGCGGCAAGCATATCTGAGTGAACCTCTACCTTTTGGGCAGACGGAAAAACGGATAAAATAGCCTGACGAACTATCTCAGATTTCTCTTCATTGGTTACACCTGTACCATAGTAAAAAACCTCAGAAACCTGCCCTTGTACGTGTGGAAGAAGGGTTTTGGTCAATTCTATGGCAATAGAATCAAGGTCTTGATAATAGGGATTTAGCCCAATGGTTTTGCATTGAGAAACCTGTCCATCCTCGGCAATCATCCGCCAGTCAGTTTTTGTTGAGCCACTTTCAGCTATTAGAATCATGTTTGTTGTTAAATATTTTTTAAATTTGTGTAATGCAACCCTTTTAATGGTTTATTTCGTCTTTACGATAACGGAATAAACCATTGAGAACTTTGACAATCTAAATAACTCAAACCAACACCCCTACTACCACAAACTTGTCAAAAACAGTTTCGGTATGTGGGGCATCAGGGAGTTCGTCTGTGAGGTCTTGACCCGCCCAATGTTCATAATGTTTTCCGTTTCGCCATAGACGAGACGAAGTTACATCGTATATTTGTCCTTTGAAGGCAACCCAAATTTCATCACGGTCTTGTCCGTTGCGAAGGGCTAATTGAGATTTTGTATATTCTTTCAAAATAAATTTAATTCATTAATCGTTTAATAATCAATAAGTTAGTTTTAAAGTACAATTTTAAAATCATCAAATTTTAAAATTAAACTTGCTGAATACAAATTATTTTATCATTTTTATCTTTCAAAATTAAAATCTAAAAATCGTTATGAGAAAATTAATTCTTTCCTTGCCTATATTATTTGCATTCATGTTGGTAATAAGTGGATGTGGTAGCAAAACCGTAGAACCCACTGCCGCAGAAAATTTAACAAAAACTTGGAACGTGAGTATCGCAAAAGAAGGTGGTACGCAAGTATATCAAAAAGGTGGGGCTTCAAATGCTATTCCTGGATATAGTGGTTACAAACTTTCATTAACTGCTCCAAGTGCCGTAACTTTAACAACTGTTGATGGTTCAACCTTTACAGGTACTTGGGCTTTGTCTGCTGATAATAAGACACTTACTTTATCTACTCTGAAAAATAGTGCCAATACTGTTCCAACTGGAACAAGTGGAACAATTGTTTATAATATTACCTCAGCAATTACAGCAACCGCTGTAACAATTGAAACGAGTTTGCCAGACCAAAAAGCGGGTGGTAAAATCGTAAATTTAGCATTAGTGAATCCATAAACCAAATACAAATAATTACTGAAAGCCGTTCTGAAAAGGATGGCTTTTTTTAGCCCCCTAACCCCCCGTGGGGGAATATCTAAAAAAATACTACAAACTCCCCTCTGGGGTTGGGGGCTATTTTATGATGGAACAAAGAACAGAACTTAGCACGATTGGTGAATTTGGCTTGATAAAATTGATTAATTCAAAATTCCCAATCAATAACATAGAAACCCTCAAAGGCATTGGTGATGATGCCGCCGTGATTGATTCGGCAGGAAAAGAAATGGTCGTTTCAACGGATTTATTATTAGAAGGAATCCATTTTGATTTATCTTATTCTCCTCTCAAATTATTGGGTTATAAATCAGTAGCCGTTAACATCTCGGACATTGCCGCCATGAATGCCATTCCAAAGCAAATTACGGTGAGTGTTGGACTGAGTAATCGTATTTCGGTGGAGGCAATTACAGAGTTGTACGAAGGTATAAAAATAGCCTGTGATGAATACAAGGTGGATTTAGTGGGTGGAGATACTTCGTCTTCACGCTCTGGTTTAGTGATTTCGATAACAGCTATTGGCTTTGCCGAGAAACAAAATATTGTTTACCGAAACACTGCAAAAGTAAACGACATTGTATGCGTTTCGGGTGATTTGGGAGCGGCTTTGATGGGCTTGCAACTATTGGAAAGAGAAAAACAAGTCTTCTTGGCAAATCCAGATATGCAACCAGAGATTGACAAGGAAAAAGATTATGTCATCGAACGACAGTTGAAACCACGTGCGAGAATGGATGTGATTTATGAACTACGAGATTTAGGCGTTTTACCAACTTCGATGATTGATATTTCGGATGGATTGGCGGCTGAACTTTTGCATATTTCTAAGAATTCGGGTGTGGGTGCTGTGATTTTTGAAGATAAAATCCCGATTGATGACCAAACGTATTTGACAGCTACTGAACTAAATTTCAGTCCAATGACGGCAGCATTGAACGGTGGAGAGGACTATGAATTACTCTTTACGGTAAAACAAGAGGATTATGAAAAAATCAAGAATATGAATGATGTCAGTATCATTGGCTACATGACCAACGACGTACAAGGCTCAAAAATGATGATGAAATCTGGAACGATGGTTAATATTACGGCTCCTGGGTATGAGCATTTTTAGGATTTGATTTTACGAGATTTTTTCAATATATTTATTCAAAAAATACTAAGAAAATGACAAAACTACTTATCAACGAGGCTGTTAAAGAAATGCCTGACGAGTTTTCAATAGATGATTTTATTGAAAAATTGATTCTTTTACAAAGTTTTGAAGAAGGAAGACAAGACTACAAAAGGGGAAATACGTTTACGCATCAGCAAGTTGGACAAAAATTAGAAAAATGGTTGAGGTAATTTGGACGGCAAGGGCAACAGAAGAGATTGGTCATATTGCAGAATATATTGAACAATACTCAGCACATTATGCTTCGATTATTGTCAAAAAACTCTACAATAAAGTAGGCGTTTTAAGACAATTTCCTAAAATTGGGAGGATAATTCCTGAATTACAAGAAGAACGTTATAGAGAACTGATTGAAGGAAATTATCGCATCATGTATGAGATGTTGGACGATGAGGTGATTCTGATTCAGAGAGTTTTACATTCTTCTCGGTATTTTGAAGAACTTTAACCGCAAAGACAAAAAAGAAGAATTTTCAATATCCAATTTTCAATGTACAATATTCAAGTGGTAATCTTTGAACATTGTACATTGAAAATTGAGCATTGAAAATTCTCATTTATTTTTACTTCTCCAACATCTCCCGCAATGCCTTGTCCGTCTGCATACCCGTAGCTCGCATGACTTGTTTGCCATCTTTAAAAATCAAAAACGTTGGGATTTCATCTACTTTAAAATCAGCCACTAAGGCTTTGTTCGCATCTGAATCTACTTTTTCTATTGCTACTTTATCACCCAATTCTGCCTTCAATTTATCAATCGTTGGCATCATTTTCATACAAGGTCCACACCAAACGGCGTAGAAATCTAACATTACTATCTTATTGGATTTCAATAACTTGTCCAAATATTCTTTCGACATTGCATTCTTAGAATCCACGGGTTTTACGCCTTCTACGGGTTTCATTTTGGTTGTCCATTTCAGGTAGCCCCCTCCCATTTCATAAACATTCGTAAAACCGTTTTGTCGCATGATATTGGCGGCTTCGGCACTTCTCCCGCCTGAGAGACAATATACAAAAGTAGGTTTGGTTTTATCCAAGGTTTGTACTTTTTGCGTAAAATCTGAACTCCGAAAATCTACATTTTGGGCTTTGGGCAGATGTCCGCCTCCGTACTCGCCTGTGGTGCGTACGTCCACGAGTTGGGCGTTAGGCGTTTCGGCATATTTTTTTTCAAAATCATCCGTTGACAAAATTTGTGCTATGCCAATCGACTGATTTGCAAAATATAATATGGTAAAAAATATAATTGAACAAATATTATTTTTCATTTTTTTGAGTAATAAAGTTATAACACTGTGAAACTATTAGAAAAGTACAAACAATCTTGAAAAAAGGATTAATTTTGCGGATATTTTTTTCAGAATAAACAAAAAACAAATCATAAAATGAGTGCAATTCAGTCCGTACACGCAAGACAAATTTTGGATTCTCGTGGAAATCCAACAATCGAAGTAGATATCCGTACCGAAGACGGTGCTTTTGGACGTGCCGCTGTGCCTTCGGGTGCATCGACAGGTATTCACGAAGCCGTTGAGTTGCGTGACGAAGATAAAAGTGTTTATATGGGCAAGGGCGTTTTGAAAGCCGTTGATAACGTAAATACAAAAATCGCTGAGGAACTTTGGGGTATGGAGGTTTCTGAACAATCAATGATTGACCGTATAATGATTGATTTGGACGGAACACCAAACAAAGGAAACTTAGGAGCAAATGCTATTTTGGGCGTTTCTTTGGCAGTTGCAAAGGCAGCGGCTCAGGAGTCTGGTTTGTCATTATATCGCTATATTGGTGGTGTTAATGCCAACACTTTGCCAGTGCCAATGATGAATATTTTGAACGGTGGTTCGCACGCTGACAATTCGATTGACTTCCAAGAATTTATGGTTATGCCTGTGAAAGCGGATTCGTTCTCACACGCATTACGTATGGGTACGGAGGTTTTTCATGCGTTGAAAGGTGTGTTAAAATCGAAAGGATATTCAACTAATGTAGGTGATGAAGGTGGTTTTGCACCAAATATCAAATCAAACGAAGAGGCTATCGAAATCGTATTGCAATCAATCGAAAAGGCGGGTTACAAGCCAGGTGAAGAGATTTTCATTGCGATGGATGCGGCGGCTTCTGAATTTTATGACGAAAAAACTGGTCTTTATACTTTCAAAAAATCTGACGGTAAGCAATTGAACAACATGGAAATGGCGGCTTATTGGAAGACTTGGGCGGATAAATATCCAATCATTTCTATCGAAGACGGTATGGCTGAGGACGATTGGGCTGGTTGGGCAGAGCAAACTCGTTTATTAGGAAAACAAATTCAATTAGTAGGTGACGATTTATTTGTAACCAACGTGAAGCGTTTGAAAATGGGTATCGAGCAAGGAATTGCGAATGCTGTATTGGTAAAAGTAAACCAAATTGGTTCTTTGACTGAGACAATCGACACGATTAACTTAGCAAAACGTAATTCATACAAAAACATCATGTCGCACCGTTCTGGCGAGACTGAGGATTCAACAATTGCTGATTTGGCAGTTGCATTGAACACAGGTCAAATCAAAACTGGTTCGGCTTCACGTTCAGACCGTATGGCAAAATACAATCAATTATTACGTATCGAAGAAGAATTAGGAGCAAATGCTTATTTTCCTGGTTTGAATATGTAGGAATTTGGGTTTTCTGAAATATAAAAAATGCCTCGTAGAGCAATTTACGGGGCATTTTTTATCTCGTGATAAAATTCTATATTTGCACTAAAATAATCAATTATGACACAGGCTACTTATCAGAAAAAACAGCAAAATATCATTCCTCTTTTGCAAAAAGGCAAGACCAATAGCTATCGCCCCGAAGACATAAAACGTTGGGGAGTAGAATATTTTATGGACACTGTTTGTGCCAAAGAAGATATTGTGATTCCTTCATTGGGTTTTACAGTTGAGGAAAATGAAAGAATGGAGGAAATATTAAAAGAAGAAGAAGTAAACAATGATATTTGATACAAATCTACTCATCAAGCATATTCGTAAAGGGCAAAATGTAGCTTCGAGGGCTATTATTCCAATGCCAGTTGTGGGTGAATTAAAAGCCTTTGCCATTAAATCTGATTGGGGAGTTCAGAAGGTTATTTTCATGAATAGCCTTTTTAATATGTTCCCATTAGTAGAAATTACAGAAGAATTAACGGAAATTTATGCACAAGTAGATTCGTATAGTCAGGGTAAATTAAAAGGCAGCCCTTTGCCGCTTGGTGTATCTTCCCGCAATATGGGCAAAAATGATTTGTGGATTGCCACAACTGCACTATATTTTGATATGGAATTACATACTACCGATAATGATTTTGACCACTTGATAAATTTTGGTTTGAAACTTATAAAGCATCAACCTTAAATATTTTATTATTTTTTTGTGAAATACAAATCAAACAATACTCATATAGTTAGTTTTATAAGAATGAAAAATCCTTATAGAATTATTTTACAAGGATTTTTATCATTCAAAAAAGTGTTTACACCCCCTTATCCCGCATTAATTTAAACTCCCGATACCGTCTAATAATTGCCATAATAAACCCTAACATCAATACCAAAGTACCAATCCAAAGTAGATTAATCAGAGGTTTTTCGATGGCTTTTAGCACTACGTAATCTTTTTGTGTGAAGTTAAAAGCAAAGCCAAATTTGCCTGTTTTAGGGTCGATATTTGTGAACTTTGCACGGATGCCCACCTCATCTTTTTCAACAGGGGGCATTGCTACCATACCATCACGAATGACAAAAGTGGGTTTGATTTCATATTGAATAAACTCTTTCCCCATTACTTTTATCGTTGCTTGCACTGCCGCATTGTTTGCTCCCAAAGGCTTGCCTTCAAAAGTATCTACACGAGCCACATTGTCTAAAACTGCCACGTAATCATTCAAAAAGAAGGTATCTTTTACGGCAATCGTATAGTTTTCAGTTTTGCTCCACTCACGATTATCCAAGTCAGGAGCTTGGGCAACGTAGGTGTATAAATCTTTGCCAGCATTGCGTTTCAAGTCGGGAGACACCGAATTACCCATTTTTTTATTAATCTGAAAACGTGGATAAAGTGTCGTTACTCGTCCGTCTTTATCTCTAAAATCAATTTCGTAGTATTTATTTTCTGGAAAAACGGGTAAGGTATCTCCTTTTGAATAATACTTTTTGCCCTTTTGCTCAATATCCTGCAAAGCAATGGCATGAAAATCGTTTTCGATAATTTCCACTTGCTCTGGTCGTAAATATTCAGGCAACTCACGCCCCTCTACACGTACGCCCTTGTAGGTAAGCGTGTAGTTATCCATCTGTGTAGGCGTGTTCAACCACAAGGCAAGATGTTCTTTGTTGGCATTGGCATTTTCTCCTTCTAAATCTTTTTCATTAAAAATCTTCATGCCACTATCGTTCATCGAAACGATTTTTGAATATCCCGAAGAAAACAAGATTCCCAACAACATCATTGCTACGCCAATATGCGTAACTGCCCCGCCCGAAAGTTTGTAATTTCCTTTGAAAATATCCATCAAAATTGAGCCATTGGTCAAGATGGAGAAGATACCAGCGAATAACAAAACGATGTAAGTTGGAGAATCAAAAAAGTCTCCCGTTTGGGTTTTGGTAGTAAAGAAAATGACTACGAAAGTCAATACCAAACTGACTAAAAAGGGGGTAAGAAAGAATTTGATAAAATTATCTTGTTTAATTTTTTTCCACCAAAAAGATTGCCCAATACCTGAAAAAACGGCAATCCCTACCCCAAACCATAATTGAAATTTAGAGTAATAAGTAGCTGCATCGGCAGGGGGAGCGAGTTTTGAGACAAATCCTAAGCCTTCCACAATTTTGTTATAAACGGGTAATGATGTGGCAGTAATTATCTGAAAACCTGATAAACACAGTGTCGTAGCCCCCATAAAAATCCAGAATTCACGGCTATATGTAGATACTTCTTTTTCATCTTTCGGAATATCTTTCCATCTGACAATCAACAAGATAATGGATGCAATTAAGAAGAAAAACAGGTAAATCAATAGCTGTCCTGAAAGTCCCAAATCTGTGAAAGAGTGAACCGAAGCATCGCCCAAAACGCCACTTCTATTCAAGAAAGTAGAGTATAAAACCAAGATAAAAGTAGCAATAACTAAGATAAACGAAGTTCCCAAAGCGGTTTGATTCGTTTTGTAAATAATCATGCAGTGATAAGCCGCCACTAAAACCAACCAAGGTACAAATGAGGCATTTTCAACGGGGTCCCAGTTCCAATATCCGCCAAAATTGAGGGTTTCATAAGCCCAATATCCACCCATGATAATTCCTACGCCCAAAACCAATCCTGAAAACAATGCCCACGGTAACGCTGGACGAATCCATGCAGTAAATTCACGTCTCCACAAACCCGCCATTGCGTAGGCAAAGGGAATCAAGGTCGTAGCAAAACCCAAGAAAAGCGTTGGTGGGTGAATCACCATCCAATAGTTTTGAAGCAAAGGATTAAGTCCATTCCCGTCCTCGGCGATGAAATCTGGTTTCATTTGCCAAACGGGTAAATCTGGCATGGCTTCTCTCAATAATAAGAATGGAGATGAACCAATTTTAAGGTCTATTACTGGTAAAACTACCCCCAGAATCATCGAACAAAGGAAAGTCTGGACGGCAGCAAAAATCGCCATGACGGGTGCTTCCCAGTGTTTATTGGTATTGATAAGCACAACTCCCAAGACAGCATGCCAAAATATCCAAAGCAAAAAACTACCTTCTTGCCCTTCCCAAAAACAGGAGATGATATAATAAACTGGCAAAGCCCTCGACGAGTGCGACCAAGCGTAGTGATACTCGAAATAATGATTATAAATAATTGAAAACAAGGCAATTATCACGCCCACAACCGCAATCCCATGCGTATAAAAAGCAAAGCGAGAAAAGCGTTTCCAAGATTCTTGTTGGGCTAAATCAGTGGTTTGTACAGATTTGAAATAACCAAAAGTCGCTATCACCGATGCCACAAACGACAAGATGATGCACAAATGACCAATATTTCCGATGGTTGTATGAAGCATTTTATTTTGGGGTACTGCGTTTAATTTTTACGAAAATGAGGTTATACAGAGGACAACAGAGAAAAAATTGAGAACCACAGAGAATCTCTCGTAAAAACCTCTGTGGTTCTCAATTTCAATCTCCGTGGCTCTCTGTGTAACCTCATCAACGACATTTTAAATTATTATCAAGAATTTACGACTGTTTCGCAGGTTTCTCCACTTCCTTAAATTCCACTTTCCCTTCCTGATATTTTGAAGGGCATTTCAAAAGGATTTTATCACATTTAAAAACCTGTCCTTCCATGCTCCCGATGATAACAATCTGTTCAGCCTTACCCAAATCTTGTGGTTTGGGGGCATTATATACTACTTTTTGTGAACGCCCTTTGTTATCAGTTAGCGTAAATTCTAAGTGATTGGCATCAATGGCAGGATTGTAAATAATGTCTTCAATCTCACCAGAGGCACTTTTCTTTAATTTGCCGACTACGTGAACTTGGCTTACATCACCGTTCTTTGCTTTACTTTCAGCATCCGTGAAGTCCGTATATGTGCTTGCCTCAGTACCCGTAGAAACCAAAATGGCTACGGCAATGGCAATGATAATGAGTCCGAAAATGTGGGTCTTTTTCATTTTTTTAACTGTTTTTCTAACTTAGAAATTTTACTATCAAGATTTATTAAGTAAACAATAATTCCTGCAAAAATGGTTGCAACAACGGCTACTACTACGTAAATACGACCATCGGCAAATAATTTATCTGCCATTTCGGGTTCGTTGGTAGTTGTGTCTTGGGCGAATAAAGTGACCGCCGTGAATAATAATAATGTGGCTAAGGAAATTAGTTTTTTCATTTTTAGAATATGATAAAATCTTCAAAATTGTTTTGGTATTCGGTTAGGTCAATTTGCTTATTAGTTACCTTTTCGTTTTTGAAAGTTAGTCGAAGCGTGAGATTGCCATTGTGAGTTGAGCCAAGGGATTGATTTTTGTATAAATCCAATAATTCAACCTGTCTAATAATTAGCAAATTTTCCCAAGAAATTTCACCTCTTGCAACAAAGACATAATGGAAGTTCTTCGGAGTATCAAATAACTGTTTCAAAGAAATACTAAACTGTGCAAACTTGCTACTCTTTTGTACTTTCAGATTTGAGGCTTTCACTTGGATTCGCATTAGCCTACTTGTCTCATGTCGAACTACAAAAATATCATCCCCCTCATCAACTTCTGGAATTGCCACATTCCAACCTCTCAATAAAAATTCTGACATCACAACCAACTGCCCCGCTTTGCCAAAATACAAGTGGTAATTATTTTTAGTCATTACGTGAATAATGGACTAATTATCTGTTAATCAATCAATTATGAGTAAAAAATAGCATTTTGCAGAAAAGTTATAATTTTGATTTGCATAATTCCAAGAAAACAACTCTTTACAAAGATGCTATTTCGAGATAAAATTACACAAATCTTCTATGATTTTGATGAGTATTTAAAAAAGAATCATCCCAAGGCTGACCAAT
>JAAFJP010000066.1 GCA_013298125.1 Cytophagales bacterium | reverse complement strand
CAACAGCCTAATCCTGAGTCAATTGAGAAATATTTAGACGAAATACATCCATTGGGCTATTGTCCAGAAGGTGACGTAATTGCCGATGCCGCTGTTTTCCTAATCTCAGACTCCGCCCGATTTATCACAGGTTCAATTACGCCTGTGAGTGGCGGGGCGGAGTTGGGGTATAAAAGGTAGTTTGGCTGTTGGCTTTCGGCTGTTGGCTATCGACTGGTTACATACAGAGGTTTTTTTGAAGATTATCTTTAATATTGAATAATTACTAATTGCCAACAGCCGAAAGCCGATTGCCGATTGCCGACAGCCGATTGCCGATTACCAACAGCCGAAAGCCAAAAAAATATGAAAACAACCCGTACTTGTTTAGCCCTTGATTTAAAGGACAATCCAGATTTGATTGCTCAATACGAGCATTTTCATACGCCAGATGGTATTTGGAAAGAAATCCCTGTGGGCATCAAAGCGGGGGGAATTGAAGATATGCAGATTTATCGTATTGGAAATCATCTGTTTATGATTGCTGAAACCATTGAAGGCGTTACCTTGGAAGAGGCTTTTGAAGCCACAGGTAAACACCCTCGCCAACCTGAGTGGGCGGCTTTTATGGCTGGTTTCCAACAAAAATTAAAAGAAGCAAAACCAGAAGAACATTGGGCAAAAATGCAAAAGATTTTTTCCCTTAACGATTGTCTATAATGAAAAATCAAAACCGATTTTTAGTACCACTATTAGTAGTAATGAGCCTGATGTTTATTTGGAATTTGAGTAGAAATTTCAATGACGTTTTGATTCCACATTTAAAAAGAGCTTGCCAACTCACTGATTTTCAGTCATCTCTGGTTCAATCAGCATTTTTTGGAGGGTATTTTCTCTTAGCCATTCCCGTAGGAATTTTTATCCGTAAGTTTGGGTATCGTTCAGGAATGATAACGGGATTATTGATTGCTTCGATTGGAGCATTCTTGTTTTTGCCAGCCGCCGAAACTCGTTATTATCCGCTTTTCTTGGGTGCATTATTCATCATGGCGGCAGGTTTTACTTTTTTGGAAGTAACCGCAACACCTTATATTTCCATCTTGGGCGACCCCGAAAAAGCATCAAGTCGTTTGAGTTTAGCGGCTGCCGTAGGTTCAATGGGTGCAACCATTAGTCCCTACATCGCCTCAATTGCCTTGCTTCATGCCGTGGACGTACCAACCGAAACCGTTGCTAAATTTTCACCCGATGAATTGACCAATTTTCTCAGTTCAGAAGCCCAATTGGTCAAAACGCCTTATCTTAGTTTGGGTATTCTTTTTGTGGCACTGAGTGTAATATTATTCTTTATTAAACTACCAACCATTCAAGAAGAAGGCGAAGAAAATATCAAACTGTCTTCTATTTTCAAATTCAAACATACCGTCTTAGGAGCATTGGGAGTTTTCTTTTATTTGGGGGCAGAAGTTGGCATTGTTAGTTTTTTAATACGTTACGCTAAATCATTGAATATTAATGGTTTAGGCGAACAGAAAGCGGCTTTATTCATTACACTTTTTATGGGATTAGTATTGGTAGGAAGATTATTAGGAGCTTATCTTTTACAAAAATTTGACCCTGCCAAAATGCTCGTTGCTTGTGCAAGTGGAGCTATTGTTTTGGTTACAATCGCCATATTTACAGCGGGTTATGTGTCTATTTATGCCCTCTCAATCGTGGGTTTGTGTACGTCTGTTATGTACCCGATTTTGTTTACATTGAGTATCAAAAATTTGGGAGCATATACCAAAACGGGTTCTTCGTTGATAATTATGAGTATTGCAGGTGGGGCAGTCATTCCGCCAATTATGGGATTAGTGTCTGATTATCAAGGGATTAGAATGGCTTTTGTTCTGCCCATTTTGTGTTATATTTATGTGCTTTATTATGGACGTAAAGGACATAAGATTAGTAATTAGTGTTCCATCAACTTAGTTTTGTGTATAAGCATTTTCCACTCGTACCACGGGAATCCTTTCCCGTGAATCGGACGAAGATACACGGGAAAGGATTCCCGTGGTACGAGTGCTACAACTACTACATAAAATTAAAATGTCAGAACATTAGTTATTGGTCGGGCGGCGTATCGCTATTAGTTTTCCTACTCATTTATTTATCAACGTTATCATGAAAAAATATTCTTCTCTTCAATTCGCAAAAAAAGCTATTTTCTTAGTAGCTGTATTTTTTTACATTCATCCCTCAATAGCCCAAAAAATTGGCGGGGGCGAACTGAACCCTGGCATTTATACTAACGAAAAAGCCATCAAAAACTTCCAAGATATGCGTTTGGGCGTGAGTATTCATTGGGGACCAAATGCCAAAGCGGGAGAAGAAATCAGTTGGTCGAGGGGTGTGGAAACACCCCAGCCCGAGTATGATACTTTTTATAAAGATTTCAACCCCACCAAATTCAATGCGGACGAGTGGACAAAAATTATTGGTGATTTTGGAGCAAAATACATCGTCGTAACCACCAAACATCACGATGGTTTTTCGATGTGGCATTCTGATTTCTCGGAATATGATATTGCTAACACACCCTTTAAAAGAGATTATTTGAAAGAATTAAGCGAAGCCTGTCAGCGAAAAAATATCACTTTTGGTACGTACTATTCTACCTTAGACTGGTTCCATCCCGACTATCAACCCTATGGTCACGGAGGACCTGGGAAGATATTTCCAACCTTCAAAGATACGCCTAATTATAATCGTTATTTGATTTATGCCAAAAACCAAGTACGTGAACTTATCGAAAAGTACAATTCTAAAATCATTCAATTTGATGGTGATTGGGACAGCTCATGGACACACAACAACGGAAGTGATATGTATCTGTATATCAGAAAGTTAAGAGATGACGTATTGGTAAATAATCGTACTGATAAAGGCAGATATTCAGCCCCACGATTTCCTGATAGAAGCCCTTGGCGAGCGGATATTTATGCGGGAGATTTTGAAGAAAGAGAACGCCTGACTACTAATTTGAATGATGGAAGTGAGCAAATAGAGATGTTAGGAAAATCAGCCCATCCTTGGCAAGCGTGGGTAACTTTGGATAGGTCACAATGGTCGTGGAAGAAGGATTTTAAATTTCTGTCAAGCAAAGAAGTAGTGATAGATTTATTAAAAACCGTTGGCGATGGGGGGAACTACCTCATTAATATTGGACCAAAACCCGACGGTACTTTTGAACAAGCCGCCATTGATGTAATTTCAAAGTCTGGAGTCTGGATAAAAAGCCATGCAAATGCTATCTATGGCACACAAGGCGGACCTTTTGTAGAAGAAAACAAATACACCAGCACACTAAAAGGCAAAGAAATCAATCTATTTGTATTGGATGATTCTATCAAGAAAGTGGTTTTGAAAAATAATAATCAGAAAATCAGTAGTATCGTAGATGAAAAAGGTAAAAAGGTTACCTTCAAACAAACCGATTCAGAGATTATGTTCGATGTAGAAAACGCTACTGATTTTGTTCGATGTTACAAATTGGTTGTGAAGTAAAGAGCTGATTGCTTTTTATTAGATATATTTAAGGAGGCGGAAATTCTGCCTCTTTTTTTGTTGATTTTGCCTATCTTTGTAACTTAACTTAGTACACATGAACGACATACTCCAACACATTAATATTCTTTGGCAAGACATCATCAATCACCCAGGCACTTCATTAGCAATTATTGGCAATTTGATAATTATTGAAAGCCTTTTGTCGGTGGACAATGCCGCAGTTTTGGCAACGATGGTCATGGATTTACCACTTGCTCAACGTGAAAAAGCCTTAAAATATGGCATTTGGGGTGCATATTTTTTCAGAGGAATTGCCATGATTTTTGCGGCAGTGCTTATCAAAATATGGTGGCTCAAACCTTTGGGAGGTCTCTACCTTTTATACTTAGTTTTTGATTGGTGGAAAAGCAAAAAAACAAAGACACATGAAGACGATACCATCGATAAAGAAAGCAACTGGCTCTACAAGGCTACTGTGGGTTCATTAGGCTCATTTTGGGCAACAGTTGTTTTGGTTGAAATAATGGATATGGCGTTTTCGATAGATAATGTCTTTGCGGCAGTGGCATTTACGCCCAATATCATTTTGGTTTGTATCGGAGTGTTTATCGGAATCTTGGCGATGCGATTCATTGCCCAATGGTTTGTCAAATTAATGGAAAAATATAGCTTTCTCGAAACCGCCGCATTCGTCGTAATTGGGATTTTGGGCTTAAAATTAGTATTGTCTTTATACGAACATTTCTATCCAGAAAGTGCTATTAGCCAGTTTTTGGGTAGCCACGCCGCCGATATTGGCGTTTCAGTTCTGACGGTTACCATATTCTTCGTTCCAATTATGACTTCGTTACTGTTTAATGTTCCGAAGGCGAATAAATAGATAAATAGGTGTTAGGTGAATTAGTTTTTCAAGTTGTACTCACCCCACCCAACCCTCCCCTCGAAGGGAGGGCTTTTAAGCTCGATAAGCCCTCCCTTCGAGGGGAGGGTTGGGTGGGGTGAGTGGGTATAACTTAACTAACCAGTTCAGTTAGGTATTAATAGAAATATTTTAATAAATTTCTATAACTGATTTCAACAAAAAAGTCGCTCCAAATGAAGCGACTTTTTTTTATGCCTGATAATCAAATGATTACTTAACTTTTTTCTTAATCATTTCCTTAACTTTCGCAGCTCTACCTTGCTTACCACGTAGATAGAATAATCTTGCACGACGTACTTTACCTTTACGTAATACTTCGATTTTATCAACGTTTGGCGAAAGCAAAGGGAAAATTCTTTCTACACCAATACCGTTTGAGATTTTACGTACTGTGAAAGTCTCACCTGCACCAGCATTACGTCTTTGGATAACCGTTCCTTGGAAAACCTGAATACGCTCCTTAGCACCTTCACGGATTTTTACGTGTACATTTACTGTATCACCAGCTGAAAACTCGGGCAATTCTGCACGGCGTGCAGCATTTTCAGCCTCTACGAACTTAATTAAATCGTTCATTTTTTGAATTTTGACTTGTTGAAAATTTTGATTTATTTTCCGAAAAAATTACCAGCGGTAGCCTTAATGGTCTGATTAACAACGAATTACTAATACAAGACTGCCCAGCCACATAATGATTTTTGTTTGGGACTGCAAAGGTACGGAATGTTTTTTAGAATTGAAAACGGTACAGACAATAATTCTCTTTTCACAAAGGATTGATTAGGATATTTGAGAGGTTGAAAACAAACACAGTCACTAAAACCTAAGCCCCAAAACCTAAGCCCTACTTTTTTATCTATTTTTTCTTTCCGTTCCCACCATACCGCCCTAACTTTGCACAATTTTTAACATCAGTATTTATATTTAAAATTAACAACAATGAGTTTAACAGTATCGCTCGCCGACCGCATTAATGCACTTGAAGAGTCTGCAACCCTCGGGATGACCAAAAAAGCCCGTGAACTTGCCGCTCAGGGACACAAAGTTATTAGCCTTTCAGTAGGTGAACCCGATTTCAAAACCCCAAAGCACATTTGTGATGCCGCTAAGAAAGCTATTGACGATGGTTTTCATGGGTATTCGCCCGTAGCTGGTTATCCTGACCTTCGTAAAGCGATTGCCGATAAACTCAAACGTGATAATAATATTGAGTGGGGACCCGAAAATATTGTGGTTTCGACGGGTGCAAAACATACCCTTGCTAACGTGATTGCTACGTTGGTAAATCCAGGTGAGGAAGTTTTGATTTTTGCTCCATATTGGGTTTCGTATTCTGAAATGGTGAAATTGGCAGAGGGAACAACCGTAATTTTGGATGGTGCTTTTGATAATAATTTCAAAGTTACACCTGAGCAATTTGAGGCTGCCATTACGCCAAAAACTAAATTGGTGATGTTTGCATCGCCAAATAATCCAACGGGTTCGGTATATACTGAGGCTGAATTGAGAGCTATTGGTGCTGTTGTGGCGAAGCATCCAAATGTCTTTATCATGGCAGATGAGATTTATGAATATATCAATTTTACGGACGAAGGACATTTCTCAATCGGTTCGATTCCTGAAATTAAAAATCAGGTAATTACGGTAAATGGTGTAGCAAAAGGACACGCCATGACGGGTTGGAGAATTGGATTTATGGCGGCGGCTAAATGGATTGCGGATGGTGTCGAGAAATTGCAAGGACAAGTTACTTCGGGTACAAACTCAATTGCCCAAAAAGCTGCCGTAGTAGCCTTTAATGGTACTTTGGAAGAAGCCGAGAAAATGAAAGTAGCCTATGACCGTCGTCGTAAGTTGGTGGTTGGGTTATTGCGTGAAATCCCAGGATTCAAGGTAAATATGCCAGACGGAGCGTTTTATGCGTTTCCAGATATTAGTTATTATTTCGGAAAATCAGACGGAATAACTTTGATAAAAGATTCTGACGATTTCTGTATGTGGTTGTTGGATGGTGCTTTTGTAGCAACGGTGGCAGGTTCGAGTTTCGGAGCTCCCAACTGTATGCGTATCTCAACGGCTGCCTCTGACGAGCAATTAGTAGAGGCTTGCGAGCGTATTAAGGCTTCGGTGGCTTCGTTGAATTAGTTATTGGTTTATTGGTTACTGGTTTATTGGTTATTGGTTTATTAGTTATCAGAGAATTATAATTTGTTATTAGTTTCTAAAAAATGAATAACCCTCTGATAATCAGTAACTAATAAACCAATCAACCAGTAACCAATAAACCAACAACTATACCTCAAAAACCACCTTCTCATTCGCCACACGAGTACGTTCTGAGTAAATACCTTCGGGTTTTCCAGTGCCACACGCAACTATCATCGTAACTTCTGCGATGGATGGTAAATTCAAAATTTTCTTCACAATTTCTTGGTCGAAGCCTTCCATGGGGCAAGTGTCGTAGCCTTCTGCCGCCATGCTCAACATGAAAGTCTGAGCCGCCAACGCACATGATTTATGAGTCATAACCCGTTGGTCACCATTGTTTCTTATCCTTAAAAAAGGCTTACGAAAACCCATAAAAAAGACGATGATACTTCTTAATAAAGTATTGAATCCGAAGGGGTCAGACCTGTAAACTAAGGGCATTAGTTTTCTGTAATAATCCAAAGCTCTTTCGTCTCTTTTGGTCAGAGTCTTGCCTTCAAATTGCTTTTTGAGATTCGCTAAATTCCATTCCGAACGTTCTTTCCATTTGTCTTGACGAGTTACAAACACAACGGCTTGATTGGCAGTTTTGATGGCTGATTGCCCCATACAAGCGTGTGTGAGGGCATCATGAACCGATTTTGTCTTTACCCAATAAAATTCCCAGAGTTGCATATTACTACTATTGGGCGATAAAATCGCTCGGTCAATGCTACGTTTTACAGCATTTTCATCAAAAGGAACAGTCTCATCATAAATCCTGACTGAGCGACGTTTTTGGATAATTTTATCGAAATCTTGGGTTTGCATTTTTGTTAGGATTTTGGTTTACTTCTTCAACAAACAAGCCATATAAAAGCCATCATATCCATCCGTTGCGGGGGAGGTTCTGCGTTCTGACAAAAGCTCCCAATTGTCGGGTTGTTCGGTTAATAATCGTTGGATATGTGCCTCACTTTCAGAGGGTAACAAACTACACGTAGCAAAAACCATCTTGCCGCCTTTCTTCAACATCATCGAATATTCCGACAAAATTTTCCACTGAATTCTTCTCAAATTATCAATAAAAGCGGGGGTCAATTTCCATTTGGCATCGGGGTTTCTACGGATTACGCCTAAGCCCGAACATGGCACGTCTAACAGCAATCTGTCGGCACTATTTTCGAGGCTCAATAAGGTTTTCGGGTCAATCAATTTGGTTTCGATATTGTCCACGCCGTTACGTTTTACTCGCTTCAAAAGCTCTGTTAATTTGCGTTCCTCCACGTCCATTGCCACCACTCGCCCTTTGTTTTGCATCAACGCTGACAGGTGTAATGCCTTTCCGCCCGCACCTGCACAAGCATCAATGACTCGCATTCCTGATTTTACGTCCAAGAAAGGGGCAATCAATTGAGAACCAGTATCTTGCACTTCAAAAAAACCGTTTTTATACAATTCGGTTTTAGAAATATTACTCCGTTTTTGGAGGATTAAAGCATCGGGTAATTCCGCTAAAACAGATGTTTCAATATTGATTTCGCTCAATAAATCTTGTAAGGCTTTTTGATTAGTTTTCAAGGTGTTGGCTCTCAAAACCACGGGAGCTTGTTGATTCAAAGCCTTGATTTCTTCCGTCCATTTTTCGGCTCCCAATTCGGCTTCGCCCAAGGCATCAAGCCAGTCGGGAACGGATTCACGGATTTTGCGGATTTGTTGTGCTTCTTTATATTTTACTATAATTTTTGCCGAATCTAAGCCTTCAAACTCTTCCCATTTTGGCAATAAATCTTCGGTTTCAGTTTGGTTTTTGATGATTAACCAAGCACCGATAATTTGGTAATAATTGGTTTCGGTTAAATTATTTTCTGGCAAATCTGTAATATAAAGTGCTAAACGCCAGTTTCTTACGATTTCGTAAGCGGTTTCTGCAATAAAATTTCTATCACGACTCCCCCACTGTTTATTAGATTTTAGAACCTCCTCAATCACTCGGTCTGCCTGACGGGGATTTTCGGGATTGAAGATTTCTTGCAATACCTTGACGGTTGCCGAGACTAAGGGACGATGGAGACGCATATTTTGGGGTTCTTCGTACTGAGTTCTGAGTTCAGTGTTGTTTACTGCAAATTTCGGGAAAATTCGTGAGAAATGACTCAGAACTTTTCACACAAAAAAAGCACTCACATCTAAATAACGAAAGTTCAATAAGTTCACCCATTACTACTCATTCTTTTAGTCCTCTTTTGAGGTAATGAAATCCTCATTACACGCTGTGTAACTGCGGTTCTACTACCTCAAAATAGAACAAAAATAATTGACCAATAATGGATGAACTTATTAAATTCCCGTTACTAACTGTTTATCTATCAAATAAGAATTGTTGTTAGCTTCAAGTCCCTGTGAGGTAATCAGCGTAAGAAAAAGCTGTTTTTTGCTTTTGGTCATTTGCTGAAATACGTTTCGTTTTCTTTGTAAACTTTTAATGTCTTGATTCGTGAGTGAATATAACCCATCATAATAGTGTTCAAAAAACTTTAAATTGTCTTATTCTTATTTCAGAACACGATTGCGAAACGTCGCACCGTTAAGATTAGTGGAATTAACAAGATTAATCATAAAAATCCTATAAATCCTAAAATCGTATTCCGACTGGGTCGCTCAGACGGGGTTGCCTAAACAAATTATTGTTTTTCAAACAATAGTTATGACCCCGATAAAAAATATAACGTTGGGCTTTATAGCCCGTATCTTTAACCATCAAGTCATGTTCTTTAAGCATTCTCCGATGAATACACGATAAGTCTAAGTGTCCTCAGAGAATCGTCATAAAAAAACTCGTTAAAACAAACGCTAAATTGTGCCTCTGACCTCGTTTATCTCGACTATCTGTCAAGTTCTTTTGTAATTCTTGGAAGTATTCTCTAACTTCAACGCCTGAACGGTTTTCCATTTTTTTTCGAGATGGGTTACTTTCATAAAGGTTTTGCTTGGTCGTAAAATTCACAAAGGTGTCTCATCCCTCTTTTTTATGAAAATGCCCTATAAATCATTAGCAATATGTCAAAAAAAGAAATACTACTACTTTTTGCCGCCGTTGGCTTTATCATTATCTGGGTTTTGGATATGCGTGCGGGCTTACCTGCGACGATTGAACCCACATACTGGAACAAGATTTTCTATCATTATTCGTGGTTGATGTTTGCGGCGGGTTGTTTGTTTTATTTTCAATATTCAAAACAAATCCGTTTGAAAAAATTGGAAGAACAAGAGAAAAACAAACCCAAAGAAGAACAAAAAGATGATAAAAAAGCCCAAAGAAATGCTTTGACGAAGGGAAAGAAGTAGCTTTTTTGTATATTTGAAAATATAAACATTTAATTAATGTCCTTTAAGAAATAGTTTGCGTTATTTCAAATCCAAAATTTTCTCATAACTAATTGATTATCATTTAGTTATGGATTTTAAATTTAATAACTTATAGACTTAAAACTTAACGACTTCCTTATTGGCTTTTAGCCTTTTCCTATGGACTCCCAACAAGCATTAAGTATCATCATTGCCATAATTGCCTCAGCGTTCTTTTCGGGCGTTGAAATGGCTTTTGTTTCTGCCAATAAACTCTATTTTGAACTCCAAGCCAAGCAAGGGGTCATTACGGGGCAAATTATCTCAAAATATCTTAAAAATCCTTCAAAATTTATTGGTACAATGCTCATCGGCAACACTTTGTCGTTGGTGGCGTATGGTATTTTTATGGAAGGATTTTTACATCATCAAATCGAACATTTCTTTCCGATTTTTAACGGTTTAGCCGCTGGTCTAATTGCTTCTTTGATTGGAACTGTTATTATTTTAGCAACCTCCGAATTTACCCCAAAAAGTATCTTTTTACTGAATCCCGATGGTTTTTTAGAGGTTTTGGCTATTCCAATTTTGATAATTTACACCCTCATGTATCCACTCGTTTGGGCGATTGTGGGATTGTCTAAATGGTTCATTAACAATGTGTTACGTTTAGAATATTCAGAAGAACGTCCTGCCTTTGGATTGACTGATTTGAACAATTATCTCCAAAATCTTAACCGTAAAGTTTCTACGGATGAAGAAACGGAAGTTGATACAAAAATCTTCAATAATGCCCTCGAATTTAAGCAAGTGCGGGTGCGTGATTGTATGATTCCGAGGACGGATATTGTGGCGATGGATATTGAAGGTGGTATGGACGAATTAAAAAAAACTTTTGTAGAAAGTGGTCATTCGAGGGTTTTGGTTTACAAAGAAACAATGGAGGACGTTTTGGGCTATTGTCATTCGCTCTCGATGTTCAAAAAACCAAAGGAAATTCAAGGGATTTTGACGGCTATTCCAATTGTACCAGAAGCCATGCCTGCGAAGGATTTATTATTTAAATTTTCTAAGGAACATAAGTCGTTGGCGTTGGTGGTGGATGAATTTGGAAGCACCGCAGGATTAGTGAGTATGGAGGACGTAATGGAACAAATTTTTGGTGAAATCGAGGACGAATACGATGATAACGAAGACCTTACCGAAAAGCGTTTGGAAGATAAATCGTACTTGCTTTCAGGGCGTTTGGAGATTGATTATTTGAATGAAAAATACGACTGGAATCTTCCAGAGGGCGATTATGATACTTTGGGCGGTATGATTATTAGCATCAATGAGGACATTCCAGAACTCAACGAAACCATCATTTACCAACCTTTCAACTTCCAAATTATGGAAATGACCGATGCCAGAATTGATTTAGTGAGAATGACGATTGTAGGAGAAATTGAGAGGAAATCAGAATCGTTTTCGATGAAACATTAGAGTTTAGTTATCAGTTATTTGTAATTAGTTATTGGGAAAAATCAACGAGAACGATGTAATAAATGACTGTCTCGCACGTTTGAAAGATAAATATCATAACCTTGGTAAAATGGAAATACTACAAAAACTCAATAAAGTCTGTGTTCTATTTAGGCTTCCCTTGGAAATTACTTTTCAAGAATATTGCTTTCAAAAATCCACTCAATTTTGGGTGGATTTTTCATTTTACGCTTTATAGAACTAAGAATAATACAATTTTATTTTAACTGAA
>JAAFJP010000065.1 GCA_013298125.1 Cytophagales bacterium | reverse complement strand
AACTTCCCACTGGGAATCGGTTAAAACTTCGTAACAAGTTTGCATATCTTATAAATTTTGTCGTTTAAAAGATAACAAACCGATTCCCTTTTTTGATTAAAAACTAAAATTTAAACATCTTCTAAATTGAAGTACCATAAATAATGTTTTAAAAATCTCTTTTATGAAAAAAATAACCCTAATTACATTCGGTATTTTACTGAATTTCATTTCTTTTTCACAAAATTTTATTTCTGAAATCAAAGCATTTGAGAAACAGGATTCTTTGTCGATGCCTGAAACGGGTCAAGTTCTTTTAGTCGGAAGTTCAACTTTTCGTCTTTGGACAACTTCAAAAGAAGATTTAGCGGATTATCCTACTATCAACCGAGGTTTTGGCGGTTCACAAATTAGTGATGTCAATTTTTATTTTGATAGAATTGTCTCAAAATATCAACCCAAGATGATTCTGTTATATGCAGGTGATAATGATTTGGCAGCTGGTGAAAGTCCTGAGTCTATTTTTGACGATTTTAAAATATTTGCTGATAAAGTTAGGAATCAACTCCCAAAAACAAAAATAGCCTTTTGTTCAATACGCCCAAGTATTGCTCGGACAAACTTACGTGATAAGCAACAAGCTGTAAATCAATTAATTAGAGATTATTGTAAGTCAAATAAAAAGCTCCAATTTATCAATTTTTACAACGATTTTTTCTTACCAAACGGCGATATTATGCCAGATATTTTTGTCTCTGACCAATTACATCTCAATAAAAAAGGCTATGAAATTTGGGCAGCTACTACACGAAAGTTTTTGAAAAAGCGTTTTAAAAAGTAATTCGCACAATTTTTGACCATTACTGTGTATTCACGATTTAGAAATATTATGATGAAAAATATCTTTGTTATTTTTTTAGTTCTTAGCTCATTTCTTACATTTTCGCAAACTTCCACCATCTCAGGAACAGTCGAAAATGCACAAGGTGATACACTTACACTTGTGTATGACCCGCTTTTGTTGGGTATTAAACCAATTACGCAACAGCATATTTTTACGTCAGAAAAGTCTTTCAAATTTGAATTTGATTTAGATAAAAACAGTATCATTGAGCTTCGTTTACAAAAACAACAAATCATTTTGTTTCTTGGAAAAGGGGATAAATTAGACCTTACTTTTGATGGAAAAGATGTCCATAAAGCCTTGACTATCAAAGGGAATCGTGAAATTGAGAGTGATTTTTTAGAGAAATTTTATCAGAAATTTAAAGTAAATTTTAGTTCACAAATCATGTTTGCTAAGATTGCTGAGAAGCCAATTGATGTTTTAGAAATGGATTTATTTGATGCTAAAAAAGCTCAATCAGATTTCTACAAAACCTTTCCAGAACAAGCCAAGTTTTCAGAAGAATTCAAGAAGTATATAGAAAATCAAATTCGTTGGAATTATTGGTATTACATTTTGGCATATCCCGTGGTTCGTAGCAATGCAAATGCCAATCAAACACAAGTGATTTCTTTGCCATCACCCATTCTTGAAGGTTTAGATGAAAAAAAGATTCAAGACGAAACAGCCATGATTTCTTCGGCATATCGCAATTTCTTAATTTATTATGTAACCTACTTCAATTCCAAAGAACACGCTTTTGTTAAGTATGCTGATATGAATAAGGCTATGGATGATAAACATCGCTTTGCCCGTGAGCATTTGCCTATGAAAGCTTATCAATATTATTTAGCCTATCTCCTTGAAAATCAGTGTTTAGCTTGTTTACCTTCAACAGTTCGGAATACTTTTGAAGCCTTGAATATTACGCCAAATTCAGAGAAATATGCTGCCTTAGTAAAAGTAAAATGTGGAGAGTTAATGACTAAAAAGGATGAAGAATTTACTAAGAAAAAAGACGATGGCAAGAAAGGATTTAAGGGCGTTACACCCAAAGGAGATACGCTCACATTAGCAGACTTGAAGGGAAAAGTAGTTTATCTTGACTTTTGGGCTTCGTGGTGCGGACCTTGTCGCAAAGAGTTTCCATTCTCAAAAATGCTTCATGATAAATTGACTGAAAAGCAAAAGAAACAAGTGGTATTCTTATACATTTCTATTGATGAAGTAGAAGAAAATTGGAAGAAGGGAATGATTGATTTGAAATTAGAAAATGGAACAAATGTCCATTCAATTGGCGGTTGGAGTTCACCAGCGGCCAAATTCTTCAAGTTAGAGTCAATTCCAAGATATATGTTGATTAACAAAAAAGGGGAAATCGTGGACAAAGATGCTAAACGCCCAAGTAGCGAACAAGCGATTTATAATGATATTGTGAAGTTATTAGAAGAGAAATGATTGTAAATATCTTTGACAATGTTGCGTAGGGGCGTATCGCATACCAATGCTGTTTTACTTTTGTCAAAATATATTTAATAACCCCGCTTGAACGCTGGTAGGGTTTTGAACCCTACCAGCGTTAGTCGGACAGATTTATTAAGTTGACAGCATTGGTATCGCATACGTCCCTACATATTGTTTTGAAAATATATCATTCTCAAAACAACTCCTCCAAAAGACTTGGGAAAAACACATATTTCCCACGATAACGTTTATCAACTTCATAATTCAAATCATCGAAATATTCATTTTCAAATACTTCAAAGCCCTCTATACTGTCAAAATTATACTGTACCGAAAAAGTTGCTCCACCGTTTTCAACCTCCGTCAAAAGTCGCATGACTTTATAGCTTTTTGGAAATCCCGTAATCATAACGTTTTGAATATGAACACTTTGCATCCAATTCAAAAAATCATGTTCTAATTCCTTTTCGATGCTATATGTAATATTTTGGATAATCATTAAGATATGTTTTTAAGAAAAAATCCACTACCGATTTCAGTAGTGGATTTTTTTGATGAATATTAATTATAAAATCTTCTTTCCAATTACAATTATCCAATTTTCTAATCGTCAAATTTTCAAATTGAGTTATTGATTAGCTAATTTTCTGATTTCGTCAAATTTTGTACAGTTTGTTACACAGTCACCATTACTGTTTAGGACAAATTTATTTCCCGAAGCATCCAATAATTCAAACTGTTTTGTGGCAGGAAGAATATTAACTTCTGAGAAATAGCAAGGAGCAATTTTTGCATTGAAACGATTGATAACTCCCAATTTTCCAATACCTTTTGAAACAATTGCCAAACCATTATTGAACGGACGAACCTCATCATAATCAAATGCTATCTGAATTTTTCCTTTTTTATCAATAAAACCATATTTATTATTTTCGTATTTCACACCATACAAGCCTTCTGTCGTAATCATGATGTCTTTGTAGGCAGGTTTCGCTACTACTTTTCCTGTTGTGTCCATCAACCCCCATTTACTATCTTTAAACACTGGGAATAACAAGTTAGCATCATATTTTTTGATTGAATAATAACTCTGCGTAGTAATTCTTTTCAAGCTATTTCTTTCTACCAAATTATATTCAGTAGGCATATCATCACCATTTTTTAATGGATTTATGGTTTTGATTGCAATGAATAC
The DNA here is from genome assembly GCA_013298125.1 of Cytophagales bacterium. GTDB lineage: Bacteria > Bacteroidota > Bacteroidia > Cytophagales > Spirosomataceae > Arcicella. The sequence goes on along the minus strand of JAAFJP010000065.1, from coordinate 8,628 downwards.
CCCATTAAAAAGTGTATCGGTTGTAATATACTTTATGCCAATTGGAGCGGCTTCATTAGTCTTTCCAATAACCAAATTTCCATTTTTATCATAGACCATATCAGCTCTACAATTACCCGATGGAAGGCTACAATTTTTGAGATTCTCCTTAACGACAACTAATCCAAATTTATTAAACTGAGCTACTTCGTCAAAATTAATTGGGATAATTTCTGTTCCATCAAATTTGATATAACCACATTTTGTAGCACCATTGATTCCTGTTTTACAAGCTGAAACTAAACCATATTGATTAAAGTTTCCTAAGCTACTGTAAAAAGGTTCAACTACCACTTTCAAATCTGTATTGATAAAACCTGAATATTTACCCTCACGGATTTGAGCTAAGCCATACTTATTGAATTCTCCAATAGCACTGTACGTTTTACTCGTTTTTAGGTCTTTAAAGTCTATTAATCTGATACCCCCTTCGTCTTTTGCGATACCCAGATTAGCGTTTGTTGCAATGCTTGGATCTACTGAAATATTGGTCATTGACTCAAAAGAAGGCTTAATTTTAATATTCCCTTCGGTGTCCATTAGACCAACCTTCTTATTTTGTTCAATTATCATCCACTTACCTTGTTCCGATGCGGCATTGATATTGTCATAAATTGCATCAATTTTGGTAGTACCATCAATCTTAATCAAACCAAAAGTCTTTCCAGTACGAACCCTGAATAATTCAGAATTGAAAGTAACAATTTCGTCGAAGTATTCAGAAAGAGGCTTTTTGCTAATGTCGTAATTATTGTCAATCAAGGCTTGCTTGCCATTTTTGAACTTCGCAATGCTGATACCCATACGCAATGCCTTCACATCCACAACGTTTTCAAGAGCTTCGCTTTCATTTCCATAAACATCCACGTAATACCAATCAAATTTCTTTACTAATGCTTTACCATCGTTAAATGGTTCAGCTTTTTCGTACTGACATGGGATAGTTTCGTCTCCGCAGTAGTTCAAAAATCCAAAAACTTGGTCTTTTTTGATACGTGCAAATCCTTGATGATAGTTCTCCACTAAACCGTAACGAGAATTACCTTTAAACGATTCAAGAGGGAAACCAATGATTTCTTCACCATCCAAATCTTTCATTTTGATAAATCTACCGTCGTTTTTACTACTAAAACATTGGGCAGATATTACGCTCGAATGACGTTTTTTGATTTCACTTTTTTGATCTATTTGAAAAATATCACGAATATTATCCGTTTCGATTGAACGAACATCACCTTTATATTTTTTATCTAAACGAGACAAATAAGTAGCAAAAATCTCACTATTTAGATTTCGTTCATTACCATTGGCATCCGCCAAAAGGGTATTTTTACCACTTTTATCAAGGGCATCAAGGTCTTTTTTGAGATTTGTGATAGCATATTTACGTGCTACGCCTGGCGACTCAACTTGTTCAGTCGCACGCATATCACCAATAAAAACACCTGTGGAGTCCTTTTTGGCGGAGGCGAGAAGATTGTCTTGCTGTGCTAAAAGGCAATTTGAGAATAAAATTGATGAAGTAATAAGGACTATTTTTTTCATTTGAGTTAGTGAATGATATAATATTTTGGGTCAGGAATTTAATGATAACAGATACTAAATTAACTTTTTTATTGCTTAAAGTCAAGTTATATCTCTTTTACTTTATTATCTCAAACTTGTAATTTTCATTTTTGTTCCCCACAAGGTTAGAAAAATTACAGAAATAAAATAAATAATATTTCTTGAATCTATTAATCCTTTACTGAGTGCATTGTACTGATAATCAAGACCTAATTGGTTGAAAAAGTAACCAAAATCTCCCATAAAAGGGAGTTGTGCCAATTGACTAATGCCATAATAAAGGATTAGACAGATAATAAACGATAATACAAAAGCCGTTACTTGATTATCTGTAAAAGACGACATCATTACGCCAATAGCGGCAAAGACACATCCCAAGAAAAACAAACCTAAATAAGAACTAAAAACCGCCGCTGAGTCAATATTACCTTGTGGATTACCCAATTGATATACTGAATAATAAAAAAGTAAAGTAGGCAACAACGACAATAGAATCAGAAAACAACTTGCCAAGTATTTTCCTAAAACTATCTGCCATTTAGACAGCGGTTTTGTAAAAAGTAACTCAATTGTTCCAGATTTCACTTCTTCGGCAAAAGCCCGCATCGTAATTGCTGGGATTAGGAATAGGAAAAGATAAGGTGCAATTTGGAAAAACATAGTCATATCTGCATAGCCAAAGTCAAGAATATTGTCTTTGAAAAACCATGTAAATAACCCCGTAGCCGTCAAAAACACACCAATGACGATATAGCCAATCAGTGAATTGAGAAATGAATTGAGTTCCTTTTTGAAAATTTGATACATTTGATAAAGTTGGTAAGTTTTTAAGTTACAAAGTTTTCAAATTCAAGAACAGATATTTCTTGAATTTGAAAACTACTTTGAACTATTCAAAAACTGGTTTATCTTTTTTGAGAATTGCTGAGATGATTAAAGAAAGAATAAAACCGATAAATATTGTACCAATAACAGCAAAAACAAACATCATACCTGGACTCATAAACATTTTTGAATATTCCATTGCTTGGTCAATTTGTTCATCTGGCAAGCCTTTTTTCTCCATATCTTCTACCGCTTTTTTCATAATCTGGTCAGAGATAGTAGTATCAATGAATTTCATATAAAGAAATGAAAAAGCCCCAGAGATTAATCCTACGATTCCACATTTGAGTGTTCCAAGACCAAGACCTTGCCCGTAAGACATAAAACCTTGATTTTCTTTCTTAAAATCACTCATGGCTAAATAGATTCCTACTCCCCAAATTAAATAAACAACATATCCTAATGTTTGATTAGCTATTTGCCCTGAAACCATCATTCCTGTGCTAAATAAAATATTAACAATTCCAATAACTACACCCCATTTGAGGGCAGTACGAGTGGTAGTAGTTTGATTTTCCATAAAAGTTTTTTTGTTTTGAGTTAATTATGATTGTGATTTAATGATGCTGTTTTAGTTTATTGTATCTTGAATTACCCAATCCCACGAATCCCTAATTACCCAATCCCGAATCCCTAACATTCTAATTTAAATATCCTCTTCTGTAATACAATGAAATCATGATTGAAATTAGAAGTCCCATCGGTAGTTTACCTTTTAGCCCCGTGATTTCATCTCGGGAAATGTCTTTGGGAGAAAGTAACTTAAAGCCTTCGATGAGTTCTTTAAATGAAGTTAAGCCCATTTCTTTGATATAACCATCTTTGACCGAAGGAATATTGAGTGTTTTGATACTCTCTGTAATGTAAGTAGTCAAAACGTCGCTTCCATTACCACTTAACCAAAAATAAAGTCCAATGGCACTTACACACGCACCCACGAGGTTTGTAAGATTGGCAACGACTAAGCCTTCCCAAAAGTGTAAAGTCTGGTCAGGATTATTTCTACGATATGCTTTTACAGATAAAATCATACAAATCATGCTCAGAATGATGGTAGGGGCTTTTTTGCCATCGAGTGGAACGCCTCCCATAGCACGCACTACGAAGCAATAAGTCAAAGTGAGTAATCCTGCAATGATTCCGTAAAAAAATATATTTTTTATGAGTGATTTATTAAACACGTTTTTAGGGATTTCTAAACAACAACTTTAATAACTTTACCTTTCAAAGTTTTACCAATAAAAGGAGAGTTTTTTGATTTTGAAATAATATTTTTTTCTTCGTAAATCCATTCCTGAGTTGGAGAAAAAACAGTCAGATTTGCCTTGGTATTTTCCTCAATTTTTGGGCTTTTCAACTTTAAAATCTCACGTGGATTATCTGTTAATTTTTCGATAATAGTCTCAATGGATAAATTTTTATTGTAAGTATTGACAGAAGCAAAAACGGTTTCTAATCCAATAATACCAAACTCCGCCATATCAAATTCTAATTTCTTCGACTCCTCATCTTGTGGATTATGGTCAGACACAATCACGTCAATTGTACCATCAGCCAACCCTTCCCAAAGTGCATCCACGTCTTCCTGTGTACGGAAAGGGGGATTTACTTTGAAATTACTATCAAAATCTATTAAATCATTTTCAGTAAAACAAATTTGATGAGCAGCTACATCGCAAGTAATGGGCAATTCCATTTCTTTGCCCATCCTCACTAAATTAATGGTTTCTGCCGATGAAATACAAGAGAAATGGAGCAAATTTTTCCCTTTAAATGCTTGAATAAAAGGCGTTTGCAATACATATTCCAAGAGTTTTAAGTCTCTCATCAACATAATTTCCTCCGCCATTTTGGGCATTCCTTTCATACCCAAAAACATACTAACCGAACCATCGTGCATTTGCCCATAATGCGTCAAATGGGTATCTTCTGGGTGATTGATAAGTAAACCGCCAAATTGCGTTAGATATTGCAGACTCTTCAAGAAAATATCTGGATTTTGGATGGAATGTTCACCATCTGTAAAAGCCACTGCACCCGCTTCGTGGAGGTCAATCATTTCGGTAAAATCTTTCCCTTCGCACTTCATTGTAACGGCTGCCATTGGGTGAAATTTTACTTTTTCACCTGAGCGTTTTAGGTAATTTACGCTCTCACGGGTTTGTACAACTGGTTGAGTATTAGGTAATAAGGCTATTTCGGTAAAACCTCCTGCCAGTGCAGTTGCCTCCATAGATTCGAGGCTTTCTTTGTACTCAAAACCTGGTTCTTTTGGGTGTACACGCATATCGAACCAACCTACGGACACGTGTAAGTCTTCGCCTACGATAATTTCATCAGCTTCAAGGATAATCACATCACCAATTTGGCGAATGACACCATCTTCGATAAATATATCTTTCGTCTGACCGTGGAAATCAGAACTTTTACAAATTATTTTAGCGGAACGGATAAGGATTTTCATTTTTTGTAATAACACCTCACCCCCCGCCCCCCTCTCCTTAATGAGAGGGGGAGTTATTCGTCCGATTTCTCCCCCTCTCATTAAGGAGAGGGGGCTGGGGGTGAGGTTTGCTTTTATCAAAAAAAAGCCCTGATTGTCAGGGCTTTATAAAAATATAAAATAGTATTAATGACCAGTATGTGCTTGGTAAGTATCAACATCCATCAATGATTCAACATCTGCCACGTTTGAAACTTTCATTTTAATCATCCAACCTTCACCAAAAGGGTCTGAATTTACCAATTCTGGTTGATCGTTCAAAGCACCATTTACTTCCAAAACTTCCCCTGCGATAGGTAAAAATAAATCAGAAACAGTTTTAACGGCTTCCACAGAACCAAAGATTTCGTCTTGTGCAAGTGTCTGTCCGACTGATTCAATTTCTACATAAACGATGTCTCCCAACTCGCTTTGTGCAAAATCTGTAATACCTACGGTAGCAATATCACCGTCTAATTTAACCCATTCGTGTTCTTTTGTGTACCTAAGTTCAGCTGGAAAATTCATTCTGTTTCTTCTAAAATGTTATGTTGGAGAAATATTTTATCAATTTGTTGATTTCGATGCAATTTAAGTTAAAAAATCAAAAAAATGAAGTCAAAAATTAAAGATTCAACTTTATACGGAAGATATTTTAAAATTACATCTTTCACCCATCAAGCCAACACCTCCCGAATCACCTTCCCTGCAACATCCGTCAAACGAAAAGGGCGACCTTGAAATTGATAAGTTAATTGTTCGTGATTAAGTCCTAAAAGATGTAAAATCGTGGCTTGAAGGTCGTGGACGTGGGTTTTTCCTTTGATTCCTGCGTAACCCAATTCGTCCGTTTCGCCATGGGTGTAGCCTTTTTTTACACCTCCTCCTGCCATCCAGATAGTGTAGGCTTCGGGATTATGGTCTCTCCCCATGAAGGGTGCGGGTTTGTTGTCTCGGTTTTCTTGCATGGGTGTTCTGCCAAATTCTCCACCCCAAACTACGAGCGTATCTTCTAATAATCCTCTTTGTTTTAGGTCAATCAAAAGAGCAGTCATGGCTTGGTCAGTTTCTTGGCATTTTTTGCGTAAACCAATTTCCAAAGCCTCTGAGGCATTTGAGCCGTGGGTGTCCCAACCCCAATCGAAAAGTTGAATAAATCTTGTGCCACTTTCCACCAACTTTCTGGCTAAGAGACAGTTATTGGCAAAAGATGCTTTGCCGATGGTTGTGCCGTAAAGGTTATGAATGTAGGCAGGTTCTTTGGAAATATCCATCACTTCGGGTACTTCGGCTTGCATTCTGAACGCCATTTCGTACTGTGAAATGCGAGTCAGAATCTCTGGGTCTTCAAAAGTTTCGTATTCTCTTTGATTAATTTCGTTGATGGCATTGATAGCTTCGTGGCGAATATCCCGAGAAATGCCTTTGGGATTATTGATGTATAAAACGGGTTCACCGTCTGACCGACACTGAACGCCTTGATAAACGGAAGGCAAAAAACCGCTTCCCCAAATACTTTTTCCAGCCTCTGGATATTTCCCACCCGAAGTCAAAACGATAAACCCTGGCAAGTTTTCATTTTCTGACCCCAAGCCATAAACAGCCCATGAACCCATCCCTGGGCGACCCAATCTGGCACTGCCCGTGTGCATGAACAACTGAGCGGGTGCGTGATTAAATTGCTCAGTGTGCATAGCTTTCAGAAACGTTACTTCATCGGCAACGGTCTGAAAATTAGGCAGATAGTCCGAAACCCAAGCCCCTGATTGTCCTCTTTGTGCAAATTGTCCTTGCGACCCCAACATCTTGGGAACGCCCCTGATGAAGGCAAAAGTCTTACCTTCTAAAAATGATTGCGGACAGTCCTTGCCATGCCATTTTTGGAGTTCTGGCTTAAAATCAAAAAGCTCTAATTGCGAAGGCGAACCCGCCATGTGGAGGTAAATGACGCTCTTGGCTTTACCCGCAAAATGAGGCAATTTTGGAGCGTAAGGATTGGTAATAATATCTTTTTTATCCGAAGAACACCCCATCATCGACCCCAGAGCCATCATGCCCATACCAGTAGCACACGACTGCAAAAAATGACGACGTTTTAGGAGTTGGTGGGATGTTGAGTTGGCTTGTTGGATTGGGGACATTTTGTTGTTCTTATTTACATCTTATTTTTGGTATTCAATGTACCAACTATTATTTCACAAACTGAGAAATTAACCAGACAGAAATTGGCATATAACAAATGAAAAATAGCATAGCATAACAAATACCGAATATAATTGATTTCAATATAGTTTTAAACCATGTTTGTTGAAAAATATACTTGACACTAATCAAGAAATATAGCCAAAAACCCACTAACAGTATCAAAAAGGCGGATTCACCAAATACTTCATCAAAATTGATATTAAAAATTACATACATTAAGTAGGGTATTGAGAAAATCAAATACACCATACTGTGAAGATAAATAGAAGCAATGAGATGTTCATAATAAAATGGGCGTACTTTCTTGAAAAAAAACCAGAGCAAAAAACCTACTAAGGGAATTAAAATAAAAAGAGTATAGCTTATACTTTTAGTGAAAATTATACGCCAGTAATTTTCATCTTTTTCCATGGCTAACTCCTTATTGTATTGATTTTTACGGAGAAGTTTGAACGTTATCCTTTCCCACCAATGTATTTGTTGATTTTCGGAGGCGACATATACAGAATCTATTTCTTTATCGTTATAAGACAGCCTTTCAAATGCTACTTTCTTAGTAGTTCCATTGCCCATAACCCAATAGGATTGTGCGGAATCTAATGATATTTTTATTCTTCTATTAAATACAATTGCCCTAAACAAAATGGTATCGGGTACAGGTAATTGACATTCTTGAAGTGTTTTTTTGATGAATCCACGAGTAACATTTCCCACTTTTAGCGGGTAAGTATTGAGCGTATCTTTTAATGTATTTTGATAAAGAGACATCAAGATACGTTTCTGAGCTATAAGAGATTTCTTTGGCAAAATTGACCTTATTGTATCCCAACTTTTCACTTGTAATCTATTCAATAGGTCTTCAGCAGTAAATTTATCCACTTCTTCTTTTACCCAAGTAGGGTCTTGCAACAATTCTTCACTTTTAGACTGGGAACAACTGTATAGAAAGAAATAAGTGGTGCTAATAAAGAAAAATAATCGAAGTGGTGGTACAAATCGGGTTCGTTTACCATCCAGGAAATCTTTGGTTATTAGTCCTGGTTTAGAGAAAATACTTTTGATAGTGGTAAAAAACTTATTGTCAAAATGAGTAAGTCCTTCAAAAATTTCTTCTAAAATATGAGGAATTGGCACTTTTAAATCGTGGTTTTCTTGCCCACATTTACGACAAAAATTATCAGTTTCATCGAATGCAGTTTCGCAATTGTGGCAATGGTGCGTTTTTTTACGCTTTTTTTCTTCGAAATAGAATTTCATAAGTGTTGATGAATAATGCCCATGAGGGTTAAATTTATGTATTTTTTTTGATTTCAAATTAATAACTTACTGATGTTACGCAAGTTTCTCCTGACGTAGTTATTTGATACTGATTATCTTTGTCTATGGAAAAGTTGTTAGATTTTTACACAGACTATTTGATTAGTAGCACTTCACAGACAAGTGCTACGGGT
>JAAFJP010000064.1 GCA_013298125.1 Cytophagales bacterium | reverse complement strand
CTTTCAGTTAAAATAAAATTGTATTATTCTTAGTTCTATAAAGCGTAAAATGAAAAATCCACCCAAAATTGAGTGGATTTTTGAAAGCAATATTCTTGAAAAGTAATTTCCAAGGGAAGCCTAATTATTTAGCCGTAACACTCTGAACAGTAGTTTCCAACGGTTGTTGAAGCGGAGAAAACCCAACAAAAATATCTTGATTTTCAACTCCTCTCTCAACGAGTTCTTGGCGAAGTTTCAAATCTGTCCAATTTTGTTGAATCCAAATTTGCCCATTTTTAATATCGAAGTGGAAAACAACATCATAAATAAATTTACCCTTTTGCCAACCGACGCTCACTAATTGAAAGTGATTTCTTTTGGTATCTACTAAGATTTGTTGTTCTAAATTTGGGGCATTTGCATAGGTGATTTTAGAATAATCCTCTAAAAACGAAAGCAAAATTTTTTGGTATGTTTTTATCTTTTCCATACTATTGAATTGTCATTGTCAGGTTGATACACAATAATTTTTATATCTCTTTTAGCAATAACCTTTTGAACAAAAGGCTCTTGAAAGAAGCTATCATAAATACTTTCAGGAACAGCTAAAAAAAGAATCCTATTGGGTTCTTCGTCTTCCAAAGCGATCTGATAATTGTCGTATTGACCAACCGCTTCATGAAACATAGAAATAAGCGAATCATCAGAAAACGATTTTATCTCAACGGCTATTTTCTCATTATCTTTTTCGGCTGCAATAATTCTCTCGGCTCCTAAATCAATAAACATTCTTACTGAACCAATTTTGAGAGGATAAGGATCGTGTGTAACCGTCCAACCTTCATTGATGAGTGCCTTTTTTACAACATCGTGATATAAATCCTTAGCCATTAATCTGATTTTTAGTAAAGTTATAAAATATTTAGATAAAATAACTCAAATGGAAAAACAAGAAATACCTTTTGAGATTGAGTATATTCAATCCAAACCTTTGAGGCAAAAGGAAAAAGAAAAACTGAGTGCTTTGATTTCAAAAAATAAATTAGAAATTCAAGCGAAAAAATAAGAAAAGCCTTAAATCCAACAGATTTAAGGCTTTTTAGAATATGGTGACAGGAAAAACTTTTGAGTGATTATTTAGCACCAATACCCTGAATAGTAATCTCTCGTTCCGTATCTGGTAGGAGACACCCAGCCACAGTAACAAAAATTAGAATCCAATATTCATCAACCCAATTTCCAACCATCCCGATAATTCCGAGATACAAATTGATTGGCAAAATCGTAGTTGGTAATCTTCATATTTGTACCATCCCAGAAGAGTTTTTTACGTCCTGGGAATTTGCCCGCACGACCTTCTCCTTCACGATATTGGAAGCTCCGGATGGCAATATTTCCCATCAAAATCATTTCGGTCAACGGTCCAGCAAACTCAAAAGGTGAACTGGTTTCCATATTTCCGTAACCCGCTTTACAAGCCTTCACCCAGTGATAATTATGTCCACCTGCCTGACCCTCAATGCGATACAAAGTTGGTTTCACAGCTTTCACCTTCGCAGACTCCATTCTTGATTTTGGTAAAAGCGTTGGATTTTGGTTGTACAACTCATTCGCCATTTTGCCTTTTGTTCCTTCATAAATTACGCCATTTGTCCAAAGTGGTTCGTCGCCCCACTCAGCTGGAATGTCTGGCTTGATACCTCCGTCATACCAAATAATCTCAATTGGGGAATTATTTTTGGCAGTTTTAGGATATTGGAAAGTAACTTTTGAAGACGGAGGGCAACTATCTGGCAAGTATTCAGGCACCCAATCTTTCGTGAAAATTGAACCCACACTACACTGAACCTCAGTAGGATATGCTAAATCCAATACCTTGAAAACACCATCTAAAAGGTGGCAACCCATATCGCCTAAAGCACCCGTACCAAAATCCCACCAACCACGCCATTTGAAGGGGTGATAGGCACTTGGCACAAAATCACGAGAAGGGGCTGGACCTAACCACAAATCCCACGGAAAGTCACTTGGAATATCAAATTTGCCCTTTGGCGTAGCAATTCCTTGGGGCCAAACAGGGCGATCTGTCCAAATATGCACACGTTTTACCGTACCAATCAATCCTGCATCAAACCATTCTTGTAAAACTCTACGCCCATCATTCGACGAACCTTGATTACCCATTTGGGTTACAACTTTATATTTTTTAGCCGCCTCCGTAAGCATACGAGCCTCCTGTATGTTGTGAGTGAGAGGTTTTTGGGTATAAACGTGCTTGCCCAATTGCATAGCCGCAAGCGTAGCCGCCGCATGGTGATGGTCTGGCGTTGAGACAGTTACGGCATCAATATTATTTTTTTCTTTATCCAAAGCCTCCCGCCAATCTTTATATTTTTTTACATTTTCGGGCAATTGCTTTAACGTATTTGCCGCACGATTGAAATCAACATCTGCAATGGCTACAATGTTTTCAGTACCTTTATTATAAGCTAAAAGCGTATCAGATTCACCTTTTCCCCCTGCCCCGATGCTCAGAATATTAAGTTTGTCGGAAGGAGCAATGAAGCCCTTACCACCCAAAACATGACGTGGTACAATATAAAAACTTCCCAATGCCAAGGACGTTTTCTTAATAAAATCTCTTCTTGAATTGTCGTTTATACTCATTTCGATTGATTTTTATTTAGATTTATTTCCGTAAATATACATCATTCAGAACATTAATCTGTAATGATTTAATTGTATTTTTACATTATAATTTTATATTTACAAGACAGCCTTTTAGCCAAAGTTTACCCATGAAGAGATTGATTTTTATTCTTACCAAATTTCCAATTACTTTTACTCTATGAAAATCGATACCCTCGCCATACAAACCACCCTCACGCACGATGCCAATGCAGGTGCAGTTGTTGCTCCAATTTATCTCTCAACCACATTTGAACGTGAAGCGGATGGCTCATACCAACACGAACACGTCTATTCTCGGGCGAGTAATCCTAATCGGCAACAATTAGAAAAAAGTTTAGCGGTTTTAGAAAATGGAGCGGTAGCATTGGCTTTTGCTTCGGGAATGGCAGCAACGACAGCTTTGTTCCAAGCCTTAAAATCGGGCGACCACATCATCGTTCCTGATGATGCGTATTATGCAACTGCCGTTTTGGTTTCGGAGGTTTTTGAACAATGGGGATTGTCTATGACGAAGGTCAATATGACTGATTTAGAAGCAATTAAGCAAGCTATTCAACCAAATACCAAACTCATTTGGATAGAAACACCTTCTAATCCACAATTGAAAATTACGGATATTCAAGAAGTGAGTAAGATTGCTCACGATAAAGGGGCAATTGTGGCGGTGGATAATACGTGGGCAACGCCAGTAATGCAAATGTGTTTGGATTTAGGGGCGGATATTGTGATGCACTCGACTACCAAATATTTTGGCGGACACAGCGATATTTTAAGTGGAGCATTGATTTTTAAAAAAAATAATGATTTGTCTGAAAAGATAAAAACGATTCAGAAATTGACAGGAGGCGTGCCTTCGCCCTTTGATTGTTGGTTGGTTTCGAGAGGGATAAAAACTTTGCCTTTACGAGTAAAAGCTCAGACCGCAAACGCTATGAAATTAGCGAAATATTTGAGCCAACACCCTAAAATTGAGGTAGTTCATTACCCAGGATTAGCGTCTCACCCTCAGCATAATGTGGCTAAAAAACAAATGACGGGTGGTTTTGGGGCAATGTTATCCGTTCAAATAAAAGGCGATGCCCAAAATGCAATGGCTTTGACGGGCAGGTTAAAACTCTTCACTACGGCAACGAGTTTGGGTGGTGTTGAGAGTTTAATAGAACATCGCAAATCGGTGGAAGGTCCAGATAGTCCTTCGCCTGAAAATCTATTACGGGTGTCGGTTGGGATAGAAGATATTGAGGATTTGATTGAGGATTGGCGAGTGGCTTTGGGATAGTTTTCTTAATCTCTTCAAAAGGCACAAAAGAATTAAAAGTATTCATTCTAAAAACTTTTAATTCTTTTGTGCCTTTTGTGGTGAAGAAAATCGTTAGATATTTATTTATGAATACGAATAAATTAACTTTGTATCTCATCAAATACCCCCAAAAAATGCAATACCTACCTTCTGAATTTCTCGAAAATAAAACCACCGACATCCTCTGGCTCGTCGGTATCATCATTTTCGGACTATTATTCAGACGTTTTCTTGCCGACTTTTTCAGCAAAATTCTCTACCGATTCATCCGCCATGACCGCATCCCTATACACACTTGCGTAGAGATGTTACGCAAGCCCGTAAGACTATTTATCACCCTGATTTTCATATACTTAGCATCCTCATTTGTTCATTTTCCTGACTCTTGGAAACTCCCAACAGTTGAAGTTTTTGGAATCAGAATGATATTATTAAAGACTTTTGAAGGACTTTTTATCTTCTCAATCGCTTGGATTTTAGTCAGAATCACCAAATTTATTTCCCTCATTTTTCAAGAAAGAGCCACTCTAACAGTCTCAAAATTAGATGAACAATTTATCCCATTTTTCAAAGATTTAGTCGTTATCGGAATAGCCATTTTGACCATTTTCATCATGCTTGGAGTCATTTTCAAGGTCGATGTCGTGGCGTTAGTGACAGGTCTGGGCATCGGTGGACTCGCCATTGCCTTGGCAGCTCGTGAAACCTTGGAAAACCTTTTTGCCTCCTTTACCCTTTTCTTGGATTTGCCCTTCGTGGTGGGCGATAACATCCACTTAGATAAAGTAACGGGCGATGTCGAAAAAATCGGTTTTCGCAGTACCCGCATACGTACAAGCGAAGGCAGTTTGATAACCATTCCCAACCGTTTATTAACGGCTCAGGCTCTCGAAAATCTCACTCAAAAACCTTGCACGAAGGTAAAATACACCATAAAATTACAAGATAATGTAGAGATAAAAACATTACAAAAAGCCATCATAGAAATAAACCAAACTACTCATAATCATCCACTTAGCTACAAAAAAGACCAAGGCACAACTCGTTTTGTAGGCTTTGAAGATAACGCTTTGGACATTATTGTGTCCTATAATTTAGATACTCGTGAATCTCACAATTTTGACAATATAAAAGAAGAAATCAATTACAAAATATTGGATATTATTCGTAAAAACGAAATCAAAATTGCCCATCCCATTTTCAAACCCTTTGGAGTATAAAACCATGAAACGTCTCTTATCCATCATCCTAATAACTTGTTGTATGTCAAACATTTCAGCCCAAACCAACTACCCAAGCATCGGAAAAGTAGTCAGACTTGACCCTGCCCTCGACCAATTAATCGCCCCAGAAGCCAAAATCGAAGTCCTTTCTTCGGGCTATATGTGGTCAGAAGGACCCGTTTGGGTCAAAAATGGCGAGTTTTTACTATTCTCCGATGTCCCCGCCAACACCATTTATCGTTGGAAAGAAGGAGACAAATCCGCCGCTGCCTTTTTGAAACCCTCGGGCTACACAGGCTTAGGCAGATACAGCTACGAACCAGGCAGTAATGGCTTGATTATCAACAAGAAAGGCGAATTAGTAGCCTGCGAACACGGCGACAGAAGAGTATCAGCCATGCCCTTGGAAGTAGGCGGAAAACGCACTTTGGCAGATAGTTTCGGAGGCAAAAAACTCAATAGCCCCAACGATATTGTCCAACATTCAGGTGGTGCGTACTACTTCACCGACCCACCTTATGGACTCGACAAATGGGAAAAAGATCCCACCCGTGAACAAGAACTCTTTGGCGTTTACCGCATCGGCACGGACGGCAAAATCACCTTAGCCACGGGCGAACTACTCCGACCCAACGGATTAGCATTCTCGCCCGACGAAAAAATCCTATACGTTGCCCAATCTTATGCAGATAGAGCAATTTACATGGCATATCCCGTAAATACAGATGGAAGTTTGGGCGTAGGAAAAGTATTTTACGATGCCACACCCGCCGTAAAAGAAGGCAAATTAAAAGGCTTACCCGACGGCATGAAAATCGACAAAAAGGGAAATCTCTTCGCCACAGGACCAGGAGGCGTACTAATCATCTCGCCTGAAGGCAAACTCTTAGGCAGAATCGACACCAACGAACCCACCGCCAACTGTGCATGGGGCAACGACGGCTCAACCCTATACATCACCTCAAATATGCACCTATGCAGAATCAAAACCTTGACGGTTGGCATAGGATTTTAACTCAAAATTATTGATGGCATGACTCAAAAAGGTCATGCCATCAATAAAAAAATCTGTGAAAATCTGTGCTGCGAAGCATCTGTGAAATCTGTGTCCCAACAATACCCACACAAGAGCATGAAATCATTTTACACAATATCCCTACTCATCCTCTCCAACATCTTCATGACCTTGGCGTGGTATGGGCATCTCCAATTCAAAAACATCACCACCCTCAAAAGCCTCGGACTCTTCGCTATCATCTTGATTAGCTGGGGATTAGCCTTTTTTGAATACATCTTCCAAGTCCCCGCCAACAAAATAGGCTTCAAAGAAAACGGCGGAACATTCTCCATGTTCGAACTAAAAACCATCCAAGAAGCCATCTCTCTAATCGTCTTCACCCTAATAACCGTCTTCATTTTCAAAACCGAAAAATTAGCCTGGAATCATCTGGTGGGGTTTTTATTGATAGTTTTGGCGGTTTTTGTGATTTTTAAGAAGTGGTGAAATAAAAAATCCAAACCTATTCTTTCAATTGAATAGATTTGGATTCGGCGTGTCGTCAGAGGTTACGCACCCCATTCTAAACCTGACGTTGGATTCTCAAATCCAATATTTGATTGTATTACTCCTCTTTAAATTGAGCATGACCTAATATCCTCATAATCAATAGGTACAGAGTACCGAAACATTTGTAGAGAATGACAGAATACTCAAACTCATAGGTACAGAGTACCGAGATATTTTTAGAGAATGACAAGATACCCTCAAACTCATAGGTACAGAGTACCGAAATATTAAAATTGTTTATCAATCAAAGCCCTTATCTTTACTGCATTACTTCGTCCGCTTGTGGGGCTGGCTATTAAGTTGAACTTTTACTACCTCTTACTTAATCTTCTTCATATCCATTCTCATCCTGTCATTCTGAAAGAATCTATTTGAGGGCTCCGTAAAGTGGATTCATCAACTCAAAAAACTTAGAGTCTTGGTGACTTCGTGGCAAAAAATAATCCGATTTCCTCAATTCCGAGATTCTATATATTCACTTACTTCCTCCCACATTTATTCAACTGAAAAAGTCAGCGTTATACATGACCTTGATAGAAAAAATTATTGACCAAAGGGTGAAATGTAAAATAAAAGCGGTCTCAAAATTCCTTTTGAAGCTACTTCTCTTGTTGGAGACATTTCATTTCGTACCTTTCAATTATTTTACCTTTGTATTTTTTTAATTATCAAACAATTGAGTAAGAACCTGTTGTTCTCATTTTTCCAGAAAAAGTGACTAATTTATTCTCATTAATAACATTTTTAGCTAATTCTGAGATAAGAATACTTGCACCAAAAAGCCCTACAAAAGGCGTTGAAATCCCTACATTTGTTAAAATACCGCATCCGCCTTTTTCTTCGACCATCTTGTAAAGATTTTCATGGAAAATCTCTTGCTTAACTACTTCTTCTTTTATCCATATTTCCTCTGGACACTTATCTAATAGTTTAAGATTTCTAAAAGTAAAAGAATCGAAATTTATTAATTTACCATTTGTAGCACCGTCTATACATACTTGAAATCTATCAGGATTAATTTTCCTTCTTGCGTCAATATTATCAAGACCTGTAAGCAAAATTTTGAATTGATTTAAATCAGAATCTTGTTGGTCAAACTCATTAAAGGGCTTTTCTATAATTTTTGAATTAATCCCTACTTTTTTCAAAAAATCAGCACATATTCTTGTCTTTTTTAGTCCAATCTGAAAATCATAACTAAGAAGTTGTGAACCTAAATTCTCTTTTCCTAACGTATCAAAATCTTGTAATAAAATTTCAACTCCCTGATAACATTTTTGATTAGCTAAAACCCATAAATACGCTTGTCCTAAATGTCCTAAACCAACAGTCCAAATATTTGAAGGCAATACAATATCATAAGGTCCTTCGTTAATACTTCCAGTCCAATCGTATTCCGAAGAATTAGTCCATAAAGAATATCCAAATGATTCTTCATCCACCTTTTCAATCATTGAAAAGGTTTTATTAAATACCCAAAACAATGCGTAGGAACTCGCTAAACAAGCCCCAAAACAGACATTTGTACGATGATTTTTTAAAATGTTTATGTCAGAATTATAGATATTTATTCCTCCTTGCCAACCTGAACATACCAATTCAATTTCATTTATAGAAGTGGGATTTTTTCCAAATAGTATTTTCTGTGTCGAATCCTTTAAATTATCTTCTTTGCTAAAAGGAAATAAGTCAAATAAAACTTCATTAAACGTTTCTCCGTTTAAATTTAAAAGATTGGGTACATTATCTGGAATGCTACAAATGACCCCACCTTTAAAAATTCTGTTCCCAGCATTAAAACAAGATAGAAAAGCGACTTGAAGTGGATAGGAAGTTTTAATTTCATCACTTGCCTCTAAACAAATCTGACTTTCTAAAAGCAATTTCTCAGCTTCTTCTATATCTATTTTATTTTTTTCTGCAAGAGCAATCGCCGCTCTTTCAGTATTACTCAAATCAAATTTCATATTAATGTAAGTTTTAGTGGAAAAGACTTTTCTTTTAAAGTTTGCCATTGAAATGACCCTTGATATAAATACGAACTACAATCCCAAGGCATTAAAAAACGCTTTAATGCGTAGTCAGGAGCAATAAAGGCAATATGTCCTTTTAAGCGTGACATCGGATGTTTTTGGTCAGAATCGCTCTGACGGGTGCTACAACCCACTGGATGAGTATGTATATCTGCAATAACCTCACTTTTGGTTTCAGTTAAAATTTCTCCAAGTTTCGCATGACCTAAGCCATTTAATACGATAATACCTGATTTGAAAGCCTCTGAATCAAGCTCATCATAAAATACAATTGTAGATATCTTTAATGACCCCGTTTTAGCAATTAAAAAAGCACCACTTTCACGCAAACCTTGTCCACGTTTTCTTAGTCCAATCGTTAGACAGAACCATTTGTAAATTGAGATAGTCATTGTCTATAATTAGTTAATAATTTGATAAACTTCATTTATGTACTTAAAAATAGTATCTTCTCCTATCTGCCAAACTAACGATGGATGTTCTTGTACCCAATTTGTATGCCCTTCAAATGCCATTCTATCACATGGTAGATAGAGGCACGGTTTTCCCCAAGGTCTAAATACTTGCTGACATCTTAAAGTCCAATTAGGCCAACTAACCTGTTCCAACGGCTGATTAGTTTCCATATTCCATAATTGAGCTGTTGGAGCTAATTGATTGTAATTAGTTAAGTCAAATCGTAAATAATACTTCTGATTATTTTTCGCTTTAACCCATAAAATAACAATGGGCCATATAGGCCCATTGTTATTTTCTACTAATCCCCAATCACCATCAATTTCACCTGAGAGATATTCAGAAGTCTCTAAATCCTTCTTGAAAACTTGCTGGTCAGACTCAATGAATCCATTTACATCTCTCTTTGGAGCAAAAATCAATGATACACAACAACTTGAATAACTTACCAAAGAACCAACCATTACCTTCAAATCATCAATAGCTTGATTATTTAATAGAAATTGAAAATCCGATACCTCTTGGTCAGTCATTCCAAAATGTTCAGAAACTTTTTTCTTCAAGTTTTTCAATAAAAGTGCTGGGGTTGTTTCTACATTGAATGTTTTTCCAACATATGAAATACTTAGATTAACTCGCTTACACTTACCAATAAACAAGATGTCTCCATGCTTGACACCACATTGTTCGAGCGTTTTCCCTTTATCAAAATCTTCATCCTGATTTTGTAGATAAACTTCATTATCTTCTTCAAAATCTGAACCTTGCTTCACATTTGGGAAAGCTAATTGCATCAATTTTCCAATAGTTGATGATGTTTCAACTTCTAATTTGTGAGATTTCAAATCTCCATTTGTGTTCAAAAAAACTGTCATTGTAAAAAAATTTAAATTGTAAAAAACAAAATAAGCCTTAGAATAGCCATACAAGCCTTGTATGCTACATAAATAGAAGTTAGAGGCACATAATTACTTATGTTTTAAAACAGCATTATAATGTTAATGACAGTCAGATAGAGCAAAAATTGGTTTTGTGAAATAATGGCAGAAGTTGCCCTGATTTGGAAAATTGAAGAAGTTTGAATAATTTTGAGTTCTCAGGTTCAAAAGTATTTGGCGGTTCTATCAGACCGTCATCTTCTTTCCAAAGTCAGTAGGGCAACCTTCTGGCTTTTTTTTGTAAACTTAGGAAATATAAAATAACAATGCAAGTAATTACGTAAAAATAATTTATTTGTTTATTACCAAAAAGGTTAATACATAAATACAAATTATTGATTATTCGGTAAATGGTATTATATTTGTATTACGCAATAGTAAATATTCCAATTATTCCACCCACATTTTCCTACTAAAATCATGGATTTTTCAAATTTCATCAGCCCTGGTGAGGCAATCAAGTATATGCTTGATAAAAGAAGTTGGACTCAGGAAGATTTTGCTCAAATAATCTCCATTTCACCCAAGCACGCTAATGAGCTAATAAAAAATAAAAAGCCCTTATCATTAGAATTGATTATTGATATTTCAGATGCTTTTTCATTTGATGAGGAATCAAGACAGGGTTTTATTAAATTGTACACTAATTACAGAGTAAAAACTATTGATGCCAGTAATGATAATTTAGTAAAAAGTAAAGCGGAACTATTTGGTAAATATCCAATTAGTGAAATGATTAAAAAGGGTTGGATAGAAAAAACAAATGACTATAATTCTCTTGTTGAACAATGTAAAAAAGTATTGAATATTGGCTCAATTCAGGCGATTGATTCCTTAAATTATAATTTGCATTTTCGAAAAAGCGAGAATAATAATTTTGAAGTTTTGAATGTTAAGATTTGGAGAAAAGTTGCGGAAACGAAAGCCCAAAAAATAACTGTTCCACAATATAATAAGCAAGCTCTTGAATTATTATTGAGTAGAGTAAATGAATATACTATAAGAGATAAAGGTGTTGCAGAGTTTTTAAACGATTTACAATCAACAGGGGTAAAATTTATTTATCTTTCTCATCTTTCCAAAACTTATATGGATGGAGCGGCGTTTAAATCTGGAAATACTCCAATAATCGCTTTAACTGGGAGATATGATAGGTTAGATAATTTTTGGTTTACAATAAGTCACGAAATTGTCCATGTATTGAAGCACTTAAACAGTGAAAATGATTTCTTTGGGGATGATTCATTTAGTAGCGATGAAAAAGACGAAAGAGAAAAAGAAGCAAATGAAATGGCTTCAAGTGCTTTGAAAAGTAAAGAAATCTTACAATGGTTCAGGAATTTTTATGGCTATTTACCAAAAGGAGAAGTTTTAAATTGCTCTCGAACATTAAAAATCCATCCTTCTTCAATTGTAGGAATCCTTGCTTTTAATAAAAAAACGTCATTTGCAACTATCCACAGATTCAAGGCAAGCGTAGAGGATAAAATTCCAGCTAAATATAAGATGGGTTAGAGTTTATAATATTTCCCAATTTTATATAATGAAGCCAAGTTCTCCTGACAAAGGATGAATTTGGCTTTTTAATTATAGAAAGGTTTTATTTGCTCGGCTGGTAGAATTAACTCCGTTTTATCAAATAGTTATGAATAAATCAAAGATAAAAATCTAAGTGTACAATACCCTTACAAGATGGATGCTATTCCGAGAGTAAAACGGAATAAAACGCAAAAAGCCTTGTTACAATGAAGTAACAAGGCTTTCAAAAAGTATTTGGGGTTTATTTACTTTCCCGCATGTGATTGCAGTATCATCAACGGCAGTAGGCTTAACTTCTCTGTTCGAGATGGGAAGAGGTGAACACTACTCCTATCAACCCCATAAGGTTGTTTGAGTTTTTTGTACATTTTAGTATTTTATTACTTGTTTGTACTAAGCTCAATTTCTTATGGTAATGATGTTCATTGTAATATTGTGAAAGATTTTGAAGAGTAAGAGTATTACGTGATTGTTCATACAGTATATTTAATAAGCTGTTGGGTAATTAGTATAGCTTGACTTTGGTATTACTACCTTTACATCTGCTACCTATCAA
>JAAFJP010000063.1 GCA_013298125.1 Cytophagales bacterium | reverse complement strand
GGTTTTCAAAGCCCCGCTGAGTTCTTAAAAACAAAAGGTATTGATATGAAAAATAACCCCATTAATCAAATAATTATAACTTAAAATAAGGATAACCCACTGTCCAGTTTTTAACGGTCAGCACAATCTGATGAGGATAATATTTTTGCAAAAATATCTAAAAAAGACTCTGTCAAGAAAATAGCTATTATTGATACTATTAATCAACTTTCTACTCATTGTAAAGCTATTTTTTTTAAGTCAAATACTTTTAAAATTAAATCCATTAAGGAATTGAAAGGGAAAGAATCAAGTTCTTCCATAGGCGTAGTTAGCTTTACTAAAATATATCTTTTCAACAACAACAATGAAGGAGTTTTTTCCTGTGATTTTACTTGTGGGGGACTTTGTGGAAAAGGCTATATCATTCATATTAAAAAGGTGAAAAAACAATGGAAAATTATTGATATAGATATGACTTGGATATCCTAACAATGACTATAAATTTAAAGTAATGAAACACTACGATATCGCCATCATAGGAGCGGGCTTTGCGGGCTTGGGTATGGCAATACGATTGAAAAAAGCGGGGTACAATTCTTTCGTGATTTTTGAAAGAGGTAACGAAGTTGGCGGTACTTGGCGAGACAACACCTATCCAGGATGTGGCTGTGATGTGGCTTCTCATCTCTACTCATTTTCTTTTGAACCTAACCCAAACTGGACTCGTAAATTCTCAAAACAACCCGAGATTTTAGAATATTTGAAAGACTGTGTTCGTAAAAATAACCTTGAACCTCACCTTCAACGAAATACAGAAATTTTTGGAATAGTTTTTAATCAATCCGAAGGGTTTTATACCATCACAGATTCTCACGGAAAGCAAACGACTGCTCGAATGGTGGTTGCTGGTTTAGGACCTCTGAATCGTCCACAAATTCCTGACTTTGAAGGACTTAAAGATTTCAAAGGAGAGATTTTTCATTC
Source organism: Cytophagales bacterium (assembly GCA_013298125.1). Lineage (GTDB taxonomy): Bacteria > Bacteroidota > Bacteroidia > Cytophagales > Spirosomataceae > Arcicella. Next base: position 11,625 of record JAAFJP010000063.1, on the reverse strand, counting down.
CTCAAATTGGAATCATGACTATGACCTCACGGGTAAGCGAGTGGCAGTCATAGGTACAGGTGCGAGTGCGATTCAGTTTGTACCTGAGATTGTGGATAAGGTCAGTAAGTTGTACCTTTTTCAGCGAACTGCTCCTTGGGTAATTCCAAAACCAGATAGTGAATTCTCTGATTTTGCTAAGTCATTATTTTCAAAATTACCGTTTATTAGAAAGGCATATAGAGGTTTTTTATATCAACTGAATGAATTTATTGGATTGAGTTTCGTGGGCAATGAAACCGTTAAGGAAATTGCACAATTCCAAGCAAAACAACATTTAAAAAGCCAAGTAAAAGACGAAGAGCTACGCAGAAAATTGGCCCCAAATTATCGAATTGGTTGCAAGCGAATCTTGGTTTCTGATGATTATTATCCAGCTTTACAAAAGCCCCAATCGGAGGTAATTACAAACAAAATCAATAAAATTACTAAATCAGGAATCATTACAAATGACGGTTCAGAAAGGGAAGTGGATGCTATCATTTTTGGAACAGGGTTTTATGTGGCAGAATATCCAGAACAATTCATTAAAAATTATACTATTCAAGGATTAAACGGATTAAATTTATTTCAAAAATGGACGAAAGAAGGCTTTGAGGCGTATAAAGGAACTACGATAAACGGCTTTCCGAATTTGATGTTTGTGTTAGGTCCAAATACAGGGTTAGGACATAATACCGTTGTGGATATTATGGAATCTCAGATAAATTATATCATGGATTTTTATGAGAAATTACTGAAAAAATCACCCAAAACTTATTTTAATGTCAAGCATGAAATTCAAAAAGATTACAACGAAAGAATCCAAGCCATGTTCAAGAATACCGCTTGGGCTTCTGGTTGTGGGAGTTATTATATGAATTCAGAAGGGAAAAACACTACGCTTTACCCAAGGCTTAATACCGAATTTAGAAAGCAAACTTTGAAAGTAGATTTGGAGGAGTATGAGATTTTAGGAGGGGTAGAATCATAACCTATAGCCCCTCAAAAACTCCTCAATCCCCATGCGTTTTTTGCCCTCCAATTGCAGATTTTCAATCGCCAAAATACCATCAGCACATTGAAAATGAAGGTATTTTTTGCCGTCGGTGACGTACGAGCCAATGCCAGAAGAAGCCCTCTCCTCGGGAGAGGGTTGGCTGAGGCTTTCCATCATCTTCGCCTCATAAATCCGACAAGTCTTATCATTCAACGTCGTCCAAGCCACAGGATATGGCGAAAGTCCACGGATGAAGTCATAAATTTTCTTCACAGGCTGATTCCAATCAATCTGACAAGTTTCCTTAAAAATCTTCGGAGCATGATGAATTTCTCCCGATTCGTCTTGTGGTTCTTGCGGATAAACGCCTGACTCAATGGCTTTTACGGTTTTCAAAACCAATCCCGCCCCCTTGTGCATGAGGCGAGTATAGACATCACCCACATTATCCGTCAATGAAATCGGTTCTTTTTCTTGAAAGATTATCGAACCTGTATCAATTTCTTGTTTCAGGAAAAAGGTTGTAACGCCAGTTTCAGTTTCACCATTCATAATTGCCCAATTAATGGGAGCCGCCCCACGATATTGCGGCAATAATGAACCATGAAGGTTGAAAGTACCTAATTTGGGCATCATCCAAACAACTTCTGGCAACATTCTAAAAGCCACAACAATCTGTAAATCAGCCTGATAGCTTTGTAATTCTTCCAGAAACTCTGGATTCTTTAATTTCTCAGGTTGCAGAATTGGAATGCTTGGAGCATTCTCTAAAAGATACTCCTTCACAGGCGACATACCCAATTTTTGCCCACGACCCACAGGTTTGTCAGGGGCAGTTATCACCGCCACAACGTTATATTTATTTTCTACTAAAATTCGTAAACTCTCCACCGCAAAATCGGGAGTACCCATGAATATTATTCTCATAATTTTCTTAATAAAATCTTATTTAAAAAATATTAGTAAACATCAAACAACTGATAATCAAACCGTTATTCCCTCATTGACTAATTTCCAAAAACTAACCCCTAACTATTGTCCTAAAAAAACACTTTGAAATCCTTAAAGTTTTCGTAAATTTGTCATTCTAATATTTACAGCAAATGCAAGTAAAACAAAAACACGAAATTATTACGTAAACAGATGTTTCTGCAAAGGTCATAAAAAATCTTGTAGAACGGTCTTAGACCGTTCTTTTTGTTTGTAAATGAGTTAGGTAAAACCTTTTGCTGGCACATCGTCAGTATTTTTTTTCTCCATAAAGAATAACAGAAACGAATATAATCATGGCAAAATTTCAATATTACACACAAGAAAAATTTGATGAATTGAAGGCTGAATTGCAACACCTCAAAACCGTTGGACGTGCGGATATGTCGGCACAAATTGCAGAGGCACGAGATAAGGGTGATTTGAGTGAAAATGCCGAATATGATGCAGCCAAAGATGCACAAGGACTATTGGAATTGAAGATTATGAAGCTCAACGAAGTGGTTGCAAACGCCCGTGTGATTGACGAATCCAACGTTGATAATTCGATAGTTTCGATTTTGTCGAAAGTAAAGATAAAGAATGTCAAAAATGGCATGGAGAAAATCTATATCATTGTTTCAGAGGAAGAGGCTGATTTGGCGGCTGGAAAAATCTCAAATTCTTCTCCTTTTGGAAAAGGATTATTCGGAAAAAAAGTAGGCGATATTGCTCAAATTCAAGCTCCTGCGGGTACGATGGAATTTGAGATTTTGGAAATTACGAGATAAGTAGCTGTTGGCAATTGGCTGTTAGCTATTGGCTGACGGTTTGTATTAGCGTAATATTTCGGAATTCAATAATTCCTATTTTTCTATAAAAAAACTCGTGAAAGTTCAGCTTTTACGAGTTTTTTTATTGGGTAGATTTTTGTAGATTTGGGTAATAAAAAGAGAAAAAATGTCAGCACTCGAAGACAGATACTATACATTACAGGAATATTTGGTACTTGAAGAGCAATCTGAGTATCGAAACGAATACATCAACGGACGAATAATTCCTTTGGGGAGTGGTGATATGCCTTTTATCGAAATGGCAGGGGCTACGCCAGTGCATAATCACATCAAAGAAAATTTGTCGATTTCAATTGGAAGTCATTTGAAGAAAACCAAAACTTGTCGTTCCTATTCAAGTGACCAAAGAGTTAGAGGTATTGACGAAGAAAACTCTGGTGAAACTTATCCAGATTTGTTAGTTGTTTGTGGAAAAACGCTGTACGATGAAACCGATAAAAATGCCATTATCAACCCGATTTTATTGATTGAAGTTTTGTCAAAAAGTACCCGTAATTACGACAGAGGCGACAAATTTACCCTTTACAGAACCATCGAGAGTTTCAAAGAATATGTTTTGGTGGACTCAACAAGGATTTTGGTAGAGGTTTGGCGAAAATCAGATGAGGGCATTTGGTCATTGATGCAAGAAGTCAAAAACTTTGACTCAGTCATTGAATTTAAAACCATAAACCTGTCATTGACTATGCAAGAAATCTATGACCAAGTTGAAGGTTTATTGTCGGTTAGGAAATAATTTTAGTATAAATTTTTCGTTGAAAGTGCATACAAAACGTATGTGCTTTTTTCTTTTTGAGAACTTTATAATGCCACAAAGGCTTTAAGACTCAAAGATTTTCCTTTACTTTACAATACTTAGAGACTCAGTGCCTTCGTGGCAAAATTTTCATTGCTCTTCAATTCCAAACCATGAAAAAAATCCTTATCATCTTTGTTTCAATCATAGCCCTTTTGGCGGGTGTATTGTTTGCTGTTCCTATTTTTTTTAAGGATAAAATCCAAGCGAAAGTTAATCAGGAAATTCAGAAAAAGATTAATGCTACTGTCTATTACAAAGACTTTGATTTGTCATTGATTAACAATTTCCCTAACGTAACCCTCTCATTATCAGACTTTGGCATTGTAGGTCGTTCGCCTTTTGGGGGTGATACGCTCGTGCAGGCGAAGTCCTTTGCGGTGTCGGCTGATGTAAAGTCTATCCTTTCGGGAGATAAAATTGCGGTTAATTCTGTGCAATTTGACACGCCCAAAATCCTCCTGAAAGTGCTGAAAGATGGTTCAAATAATTATGATATTTACAAAACAGATTCTTTAAAAGCACAACAAAATGAGAGCAACGAAAAGAGTAATTTTCAGATAGGAATTAAGTCTTGGAAAATCACGGAAGGGCAGATTATTTATGATGATAAACTCAAAAATACCTATGTTTCTTTGCAAAATATCACCCATGAAGGTTCGGGAGACATTGCTTCGGATGTGTATGATTTGAGTACCAAAACCGAAATCGAAAAGGGAAATATTGAGTACGGAGGCACGTCTTATTTGACCGACAAAAAGGTGTCTGCCAATATGGACATGAGCATCGACCAAGCGAATCATAAATATACCTTCAAAGATAACTCCCTCACAATCAATGACTTTATTCTGAATTTCACTGGTTCAGTAGCCATGCCCGATACCTCAAATATCATTTTGGATTTGACTTATTCTTCGCCCGAAAATTCGTTTAAAAATCTTCTTTCCTTAGTTCCGAATATTTATACCGATAAATTCAAAGACCTCAAAGCCGAGGGTGAAGTGAAGTTTGATGGATTTGTGAAAGGAACAAAAAACGCTACGCAATTTCCGACTTACGATTTTAATTTATTGGTTTCAAATGCCATGTTTCAATATCCTGATTTACCGACAGCCGTAACAGGAATTAACATTGATTTTAAAGCAAAAAATAATACTAACAACCTGAATAACAGCATTTTAGATTTCAAGAAATTAGTAATGAATTTTGGTAAAAATCCTATCAATGGGAAGATTTTAATCGAAGGTTTAAAGAAATCAAAAGTAGATGCCGACCTTGTGGCGAAGTTAGATTTACAACAAATTGCCCAAATTTTCCCGATGAAAGGTTTGGAAATGAGAGGTTTATATGATGTCAATTTGAAGGCAAAAGGTACGTATGATAGTCTCAGTAAACAATTCCCACAGGTGAATGCTGTGATGAGTTTGGCGAATGGTTTTATTAAATCTGACAAATTCCCAGAACCTATCCAAAACATCAATGCCAAGGCAACTTTATTGAACACCGATGGAGCATTGGCTTCCACTAATTTGAATATTTCTGACCTCCGATTGGTCTTGGACGGCGAACCTTTTACGGCAAATGGTACAATCCAAAACTTTGAAAATTACAATTGGGACATTAAAGCCAAAGGCAAAATTGACCTTACCAAAATCACAAAAATCTATCCTTTGACGGATATGACTTTGAAAGGAATAATAGATGCAGATATTCAGACAAAAGGCAAAATGTCGGACGTAACAGCCAAGCGTTACGCAAGTTTGCCCACCTCTGGAAAAGCCCACGTACAAGGCATTGAATTTGCCTCAAAAGCCTACCCACAAGGAATCAAAGTGTCGTCTGCCAACATGACTTTCAGCCCTCAAAGCATCAACGTTTCAGATTCAAAAGGGTATTTGGGAGCAAGTGATTTCACGGCAAATGGAACATTCTCAAATTACATCGGCTATGTGTTGAATAACGAATCTCTGAAAGGAAATTTGAACGTAAAATCTAACAAATTCAACGTTAATGAATGGATGACTGATGCACCTAAAACGGCAAATAGTCCAACGGCAAACAGTAATCTCAAAGTCGTAGAAATTCCTAAAAATATGGATTTAGTCATTAACTCTGAGATAGGAAATGCTTTGTACGATAAGATGGAATTGAAAAATATCAAAGGTTCATTGACGGTTGGAAATGGTGCTGTAAAAATGCAAAACGTAGCATTTAATTCATTGGGAGGCAATTTTATTACCAACGGAACATACAATTCTACCGATTTAGCCCATCCAAAATTTGACTTTGCTTTGAATTTAGAGAACGTAGAAATCGCTCAGGCGTACCAACACCTCAACATCGTAAAATACTTAATGCCAGTGGCTCAATATCTCATTGGCGGTATCAATTCCAAATTCAAAATTGATGGAGAATTAGGACAAGATATGATGCCTAAAATCAATACATTGAGTGGTGATGGACTGATGAAAATACTGAAAGGAGAGGTGGCAGAAGGAAATCCATTGGTCCAAAAATTAATAGAAACAACCAAATTAACCAAAATAAAAGATACTAAACTGAGCAACCTTTTGATGCAGTTTGAAATCAAAGATGGTACGTTTGGTGTAAAACCTTTTGACATCAAATTTGACGATTATAAAATCACCGCTTCGGGTCGTCATGGACTTACAGGGTCAATGGATTATGCCTTGGTTTTGGACGTTCCCGCAGGTAAATCGGGGGAAGCATTTAGTAATATTTTTCAAAAATGGACAGGTAAACCCCTCCAAGGAACAGACCGAGTAAAGTTTGATTTGGCATTGGGTGGAAATTTAAAAAGTCCTATTTTTGGATTTAAAGGAAGTAGCACCGCCAACTCTATCAAAGATGCCGTAGTCTCAGAAGCCAAAGCCCAAGTAGATGCCGTAAAAGCCAAAGCCTTAGAAGAGGCAGACCGCCTGAAAAAAGAAGCCGAAGCTAAAATCCAAGCCGAAAAAGACAAATTAATGAGTCAAGCCAACGCCAAAAAAGCCGAGTTAGAAGCTAAAATCCAGCAGGAAAAGGATGCCCTCGAAGCCAAAGCAAAACGTACTGCCGACAGTCTCAAAAAAGTAGCCTCTGACCGAGCCAAGAAAATTTTGGAGGAACAAAAAAAGAACGTCTTGGACGGATTATTCAAGAAGAATAAACCCGCCCAGAGTGATACCACGAATAAGAATTTGAGGAAGGGGAATTGATTTTGGATTAAAATATTTATTTTTGGTAAAAATTAGCAAGAAATTATGGTCGCTTTACAAAATCCAGTTTTAGAACAAGTCATTCAAAGTCTTGGATTCAAAGATTCTGAGACTTTTTTGAAGATACAAGCACAAAGTTTGTTGCTTCAAAAAATTGCGTATTATCGTGGTCGTATAGATTTATTTGTCAAAAAATATGGTGTAGAATATGACGGCTTTCTGAATCGTTTTAATGATTTTTCCCAATCAATGATTGAAAAAGAAAATGACGGGCAAGATTGGGACGATGCCATCGATTTTGTAAATATTTATGAACAACGCCTTCAAGAGATTTTGTAAATGACTGATTATATCTCAATTTTTGAAGAGTTTGAATATCTCATTAAGAGCTATACTATCGTAGAAGAAATCAATGATAAAGCAAAATCCGTTCTTAAAATTAAGGTGAATTTTATTGATGATACTTCTCTAAATATTTATGAATCAGAGAGTTATATTTCCGATAAATACAAATACGGTTATCAATGGATGTCAAAATATGATGAGTTGATACACCGTTGGGACAATACTCCTCATCATTTCCATATATCTACATTTCCATTTCATCAACATATTGGAGACGAACTTAATATCCACCCTTCTGAAAAAATGACTTTGTATGAGGTCATGATTTTTATTCAGAATAATTTAAAGTAGATTTATTTGTACATATTCTATCCAATATCAAGTAAAAAACGTTGTATATTTGAATCTAAAATATAGTTTATGCTCATCATCACAAATCCAGATAATCTTGAAGCTCAACCTAAAAAAGTTGGAGCAAAAGCGGAATCTTTTATCAAAAAAATGGTAGAAGACAAAAGGCTCATCCGTGAGTATATACAAGAAGGAAAAAACTTATCAGAATTAACCCAAAAAAGAGGAATCCATTTTGCAAAACCCCTATAAACTCCGTGAAGAAGATGGTGATTTTGTATTTACTACTGATTTGGACTTAGAATACAGAATCGTATTTCAGAAATACAATGCCTTTGATGAACTTGGCTACTCTTCTTATGAGTTTAGTTTTTATCCGTTCGGTAAGCCAAACTCCACATACGACCATCGAATAAAACAGACGATTATTGAATCCCTAAAAACTTTCTTTGAACAAAACCCAGACAGCGTTTTGATTTATATTTGTGATAGTATGGATATGCGTGCGAGAGAACGTAACGTGCTGTTTAACCGTTGGTTTCGTGATGCAACATCTTCTAATGATATAATCAAATTGAATCGTAAAATCTATGACACTCAAAATGATATGGTTTACTATTTTGCAGTAGTTTTCAATCAAAATTATATTCCACAGTCAGTCATTGAATCATTTATGGAGGTCGAAATAGAGACTTACAACAAGTAATTATTTAAGGAAAAGACATGAACCAACAACAAATAGACTCACTAAAAGAAGCTCTAAAATTCTCGCCTGATAATTTTCACCTTCGCAGAATGCTGGCGGAAGCCCTCCAAAACCTTGCTCGCTACGAAGAAGCCATCGTTGAATTTAAGGAAACGCTCCGTATTTCTCCCAACGATAATTCGCTGAAAATAAATTTAGCAACTTGCTATTATCACCAACAAAATCTGGGAACAGCTCAGTTTCTATTGGAAGAGATTTTAGACCAAGAATCTAATCCAGAGGCTCATGCAATTTTAGCAAAAACATTGCTAAAATTAGAGGATTTGAAACAAGCTAAAAGACATTACGACCAAGCTGTAAAGCTCAATAAAAATTTACAAGACCTTGATTTTGAGGATATTATGAATAAAAAAATCAGAGAATCAGGTTTGGCAATTGGTAATGTCGTTGCGGATGATGATTTGGATTCTTTACTGTCAGATGCTGATATTGAAAAATCAAAAATTGCCTTCAAAGACGTTGGTGGTCTTGAAAATATCAAAGAAGAAATTGCTTTAAAAGTCATTCATCCCCTCAAAAATCCAGAAATTTATAAGGCTTTTGGTAAAAAAATTGGGGGCGGTATTCTCTTGTACGGACCTCCTGGTTGTGGGAAAACTTTACTCGCAAGAGCCACTGCGGGTGAAATTAATGCCAATTTTATTTCGATTGGACTAACAGAAGTATTGGATATGTGGGTGGGAAATTCCGAAAAAAACCTTCACGAAATTTTCCAGAATGCCCGTAAAAATGCCCCTTGCGTTTTGTTTTTTGATGAAGTTGATGCCCTCGGAGCGAGTCGTACAGATATGCGTCAGGCTACGGGGAGATTCTTGATTAACCAGTTTTTGGATGAATTAGACGGAGTAAAATATTCCAACGAAGGTATCTTGATTTTGGGGGCAACCAACACCCCTTGGTATTTGGACACCGCCTTTCGTCGTCCTGGGCGTTTTGATAGAGTCATTTTTGTTTCTCCTCCAGACCGAGTGGCCCGTGAAGAAATATTGACCCTTCAATTAGCCGAAAAACCTACGGAAAATATTGATATTCAGTCGATTGTGAAACTGACAGAAGAATATTCTGGAGCAGATTTAAAAGCCGTGGTAGATTTAGCAATTGAAGCAAAATTGCCTGAATCTCTCAAACAAGGGCGGATTATTCCCATCACCAATTCAGATTTGAAAAATGCTATCAATCGTCACCGTCCAACCACCAAAGAATGGTTTTCGACGGCTAAAAACTATGCCCTTTATTCCAATGAAAGTGGCTTATATGATGATATTTTGAAGTATTTGAAACTAAAATAAACACCTCAACCCATGTACGAAATCGAAAAAATCATTGAAAGAGGAGAGCAACTTCGTAAACTCAATAGACCCCAAGAAGCCATTGCCGAACTACAAAAAGCCCTCATCGTTGAACCCGACAATGAAGATGCTCTGTCAGAAATCGTTTTATGTTTTTTGGAACTAAAAGACTATAAAAATGCCGAAGAATATGTCAATAAATTGCTGACCGTCATTCCTGACGAAGCCCATCCGCATTATTACAAGGCATTTATTCAGTTACAAAAAAATAATTATGCCAAAGCCGAGGAGCATATTCGGGATGCAATCAGTCTAAATCCTTATCAATCAGCCTTTTTTGGTTTATTATCAGGAATTTATATTGAAAGAACTGAATGGAAAAAGGCACTCGAATATGCCAATCAAGGACTGGCGATTGACCCCGAGGATAGCACTTGTTTGAACTATCGAACGATGTGTTTGACTAAACTCGACAGGCACAATGAGATTGAAGATAGCATTGAGGATGCACTCAAAAATAATCCTTACGATGCCTACACACATGCTAACGTAGGTTGGACAAAACTCGAAACTAACGATAACGAGCAAGCCAAAGTCCATTTTGCCGAAGCCTTGCGGATTAATCCCAATTTAGAATATGCTCGTTTGGGAATGGTAGAAGCCATAAAAGCTAAAAATCCATTGTATCGACTATTTCTGAAATATCAGTTTTTCATGTCCAAATACAGCACCTCTGGTCAGGTAGCGATAATGATAGCATTCATCGTTGGTCGAAATTTCATTGGAAATTTATCTGATACCTATCCTTTGTTAAAGCCCGTATTTTATGCTTTGATATTTCTGGGCTTACTCACATTGATAATGAAGCCTTTTGGTGATATTTTCTTACGACTGGATAGTTACGGAAAAATGGTATTGTCAGATAAAGAAAAACGAAGATCTGAAATCGTTGGAGTGGGAATTTTGATATGTGTCATTTCTGCAATATGCTATCTATCAACGGATTATATGATGTGGTTTACCAGTATGATAGTTAGTTTTGGAATTATTATTCCGCTTTCGGATGCGGTAGAAAATGATTTTTTCGGGACAAAAAACTATTTGCCAGCTATCCTTACACTCTTCATAATCATCTGCGGTGCAATAAGTTTATTCAGTATTTTTGTTCAAAATATTGACTCTCAAACTTTTATTTATTTTACTTATGGAGTAGTGGTATATATTTGGTTGTTGAATTTAGGGATTATTAAAAGAACGATTGAATGACAACCTTCCAAACCATCCTACAAAAATTCGGAGAAAAAGGCGAAAAAACGGGCTGGACTTATATCGAAATTCCTGCCCATGTTGCTCATGCAATAAAGCCCGATACCAAACTTGGCTTTCGGGTGAAAGGTTTGATTGATAATTTTCCAGTAAAATTATTAGCTCTTTTACCAATGGGAGAAGGCGATTTTATTGTTCCGATGAATGCCCAAATTCGCAAAGGAATTCGTAAAGAAGAGGGTGCAATGGTAACACTCAATTTTGAAGAAGATACCGATGAATTACCACAATCGGAGGAGTTGATGATGTGTTTGGAGGATGAACCAAAAGCCTTGGAAGCCTTCTTGAAAATGCCAAAAGGACATCAAAGCTATTATTCAAAATGGATTGATTCTGCCAAAACTGTTGAAACAAAAACCAAGCGTATCACTATGACTGTCAATGGTTTAGCAATGGGAATGAATTATGGTGAGATGTTGAAATATTATCGTGAATTACCTTAATTTTCTCTGTCTAATTCCATCCTCCGAAATTACTGTAAACATATCTTGAATTATCAAATCTTGATTTTGCAAAAGTTCTAAAAATATAGTAGCTGCATCTGTTGGTATTTTTCCTTTGTTTCTAAAATAGGCTTTCCTTGAATGATATAACTAATTGATAATCAATATTTTATATTGAAATTAATCCCCGAATATGCACTAATTTGGCATATTTCGGGGATTTTTGTATTTTAGATGTGCCAACAAAATT
>JAAFJP010000062.1 GCA_013298125.1 Cytophagales bacterium | reverse complement strand
GAGCGTCGGTCGCCCCGACCCCTCTCCGATGGAGAGGGGAGAAAAAACCATCGGATGCTCCCCTCTCCATCGGAGAGGGGTCGGGGCGACCGACGCTCGGGTGAGGTTTTATATATCTCCGAAAAATATTTCCCAAAATTTCATCCCTTTTTACTCTTCTTACCAAACCCTCCCTCTACCTTTGTGTAGAATTTAAAAATAGCTTCAACAGGTACGAGTATTTTAATCGTACTGATAGAAATTTATGAAAAAAATAAAAATACTATTGATTCTAAGCGTGTTTTGCAGTGCCTGTGCGTCAGAGACAGAAACTGTAAAAACAAATAGATATTTTGATTTAAAAGGATTAATCGAAAAACAAATTGGACTACTTCAAAAGCAAAAGCCAAATGTTCAAAAAACGATTTTAGTTTCTGAAAAATCTGAAAATCAGCAAGTTACATCAATTGATTGGACAAAAGAACTGGAGCTTTTTAATCAAGTAGACTTGAATAAACCTGCCTATGTGGGCAACTATGACGTTGATAGTTCGGCAATGGGCGTAAAGTATAGTCTGAAAAATACGGAAAATTTACCCGTGAAATTCCTTGCTATCCAAAGAGCGGGTGAAGACGGTATTTCGGTTGAAGCCTTAATGAGTAGTGAAAATTATCTCTACCAATCTGAAAAACATTTAAAACTGACATTACGAAACAACGAAGTTGCTGATTATCAAATAGATGGATTTCAGAAAGTTGTTTTTGGGGATAAAAAACAGTTTAAAATAGACGGTAAAATTGTACGATGAAGATTAAGTTTTTCAAGAAAATAACAATTCTGTCTATCGTCGTTGTTGCTACCATGTACGTATTGGCGTATGTGATTGATACAGGTCTAAAACAATCTCGGAGTGAATATTTTGCTTCTTGGAACGATTTGTATTCTTCCAAGATTAATGCTGACCTTCTAATAATGGGTTCATCCCGTGCTGCCTTTCATATTTCTCCCAAAATTATTGATTCTACGCTCGCTCTTAATTCGTATAATTTAGGGCTTTCAGCTTGGCATTTTGATATGCAATACGCTCGTTTCAGAATATATTTGCAGCATAATCGTAAACCCAAATATATCATTCAAAATGTAGATGTTTATGGTTTTTCTAAGCGTGCTGATGTGGCAGATTATCAACAATTCCTACCTTACATTAACGATACCATCATTCAAAATACCATTAAAAATCATCAAGGAGAGTTTGATGTTTACCAAAGAAATCTTCCATTATTAAAATACAAAAATGACTCAGAAATCGCATTTGAAGGCTTTTTTAATTTTTTAGGTTTTGGTGATTTATACGATACTACTTCAAAATACAAAGGTTATCAAGGCAATGATTATGCTTGGAATAAAGATTTTGAGAAATTTAAAAAACGGTTTCCGAAAGGAGCAAAGTATAAGTTTGAGCCAATCGTAAAGCAACAATTTAATGATTTTTTAGCATTTTGTAAAAAAGAAAATATCAAAGTCATTTTGGTTTATGCTCCTGAATATTTTGAAGTAGAACCTTTCTATAAAAACAAAAATGAGTTAATCAATTTATGTAATGAGTCAGTCAAAAAATATGACTGTTTCTTTTTAGATTATTCCAAGAATCCACTTTCCTATAATCGTCAATATTTTTATAATTCTCAACATTTGAATAAACATGGTTCAGAATTGTTTTCAAGAAATTTAGGTGAAAAGGTGAAAGTGATTTTAACACAAGATTGACCTTTTAATAATTTTATAAACAATTTAGTACGACTTCCATTCTTCAAAATTGCCTTTTCCCTCAATCTGTCGTACTTTTGTACTTTGTTAAAATTACCCAGAAGACTTATTACATGAACATATTAGGTATATCAGCATTTTACCACGACTCAGCGGCGACTATCACACAAAATGGAGAAATTATTGCCGCTGCCCAAGAAGAACGCTTCACTCGGATAAAACACGACCCAGCATTTCCTACCAAAGCCGTTGAATATTGTTTGATGGAATCGGGTCTGTCTTTGGATAAATTAGACGCAATCGTTTTTTATGACAAACCGCTTCTAAAATTTGAGCGTTTGTTAGAAACTTATTACGCTTTTTCACCAAGTGGACTTCGTTCTTTTCTCACATCAATACCCGTTTGGTTAAAGGAAAAAATGTTTTTGAAAAGAATGTTGTACGACGAACTTTTCAAAATAGGTCAATTTGATAAGAAAAAAGTAAAACTTCTTTTTCCAGAACATCACCTTTCCCACGCTGCCAGTGCTTTTTATCCATCACCTTTTGAGGATGCTGCCATACTTACCATTGATGGAGTAGGTGAATGGGCAACCGCTTCAATTTGCCACGGAAAAGGCAAGGATATATCAATTCTCAAAGAATTACAGTTTCCACATTCACTGGGACTTTTGTATTCTGCCATCACTTATTTTGCAGGATTCAAAGTCAATTCGGGTGAATATAAATTGATGGGATTAGCTCCCTACGGTGACCCAAATTCAGAAAGAACACTACGTTATGCAGACGTAATTCGTACTAAACTCATTGACATTCACCCAGATGGCTCTATCTGGCTGAATCAAAAATATTTTGATTACGCCACGGGGCTAAGAATGGTGAAGGATAAAGAATGGGAAAAGCTATTTGGTTTTGCCCGTCGTGAATCTGAAACAAATCTTCAACCCGAACACTGCGATTTTGCTTTGGCGGCTCAAATCGTGACCGAAGAAATCGTTATCTTGATGGCAAAAGAAGCCAAACGTTTAACGGGTTCAGATAATTTGTGTTTGGCGGGTGGTGTGGCTCTGAATTGCGTAGCTAACGGTAAATTACAAAACGAAAAGATTTTCAAGAACGTTTATATCCAACCCGCCGCAGGTGATGCTGGTGGAGCTTTGGGAGCTGCCTTGATTGGTGAATATATTTACTTCGGACAAGAACGTAAAGTTGATAAAAACGCCCTCGATTCGATGAAAGGCTCATATTTGGGTCCCGAGTATTCGGATGTAGATACTCGTTTGATGTCGAAAAAATACAATGCGGTTTATACATACTACGAAAACTTTGAAGAATTAGCCGCCAAGACCGCAACCGCTTTGGCAGATGGAAACGTAGTGGGCTGGTTTCAAGGACGTATGGAGTTTGGCCCACGTGCCTTGGGCGGACGTAGTATTTTGGGAGATGCTCGCAATGAAGAAATGCAGAAGAAATTGAACCTCAAAATCAAATATCGTGAGGGTTTCCGTCCCTTTGCTCCATCGGTTTTGGCAGAAGATGCCGCTGAGTATTTTGAGTTAGAAGGTAATTCTCCTTATATGTTGTTGGTACATGGCGTTCAAGAAAAGCGTCGTAAGGAATTACCAGCCAATTATCGCTCGTTGCCATTGATGGAAAAATTGTACTATCTACGTTCAGATTTACCCTCAATTACACACATTGACTTCTCGGCTCGTATTCAGACAGTTCATAAAGAAACCAACCCAAGATACTGGACATTGATTGACCAGTTCAAACAACAAACGGGGTATGGTTTGGTCGTAAATACCAGTTTCAACGTGCGTGGCGAACCAATAGTATGTACTCCCGAAGATGCGTATAAGTGCTTAATGCGTACAGAGATGGACTATTTGGTTGTAGGTAATTTTATTTTCGATAAAAAAGACCAACCCGAATGGTTGGAAAAAGACGATTGGAAAGATGAGTTTAAATTAGACTAATTTAATTCATTAAATTTTACTTTGAACTTTTGAATTCAGTCAGATTTCAAACACCAATAACATCCCCCTACCCCCTTCAAAGGGGGAATTGCACGAGTGGTAAATCCCCCTTTGAAGGGGGTAGGGGGATGTTATTGGTATAAAGTGTCAAAGTAGAATTAGACATTTATATACATAACCATGAATCTTACTCGTATCATTTTTTGGGGTTTGCTGTTGGCACTTTTAGGCACATTGGGGCTTCTTTTGATAGACTCAATCAAAGGAGATGCTAATGGTGTGGTGGCAGGATTTAATCTTCTTCCAGTTGCTCAATACGGCTTTTATGCTTTTGTTGCGTATTCATTTTGGTATGCTTTCAAACAAAAAATTGCTTGGGCTCAAAACTTGTTTGTTTCTTTAATAATGGTCATTTTGACAATAGTTTTGTTAGAATGGATTTGTGGAATTGTATTGAAACAACAGGCATCAAAAAATCCAGTAACAGAAGGTCCAAAGCATTCGAGGGTCATGGATAAAGTGCTTGGATATAAACCCCAAGCTGATACGCTAATCACAGGAGTCAAGACCCGAGGGAAAGATACGATTTATGCGATAAGTTATTCGACAGATAAAAATCACCTCAGAATAACCCCAATGGACACGACCAAACCTCGAACAAAATATGCCCAATTCTATGGTTGTTCAATGACTTTTGGTGAGGGCGTTCAGAGCAATGAGACGACTTCTTATTATTTCTCTAAATTTGATAGTACCTATCGGGCGTATAATTTCGCATACAGCGGTTACGGACCCAGCCAAATGTTGGCACGTTTAGAGAGCAATACCGTTAGACAGATTGTGAAAGAAAAAACGGGTTTTGGTGTGTTTGTTTACATCAATGACCATATCAATCGAGTAATTGGTTCGATGACTAATTATAGCTACAACGGAGGGAATGCCCCTTATTTTCACAAAGTCGGGGGCGTACTCAAACACGATAAATTATTCATTGATTCACGAAAAATACGAAGTTGGATTTATGAAAAATTATTTAGAAGTAATATTCTGAAACTTTTTAAAATAGGATATCCATTTAAACTGACAGAAGAAGATTATGACCTTACAGCGGAAGTCATTGCCGAATCAGCGAGACTCTATAAACAACAATTTGGGAATGATAATTTTTATGTAGTCATCTATCCAACACCCAATTATAGTGAATTGATGGTTAGTCTTCTGAAAAAGAAGGGTTTAAAAGTTTTAGATTATTCAAAACTCTTCGATGCAGAAGATAGTAAATACGCCATTCCTTACGACGAACATCCAAAGGCATTGGCAAATGAAATGTTGAGTAAACAATTAATTAAAGATATTAACAGAATTTGATGATTTGAGAATTGGTTAAACAATATTTTTAAATCATCAAATCAACACATTTTCAAATTTAAAATCATGGATTTTTTAACAGACCTTTTTAGTTTTTTGAAAGAGCGTAAAAAGTGGTGGCTCTTACCCGTAATCATTGTCTTATTGTTGATTGGTGTCCTCATCGTGATTGGTGGAGGTTCAGCAATTGCACCATTTATTTATACGTTGTTTTAAGTAGTGATAAGTTTTAAGTGTTAAGTTGTTAAATTTTAACAACTTAACACTTAAAACTTATCACTTATTATAATTATGAAACGAGAAAAAAACCTTGAAACCATGCTCGTCATTACGGTGGGGATGCTGGTATTATATTATTTTTTTAGAACAAAAACATGGGGAAACTACCTCCTCATCACTTCCTTGGTGATGGGCTTGATAGGCGTGTTTTCTGACTTTCTTAGTGAGAAGGTCGCTTGGGTATGGGGCAAGATTGCCCACATCATGGGTACGTTCAACTCATACGTATTATTATCAATTATCTTCTTTGTATTCCTTACACCAGTAGCTTTTTTATTCAAATTGACTCGTAAAGATTCTTTGAAATTGAAAGCACAGAAAAACGGAACGGTTTATGAAGAACGTAATCACTTATACGTGGCTAAGGATGTAGAAAATGTCTGGTAAAATAAAAATACTCATACCACTTTATAACGATTGGGACGCTCTTGATTTATTGTTAAGCGAAATCAAGAAAGATGTTTCGGGCGAATTATTCTCTAAACTATCCTTCGTTATTGTGGATGATTGTTCTTCTATTCCTTGTGATATTCAACGTTTTTCGGGTTATGATTTATCCATTATTAGGCTTTGGCGAAATATAAGTCATCAAAAAGCTATTGCTTTGGGACTTTCGTATTTGAGTCAAAATGAAACATTTGATAGTCTAATCGTCATGGATTCTGATGGTGAAGACAAACCCTCGGACATTCAACGCCTTTATGAAGCCTCAATCAAAGCACCCAATCATATCATTTTTGCCAAACGTTCAAAACGTAGTGAAGGCATCGTCTTTAAAATAGGATATTCAATTTATAAATTTTTATTCGGACTACTCACGGGTAAAGTCATTGAATTTGGTAATTTCAGCATTTTACCCTTTACACAGGCTCGTAAATTAGGGTACGTATCTGAAATCTGGAATCATTTTTCAGGGGGAATCATTAGGTCTAAATTACCCTATTCGTCCATTCCTATCGAAAGAGGAGTACGTTTGGCGGGTAAGTCCAAAATGAATTTTGTCTCCTTGGTCTTGCATGGTCTGAGTGCCATCTCGGTTCATCTTGATACGGTTGCCGTAAGAATTTTGATTGGGTCACTCTTAATGACTGCCGTAGCGGGTTTGGGAGCAGTTATTGTATTAATTGTTAGAATCATATCTCCCGAAAATGCCTCTCCTGGTTGGGCAACTACCTTGATAACAGCCTCAATCATCATTATCTTACAGGCATTATTGAGTTCTTTATTTCTCATTTTTACGGTATTAAATTATCGTACTCAAAAGCATTTTATCCCCGCAAAAGAATATTCAGATTTTATTGAAAAAGTAGAAAAAATATGAAGTTAAGTGTTGTAATTCCTGCGTACAACGAAGAGGAGTCTCTTCCAGAAACATTACGTTCATTGCACGAAACGTTAGTCAAAAATAATATTGACCACGAAATCTGCGTAACTAATGATAACTCAAAAGATAAGACCGAGCAAGTTTTACAGGATTTACAAAAGGAAATCCCAACCTTAGTTTACTTTACCAATAAAGGACCTAATGGTTTTGGTTATGCTATCAGATACGGTTTAGAACGTTTTTCGGGAGATTGCGTAGCGGTGATGATGGCTGATATGTCGGATTCACCAGATGATTTAGTAAAGTACTACAACACCATGATTGAGCAAAATGTGGATGCAGTTTTTGGGAGTAGATTTATAAAAGGCGGAGCAGTTTATGATTATCCAAAAGTAAAATTATTCATCAACCGAGTTTCTAATTTTGTCATAAAAATGTTTACGGGTATCAAAACTAATGATACAACTAATGCTTTTAAATTGTACAAACGTGAGACTATTGAAGGAATCAAACCTTTTATGTCGGCTCATTTTAATTTGACAGTTGAGTTACCTTTGAAGGCTTATGTGCGGGGATATTCCTACGCCGTTGTGCCTAATAGTTGGCAAAATCGAAAGTATGGTATTTCTAATCTGAAAATTAAGGAAATGGGAAGTCGTTATCTTTTCATTCTTTTGTATTGTATGATTGAAAAATCATTTTCAAGAGGAGATTATATGAAGAAGTAGTAAGGGATTATCCAAATTTAAACATATCCACATATAACTTCCCGAAAATAAAAAAAACTTTCGGGAAGTTGGATGGAAATTATGGGTACTTTATTAATTGAATACTCACTAAGACAAGAACTGCTACCTAATGTTTAGGTTTCATGTTTAATTATAAAAATAAAAAAGGATAGCAAAACACTATCCTTTTTTTATTTTTATAATAGTATGCTTGCATAACAAATTTTTATTTCACAATTTTACAATATTATGCAGTGCATAATAATTAGAACCACTATAATATTCCATTTTATAAACATAAGGTTGACCCATGAAGGCAGATAAAACCGTAGATTTCCACATAAAATCTGGCTGGCACGCCATTAGTCGAATGTATAATTCGTATGCCGCACCCTTCGATATGACGATGGCGATTGGTTACGTTTTACTGAATATTGATAAGAAAAAAGGCACTCCCGCCACCAAAATAGCCCCTGCATTGGGTTTAGAAGCACGTAGCCTGACCAGAATGTTGAAATCTTTGGAAGATAAAAAATGGATTCGTAGAGAAATTGACGAAGATGACCGTCGTGTGGTAAACGTCTATCTAACCGAAGAAGGTAAACGTAAAAGGGACATTGCTCGTGAGGGAGTGATTCTTTTTAATGATGCCATTTATGAGAAAATTGGAGAAGAAAAACTCAGTGTTTTCTTTGAGGTGATGCAAAAAATTAATGAGGTAGTCAATAATGATACAGCTAATTATAAAGCTGAGAATTTGGCGGAAGAGATGGTGGTAGAGTAGAGTTTTATCTTCTTTTTACTCATTCCGAACTGTCATCCCGAAGCATGAGGGAACTGTCGGAATACCTCAAAAATTAAGATTAAAGGTTCAAAATATCAGTTCCCTCCTGCGTCGGGATGACAAAGGGGTAAAATATTTTAAATGTTATGCTTGCATAGCATTTTTTTATTTGTGTATCTTTACAAAAAATTAGTATGCTTGCATAACAATTTTAAAATTATTCAATCAAGATGACAATTATAAATACCTCATATTCAGTATTTTAAATTACAAAAACATGACAATTACAGATAACAAAGCCTCGATAAAAGGAGGCGAATTTTTGATTAAAGACATTGACGCTTCCGAAGTTTTTATTCCAGAAGAGTTTACGGAAGAACAGCAAATGATTGCTCAAACTTGTTTGGATTTCCTTCGTACTGAGGTTCACCCACGATTGGATGAAGTTGATTATGCCAAAAATACTGATTTGATGGTAGAATTGATGGACAAAGCGGGTGAGTTAGGTTTGTTGGGAACTGCCATTCCAGAGGAATACGGTGGGTTTGGGATGAACTTCAATACCTCAATGTTGGTGGCTGAGGCTTGCGGTGGTGGACACTCATTCTCGGTAGCCCTATCTGCACATACAGGTATCGGAACATTACCGATTTTGTATTACGGAAACGAAGAACAAAAATCAAAATATTTACCAAAACTTGCCTCTGGTGAGTGGAAAGCGGCATATTGTTTAACTGAGCCAGATTCGGGTTCGGATGCAAACTCTGGAAAAACGAAGGCAGTTTTGTCGGAAGATGGTAAGAATTTTATCATCAATGGTCAAAAAATGTGGATTACCAATGGTGGTTTTGCTGACCTTTTTATCGTGTTTGCTAAAATTGATAACGACAAATCTTTGACAGCATTTATTGTTGAAAAAACGTTCGGCGGAATTACGATGAACGAAGAGGAACGCAAGATGGGTATCAAGGGTTCTTCGACTCGTCAGGTATTTTTTAATGATTGCGTTGTTCCTGTTGAAAATCAATTATTTACTCGTGAAGGCGGTTTCAAGATTGCGGTAAACATTCTGAATATTGGTCGTATCAAATTGGCTTCGGCGGTGTTGGGAGCTTGTAAAGGTGTAATTGGACAGTCGGTAAATTATTCAAACGAACGTAAACAATTCAATACTTCTATCAGCAATTTTGGAGCGATTAAGCACAAGATTGCCGAAATGACCGTAAAGGTATTTACCTCAGAATCAGCGTGTTATCGTGCTGGACAAAATATTGATGATGCCATCGAAGACCTTTTGGCAGGTGGTATGGACTCGGCACAAGCTAAGTTGAAAGGCGTTGAACAATTTGCAATTGAATGTGCGATGTTGAAAGTTCACGGTTCGGAAGTCTTGGATTTTGTGGTGGATGAAGGCGTACAGATTTACGGAGGCATGGGCTTTTCGGCAGAAGCACCGATGGACAGAGCTTATCGTGATTCACGTATCAACCGTATTTTTGAAGGAACAAATGAGATAAATCGTTTGCTTTCGGTAGGTACAATTGTGAAGCGGGCGATGAAAGGAGAATTGAATTTGATGCCAGCGGCGATGGCAGTTGGCAAAGAAATCATGGCAATTCCTGATTTTAATACAGAAGAGGAAGAAGGCATTTTTGTAGCTGAGAAAAAAGTTATCAAAAACTTGAAGAAAGCTACTTTGATGGTTGCGGGTGCAGCTTTACAAAAATTCATGATGACTTTTGAGCATGAGCAAGAGATTATTATGAACTTGGCGGATATGATGATTGAGCTTTACGTGGCTGAATCGGCATTATTGAGAGTTGAAAAATTGATTGGCGTGCGTGGGGAAGTAGCTTGCAAATTACAGAAAGATGCTGCCATGATTTATTTACACACGGCAGTTGATAAAGTAAACACGGCAGGAAAAACCGCCATCACCAGTTTTGCCGAAGGAGACGAGTTGAGAGTAATGTTGATGGGCTTGAAACGATTTACAAAAATAGAACCGATGAACTTGAAAGATGCTCGCAGACGTATTGCAGAGGCATCTATTGAGAAGAATGGGTATTTATTTTAGCTTTGAGATGTGAGCTTTGAGAATATTTTTAAAAACTCACAGCTCAATGCTCATAGCTTAGATATTTTTTTGGTTTAGAAAGATAAAGGAGGCGGAGATTCTGCCTCTTTTTTTTGTGTAAAATTTACACCTCATCAATGTTCAACCATCAACCTCTGCCGATAATCCCTTGGTGAAACACCGTGTATCTTCTTGAAAGTTCTGTTAAAATAGGAAATATTACTGTACCCGCACTCATAGGCTACTTGGGTGATGGGAAGGTCGGACTGTTGGAGTAGTTTACAGGCAAATCCGATTCTTACTTCATTTAAAAAGTCGGAAAATGTGTGGTGGGTGAGTTGCTTGAAGAACCGACAAAATGAGTGTAATTGTAAATCTGCCACGGAAGCGGCTTGTTCAAGCGTAATTTCGGTTCTGAAATTTTCTTGAATAAAGTGCATTAATTTAGAAACTCTACCCTGATTATTACTGGAATAGGTTTTCAATAACGACGCATCATTGAGCCAAATTATATCTTCTGAATCCATCAAAAGTTCTACTATTTTCAAAAATGAGGCTAATAATGATACTTCTTTTTGATGGATTGCTTCTTGTAAAATAGTAGAAATAACCTCTCTTTTCGCTCCTACGATGTTAATTCCTCGGGCAGATTGTTCAAAAAATGTAGCCAAGGCTTGCGTATCAATAAACGGTTTTAGGTTCTCAGCAACCGTAACGGGATTGATGAATAATGCCAAAGAAACTGCCATTGTATCTTCTTGATTATCAGACGTTTTGCTATACCAAACGTGCGGTACGTTGGGTCCGACAAAAGCCAAATCTCCTTCCTGATAACTTTCTACTGAGTCGCCAATAATGCGAGTACCCGTTCCTGAAACGACATAAACTAATTGACATTCGTTATGAAAATGAAAATCCGTTGAGAAAGAAGGCAGTGAAATTTTCCTGATTACAAACGGTTTATACGTGGTGGCAAAGTCTGGTAAAAGTGTGTATATGGCTTTCATCGTAAGAAATTAATTTTTTTGCAAATATAGTATTAATTTTTATCAATGAATAATTGGCTTTCACTGACTAATAACGTGTAATTTTGTACAATACTTGAAATAAATATTGATTTATTCATATTTATGAACCCTTTGAGCAATATTATATTAACATTTGAAGACTAATACTTTTTACTTTTAGTCCCTTAACATCCCCCTACCCCCTTCAAAGGGGGATTAACCATTCGTGCAAGTCCCCCTTTGAAGGGGGTAGGGGGATGTTAAGGGTGTATGACTTTTTGTAAAATGTTATCTGGCTAAACAATTAACATTTACTTATGCAAATAAAATCTATTCAAGTCAGTGACAGACGTTTTAAAATGGGCGAAGGGGCTGGTTCAGACGCAACCCACACCAATCCACAATATTCTTATGCAGTTTGTGTTTTAAAGACTGATTCTAAACTCGAAGGTATTGGCTTGGCTTTCACGTTGGGAGACGGTAACGACTTGGTTTGCAAGGCGATAGAGTATCTTTCTGAAAATTTGAAAAGGCAAGACATCGAAGAATTAATGTCAAATTTTGGGGTTACTTACAAGGCAATGGCAGACCACCCAGGCTTGCGTTGGATTGGTCCACACAAGGGCGTGATTCAGTTGGCTTTGGCGGCAGTGGTGAATGCTTGCTATGACCTTTGGGCAAAATCTCGCCAAGTTCCATTGTGGAAATTGTTGTTGGATTTAACGCCCGAACAATTAGTTAACACTTTGGATTTGAGTTATTTAGAAGAAGAATTGACTCGTGACCAAGCCATTGCGATGCTTACCGAACAATACAACACTCGTGACAGTCGTAGTGGAGTTTTGAAGACGGGGTACAAAGGCTATGATACTTCGGTGGGTTGGTTTAATTTTTCGGATGAATTGGTGGTAGAAAAAACCAAAAGAGCTATCGAAAAAGGTTTCACGGCTTTGAAGTTGAAAGTAGGTTCAGCCGACCCAGATCGTGATTTGCGAAGAGCGGATTTGATTCGTGGCGTGGCGGGTGATGCCGCAACAATTATGTTGGATGCTAACCAAAAATGGACAGTTCCGCAAGCCTTAGATATTTGTAAAAAATTGGGTAATATCAACCCTTTTTGGATTGAAGAACCTACGCATCCAGATGATGTTTTTGGGCATCAGACCATTGCCAAAGCCATTGATTATAAGGTGGCGACGGGCGAGCATATTCCCAACAAAATCATCTTCAAGAACTTCCTACAAGCCAAAGCAATGGATTTTTGTCAAGTGGATGCTGTGCGAGTGGGTGGTATTTCGGAGTTTTTAACGATAAGTTTATTGTCTAAAAAATTCGGAGTTCCCGTAATGCCTCACGTGGGTGACATGGGACAAATTCATCAACACTTGGTGCTTTTCAACCATATCGGTATGGGACACGAAAACCTCTTTTTGGAGCATATTCCTCATCTAAGAGAATACTTTGTGAACCCTGCCCAAATCGTTGATGGCGTGTATCAGTTACCACAGGAATATGGTAGTAGTAGTGATTTGAAGGAATAGATTTTAAATGTGTTTTTTATTAACCCTCCCAAGGGTTTTGAACCCTTGGGAGGGATTTTAGCGTAACCAACTCATAACTTATGGCTCAGCTAACCAATAAAATAATTTTCATCACAGGCGGTGCTTCGGGCATTGGGGAGGCTTGTGTAGATGCTTATGTACGAGAAGGTGCAAAAGTGTTTGTGATGGATAGAGACGAAAACTCTCTTCAAAAATTACTTACCAAAATAGGAAACGCTCATCAAGGAATTGTGGGCGATGTTCAAAATGGCGATGATGTTCAAAAAGCTATTGAAACAGCCCTTTCTGTATTTGGAAAAATTGATGCCATTCACAACAACGCAGGAATTGCCAGTCCATCAAAACCCATTCATGAAACCTCTGAAAATGAGTGGAATAGCCTTTTTTCTGTCAATCTAAAAAGTGTTTATTGGACGGCAAAATTTGGGATTGAAGCCTTGAAAATCTCGAAGGGTTGCATCCTCAATACCAGTAGCATGGTGGGCGAAATGGGACAGGATAATCATGCTGCCTACGTAGCCACAAAGGGCGGGATGAACGCTTTGACTAAGGCAATGGCATTGGATTATGCCCCTTTCGGAATCCGAGTAAATGCCGTTTGTCCAGCGGGTGTTTGGACTCCACTATTACGGGTTTGGGCAACACAACAGCCTAATCCTGAGTCAATTGAGAAATATTTAGACGAAATACATCCATTGGGCTATTGTCCAGAAGGTGACGTAATTGCCGATGCCGCTGTTTTCCTAATCTCAGACTCCGCCCGATTTATC
>JAAFJP010000061.1 GCA_013298125.1 Cytophagales bacterium | reverse complement strand
TGAAATATTAACCAATGCAGTAGAAGAAATCTTAAATCAAGTAGGTTCAAAATTCAAAATTGACTTTAACGAAATCAAACATTTTACACAATTCAAAACGTCGTTTAAATTTGAATGACTACTTATCACTCTACAAAGAAAAAGATTTATTATCTTCAGATGCTTTTGGAAATAATATGATAGTCCAAGACACAACTGTATTTCTAAGTGTTTTGGTGAAAGGGACAGCTACACTATATTCTTTCTTTGATAAAGAAGCGAAACAGCATTTCTATATGTCAAAAAAGGGTGAAAAACATATACAAGAATTAATACTTCAAAGAGGTGTTTATGTTAGAAATGGCACAAAATATTCTGGTGAAAATAAACTTTTCCTAAATCAATTATCAATTCTTAGTGATTGTACAAAATTTCCAATTAATGACTTTGTGGAATTTACAGCAAATAGTCTCACCAATTTTTTTGTAAAATATAATCTTTGTGTTGGAGATAGCTCAAACACTTTAGTTAGAGACGATAAAAGCGTTACACAATTATTTGTTTTAGGAGGGATATCACAGACAAGAATGCTTTTTACAAATTATATTGGTGATATTTCAACCCAACAGGACACATACCCTATCTTTGGTTTAGGAGCTGATTATATTTTTCCCAGAAATAGAAATAGATTGCGTTTAGGAGTAGAAGCATGGTTACAATATGCGGGTAAAAAGAACCTAAACTACACTAATTATATCAAAATTAATGGATTATTTAAGTATCATATTTTAGTTACAGGAGCGATTAGACCTTATTTAGCAGCAGGTTATGGATTAGCAATTAATTTGGAGAATGAAGCAAATCCTTCATTTAAACGCACTTTCGATGCTCCTGGTGGCATAGCAGGATTCGGAATTGTTCGGAATCGTTTTTCTGCGGAAGTAAGGGTTGAATCTACGGTTGTTATGTTGAACTGGTTTTACGCCGCCTCTAATGCTTACAATTATAACTTCTTTATAAGGTATCAGATTAAGTAAATATTCGGTCTGAAATGTGGTTTTTAACACAGTTCATTCCGAATAATTGTTCAAGTAGGAGTTCAAGTATTTATTCTCAAACTCCTACTTCCCAATCTCAAAATACTTAATCTCAACTCCCAAATCCCCTAACAATTGCCGAGTCCGTTCAGGACGTGCATCCGTAATAAAAACTTGTGAAAAAGTGCCATCAACCATCATCGTAATCAATTGTTGAATACGTCTGTCGTCAAGTTTATCAAAAATATCATCCAACAGTAGGAGAGGAGGGAAGCCTTTGACTTTGGTGAGCATCTCAAATTGTGCTAATTTTAAGGCAATCACAAAAGATTTTTGTTGCCCTTGTGAACCAAATTTGCGAAGCGTAAAACCATTTATCTCAAAAATAAAATCGTCTTTGTGACTTCCCATCGTAGTACGTTGAGCTGCCAGATCTCGTGGACGATTTTTCCTGAAAATTTGCGTAAAATTCTCCGCCCCAACTTCTGACTCATAAATCATTTCCACGTCTTCACGTGCATCTGAAAGTGTATTGTAGTGTTTTTTAAATATTGGCAAAAAATTCGTAACAAACTGATTACGAGCATTGTATAATTTCAAAGAAACCTCCACAAGTGGGTCAGAATAAATATCTAAGAGTAAATCATCGGTATAATTTCTTTCCGTAAATTGTTTCAAAAGAGAATTTCGTTGTAATAAAAGGCGGTTGTATTGTAAAAGATTTTCCAAATATTCAGAATCCAATTGAGCCATTACGCCATCAAAAAACTTCCGTCTTTCTTCACTTCCGTCTCTGATAATATCCGTATCATTCGGTGACAACATCACCACAGGAAACCGCCCAATATGCTCTGAAATACGCTCATACGCCTTTTTGTCTTTCAGGACTGCCTTCTTTTGCCCACGTTGCAATGATATGGTTATTAGTGATTGGTTATTAGTAATTGGTGTATTCTCCTTTCCCGACTTCCCAATCCCAAACTGTCCCTCAATCATCATATACTCGGCTTCATGATTAATTGCCAAAGCATCCTGATTTGAGATAGAACTCTTGGTCAGAGCCAAGAAGTAAATTGCATCCAAAAGATTCGTTTTACCAATGCCATTTTCGCCAACTACACAATTTACCCTTTCCGAAAACTCAAAATTTTCGTATTCATAACTTTTAAAATTGGCTAAACTGATTTTTTGTAAGTGCATTTTGGGGATTGGGTAATTAGGGATTGGGTGAATTAGGGATTGCGTGAATTAGAGATTGGGTGAATTAGGGATTGGAGAAAACGGACTTTTTAGCTTAATTTCAATCTTAAATCCTTAATTTATCCAAACTCTAATCCCTAATTACCCAATCCCTAATCCCTAATCCCCAATTACCAAATAAAACACTTTGTCCATTATTCGTTTTGTCGTAATTTCGTAGTGCAAATTAACGCCTGATTCATTGGAATACAAAAACATGATTTGCATTCAGTAGAAAAGATATGTTGGGATGGAGTGTAGGTTAAATACTCACTCAGGTTACGCACCCCGTTCATCATTCACTCATTCACAATTGTAGAAAATGGCAAAGAAAGCTGAAAACAAAGTAAAATACTCGAAAGAAACCTATATGTACTGGTACGAGTCGATGGTGCTTCAACGCAAATTTGAAGAACGGGCTGGTCAATTGTACGGACAACAAAAAATCAAAGGTTTTTGCCACTTGTACATCGGGCAAGAAGCCTGTTCGTCAGGAGCAAAATCTGCCTTGAAAGAAGGCGATAAATACATCACCGCTTACCGTGACCATGGTATTCCGTTAGCATTAGGCTCTGACCCAAATACGGTTATGGCTGAATTATACGGAAAAGCAACAGGTATCTCAAAAGGGAAAGGCGGTTCAATGCACATCTTCGATAAGTCAGTTGGCTTTGTGGGTGGACATGGTATCGTGGGAGCTCAAATTCCTTTGGGAGCGGGTCTTGCATTTGCCGAAAAATATAACAAAACAGGAAACTTAGCCATCTGTTATTTTGGAGACGGTGCCGTTCGTCAAGGAGCATTGCACGAAGCCTTCAATATGGCTATGACTTGGAAATTGCCATGTATTTTCGTGGTAGAAAACAACGGTTACGCCATGGGAACGTCTGTATCACGCACTTCAAACGTAACGGAGCTTTACACCATCGGAGAAGCGTATGATATGCCCTCAGAAGCCGTAGATGCAATGTCCGTAGAGGCAGTACATGAGGCAGTATCACGTGCAGCCGCTCGTGCAAGGGCTGGCGAAGGACCTTCTTTCTTAGAATTCAAGACCTACCGATATAGAGGACACTCAATGTCTGACCCACAAAAATATCGTACCAAAGAAGAAGTAGAAGCCTACAAAATGCGTGACCCTATCGAGCAAGTAAAGAAATCAATTTTGGATAATGGCATCGCTACCGAAGAAGATTTATTAGCGATTGACGCACAAATCAAGGCAAGAGTAGAGGAGTCAGTAAAATTCTCAGAAGAATCTCCATGGCCCGACCCAAAAGAGATTTATACCGATGTTTATGTAGAAGAATATCCTTTTCCTGTTGAATAGTTTGTAGTGAAAAAGTTCCTCTAAAACGAATTTTAGAGGGACTTTTTTATTATCCCTAAAACAAATCCCCCATCTCAATCTCCGAATGTATTTCTTCTAAATAATACGCATTTTTGATAGCTGGATAGGTAGTGATTAATGAACTTACGACAGATTTTTTGGTTTTGGTTGCATACTCAAAAATAGCCCTTCTCTTTCTCAATTTAGCCGTATATTCTTTCGTCAAAAGATATTCCTTTGATGAAAATTTTGCTTCACAAAGATGAACAATTCCATCTTTACGGTCAATGACTAAATCAACTTGTGAGCCTTCCATATCTAAATCTCCTTTGTATCGCCAAGAAGAGATTTCTGTATAAACTCCTGAAATGCCTAATTTTTTATGAATTTGGTCAAGGTGTAATAAACAGACATTCTCAAAAGCGTAGCCCGACCAACTACTGTAATTACTGTGACTCGCTAAACTTTCCCAAACATTACCTCTATTGGTCACATTTCCCTTGATAAATTTTAAATAAAAGATAGAATAAAGGTCAATAATTCTATAAACCTTATCCTTTACTTTCTTTCCGAATGGTACAATTTCTATGATAAAACCACTATCAATCAAGTTATCAATGGTTCTATTCAATGTTCCACCGTCCGAAAGCCCAGATTTTTCGACCAATTCTTTTCGGGTCATTCCGTAAGGAAAATTTGCCAAAGTCTCCACAATTTTGAGGTGATTTTCAGCATTATGAAATAGAGAGTGATACAATGGTGTAAATTCATTTGTCAGCAAACCGCCCGTTTTAAAACAAATTTGGTCAATCAATTGACTTACACTTTTACCTTGTTCCAATTCTTTCAAATAAAAAGGTATGCCACCCATTGCCATATACAATTGAGTAATTTGATAACGAGTAAATTTTAGATTTTTCGAGATACAAAATTGCTCAGTTTCATTTAGCGTAAAAGGCTGTAAATGAATTCGTTTGGTTACCCGATTATACAAACCACCCTGTGCATTAATTAAATTTTTCTGAATCCACGAAGCCGCAGAACCACAAACAATCAACAGAAGATTATCCATTTTTGACCCATGTTGATTCCAGAAATAATCTAAAGCTGGAATAAATCCCGACTTGTGCGTATCTAACCAAGGCATTTCATCAATGAAAATGACCATTTTACCATCCTTCTTTTCGATAGTATAAAGATAGTCTGTGAGATTTGCAAACGCTTCTGCCCAACTTTCAGCCATTGGTTTTTTAAAATCCTCCCCTGCGTATCGACCTAATTCTTTATTAAAATTAAAAAGCTGAACCACAGTATCTTCTTGATTAGAACCCGCACATTCCATCACAAAAGCCGACTGGAAATATTGTCTTATTGCAAAAGTTTTCCCTACTCGCCTACGACCATACACGACCAAAAACTCCGCCTGATTTGAAGTCAATAATTGCTTAAAAATAGCCTTTTCATTATCTCTTCCAATTATTTTATCCATAGCATCCATGATTATCTTTGGAGAAATCGTTAAAAATTATACACATTTCTCCAAAGATAATAATATTAGTGGAGAAATGTATTTAAAAAACAACGATTTCTCCAAAGATAATTTCGGTGCGAAACAAAAAAAGAGCCACAACTTGCGTCATGGCTCTTTTCTATGAAGAGAATCCGTTAATTACTTAACTTCAACTACTGCACCAGCTTCTTCCAAAGATTTTTTCAAACCTTCAGCTTCGTCCTTAGATACACCTTCTTTAACAGCTTTTGGAGCTCCGTCAACTAAGTCCTTAGCTTCTTTCAAGCCAAGACCTGTCAAGTCTTTCACCAATTTAACTACTGCTAATTTAGAAGCACCAGCTTCTTTCAAGATTACGTCGAATGAAGTTTGCTCAGCAGGAGCTTCAGCTGCATCACCTGCACCTGCACCACCACCAGCAACCATTACCGCTGCCGCAGCAGCTGGCTCGATGCCGTAGTCATCTTTCAAAATTGCTGCTAATTCATTTACTTCTTTTACTGTTAAATTTACTAATTGTTCAGCGAATGCTTTTAAATCTGCCATTGTATTAAGATTTTATTTGTTTTACGATTTTATTTGAATTTGATAATTTGACAATTTGGTAATTTGAAAATTATAACACTTGAAAATTATAGTCTATTTACTGCATTTTCAAATTGGTACATTTTCAAATTTTCAAATTAGTTTTCTCTTTCTGAAAGAGTCTTCAAGATGCCAGACAATTTCTGTCCACCGCTTTGAAGAGCTGAAACAACGTTTTTCGCTGGTGATTGTAACAATCCAATGATTTCTCCAATCATCTCTTGCTTCGACTTCACGTTTTCAAGAGCTGCCAATTGGTCTTCACCAATAAACAAACCTCCTTCAATTGAAGCACCTTTGAACGTAATTTTTGTTTTTCCAGCTTCTTTCTTGAAATCTTTGATAAGTTTTGCAGGAGTCTTTGGGTTTTCTGGTGAGAAAATAATCCCTGATAATCCTTTGAAAACTGTATCATTGAATGAACTGTAATCAACGCCTGTTGTTTCCAAGGCTTTTGCGATAAGCGTATTTTTTACAACACGATATTCAAAACCTCTTTGGAAACACATTCTTCTGAATGTATTAACTTCTGCAACTGTTAAACCACCTGTATCAGTGATGTAGAAGTATGGAGTAGCAGCGAACTTTTCGCTCAACTCTTGGATGATAGCACCTTTTTCTTCTCTTGTCATGATTACAAACCTTTAACTGTTCCTTGGTCAATTTTAACGCCAGGAGACATTGTAGAAGACAGATTAACTGACTTTACATAAGTTCCTTTGGCTGATGATGGTTTCAATTTCAACAAAGTGTTGATTAATTCCTGAGCATTTTCAGCGATTTTCTCAGGTGTGAATGAAACCTTACCGATTGAAGTATGAATGATACCTGTTTTATCAACTTTGAAGTCGATTTTACCAGCCTTCACCTCCGTAACAGCTTGTCCAACGTTCAAGGTAACTGTACCTGACTTTGGATTTGGCATTAAACCTCTTGGTCCTAAAACACGTCCCAAACGACCTAATTTCGCCATTACAGTTGGCATAGTGATAATTACATCAATATCAGTCCAACCTTTTTCGATTTGTTGGATGTAGTCATCCAAACCAACGTGGTCAGCACCTGCCGCTTTTGCTTCTTCCTCTTTGTCAGGTGTACAAAGTACGAGTACACGCACTTCTTTTCCTGTTCCATGAGGCAAAGCAACTACGCCACGAACCATTTGGTCGGCTTTACGAGGATCAACCCCCAAACGAACGTCGATATCTACTGAAGAATCGAATTTCGTATATGAAATCTCTTTCAAAATCTCAGCTGCCTTCGTAAGTGAATACGCTTGGGTAGCATCATATTTTGATTGAGCTTCTTTTTGCTTTTTTGTTAACTTAGCCATTTCTCTAATTTGAAAATGTGTTAATTTGATGATTTGAAAATGTGCTAATTTGATGATTGATAGCTTTATAGCTATGAATTCTCAAATTGTATAACTTTCAAATTTTCAAATTAAAAGGGTTTTTCTCCTGTTACGTTCAAGCCCATTGAGCGAGCTGTTCCTGCTACCATGCTCATTGCTGATTCTACGGTAAAACAGTTTAAGTCAGGCATTTTAGTTTCAGCAATAGTACGTACTTGTTCCCAAGTTACTGAACCTACTTTTTTCAAGTTTGGTTGAGCCGAACCTAATTTTACTTTCGCCGCTTCCAATAACAAGATTGGGGCAGGAGGAGTTTTTACTACGAAATCAAAAGACTTGTCTTTGTAGTAAGTAATCAAAACTGGAAGGATAACACCAGGTTTATCTTGGGTTCTTGCATTAAACTGCTTACAGAACTCCATGATATTCAAACCTTTAGAACCTAACGCTGGTCCAATTGGAGGCGAAGGGTTTGCGGCACCACCTTTGCATTGCAACTTAACGTAGCCTGCTATTTCTTTTGCCATTACGGTAAATGTTTAAAATCTTTGAATTGTTTAAGATTTCTCTGCCAACAAGGCTGGAAGCTCCTTATCTGAGATTTCTCGGAGTAACGTGAAGAGATTATTCTGTAACGAAACAATCTGATTTACAGGGATTTGACAATTTTAAAGCTATCAAAAAGAACCTGCTCCATGAAACGGACTGCAAAATTACGGCTTTGTTCTTAATATACAAAGAGTTAGGAGGGAAATTTTGAGGAAATTGTATTTTATTTAGATGATGTGATTAAAAGACTGGCGATACTTTTCGCTTTATACGTAAAATACAGAATATATTGAGATGCTATTCACAAGATGTATCGTTACTTCCCTCTCAATAATCCCCCAAAATCATCCACAAACAAAGTCAATAAAACCCCAGAATTAGAATCTACGTTGTTTTTTGTGGCATTGTTGAACTTGAAAATCGTCTGATTGATATAGCCTGTTTCTACTCTGAAATGTCCATCAAATTTATAGCCCAAACCTAAGAAAATACGGTTTTGGTCGAGGAGATTTGAGTTTGGTACTTTCTCGCCTATACCCACAAATATCTCATCCCAATTGGCTGAATAGAGCGTTTTGGGCTGCATTTTTTCTGAATTTAGGAAAATATTGGCTCGTAATAAATACCGAAATCTTCCCCGAGTATTATCCGAAAAACCTTCATATCCACCCCCACCTGTGAACGAATTGATGTTCTCCGTTTCCGTAAATGCTTTACCTAAAAACCGAAATTCATATCTAAAACGATGTTGTAAAGACACTCGCCCAATAGTCTGAAACATTGTGATTTGTGGTGTAATCCTATACTCAGGCGTGAAACTTCCTAATTTACCATTCGGATAATTCCAAGCACCAAACCATGCGATGGGTGATAATGAAAAACGTACATTCGGGTTTAATTGATAATAAATCCAAGGACGAACAAAATGCGTTTGAAGATGAGCAAACGGACTACCATTTCTATCAACCGCCTGATTATCAGGGTCAGAGATTCTACGGTTTTGGTATTCTATTTCGTAATTCAGCTTTCCGTTTTTGGTCAATTTCCCATTCAAAAAATTCATCGACCAAAAGACATTATTGTGGATGTATTCTCTTGGGGATTGAGCAACAGTTTGATTTAAAGTGGCTAAAATCAGTATTGTTATTAGGGTTTTCTGTATCATATTTTTAAAATCTGTTTCAAATAAAAATCCCTACAAAGCTATTAAACTTCGTAGGGATTTTTACATTTTCAATCCAATTATTAAAAATTAAACTGAGCCTGTAAACGCAATAAATTTCCTGTTTGGTTATTTACGGGAATATTAGCATCTTCAAACGTTCTGTCTGAAATGGTATATATGGCTGTTAATTCAAAAAAGTCTTTCAATTGCCATTCTGCACCAATTTCTAAGTCTTTTACGATATATCTACGGGCATCAATTTCGTGTTTTTTACCTCCGTTATAATATTGGTATTTCACGAAAGGGGTAATGTGATTTTCTCCTACTTTCTTTCTATACATCACTTGGGCATATCCTCCATTCAAATCTTTTACGACTGTTGTCATTGTGGCAGGATTAAATTCTGGACCTTCACCTACGTTGTATTCTGCCTGAAAACCAAAGGGTTGTGGGTAAATCACTAACGTTCCTGCAATTCTTCTATCAATAAACTGCGTTTCTGTTGCTTTGTTTTTCGTAGCTGTTTTTTCGATAACATACTTTCCTGTATATGCCTGTACGCCCGCCTCAATAATTTGTCCTGACTTTGTTTTGAAAGGATAAGTAATTCTCGAAACGATATGTGGTTCATTATTTAACTCAGTTCTGTTAGCTGTTTGACCATTGTATGCACCCAAAGCAAACACACCGTAATCACCACTACCTTTCAAACCCGAACTTACTAAATACTTGAAACGCTCACGGATTTCGGCAGGTGCCCAATAGAAAAATACACCCAAATCACGCTCATTTGCTACGGGGCTGTTTGTTGCATCGGCACGGTCAAGAGCCAAACGGTTTTGAGACGATTGCATATTCTCGAAACCATAAGGGATTTTGCTTTGTCCGAAACGCAAACGGTATTCTTTCTTAGCATCAAGAGCCAAGTCAAAATAAGCATCACGAATCTGGAAAGTATGGTTGAATGTATTACTTACGTTTGAAGCAAAGTCTGGTTGGATGTAAATATACAAACGATCCGAAATATCTCCTGAAAATACTAAACGACCACGACGGATAAAAAATCCACCATTTTCGCCCCACGAACGGTCACATTGCTCACATTTTAGTTTTTCGTTTGTTTCTAAAAGGCGATTATAACGTACCTGAGCATAACCTCTCAACGAGATTTTATCATACCATTTTTTGGGAGAATGAACCTCTTTTTTCTCTTCTTTTTTAGGTTCGGTAACAGTCGTAGCTGTTGGGGTTGGAGTAGTTGTGCTTTGGCAAAAAGCGGTTGTGCTAACGACACAAGCGGTCATCAGAACTAAAAGTCCTTTGAAGGTTTTCATTAAATACTGGATTTTCTATATTGGTAGTTGGCACTAAATTTTGAAGTTTGAATTGTTGAATTGTTGTGATATAACGACAACTCAACAATTCAAACTTCGACAATTAAAATCTATCCGAGAATCGTACGGAAGATATAAAATAAAGTAGCTGATAATAAGATAGTTACAGGCAATGTCAATACCCAAGCCATCACGATATTTTTAACCGTTCCGCCTTGTAAGTTCTTGATACCTTTCGATGCCACCATCGACCCTGCAATACCCGAAGACAATACGTGTGTAGTAGAAACGGGCCATTTGTAAGCCGTAGCCAAACCGATGGTGATAGAAGCAACCAACTCAGCCGAAGCACCTTGTGCGTACGATAAGTGTTGTTTACCAATTTTCTCACCTACTGTTACCACAATACGTTTCCAACCAATCATCGTTCCTAAACCTAATGATAAAGCAATCATCCACATTACCCAGTTTGGAGCAAAATCTGTCAATGACGATAAGCCATTATTTGAATTTCCGAAAGTAAAGAATGGAGGTTTTTTACCAGCCGTAGCGTTCTTCAATTCTTTTTTATCATCAGCACTCAACGAAACGGACTCACTTTCCATCAATTTTTTAGAATGCTTATTGATGTTCAATACATCTTTACGAATATCTAATTTAGTTTCAACGGTTAAGTTCTTGGCATTCAAGGTTTTATCTGCAAAAATTACGTTCAAACCCTTCACACCTTTCATTACTTTGGTATAACTTTCTTTCTCAGAAGAAGATAATTTATTAGTATCAATTTTAGTAATAATCGTCTGAACAGTAGCAACTTCACCTTGTAATTTAAACGGATCTACCTCTGTATTAATCGCAAAATAACTTGGTAAAAATGCAATCAAAACTAACATCACTAAGCCAATTCCTTTTTGTCCATCATTACGTCCGTGGAAGAAACTTACCATCGTACAAGTCATAAACAAAATAGCACGAATCCACATCGGAGGAGGTGTATCTTTTTTAGGCTCTTTGAAAATCTCTTTGTTGGCAATTGATTTTTTCAAGATGTACATAAAAACAATCGCAACCGCAAAACCGAACAAAGGAGAGAGCAACAATGCCTGACCAATTTCCATCGCCTTATCCCAGTTTACGGTTGATAAACCTTTACTATTTTCAGGTAAAAGAGCATATCCAACGCCAATACCGATGATTGAACCAATCAAAGTATGAGAAGAGGATGCAGGAATACCGAAGTACCAAGTTCCTAAGTTCCAGATAATGGCAGAAAGTAACATGGCAAAGGCAAGAGCCATGGCATGATAGATATTAGGGTCAATTAGTAGTTCTGTGGGGAGCAATCCAATAATTGACATCGTAACACCCACGCCGCCCGTAAGCAAGCCCAAGAAATTCATAAAACCAGACCAAACTACTGCCTGTGTAGGTTTTAATGAATTAGTATAAATCACAGTAGCAACGGCGTTGGCAGTATCGTGAAATCCGTTCACGAATTCAAAGGCACACGCCAAAAACAAGCATAAAAAGAGGAGGATAAACAGAGTTGTGTCGAGTCCGAACATTGTGGTTTTAGTTTAATAATTTGAAAATATTTTTTATAATTAATTGAAAATGAACGATTTAAAATTATTTATATTCATTTTCAAACAGATACATTTTCAAATTGGATTGTTTCATATTGGTATTTTCGCCACAAAGGTATGAATTCAATATTTCTCCAATGTTACGGAATTGTTAAATTTCATTATTTTGAGAATAAACCTGCGAATCAAGGTTTTTAGTAGCACTTTTTTGATAAAATCTTTTGGAAACAGCCTTGTCATCCCGAAGCATGAGGGAACTGTTGGATTATCTCAAAAATAAGATTGAAGGAATAAAATATCAGTTCCCTCATACTTCGGGATGGCAGATGAGAACAAAAAAGAGCCAGTCAAACATTTTGACTGGCTCTCGAATATATAAACTTGTAATAAGTACATCAAAATCTTTTTTGTTGATTCACAATAGACTTCCTTAATTATTTCTGTTTTGAAGTATTTTAACGTAAGTATTGAAAATCAACCTAAAAATAAATAGCGTTATTTCAAAGGATAGTTTCCTTCAAAAAACAACAAACCTTTTATTCTTTCTCAACCTGCGAGTAGCTCAATTCCATTGGTGTATCTCTACCAAAAATTTTCACGACTACGTTAAGTTTCTTTTTGTCATCAAAAATCTCAGCAACCGTTGCATCAAATCCAGAGAAAGCACCATCAATAACTTTGATAGTTTCACCTTTTGAAAATGATAATGCGGATGATTCTTCAATAACGGCAACATCATCAATTTTTCCTAAAATACGGGTTATTTCACCCTGGCGAAGAGGAATTGGCGTTTTAGATGTCTTACCATCATTCCAACTCAGAAAACCAATAACCCCAGGCATTGACGTAATTAAGTGGGCTACTTCACCGTACTTAATATCGGCTTCGACAAAAATATAACCAGAGAAAAGGGTTTTTTCACGAATAACTTTTTTACCGTTACGCATTTCAAAAATCTTTTCCGTTGGAATAACGATTTGAGGAATATAATCTTCAAGACCTTGTCTGGCGATTTCATTTTCCAGATAAGTTCGTATTTTCTTTTCTTGTCCAGAGACGGCTCTCAGAACGTACCAGCTTGTTTCTGCCATAATATTATTGCGGAATTCTTAGGATTTCGGATTTGAGAATGTAGATTTCGGATTGGTATGAACTTTTTAATTAAAATCCACAATCCGAAATCGAAAATCACATATCAAAATGATTGATAAAACAATTCTAAGCCCGATTTGAATGCAAAATCAATCAAACCTACGACTAATGCAAATATCAACGATGCTACCAACACAAGCGTTGATGATGCTGTTAATTCAGAAAATGTTGGCCATGTTACGTTCTCCATAACTTCTGTCCAAGAATCACCAAAAAGGTTTTTAATTTTGTTCATGGTTTTTTTAGCTGTGAGCTATGAGCTACAAGCTGTGAGTTCGAGAATGAAGTTTTATGCAATCTCAAAGCTCATGGCTCAAAACTCATGGCTAATTATAAACTTTTAAGTTCCAGAATTTTAGGTTTCAAATTTCAAGCCAATTTACGAAAATTTGTAAATACTTAAAATCAGATTCCTAAAACTTGGAACTTAACATTGGCACGGGCACTAAGACTCGAACTCAGACTGAAGGTGTTGGAGACCTTTGTACTACCATTATACTATGCCCGTATTGAATGGAGTGCAAAGTTAAGGCTTTATCCTAAATTTTCAAAAGTATCTTGAAATATTTAGTTGAAAAATACAAATTCAAGAACAATAAGCAACAAAAAAAGCGTTCCGATTGCTCAGAACGCTTTTTTTAATATACTTAGTAAATCTTAGTCTAAGATTTCAGTTACTTGACCAGCACCTACTGTACGACCACCCTCACGGATAGCGAAACGAAGTCCTTTGTCCATTGCAACTTTGTTCAATAAAGTTACATCGATTGTCAAGTTATCACCAGGCATACACATTTCAACACCAGCTGGCAACATGATTTCTCCTGTTACGTCTGTTGTACGGAAATAGAATTGTGGACGATATTTGTTAAAGAATGGTGTGTGACGACCACCTTCTTCTTTTGACAAGATATAAACCTCAGCCTTGAATTTAGTGTGTGGTTTTACTGAACCTGGCTTACAAATAACCATACCACGACGGATAGATTCTTTGTCAATACCACGTAACAATAGACCTACGTTATCACCAGCTTCTCCACGGTCAAGGATTTTACGGAACATCTCAACACCAGTTACTACTGATTTCAAGCCTTCCGCTCCCATACCTAAGATATCTACTGCCTCACCAGAGTTGATGATACCTGTTTCGATACGACCTGTTGCTACTGTACCACGACCTGTAATCGAGAATACGTCTTCAACTGGCATCAAGAAAGGCTTATCAACATCTCTTTTTGGAAGTGGAATCCAAGTATCAACTGCGTGCATCAATGCCTCGATAGTCTCAACCCATTTTGGCTCACCGTTCAATCCACCAAGAGCAGAACCTTGAATTACTGGAATATTATCGCCATCAAAGTTATAGAATGATAACAATTCACGAATTTCCATCTCAACAAGTTCCAACAATTCTGGATCGTCAACCATATCCACTTTATTCATGAATACAACTAACTGAGGTACACCTACCTGACGAGACAACAAGATGTGCTCACGAGTTTGTGGCATTGGTCCGTCAGTAGCAGCAACCACGATGATAGCACCGTCCATTTGGGCAGCACCAGTAACCATGTTTTTCACGTAATCGGCGTGACCAGGACAGTCAACGTGTGCATAGTGACGATTCTCTGTTGAATATTCTACGTGAGCCGTGTTGATAGTGATACCACGCTCTTTTTCTTCTGGAGCTGAGTCAATTGAAGAGAAGTCTTTTTTCTCAGCAAGACCTTTTTCTGACAATACTTTTGTAATTGCCGCTGTTAATGTAGTTTTACCGTGGTCAACGTGACCGATTGTACCAATGTTTACGTGGGGTTTACTACGGTCAAAATTTTCCTTTGCCATGATATTTAGTTCTTAATTTGATTTTATAAAAAGAATGAAA
>JAAFJP010000060.1 GCA_013298125.1 Cytophagales bacterium | reverse complement strand
TATAAAACAGCTAAAAGACGGTTTAAAATCCAACTCGACGAATACATCACAGCTCTAATTGTGGAGGCTTGTGGTGGTGATTCTTCTAAGTGGAAATTCGGATAACTAACTTCCGAACACCCGTAGTATCTAACCTGTTCATCGGACTCCATGAACAGGTTGGAAACCTGTTATACTCTTTATCTCGTATAAATTGTAGAAGAACCAGATTTTTTTAATCTTGGTAATCATAAACCATGATTTAGACAGGGTCGTTCAGACAAATTATTATTTTTCAAAGTATAGATTATTAATCGTCTGTTTTTGTTACAAAGCAAATATCACTCCCAATAAATCCGCCTTCACCTCACGCCAATCTTGATTCAAATTTAAGGTCTCAATCCTAATTGTATGTCCCTCATGGGTGTAGTGGAGGCTCAATGATTTCTGAACAGTTGGGTATATCAAAATTCCTTCTGCCTGTGGGTCTTCCTGATTTTTTAGATAAGCAAATAATTGATATAAATGTTGCGAGTGAATCTTCTCCGAATCGTAATATTTCTGTAAGGTTTCTTTATAATATTTAGCATCAACAATTAGTTTTCGGTCATTGATTTTGATGGAAATGTCGGTTTGCATTTTGGGTAAAAACTGGTGAGTTTCTCCTGCCATTTTCCAACGCAAATCTTCTCTAAAAACCTTTGCTTCGGGAATTTCTATTTTATAAAAATTACGAATAAATTCCTCAAAAAGTCTCGCCATTTGTCGCTCATCTCTCAGGAAATCTTTGAATTGGAAATAACCCGTTTTTTCATTAATTAAAAGATTTTTATAAATTAACTCGCTGATATTCAATAAGAAAGCATAAAATGAATTATTCCGATTGATTTGTATTTGATGAAAAATAGAATCTGTCAAAACCACTTCATGAACTTCATACAAACGGTAAATGATGGTTCTGATTTCGTGTTTGAGGGTAGGAGAGAGGCTTACGATTTGCGTAAGATTTTGGAGTGTAGTTTTTAGAATTTGATTAGGCAAAATATCCGCCGAAAGTTCATCAAACTCACAAACAGATAAACCTTTTTGGAATAAGTTTTTACGAAGAGAATCCGAAATATTTACTTTTCCTTTAATACCTTGATAGACTTCGTTTTCAGTAAGATATTGCCTGTCAATTCCTCTTTTCAAAAGCGTTTTTGTTCCATTCAAAAGCACCTTACCCAAGAGATTTAGCAAGTCAGATTCATCCTCGGCTGTGACATCCACTAACTCGCTTTCCTCTAATTTATTCCAGGCGTAGGCGAGGAGATAATAGATATTTTTAATTGGAATCATCAGACTTCCAACCTAAACCCTACTCCATGGACGTTAGTCAACTTGATGGCGGGGTCTTGGCTCAGATATTTTCTTAGACGGGTAATGAAAACGTCCAAACTTCTGCCTTTGAAATAATCATCGTCACCCCAAATGGCAATTAAGATTTTATCTCTCGACTGAGTTTCGTTTTTGTGTTGCACCAAATAAGCCAGAAGGTCAGACTCTCGATGAGTCAAATCCAAGGCTTTTTCTTCAAAGATTAATTTTAGATTTTTAGTATCAAAAGTATATTTCCCGAGTGTATAAGTATCAACCGATTGCGTAGTCTTTTTGCCCGTTCTTTTCAAAATAGCCTCAATTCTCAAAATCAATTCTTCTATACTAAATGGCTTGGTTAAGTAGTCGTCCGCCCCCAATTTCAAGCCTTTGATACGGTCTTCTTTCAGTGATTTTGCGGTCAAAAAGATAATCGGAACATCGCTACCCGTGCTACGAATGTACTCTGCGAGCGTAAAACCGTCCATTTCGGGCAACATCACATCCAAGATAAAAATATCGTATTGATTTTGTTGGAAGGCTCTTTGCCCCGCTTTTCCAGTAATTTGCAGGTCGATTTGATAACCCTCTTGTTCGAGATTGTCTTTTACTACAAAACCTAAACTATCGTCGTCTTCAACTAATAATATTTTTGTCATTCTGTTTTGGTTGGGTATATTTCACGATTCAAGAGAATCGCTGTACATTACATTCGCTAATTTAAGGCTTTTGGCTAATATTTACAATTTGTCGCTAATTTTGTGAGTCGTTTGGCTTGACAACTTAACGACTTACAGACTTAACAACTCCCTAAAATGTTCCAATTAGACCCCAATAAGCAATATCCCAAGAAATTATATTCCAAAGCCGTTATTCGTTTTCAAGATTGCGACCCACTCAAACACCTCAATAATGCCAAATATTTTGACTATTTCTTTAATGCCCGTGAAGACCAAGTGGCGGAGGTTTATCAGTTTGATTACAACGACTATTTTGAGCATAACCAGACTTCGTGGGTGGTTTATAATCATCAGATTGCGTATGTATCATCTGCCAAAGTGAGCGAGTGGGTCAAGATTATTTCATCCATTATTTATTACAATGAAAATACCATCGTTACTGAATTTGTCATGACCGACGAACACGCCCAAAACGTTCGTGCCGTACTTTGGACGACCTCAAAATACATCGATGTACCTTCGGGTAAAAAGACCAATCACCAACCCGAAGTAGAAAATTATCTCAAAGCGATTTGCGTTGAAGGTATTGATTTTGAACACATTACCCTAAATTCAAGAATTAAGACCATTAAAAAGGAGTTGTTAGAAGGGAGTTTTATTGTGAGTAAGTAGGAGGGGAGTAGAAAAATAAAATCCTTATAGGTTTCTGAAAACCTATAAGGATTAAAGTATGTAATTTGTATCAAAAACACTTATAGAATCTCCACTAACCCACTCATAACCAATGAATTAGATTTTGACTTTAACTTCGCAACACCACCCGTTACTGTATCTATTTTTGCTTCGTAAACTTCGGATTTATCCTTAGCTTTTACCTCCAACATGACATAAAACGAATTTTTTGCTAAGGTTTTTGTATTGATAACAAAGTTCTCGTGAGGC
Source organism: Cytophagales bacterium (assembly GCA_013298125.1). GTDB lineage: Bacteria > Bacteroidota > Bacteroidia > Cytophagales > Spirosomataceae > Arcicella. The sequence continues at coordinate 11,763 of JAAFJP010000060.1, read as the reverse complement.
GTTTCTTTTTCGTAAAGCGAGTTTTTCACACTTGCTTTTGCTTGCCAAATTGGGAGAGATTCAGGTTTAAAATCGACCATATCAAAATGCCCTTCTCTTGCTTCTTCTTCGTCTTCGGGCATCATGGCTACCTTTGCGGGTACGAAGATGTTTTCAACAAATTTATGGTCAGCATCTTCTACCCAAATCGCCACGATGGGGAGTTCGGTTTCTTTGTTTTTTTCTACCAAAACCCGCAAAGAAGTTCCTTTCAAATCTTGGTTAGTTTTTACTTCTTCAAAGGATAATTTTTCTGGTTTTTTAGGTCTTTTACCCGCAAAAATTCTCCCAGCCTCAGCCACAGGTTCGAGGACTTCGGTTACAGTTCCTATCAACACAAGCCCAAAAATAGAGGCGGCAACGACGAACTCCTTTTGAAATTTTCCTGATTTTTTCTCCTTAGAATAACCCGTAATAGACGACCAGTTATTGAGAATGTGAAAAATCGCAAAACCCACAAAAATCAGCCCGAAAATTGTATGCGTAATCTCAACGGCATGGGCTTTTTGTTTGATATACAATAAGATACCTGTGATTGATAAGCTCAAAAAGGCAAAAGCAATGGATAAGCTAATAATATTTTTTCTTTTCATTTTATGTGGTGATTTTATGAATATTTACAAATTTAGGGAATAAAACTTTTCTTTTCTTTTATCTTTGGTAAACAATTAATTAAAAAATTAGTCAAAAAATGAAGCACATTGAGATATTAGAGTTTCTAAATCCAATTGAAAATTACTTAAACAGCCGTATTCTAAATGGAAAATATTGGAAGTTCAAAACGCTATTTTTTACACTTTTTATTTCTTTTTCTTTCCTATTTATCTTCAATAGGGGTTACGTTTTACAGAATGGTAAAAACTTCTATCTTGATTCCGTTTTACATAAATCTCAACCTTATTTTTTTTGGGATTCAATTGTTGAACAAGGTAAATCACCTCTCGCCCCTAATACTCATCAACAAGGAACTCATGAATCCAATAGAACATTCAGGCTCGTGATTCCTTTAATATCAAGAACTTTATCGATTGAAGGGTTAGGCTTATTTAGCTTACAAATCTTTTTAGGGCTATGTTTTTTATATTTACTATTAAATATTCTTAACAAGATTTTAAGTGATAAAATACTAATTTTTTATACCTTTATAGCCTTCGTAAACGTCTATGCAGGCTCGTGCTTTTTCATTAATTGTTTTGGTCATGGTGATGGTTATACCTACTTTTTTATCATACTTTCTTTACTATTCAGAAATCCAATACTACAATCCACGGCTCTACAACTGAGTTTTTGGTGTGACGAGAGAAGTATTATTGTAGTCTTAGGGGTATTATTATTTCAATATTTGTATTATCAACTCAGCAGTAAAAATACGCTCATTTTATTCGGTTTAATAGCCCTCAATGTTGTTATATATGGCATTCTTCGGATTTATTTGACCACTACTTTTCATCTTCAATCTGCTGATGTAGAAAACTCTTCCATCGAGCGATTCACAGGTATTGCCAAATATATAAGCACATGGTGGGGCAATCGTATGTATGTGGGTTTAGAGGGTTTCACACTAATTTTATTGGTTACTTTCTTGATTTTATGCAAAGAAAAAAAACGTCAATTCATAGGAATATGGTTGATTTACTGGATTCCTATTATCTTGATTACGGTTTTAGTGGCAGATACGGTGCGAACAATCTCCTTTACTTTTGTTTTTTGGTTGGTGTGTATTAATTTTCTTAAAGAGAAAGTTAGTTCAACTCAACTAAAATATCTTTTTTTTATCGTTGCTTTTATCAACGTACTCATTCCAATTATTTTTCCATAATCTTTAAATATGAACGTCAGGCAATATATTTTGAAAATCAATAAATCTTCCTTTTATTATTCTATTCTACTATTATTTAGCTGTATATTTTATTTTTTTTATTCTTTTAAAAACTATGACATCGTTCCGAGTGATGACTACGTATATATCAACAACGGCATTGCTTTAAGTCTGCCTCTTACAAACAATTATTTAGGCTTTTTCTATCCTTTATTTTTCAAGTTTATGTTGATGTTTAACAGTTTTCAGCATATCCTCACTAACGTTTACATCATTTATTATTGTCTCTCAATAGCCTGTTTCTTATTGCTTTACTTGTTTCTGAAAGAGAACAAAATTCACCCAATTATTTGCATTCTTTTAGCTGCTTCTTTTTTGTTTTCAGACTATCAAATTTTACTTTTCCCCAAAATATCTTTCTTTTGCTTTTTCCTGCTTTTATTCACTTTATGGTTGATTCAAAACAAGAAGAATTTTATTAAAATGTTTGCTATCACCATACTCTGTTGGATTTTGGCTTATACCCGTCCAGAGTTCTTTTTTGCTTATATTTTATCATTTTTGACCTTATTTTTTTTGTTTTTTCGTAATAAAAAATACAAAGAAAATCGCAATATTTTATTCGTTATTTTTCCGATTTTTTTGTTCTTTTTTGGCGTGTATATGTTAGGTGGACAACCCATCTCTAACAGAGGATTAGACGCTTTTATTCAACATTTTGTGCTTAACTATATGGATTGGTACCCAGAAACCGATTACGAAATTGGATATAGAAATGAGTTTAAATTATTCAGTAAAGTCTATGGAAATGTTAATTCCATGGTTGAACTTTTACCCACTAACCCCTCACTCTTTTTCAAACATATCATTTACAATACCGTACACTATTTCAAACTAACTTTTACGCTATTATTCAAGATATTGGCGGGCGTATCCATCAATATTTTTGGAGGATATACAAAGTATATACTTATTGGTTTTGGTATTTTTATTCCTTTCATTAACTTTAAAGAATCGTGGTTAAAACTAAAAGAATCATTCACTGAGTTTCTCTTTAAAAATGGGCTAATTATACTCCTGACACTATTTCCAACCATTATTTCAGTCATTTTGATTTATCCACGGGAACATTATTTATTATTCCATCTGGTTATTTATTTGTCTCTGATTGCTATTGTTTTGAACTCAATAGTTTTGAAACAGAAGGTCATAGGTACGGCTTTGGGTTTCTTGTTTATTCTTTTTTTCTTTATTAGTTTTTCTCAAAAAAATATCAAGACCTTAAAGACAACTCAATACAAAGAAATGTATGAATTTATGTTAAAAACTACTGAAAAGCGTCCTTTGACAGTACTTTCAAACGAGTTTTTTTCGATGATATTTTTTAAAGAAAACTTGATAAATAACCCCAAAAGTAAAATCCATTTTAGATTAAAAATGAACAACGGACTTGATACTTTTCTGAAAACTCACACTATTGATTATGTCTATATTTCAGTACAAGAAATAAATAGTACAAGTGTAGAAATGAGTAATTTTATCAACAGAGACTACACAAATTATGGTTTCCAAAAAATGACTCCTTTCCGAGGCGTTCCTTATTTGATATTTGTCCGAAAAGGGCTCTAATTTTATTTATTCTTAGCTCTTTCTTTCCGACCTTTGCATATAAATCAACCATTTTATTGAATGAAACCAAACCAACGTCCATACATCATAGGCATAACGGGAGGCAGTGCATCGGGTAAAACGATGTTCTTGAATCAGTTATTAGAATCCTTTTCTGAGGATGAAATCTGCCTGATTTCGCAGGATAATTACTACCGTGACCGTAAAGACCAAGAAGTAGATGACCACGGATATATCAATTTTGACGAACCAAAGTCGCTGGATTTACACCAATACGCCCTTGATGTTCAGACAATTCGCTCTGGAATGCCCTTTCAAAAATTGGAATACACATTTAACAACCCTGACATCATTCCACAGATGATGACTTTTGAACCAAAGCCAATTATTGTTGTTGAAGGACTCTTTGTTTTCTATTATAAAGAAATAGCCGATTTATTGGATTTGAAAGTTTTTATAGATGCCAAACGAAAACTCAGACTTGACCGCCGTATTAAACGTGATGCCGAAGAACGTGGCTATGGCGAAAGAGAAGAAGTGCTATACCGATGGAATAATCACGTTGAACCAGCTTTTCAAAAGTATGTGAAGCCATATCGCAAAAACGCCGATATTGTTATCCCAAATAATGTACATTTTCAGAAAGGTTTGGAGATATTAGTGGGTTATTTGAAAGGAAAAATATAACGAAATATTTTTGTTTTTTTTAGAATGAATAATACTTTTGTAGTAATTTTATAGAACAGTATAGAACACTTTGTGCTTCTACCTAATTTTGATAATCAAAAAACAATTAATATTTTTAAAGCACATGGCAAATATAACATTAGGAGACAAAGAATATTTTGCAGGAATAGGCAAAATTCAATTTGAAGGGAGAGAATCAGACAACCCAATGGCGTTTAAATGGTACGACGAAAACCGTATCGTTGGGGGCAAAACCATGAAAGACCAATTGCGTTTTGCTACGGCGTACTGGCATACTTTCTGTGGAACAGGAGCTGACCCATTCGGTCCAGGAACAAAACATTTCCCTTGGGATGCAAAAGATTCAATCATCGGACGTGCCAAAGATAAAATGGATGCCGCTTTTGAATTTATGTCAAAATTGGGTACTCCATATTATTGTTTCCACGATATTGACTTAGTAGAAGAAGGAAATTCTTTGACAGAATACGAAAGCAATATGCAAGCTATCGTTGATTATGCAAAACAGAAGCAAGCTGCCAGTGGTATAAAATTATTATGGGGTACTGCCAACGTTTTCTCGAATCCGAGATACATGAACGGTGCTTCAACCAATCCAGATTTTAACGTTTTGGCTCATGCAGGTACGCAAGTAAAAAATGCACTTGATGCAACAATTGCTCTCAATGGTGAAAATTACGTATTCTGGGGAGGTCGTGAAGGCTATATGTCACTGTTGAATACCGACATGAAACGTGAAAAAGCACACCTTGGTCGTTTCTTGACGATTGCCCGTGACTATGCACGCAAGAATGGTTTTATGGGTAAGTTTTTCATCGAACCAAAACCATGTGAGCCAACAAAACACCAATACGATTTTGACTCAGAAACTGTAATCGGTTTCTTGAAAGAACACGGTTTAGAGAACGATTTTATGTTGAATCTCGAAGTAAACCACGCTACTTTGGCGGGTCATACTTTCCAACATGAATTGCAAGTAGCTGCCGACAACGGAATGTTGGGTAGTATGGATGCCAACCGTGGAGACTATCAAAACGGATGGGATACTGACCAATTCCCAACTAATTTAAATGAATTGGCGGAGTCAATGTTAATCATCATCGAAGCGGGTGGAATTACACAAGGAGGTATCAATTTTGATGCAAAAACTCGTCGTAATTCGACTGATTTAGACGATATTTTCTTGGCACACATTGGCGGAATGGACAATTTTGCTCGTGCCTTAGTGATAGCGGATGATATTTTGAAAAAATCCCCTTACAAAAAACTTCGTGCAGACCGTTATGCTTCTTTTGATTCAGGAAAAGGTGCAGAATACGAAGCGGGTAAATTGACTTTGGAAGATTTGAGAGCCTATGCCTTCGCAACGGGTGAGCCAAAACAAACCAGCGGAAAACAAGAATTATTTGAGAATATTATCAATCAGTATATTTAGAAATGAGTGCTTGTCATTGCGAACGCAGTGAAGCAATCTGTCAGACTGATGCAAAGAAATTTAATACTTTTGTATCCATCAAACAGATTGCTTCACTATGTTCGCAATGACAACATTTCAAAAAACCTCATCAAAGTGACCCTCTCACAATCAATTTACAATCACTCGCAATTTTGCCTTTTTGTCGGTTATGGACTAATCTACCCGCCAATTTTCCCATCTGAACAAAATCATTGGAGATAGTCGTGATGCCACTATCATCCAAAATCTCTTTGATAGGCGTATCGTCATAGGACATTAACCCAATATTTTTACCCAAAGTCAAGCCCTTGCGATTGGCATAATTCACAAAACGAACAAGGTCATTTTCAAGGAAAAGGATATAAGCATGACCTTCTTCGAGATGGTCAAATGCCAACTCATTGATGACTTCATTCGTCACATTATTTTCTTCACAAAATCTTTTAAAACCTCTCAAAATGCCCATTGGCGTGTATTGGAACTGGTTTTTACTCAAAAACAAAGTGAGACTTTTATATTTCTGAATCATAGGAAGAGCTTCGGTTAGCCCTTGATAAAAATTTTGTTCAAAGTCTTGGTACAGCACTGCATAGCTATCATCCAATTTCTCAACATCAATATCCAGAATCAATAACTTTTCTTTCGGAATTTGTTTTACGATGTCAGTAATGTCATCGTTGAAATGAGGCATCACGATATAGAAATTATAATTGCCCAAGTTATTGACAATCACATTTTCAAAAACGGTAATATCGTGGTAATGGAAAAAAAGATGGATAGAAACCTTATCTCCAAGCGATTCTTTGAGGGCTTGAAAAAGAATTTCTTTGTAAGAGTTCATCGCATCGAACAAGACAAAAATGTGCATCGTTGCCTGTACATCTGTGGAAGTAATAAAATAGCCTTTACCGTGTTGTGGGGCTACAATTCCCCTCTCACGCAGTTCCTCATACGCCCGTATGACGGTCATGCGGGCAACATTCAACTGATTCGTAATATCATTGATAGTGGGTAATTGGTCACCTCGTTTCAGCACACCTTGTTGGATTCGTTCAATGATTTCATCAACAATTTGTTGGTACTTAGGCGTTTGGGCGTTGGGTTTAATGTTTAATGCTTTTTTCATAAAGAGATATTTCTCCTTAAAGATACATTTTTTTATGAAAATTGTAATGTTTTATGATAAACGAAAAGGAGTTTGAGTAAACGCCCAAACTCCCTTTCTAAAACTATCTTAGTAAAACACTACTTCAAAAAACCTTCTTCATCCTCTTTGGGCTTAGTCGCTTGCTGTTGCACACCCGTAGAATCAGTTACGATATAAGTCTGATTACAACCTAAATCAGCATCCTTGGGCTTACGGAATGGCTCTTTCTTGAAACCCGCAATGGCTAAGGATTTATCGGCATAAACCATATCCATAAACTTTCCGTAGGCGGGCATTGCCATTTTTGCTCCTTGTCCGAGGGCAATATTACGGTAGTGAATACTTCTATCATCGCCACCAACCCATACACCCGCCACTAAGTTTTGAGTCACGCCCATAAACCAACCGTCTGAATAATTGGAAGTTGTACCTGTCTTTGCTCCAATATCGTTACCTTGCGAGCAATTATATTTCTTTAAACCTTCTGCCGTTCCGCCCGATTCTTGAATTGCTCCCTTCAATAAATGAGTCATTTGGTAGGCAGTAGTTGAGCTAATCACTTTCTTAGAAGTTGTCTCAAATCTTTTCAATTCATTTCCATTTTTATCTTCTATTTTCAAAATCAAAATTGGGTCTATTCTTTCGCCTTCGTTCATAAAAGTACAATACGCCGCAACTTGCTCATATACAGATACTTCACTCGCTCCCAAACACAAAGAAGGGGTTTCGTTCAAGGCACTCTGAATCCCTGCACGATGGGCAAATTCAGCTACTTTCTGTGGACTCAATTTTTTCATTAAGCCCGCCGCTACTGAATTTATCGAAAGCCCCATAGCATGACGCAAACTCATATTCGCATACGAATATCGCCCTTCTGAGTTTTGTGGTGTCCAAGGTTTTCCAACTAATCCGTCTTCACGCCCAAAAGTGACGGGTTGATCTACCACATAATCACATAAATCGGCAACGCCATTTTCCAAAGCCGCCGCATAAACAAAAGGCTTGAAAGTAGAACCTGGCTGACGTTTTGACTGACGAACGTGGTCAAATTTAAAAAATTTAAAATTGATTCCACCTACCCAAGCCTTCACGTGACCATCGTTCGGGTTCATCGCCATAAAACCACAATTCAATATTCTTTTATAGTAATTCATTGAATCTAAGGGAGATAGCGTTGTATCCTTATCACCTTGCCAAGAAAAAACCGTCATTTTTACGGGTGTTTTCAAGATTTTCCAAACAGCATCTTCATCTCCGTCATATTCCACCATCAACGATTTATAACGCTGAGTACGTTTCATTGCATCTTTCAAAAATCCTTTGATTTCGTGCATACGCTCATCCACCCATGGATTACGCCCTCGCCAGTGAGCATTAAACTTTTGTTGCTGGTCTCTCATGTGATTATCCAACGATACCTGTGCGTAGTTTTGCATTCTGGAATCAATAGTCGTATAAATCCTCAAACCGCTGGTATAAAGATTCAATTTATCAGCCTCATCTCGAGTAGTATTAAGTTCAGCAATGATGGCTTGTAATTGTTTTTTGATAGCCTCTCTGAAATATGGAGCATCGCCCGTATTCTGATTTTCGACCTTAAAATTCAGCCCAAGGGTTTTTCCTTGTAAAGACAAAGACTCCTCTTGTGAGATATAACCGTACTTATTCATTTGACCTAACACAACATTTCTTCGTTGCAAACATCTATCAGGATGGCGGCGTGGGTCATACAACGAAGGGTTTTGCAACATTCCAATTAGCGTAGCCGCTTCTTTTTCGGTTACATTGTTCACATCCTTTCCAAAATAAGTTTTACAAGCCACTCTGATTCCGTAGGAGTTATTACCAAACTCTACTTCGTTTAAGTACATCTTCAAAATCTCTTGTTTGGTATAGCGTTTCTCCAATCGGATTGCCAAAATCCATTCCTTAGTTTTAGCAATAAAAGTCCTGATAACAGGTATTTTCCCTAAAAATCCCTTATAACTTTTTCCCTCTTCCGCTTCGTCTTCGTTATGACGAGTATCAAATAGATTTTTGGCTAACTGTTGAGTCAGCGTACTTCCTCCCCCAGCCGTACCTAAGTGAGTAATAGCTCTAAAAATGGAGCGTAAATCAATCCCTGAATGTTGCGTAAATCGGGCATCCTCCGTAGCAAGGAGGGCTTTGATAAGATTAGGCGAAAGTTCTTCATATTCAACAGGAGAGCGGTTTTCACGGATATATTTACCCAATTCTTTACCGTCTTCTGAGTATAAAATCGAAGCAACTTTACTCTTCGGATTTTCTAATTCTTGTGGGCTTGGCATACCCCCAAAAAGCCAAAAAAGATTGAAATATACCGCCACGATATAAAGTAGAAATGCCCCAAGTCCGTAAGATGACCATTTCCAGATTTTAGCGATACGTGTTTGATACTGACCTTTTTGTAACTGAATCATTTGTTCTTTATGGTAAGGAAAATATTAAAAAAGGAATAAATAGCAAATAGTAATATTCACAAATTTATAAATATTAAATGACAATTTTTTCAGACCGACACTTTTTGTTTTACCCACCAATAACATCCCCCTACCCCCTTCAAAGGGGGATTTACCATTAGTGCAAGTCCCCCTTTGAAGGGGGTAGGGGGATGTTATTGATATTCGGACTTGAACATAAAAGATGTTATTTTAAAAGGTATCTCTCAAAAAATGACAATTCAGATATTCCTGCATTTTCAAGACTAAAACGATATTTTACTGGAATAATTACGTCAAATTTCAACACAAAGCCACAAAAAAATCCCCTGACCTTTAATAGGTAGGGGATTCTTTGGAGATAATCAAAAATATTATCCTTTCAATGCAGACATTACGTCGTCTTGAAGTACAATCTCTTCTTTGAAAGTGTAAGCACCAGTCAAAGGGCTTTTCACAGTCTTGATAATTTTAGCGTATTTTACACCACCTTCTTTTTTCAGGGTTGCAACTACTTTCTTTGCCATTTCCTTATTATGTTTTGCAGCTTATGATTTTTGGTTTATGCACTAATGGGAAATATCCCAATAACTAATCACCAATCACCAATCACTAAGTTTAAATTACTTGATTTCTTTATGTACAGTTACCTTCTTCATGAAAGGATTGTATTTTTTCAATTCTAAACGAGCCGTTGTATTTTTACGGTTCTTTTTAGTGATGTAACGAGACATTCCTGGAACACCTGATGTTTTTTGCTCAGTACATTCCAAAATAACTTGGATTCTATTGCCTTTCTTAGCCATTTCTTTATAAAATTATGCGTTAATCGTTGTGACGTAAATGAAGTATTCATCATTATTATCTACTGATTATCAATATCTTACTAACAATCACAACCAATAACGATATACTATTTCCTAAACAGGACTGCAAAGGTAGTAAATCTTTGAGTTTTAGACAAATATGTTTTGAAAAGTTTTTGATATTTTTTGGGAATCTACTTTCCTCCGACTACAATTTCAAACAAAGAATCGATGGCTAAATATTTATTGGCAGCTTCCAAAAGCATTACGTCCGATATTTGTTGAATATTTGGGATATAATTTTTGTAAAAATCTAAGGGCAGATTTTCTGAGAAAACTACTTTATAACGGTCTGTGATGTCAAAAGGCGTATTCAGGGACCCTGCAAATGAACCGACCATATAATTTTTTACAGTTTCTAATTCACTTGCCGAAATGAGTTCTGTTTGCAAAATTCTAATCTCTTTATGAATTTCATCAATGGTTTTTTGCGTAAATTCTCGCTTTACATCCGTACCTATCACAAAATATCCTGCCTGACCAAACAGAGCTAAGTTAGACGAAATGCCATAAGTGAAACCCTTGTCTTCACGAATATTTTTCATTAATCTTGACCCAAAATATCCCCCCAATATTTCGTTTAAAAGCAACATCGTAAAAAAGTCTGGATGCTTACGAGTCATTAGTTGCTTCCCCATCCGTATTGATGATTGCATTGCTCCTTCTTTTTCAATTAGAATAGACTCTCCTTTTGAGAATACTTTATCCGTAAATTGTTTATTTTCAGTGGCTTGTCCTATTTCATGATTTCCAAAATATTGCTCTAATAGCTTGATTTCTGCATCACCGACATTCCCAGAAAGAAAAATTCTGAATGGTTTGCCTTGCCAATAATTACGATAAAAGTCAATGAGAATATCTTGACTAATTCCTTCAATCCCCTCTTTGGTCAAAGAATTTCCGTAGGGGTGAACATCCCCAAAAATAGTTTTCCTAAAAATTTTATTGGCAATAAAAGCGGTTTTTTCTGAATTGACTTGAAGAGTCTGTAATTGGATATTTTTCAAAGTTTCCAGTTCATTTTCTGGAAATGTAGCATTCTCCAAAATCTCTTTGACCATTGGTAATAAATCAGGAAGGTGTTTTTTTAGTCCGTAAACCACAAAGTTAGCACGGTCTAAACCCTGTCCAGATTCTGTAAATGAGCCAAATTTATCAAAATACTTACTGATTTCGGCAGAACTATATTTGGCTGTTCCTTCCGTAATCATCTTTGAGGTGAATAACGAAACGCCATTTTGGGATTCTTGCCAATTACCCGCATCAAAACTAAATTCAATTTTTATAACGGGTTGTTCTCCTACATTTATGACATACAAAGGTATGCCATTTGACAAAGTAATAGTTTGTGCAGGAGGAATATTTATTTCTTTAATGGTCTGAAAATCAGGGCTTATTGTTCTGTCTAACATTCTGTTTTATTTAAGTTCCACCAAGACATAAGGAGGACAACTTGATTTTATTTATTCGATTCTTCTACAATTTATAGGGTATAAAGAGTAGAACAGGTTTCCAACTACGGGTGTTCGGAAGTTGTAATTGTATTATTTTTGTTCTCAAAAAAAGGACAAAATGAAAGCAATAACAGCCAACGAACTCTTTGATTTACTTCCTGTTAAATTATTGGATGATTTAATAAA
>JAAFJP010000006.1 GCA_013298125.1 Cytophagales bacterium | reverse complement strand
ATCCACTTTCAGTTAAAATAAAATTGTATTATTCTTAGTTCTATAAAGCGTAAAATGAAAAATCCACCCAAAATTGAGTGGATTTTTGAAAGCAATATTCTTGAAAAGTAATTTCCAAGGGAAGCCTTTGTAAAGTATCATAGGTTTCCAACCTGTGGTAGTCGAGGAAACAAGTTGGAAACTTGTGATACGTTATTTTTACGTTTCAATCACCTTAGTTTTAAGCCCAACCCATCTACATTCCTCAAACTTTCCAAAAAGATAAATATCAATCTCAACCGCCCCAACTTTATAAATTTGGAAATCCTTTGCTTTTTCTAGTAAAAGATTTTTCAATTTCAAACTATCCTCCGCCCATTTTTTTTCATCATCGCCAAACCAATCTTCAAATTTAATGAGAGGTTTAAAAAAATCTTCAAAATCCATTTCTTGAATTTCTACCTCTGGACGAATACCATTAAACATTCTGAAATTGGCAATGGATAATTTTTCAGCGGTTGAAAGCTCCATTTCAAAATATTCAATTTTCTCGTCTGACTCTGAGGGGTATAACAAATCAGCCGAAAGGGTATTTATTTGTTCTTTTATAGAAATTTCTTCGTTTTGGAGTGACTCAGAAGGGATAATTGTTGTCATAAGCACGCAATTTGAAATAAACGTTTGAATAATGCTTGAAATTAGAAAAAGTCTATCTATAATTGTAATTAATTTTGAAAAATAATCACATTAAAAGAAACAACCATGTTAGAACAATTAATGGGTCTGATTCAAGACCACTCACAAGACGCAATCGTAAACAATCCAGCCATTCCAAACGAGCATAATAATGGAGCGATGGAAACTATTTTAGGAGCTATCACGGGCGGAATGCAACAACAAGCACAAGGTGGTTCAAACGGTTTAGCGGGTTTAGCTGGACTTCTTGGTGGACAAGCTGGCGGGAATAGTGGTGGAGGATTAATGTCTAATCCAATCGTTGCTGGAATCGCTCAACAAGCTATTGGTGGTTTGATGCAAAAATATGGTTTGGGGAATGGTGCAGCCGCTGGTATTGTGTCGCAAGTATTACCAAACGTATTAGGTTCAATGATTTCAAAAACTAATGACCCACAAGATAATTCTTTCAATATGTCGGACATCATGGGTGTTATGGCTGATGGAAAAGTTGATATGGGAGATATTATGAACATCGCTGGTAAATTTATGGGCGGTGGCGGACAGCAACAACAAGGAGGAGGCGGTTTAGGCGGACTTCTTGGCGGTTTGTTCGGAGGAAAATAATCTTTGAATTATTGATTTTATGGATGGGATAGACAAACGTTTATCCCATTTTTTATGTTTGATACTGTAGCTCGAAGTGGCACTTCGAGTCGTTGAACTTCACAATCTCGAAGTGCCAATCGAGCAACTGTAAATTATGAAATTACCAATTTATCTTGACTATAACGCCACTACACCCGTTGATAAACGAGTATTAGAAAAGATGTTGCCTTACTTTTCTGAAAACTTTGGAAATGCCTCTTCACGTTCACATTTATACGGGTGGACAGCTCAAGATGCTGTCGAAAATGCTCGTTTGCAAGTAGCCGATTTAATTAACACTAATCCAAAAGAAATCATTTTTACCAGTGGAGCAACTGAGGCTAACAATTTGGCTATCAAGGGCTTATTTGAAATAAATTATCCTGAGAAAAAACATATTATTACTGTCGAAACAGAACATAAAGCGGTTTTAGATGTCTGTGAACACCTTGCAAGATTAGGAGCAAACATTACTTACTTAAAACCTGATGAAACTGGATTAATTTCTGTTGAACAAATCGAAAAGTCTATCCAAACTGATACTTTTTTGATTTCTGTGATGTATGCAAATAACGAAATTGGAACAATTCAGCCAATTAAAGAAATAGGGGAGATAGCTCGAAAAAATAATATTTTCTTTCATACAGATGCAACCCAGGCGGTAGGTAAAATTGAGATTGATGTTCAGGATGAAAATATAAATTTATTGAGTTTGTCTGGTCATAAACTCTATGCCCCCAAAGGTGTTGGAGCATTGTATGTAAATAAAAAATTAACTGGAAAACTAATTGCCCAAATGGACGGCGGAAAACATGAACGAGGTTTTCGGTCTGGGACATTGAATGTTACAGGAATTGTTGGATTAGGAGAAGCCTGTTCTATTGCAAAAGAAAATCAAGTAGCTGATTACCAAAAAGTTAAAAATTTGAGAGACAAATTAGAAGTAGGTATTTTACAAAATATTTCTGATGTAAAAATTAACGGAAATCTTGAAAATAGGCTGCCTAATTTAACCAATATTTCTTTTGGAGGAGTTGATGGAGAAACCCTTTTGGATGGTTTTAGAGATATTGCCGTTTCGAGTGGTTCTGCGTGTACTTCTGCCTCTGTTGAACCTTCGTATGTTCTGAAATCTATTGGGTTATCAAACGAATTAGCTTATGCTTCCATTCGTTTTAGTTTGGGGAAATATACGACAGAAGGGGAAATTGATTTTACGATTCAATACGTAAAAAATATAGTTGATTCTTTAAGGAAATAAATTTTGCACAAACAAAAAAGGCTTTGAAAATGATTTCAAAGCCTTTTTTGTATATCCCTATATTTATTTACCCACAGAAATCAAATTGGCAAATAACCTATATGCACCAGAAACTCCCGCAGGAAGTTGTCTAAAAAACGCATAACCTGTAAAAATATAATTTCCTTTGCCGTGTTTAGTATATAATAAACCACCATCCAAAGGTTTTTCGTTGGGGTCGTTTGAAGACAAAATCGTTTCAAATTTTGGGTCCCATTCATTGGCAAAATATAGTCCTCTTTCTTGAACCCAGTTGTCAAAATCTTTATTCGTAATTTTGTTTGGAACATTTAATAAAGGGCTTTCAGGCTTCAAGAAACGAATTTCTGCCTCTTCAACGGTAACTCTTTCTCTCGAAACCTTGAAAGGGAAAGGTCCCATACCACCTTCTATTTTTTGTAATTGATTATTTACTTGATATTGAACGACCATATTGCCGCCTTTCTCAACATATTCCATCAATTTTTTCTGATAAAATTTCAAACGATCTTCCGTATTGTAGGCACGAACACCTACTACGATAGCATCAAATTTTGATAAATCTTCGTTAAATTCTTTTTCTGTAAGCATCGTAACCGAATAACCAATTTGACGTAAAGCGGCGGGAACTTCATCACCTGCCCCTGCAATATACCCAATATTTTTTCCTTTAAATTTAATATCCAATTTCACGACTTTTGCTTCCGTTAATGGAAATAAGGTTTGTGGAGGAATATGGTCGTAGGCAACGGTCAAAATACCACGGTCAAAAGTTCCGTTGGCGGTTTTTGCAATAACTTTGATTTGACCTTCTGAATCTTTTGAAGAAGGTGTTACTTTGAAAGTTACTTTTTGTTCTTGATATTTATTTGCCAAAGTAAAATCTATACTCGAAGGGACTGATTTCCAACCCGTTGGCAATTCTAAACTCACCGAACCCGTTACATTAGCTTTGGCAGATTTTAAGGTTATCTCAACATCTTTCGCCTGATTATCTGCAAACACATAAACTTTATCAGAAATATTGGCTGAAACTTCTGGACGAATTTCAAAAGTACGATACAATTCTCCACGAATTTCGTCGGTATATTTGAAAATGACGGGCGTATTAAAAGTAAACAATTGATTATCAATGGTAAAAGAAAATTCAGCTTGTAAATCCGCAGGTTTTTCTGGAAGCCCGATAAGTTCTTGATTATCAACTCGGTACATTCCTTTACCCATTTTTTTCTCAGATAACCAATACGGTTGTGTCAAAGTCTGACCTTTGGAGATTTCTACGGGAAATGTAACTTTTTGTTGTTCGTTATTTCCCAAAACCGCATTCATGGTAGTATCTTTTGCAAGACCAAATAATTTAATTTTATTGAGAGTGATTGGAAAATCTGAACGCTTCACAAGGGTAGTTGTAACATTCACTTTCTCGCCCGAAGCCGCCGCATATTCATTAGGATTTGCCTCAAAATATAGTCCAGAACAAGCAATTATAAGGTTCTCTAATTCTTTTTTCTTTTGATTTTTCCAATATTCATCTTCCAAATTCAAGACTAATTTGTAGGCTTTTACCAAAGTCGGAACTATGGTAGAAGGTGAATCTGGATTAAAATTTTTGATGGCTTCGTTCATTACCGTTTCTATTTCCTTTCCGCCTTTTACACGATTCCAAGTAATATCAATGCCATCAAAAACGTCTTTATCAGCTTTATCTCCAAATTTGTGAACAAAATATTCAGGTCTCGCTCCACGCCCACGAGGAACGCCAAAGCCTTGTGATTTATGTTGTGAGCGACTTTCTGCGGCAATTTCATTGTACGATTTTCCTAAAAGCGGATTAAAGACTCCAATATCAACTTGAATCCAATCTTTCTCGGCTGGTTTTTGGGTTTGGGCTACTGTTCCAAAATTAAAGGTATTCCAAACAACCCTTTTGGCTTGCCAAGGTTTTACATATTTCAATTGCTCTGGATATTTAGTTGGGTCGCCCGAAAGTTTGAAAGCCTCCTCTGCCAAAACCGCTGAAGCCGAGTGATTACCATGTCCTGCCCGTGGGTCGGGTGGAAAACGACAAATAATTACATCGGGGCGAAGACTCCTGATTCGCCAAACTACATCACCTAATACAGCATCTTTCCCCCAAATTTGCATGGTTTCATCCGTAGTTTTTGAAAAGCCAAAGTCATTTGCTCTCGTAAAATATTGTTCAGGTCCATCAATAGAACGAGCTGCCAAGAGTTCTTGTGTACGTATAAGTCCTAATAAATCAGACAGTTCAGGTCCTACCAAATTTTGTCCTCCATCTCCACGAGTTACTGAAAGATAAGATGTACGAACTTTTCGTTCTTTGGCAAGCCACGACAACATGATGGTATTCTCATCGTCTGGGTGTGCGGCTACGTATAAGGCAGAACCAACCACATTCAACTTTTTGAGATTCAATAAAATCTCTCCTGTTGGCATGGGTTTGATGGGTTGAGCATTGACCAATGACCAATTAACAATAAACAATAAAATTAAAAAACGTAATGAGTGGATTTTCATTGAGATGATGGATTTGTTGATTTTATTTTTTCTTACACAAAACTAATGATTAATAGACATACAAAAAAGAAGGCTTCCAAATGGAAGCCTCTTTAATTATAATCCTTACTTTGTTTGTCTTGTTGGGCGTAAGTACCCAAATGTCTCAAATTGTCAATTTTAAATAAACCGTCACGTTTATTGTTTCGACTAATTAACCTCTTCGTGAGGGCTACTTATACAACATTACGTTACTCATCGTAATCGTTGGTTCAGGTTCGCATTTCTCAGGATTTGGTAAAAACTTTATAATTTTCCAGTCGTAGTCTGCATTAGACACAGTACCTACACAACCATAAATTTTCTTACAATTTTCGTCAGCGTAAGATTGATAACTTTGCATGAGGGTTTCGTTTCCAGAATCATACAATGAATTAAAATTATCAATCATTTTGTTAAACCCTTTTACCTTTACATTATGATTCAGGGTTTCAATAAGTACAATCTCAGTGTCGTTTTCAATTAAATAATTTCCAACATCCACATTGCCAAGAGCTTCAATTAAACTTCCAAAACTCATTTGAGACATACCTGCATTTTGCAGTTGAACGAGCGAATTCTCACTAAGAGAATTTTTGGAGGAATTAGCATTTTCAGTATTTACTACTGACTGATAATTCCTGGGGCGAGTGCCTGAGTCATGTTTGCCACATGAATATAAAGTAAGGGCAGACAGACCCAAAACTAAGGCGGTTTTTTTCATGCTTCTTCTAATGATTTTTAGGGGGAAATGAAAAAATTAGTTTTGAACAGCCTGATAATCAAGCATGTAAGATTACGAAGCTAAATCTTTACTGACAAATAAAATATTTTATTTTTTTGAAAATTTATTTTTCATCTGTGTAAATTTGATAATTCAGAATTTTTTGGATTTTTTTCGTGCAAATAAAAAATTAATTTTTCCTCTAAAATAATTAATTCAAAAAATAAAAAAATATAGCTCCATTTAATTTTTACCTACATTTTTAATTTTTCCAAGCCCAATGACCCATACCGTACAAGCAAAAGAGACTCTTTATAGCATCTCAAAAAAATATAGCACAACCACAGAGCAAATCATTAAAAGTAATGGGTTGAAGTCGAATAATTTGTTCGTTGGGCAGGTTCTCAAAATAGATTTACCATTGCCATCTAATCCTTCTCCACAACCTCCGAAGGTAGATACGGTTTTTGAGCGAAGAAAGATTTTTCAAGTAAAAAAAGAAAACAAAGGGACTTTTAACAATTATGTTTTGAGTTTTCCAACGCCCTCGGGTATGAGTAGTACTGGTATCATGAGGGATAATTTTCCATCTCCAAATATCGCCAATACCAAAGGGGTGAGTTATGTAGGTAAATCTACATTTCAAAATAATACGCTCTTGTTTTCGGATATTTGCCAACAACCTTTTTATATTGACTTGCTTCATTATATCGCCAAAAATGAAGGTTGTTTTGATGCCATCAATAGTTATGACCGAGCCATTTTTTCCTTTGGTTTCATTCAGTTCACGGGTGGGCTTGCAAGTGGGTCTATGCTCACAAGGGTTTTGCAAAGATTCAAGACAAGAGATGAATATGCCTTCAATGATTGTTTTGGAAAATATGGCATGAATATCCAAAATTATAAAGTACCTACCTTTCTAGTCGAAACTTTATCTGGCATTAAAGAAGGAGATGCAGCCTTTTTGGAAGTTGCCAATGATATGCAATTAACGACAGCTTTTGTTGGCAGTGGATTTAGAAGAAGTATGATTCGTTCTCAGGTAGAAGTGGCAATGGAAGAATATGTTTTGAAGGCACTATCGCCCAATCAATTGATTTTTATTAATGGAGTCAATTATAATCTCAATCAAATAATCAGAACCCAAGCTGGCTTTGCACTTCGAGTAGATTTATGTGTAAACCGAGGATTGGGAGGTTCAATAATAGTTTTAAAGAAGGCTATCGAACAGATGATAGCTGAAAATAATTTATCTGATTTAACTCGGCTTGATGAAAGAAAACTCGTTCAAAAAATTGCTGATAACGATGTGGAGGCTTGGAAAAAACAACGGGTTTTAAAAATATTGGATAGTGGGTTTGGGTTTGAGAAATAAGAGAACTAATTCATCTCTGCAAAATTTTCATCAAAAGGTCTTTGAAATTTCTTCAAAGACCTTCAGGTTTTTCACTTATTTCTACAAATCCTAAACCCCATATCTTCTCCTTTTCCACTTGCTTCAAAATTGCTGTGGTATGATGAAACACAGCACATTTCTATTCCAATCCATCCACCTCCTTTCCAGCTCCTACCTCTTTGTTCTGATGGATTTTTTTTCCATTCCCAACACCACTCCCGCACATTTCCTGACATATCGTATAATCCTAACTCATTTGGTTTTTTACTATTTATGGTTTTTGTTTTACAGTTATTTGCTACAATGTTTTCATACGACCAATTGCCCGTGATATACTTATCTCCTGAATTTCTCCAATGCCATCCAACTTCTTCAAGATTATCACTGCCACTGTATGTAAAACTTTTACTCAATTGTCCTCCTCCGCTGGCATATTCCCACTCCATGACTGTGGGCAAACGATACCCATTTGCACCAATTACATACGAAACCACCCATTTTAAGCTATCAATATCGTTATCATTTAAAGGGTCTCTTTTGTTTTTGTTTATTGTGTAATATGGGCTTAACCCTTCCTTGATACTTCTTTTGTTACAATATTCTATACAATCATACCAACTTACCGTTTCTACAGGCAAATCATTTCCTTTAAATTTAGATGGGTTACTTACCATTACATCTGCCCATTCTTTTTGTGTAACTTCATTAATTCCAATATAAAAATCTTCTATTTCTCCACCTTGACCATAAAATGAAGATTTTGTATTTTTAAAATAACCTCCTTTTACAAAGACCTCATTATCAGCCTGTTTTTGTGTACATGAACAGACAATTAATGTAGTTGCTGATAAAAATATAATGAATAGCTTTCTCATCGAAATCACTTGGTTAATGTTTATTTTAATTGATTTTTCTGGTTACAAATTTTGAAATTGTATATTTAATGGCTTTTGAAATGAAGAAGGCTGACTGTTTTAATTCTCAGCCAGCCTTTTAACTTAGTTTACAGAAGAATTACCAAACTGTTGCATTGATTGAACCTGAGACAGCTGTTCCATAAGGATTTCCATAAGCCTCAATACCAAATACTTGATAATCGTATGTAGTTGCAGAAGTAGCTGTCCAACCTTTACCACCTTTTGCTTTCCAGTTATCGATGTGAGTTTTCAAAGTGATTTTTTTGTTTCCATTGAAAGTTTGTCCTCCCCAATTATCAATATACTGCCAGAAAGTTTTAATACCATCTATTGAGGCTTTTTGAACTTGCTGATGTGCATAAAAATTATAAGTATGTCCATCGGCAACCACAGAGTTAATTTTCTCACTTGGAACTACATAAATTGCTCCCTTTTCAGAAACATAATACTCAATCATTGGGTTTAACGTCCAACCATAAACACCAATGAAGTTGTAAGAACCCGATACATTACCAACATTGTAATTTACGGTTCTCACACCCCCAGGATTCCAGCCTTTTCCACCTACAACATTAACTACACCATTATAATCAATTTTAAAGTTTCCAGGGTTCGCTGGGGCATTTGGGAAAGTAATATTCACAGTTCCAACACTATTATCTGGTTTCCAGACTGACCAAAAATAGCCATTATCAACTCCTCGACCCACGCCAAATGCACTTGATGGTTTTTTTTCTGGGGTTGGGTTTACTTCGTTGCCAGAGCAACTTGATAAAATAAGGAGAAATGCTGCCGAGCAAGCTACAACTCCACTCTTGATTGTTTTACTAAACTGATTGTTTTTCATAAAAGGTAATTGTTAATTGGTTAAAAAAAGTGAAAAATATAAAAATTAAAAAAATGCTTTTTTGAATATGACCTAAATTGTTTTATTGATGAAATTGAATTACTTTTTTCAAAATTGTCTTGTAACAATAGCTCAAAATAATATCTTAATCCATCGGACAAATAGATTCACGGAATATTTTATTTACCAAAATATTCCACTATTAACATTAATAAATATCACTCTTAAAAGTAAAATTTGACTTGAAATAAAATTTGATTTTAAACTAATAGAATTATTTTGGTACTATCATAATAATTTATGGTACTATTATACTCACCGAACCAAAAAATAATTTATTTATTTATATTTTTTTCTTTGCAATAATTGTGAAAATTCGTATTATTTTATGCTATTTTTCAAAGTAATCTTGATGACGTTTAAACACAAAAAAGCTCATTGAAATTGATTCAATGAGCTTTTTTGTTGGAGGTTTAAGGTAATTTTTTACTAATTTTCTTTTATTCTCAAATCAAATTCAAAGTCTTCTATTTCTACAATTTTTAGTTTTTTGAAGTCTGAATGTTGAGGATTAATTAGATAATTATATTCATGCTTGATAATTGCCGAGGGAACTTTCAAAACACAGGTTTCAAAATCTTGAATCCATTTATCTCCAATTTCTTGACATTGTTCATATCCATCATGGTCCGTCCAACCATCAGGCAAATCTTCAATTTTTATTTCGGTAATTTCAACATCATCAGGAATCTCAACTACTGACATTTTGAAGCTACTTTTTAACCTATCCGAGGTAAGATGTACCACCATTTCTAAACACGCTAATGCCCTCGAAGAGCCTGTATAGCAAACAAAAACGCCATTAGAGTTCCAACGAGCAGCATAGCCCGAACCTCTTAAATTTCCTGCCCATTTTTCGGTTGTGATTCTATAAACAAGCATAGATTAAGCAGTTGCTCCAAATTCAATTCGGTATAATTCTTCCATAATCAGTTCAATTCCGCCTGATGTTTCCATTAATTCTGAGGGAACTTGCCAACCTAAGCCGTAGGCAGGTTTTTGAATCCAACGACGGAAGGCTTCTAATTCGCCAAAAATCTCAGTACCTTTTTTGAATAAGGCAATTAATTTTAAAGCGTGTTCACTACTGACAATATCCAAATTTTTGCCCTCCTGCGTATAGCGTGTTATCGTTTTGGCAGAAGTATTAAAAAGCGTAGCAATTTGCTCTTTTTTAAATCCTGTCAATAAAATAATATCGTATAAAACATTAGCACTCAATCCTTTACGTGCATTGAGTACAATAGAAATATTCCCACGAATCTGTGAGTCATATTTCGCATAAATGGCTGCCTCTTCTTGAACTAACATATTTTTATTTGTTTAAAATCAATTAACATTTCAAAATAATGGAAATTTGTCCACAAAAACAAGACAAATTTCCATTATTTTGAAATCGACCATAAAAAAGGGTTAGTGAATTGAATCACTAACCCTTTGTATGGCATGAGAAATTGGCTTCTAAAACCTAATCCCAAATACCTAAAACCTACTTCTTATTTACTCGAATTGAAATTCTACGGTTGGCAGCACGACCTTCTTCCGTATCATTCGTTGCTACTGGATTTTTTTGTCCGTAACCTTCTGATTCTAAACGAGCATCTTCAATTCCTAATTTGATTAATTCAGCTTTTACCGTCGAAGCTCTATCGCCTGATAATTTAAGATTAGCATTAGCATCACCTGTGTTATCAGTATATCCGCCCAACTTAACAGCTACGTTTGGAAATGCTTTCAAAATCTCAGCGATGTTTTTTAATTGTTCAGAAGACTCAGGTTTTAAAGTTGATTTACCAGTCTCAAAAGTCAAACGGTCAAAATCAAACCATGTCTTTTTGTCGATAACTGAATTTGGGTCTTCGATAAATTTCAACAAATTATTTTCGATTCCATTTTCTGGAATGTTCAATTTTACACCCGACGACAAGGCTTTTTCCATTGAAGCACCTAATTTCTTGATTCCGTCAGAAACGGGTAATTCAGAAGCTAATTGTGGAGTCATGGCTTCAACATTGATTCCGTCCATTGCTTTTGTAAGTCCGTCTGAATGAACAGCAATATAAGGAGCAATTACCAACGAAACAATTGACATTAATTTAATCAAAATGTTCATTGAAGGTCCAGACGTATCTTTGAATGGGTCACCTACTGTGTCACCCGTTACAGATGCTTTGTGTGGCTCAGATTTTTTGTAATACATTTCGCCATCAATCATAACACCTTTTTCAAAAGATTTCTTTGCATTATCCCAAGCACCACCTGCATTTGATTGGAAAATCCCCATCAAAACACCTGAAACTGTTACACCTGCCAATAAACCTCCTAAAACTTCTGGTCCCATCGTAAATCCTACTAAAACTGGCGTAATCAAGGCAATTGCTCCTGGCAAAATCATTTGTTTGATAGAAGCCTCCGTTGAAATAGCCACACATTTTTCATATTCAGGTTCAGCTTTATATTCCATAATTCCTGGAATTTCACGGAACTGACGACGTACTTCGTTGACCATTTCCATTGCCGCTTTACCAACCGCCGAAATACATAAGGCTGAGAAAATAAATGGAATCATACCACCTACAAATAAACCAGCTAATACGTCAGCTTTATAAATATCAATGGCTGTAATTCCTGCAATACCTACGAATGCTGCAAACAAAGCTAATGAAGTCAAAGCCGCCGAAGCAATGGCAAAACCTTTTCCAGTTGCTGCCGTAGTGTTACCCACTGCATCCAAATTATCGGTACGTCCACGCACTTCACTTGGTAATTGAGACATTTCTGCAATACCACCTGCATTATCCGCAATGGGGCCGAAAGCATCAATTGCTAATTGCATTGCCGTTGTTGCCATCATACCTGCCGCCGCAATCGAAACACCATAAAGACCTGCAAATTTGTACGAGAAAATAATACCAGCCGCTAAAATCAAAATTGGTAAAACCGTTGATTCCATACCAACTGCCAAACCACCGATGATATTTGTAGCGTGACCCGTACCCGATTTTTGGATAATTGATAAAACTGGACGCTTACCCATTGCTGTATAATATTCTGTAATAATCGACATCAACGTTCCAACAACTAAACCAACGATGATGGCATAAAATACATCCATACGAGTGAAAGTAAAACCACGTAGAGCGATTTCTCCTTCTGGTAAAATATTTACAACCAAGAAATAACAAGCAACCAAAGTAATGGCAATTGAAGCCCAGTTACCGATATTCAAGGCATTTTGAACAGAAGATTCTTCTCCCGAAATTCTTACGAAGAAAGTTGAAACCAAAGAAGCTAACAAACCAACACCAGCAATTACCATTGGCAATAAAACAGGTGAATATCCTTCAAAAGCATCAGTAACGTTGATTTCTTGACCTAAAACCATTGTAGCCAAAATTGTAGCCACATACGAACCGAACAAGTCAGCACCCATACCTGCCACATCACCTACGTTGTCTCCTACGTTATCCGCAATAGTTGCAGGGTTACGAACATCATCTTCTGGAATACCAGCCTCAACTTTACCAACTAAGTCAGCTCCCACGTCGGCAGCTTTTGTATAGATACCTCCACCCACACGAGCAAAAAGTGCAATTGACTCAGCACCCAACGAGAAACCAGCCAAAACTTCAATTGCAGTTTTCATTTCGTCAGAAGTCAATGGTTTTCCTTCGGCAAACATATGATAGAAAACAATAAATAAGCCACTAAGACCCAAAACAGCCAAACCAGCAACACCCATACCCATTACAGAACCTCCTGTAAATGAGACATTTAGAGCTTTTGCTAATGAAGTACGAGCCGCCTCCGCAGTACGAACGTTGGCTTTGGTAGCGATTTTCATTCCGACATAACCAGCCGTTGCTGAGAACAAAGCACCAATTAAGAATGAAAGGGCAATCCAAGGAGACGAGTGAATTGGGTTTTCGGCAGTTCCTTTATTAGAACCTAAGAAGAAAAGGAGAATTGCCGTTGGGATAGCGAAGTATGCTAAGATTTTCCATTCGGCTTTCAAGAAAGCGATTGCACCGTCGGCAATATAACCTGATAATTTTTGCATTTCTGCATTTCCAGCGGGTTGCTTCGATACCCAAGAAAAACGCCACGCTGTGTACAGCAATCCGATGATACCAAAAGCTGGTACTAAATAAATAATGTTAGTCATTTGTTTGTATTAAGGGTTTGTTTTTGTTTAATGGTTAGAAAGAATTTACGAAATATTCCTAAGATTAAACGGTTAAAATTGTTAAAAGTAAAGATTGAGCCTATCGTTTTGAAAACAATAAGATTACAAAGATACGTTTTTAGGCGGTTTAGTTAAAAATTATTAATGGCTAAAATTGGATTAATTCTATGAAAAAAATAAATTTTGTGAGAAGTTCTTGAAATAATACAGTAAATGAATCAACTATATACGTTGTCAATGGTATAATTTTTGCTTTATTTTAAAAAACATTCAAAAATACCAACCACTAAATACAGCCTCTCGGTAATTAACTGAGGGGCTTTTTTATATATTTGTGGTTGAACAAGATTTCAGAAAAAAATGAAGGAAATAAAAGCCATTGTAGAGGCTTACCATAAAATAGATTTTTCAAAAAATAAAGCTGCCTTAGCTACGGTGATTCGGGTTGAAGGCTCATCGTATAGACGTGAGGGGGCAAGAATGTTAATTATTGATTCGGGCGATTGGGTTGGGGGCATTAGTGGAGGCTGTTTGGAAGGTGATGCACTCAAAAAAGCCAAATTTGCGATTGCACAAAACAAGGCTTCTGTCGTTACGTATGATACAAGCGAAGATGACCCTTTTCAGATTGGTGTAGGATTGGGTTGTAATGGAATTATTGATATTTTGATCTCACCAATTGATTCGCAAAATGCTGATAATCAAGTCCTTTTACTGGAAAAATGTTTGAATAAACGAGAAGTGAGCCTTCTTTTATCAGTTGCAAAAATTAAAGGGGGATTTAAAAACCTAAACCTTGGACAGTCGTTTACTAATTTGGATTTACTCCCTTTTGATATACAAAACGAAGTTCAAGAGGACATTGAGAATTGTTTTCAAAATAAAAAATCTGTTACTCAAAATTATAAATCGGAATCAGGCGAAATTCAACTATTTATCGAAATCATACCGCCACCAATTCATTTGATTATTTATGGTGGTAATTATGATATTTATTCAATGGTTAGAATTGCTAAGGAAGTTGGCTGGAAGGTTTCAGTAGTTTGTAATCCTCTGAAAGTCAATCGAATATTATTTGATTTAGCGGATGAAGTTATTGAAAAAGAAAGAGGTGGGGAAGTAGAAATTGATGAATATACAGTTTCCCTTTTGATGGCTCATGATTACGAAACTGATTTTAAAAATATGTGTAATCTTCTAAAAACAAACATCTTGTATGTAGGTATGTTAGGTCCAAAGAAGCGAACGGATAAGATGTTTTTGAAATTAATTGAGGAAGGAAACCCTGTCTCAGAAGAAGATTTACTGAGAATCGCTACACCCGTTGGCTTGGACATAGGTGCAGAAACGCCCGAAGAAATTGCCATTTCGATAATTGCGGAGATTAAGACTTTTTTTAGTGGTCGAAGTGGGCAGCGTTTGAAATTTAGGGATGGGGCGATTTATGGGTGAAATTAGAGAATAGAGTAAAGAGATTAGAGAAGATAGTTTAAGACATCTGAACTCTTTACTCTAATCTCTACCATTTCTTTCACCTCTTAATAAACTTCCGCTGATAATACTTTTGGTCGATTTTAATATTCATCAGATAGGTTCCAGGTGAATATCCTTTTAAGTCAATTTCTAAATCATTTTCACCCGATAATCCATATGAATCTAAGGTGTAGATTTTACGTCCGAGCAAATCAAAGATTTCAATATAAATAGGTTTGAAATCTGTTAATGAAAAACTAATGAATACTCTGTCCTCAGAGGGATTTGGATATAAATTTACCTCTGTACAATCTAAACAAACATTGAAAGGTGTAATCTTCGTCTGTTTCCCAAAATTACTGCAAGTAAGATTTATTTTTGCATTATTTATCGAAAAACTACTGTTTGGGATTCTAACCTTCAAACGATGTTCGCCATCAGGAAGTGAAGGTAATTTAAACGAAAAACCGTGTTTTTGATTGTTGAGATAACGGGGGGAATCTTGATTTAAACTATCAGCAATACCTGTTTTTACAATTTTTCCATCTAAAATAACTTCATATTTTACGGACTTTGCAATGCTACTTTTATCTGCAATCCAACCATACCCACCTTGACAATCCGTCTTTTGTAAAACTCCCTCATAATCGGAATTAGTATCACTGTTTTCACAAAAAGGGATGTTATCTTTTATAAAATCTTCCTCTAAAATCACTTCAACGGGCTTTCCTCCATTTTTATTAAAAACTTCCTGCCATTTAGAAATTATACCGCATCCATTTGCACCTTGGTCACAGCCATTTTCAAAAATCAAATCTGTTAGTTTGTAGGATATTTTTCCATTTGGTTTTACCTCAATAGGAGTGTAATTATTTAACCATTTTTTACTGGCAAGTTCAATTACTTTTGTAGTATTTATTAAAGTTTCAGGCAAAGACATTCCTGTAAATACTGCCACCATTTTTGCCCCATTTTGAAAACTTTGATCAATTTGCTGAAAAAGTGGTGTTGAATATGCCGCTGATTCGGAAGGGTCTGGGAGCATCGTGAGCACTTCTGCCTCGTTCATTATCCACTTGTTGGGCATATTGCTACGTATCAAATCCATAGCAAAACGATGATTGTAGTAATTTCCATTATTTATTTTTATGCCATCCGTCCCTTGTCCAATATCCTGAAAAGCCATTGTACCCCTTCTAACTGATAAACCATCATAGACTGAACCATAATCATTGATAATTTTAAATGGACGGTTTACTTTAACAGACCTAACTGTTTGTACAAACTCATTTGCAAACCTTTTCAACAAGAAATGTCTAAAAACATACCAATCTTTTCCATCAGCTCCATCAAAGGAGTATTGATAAAAAATACTATATTTAGGGTTAATCTCATTAAAACTTTTCAGTCCGTCGTAATCATCTCCCCATGCTTCTTTTAACTTATTCAAATCATTACAATACTTTCTCCTCAGCCAAACTCTGTATGCTTCAACAGTTGGAGGTGAATAGTCGTAAAGACCAGAAATACCCAGACTATTGGTTGGATACCCTAATTCTTGTTCACCTGTATTCGCTAAACTTACATACAATATATCACCATCTTCTTGGTATTTTTTATACCTTTCTAATACTTCAAGGGTAAAAGATTTCATTCGTATCATGGTAGAAGTTGTTGCAAATGATGTCATGCTCCTTTTACCAGTACCTCCTTGATGAAAATCATACCTCAATTCTCCCGAAACCATTATTTCGTTTGGGTCAAAACCTGAACACCATTTATCTTTATAATCTGAACACCAGCCATTTACCCAAATTCTTATACATACTTTCATGCCCAAGGACTTTATTTTCTTCATTTGGTTATCTATTTGAATCCACGGATTTGGAGTACCAGCTCGATATACTTTTACAAAATCCCAAAGCACTGCAATACTGACTGCATTATAACCCATCTGTTTTGCTTTTTCGATTTCTTTTAAATTAAGCTCGTCATCTCTTTCATTGATATTCACCAAAGAAAGGGTTAAATACCGCTGATTATCTTGGGCTTTAAGTTGTTGAAAACTAAATAGATAGAAAAACAAGAGAATGATGTAAAAGGGCGTATGAGATACACCCCTACATGAAAAAATTTTACTAAAAATAGTTCTTTTATTCATATCAGTAAATTAATAACCTTTCCCCAAATCCACCATATTGAGCAACTTCAATCCCTTCTCAAAACGCTCTAAATTCTCCAAAAAGAACTTCACTTTTCCAGAACTTTCTTCATTCCATCCACCTGACGAATGTTGGGTCAGAAGTACATTTTCCATTTCCCACAATGAGCTTTCGGTTGGGATTGGCTCTATGGCTGTAACGTCCAAAACTGCCCCCATGATACGTTTTGCTTGTAAAATTTCTATCAAAGCTTCTTCATCTACATTTGTGCCTCTGCCCACATTGACAAAAAGTGCCGTCGATTTCAACATACTCAAATATTCTTTACTAATCAACCCTTTGGTTTCGTCAGTTTCTGGCAATGTGCTTATCAATATATCCGTTTCTGGCAGATAGTCAGCAATGTTTTTGACTGTTTTTGAATTCAAAAGTGTCGTCTCACATTCAAACCCTGAAAGGAGCTGTTTGGTTTTCAGAGCGATAGCTCCGCTTCCCAAAATCAGGACTTTTTTCTTGGATAAAAGATACAGATTCTCTCGTATGGGTGTGCCTACCCAATGCTTCTGAGTCTGCAAACGAGCGAGTTCGTCTATTTTACGATATACGCCCAAGATTCCCGCCACGGTAGTTTCTGCCACTGACAAACCAAAATAGCCTTTCAGATTTGTGAATTGAAAGTCATAATCTTTCAAAGTCAAATATTGGTCAAAGCCAGTAGTATTCAATTGAAGCCATTTTAGTTTATTTGGTTCATTCAACCATTCCAAAGGTGGATTGCCGTAACAGATTTCTGAATCTAAAAACTGAATTTTATTTTCCTCTGAATGATGCCCTTCGCCAATAATAACTTCATATTTAGGACTTAATGCATCATTAAAT
This sequence comes from Cytophagales bacterium, assembly GCA_013298125.1. Taxonomy (GTDB): domain Bacteria; phylum Bacteroidota; class Bacteroidia; order Cytophagales; family Spirosomataceae; genus Arcicella. Next base: position 195,370 of record JAAFJP010000006.1, on the reverse strand, counting down.
GCTTGAATTTCAGGGTCTTGAAATTTTGTGTGGATGTATATTTTCATTTTTTGTGATAATTATTTGAATTGTCGGCAGAACCTCACCCCCAGCCCCTCTCCGATGGAGAGGGGAGTATTCGTCCGCTTTTCTCCCCTCTCCATCGGAGAGGGGTCGGGGGTGAGGTAAAACTTTCTGTCAGTTAAAAACCTCCTCTCTCTGCAAGTATGACAAGCTAAAAACCTTTTTTCTGTCAATCTGTCATAAAAAAAGCCTAAAAAACCTACTGGCATTAAGATTGTTGAAATTAAGGAAAATTAGATTAAAAACTTATTCAAAAAATAAAATAAATAAACAAAATGGGAAAAATTATCGGTATTGACTTAGGAACAACCAACTCTTGCGTAGCTGTAATGGAAGGTCACGAACCAGTCGTAATCGCTAACTCAGAAGGTCGTCGTACTACACCTTCGATTGTTGCCTTTTTAGATAATGGCAACGGAGAACGTAAAGTAGGGGATGCAGCAAAACGTCAAGCCATCACCAATCCTAAAAACACCATTTCATCAGTAAAGCGTTTCATGGGTAAGCGTTATACGGATGTGGGAAGCGAATTAAAAACGATTGCTTACACCGTTGAGCAAGGTTCAAACGATACTCCACGGGTTCGCATTGGCGACCGTCTTTATACGCCACAAGAAATCTCGGCTCAGATTCTTACCAAAATGAAGCAAACTGCCGAAGATTATTTAGGACAAACTGTTTCAGAAGCAGTGATTACTGTTCCAGCATATTTTAATGATGCTGAACGTCAGGCTACGAAAGAAGCAGGACAAATTGCTGGATTAGACGTAAAACGTATTATCAACGAACCAACCGCAGCCGCTTTGGCGTATGGCTTGGACAAAGGCGGTAAGGACATGAAAATTGCCGTTTTTGACTTAGGTGGCGGTACTTTCGATATTTCAGTATTGGAATTAGGCGATGGTGTTTTTGAAGTAAAATCTACTGACGGTGATACGCACTTGGGTGGTGACGACTTTGACCAAGTAATCATTGAGTGGTTAGCAAATGAATTTAAAAACGACGAAGGTGTTGATTTGCGTAAAGATGCGATGGCTCTTCAACGTTTGAAGGAAGCGGCTGAAAAAGCGAAAGTTGAATTATCATCAAGTGCTTCAACGGAAATCAATTTGCCGTATATCTTCCCCGTGGACGGTATGCCTAAGCACTTGGTTCGTACGTTGAGTCGTGCAAAATTTGAGCAATTGGCGGATTCGTTGATTCAAAGAATGTTGGAGCCTTGCAAGCGTGCTATGAAAAATTCGGGTTATACGAATTCAGATATTGACGAAGTAATCTTGGTGGGTGGTTCAACTCGTATTCCAAGAGTGGTTGAAGAGGTAGAAAAATTCTGGGGTAAGAAGGCATCAAAAGGTGTAAACCCTGACGAAGCCGTGGCAATTGGTGCGGCTGTTCAAGGAGGTGTATTGACAGGTGAAGTGAAAGACGTTCTTTTATTAGACGTGATTCCTCTGTCGTTGGGTATTGAAACAATGGGTGGCGTGTTCACGAAATTGATTGAAGCCAACACAACTATTCCTACTAAAAAATCTGAGACATTCTCGACTGCATCCGACAATCAGCCTTCGGTTGAATTGAACGTATTGCAAGGAGAACGCCCAATGGCTACTCAGAACCGTTCTTTGGGACGTTTCCACTTAGACGGTATTCCACCAGCACCTCGTGGAGTTCCACAGGTTGAGGTTACTTTTGATATTGATGCCAACGGAATCCTCCACGTATCGGCAAAAGATAAAGGAACTGGAAAAGAAAGCAATATCCGTATCGAAGCATCAAGTGGTTTGACGGATGCTGAAATCGAAAGAATGCGTCAGGAAGCGAAAGCCAATGAGGCGGAAGATAAAGCTGAACGTGAGAAAATTGAGAAAATCAACCAAGCTGATTCAATGATTTTCCAAACGGAAAAACAATTGAAAGAATACGGTGATAAATTGTCGGAAGGTAATAAATCTGCCATCGAAACAGCATTGACAGGCTTACGTTCTGCCCACGCCTCACGTGACGGTGGAGCAATTGACACAGCCTTAGAAGCCTTGAACAACGCTTGGGCGGCAGCCTCACAAGAGATGTACGCACAAACGGGCGGTCCACAAGACGGACAACCGATGGGCGGAGATGCAGGAGGACAAACGGCTGATGCAGGTTCGTCTTCACAAGCGGAAGATGTGCCTTTTGAGGAGGTTAAGTAATTTGATAAAATCCCCTTAGATTTCGTTCTGAGGGGATTTTTATTTTATATGCTCAAATTTTACGTTATTATGAAAAATTTTAGACTGGATAAAATTCAACCTAATCATTGGGGTGCTATATACTTATTACTAATCCCCTTTTATGCCGTAATATATCACTGGTGTTTACCAAAACAGTTTTATCATTCAACTGTAACCTTGGAAACAGTTTTAAATAAAGATAAAGAAGTTTTAAAAGATATAATTAGAGAAGAAATTATATCTAATCATAAATTTCATTTTGATAAAACTGTCTCAGTAATAAACAATAATTATTTTGATATAAATGAAATCGAAATTCATGATATAAAAGGTAATTCAAATTCAGTAAAATTTGATTTTTTCTTACCAACATATGGAATTCAAGAAAAAGACTCTGTTTTTGAAGCTGATGGGATGAAATTTAAACTTGAAAAAGGTGCTGAAATGATGCAACCAATGGCTGCGACCGTCAATATTAGTGATGAATTTTGTACAGAAGCATTAGATACTTTGACAGATAATCCAGTATTTATCTACAAATATATTGAATACAGTAAAATTAATTTTAATTATGATTCAACAATGATTGACCAGATTTTCTGGAATGATGAAATTCATATACAAGGTCGTTCAATAATGATGTTTAGAAAAAAAGCCTGGGAAAAATTAGAATCATTTATCAACACAATGAATGGAATTCCCTCGGATATGAGTGGTAATTATTGGAGAATGTTTTATTTTAGTTCAATGACAATTACAACGGTTGGTTTCGGGGATATTGTACCGTTGACTACGTTGGCAAGGTTAATAGTTGCAAGTGAAGCAATTTTAGGAATTATAATTATTGGGTTATTTCTAAATTCAATTGCATCAAAATTAACAAAAAAATAAAAGGGGCAAATTGGATTTCAATTTGACCCTTTTATCAATGTAGAAGATTGATAATTCAAGCAGAAATTTGAGAATTGTCATCTTTATCAACATTTTTTGATAATGCAAATGCTGCCAATAGTCCTAATATAACAATTGCTACAATTACAGCTTTGGGGGCAGCTTTCGTTACATGTAATATTATCGCAGCACCGACTGAAAAAGCAACTATAATTGCAGGATTGCCGTAAGCATGATACTGTTTAGAATTGCCTAAACTATCATTTTTCTCGAAACTGAGTCCCGTGGCTGGTCTCCCGACCAGACATTGTGCGTCAGCAACCCAAGTATTTGATTATTAACAGTTTATGAGCAAAAAATAAGTTTTCCCGCCGTTGTTGGTGTTTTTTTTCCACCAACAACCTCTGCGTAAGCTAACCGATGAAAGGAATTATGAGCACCAAAACTAACCAAAAGGTCATTGAAACATAAATCAATGACCTTTTGAGGTTTTTACCTTGTTTTCAGTATTTTTGCCAAATGAAACCACAAAATAAAAAACGTCAAGCCAACCAATACGATAAGATTTTCAAGGAAAACATTGAAGCCGTAATTTCAAGTATCATGCAAAATGTGTTGGAAATTACGGCTACTTCGATGGAAGAACTACCAGATGATATTCAACACACCAAAGAACGCAAACCCGATGTACTCAAAAAAGTAACTGATAATCAGGATAATACGTTTGTTCTACAAATAGAATTTCAAGTCAAAAATGATGATGAAATGGTACATCGTATGCTTGACTACAAAGCAATGCTTTTTAGAAAATATCTCATTCCAGTCAGGCAATACGTGATATATTTGGGAAAAGACAAACTAACAATGGAGAGTTCACTTCAAACCCTTGACTTGACCTTCAAATACAACCTACTGGCACTCAACACCATAGATTACAAAATCTTCCTCAACTCGAACCAACCCGAAGAAGTTATTTTGTCCGTTTTAGCCAACTTCAACAAAGAAACACCCGAAAATGCCCTAAAACACATCATTTCAAGACTTGAGGAAACTACGGAAGGAGATTTAGCGTTAAAAAGATACTTCAAACAGTTGCGTATCTTAGCACAGTTGCGTAAATTGAAATCGCAGCGGCGTTCCGCAAAATTAAAAATAATCGTTATGGACAGCATCGCAAAATATATTGACGAAGAAAGAGATGTAGCTTTTTTGGTAGGTTTTGATAAAGGTAAAGAGTCGTTTGTGTCATACCTTTTGCAAGAAGGCACTAAAACTATTAACCAAATTGCTGATATTGCAGGAGTTACTGTAAGTTTTGTTAAATCTGTAAAACAAAAACTTGCTGTAAATTAAATAGGAAGAATTAAAATATCATAAATCCCCAAAATGCCCAAAATCCAACGATTAAGGGCATTTTTTTTGTTTGTCATAAATGTTGTATTTTTGTTTTATGGAACAATTCAATGAAAATGAACGATTTATATCTATTCTTTCAGATTATGGATTCAAAGTAACTTTTGGTAATGAATCTGATACAAGGTTTTTGAGAAAAGCATTGCAGGCACTCGTAAACTCGCCTGTACCTATACGAGAGGTAATATTTATTCAGAGTGAAATAAAAGGTATTACGATGGAAAGCCGTTGAGGAATTTATGATTTAGCCTGTACAGATGCTAACAATAACCATTTTATCGTTGAGATGCAACTGAGCGAATATCCAGAGTTTATTCATCGTATGAAATTCTATGCTTTTCATCGTTTCAATACACTGGTTAAAAAAGGAAAATATAGCTTTGAAGGTTTACCTAAAATTTATTGCATCGGCATTTTAGCTAAGGATATTTTTTCAGAAATAGCTGATTATCATAACATTGCGACATTAAGAAACGAAAAAAACGAACTAATTGACGACCAATTAACGTTTATTACATTAGAATTAGCTAAATTTAAAAAGAAATCAAACGACATACATTCGGACTTAGACAAATTGATTTATACGATGAAAAATCTTCATAAAGCAAAATCACCAAAGCAATATCCTCAATTCTGGAACGAGGAGTGGTTGGATGTAGCAATCAAGGAGTTAGACACAAAAAAACTAACCCCAGAACAACGCTTTGCCTACGAAATGACAATTTCTAAGAATGCTGTAATCCTTAAAAATGAGGAAAAGAAAATTAAGGCTGCCGAAGAAAAAGCTAAAATTATTGCAGAAAAAAACCTTAAAACCGAATCTGTAAAAAAAGCAATTCAAAGGGCAAAATTAACAATTCAAGAAATTGCGGAAGATAATGATGTAACGATAGATTTTGTACTTGATATTCAGAATCAACTTTCTGGAAATGGAAAGTAATTTATTGAGAGTTATGTCAAAAAAGGTCATTGAAACATAAATCAATGACCTTTTTTTATAGATAGAATATAGTATTTTTGTTTTAAGGAAAAATTTAATTCTAACAAACTAAATATCTCAAACATGGCATCACAACAGCAATTCGTAGATTTTATCATTGAACAAATCAATATTCCTGAGCAAATTTCCTACAAGAAAATGTTTGGGGAATATGGTTTGTACTTTGGAGACAAGATGTTTGCACTCGTTTGTGATAATAAATTGTTCATAAAACCAACTTTATCTGGAAGAGAATACATTAATGATGTGGTGGAGGAATCTCCCTATGAAGGTGCAAAACCATGTTTTTTGATTGAAGAGAAAATAGAGGACAGCATTTGGCTGAGAAAATTAGTTGAGATAACTGTCCAAGAATTACCAGAACCCAAACCTAAGAAGAAGAAAGGAGGAGCATGATTTTGTTTTCTTAGGTCTTACATTTGAGCAAAAAGTAAAGTAAATAGAATTGATGAATAAAATTAAACGAATATTAAAATAATTTTCTGAAATATGCCAATAATTGAATTTACAGCGGGGAAACTAACCAGTGAAGTAAAAGAAAAACTCATAACTCAACTTACCGATATTTCTGTGGAAATTACTGGAATACCCAAACATTTATTTTTTATAACAATAAATGAAAAACCCGATGAAGATATTGCTGTTGGAGGAGTTAGTGTACAAAAAATAAAAGAGGAATTAAACAAACAAAAATAAGCATAAGCTGTCGAGGCAAAAAGAATAATTAAAATGTTTGCACTAAAAGTTACGATAACAAAATTCATAAGCGACCACCAACCTGGCTTTGTGGAGTGTTCATTTGTGGACGTTTTTAACAAAGAGCATATTATTCAAGATAAAGTCCCAATTCTTGTAGATAAGCATTTGGACACTACAAGTAACTATCCACAAGATGGAGAAGTTGCTTGTGAGATTATAAAGGAGCGACAAAACTCAAAAGGACAAAAAATTCTTAAAATTAATACTTCAAGACCTTGGGGAATCGAGACAATTGAGGGTATGACGGATTTTGAAGTTTTGGAAGAACAAATAATGGAGCGAAAAAAGCCCATGGTAGGGATAGATTCATATAAAACATAATTTTAGGATAATATGCCATTTCTTACAAGTGCAAAAACGATTGACAATGATTTTCCTGATAGATACCCTTTTACAGTTCCGTTGATTAGAAGTGGCTTTGAAATAGATTTTAAGTCCAATGTAACTTTTTTGGTTGGGGAAAATGGCTCGGGAAAATCAACTATATTAGAATCAATTGCCGATTTGATTGGCTTTAATCTTTCGGGTGGTACAAAGAATAGCAATTATAAATTTCAAAGCACAGAGTCTGATTTGTCGGCATTTATGCGATTAACTTGGAGATTAAAAATAGCAAAAGGTTTTTTCATGAGGGCAGAAAGTTTTTTTAATTTTGCTACCTACGTAGATATACTTGCAGAGGAAAACAAAGGTATTGATGTTTATGGGGCTTACGGCGGCAAATCATTACACCATCAATCTCATGGAGAATCTTTTTTAGCTTTATTTCAAAATCTGCCCAAAGAGGGTATTTATATTTTAGATGAACCCGAAGCGGCTTTATCTCCCCAAAGGCAACTCACATTTTTATCAATCATCAACGAACTTGAAAAATCAGGCAATGCTCAATTTATTATTGCGACTCATTCGCCAATTTTATTGAGTTACCCAAATGGCATTGTATTAAATCTTGATAACAATTTGGCAGAAATTAATTACCAAGAAACAGAGCATTTTAGATTAACAAAGTCGTTTTTGAATGATCCAGATAGCTATTTTCGACATTTGTTCTTTTCGTAGAAATACGATTAGTCCAAATGAAAAATCACCCTAAACAAATCAAATCATGAACTACATTTTATCAATTTTCAGAAAAAAAGGTTTTTTAAATCAAAAAGTCACTTTCTTCTTAATCAATTATTCATTACTCTTTTTTACGGGTAGTTGTAGTAAGGATGTTATTCCAACTTACAAATTGTGTGATTCGGACTTAGGAAGAACCTGCGATGGAAAAGGAAATGGAGCTTATTGCACTTTTGGTTATAAATGGGGAAGTGGAAATCCTTTTACGAATACTGGCTTAGAAAAACCAGGTCCAGGTCTTGGAAATGTAGAATTAACCTACAAATTCATGCAAGCGGGTTTCGTTTTTAGTACACATAGCAAAGAAAACCTTACGAGCCTTCCATTTGAAGATAATATTGGTTCGTGTGCGAAGGATAAATTTCGGTTGGCATTTAAAGAATGGTCTTCCGTCGCAAAAATTAACTTTAAAGAAGTATCTGCGAATGAAAATGCAGACATAAAAATCATTGCCGCCGATATTGAACAATCTTCAATTGGCTATCCAAATTTTACCCAAGTGCCTTGTAATGAAATCAAAGGACAAATTGTATTCAAGAAAAATGATTACAGTTGTACAAATATCTATGGAGCAATTTTACATGAAATTGGTCACGTACTTGGTCTTGGACACGTAAATTCTCAAAATGTAATGCACCCGAGTAGAAGTACTTCTTACGTCCAGTTGCAATCAGGGGATATTCTGGGAGTACAAAGTATTTACGGCAGTAGATAATTTGCAATAAGTATGTATCAAAAAGAATTAATAAAAATCCAAACTATTGATTCTGAGAACACTGCACTTTGGCAGGTTTTGGATGTTGAAAACACAAAGTGAATATGTAATAGAAAAAGGTTTGAAGTCTTAATCGTAAAAGAAAGAAAAATGGAAAAGAAATTTTATCAAACAGACACATTCAAAACAGGAGTTGGAGTAGCTTTTGGCGTAATACTTTACAAAATAGTTATGAGGATATTCTTTGAATGAACAACGAAATTCATTGAAAGAATCAAAATCGCTTCAATGATCGTTTATTTTTACTTCAACGACCTTTTCAAGATACCAATTGGTATTTTTGTATAATTCAAAACGAAATTTAACTCAAACCTATGGCATACGACATCAAACTCGCAGACCGAGTAAGAGCATATCTCGCTGAAAAAACAAACTTAGAAATAGAAGAAAAGACCATGTTTAATGTCTTGAACTTCATGGTTGATGGAAAAACTTGCGTGTGCGTAAGTGGGGAGAATTTAATGTTGCGTTTCGACCCCAATCTTCAAGAGGAAGTTTCTGAGAAAATTGGGTATGAGACAATGTTAATGAAAGGCAAAGAGTATAAAGGTTATTGCTACATCAATCCAGATGGTTTTCAGGCAAATAAAGACTTTGAATATTTCATAAACATTTGCCTTGACTACAATAAAATTGCAAAATCATCAAAGAAAAAGAAATGAAAAACGCCTTAAATTTTCTCGAAAAACTGAAAGCAAATAATAATCGAGAATGGTTTGCTCAGAACAAATCTGAATTCGACGAAATAGTAAAAGAAAACAAAGTCTTTTTTCATGAAATTTATGCAGAACTTCAAAAGCACGATAGCTTAAATGAAATTCGTATTTTTAGGATTTACAAAGACGTTCGTTTTTCAAAAGACAAATCACCCTATAAAACCAATTTTGGAGCTGGCTATTCTCGTGTAAAACCCAATTTGAGAGGAGGATATTATCTTCAAGTTGAACCCAATAATAGTTTTGTGGGAGGAGGATTTTGGGGACCTAATAACGAAGATTTGTATCGCATCCGTAAAGAATTTGAGGCTGATACGAGCGAAATCGAACAGATTACTTCTGACAATACTTTCAAAAAATACTTTGGCGAACTCAAAGGAGAAGATGCCGTAAAATCAGCTCCAAAAGGTTTTGACAAAAATCATCCTGCCATTAATTTGATTAAAAAGGGGCAATTTGTTGTAAAACGGACATTTACCAATGAAGAAGTTTTATCAGTTGATTTTCAACAAGAAGTCATCAAAACATTCTTGGCCATGCGACCTTTTTTTGATTACATGAGTGATGTGCTAACGACAGATTTGAATGGTGAGTAATAAAAAAAACCCTAAATGTTCAATCAACGAATTTTTCGCCAATGAAATATCTTTTTCAAATACTCTTTTGGGGGCTCTTTTCTGCCTCCGCCATGGCTCAACTCAATCAGCTTGGACAAATTGATATTCCCAAAGATTCTAAATTCGATGAGTCGGTTTCTGTGTTGCCTTTGGATAAAAACGGGATGTTGCTGACCTTGCAACGGGAAGGATTTTTCAATCGAAATGTGGCACATTGGGTATTTTATAAGTATGATACCAATCTGCAAGAAAAATGGCAAACAACACTCAATCTCGAATCAGGCTTTGAGTCGGTGATGTCTTATCAAAATGAAAACTATCTTTTCTGGCTTTTCCAAGAACCCGAAACGCCCAAAATAAACATCGTACGCTTAGACTTAGAACGTGGGGAAATAGACGAGTTTAAGGGTAAATTATTAGGAAATGTTGATGTAGAATTCTTTAAAGTCTTAGAAAATACTGCCTTTTTAGGAGGCGATTATTACGACAAGCCCATCGTGATTTCTTTTTCATTTTTCCATCAAAAAGGGACAGTTTTACACGGTTTGTACGATGAACACTTGGAAATCAATGGATTAGAAGTGGATGAAAAACGCAACGAACTTAACGTAATCGTGAAAGAAAGAAGAAAAGGAAAGTGTGGCTTGGCAATTCAGACTTACTCGGCGGAGGGCAAAACGCTTCGCACCTTACACGTGCCTGGGGAGGATGGGAACAGCCTAAGTTTTATCAGTGGAAAAATGTTGCCATTGAACGAGAAGGAGACCCTTTTGGTCGGTAATTACTCCAATAATTGCAACGATTTTTCAAAAGGATTATACCTCACACGCTTAGAAGAAGGTCTTGAAAAAGGAACGAGTATTATCAAATTTGGTGATATGAAAAACTTTTTTGCCTATATGTCTCCCAAGCGTCAGGAGAAAATGAAGGAGAAAATTGAACAGAAAAAGAAGGAAGGTAAAGAACCAAATTTTAGTTATAAGTTATTGGTTCACAATCTTTTACCAACAGAGAAGGGGTCAGTTTTGATTGCAGAAATCTTTTATACTCAACCTAAAAGTAACTCATCTTTGTCGGCTTCGATTTTGGGTGCGAGGACAGGGGATAAAGAAAAACGATTTGATGAACAATATACTTTCACCCACGCTGTGATTTGTGAGTTTGACAAAACGGGTAAAATCCTGTGGGACAATGCTTTGGTGATGGATAATTTGGTAAGTGAGGATTTGGTTGAACAAATACAAGTTTCAAAGTTAAATGACAAATGGCTTTTGGCGTATTTGAATAAAGGAAAAGTCAATTTACAGCAAATACAAGGTAGCGAACACGTGGGAGAGAAAGACATTTTTGAAATAAAAACTGACGAAAAAGCCAAACCCGACGAGGAGGCAAACGTGGCGGCTTGGTACGACCAGAATTTTGTCGTTTGGGGTACTCGTCGAGTTGAGACTAAACGAGCTGATGACCCTCTAAAAGAGGTTTTTTATTTGAGGAAATTGGGGTATAGTAAGGGAAAATAAACAAAAAGGTCTGTAAATCATTGATTCACAGACCTTTTCCGTTTTAACTGATTTTGAAATCACCCATTCGCCTTAGCATGGTCATCTAAAAATTGCTTCAAACCATTCTCAGTCAAAGGGTGTTTCAATAATGCTAAGATAGCTGAAAGAGGTCCTGTCATAACGTCTGAACCCACTTCTGCACATTTGATGATGTGGAGAGGATTACGAATAGAAGCCGCTAAGATTTCTGTATCAAAACCATAATTATCAAAAATAGTACGGATTTGTTCGATTAAGTCGATTCCATCATATCCAATATCATCCAAACGACCAATAAAAGGAGATACATAAGTAGCACCAGCTTTTGCAGCCAAAAGAGCTTGCCCTGCCGAAAAAATAAGCGTACAGTTGGTTTTGATTCCTTTTTCAGAGAAATATTTGATAGCTTTAATTCCGTCTTTAATCATCGGAATTTTTACTACAATTTTATCGTCCAAATCCGCCAATTCTTCACCTTCACGAATCATGCCTTCAAAATCTGTGGCAATAACTTCTGCCGAAACATCGCCATCAACAATATCACAAATGGCTTTATAGTGTCTCAAAACGTTGTTTTTTCCACTAATTCCTTCCTTAGCCATTAATGAAGGATTGGTTGTAACACCATCTAATACTCCGAAGTCTTGTGCTTCTTGGATTTCTGCGAGGTTGGCAGTATCAATAAAAAATTTCATATTTATAATTATTATTTTGAAAGATTAATATTTCGTTCACTTGCTGTTTCCTAAGAGGTTTTGAGCAACTGATAACAAAATATATAAAAGAATGATTACTGGAATCGCTACAAATTTCAGCATAATCAATAGTATTACCGAAAGAATCAGGAAAATATATTTGATTTGATTGTCTGCCCATCCAAAATTTTTAAATTTTAGAGCAAACAAGGGTAATTCAGCCACTAACAAATAAGACATCAAAATACTATAAATTACTAAGACATTAAACTGTATAATGTACTTACTAAATTCTGGATGAAATAGCATAATAGCTGGTAAAGAGGCAACAACCATCGCATTCGCAGGCGTAGGTACACCTATGAACGAATGACTTTGGCGAGTATCAACATTAAATTTGGCTAAACGCAATGCTGAAAAAACTGCCAATACTAAAGAAATATAAGGTTTGTAAAATCCGCCTAAACCCACTGTGCAAGTTCCTGTAGTGCAACTTCCTTCAATTAGTTTCAGCATCATAAAAGCGGGCAATACGCCAAATGTAACCATATCTGCCAGTGAATCTAATTCCTTACCGATAGGGGATGAGACGTGCAGAAGACGGGCTATGAAGCCATCGAGCCAATCACAAATCAATGCAATGCCAATAAAAATAGATGCTTGGATGAGGTCGTCAGTGAATACATTTAATATTCCAAAAAGCCCACAAATCAAATTGCCACAAGTGAGGGCATTGGGGATATGTTTTTTTATTTCGTTCACGTAATTTAGTTAACAGTTAATGGTTATTAATTAATAGTTTATGAGTTAATAATTTGATATTCAGAGTGTTAGTAAATAGAATGACTGACAACTATTCATTATTACTTATTAATTATTAACTCTCACAAACGGATTATTTTTCTTTTCGTAACCAATAGTTGTGATGCCTCCATGACCTGAGAAAACCACCATTTCATCATCCAAGTTATAAAGTTTGGTTCTGATACTATTTTCTAAATCTGGGAAACTACACATTGGGAAATCAGTTCTACCGACACTTCCTTTAAAAAGAACATCACCACTCACACAAATATTTTCTTCACGATTGATAAAAGCTACGTGTCCAGGGGCATGTCCAGGTACGAAGAGGATTTCTAATTCTGTATTTCCAAATTTGATAATATCACCTTCTTCAATAAATACATCAACGTCCGAGCCTTCATAATTTGGGAAACCATAAAATTCTGCCCGAGAAGCAGCATTTTGCAAAAGAGGAAGGTCTTTTCGATGAAGATGTAATTTTACGCCAAAAGTTCTTTTTACATACTCATTCCCCAACACATGGTCGATGTGTGCGTGGGTATTGAGTAAATGTACGACTGTAAGTTGTTGATTATCAATAAAATCCTTTAACTCTTTACGTTCTTCGTAATTATGACAACCTGGGTCAATGATGACAGCCTCTTTGGTTTCGTCATACAAAACGTAAGTATTTTCGCTAAAAGGATTGAAAGTGAATGTTTGGACTTGTATCATATCGCAAAGGTAATAAAAAAAGTAGCCCCCTCCGCCCCCAGAAGAGGAACTTTCTATTCCTAATTTCGTCGGATATTTCCCCTTCTGGGGGGTAAGGGGGCTTTTATCCAATCAAAAACATAGTTGGTTTTTTATGCAATTCTGGTTTTTGAGTTTTCCATTGTGCAATGGTTTTGGTTTGAATCAGCTCATCTGGGGCAGTGATATTGCAAGCAATACAAAGCAAAGTTTCAGGTTGGCAAGTAGTTAAAATATCTTGCAAAAAACTATCATTCCGAAAAGGCGTTTCCATGAAAATTTGAGTCTGTTGTTTTTTGGACTCGTTTTCTAAGGCTTTTATCTTTTTGGCACGTTCAATTTTATCAATTGGTAAATAACCATGAAAAACGAAAGACTGACCCGAAAACCCAGAAGCCATCAACGCCAAAAGAATAGAGGAAGGTCCAACTAAAGGAACGACTTTGATTCCTAATTGATGAGCCACTTTTACGGCAATAGCCCCAGGGTCGGCAACGCCAGGACAACCCGCCTCAGAAATAACGCCAATTGCCTGATTTTGAGGAATTTGCTTGAAATATTTTCGTACTTGCTCAATGGAAGTGTCTTTATCAACTTCAAAAAAAGTAAGATTGTCAATAACTTTCCCAAGTTTCAGTTCGCTAATAAACCTTCGTGCTGTACGGAGATTTTCAACGAAAAAGTAATCAGTAGTTTTGATAACTTCCTTGATTTGAGGACTTAAAACTGACTCCGCTGTTTCAGGAGCAAGCACAGTTGGGATTAAATATAGCATTTTAGTTGACTGTAAATCGTTGTACAATTTCTATAAACTCATTCGGCTTATCAGCCTGTACCCAATGCCCTGCACCTCCAATCGTTACCAATTCATAATTGGGAAATAACTCCCAAATTTTACGTTCATCTTCATCTTGAATATAATGAGACTCTGAGCCTTTAATAAACAGAACAGGCTGATTTACAGGTTGTTCATTAGATAATTCATGCCCAACAATGTCAATATTTTTAGAAATCACAGGTACGTTTATCCGCCAATCAAATTCATTATTTTTTTCTGGATTTCGCCAAAGATTTTTTAATAAAAACTGACGAACACCCTCACTTTCTTCAAAGCGTTTCATCAATTCATTAGCTTCTGTACGACTTTTGAGAGTAAATAAATCAATCGAAGCTAAACCTTGTAAAATCATAGAATGATGTACGGGATAAAACTTTGGAGCAATATCCACCACAATCATTTTTGAGAAAGCATCTGGATAATTCATGGCGAACTGCATTACCGTTTTTCCACCCATCGAGTGTCCAATCAAGATAGGATTTTCGAGATGATGTTCATCAATAAATTCCTTCAAATCCTCCGCCATTGCTTGATAATGAAACACATCACTCCGTGGCGATTGCCCATGATTGCGTTGGTCGAGCATATATACACGATGTGTTTCACCAAAAACTTTTCCAATAGTTAGCCAGTTATCACAAGAACCAAAAAGGCCGTGAAGTATAATAATTGGCGTTCCCGTTTCGCCTACTTGTCTGTAAAATAGTTTCATTTCTATTAATATCGCTCAAAATCGTGTTTTACCGAATGTGACAAATGTTTAAGGTTTTCGTTTCAAAAAGAGGCTTAACTCCTGCAAAGTTAAAAAGGATAATCTTTAAAAAATACTAAAATAATAGACTTATAATATTTAGAATTTATTTTTCAGAAATAATATTTTCTAAAATCACAAAATATTATTTTTCCGTGTAAATCTTTCATAAATCCTATAAATCAATGTTTTAGGTGTAAGATTTTTACATTTTCTTAATAGTAGCTTGTTGTTCTTGCTAAAATTTTGTTGTTATTTTGTATTAAAATCCACTCATTCAAATTCTAACTAAATTCCAAATTTTCAATCATGAAAAAAATCTTTACCACTAAGGTAGTTTTGGGAGCATTATTTGTTCTTTTTTCTGCTTTTTCAAGTGTACAAGTTTTCGCTCAAACAACTGCTGCCATTTCAGGTACAGTTTTAGATGAGAAAGGCGAAGGCTTGCCAGGGGCAAACGTTATTGCCATTCACGAACCAACTGGTTCTCGTTATGGTGCTGCTACTCGTGCAGATGGTCGTTTCAACATCGTAAATATGCGTGTTGGAGGTCCTTATAAAGTAACTATTTCTTTTGTAGGTTACAAAGACAACGTAAAAACAGGGATTTCCCTTACCCTTTCACAAGATCTTCGTATCAATGCAAAATTAGAAGTTGCAGAAGCTCAATTAGAAGAAGTAAAAGTTGTTGCAGCTCGTAGTTCAGTGATTAATTCAGGTCGTACAGGTGCGGCTACTACGGTTGGTAATAAGCAAGTTACAACACTTCCAACCTTGAACCGTTCATTGACGGACTTTGCTCGTCTTGACCCTCGTTCATCAGGTGGTTTGAATTTTGCAGGTCGTAATGGACTATTCAATAACCTTACGGTTGATGGAGCATTTTTTAATAATGCTTTTGGTTTGAACCGTACTATTGGAGGTCAGGCTTCTGCTCAGCCAATTTCTGTTGATGCTATTGACCAATTTCAAGTAAATATCGCCCCGTTCGATGTTCGTCTGGGTATGTCAACAGGTGCTAATATTAATGTTGTTACAAAAGGTGGTACAAACGAATGGTCGGGTTCTGTTTACAATTTTAACAGAGATCAAGAATTTGTGGGAGCGAAAGTTGGTGATGTTGAAAGCCCTGTAACAAATTTTAATCTTAGTAACTTTGGAGGTCGTATCGGTGGTCCAATTATTAAGAATAAATTGTTCTTCTTCGGAAGTTATGAGAGAGAGGCTCGTAAAGACCCAGGTACTACATTCTCTGCCAATCGTTTGCCAGCAGGTTCTGTACTTCCATCAAATGTGTCATCAGTTAGAGCTGACGACTTAGATAAACTTCGTACTTTCCTTGTCAGCAAATTTAATTATGACCCAGGAGCGTATGAAAATTATGAACGTTTGACAGAAAGTACAAAGTTCAATGTTCGTTTAGACTGGAATATTTCAGACAAACATAAATTTAATATCAAGTATAATAATTTACGTTCTTTTGCTGATGTTGCTCCTTCAAACTCTGGTGCATTGCCAAACGGTGGAGGTCCTTCTAATACAAACCTTCCTTTTCAGGGTAGTTATTATAGAATCAATAATAACTTAGATTCCTATATTGCTGAGTTGAATTCTACTTTTGGAGGAAATGTTGCTAATAATCTGAAGGTCGGTTATACTCAAATGCGTGACTTCCGTGAGTTACCTTATAACGCAAATCCTTTCCCAACTGTACATATTGGTAATGGTTCTGGACAAGCAGCCACCACCATCGGAAATGAGCCATTCTCAATTAATAATGTTTTGGATTCCGATATTCTTCAGATCTCAGATGACTTAACTATTTATGCGGGAAGAAACGTTTATACACTTGGAGTAGCTTATGAAAATAACGAATTCCGTAATGGTTTCGCTCCTGATTACAATTCATTATATCAATTTAGAACTTTTGATGACTTTTATAATAGTGTAAATAACAACGCTTCAAATGCCTCATTATTTCGTAACAGATGGGCAATTAGCTCAGAGTTCCCTTATGCTCGTATGAAAGGAAACACTTTGAGTTTCTATGCACAGGATGAAATTAGTCTTGGCAAAGGATTTAAATTAACTGTTGGTTTGCGTGCAGACGGAACTTCATTTCCAGTACAACAAGATGCAACTACTAACAACGAGAGAGTAGGTTCTTTGACTTTCCGTGATGGAATTAAATTAAATACTAATAAATTGCC
Organism: Cytophagales bacterium; assembly: GCA_013298125.1. Taxonomy (GTDB): domain Bacteria; phylum Bacteroidota; class Bacteroidia; order Cytophagales; family Spirosomataceae; genus Arcicella. The sequence goes on along the minus strand of JAAFJP010000006.1, from coordinate 178,233 downwards.
AGACTTTACCCTTTTGTGGTCTCCTCGTGTAGGTTTCAACTGGGATGTTAATGAAGAGAAAAATACACAATTACGTGGTGGATTCGGTATATTCTCAGGTCGTGTTCCTTATGTATGGTTATCAAACCAATTGTCTAATAATGGAGTATTGTTTGGTTCTGAATCAGTTTCAGCTACTTCTCCTGCATTTGTTGCGGGTCGCCCATTTAGTGCTGATGTAATTAAGTACAAACCAACAACTATCGCACTTCCAACATCTTATAACTTGGCTGTTACAGATGAGAACTTCAAATTTCCTCAAATATTCAGAGCAAATTTAGCTGTAGATAGAAATTTAGGAAATGGTTGGTTAGCAACTTTTGAAGGAATTTACACAAAAGATATTAATGCGGTTTATTTGGATAACGTAAACTTGCCAACAGCTCCAAGAACTGCTGTTGGTGCTGATAATCGTCCAATCTATTATAATTTAGGTACAGGTGCTTCTGCAAATTTCCCTGTTACTACTTCATCAAATAACCGAATTTATGGTTCAGTTCCTGCTGCTCAGGGTGGTAATACATTAGATAGACCAAATATTTCTGATGCAATCTTGATGAAAAACACAAACAATGGATATTCTTATGCTTTGACTGGTACAGTATCGAAATCATTTGATAATGGCTTGTTTGCTTCGTTATCTTATACTTATACAGATTCTCGTTCGGTAAATGATGGAGGTTCAGTCGCTCAATCTATGTGGAGAGACCGTGTTGTATCGGGTGACCCTAACGCAGACGCTTTATCTTACTCAGATTATTTACAACGTCATAGAATCTTGGCTTTTGGTAGTTATAAGTTAAATTATTTGAAAGACAAGATGTCAACTACGTTCGGTTTTGCTTACTCTGCTGGTCCTGGTGGTCGCTTCTCTTATGTTTACACAGGCGATTTGAATGGTGATGGCTCTGGTGGAAATAATGACTTAATCTATATTCCAAGAGACCAGTCTGAAATATTGTTGAGAAATGCTACCGTAACTGTTGCAGGAGTAACTTCAACATATACTGCTGCTCAACAATGGACTGATTTAGATAATTTTATTAAACAAGACTCATATTTGAGTTCTCGTCGTGGTCAATATGCAGAAAGAAACGGTGGTGAATTACCTTGGTCTGCTTCTTTTGACTTTAAAGTTATCCAAGATTTCAATTTTAAAATTGGAGGAAAGACTAATACAATTCAATTAACTTTTGATGTATTTAACATAGGTAATTTCGTAACTCCTAACTGGGGAATCAATAGAGGAACAGTTCGTTCAGCACTGTTGAGTTTCCAAACTTATGATAATGTTGCAGGAGCTGTTGCAACGGGTTCTGTACCAACTGGAAAACCAATTTTTACATTTCCATACAGAACTGGAACAACTCCATTATCTGATTCTTTCCAAAATTCAGTAGGTCTTGGTTCAAGATGGCAAGGACAAATTGGTATTCGTTATATTTTCAACTAAGAAATATTCCAAATATCAATACATAAAAAAATCCCGAATCTTTCGATTCGGGATTTTTTTATTGCTTAAAACTTCACTTGCTTTATCCAATCTAAATCTGTTTTAATACATTCAAGAGGGGTTCTGCCTTGATAAGATTCCTGTTCAACAACGTATTCAGTTGTTCCTCCACTTTTTGCTGCTAATTTTAAAACATCAGCAACTCCAACTAATCCAGTTCCTAAAATCGTACTCTCAAAGGCTTCTTTTTCTCCTTTAATTTCATCTTTAACGTGCATCAGTTCAAAACGCCCAGGATATTGTTTTAGTAAATCAACCGCTCTCCCGCCACCGCCATACATATTGCCAATATCTAACTGTTGTGCAACTAAATTTGGGTCAGTATTTTGCATAATAATATCGTAAACCTTTACGCTGGTTAATCGAAGGCTAAATTCAAAATCATGGTTATGATAGCTAAACTTCATTCCAGATTTTTTACACAATTCTCCTGATTTATTGAATACTTCCATGAAACGTTTACAGTCATCAAAATTTTTACGAAGGCTAATATCTAACCAAGGACTTACAACATATTTTTGTCCTAAGATTGCGGCATCTTCAACGGTTTGTTTCCAGACATCCGTAAAATCATTTTTACCTGCATCCCAGTGATTTCCACCCATTACGGTATGACCGCTTCGCATGGCTAAACCAAAGTCATCAATTATTTTACGAAATTCTTTGGGTTCATAGCCATAAAATTTTCCGTTTACATAGTTAGCGTGTTCAATATTCTTGTAGCCCATTTCAGCAACCGCTTTGAGTGTTGCTAATGGGTCTTTTTTCATTTCTTCACGAACAGAATAAAGTTGAATACCTATGTTCTTGACCTTTGGTTTTTTCTTTGCCCAAAGAGAATCTGGTAATAAAAGTGCCGAACCAGCCAACACAGATGTTTGGAGGAATGAACGGCGAGAGATATTTTGTGTCATGGATTAAATATTTTTTGTACAATTTAGAGAAAAAATAATACAGATTTATCCTTTATTACAAGGAATTGATAAATTTATACTAATTCTTGTATTTAATTACTTCAATTCCAAACTTTTTCAAAAACTCAACCCCCTCATCTTTTTCGATTCCTTTATATTCAGCATAAGAATTGAGATAAATTACTTTTGAAATTTTCATGCTGTAAATAATTCTCGCACAAGCAATACATGGAGACAAGGTTACATAAATAGTCGAACCCTCAATGGATGTACCATTTTTGGCTGCATACAAAATGGCGTTTTGCTCGGCATGAAGAGCTAATGAACAACTCCCTTTTGAATCTCGTTCACAGCCATCTATTGGGAATTCTTCATCGCAGTTGTGTGTACCCGCAGGAGGACCATTATAGCCAATCGAAATAATCCGAGTCTCTTGGGTTAAAACTGCCCCCACTTGGGCTTTAATACAATGAGAGCGTTTGGCAAGGTTAATAGCCAATTCCATGAAAATATCATCAAAAGCGGGTTTAGTCATTGGTTTGTATTGTTATAAGTAGGTAGTAAATTTAGTTTACAGTAGGCAGTAAGCGAATTTTTAGTTAAAATAATTAAAAATGATATAGTTAATTATTTTTTGGGTAACTGCTCACTGCCAACTAATTACTGCATACTACTTAAATTAAAATTAATGTTGTACTCCACCCACGCCATGAACGTGACCATGTTCAATTTCTGACTGGGTTGCATCCCGTACTCCTATAATTGTACCTTTAAAAAACATTTCTTTGCCCACCAATGGGTGGTTGAAATCCATTTTGACAGAATCAGATTTGACTTCAATTATACGTCCGTTGAGTTGGTTTCCTGTGTCATCCGTCATGGGTAAATAGTTTCCTACTTCCAACATCTCTTCAACATATTCTCCATCAACTTTAAAAATATCTTTTGGCAATTCAACCACTGCGGTTGGGTCAAATTCACCATAACCCTCTTCGGCTGGTATTGAAAACTCGAAAATATCGCCTTCGCTCAAACCCTCGATATTATCTTCAAACGACTCAGGTAATCCACTCATTCCTTGTATGAATGCCATTGGGTCATCATTCTCTACTGTTTCAATTAATTCTTTTTGCCCATCGGCATCCGTTACCGTCAATTCATAGCTCAAGGTAACAACTTTTTCATCTGTAATTTGCATTCGTATCTATTTTTAAAATGTTAAACGAAGTTACAAATAAGCATGAAAAAGGTAATCGTTTTTTACTAACTTTATGTTTTATTCATTTAAAATACCGCTATTTTGAACTTTTTAGCTCATATTTATTTGTCTGGTAATGACGACGATATTAAAATCGGTAATTTTTTAGGCGACTTTGTCAAAGGAAGACTAAATAAATTAACTGATTCGCAATATTCTGAGGGAGTTATAAGGGGAATGTCTCTACATCGAGAAATAGATTTTTTTACTGATACGCATCCTATCGTCAAACAAAGCATTGACCGATTACAACCCAAATACCATAAATTTTCAGGAATTGTAATTGATATGTTTTATGACCACATTTTGGCTAAAAATTTTCAAAAATTTTCAAAAATACCATTGTCAGAATATAGTCAAAACTTTTATAGTTTATTAGAAATAAGAAAATCTGAGATACCAATACCAATGGAAAAAATGGTTAATTCTATGGTTTCGAGGGATTGGTTTGTTGGTTATAAGTCTTTGGAAGGCATTGAGTGGGCTTTAACGGGTATTTCTAAAAGACTCAGTTTTGTATCAGGAATCGAAAACGCTACTATTGAACTACAAAAAGATTACGACTTGTATGAGGCTGAATTTCAAATATTTTTTCCAGAAATTATTGCACATTGTATAAATTTTCTTCAGGATTCCGAACCTAACAAAAACTAAAAAGTACAATCAAAATGCCCAAATTGTCTTCCGAAGTATTAAAAGATTTAAAGAAAAAAATCTATTCGCCCTTGTATTTATTATACGGTGACGAACCCTATTACATTGACAAAGTATCGGATTATATTGAAGAAAATGCCCTCTCCCCTGCGGATAGGAGTTTTAATCAATTTATTTTTTTTGGAAAGGATTTGACTATTCCAGCCTTGTTGTCTCATGCAAAACGTTTCCCAATGATGGCAGAGAGACAATTAATATTAGTCAAAGAAGCACAAGGCTTACAAGGAATTGAGCAAAAAGAAATGCAAGTAGCTTTGGAAAATTACGCAAAAAATCCACTGAGTTCTACGATTTTGGTTTTGGTTTTTAAGGCAGGGGCAGACGAGAGGAAAACGTGGGTAAAGGCGTTTGATAAAGCAGGGGTGATGATGCCCTCAAAAAAAATGTATGATAATAAAATTCCTGATTGGATTTTGGAATATTGTCACGAAAGTGGTTTGAAAATTAGCCGCAAAGCTATTGAAATGTTGTGTGAAAATGTAGGGAATGATTTGAAACGTTTAGCCTCAGAGATTGACAAAATAATGCTTAATTTGAGAGCTGATGAAGAAATAAATGCTCAGGTTGTTGAGAAATTTGTGGGAATAAGTAAGGAGTATAACTATTTTGAATTTCAGAAAGCCATCATTAATCGAGATATTTTGAGGGCAAATCAAATCGTAAATTTCTTCGGAGCAAATCCCAAGGATAATCCACTTGCACCGATTGTGATTTTGCTTTATAATTTCTTTTCAAAAGTATTATTGACCCATGCCACACCCGATAAATCTGAAAGAAATTTGGCAGTTGTCTTAGGAGTAAATCCATTTTTTACAAAAGATTATGCTCTGGCAATCAGAAATTATAACTTGTCAAAGGTTGTTCAAATCATTGGAGATATTAAGAAATTAGATTTAAAATCAAAGGGTATTGAAAGCGGTACTTTGACGGACGGGGAAGCATTAAGAGAAGTGACTTTCCGAATTTTGCATTAAAAAAGGGTGTTTCAACATATTTGAAACACCCTTTGTATTTTATGCTACTTCTTCAATTACCGTAATTTTCTGGATATGATCTCCCTCACGAATGGCATCAATTACTTCAAGCCCCTCAACCACTTTTCCGAAGCACGTATGACGACGGTCTAAGTGGGCAGTTTGAGCTCTACTATGACAGATAAAGAACTGAGAACCACCAGTGTTAGGTCCACGATGAGCCATTGAAAGCACTCCACGGTCGTGGTATTGATTATTTCCAGTTAATTCGCATGGAATCGAATAACCAGGTCCACCTCCACCCGTTCCGTCTGGATCACCACCTTGAATTACGAAATTTGGAATAACTCTGTGAAACGTTAAACCATCGTAAAACCCTTTTTTTGCTAAATCAGTAAAGTTTTTTACGTGGATAGGAGCATCTTGCTCATAAAATTCAATCACCATTAGACCTCTGTCGGTCAGCATTTCAGCTTTAATCATTGTATTCAGTTTTTAATTATTTTTACAAAAATAACAACAAATGACATTATGTCATAATTCAAATAATACTCAAGTGCAATTCTAAGGTAGTCTTAAAAAAATGACTCCAAAATTAACACTATTTCAATCTCGACACCATTATTCCAGTCTGGCTTTTATTTTTAGCCAAATATTCCGCTAAGGGTTTATCTGTAACCATTACTCTTTTGAAATCAGAAGAAGCGTGGAGAAGATAAACCCTTTTATCTTGTAGCCTTATGGCGAATCCTTCATGAGTCATGTCTAACCCATCAATGTTGGTGGTGATGCCAATAATATCTCCATTCAAAAATTGATTTTCAATACTTTTTACTTTTGATTTTGGGATATAGGTAAAACTTTGATTGCTTATTTTTTCTTCTACTTTTTGTATTTTTTCTTGAAGAGAGGCATTGTTAGCAAAAGGATATTTATTCCAATGAGTACTCATAAAGTTGATATTTTTCCTCCATTCTACACCTCCCATACTTGGCGTAATGTCTTCTAATAAACCATCCTGAGCGTGTGTATAAAGCCAATCTGAAAAATAATGGATTCTGGAATCATATCCTTTGATTGTACCTTTATTGTAGTATCGAAGTCTTTTCAAATAGCTCTTAAATTTATCAAAAGAAATATCATTTTTCCGATAGGTCAATCCCATGGCAATACACGTTTCTACAAAAGTGGAACAATCAAAATCTCTAAGATTTACCACTAATTTTTCAGTAGTATTTCCTTCCAAGGTATGAGCTTTGTAGGGTCTATTCAAGAAACTTTTAGCAATATTTAGCGTAAAATCGTCTAACGCAACTCCTTGTGCATTTTGGATTTTACGATTAAAAATCTCTTCGTCAGATTCTTGTTGGTAAGGTTTCGAGTTGAGATTTCCGTTGATTAAAACAAGAAAAAAAGTAAAATAAAAAGCCTTGCAAGTCGAGATTTGACTTGCAAGGCTTTTTGAAATTGATTGAAATTTTGAATTAAGCATAAGTCGTTTTTTGTTCTTTTACAAACATAACGGATAAAGCACCTAAAATCATAAATATTCCTGCAAAAACAAGTGCATAAATTGTATTTGAGCCATAAATATATTTTACAATCAAGCCTCCAAATATACCATTTACGATTTGTGGAAAGGTTATAAAAAAGTTGAAAATTCCCATATAAACGCCCATTTTATTGATTGGTATAGTCCCCGCTAAAAGTGCATAAGGCATTGCTAAAATACTCGCCCAAGCCATTCCAACGCCTACCATACTATAAACTAAGGTATCTGGATTTGAAATAAAATAGATTGAAAGTAAGCCCAAACCTCCACAAGTAAGTGATATAGCATGGGTTGCTTTCTTACCAATTTTTGCAGCAATCGTTGGCAACATTAAAGCATAAATCGCTGATACTCCGTTATATATACTAAAAATATAACCTACTTGATTTCCCGCATCTTGAAATGCTTTTGATGAATGGTCGTCTATGGCAGTTCCGTATATGTGGTGTGCAATGGCGGGTGTAGAATAAACCCACATCGAAAATAGGGCTATCCAAGAACAAAATTGTACAACCCCTAATTGCTTCATTGAAGCGGGCATATTTGAAAAATCTTTGAAAATATCCATAAACGAATGATTATCAGATTCTTCTTCAAAACCCATTGCTTTTCGCTCGGCTGGTGAATATTCTTTTGTCGTTAAAACCGTCCAAAGAATTGTTGCTACAAAAATAAATGCTCCAACATAAAAACTATAAATTACATTATTAGGAACTTGTCCTTCGGGTGCGTTTGAATCAACGCCCCATTTTGCCAAATATTTAGGTAATGCCGAACCAACCACTGCACCTACTCCAATCAAAAAGGTTTGGATGGAAAAACCCATTGTATTTTGTTTTTCAGAAAGATTATCAGCAACTAAGGCTCTGAAAGGCTCCATTGCCACATTAAATGAAGCATCCATTATCATCAGAATTCCTGCCCCTACAAAAACAGCTGGTAAAATTCCTGCCATAAAGGATGAGTTAGGCATAAAAACTAAGGCAATTGAAGCTAAAAAAGCACCTGCCAAAAAGTACGGCTTTCTACGCCCAAATCGTCCCCAAGTAATATCAGAATAGTGTCCAATGATTGGTTGAACTAACATTCCAGTCAAAGGTGCAGCCAACCAAAAGTAAGAGAGATGTTCAACGTCTGCACCAAAAGTTTGGAGAATTCGAGAGGCGTTACCATTTTGAAGGGCAAAACCAAATTGTATTCCTAAAAAACCCATACTCATATTAAATATTTGAGCAAGGCTTAATTGAGGTTTATTGATTGTTTTCATAAAAGATGGTTAATGGATTGGATTTTTTTATTGAATTTATAGGTTTCAAAAATAATGCTAATTTTAGCTAAAACCTAAAACCAAACACCTAAAACCTCTTTTCAATTTACTATTTTTTCTCTGAAATTTCATAAATCACAACCGAATTTGGTGAAATTTTTAGTGGAATTGCTTTGTCAGCTTCAAATGTGATTTGGTTTTTCTGGTTGAATTTCCCTTTCAATTGTAGTTTACCAGAAGTCGGTAAACCCATCGCATTAAAAGCCCCTTCTGGGATATTGAGATTGATTTCCTGTTGTCTGGAATTGTTAAAATTACAAACAAACAATAATTTCTGTTTGCCAGTATGTCTCAAATAACTATACACCTTCTTTTTGTCATACCCCTCCCCTTGCACATACTGCAAATCATAAAATTCGCCGAATTTAACGGCATCAGAACCATTGACAAATTTCAATAAATCACCATAAAATTCACGTAGATATTTTTGATTTGGGGTTAATTTCCCTCCATCAAATTTTCCATCATTCATCCAAGCCTGATGTGATTTGACACCCCAAAAATCAAACATGGATGTTCTATCGTCAGCTTGATTGAAGCCTTCTTTATCGTCGGCAGACTCACCTACTTCTTGTCCAAAATAAATCATTAATGGTCCCGTGTGTAGCGTAGCCGTAACGACCATGGCAGGAATCGCAGCAAACGGGTCGCCCTTCGCAAATGAGGGCGTATTGACACGAACTTCATCATGATTCTCTAAAAAACGAAGCATATTTTGTGAAATATCACCCGATTCATTTTGCCAAACTTTGGTAATATCCTCAACCGTTGCCTCTGGTTTTTGCTCAACCAAACGTCTGAGGGCATCATATAAACCTACTTTATCATACAAATAGTCAAAACCACCAACTTTGATATAATTATGATATTCTTTTGGATTGTAGATTTCTGCAATGAAAATCGTTTTAGGATAATCAATTCTAACCTCCTCAGTGGCATATTTCCAGAACTCTACTGGTACCATCTCAGCCATATCACAACGGAATCCATCAACCCCTTTTGAAGCCCAATATTTCAAAATACCAACCATTTTAATCCAAGTGGGTGGTACTGGATAAAAATAAGTTTTACTTCCGTGTTGAATATCAACGCCGTAATTCAATTTTGCAGTTTCAAACCAATCATCAATACTTGGTTTTGGAGAAAAAACATCATTTCCAGAGACTTTTGCAGGTTTTTCTACGTATGGAGCATCCGCTTTCACGGGAGAATTTACGCCCAAAGGAATTTGAAATTGTGTTTTAGGCAAATAATAAAAGTTATTGTAAGGGGCAAAAGGTTTTGTTACATCGTCGTCCTCACCAAAATCTTTGATACTAGCAGGTTTCATGTCTGAATGATAAACCCTTGCCAGGTGATTTGGCACACAATCCATAATGACTTTCAATCCATTTTTATGCACACGACCTACCATTGACTCAAATTCTTGTATTCTTTTGGTAGGGTCTGTCGCAAAAAATGGGTTTACATCATAATAATCTTTAATAGCAAATGGAGAGCCACAACGCCCTTTTACTACGTCTGGATGGTCTTTTGGAATTCCGTAAGCCGTCAAATCCTCCATCGTTGCGTGTTCAATCAAGCCCGTCATGTACAGGTGCGAATACCCAAATTGTTTGAGTTTTTGGAGGGCTAAATCATTAATATCCTTGAACTTAGTTACTCCATTTTCCTCCGCCGAGCCGTTTTCTTTATTTGTCGTATTTTTATTCCCCCACAAATGAAACATCATTTGATAGACAACCAATTTATCATTTTTAGGACTCATAGATTTTTTTGATGAAGGATTATTTTTTTCTGTTGAATTTGTTTTGGCGGTTGAATCTTTTGAAGAATTTGTGGTATTCATTTGTACTTTTGAACTTGTTTTGTTTGTGGAATCTTTTTCCGATTTTGATTTACTTTCAGATTTGGAATTTTGAGAAGATTTATTTGAATTACTCTTTTTGCTTGACTGAGTTGAATTAGTTTTTTTCTTTTCCTCAGTGCTTTTAGTGGACGATTGCGACTGAGCAAAAATCTTATTTGAATTGAGCAAAAACATCAAAATAATGAATTTGACGAATATTTTACGATACATTTTGTGTGATTTTATTGATGAAAGTGAATTTCACAATTTTTTATTCTCCAAAAGTAAGCATCATTTTTCTATGATAAAATACTGGTATTGCTTTATTTTGGGTTTTAATTGATTTTCCCATTAACCAACCATACATAAACAATGAAAAAACTTCTTAAATTAGGGATAATGCTCTATTCATTTATCCTATCGTTTTCACTAACAGCCCAAACTCCTTCTATTCAGCGAGTTAATCCTACGAACTGGTATGTAGGTATGAAAAATCCTAAACTTCAATTGTTGGTTTATGGAAAAAACATCAACGATTGTTCCGTGAAAATTAATTATCCAGGCGTTACAGTCGAAAAAATCAATAAAGTCGAAAATCCCAATTATCTTTTTTTAGACCTCAACATTGCTCCAACGACACAGCCGGGACAGATGGATATTGAGCTTTCAAAAACAATTCAGATTCCAAAGGGAAAGAAAAAAGTTATAGACCAAATTGTTAAAATTACGCAACCTTATCAATTGATGGCTCGTACACAAAAGCCTCAAACAATTGATTCTAAGGATTTTATCTATCTTATTCTCCCTGACCGTTTCTCTAATGGTGACCCATCAAACGATAAATTTGCCGATATGGCTGACCCTGAGTCTGACCGTACAAAACCTTTCATTCGCCACGGAGGAGATTTATTAGGTATTCAGAATCATTTGGATTATTTTACTGAATTAGGCGTTACGACGCTTTGGTTGAATCCTATTATCGAGAATAATCAACCACAAACTGACGAAGGTGGTGCAATGCGTTCAGCTTATCATGGTTACGGATTTACTGACCAATATAATGTAGATAAACGTTTGGGAGGTAATGAAGCCTACAAAAAACTGATTGATGCAGCTCACGCAAAGGGTTTGAAAATTATTCAAGATGCAGTTTATAATCACGTTGGCATCAATCACTGGATTTTGAAAGATATGCCTATGAAGGATTGGTTGAATCAATGGGATAAATATACCAACACTTCTTATCGTGATGAGCCTGTCGTAGATATTGTTCACGGAAATAAATCTGATTTTAAAGTAATGCAAAATGGTTGGTTTGTGCCTTTCTTGCCTGATTTGAATCAAAAAAATCCTTACGTAGCTAATTATTTATTACAACACGCTCTTTGGACAATTGAATACTTTGGGGTCGATGGTTGGAGAATTGACACTTATCAATACAATGATTTAGAGTTTATGAATCGTTGTAATGATGCCATGACAGCGGAATATCCAAAGATGTATATCACGGGCGAGAATGCTGTTTCAAATGTTTATTCACAAGCCTATCACGTAAAAAACAATATCAATTTACCTTTCAAAGCAAATTTACCTTCGCCAAATGATTTTGTGCTTGAAGGAGCTATTTTGGAAGGATTAAATCAAGAATTTGGTTGGGGCAAAGGTTTAAATAAAATTTATACAACCTTATCTTTTGATGCCTTGTATCAAGACCCAAGTTTGAATATGACATTTTTGGATAACCACGACCAAGACCGTTTCTTCTCAATCATGGGTGAAGATATGAACAAATATAAGTTAGGCGTTGGATTACTTTTGACAACTCGTGGAGTTCCTCAGTTGTATTATGGGACAGAAAATTTGACAAAAAACTTTAAAAATCCTTCTGATGCAGAGGTTCGTAAAGATTTTGAAGGTGGTTGGGCAGAAGATAAAGTCAATAAATTTTTAGCATCTGGAAGAACTGAGAAAGAAAACGAAGCCTTTAATTTTGTAAAAAAACTCGCTAATTATCGTAAATCAAGTGAGCCTTTGACAACTGGAAAATTAACGCAATATCTACCGCAGGATGGCTTATATGTGTATTTCAGACATACAAACAACAAATCTGTGATGGTAATTATGAGTCAGAACAAAGAAGACAGAAACCTTGATACAAACCGTTTTATGGAAAATATCAATGGATTTACCTTTGCCAAAAATGTTTTGACCGATGCCTTAATTTCAGATTTAAAAACCTTAAAAATTCCAGCAAATTCATTTACTATTTTAGAATTACAGAAATAGCATGAATTTGAACAGGTTTCCAACCTGTTCAAATTCTGTGTAATAAAAGAACAGGTTGAAAACCTGTTCTACTCATTTATATAAACAATTAATGAAAACAACAAAAGCCTGCCTTTTCGACCTCGATGGGGTAATTGTGGACACTGCGGTGTATCACTTCCAAGCATGGAGACGATTAGCAAACGAATTAGGGTTCGATTTCACCGAACATCAAAACGAACAATTGAAAGGAATTTCCAGAATGGAATCCTTAGAATTAATCCTCAAATGGGGAAATGTAAGCCTTTCGGAAGAAGAAAAAATCGATTGGGCAACTCGCAAAAATGCTTGGTATTTGGATTTAGTGATGCAAATGACACCAAACGAAGTCCTCAAAGGCGTACCAGAATTTTTGAAAAGTTTGCGAGAAAACGGAATCAAAATTGCCTTGGGTTCTGCTAGTAAAAATTCAAGATTGATACTCGAAAAGATTAATATGATTGACTATTTTGATGCAATAATCGACGGTAATAACATCACCAAAGGCAAACCCGACCCACAAGTATTTCTATTGGGAGCTGAGGCAACTAACTGTAAACCAGAAGAGTGCGTAGTTTTTGAAGATGCTCTTGCAGGAGTACAAGCTGGTAAAGCTGGGGGTATGAAGGTAGTGGGTGTTGGAGATGCTTCCGTACTAACAGAAGCCGATTTTGTGATTTCAAGTTTTGAAGAAATGACAATTGATAGATTATTTTAAACAAAAAAACACCTTAGCACAGCAAGGTGTTTTTTCGTTTTTGAAGTAAATTTGCTATTACAACATTTACCATTTTTTAAGAAACGAATCCAAAAGTCGTAAGTCATAAGTCGTAAGAATTTTTGTATTTTTTGTAAAATATTTCCTTACGACTTGAAACTTATGACTTACGACTTTTTATAAACAAATATGAAAAACTATCTAAAACACGATAATTGGTGCATTATCGAAGAAGGATTCCATCGTGAATTCAACGAAATCACTGAGTCGGTATGTTCGTTAGGTAACGGGCGTATGGGACAGCGGGGGAATTTTGAAGAAACTTTTACAGGAAAAACCCTTCAAGGAAATTATGTTGCGGGTGTTTATTATCCAGACAAAACCCGTGTAGGTTGGTGGAAAAATGGTTATCCTGAATATTTCGCCAAAGTCCTCAATGCAGCCAATTGGATAGGAATTAAAGTTGAAATTGAAGAAGAAATATTAGATCTAAATACTTGCGAAGTCTCTGATTTTCAACGTGTTTTGAACATGAAAGACGGATATTTGCATCGTACTTTCGTTGCCACTTTACCCTCTGGAAATCAAGTAAAAGTTGATTCCATAAGATTAAATTCTATCGTTGATGACGAATCTGGTGTGATTCGTTACTCAATCACTCCCCTAAATTTTGACGGTAAAATTACCCTCACTCCTTTCGTCGATGGCGACATCAAAAATAAGGATGCCAACTACGATGAGAAGTTTTGGGAGGAGGTTCAAAAAGAAACCGCTTTTGCAGAAGGGTATGTAGAATTAGTTACTAAGAAAACTGGTTTTCATGTCGTGACAGGACAACGTTTTGAGATTTTTCAAAATGGTCAATCGGTTGATTTTCAGAGCCTTCCGATTAAAGCGGAGAAATATGTAGCAAGTCAAGTAACTTTGAATGTGAATAGAAACGAAGAAACAGTTTTAGTAAAATATGCTTGTAATCTTTCTTCTGAAAACCATAAAATTGAAGATTTATTGATAAAATCAAAAGCCTATTTGAAGAGAATTTCTGAGAAAGGTTTTGATAAAATGCTTGAAGAACAAGCTGAAAAATGGGCTTCAAAATGGGAAATGAACGACATCGTGATTGAAGGCGATGTAGCCGCTCAACAAGGGATTCGTTTCAATATTTTCCAAATGAATCAGACCTACACAGGCGAAGATGCTCGTTTGAATATTGGTCCAAAAGGCTTTACTGGTGAAAAATACGGTGGCTCAACTTATTGGGACACTGAGGCATATTGTATTCCTTTTTATTTAGCCACTGCCGACCAACAAGTTTCTCGTAACTTATTGATTTACAGATGGAAACAATTAGGAAAAGCCATCGAAAATGCACAAAAATTGGGCTTTAAAGACGGTGCAGCCTTGTACCCAATGGTTACCATGAATGGCGAAGAATGCCATAATGAATGGGAGATTACTTTTGAAGAAATCCATCGTAATGGAGCAATTGCATATGCCATTTATGACTATGTAAATTATACGGGAGACAAAAAATATTTAGCTGAGTATGGTTTTGAGGTATTATTGGGCATTGCTCGTTTTTGGTCACAAAGAGTCAATTGGTCAGAAAACAAACAGCAATACGTAATGTTGGGTGTGACAGGTCCTAACGAATACGAGAATAACGTCAATAATAACTGGTACACTAATTACTTTGCAGTTTGGTGTATGAAATATGTGATGGAGGTTTCGGAATATATAAAGGCTTCTGATTCAGTACGTTACAATGAATTAGCTTCATCGACAAACTTAAACGAAAGTTTAGAATTCTCAAAATTCAATCACATCATAGACAATATGTATTTGCCTGAAAGTAAAGAATTAGGCATTTATTTACAGCAAGATGGTTTCTTAGACAAAGAATTAATCAAAGTAAAAGATTTAGACGCTTCGCAAAGACCTATCAATCAAAAATGGTCTTGGGATAGAATTTTGCGTTCATGCTTCATCAAACAAGCTGACGTTTTGCAAGGAATGTATTTCTTTGAAGATGATTTTGATATTGAATCCTTGAAAAGAAATTATGATTTCTATGAGCCAATGACCGTCCATGAATCATCTTTGAGTCCATGCGTTCATTCAATTATTGCTGCGAAATTAGGTGATAAAGCCCGTTCTTATGAATTCTATAATCGTGCAGCTCGTTTGGATTTGGATGATTATAACAACGATACCGAAGACGGTTGTCACATTACCTCAATGGCTGGAACATGGATGTCGCTTGTGAAAGGTTTTGGAGGAATGAGAATTAGAGGTGGAAAAGTTTATTTCTCTCCTTTTGTACCTGAGAATTGGACTTCATTTTCATTCAAAGTACGTTTTAGAGGAAATCTTTTGAATGTCATCACCACGGCTGATTTCGTAACAATTGAAAACTTATCAGGTGGTGAAACTTCCATTTATTTATATGATGAAGAATATCTTTTGAAAGAAAATTCTAATGTTAAAATTGAACAACAAGATTTTGTTTTAGCGTAAAATCAAAAGCATATATTAACAAAAAACCCCAAATTTTAGAAATTTGGGGTTTTTTTATTCAATAAGAACTCTTTCTTAAACTACACCTTGCTGAACCATTTGAACATCTGGAATTGAAATATCATCCAAACCAACACGTCCTCTTTCTTTTCTAACAATTCTTGAATAAAGACCTACTTCCTGACTAAACAAAAACGTAAATAATAGTTTCACAAAAGAAGTATGGTATTTCAAGTTATCATAAAATTCTGGTGCCGCCGCTTTCAATTTTGGCAAGTTATTCCAAGGAATTGAAGGCATATCATGGTGTTCGTTATGATAACCAACATTCATATTTATTCCATTCAATCCACCGTAATAACTGTATGTTTCTTGGTTTTGGTCTAATACCAAATAATGCTCTTGAATCCATCTCGCTCCAAGTGGGTGCAAACCTACTGAGAACATAAAACTCGCTCCCATGTATCCCAAGGCTGACCATCCCATTGTGTAAACAATAACTGCGTTGAAAGCAATTTGCCCAACAATATTCATCACAACCCATTTATCAATAATGGCTAATTCTAAGCAACGTAATGTTCTAATTGCTTGAAAAACAGGGAAAAACAATAACCAAAGAGCTTTCCCGATGAAATAATTATTGATCAATTTAGCTTCCCACTGATCTGGAAGGTCAGCATCTAATTCGTGTACACCTTGAAAAGCATGGTGTTTCAAGTGGTAGTTTTTGAATGAAATTGCTGTTGGAGCTAAGGACGGAAAATTTGCAACAATCCCTGCATAAACGTTCCAAGATGGTTTTTTGAAAATCAAATTATGAGCCGCTTCGTGAATACAAATAAATAAAGTATGCACAGGGAAAGCCCCAATAAACCATGCAGCTGCCAAAATGATATACCAAGCCTGGTCTTTAACTAAATATGCCATTACTAATTGAATAGACACACAAGCCAAAATCCAAACCGCAGTCATTGGGTTTTTTGTAATTAATTTTTTTACTTCTGGGTGAGCTTTTAGTATCTCTCTTGTACGAACTCTGTGTGGTTCTACACCCTCTACAATCGTGAAATCTTGTTGATAAGCCATTGAAATTTTGTTTATTTATGATGAATAAGGATTTGCGATGAATCTTTAAATAATCCCACAAATATACAACGAACAGGGCGTTTTATCAATTTGTTTGTTAAATAGTACAATTTTTTAAAAATATTTTATGCAAACCACCAAGGGTCTTTAACTCCTTGACTATTAATTAAATATGCTTTTTGTTTCATAAATCTTTTGATGGCTGATGGTCCCATTCGTGTCCCGCCAATGCCTGACATTTTAAATGAATTCTTCTCTCCTTCGTGCATTACCGCCGTTAGGGCAGCATCATTAATTGAGACTGCACCACATTTCATTTGTCTCGCAATTTTCATTGCTTCTTCTTCTGAACCTGCAAAAACCGCCCCGCTCAATCCGTATTGAGTTCCGTTAGCTAATGTAATAGCCTCCTCAACTGTTGAATACATCATCACTGGTAAAATTGGTCCAAAAGTTTCTTCGGTCATAACTTTCATGTCGTGATTGACGTTTGTTAAAACCGTTGGGCGACAATAAAACCCTCCGCCCAATTCTTCACATTTTGTCACCCCAGCTTTTAATGTTGCTCCTTTTTTGAAAGCATCTTCTAATTGATGGTCAATAATCGCAACTTGTTTTTCAGAAATAATTGGTCCAATTTGTCCAGAATCCATAGTTGGATAGGCTAAATTTAATTGATTTGCTTTGCCAACTAATCTTGATAAAAACTGATTAAAAATACTTCTTTGAACATAGATTCTTTCAATCGACAAGCATGATTGCCCTGCATTAGCAACGCTTCCCCAAAGTATTGCAGAAGTTGCTCGCTCAATATCGGCGGTTTCTGTGACGATGACCGCATCTTTACCTCCCAATTCCAAGAAGACAGGAATAAAATTATCACAAGCCGCTTGATAAACTTTTTTGCCCGTTGCCGTTGAACCTGTAAAACAAATAATATCTGTCAATTTACAAAGTTCCGAACCAACTTCTCCGCCACCCTCTACATAATTGATAACATTCAGTAAATCAGGTACTTGATTAATCGTTTTCTGAATAACCTCAATAAATCTTGGTGTAACTTCCGAAGGTTTTACAATTACAGTACACCCTGCCATCAAAGCTGGAATTGTGTCAATCAAAGACAAAAGCAAAGGAAAATTCCAAGGGCTGATTACCCCAACAAGTGGGTAAGGTTCAAGTCCTTGCTCGATTTCTAAAAAGGGGATTGAGGATGTTTTTCTTTCGGTATTTGAAAAGAAAACGCTGGAAATATTAGACCATCTATCTATGGATGAAGCTACTAAATCTACTTCTAAAAGTGTTTCCCATTTCCTGCCCGTGTCCATACACAAAGCATCTATTAATTCTTCTTTGTGTTCAATAACAACCTCTTTCCATGCTTGTAAAGCTTTGATTCTAAACTCAATACCTCCATTTTGCCAAGCAATTTGTGCATGACGCATGGCATCTGTTTTGCTTTTTAATTCTTGAGCAGATGGAGGGTATATTTCGTAATAATACTGTCCTGTTCTTGGATTTTTTACTTTCATAATTATTAAGTCGTAAGTCGTAGAGTTGTAAGTCGTAAGGAAAATAGTATTCTAAAAATGGAGATTTTAGTAAAATTACTTACGACTTATGACTTTACGACGTATGACTGTCTCATTTAAAATTGACTAATAATTTTCTTAATTACTTCTATCTGAGATTCGACAAAATGTTGTCGAGTGGCGGGTTTCTCTAAAAGCGTATTTGGAGGATAAAAACTGTGTTTTGAATAACTTTCTGCATACAATTCAAAGCGTTGTCTTGCCAATAAATTACCCATCGCAGGACGATTTCTGAAATACCTTAATGCCAGCAAATCAATATCTCCATTGGCTACCATACTTTCACCATAACCCGCTTCTGTCAACACAAGTCCCTTATAATCAACTACTTTGGATGCACCATCCGTTGAGGCGAATGGAATAGCAATCCCTCCCATGCCTGCCGAATTGGCTGAAACCACATAAGCCATCGACTCAATGGCACGGGCTAATTTAGCTACATTTTTCTGTGTCAAAAGATTACTTCCAACTTCCGAAGATGAATGACAAATAACCTCAGCACCCCGCATGGCTAAACAACGAGCAATTTCTGGATATAAAATTTCTTCGGAAGCAATGCAAGCCAAATTCCCAATTTCAGTCTTCACAACTGGAAAGACAGCTTCATATCCGTAAACTTCCAAATATTTATCCCAAACATCGTGAGGCGTTGGAGCAAACATTGAATTTAATCTTCTGTATCGTAAAATAACTTCACCTTCGGGAGAAATGATAAAACTGGTTTGAAAGTAAATTTCTGGAAAATTTGGGTCTAATTCATAGACATTTCCAGAAAGATAGATTTGATTTTGAGAAGCAACTTTCCCTAATTCTTCGTACTCCCACCCTCCTATTTTCAAACAGGCTTTATCTCGCCACTGTTCGATAGTTTCGCCCATTGGGAAGCCCGTCAAAAAGTATTCTGGCAAAACTACCAATTTCAAATCTTGACCAATAAAGGCTTTTGAGGCTCTTATTTGGGCATTTATTTTGGTAAAAGTTTTCTTAAATACCTCCTCCACTTCATGTTTTGTTTGACAAGAATTGACAGTATCGCAAGTTATTTGTAAAGCAAGGGCTTTGTATCTTTCCATGAAATTAGTTTAGTCGTAAGTCCTTATGTCATAAGTCGTAAGAATAAATATTACCTAAAATCCTTACGACTTAAAGACTTATGACTTACGACTTATTTTTTATTCTCTTATAAATTATCGGGGTTGAATAGGGTGTTAATGATTTCCCTCCTTTTTCCAATAACTCCATGACTTCAAAAGTCTCTTTTCCAATGGTTTCTTCCAAGGTAAACTTCATGCCGTTGGGCAAATCAACGGGGGCTTTGATATAAAAACCTTTGTCTGTACGTGTGTATATAGCAGGTTTGAAAGTTGGAGAATCTTTTAAATCTTTATAATCAATTGACAATTTTGGATTGTCATTCCTCAAATCTAATTTATTAATTTCTTTTGGCAATTGAAGGGAATGCAATCTTATTTGTCCCTGTTCAGTTTTTTCAAACCAAAATAAATACGGTTTTATGTCAGTTGGTTTTATTGGAAAAGTATAATAACTTTCCTCCAAAATGTAAAAACCGTTGTAGTCTTTGGGTAAATTCTTGATTTTGGAATCAAATAAACGGTTCACGTGCTTTGCATAAGGATGAATTTGTTTACCCGCTTTTATTTCAGCATCTACTTGCTCTTGATTATCTAAATCACCTTGAATATAAGTTTTATATAACTCAAAATCAGACAATTGCGTTTGCATTTTCTTTGAACAAGAGGAAAAGGTGAAAAGGGTAACAAGGATGAAAGAGTAATAAATTTTCATAAATTTGGATTTAATGTAGGGACGAATAGAATTCGTCCTCGGTGTTATTTGATAGATTGGACGAATGCTATTCGTCCCTACAACTATAATCTAATTGAACTTGGCTTCTTGATAAAAAAAGTAGCGACCAAAGTAACAGCACAAAGTATCAGCATCGTATCAAAAGCGTGAAGATATGAACCTTCCATTTGACGGTTTTTACCAATCAAAAATATCCCTGCACTACCCGCCAAAGTATCTACCATCGTAAAAATCCCTAAAATTGTTCCATAGTTTTTACCCATATAAAAGTCTGCAATGGTTACTTGAATCATCGTAAATGCACCACTGTACCCAAATCCATACACGATGGCAACCCACTTTAACAAATCAGGATTGGTCAATGAACTCTTTAATAACCATGAACCCAACAAAAGGTTAGCAATCGAAAGAATCATAATCCATTTTTTCTCAAATTTATCACTCAAAAACCCGAAAAACACTTTCCCAATTAATCCACATAGAAAGAACGTCGAAGCAAAAACGCCTCTTTCCTCCACCGTTTTTTGAAGGTCGTTTAAATAAGTATCTTTATTGAAAAGTAAACCATTGATACAGTACCAAAGCGTTCCTGTAACCAATAACAATAAATAAAAACTTGGTGTTTTTAGAGCATCTTTTAATGTTGCTCCAACAGACTCAACCCTCTCTGAAAATTGATTTGCACCTCCATAAGTTCTATTTTTGATAAAAAACCACGGCAAAACTAAGAGAGCTACCACAAAAAACGACAAACTCCACTCAGCTTCTCTCCAACCTTTTGTTGCAATTAATTTTCCAGCAAAACCGTTAAAAATTATTGCCCCAAGACTCGAAGCATTTAAGAAAATACCAACTGCAAGACCTCTATTTGAATCAAACCATTTATTAATCAAATACATACTCGTCAATATTCCTCCGAAACACAAAAACACAGCATACAGGACATAAAAAATCTTTAATTCGTTAAATGAGCCTATTTTTGAAAAACCTAAAAAAAGAATCGACAAACCAATTACACCAATAAGCATCATTGTTTTGGGATTCCATTTATCTAACATGATTCCAAAAATGGGTGATAAAAAAGCCACCAAAACGAGCATGATAGAAGGAGCTTGTTGGATTTGCCCTTTTGCTAAATTAAACTCAGTTGTAAGTGATGGATACCAAAGTGGTAAAGTATTGAAACCAAAACCGTTACTGGCAAGATAAACAAAGAAAAGAGCAATGAGAATAACCCAAGAATATTGAAGATTTTTCATGTGATTAGTTTAATGATTGAGACTTTAAGCAAGATACAAAAAAACACAAAAGGCTCACTAAAATTAGCGAGCCTTTTATGAAATATTCTAAAAACTTATTAGAAACTATAAGTAAAGTTTGTACCAATTGAGAAGTTTCTTGGTAGTGATGGGTTGAAATAACGACCTTGGTCATCATTAACTCTTACAAAACCTGAATACTGTACATCGGAAAGGTTATCAACGTTTCCGTAAACTTTGAAACCAATATTTCCAAAAGTTTTTTGGTAACCGATAGCCAAGTTAATCAAAGTTACTGCATCACGGTAAGTTCTTGTAACCGTTGCAGGAACTTGATTTGGAGCCGTACCTACTAAAGTTCTTTGACCAGTCGCAGCACTACGAAGCGACAGAGCCTTATTACCATCAAATAATTCTGTTCTATCTGTAAAATTATAGTTTACAGTAGCATAGAAGCCCATGGCAGTTTCAACATCAACTCCTAAGTTAAACATGATTGGAGCATAACCTGGTATAACATTTCCAGAAAAATCTTCTGTCAAAACACCTCTAATTACATTAACATCTTTGTAAGTGCCATTTGCTTGTAATTGAGACTCAACTCCTTCACGCTTAACTGGCTCGCCTTCTTGTCCGTATCTTGCAATTAATGTTGGAGGAAAAGCACTTACGTTATAAACGGTTTCTTTCTTGTAATCTTCATACTTGAAATCTTGTGAAGTAAAAGATGCACGATAACGTAATAATGAAATAGCTTGTTTATCTTCGGCTTTAATCGCATCATACGATAATGAAACCTCAACTCCATTACGATTTGTTCTTGCAGCATTTCTTGCGATTGGCGTAAAGTCACGTGTTTCAGTTACTAATTCATTATCAATTTTCATGTTATAATATGCAATATCATAAGTCAATCTTTTCTTTAACAATGAACCTCTTGCACCAAATTCAATTTGCTGAGAAGTTGAAGCATCCAAAGTTGGAATAAAATCACCAGAGGTTGCACTAAATACCGCTTCGTTCAAAATTGGAGGAGTAAATCCTTTACTTAAAGATGCACGAAGAGCCAATGCATCACTAAAATTCTGATTCAAAGCAATACGAGGTGCTACTTGATTGTTGAAATCTTTATTAGACGTAACATTACCTCTCAATTTATCTGTACGAGTGTAATTATATGAAATAAAACCACTTCCTACTGTTAAGATAGTCTTTGGTGTTAATTCTACCTCAGCCTGTGCAAAATAAAGTGTATTTGCACCACCATTCAATACACTTGCCGCTGGGGCTGCCGCTCTTGCAAGAACGTTATCAGCATTTGCAGTTACACTGAAATTTTGACCATCTTGTGTAAAAGTTTGGTATTCAACACCTGCATTGAAAGCCAATTGGAATTTATCCATTTTTGGCTTCAATGTAAAAATAGCTCTAACACCTTCACTTGTACCTAATGAAGTAAATGTCGTTGCTGGACCTGTCAAACTGTTTGAGATTTGATCATTTTTACCTCCGAAATAACTTGCAGAAAATTTCAACGCATTTGTTACTTCATATTTTGCATTGATACCCCAACGAGTCCAAGTTTGGTCACGACCAGCACTATAAATATTTGCTCTTTTTCCTGTTGCTGCAACAATAATCGCATCTTGTGTAGGGTCAAGTCTTGTTTGGTCATACGTCAAAGCCAATGGATAACGTACATTGTCATGCAAGCGTGCAAAGACAGTATTGATTGAGAATTTTTCTGTCAAAAAGAATTGACCAGCAAAATTTACATTATCTCTATCTGAACGGTTGTTTACTCTGTAACCATCTGAACCTTGTGATGTCCAAGAAGCATAAATATTTGCTTTTTCAGAACCATGTTTGAAAACGCTCTGAGTTCTGTTCAAACCGTAAGAACCAAATAGTTGACCTACTTGTAAACTTGTTCCACCATAAGGTGCTCTTTCTGAATTGAAGTTCATCACACCACCGTTTGCTGTACCATACAAAGATGAAGCTGGTCCACGGATAATCTCAACACGACCAATTGTAGTGAAATCCAATGCTTCCATACGGGTATATCCGTCTGGTTCTGTCAATGGAATATCGTTGAAATAAACCTTGATACCACGAACACCTAAGTTTGAGTTAGCACCAATACCACGGATGGTAACACGCTGATTATCAAGACCTGATTGGTCAATTCTAATACCTGGCAAGTTATTTAATGACTGTGCCAAAGAAGTAGCATTTTGCTTTGATAAATCCTTAGAAGTCAATAAAGATATAGAAGCCGAAGTTTCCTGCAAGCTACGTTCAGTAGCAAAACCAATAACTTGAACTTCATTCAAATCTTCTGTTGAAGGCACTAATGAAATGGTCAAATTTTGAGTGATGGCACCCAATTTTACCTTAATTGTTTCATATCCTATAAATGAAACTTCTACTGCATCCGCATTGGCATCCATACGGATTGAAAATTTACCATTGTTATCGGTAACTGAACCTTTATCAACTTTACCTTTTACGGTTACAGTTGCACCTGGGAGGGCTTGTTGTACGTCTGCATCAATTACTTTTCCTGAAACAACAACTTGTGCATAAGTGGACAAAGTAAAAATGACTAAGAGAAGGGTTAGGAAATTTTTCTTCATTTCTCTGGGGTTTGGGTGGTTAAAAATTTTACTAATTGAGATTCTTTAAATTTTATATTTGTAGTAATCAACAAATATAATTTCCAATTTTCGTGTTGAAAAACCACTTTTTGACAAAATTACGAATTAGAATTTAAAACAATGTAATGACTTATGTTATTTAATTAATTGTATTCACTATTTTAGCCTAAATTTAAGAATTACCGCTATAATTTATTCCTTCATAATACTCTTGTTTAATTAAAAATGAAAAACGTCAAAGATTTCGACAAAAAAGAAGCCATTTTTCAAGCTATGTTAGAATTAATTTCAAAGCATGGTTTCCACAGCTCACCAATGTCAGAGGTAGCGAAACAGGCAGATGTGGCGGCGGGTACAATTTACCACTATTTCAAAAGCAAAGATGAGCTAATTTGTGCTTTATATGTACGTTTGAAGGAAAAATATATCGAAAATCTCTTTTTGACGGACGACCAAAACAAGCCTTTCAAGGAGCGTTTCCGTCATTTTTATTTACAAATGATTATTGAGGCTCAGAAAAATCCAAAAGAGTTTTATTTCTTAGAACAATTTTCTAATTCTCCTTTTATATCAACCATTCCAAAAGCTGAAATCACTCGATTAGACCAGCCCGTCTATGATTTTCTCAGAAAGGCGGTTTTTACGCAAATATTGAGAGACATTCCACCCAAAATTTTAGTCGCCTTCGTTATGGGCAGTGCAAATGCCATTATCAAACTCCAACTTTCAGGCGAATTCCAAATGACTTCTTCTGATTTAGAATTAGCATTTTTTACTTGTTGGGATGGGATTAAGAAAATTTGATAATTTGAAAATGAGTTAATTTGAAGATGATTTTCAAATTAACTCATTTCCTCCTCAACCTTACAATTTATTGAAATTTGAAACAATAGATAATTGTAATTTGGCAATTAATTTTCAAATTAACACATTATCAAATTTTCAAATTATTTCCCCTTCTTCTTAGCCGCCCATTTCTTATAATACGTCCACGAAGTTTCGTTTGGACGGGTATCGTCAACTGGTGGGGCTACTTCGTAACCTGCAAAATTTGGATTTGTTTTGATTTCGTTTTTCAGCGTCTCTGGTAATTTGTCATAAGAATCAACTTTTTTACCAAGACCACTAAAAATCAATTGTCCAGCTTTGTCGCCCATTTCCATCCACGGCAACCATTTTGACACTCTACTCCATGCCACAATCACATCATCAGCACGGTCTTTGTCTCCACGAGTCAATTCTTTGGTCGGTCCTGAGAAATTAAAAATCTCAATCGCTTGATACGCTCCTCCCACTTGGTCTTGAAACTCACCTGCCAAAGGATTTGAATAGAATAATGGCACTTCAAATAATTGGAAGAAATAGCCATCATTTACCCTTGCTCCAAACTTATACTCACGTCCAGGCGTTTTGGCAAAAATTGGTGGTTGATTTACAGGGTCGTTAGCTATATGTATGACTTCTACTTCTTTGCCTGTAAATGGATTTTGCCATGTTTTTAAAACTTGCTTCGTTTTTGGATCCATGTACAAAAGGTTTTCCTTAGAAACTTGACGATAGCCGTAACCTTTTACTGAATCAATGACCGTTTTGGTATTTCTAACGTTCATGGCAATATAAGTAAACAGCAATTTGTCTCTTTCACCTGGAATGCGACTGAATACATTTCCCTCCCAGTAATACCAACAATTTTCACCATCTTTCAAAGATGCTTGAATTTTACGATTGGCTTTTAATGCTCCTTCGGGCGTATTCAAGTCCAAATCTGGCATTGATACTATCACAGGTGGGGTGAATTTAGCTTTTTTCTGAGCTTGAATTGTGAACAAACAAGCTGATAACGAAAGGGTTAGTAATAGTTTTAATTTCATGTTAGGAAAATAATTTATTGATTTTTAGATTTATTAAAATATTTGAAGGCAAAATACAATGCACCTAAGAGCAAAAGAAGGAAGCCTAATGAAAATAGTCCTTCGGAGAATTTTGACAAATGGGGAAGCGGTTTATTCTGTAATAAAATCATAATTGTATTTTAAAAATGGGTGTTGTTTTCTAAAACCTAAAACCAAACACCTAAAACCTTTTCTTAATTGTTTAAAAACTTGAACTCTAATTTAGTAACGGGTTTATTGACACTCGAAGATTTCTCAATAATCTGCCAACTTACCCCATCCGTACCTTTAAAAGTAAAGCACTGTTCATTGAACTCGTTTTTGAGGATTTTAGTTGGAATAATTCCTTGTTTTTTTATCAAATCATGCACCATTTGTAGTTTTGGCGTATAAAGTGAGTGTAAAGTTATGCCTAATTCACCCACTCTTTGGTGTTCGGATAAATCTGGTTTTACGCCACGAGTCACAAAAAACTTCAATTTTCCACAAATATTATTGGGCGAAACATAGCCTCCATAATAATGAGAATACCCATCAGGCATTTGAAAAACCTGTTTTGGTCCTTTCAACCAATCTCCATCAACTTCTATCGGTTTCTCTGGTTTCAGTCCCAACGCCTCCGCATAGTATTTCGTAACAGTTTCCATATCACCCTTGATAAAAAAATCATGATGTGTAAATTCTGAGGTTTGAAGATTAGCTTTGGGATTGATCGTTCCATAACCTGGGATTTCATAACCGTAACGTTGGAAAAATACGTGCGTAAACCAATCTCCATAAATTGCTGTCTCACGTACACCCACAGGACGATTGAAAAAATCTACTTTCTGTCCATCTTTTACGTGCAAGGGGTCGTCAAAAATAGGGTCAATCGGAAGCCATTGTTTGCCGTTTTGACGTTCTAATTTATAAATATCAACTAATCTAATAATGTCTTTTGTCATCATAACTGCCATTCTCGAACCCACAGATTCTGGAATATGAAAGCCTACGCCATCTCCCAGAGGCTTTTCCCAAACTAATAATCTGAGTAAACCATGAGAGTCTATGCCACCATTTTGTAAACGATAAGATTTTAGAGCTGACTTAACTCCATATACTTCAAAAGCCTGACTTTCAGATAATTGAGAGGAATCTTTGACCGTAAAACCATATTCACCAAAGTATTTAATCATGAGTTGAGGCGTTTTTGTGCCTACCATGACTTCATAAACGCCACTAATTCCTGTTTCTGTGGTTTGGGCAAAAGTGGTTGTTGAAATGAGTAAAAAGAAGAGTAATATTTTTTTCATATTTTTCAATTTGCCACCAAGACACGAAGACACCAATTTTTAAAAGCTTAGTGCCTTGGTGTCTTGGTGGCGGGAGATTAAATTTTCACCAATAATTTTCCAAAATTCTTTCCTTCAAAAAGCATTCTTAATGCATTCGGGAAGTTTTCAATTCCTTCGATGATATGTTCTTTTGAAGTCATTTTGCCCTCAGCAATCCATTTTGAAATGTCTGCAATTGCTTCTGGATAACGGTCAAGAAAATCAAAAACGATGATTCCTTTCATCTCCCCTCTTGCTACTACCAATTTCATGTAATTTTTAGGACCAGCCACGTTTTGCATATCGTTATATTGAGACATCGCCCCACAAATTACAACCCTTGCTCCTTTTGCTAAATTTAATAAAGCTGCGTCCAGAGTGTCTCCACCTACATTATCGAAATAAACACTAATTCCTTCTGGACAATGCTTCTTCAATTCTTCGTTAATATTTTGTGATTTGTAATCAATGACCACATCAAAACCATTCGCCAATAAATAATCACATTTTTCCTTTCCACCTGCCGAACCGACTACTTTACAACCTTTAATTTTAGCAATTTGTCCAACTGTAGAACCTACAACGCCTGCCGCACCTGATACAAAAACGGTTTCGCCCGCTTTGGGCTGTCCACGTTCTAATAAACCAAAATAGGCGGTCATGCCTGGCATTCCTAAAATTCCTAAATGTTGGGGGATTGAACCTATTGATAAGTCTAAGGTTTTCAAACCTTTACCATCTGAGATAGCAAAAGATGTTGCTCCTAAAAGCCCCTCTACATATTGTCCAACTTGAAAATTAGTATGCTTAGATTTGATAATTTGACCTGCCGAAAATGCACGCATAACTCCTCCAAGCGGTACACCTGGGATGTAAGTTGTACCAGCATTCATCCACCCACGTATGGCGGGGTCGAGAGAAATATAATTGATTTTGATAAGAATTTGACCTTCTTGGAGCGGTGGTATCTCTGATTCGACCTTCTCGAAGTCAGTATCTTTGACCATTCCTTCGGGACGGTTGGCTAATAAAATTTGTGTGTTTTTCACGAGGAAAGTATATATTTCTGAGATTTGGTATTTCTTTAAACAAATTAACAAATCTTAGCGTAAGATTCAAAGAAAAACAACGTATTTTTGAAAATGGAACAGAAATTCATCTCAGTAAAAGACATAAAAATACATTACCGAATCTTAGGGGAAGGCGAACCTATCATACTTTTGCACGCCTCTCCACGCTCAGGAAAAATGCTTGAAAACTTTGGAAAAATGCTTTCTGTGAATTTTCAGGTTATAATTCCAGATTTGCCTGGTTATGGATATTCGGAAGCTATTCCAGAAAAAGTTGAGACGCTTTATGATGTAGTACCTTATTTAGAAGGCTTTTTTGAAGAACTAAATTTAAAGAAACCTTCCATTTACGGAACAGCCACGGGTGCTCAGTTAGGAATTGCTTTTGCCTTAACTCATCCAAACAAAATTAAAAATCTGTATTTGGACAATCCCGCCCATTTTTCAGAAGAAGAATATCAAAAAATTTCCGAAAAATACTTTGTAGATTTGACTCCAAAGGCAGACGGAAGCCATATTTCTGACCTCTGGAATCATGTCAGAGAATCTATGATGTATTTTCCTTGGTACGACCATTCGCCTGAAAATCAGTTTAGTTTGATTGAGCCTTCTCCTTCCATAATTACTGATACGGTGAAAGAATATTTGGTTGCAGGAGTAAGATATGACGAACTATATCGAGCCGCTTTTTTACATGAAAGAGTTGAAAAAATCCAGCAATTGAGTGTTTCAACGGTGATTTTTAAATGGAAAGCGAGTATTTTGTTAAAATATATTGATAGACTTTTAGCATTCCAACTGCCTGATAATGTGAGTGTTGTTGAAACTGAGAAGGATATTTTGGAGAGATATAAAAAAATGGTAGAGGTAATAATTAACGGCACACGGATTTAACGGATTAGACACGGATTTTAAATATTATTTTTTCAAAAATCCGTGTCTAATCCGTCATATCCGTGTGCAATCAAACACAAATGCAAGAAAAAATAAAAATTGGC
This sequence comes from Cytophagales bacterium, assembly GCA_013298125.1. Lineage (GTDB taxonomy): Bacteria > Bacteroidota > Bacteroidia > Cytophagales > Spirosomataceae > Arcicella. Next base: position 148,857 of record JAAFJP010000006.1, on the reverse strand, counting down.
GTAATAAACGTTTCTGACCGTGCGAGTGCGGGTATATACGAGGACATTCCTGGGAAGGCTGTCGTGGAAACTTTGAAAGAATATTTAATTTCTGAGTTTGAAACAGTCTATCGAGTCATTCCCGACGAACAGGATTTGATTTCACAGGCTTTAATCGAAATGGCGGATGTTCATAATTGTTGTTTAATCGTAACAACTGGTGGAACTGGTCCTGCCAAAAGAGACGTTACGCCCGAAGCAACGGAAGCCGTTTGCGAAAAAATGATGCCAGGATTTGGAGAATTAATGCGTCAGGAGAGTTTGAAATATGTGCCAACTGCCATTCTTTCAAGGCAAACGACAGGTATTAGAGGTAGTTCTTTAATAATAAATCTTCCAGGAAAACCGAAGGCAATTCGTCAATGTTTAGATGCCGTTTTTCCAGCCGTACCGTATTGTATTGACTTGATTGAAGGGGCATATTTGGTTTGTAATCAGGAGGTTATGAAGGAATTTCGTCCTAAAAATTAGGAATTAGGGATTGGGTAATTGGGGATTAGGAAAAACGATTTTAGAAAATTGCCTAACTTCTCAGCATTTTACCTAATCCCAAATCCCCAATTACCTAATCCCTACCTTAATCGGTCCAACTCAATCGTCAAATCATCAACAATATTTTTGACCCTTTCCAAAGAAATATGAGGTTCTGGAAGTTGCTGACTGATGAATGAATTTACTTCCCAAATTTCTACGACATCTTTAATCGAAATTTCAAAACTTGGAATAGAAGAATTATCTGAACTTAGTAGCAAAGCACCTTTGATTTTGACTTGATTATAGACTCTTCTGTAAATGACTCCTTGTTGGGCAGTTACTAAAATATAGAATTTTCCATCATTTATTTCCGTCCAATCCGAAATGCCAACACCAATCACGATTGAATTTTGCATGGGAAAATCATTCCCCATTTCAAATGCCCTACTTCTATCAGAATTAATGAATGGCAAGGAAATCGTTGGTAATGCCCTCAAAAAATCTACCTTTTGGCAATTTGCTAAATAATCTTTTACCACATTTTGCTTGATGAAAGGAATTAGTCTCGTAGTAGTTTTGGGTTGAGGTTCTGGCTCTTGTTTTGGAAAATTACTAATCGTATGTAAATGACTATCAACGAATTGCTGAAAAGATGCTTCGTTGTCAGCTAAAAAATTACGAGTTGGGACTGGTCGCTGTGGAGCAATGACAATTTCTTCTTTTTCTTGAAAGAAATCTTCCACTAATTTACTGACCGATTGAGGTTCAGAAGAATTAGTAAACGGTCGTATTTCAGGAGTATTTTGAGCGTTAGCAAAGCCATTTTGTTGCACAGGTTGAGGCATAATGCCATTAGTGCTTTGTGCTAAACTAATGCCTGGGGTCTCACGGATTTTACGAATATCCGTTTTAATGAGTGAATCAACCGAAGTGCCAAAAACTTGGGCAATGGTTTTGAGGTTTTCGAGGTTGGGGTTTGCTCTGGCTTCTTCGTAAGCACCTAATAATGAGCGTTTTATACCAATTCTGCGAGCAAATTGTTCTTGAGTCAAACCATTCAACCGGCGGAGGTATTTGATGTTGTTGCTGACTATGGACATAGTAGGTTGTTTTAATCTAAGGGTGTTTTGACGGGTTGGCGACTTATCAAAACGGCTTAGTAAGGATTATGGGATTACTAAAATAATACGTTTAATTACTAATCATATTGTAAAATAACGATAAAATATTGGAAAAGCCAATTTCTGAGCATTTTTTTGTATTTTTACATGAGTTAATATAAAGAATCTGTTTAAACAGATTCAAACAAAACTTTAAGGCAAAATCATGGAAACGACCCTCATCAATAACGACATAGAACAAGAGATTCTTAGTGTTTTCAAAGCACAAAAAGCAAATGCTCAGAACCTTGCCAACACTAACGCAAGTGAGCGAAAAGCAAAACTCAAAAAGATTTTGGATTGGACGCTTTCGCACGAAACAGAAATTGGAGAGGCATTGTTTAAAGATTTCAAGAAAAACCCCGCTGAAACGAATATCGGTGAGATTTTGGGAGTTGTTGGGGAGGTAAAGCATTTATTGAAACACGTCAATTCGTGGATGAAACCGCAGTCGGTCAGTACGCCTATGAATATGATAGGTACTTCTGCACACGTAAGGTTTGAACCAAAAGGTGTTTGCCTGATTATTTCTCCGTGGAATTATCCTTTTAATCTTTCGATAAAACCCTTAGCACAAGCCATTGCGGCAGGAAATGCGGTGATTTTGAAGCCTTCGGAAATGACTCCTCACACATCGGCTTTAATCAAAAAAATGATAGCCGAGTTGTTTGATTCTAATGAAGTTTATGTCGTTGAAGGAGATGCTACGGTTTCACAAATGCTTTTGGAACAACCATTTAACCATATTTTCTTTACAGGAAGTCCTGCGGTGGGGAAAATCGTGATGTCTGCGGCAGCTAAAAATTTAACTTCTGTAACCTTAGAATTAGGTGGGAAATCGCCATGTATTGTCGATGAATCTGCCAATATCAAAAAATCAGCCGAGAAAATTGCTTGGGGAAAATTTATCAATAACGGACAAACTTGCGTAGCTCCTGATTATGTTTTGGTTCATAAAAGCGTTGAGAATGAGTTTGTTACAGCCATGAAATCGTCCATTGAAAGTATGTATGGTAGCAATGTAAAACAATCGGTTGATTATTGCAGAGTGGTAAATAATCGTCATTTCAATCGTTTGGATAATTTGTTGATAGAAGCTGTGCAAAAAGGAGCAAATATTGTCGCTGGCGGGCAAACGGATGGTTCTGAAAATTTTATTGCCCCTACCCTTTTGACAGATGTGGATGATTCTATGAAAATTATTCAAGACGAAATTTTTGGTCCAATTTTGCCAATCGTAAGTTATTCGACCAATGAGGAAGCCATTGCACATATCAAGCACCGTGAGAAACCTTTGGCGATGTATATTAATTCTGGAAAAGAATCGAATATTAAGTATTTCATGGATAATTCGTCGGCGGGCGGAACGGTGATAAATGACTCTTTGATTCATTATGGACACACAGAAGTTCCTTTTGGAGGAGTCAATAATTCAGGAATTGGTAAATCGGGCGGTATTTGGGGTTTCACAGAATTTTCAAATCAAAGGGCAGTTGTAAGACAAAAATTTGGCACTTTCAAAATGATTTATCCACCTTATACGCCTTCTGTGGCTAAATTGATTCGGTTTTTTGTGAAGTATATGTGATAAAACTGTAAATGGCTGTCATTGCGAACGTAGTGAAGCAATCTGTTGGATTGATGCAAAAAAGTTTGAAGGCTAACTTCTAAATATTAAAGAGCTTAGAATTTCCCTCATAAATCTAACAGATTGCTTCGTTTCACTCGCAATGACAGACATTTATATTTTTTATTTTATGCTCGGTCTTCTCACAAACTCCCCTTTCGCTTCACCCACAATTCTATCATTCTCATAAATTTTATTTCCTCTCAAAAAAGTAGCTTTAACTTTCCCCGTCAATTCCATGCCTTCAAAAACCGAATAACCTTGAATAGACTCAGAATCAGCGGCTCTGGCAATGAATTTTGTCTTTGGGTCGAGTAAAACTAAATCGGCATCATATCCCAAGGCAATATCGCCTTTATTCAAAACCCCGTAGCGTTGTGCGGGATTCCATGCTAATAATTCTGCCATGTGATTGTAGGACATTCCACGTTTTGAACCTTCTGAAAATAAGCCACTTAGCATATATTCTGTTCCTCCAAAACCCGATTTCGCCAAGAAAATATTGTCTGGATTTTTGTTATCTGTTTTAAATTCTTCCTTACAACAAGCATGGTCAGAACAAACCCAGTCAATTTTACGGTCTAATAATGCCGTCCACAATGCCTCCACATCCTCACGAGGGCGAATGGGTGGATTCACTTTGGCATGACATCCACACTCCGAATCAACATCCAATAAAAGGTGTCCAATCGTAACTTCTCGCTTGAAATTAATGTGTGGAAAAGCCGCTTGCATCAACATTGCTGCCTCGATAGCTTTGTAGGAAGTCAAGTGTAACAAGTTGATATTGGGCATATTAGTCTCGTGAGCCAAGTACGAAGCAATGAAAATCGCCAAGCCTTCTGAGTGTGGAGGACGAGAGGCTGAATAGGCTCTCAGACCCGTCAAAGTGCCTTCTTCCTCCACGATTTTGGTATAGGCAGACATGATTTCAGCCGTTTCGCAATGCAAACTCACGGAAATATAATCTTTCAATTCCGGAAAACGGTCAATGGCTTTTTTGACAGCTCGCATCACAAATTCAAAGTGTGCAATATCATATTTTTCATCTTCGGGAATCATTAAAAAGTCTTTCTGAGAAGACGATCTTCCATGCAATCCGTGCGAACCGTAGAACATAAAAATCTTGAAAGAAGAAACGCCAAATTCCTCAATCAATAACTCAATTTCATTCAAATGTTCCTTCATCATTGGGGCAAGATGGTAGGCATAATCCACCCAAAAATTACCCTCTGAAACCGATAAAACTTCTGGAAAAAACTCTTTGTATGGTCCAGTTTTATTCAAATAATACTGCCCTGTACGCATATAATTGAGGCTACACGTTACGCCACCCATAGCGGCAGCTTTACTTTCCGTGATGGCATCTTCGCCCAAAGGTGCATAAATGCCAGTGTGCATATGTGCATCCACAAGCCCAGGAAAACAGAGCAAATTTAACCCATCAAAAACCTCCAAAGCCTCAGATTCATCAATCTCAGGGGCGATTTTAGCAAATTTTCCATCTTTAATGCCCAAGTCCAACAAATCAACGGAAGTCTTATTGGGGCGTACTACTCTTACATTTTTTACAATTAAATCAAGTTTCATTTTATTTTTATTTCGTGTTGGTATTTCTTTATTCTTAGTTTAATAATACACAACCTCACCCCCGACCCCTCTCCGATGGAGAGGGGAGAAAAAGCGGACAAATGCTCTCCCCTCTCCATCGGAGAGGGGCTGGGGGTGAGGTTAAGAAAGCTTTTTCTAAATTTATGCAATAATTTTATTCAAAACAAACGCCTCAATCTCCTCCGACAAATACCCAAATTCTCTCAAAATTTCAAAAGAATCCTCTCCAATTTCAGGAGGATTATTTTTCAATGAAAACTCCGCATCCTCCATTTCAAGGGGTATTTTGGGCAATTTTGTTTGAATACCTCCTTGAATAGTTGTTTCAAACAAACTCCCTCCCTGATTCAATTGAGGGTCTTCAAATAAGTCTTCTGGTCTGGCGATGGGGGCTACTGGAATCTCCGCCTGTTCACATTTTTGGATGATTTCAGATTTTGTAAAACCTTTCATCAATTCATCCACGGCGGGCAAAAACCAATCTCTTTCATCAATTCTGTCATTATTAGTTTTGAGTCTTTCGTCGGTAAGCCAATCACTTTTTTCAAAAGCAATACAAAAACGTTCCCAATGTTTTTCAGAAATAATACCCACAAAAACCTGTTCACCGTCTTTACTTTCAAAGGTTTTATAAATACTCCACGCACTCACACGGGCTGGCATGGGTGGCACTGGTACGCCTGTGAGGGCAGAAACCGCCATGTGTTGTCCCATCAAAAAAGCGGTTGTTTCAAATAATGCCGACTTTACAAACTTACCTTTACCCGTAATTTCTCTTTCGTAAAGAGCTGACAATGTGCCAATTACGCCAAACATTCCGCCTGTAATGTCAATCACCGAAGTTCCTGCACGTAAGGGTTGCCCAACGGGTCCTGTCATGTAGGCGAGTCCGCCCATCATCTGCACGACTTCATCCATCGCATGACGTTTTTGGTAAGGTCCAGACAAAAAACCTTTCAGTGAACAATATACTAATTTTTCGTTAATTTTAGACAAAGCCTCATAGCCAAAACCCAATCTTTCCATCGTTCCCGGTCCAAAATTTTCGATGAGAACGTCAGAAGATTCTACCATTTTGAGGATAATCTCACGACCTTTTTCCGATTTTATGTCAATGGCAAGGCTTTTTTTATTTCGATTATAAAAGGAATGATACCCAATCCCGAAGCCTTTGAGTCGGCGGGTGGAATCTCCTTCGAGGGGTTCGATATGGATGACTTCTGCCCCCAAATCTGCCATGATTAGCCCTGCGGCGGGACCCATCACGGCATGAGTAAATTCGAGGACTTTGATATTTTGGAGTGGTAAATTTTTCATTGAAGGACTGAATATTTCTGTAAATTTAAGAAAGAGATTGAGAGTTTTACTATTTTGGAGTACCGTAACAAAAATGAGATTAGTTTTTTTAAATAAATTTGCCATTCTACAAACAATAAAGTAGTCGCCCATTAAATCGACTACTTTATTGTTTTTATCTTTGGGGTGAAATTGATTACAGTTATATTTGTGTATAATTACCAGCAACCACTAAATTAAAAATGGATAAACCCGCTTACCCTTTTAAAGTCATTAACGATGACTATCGTTTTGAATTTGAGAGCATTAGTCCTACAAGAACAATTCAAAAAGTAATTCAGTATAAAGAATTAGAGGTTGATAATCTATTTAATTTGGCACTTTTAGACCTTGACGAAAACGGTATTCATAGTGATATAGTTGTGAGAGATAAATGGTGATATGGAATCCGTTTTGGCTACTGTTATACAAGCGATTCAAGTATTTTTGGCATTCCGACCAAAAGCAAAGGTTTTGTTTATGGGAAGTACCAAAACACGAAATAGATTATATAGGGCTGTGATTTCAAAATCCTACCAACAAACGGAACGAATTTATGAAATTCATGGTATTAATAATTGGGAAAACGAACCATTTGAAAAGAATAAAGATTATGAAGCATTTTTGATATTTTTACGTCATTCAAGCAATTAAAAACATAAGAAAATGAAAACAAGCACTCAAGTACCAACGAAACAACCTGTTTCTGTCAATAAAAAGGTAACATATAATACTTTGGAAGAAGCATTTGAAGCCAAACATCAAAAGGCAAATGAGTTTATCAAGAAAGTAAAATTAACTTTCTGAATTGCCAGTAACAAAACAAAAAAAGTGGTCGCCCATAAATCGACCACTTTTTTGTTTTTATCTTTGGGGAAAATTGAACCACATTATGAATGAAATAACCGAAAATATAAAACAAAAAATCTATGAATTGTATGATGAATGTCTTAGCTCGACAGAGCAATTTCATCGTAAATTAGACTTATTTATTGTCCCTAATGAACTCGCAGACAAGATTTTAAATGAGACGAATGTAGATGTATCCAAACATTGGGTTTGTATTGATAACTATGGAATAATTCATGCTATGGAAGAACACGGCAATCCAATTTCTGAGGCAAAAAGAGGTCAAATTGCTTTGGAAAGGGACGATTTTGTGAGAATGCTTGAAGTATTTTTAAACCCTGATGAGATTTTGAGTGTTGGAAAAACAAGGCATACCCAAATGCCTTTATTGCAGTTCATTAGAAAAATTGAGGATAAAATCTACGTGGTAAAAGAAGTACGAACAATAACCAGTTCAAAAAAGAATAAAGTGAGTCGATTGGTTTTTCAAACAATGTACAAAATAAAAGCCGACAAGTTGGCTTGACGGCTTTAAAACCCATGAGTTATGAAGCACGAAGCCATCCTACTCGAAACGTCCGAAACGTTTGGGTACTGCAAAATTAAAAGAATAATCGTTTTAAATCAAAATATTTACCCATAAAAAAGTGGTCGCCCATAAATCGACCACTTTTTTGTTTTTATCTTTGAGGGGAAATTGGATTGATTCCCCGAATTAACGATGAATAAAGCTAAAATAGATGAAATAATTAATTTGCTAAAAGCGGAGTCCAAAGAAGATAATGCTTACATAGGGTTCTTTTTAGAAAATAAACCACATTCTGAATCTGAAATAGAAACCATAATAAGTGCAAATAAAGATGGACTTTTGTTATTTGCTCAAAGACTTATTTCGTATTCCCAAGAATTAGAAAGTATGGAGGAAAGTGATTCTATTTATTTGGGTGATGATCATCCTCAGTGGTTAGATTTAAGTAGTGATATACGTTTTGATTTTTTGGAAAAATCAAATAGAGATTCAGTTGAAAATAATGATCTTGCTGAGACAGTATCATCATCAAAAAAAAACTTGATAGGATTTTCACTCACAGCACTCATATTTTTCTTACTTGCAATGACAGTGTATGGATTTGCAACATTTGTATCTTTGTTCTTCAAAAAATAGTTTTTGAAAATCAATAAACAATGAGAGGGGTCAATTATTTAACTAACAACAGAGGCATCAAAACAGCCGTGATGATAGACCTCAAAACATATAGTGAGGAAGTCGAAGATTTCTTAGATGTCTTAGAAGCAAAATCTCGTAAGAATGAAGCAAAAGAAGATGCCTCATTAGTTTTTGGAAGAATATTGAAGAATAAATAGTTAATAATGAACATAGAAAAAACAATACAAAACCACATCACCGCAGCATTGAAAGCGGAGTTTGACGTAGAAGAAAACAATATTTCTCTGCAACCTACCAAAAAAGATTTTGAGGGGTCATATACCTTCGTGGTGTTCCCGTATGTGAAGGCATTGCGGAAGTCGCCCGTGGAGTTGGGAAATGCCATCGGTAATTATCTTGTGGCAAATTCGGGCGTGGTATCTGCCTTTAATGTGGTGCAAGGTTTCTTGAATCTTTCCATCGCTGATTCGGCTTGGATAGACTTATTTACGGGTATTTTCAAGGATAAAACCTTTGGACAATTACCCGATAAAAATGAAACGGTAATGGTTGAATACTCTTCGCCAAATACCAACAAACCGCTTCATTTGGGGCATTTACGGAATAACTTTTTGGGGTTCTCAGTCGCTCAAATTTTGTCTGCCAATGGCTATAAAGTGGTAAAAACCAACTTAGTAAATGACCGAGGCATCCATATTTGTAAGTCGATGTTGGCGTACCAAAAGTTTGGCAACGGCGAAACACCTGAAAGCTCAGGCTTGAAAGGCGACCATTTGGTAGGAAAATATTACGTTGAATTCGATAAGCATTATAAAGTCGAAATCGAGGCTTTGAAAGAAAAAGGTTTGTCGGAAGATGATGCTAAAAAGCAAGCTCCATTGCTCCTCGAAGCCCAAGAAATGCTCTTGAAATGGGAAAATAACGACCCCGAAACCATTGCCCTTTGGGAGAAAATGAACGAATGGGTTTTTGTAGGATTTGGACAGACTTATGAGAAAATGGGCGTAAGTTTTGATAAGATTTACCGTGAATCAAATACCTATTTATTGGGTAAAAAATTCGTGGAAGAAGGATTGAAATCGGGCGTATTTTTCCAGAAAGAAGACAATTCCGTTTGGATAGATTTAACCGACGAAGGACTCGACCAAAAATTGGTGCTTCGTAAAGACGGTACATCCGTTTATATCACCCAAGACCTCGGCACGGCAGAATTGAAATACAATGATTTCAAGATGTCAAAATCGGTGTATGTGGTTGGAAATGAGCAAGATTACCATTTTGAAGTATTGTTCAAAACCATCAAAAAATTAGGTCGTCCATACTCAAACGGTAATTTCCATTTGAGTTATGGCATGGTGGACTTACCATCAGGCAAAATGAAATCTCGTGAGGGCACCGTCGTAGATGCAGATGATTTGATGCAAGAAATGACCGACACCGCCCGTGAGCGAACGATGGAATTAGGCAAAACAGAAGGATTCTCAGAAACCGAAGCCAACGAATTATATGACACCTTAGCAATGGGAGCTTTGAAATACTTTTTATTGAAAGTTGACCCAAAGAAAAGAATGTTGTTCAATCCCGAAGAATCCATTGATTTTCAAGGACATACAGGGACATTTATTCAATTTGCTCATGCTCGAATTTGCTCTATTTTAAGAAAAGCACATGAAAAAGGTATTATTGGTAAAACAACAGATTACGCTGTTTTACACGAATCTGAAAGAGAAGTGATATATTTGTTGAGTCAATATCCTGTGATTTTGGCAGATGCAGGGCGTGAACTTTCTCCTGCCTTAATTTCGTTATTTGCTTATGACTTAGCAAAGGCTTACAGCCGTTTTTATAACGAAGTAAATATTTTCAACGAGCCAGATAAAAACGCTCAACAGTTCAGAGTAGCATTTTCGGGCGTAGTTGGCGAAACAATCCAGAAGGCAATGCGTTTATTAGGTATTAAAGTTCCAAGTCGTATGTAGAAATCTGTCTGGGCGACCCCGTCAGAATTTGGATTCGTGGGAATAGTGGATTTTTAGGATTTTCAACAATCAATATTCTGAATCAGGATTTACGAGATTTAAAGATTAAATAAGGTTTTTTCTTTATAGATTTTAACATCCTGTTTAATCTTATAATCCTGTAAATCCTGATTCTGACAAAGAAAAATCCTAAAAATCCATAAATCTGACACGGTGCGACGTTTCGCAATCCAAATTCAGATAATTTTATGAACAAAAAAACAATTATATCCATCATTTTAATCTTCACAACAATCATGTTACTAAAACTCATGAAAATAGGTTCACTTTTGGGAGCTTTGGCTGTCCCATTTACTCAGAATAATTCTGAAAAACGTCCAGAGAATTTTACTGTTACTGCGACAAAAACAATTTATGATTTCAAAATGAAATCATTGGACGGAAAGGAAGTTGATTTGTCGATTTACAAAGGCAAAAAAGTAATCATTTTAAACACAGCTTCTAAATGTGGATATACTCCACAGTATGAAGTTTGGGAAAAATATTACGAAGCCAACAAAGACAAAGTGGTTGTTTTGGGTTTCCCTGCCAATGAATTTGGCGGACAAGAGCCTGGCACAAACTCAGAGATTGCTTCATTTTGTCAGAAGAATTACGGCGTAACTTTCCCAATGTTTTCAAAGGTTATAGTAAAAGGAGAAGGCAAATGTGATTTGTATAAATTCTTGACAACTAAGTCATTAAACGGTTGGAACGATAAAGAACCTTCATGGAATTTCTGTAAATACGTTATTAACGAAAAAGGTGAATTAACCCACTTTTTCGCATCAGGCGTGAAGCCAGATAGTAAAGAATTTATGGAAGCGATAAAGTAATTATTAAGTTTCAAGTTGATAAGTTATTAATTATTTGCAGACGCATTTTAACAACTTATCAACTTAAAACTTAACAACTCAAACATGAAACATTGGATTTCTGCGGCTCGTCCACGGACCTTGCCACTTGCCCTTTCGAGTATTTTGATGGGCAGTTTTTTGGCGGCAGGTTCACACGCATTTTCTTGGACAATCTTCTGGTTAGCCGTCCTTACCACCACTTTTTTACAAATCCTTTCTAATTTTGCCAATGATTACGGCGATACCGTTAGCGGCGTTGATAACATTGAAAGAACCGTTGCCACACGTGCAGTGCAGACAGGGGCAATAACCCGTCAGCAAATGACAAGAGCCATCATTCTGATGTCTGTTTTGTCATTTATTATGGGTTCTTTATTGATTTTCAAGGGATTAGAAAATACATCCACGCAAACCATCATTGCCTTTTTTGGCTTAGGAATTTTGGCAATTATTGCCGCCATCACTTATACAGTTGGCAAAAGACCTTACGGATATATGGGTTTGGGAGATATTTCAGTATTGATTTTCTTTGGATGGGTAGGCGTGTTGGGTACGTATTTCCTATACACACACGAAGTGAATTTATTAATGTTTTTACCAGCAACTTCATGCGGACTTTTTGCCGTTGGGGTACTGAATATCAACAACATAAGAGATATTGAGTCTGATACCAAGACAGGGAAAAATTCAATTCCAGTACGTTTGGGAAAAGACAAAGCCGTGATTTATCATTGGTTTTTATTGATTGGTGGGTTTGTTTGTGCAGTGATTTATTCGTTATTAAATCAACCAGAAATCTTAAACTGGATATTTTTAATCACATTTCCATTGTTGATTAAGATTGGCATAGGCGTTTCAAAAGGGCAAACACCCGCTCAAATTGACCCATTTTTAAAGGTAATGGCTCTGACGACTTTATTGTTTGTGATAACCTTCGGAATTGGACAGGTGTTTTGAAAGGACACAGAGCATCACGGAGTTATTCACAAAGTATCACAGAGTTTTTTAATTCTCTTTGTGAAACTCAGTGATTAACTTTGATTAACTCCGTGACCTAAATCTTTTAACGGAACTTCTATAAACGTTTTTTCGTTTTTTATTTGAACAACAATTCAATCACTCAAAAAAATGGTAACAGTAACCGATATAGCAGCTAATAAAATCATAGAACTCCGTCAAAAAGAGGGACTTACCGATAATTTCAATGTCCGTGTAGCCGTAGAAGGCGGAGGATGTTCTGGTTTAATGTATAATTTAGATTTTGCCTCAGAACCAAAACCAACCGATATGATTTTTGAAGATAAGGGCGTAAAAATTATGGTGGATAAAAAATCTATCCTTTATTTGGCAGGCACAGAATTAGATTTCTCAGATGGATTAAATGGAAAAGGTTTTCAGTTCAAAAACCCAAATGCTTCACGTACATGTGGATGTGGAGAGAGTTTTGCAGTGTAAAATTTTAGAATAACATAAAAAATCCCTACAAACTCAGTATTTGTAGGGATTTTTGCTTTTTAGAAAATGTAAACCATTGGCAGTTCTTGTATTTATTCGTAAATTTATTCTAATCAAATTATATGAGAGTGATTATTTGTAAATATTTGAAAATCAAATATTTACAAATCGACAATCCACAATGGTATGAATTTTGTAAAATACTATTTAACATCAATAAAAACCCTAATGTCAAAACGCTTAACTTCCTTACTCAAACTAATTTTTTTAAAGAAAAATATCTTTCTAATCCTTGCCCTCGCTACGTTTGGATTGGCATTGATGGTTTTTGTTATTACCAAAAAAGGTCCAGTCAGTGCTACCGAGGATAAATATTTGTACGATATTCAAAACAAAGTACAGGATGAAATCAAGGCTTCAAACGAAGATTTAGCCAAAGTCGTTACGTTGGTTTCTCAGTCAAAAGATACTACTTTTTCGCATCTCAAAACCACAACGGTACACCCTTATTTTATCTTCAAAAATGGCAGAATCGTCTTTTGGTCAGATTATAGCTTTGTGCCTGACTATCAATTAGTTGAAGGGAACTATAATTTAAAATCTGTCACTGCACCCGAAGGGAAATTCATTGCCAATCGTCGCTTGGTTATTGGTACGCCCGATAATTTTGAGGTCTTTTCGATAATACCTTTATTCCGTAAATATGACTCAGAAACTAACCACCTCAAAACAGGTTATAATCCAACGATTTTCACGTCCGACCCTCATCAAATTGACACTTCTCCCGTAGCCGCTACGCACCTGAATATGTACGCCGAGACGAAAGAGTTTTTGTTTTCAGTAACAACTTCCAAAGTCGAAACGCTCAAAAATCAGTCTATTCCAGTGAATGTCATCTTGTTGGGCTTTTTGAGTATGTTTTTCTTGGTAGTTTATCTTTTTGCATGGATATGGTTTTTCAACAGAACCCACCGCTACGGCAGGGCTTTTTTACTTTTGGCGGGCTATTTTTTCTTGTTAAGAGCCATCATGCTTTATTACAATATCCCCTTTATTTTTTACGAATCAGACCTTTTTAATCCAAAATTTTATAACTCGTCGTTCATTACGCCTTCATTGGGTGACTTGATTTTGAACTTCATAGCCATTATCGTTTTATTACTTTATTTGGTCAATTATTATTACAAAATGAAGCGATATTTCTGGTTATTGCATTTGCCAGAAAATATCAAAAAAGTCATTTCGGTTGTCGTGGTTATTTTGAGTTATTTCGTTTTTCAAGAGTTTTGTAATCAATTAATCAATATTTATGAGCATTCTAACTATCAATTAGACATCATCCTCAGTATTGATTTCTTAGAAAAACCTTTAAAAATATCGTCACTAATTACGTTTGTTTTACTATCGGTTAGCTACTTTCTAACGACACATTTACTGACCAATCTTTTACTGAAACTTAATCGTAAGAACCCCAAGTGGGCATTTTTTGCCTTGCTAATTGGCTTTGTGATTTGGAGTATTTTTATTCTCAGTCTTCAATCGTCCAATATTTTATTGCTTCTTCTTCACGCCTTTTATATTGCGGTTTTATTGTATAGTCATTTCCCTAAATTTCTCTATACTTTCCGTTATCAGACTTCCATTTATTTCTTTTTGGGAGCTTTGGTTTGTTCAGCTTTGGGAACGTATATAATTTATAATCAGGCAATTAGAAAAGATTTTGTTCAAAAACAGCAATTTGGAAAGAAATATTTGGCAGAAAATGATGAGACAGGAGAGTTAAAACTGAGCAAAGCTAATACCGATATTAGTCAAGATTCTATCATCAAAGTCAAGATAAAATCACCGCTTTTACCAAGTGAACAAGTCCAAACTTACATCAGAAGTAATATTTTAGATAGTTATTTTGATTATTATGATACGCAGGTTTCAGCGTTTGATGAAAACGGAAAATCCTTAGATAATGTCTCGGATGCTCTCAGTTTTCAGGCGTATGAGCAACAATATAAAATCAAAAAATATCAGACTGATTATCCTAATATTTTCTTTGTTAATGACGCTACCAACAACTACCAAAAGCAATACATTGATTTTATCCCGTTGTTAAATAAAGAAAATAAAAAGATTGGTTACGTTATTTTAGACCTTCACAAGCGTGAGGATGTTACACGTGATGCTGCATTGTCAGACACGCCATCCAGTGGGGAAGAGCAATTAGAAGCCAGTAATTATAGTTATGCTGTTTACGAAAATAGTAAGATTATTAAAATTGGGGGGAAGAGCTATAATTACGAGCGGAAATTACCCCTCAGTTTAGTAGAAAGTAAACAAATTTCACAGGAAGGCATCATTGATAACGGTTTTAATCACGTAGCAATTTCCAATAAAAATGATAGAAAAATTGTAATTTCTTCTGAAAAAATAAGCATCTCTGTCATTTACTCTAACTTCTCATTTTTGTTCTTAATCTTAGTAATTGCTATCATTCTCATCGTTTTGATTTATGCGATTCGCTACGGATTCTCAAAACTTAACGTAAATTTTGCTACCAAAATCCAGATTTATTTGAATGTTGCCTTTTTGCTACCGCTTATTTTGGTGGTTGGTATTACGCTCAGTATCATCGGAACTAAACTCTCTGAAAGTCAGGAACAATCGTATATTAGTCAAACGGAAAATGCTGGAATAAGCCTTCTGCCCGCCGTGGATAGGTATGTGCAAGGGAAAATGAGTGCTCAATTTTTGACTGATACGTTAAAAAACATTACGACCAATACCAAAAAATATGTCAGTGTTTTTGATACTACTGGGCGATTATTGGCGACCAATAAATTGTTGAGATATGAAACGGGGATTGTCTCGAAATACATCAATCCAGAGGCTTTCATCAGAATTGTAGAAGAAAAAGAACATAAAGCCATTATTCCAGAATTGATGGGAAATCTTGGATTTGTAGGTTCATATGTGGGGCTAAATTCTACGGATGGTAAATTAGCGGGGATTGTCAATATCCCTTTTTACGATTCAAAAGTATCAAACGAAAAAGAAATTAGTCAGGTAATTGGCTCATTATTAAACACTTTTACGACCATTTTCTTAGGTTTATTATTACTTTCCTACTTTGCTTCCAATGTATTGACAGTGCCTTTGCGACTGATTACCAATAAGTTACGTAAAATAGATTTGAGTAAACCAAACGACCCGCTCACTTGGCGTTCGGATGATGAGATTGGAATTTTGATTAAGGCTTACAACGAGATGTTGGTAAAATTAGAGGAGTCGAAAAATGCTTTGGCAGATACTACTAAACAGTCAGCTTGGCAACAAATGGCGAAACAGGTGGTTCACGAAATCAAGAATCCTTTGACTCCGATGAAGTTGTCTTTGCAATTGTTACAACATAAAATTTCGAGAGGAGCAACGATTGACACCGCCCAAATCAAAGACCAAATAGAATCATTGACGGGACAAATTGATAACCTTTCATACATCGCCAATTCGTTCTCAGACTTTGCCCGCTTGCCCGTACCTAAGCGTGAGGTTTTTGATTTTGTTTATGAAGTCAATAAAGTAACAAATCTTTTTGCAGGAGATAAAAAACTCAATTTTAGCAAAGACGTTCCTCAAAAACCTGTCATGGTTTGGGGAGACCGCCAACTGACGGGCAATATCATCAATAACCTTGTGATGAATGCCATTCAGTCGGTGCCAGTTCAACGAAAACCAACCATCAAAATCAAGGTGGAAATCAATACAGAATCCGTGACATTTAGCATCACAGACAACGGAACGGGTGTTTTGAAGGAAAATGCGAGTAAGATTTTCATGTTAGATTTCTCAACCAAAGCCGAAGGCACAGGCGTTGGATTAGCCCTCGCCAAGTGGGTTGTTGATAACTCAAAAGGTAGTATTTGGTTTGATACTGTTCAGGATGAAGGTAGTACGTTTTATTTTACTTTGCCTTTGGTGATGTAGGTTTTGGGTTGTGGAGTTACGAAATATAAACCCCACAACCAATTTCAAAACTCTTTCCAGCCTCCAAAACCAATAATCCTTCCCCCGAGTTAAAAGCATCAGTATTTCCCGTCATTGGTTCGATGGCAATACAGTCTCTTGCAGGCGGAATATACACTACCATAAACGTAAAACCGCCCTTCATGCCTTCTTGCCAAACATTGAGAGTCATTTTCTTTTTGGGAGAATGTAACTTTGCTTCAATTTTACTGGATGGTTTTACGGCAAAAACAGCATCCAAATTCCTTCCTTTTATATCCATCACGCCCTCAAAATCCACAGGAACTTTCTCGCCCGAAATCATTTGACTATCAGCTTTGTATTGATGCGTTGCAGGGAAATTAATTTGCCAATCATCGGCTGTTTCGCCTTCAATTTTAAAATATGGATGCCAACCTAAAACCATTGGCATGGCAGTATTTCCCGTATTTTTGATAGCATAATTCAATTCCAAACCTTCATCCGAACTGAAAATATGCGTTATGTCCAACACGAAAGGAAATGGATAACCAAACGTAGTGCCTTTATAGGTATAACGTAAAGTCAAAATCGCTTCCGACTCATTTACTTCTTCTTTAATTACCTCAAAATTGGCATAATACACAAAGCCATGCAGAGCATTATGCAAACCCACTTCATTGATAGATAGCTGATAATCAACACCTTGAAAACTATACTTCCCATCACGAGTACGATTTCCCCACGGAAAAAGGTGCGTAGATGGATAAGCATTCATCTTATTGAAAATTTGCTCGGGACTATTTCCAATCTCTATAACATGATGTAAATGACCTTGTTTTTGCAAAGTTATTTTACGAATAATTCCACCAAATTCTGGTAAAAGATACAAAGCTTCACCCGTCTCTGGGTTGGTCAGGACATATTCAGTAAATTGTCCGAAAGGTTCTTTGGTAATTTTCATTGCGAGTATAACAGGTTTCTAACCTGTTCATAGACGATTAGACAGGTTGGAAACCTGTTATACTTAAAATATTACATTTCTCCTTCAACCCCTAATCCAAATAAAGCAAAATCATACTTCGTTGGGTCGTTGGGGTCGAGTTGTTTTAGATTTTCTGTTAATTCTACGGCTGTTTGCCAGTCGGGTTTTGGTCTTTCGATAAGTCCTAATAGTCTCGCCACTCTGTCCACGTGTACGTCACAAGGGCAAATTAATTGCGAAGGTTTTAAGTTTTTCCAAATTCCAAAATCTACACCTTTATCATCTTGCCTAACCATCCACCTCAAAAACATATTGATACGCTTACAAGATGAATTCCTGATGGGCGTTGCAATGTGCTTACGTGTACGTTCTGGATAATCTTCCAAACTAAAAAAACGGTCATGGAATGCAATTAGACTATTTTTTATGTTAATTTCTTCTGAAATATTTTCAACTAAAAATGCTTGTTCGAGGCTTTCATAATGACGATAAAATCCGTTGAACCAAGCAATAAAATAAAGCGTATCAGTAGCATTAAATGTACGATGTTTGAAATTGAGAAAACGCTTCAAATCCGATTCTTGATGATTCCTGATAAAATCATAAGGCGAATTATCCATCAATATAATCAATTCTTTACATTTATTAATGATGGTTTTTCGTTGTCCCCAAGCCAAAACAGCCGACCAAAACCCCATGATTTCAATATCTTGCTTTTGCGTAAAAAGATGAGGAATACAAACAGGGTCGTTTGGAATAAAATTGGGCTGATTGTACTGCAAATATTTAGTTTCTAATAAATCAGTAACGTAAGAAGTCATTTTATGGAAGTTTACTTAATCTTAGAAGCAAAAAAAGCAATAATTCGAGAAGGTATCGAAAAGACCCAAACGAGGGCAGTATAAAGAAATGCAAAAGTAGCAATGGCAGGGAATGCCAGTGTGTAGAGGACATTAAAAACGATATGTCCGAAGGTTATTTGTCGTTTATTTCGTGGCATTTTTTCAATTATCAATAAAAAATGAACAATTACCAATTAGCGTTGAGTTGTTGTTAAAATCAACAATTGTTAATTGATAATTGTTCACTGTTAATTGATTTACGGTGTCATATAACTTATTTCCGCTCTGATTCTTTTGTCAGAAGGGTTTAGTTTTTCAAAAGCTCTTGGCGATAATTTGATAATCACTTTGTCTGAACCAATATCTGGTAATTTACCTACAACTTTCACCCAAATACTTTGTCCATTTGATGAGTTTTTCACGTTCACGAGCGTACCCACAGGGGCAGAACGATGAAGTCCTAAATATTTCCCAGATTTATCTTCTACATCAATCAATTCAGCCAAACCTGTTTCGATAGTCTTTCTATAACCCGAAGAAGTCTTTGACGTTTCCGAAGAAGTCTTGGCATCACTCACATCCACAGGCTCACTTGGTTTTTGGGTCGTTGTGGTTGAATTATTCCCCATATTGGTATCCTCAACTTTTACAACTTCACCTTTCGCTGGCAAATCTCCTGCTTTTTTGGCTCTTTCATACTCACGGGCATCTACGATAAGTACCTGACCAGCAGTGAGTTGGTCAGTTGTAAGGTTATTCCATTTACGCAAATCAGCCATCGTAACCTTGTATTTGGTTGCTACGGCATACAAGCCTTGTCCAGACTCAACTACGTGAGATACCATTTTCACGGTTTCAGTTGGAGCCGAGGGAGTTGAAGGAGCTGTAACGGGTGGCGTTGGTTTAGCAACAACCACAGGTGCTGATGAAGTAACTCTTCCGTTGTATGGAATTTTGATTGTCTGCCCAAAGTTCACACTTTCAGAAAGCCCAGGATTGGCAGCTTTAAATTCTGCAACAGAACTTCCGTAGCGTTTTACTATTGAAAACAACGTTTGCTTAGGTTCTACTTTATACAAGACAAAAGTTTTGCCTCCTTCTTTTTTGAGTCCAACGGAGTCTTTGGCAATTTCGGCTGAAAAGGACGAAAATACGAGAGAAGTTAAAGTACAAGTAAGAATTGTCTTTACAGCGGAGGTAGGGTTACAGTTCATAACCGATGAATTGATTTTCATTTTTAACATATAACAAAGTATCGGATTGCACGCTAAAAGTATCTATTCCAATGCCTTCGGTTTCGGCGATGAGGTCGTGTAATAATATTTCACGTTCACGATTTATTACCAAAAGATAATTTTGAAAAAGATTTTCTCTGTAAATATAATAAGAAATTATAATCTTGTTGCTGATTTCGAGATAATCTACACCTTTTACTGCATCAATTTTCAATAAACGATACAAAAACTTATAAATTGTTGGAAAATGCGGGCTGTCTTCGGGGTAGTGGGTGGTTTGTCTTGGCAAACTCATTTCAATTCGTTTAGTTTTTTTATCATCTAAAATATGTGTTTCAAAAACAGGTTGATTTCCATTAATTTGATATACACTTAATTGACTATTAACTAAATTTCCAAATGCCCAATCATTGATTTTTTTAATGATACTTCCGTTTGTAACATCTATTACCAAAACAGCTTCTGGTTCGGGTTTACCATTTGAGGAATATCTATGTAAAATTAGATAATCTTCAAAAATTCCAACAAGACCTAACCACCAAGATTTTTCTGGAACAAGATTTTTCCATAATAACTTTCCACATAACAAGTCCAAACAAGAAAAACTAACTGTTCTTGTATTTTCATCTCTAATTTCGAGAACACAAAAATTATTTTCAAAGGAAGAATTCCAAATTTTACCTTCAAAAGAATATTCAAACTTTTTTTTCATCTATAAATATTCCTCCCATTCAGCAATCAAATCAGCTTTCTTCAAAACCCTCGGAAACTTATTCTGCCCACCTGTTTTACCTTTCGATTCCATGAATTGATAAAAGGTTTTGGTTGGTAAAACACTCATTTCCAACCCTTTAAGGGCGTGTTTTCTTTCAACAGGATAATCGTCATTGATTTCGCAAAGTGTTTCATCAATAAATTTCATCAATTCAGTTGAATCAACCTTATCGTCTGTCCCAACGTACCAATGATGCCCAAATGTATCACCTGTTTTTTTACCAACTACTGTAAATTCTCGAATGTCTATTTTATATTTTTTACAAGCTAATTCAATGGCTTTGTTCATGTTATCTACGGAAAGATGTTCCCCGCATAAACTCAAAAAGTGTTTTGTACGACCTGTGATGATGATTTTAGCTTTCTTTTTATTGGTAAATTTAATCGTATCTCCAATCAAATATCGCCAAGCACCAGAGACGGTTGAAATCAACAGAGCATATTCTACACCCTCCTCAATCTCATCAATCATCAAAGTTTGAGGTTTTTCGACCATTACTCCATCATCATCAAAGTTCTCTTCGTTGAAAGGGATAAATTCAAAGAAAATGCCATTATTCAAGACCAATTCCATGTCAGTATTGGGTGCGGTTTGAAATGCCATAAATCCCTCAGAAGCTAAGTAAGTTTCAATATAAGTTATCGGACGACCCAATAATTTTTCAAAGCCTTGTTTGTATGGTTCAAAACTTACGCCTCCGTGACAAAATATTTCAAGATTGGGCCAAATTTCATGGATATTTTTGACGTTGTATTCCTTAATAATTTTTTCCATCAAAATCTGAATCCAAGCGGGTACGCCCACGATGAAACCGATGTCCCAATCTTTAGCTTTCTTAGTAATTTTATCTAATTTCTCGCTCCAATCTCTTGTTTCAGCGATATTTTTTCCAGGCTTATAAAATCTTTCAAACCAAAACGGAATTTTTCCTGCTGTGATTCCACTTAAATCGCCTTCAAAATAATCGCCTTTGTCTTGTAATTTGGTACTACCTCCTAACATCAAATACCCCTTTTCAAATAATTTGGGAGGTAAGTTTTTATATTCTGAAAGTGCTAAAATTTGTCGAATCGAAGTTCTGTGAATGGCTTTTACCATATCCTTCGTAACTGGAATATGTTTAGAAGCCGACTCAGATGTACCCGAACTCAACGCAAAATACTTGATTGAACCAACCCAAGACACGTTTTTTTCACCTTCCAAGGTTTTGTGCCACCAGTCTTTGTACATTTTGTTATAGTCAAAAACGGGAACTTGCTTTTTGTATTTGGTATAAAATTCTTTGTCGTTCGAGAACAAGGCAGCATTCATAATGTCCTCAAAACCAAAGGCTTCGCCAAATTGCGTAAAACGTCCTTTGTTCAATAATTTGACCAAAGTTTTACGTTGTAGTTTTGCCAAATTAGTTTTGGGACGTTTCATCAAACCAGAAAGCCCAATGCCTCTTTTTAGAATATTTCCTACTATTGCCATAATTTAATGATAGAGTTTAAAATCTTAAAAAGTGGTGTCAGATTCTCAAATCTGACACGTTGGGGTTCTTAAACCCCTAAGATTCTTGGGATTGAGAACCCAATTTGTGTCAGATTTGAGAATCTGACACCACCTAAAAATTCGTAAAAAACCACTCAGAACCAAGAACTCAGAACCCCCATCGCTTGATAATCAGTCAAATCGAACTTTGCGGGGACTATCGAAATATAGTTTTCTTTCAAAGCATCTTCGTCTGTTCCTCCGCCTGAGTCCTCATTTTGCAAGAATCCATCCATCCAATAATAAGGTCGTCCGTAAGGGTCTTTTCGTTCTTCAAAAGATTCTCTGAAAACTGCATCGGTCTGACGACAAATTTTGATTCCTTTGATGGGTTCTTCTGAAATTTTGGGGAAATTCACATTCAAAGCAACGCCTTTCGGGAGTCCATTTTCAAGCACTTTTAACGCAATTTTTTTGATATATTCTTTTGTATGAGAAAAATCTGCATCCGTCGCAAAGTCTCCTACTGAAAAGCCAATGGCTGGGATTCCTTCAATGGCAGCCTCAATGGCAGCCGACATTGTTCCACTGTAAATCACAGATATTGAGGAGTTTGAACCGTGATTTATTCCTGAAACCACAATGTCAATTTTACGGTCTTTCAATAAAAAATGTTTTCCAAATTTCACACAATCGGCTGGTGTACCGCTACATTTATAGGCTTCCACGTTTGGGAGGAAATTTCTGACTTTGTTTACACGTAAGGGGCGGTCAAGTGTGATGGCGTGTCCCATGCCTGACTGGTGTGTGTCAGGGGCAATCACGACTACTTCGCCAATTTCTGACATCACTTCTGCCAATACTTTGATGCCTTTTGCGGCAATAGAATCATCGTTTGCAATTAAAATTAAAGGTTTTTGCATTTTGTTGTGGATAAATAAATGGTTTTGTTTGAAACCGAAATCAAATATAGGTAGTTTTGTTTTTGAGACCAATTAACAAACTCAATTTATGTTAAAAATTATCGGAAAATTAATCCTCAAAATTGCAGGATATAAAATAATAGACACTACGCCAAAAGGGGTAACAAACTATCAAAAAGCGGTTATGATTGCCGTGCCGCACACTTCTAATTGGGATTATGTCTATACGATGGCAGCACTTTACGCCCTTGACATTCCGATAAAATATCTTGGAAAAGCCTCATTATTTAAGTTTCCTTTGGGGATTATTATTAAAAAATTAGGAGGAATCCCTGTGAGACGTGACCAGAAGAATAATTTAGTCAATGATATGGCAAAAATGATTAATGATTCTACCGTACAAATGCAATTAATCGTACCTGCCGAAGGGACTCGTTCTTATTCAAAAGAGTGGAAATCAGGATTTTATCATATCGCAAACGTTGCAAAAGTACCAATTATCTTAGGTTTTCTTGATTTTGGGAAAAAACAAGTGGGCTTTTTAGATGAATTTAATCCAACAGGAGATTATGAAAAAGATTTAATCAATATTCAGAAAAGATACGTTGGCATTACTCCAAAACATCCAGAATTGTATTCTTTGAAGGATGTTAAGTTTGATTAATTTTTATTCATACCACGATGCAAAAGCGAAATCAAGTATTGTCATTTTTAGTCTCATTATCCGTCATCACCTATATAGACCGTACCTGTATTTCACTCGTTGCCTCCGACATGAAGGCGGATTTGAAGATTGAAAATGACGCTTGGGGCTGGATTTTGAGTGCTTTTGCCCTTTCTTACGCCCTTTTTGAATTACCAACGGGAGCTTTGGGAGACAGAATTGGTCCGAGAAAAGTCTTGACCAGAGTCGTAGTTTGGTGGTCGGCTTTTACCGCATTTACAGGTACAGCTACGAGTTGGTTGTACCTCCTCATAGTCAGATTTTTATTTGGTGCAGGAGAAGCGGGGGCTTATCCAAATGCTTCAATCGTTGTGTCGAGATGGTTTCCTAAATACGAAATTGGCAAAGCCCAAGCCTTCATTTGGGCGGCAGGTCGTTTGGGCGGTTCGATTGCACCGTGGGTCATTATCCCAATTTCTGCCAGTTTAGGTTGGCGATATTCATTCTTCTCGATGGGAATTTTAGGAATCGTTTGGGCAACGATTTGGTATATTTGGTTTAGAGATTTCCCCCACGAAACCAAAGGAATTTCAAAAGAAGAATTGACTCTGATTGAAGAAAATAGACGTTTCAAAAGCTCTGACCATCACATTCCCTGGAAGAAACTTTTGCAGAATCGTAATATGTGGGCGTTGATGTTGATGTTTCATTTTTTTATGTACGGAGCATACTTTTTCACAGGTTGGCTACCAACGTATTTGAAAGAAGGACGACATTTTGATAAATCTCAAATGCAATTATTCGCTACGCTACCCTTTATTTTAGGAGCAATTGGCTGTTTCACGGGTGGCTATTTAAGTGATTGGTTATCAAAACGTTACGGTTTAAAAATAGGAAGAAGAAGCGTTGGCGTTGTAGGAATGGGCATTTCAAGCATCATCATAACTTTGGCAGCCTCCACAGAAAATAATCAAACGGCAGCCTATTTATTAGCAATCGGAATGGGTTTTAAAGACTTAACATTACCCATAGCTTTTGCCGTTTGTATCGACATCGGAAAGAGTAAATCTGGCTTAGTTTCAGGAGCAATGAACATGGTGGGACAAATGGGTGCGGTATTCTTAGGCGTACTTTTTGGTTACATTGTTAAGGCAACCGACAACTTCAATTATCCGCTTTACATGATTGCATTTTTACTTTTCTGTGGATGTTTGTTGTGGTTTGTAATTGACCCCGAGAAGGAGATTGATTTTTAGGGAACATCTGTCAGAATTTGGATTCGTGGGATTCGTGGATTTATTGGAATAAGTCAAAAAGGCTTCATTTCATAAAAGCATTTTAGAATATTTACAAAAGATGTAAAAAATAATCCATAAAATCCACTAATCTGACGAATCCAAATTCAGACAGCTTTACCAGTTATTTTCTCCAAAGCGAATTTTATCAAGCTATCCACCTGTTTATCAGCCTGTTGTGAAAATTCATTCGTCATTCTATTTGCCAAAATAGCACTGATTGAAAGCACTTCATGCCCTAAAACTTGTCCCATCAAGTAATAACCCGCTGTTTCCATTTCGAGATTAGCAAGCTTTACTCCTGCATGATAAAATTGATTCATTTTCTGTAAAAGCCCTTCTATTTTTGGATTATATCTCAACGTTCTTCCTTGTGGTGCATAAAATCCTGGACAAGTTACCGTTGCACCAGTAAACCAATTTTCTGGGACATTTTCGATAAATTTTCTAAACAAATTATACCCCGAAGGATTGCAGTAGGGCATAAACTCTAAATTGAAATTTTGCTTAATGATAGTTGTGGTTTCGTTTGGTTCTGTTTCATAAAAGAAACCCAACGCATCCAATCCAATTCCCCATTCTGAAATAACAAAACTGTTTACAGGAATACTTTCCTGCAAACTTCCAGAAGTCCCTAAACGAATAATATTCAATGATTTATGTTCAGATTTTACTTCCAAAGTTTTGAAATCAATATTCACCAAAGCATCCAATTCATTCATCAAAATCTCTACATTATCCGTCCCAATTCCACTTGAAATTACCGTTAAACGTTTTCCGTTCAAACAACCTGTATGCGTAACAAATTCACGCTTATTGATTTGAAATTCGATGGAATCAAAATATTGAGAAACGAACTTCACACGGTCAGGGTCGCCGACTGTTATGATGGTATCTGCAATATGTTCTGGAAGAAGATTTAGGTGATAAATCGTTCCGTCGGGGTTAATGATGAGGTCGGTTGAGGAAATTTTCATGGGCAAATAAAGTATAAGAAATTCATCAACTTAATCCATAGCGAGGGATTTAAATCCCTCGCTATGGATTAAGTTGACGATAATCAGGTATTTAAAATTTAAAAACTAATAACCGTCTTAGTCCGCTGCCGACTCTTAAATCCAAACTTAGGAGTATAATTATCCGACTGTTTTGAATAATACCCTTCTGGATTGTAAGGACGTTTACGAGGATGATTTTTACATTCATCCGAACATGCACCATCCATTTCTTTCAAACATTTGGGACAAATCGCCAAGTGTGCATTACAATCTGGATTAGCACAATTTACCATGAAATCAGACGTCGTATTACAAATATGACACTTTGAAATCACGGCTGGATTGACGGCATTGACATCTGTCGTAACTCGATTATCAAATACATAACATTTCCCTTCAAAATCCTCTCCACCTTCTTCGATTCCGTATTTAATAATACCTCCGTGCAATTGATAAACATTCTCAAAACCACGTTCCAACAAGTAGGCAGAGGCTTTTTCACACTTTATGCCACCTGTACAATAAGTGATAATTTTCTTATCTTTCAAATGCTCAATCTCTTGAATATGGTCGGGCAATTCCCTTAAATTATCCATATCAAAAGTAATCGCACCCTTGAATTTACCCACATTATGCTCATAATTTGAACGCATATCTACCAAAACCACATCAGGGTCGTTATGATACATTTCCTTAAAATCGGCAGGTTCTAAGTGCTTTCCAGTACGTACACGTGGGTTCACACCCAAGTCGGAATTCACGATTTCTTCTTTTACCCGTACGTGTAGTTTCGCAAAGGCGTGTTCGTCGTGTTGTTCAACCTTAAAGTCGAAATTTGTACCTTCAAAAAGAGGGTCATTTTCGAGCCAAGCCATGTACTTTTGGCAGTCGGCAGTCAGTCCAGAGACAGTTCCATTTAATCCTTCTGGAGCAACGATAATTCGTCCTAAAAGATTATTATCGATACAAAAAACGTGATGTTTTTCTCGATACGCCTCTAATTCGTTAATGGGCGTGTAATTGTAATAAAGAATTACGCTGTATGGCTTCATCTTCAACATGAGTTACAGAGTTGGTTATTAGTTATTGGAAACTGGTTATTGGTAAATCATAACCGAATTTTCATACAAAGGTACGAAAATTAAAAAATGGTGAAAGAGCAATTTGTCAATTACTATTTTTATTCTCAATTTGATTCACAACAATCTGAAAATCAGGCATTTTAAAATTAAATAAATTCATCAACAATTTTTACCTTTTTTTTAGTGAAATTTGTATTCTTAAACTCATAAAACTTCAACCGCATTTACCTATTTTTACTAATAACCAATAACAGATTACCAATAACCACATTATGCACATTGCTATTACAGGAAATATCGGAGCGGGCAAAACGACCTTAGCCACTAAATTAGCTGAACATTTTGGCTGGGAAGTTTTATATGAGGCTGTTGAGGGCAATCCCTACCTTCCTCCATTTTATGAGGATATGCCTCGTTGGGCGTTTCATTTGCAAATGTATTTCTTAAAAAGTCGCTACGAACAGGTTTTGCAGATACAAAAATCAAATCGTAGAATCATTCAAGACCGTACAATTTATGAGGATGCTTACATTTTTGCAATGAATTTGTATAAATCAGGCATCATGTCAGCCAATGATTACACAACTTACCGTGGGATTTTCGACTTAATGATGCGGACGGTCAAAGCACCAGATTTGACCATTTATTTAAAAGCTGATTTGCCAAAATTAATCTCACAAATCAAAAAGCGAGGAAGAGATTTTGAATCAAATATTTCAGAAAAATACTTGGCAGATTTAAACGAACATTACGCTGAATTTACCGAAAATTATAAAGAAGGAAAAGTCTTAGTTTTGGATGTAAACAATATAGATTTTGTCAATAACCCCAAAGATTTAGCTAAAATTATTCGTGAAGTTGATAAGGCTTTGTTATACGAAAAACCGCCAGAGTTAGAATTTTTATAGTTCTGAGTTCTTTGTACTGAGTTCTGGGTTTTTCGAAATCATTTTTGATATTATATTTAAACTCAGAACTCAGTACCCAAAACTCAGAACTAAAAAAAAGTCCCTCCAAAATTAATTGAAAGGACTTTCGTGACGACGGGGAGACTCGAACTCCCATAGGATTGCTCCCACTACCACCTCAAAGTAGCGTGTCTACCAATTCCACCACGTCGCCATTGAGATAATGCAAAATTAGTCCAAAAATTTTTATTTGCAAAAAACGTTTTACGTACTGAGTTGAGGTGGGGTGTTAATCTATTAACTGTCAGAGAGTTAAAATTTAGAAATTAATCAAAAAAATAAATTACATTAAAAATAAATACAACAATGGCATTAGAATTTGAAGGAAGTTTAATAAAAGTGTTGCCCGAAGTGACGGGACAAGGCAAAAACGGTGTTTGGGTAAAACAAGATTTTGTGTTAGAAACCGAAGAACAATATCCTAAAAAAGCCTGTTTTACGGCTTGGGGAGACAAAGCAGCCGATTTGAAAACCTATTCATTAGGCGAAAAATTAAGAATATCTTTCAGTGTAGAATCACGTGAATACAACGAGCGTTGGTACACAGATTTGAAAGCATACAGAATTGACCCAGCGGGTGCAGGTTCTCCTGCAACTTCTTCGTCAGCTCCTGCACAAAGTCAGAGTTCATCAGCTCCACGTCAAGCTCCTCCTGTGGCTGATTTGCCTTCATTTAGTGCAGATGACCAGGATTTGCCGTTTTAATGCAGAAATAACTTGTTCGGAATTACGAAAATATTCGGTTAAACCAGATGCCTCAGTAATTCCGAACAAGTTATTTTTAATAAAATCATCAGCTTAAAAAAACTGATAAATCTGAATTGTACTTTCATTAATGGTAAAATTTTAGGCTCTTACCTTAATTCAGGCTGACATTATTTTATTCAACACACAAGATAACAATAGTAAAGGTATTACAGATATTTCTTTGTTCCTTTTGATACTTTTGTGGTAGATAAAATCGGTGTTTCAATCATCAGTCTATTTTATGGGTTGAGCCAAATTTTATATTTTCACTTTCCCCCTCAAAATATCAAAATACATAATAAAATCACTGGCGAGACTGTAAAAAGGGTATTTGAAGGTAGCGGGTTTATTTTTTTCAAAGAAGAAATGTCCCACCCAAGCAAATCCATAACCCACCATGGGCATAAACCAAAGTAGTTTGTATTGTTGAGAATAAAGTCCGTAAATGAGTATTACGAAAAACAAACTTGTTCCGATAAAATGAAGTAATTTTGAAGTAGAATTTGCGTGTTAGGTCAAATAAAAAGGATAAAATTCTTTCAAGCTCTGAAATTCTTTAGTGTTAATAGTTTCCATTTTGTAATTATTTTAAGATTAAATTTTAATTATACGTGAAAATAATAAAATATCTCCTCATTTTTAGCATTACCCCTCTCCTATTTTCTTGTGGAACTGACAAAAAAGAAGAATCCATCAAATTTTTCAAAAGAGGTAATCAAAAATATAAAGAAAAAGAATATTTGGATGCAATCCATTGGTTTGATGAGTCTTTGATTCAGAACCCAAAATTTGCGGATTCTTATAATAATCGTGGTTTGGCTTATCAAAAAATTGAGAAATTAGACGAAGCAATCAAAGACTTTGACAAAGCTATTGAACTCGATAAAAAGTACTGGGAAGCCTACTACAATCGTGCAGAGGCACTTTTTTTGAAAGGAGATTTGAAAAATGCCATGTCTGACTATGATAAATTGGCTGTTCCATTCAAGGATTCTTCCTTTTATTATGTAAGTCGAGGAAATATTAAAGTACAAATGGATAATTCCTCGGGGGCTACTGCTGATTACGAAAAAGCTATTTTATTAAACCCTAAAAATGCGGAGGCTTATACAAACCATGGCTTTATTTATTTTGAAAACAAAGAATATATTTTGGCGAAAAAAGATTTTGAGAAAGCTATTTCAATAAATCCAAAACAAGACTTTGCTCTTAATAATTTAGCTGTCATTTTGAATGAAGAAAAGAAATTTGATGAAGCTTTAAAAATAGTAAACTTGGCTTTATCAATTCAACCAACTCAACCTTTCTATTTGAACAATAAAGGCTTGATTCTATTGAACTTAGGTAAATTAGAGGAAGCCAGAGAATTGATTGAAAGGTCTATTCGATTGAATGATAAAAATGCCTTAGCGTACCAAAATTTAGGGCTTTATTTCCAGAAAAAAGGGGATAATCTGAAAGCAAAAGAGAATTTTGATTTGGCTAAAACCCTCCTTTAAACTGTTTAAAAATCTCAGTATTCAAAACACTATCGGTCTCAATTTCCATCAATTTTGATTTTCCAGAACTTAACAAGAATGATTCAGAATATTTCTTTAAATCAATTACAGAATTAACCTTAAAGTATTCTAAATCAGCATCTTGGGCATTATTTTGAGCATTCATTGATTGGACAGTTTCAAAATAATCACCCAATTCTGGCTGTTTGCTTGGTCCATCAATCATTCTAAAAATTCCTCCTCCATGGTTGTTCAAAAGTATGATTCGTAAATTATTGGGTAAATACCGATTCCAAAGAGCGTTATGGTCATAGAAAAAGGCTACGTCTCCTACAAAAAGAAAGACCAATTTATCCGTACTCAATGCCTGACCAACAGCGGTACTCACACATCCGTCTATTCCGCTTGTGCCTCTGTTGGCAAAGACTTCAATTTGTTTTTTTGAATCAAACCCTATGAAATTTGCGTATCGAACAGCCATTGAATTAGCTAAATGAACTTGACAATTATCTGGTAATGAATCAATTAGAAATTTAATGGCGTAAAATTCATTAAACTTTTCTTGGTGAATTTTATCAGCAAAAAATCTTTCTATGTAGATATTTGCTTTTCTTTCCTGAGTAATCCAATCATTATAAAAATCCTCATTTCTTTCTATTTCACCATTTTTAAATTTATCGAAATCCAAGTCTTCGTATAGTTTTGTGAAAAAAGTTAGCGGTGTAATGGGAATAATTTTGGTCAAAGATTGAAAAGTATCAATCAAATGTTCTCCCACTTGCAAATGCCAATGTTCAATAGCTTTATTTTTTCTCAAAAAAGTCTTCAAGCCTTTGGAAATAAAGGACTTACCAAAAGTTATCAATAACTCTGGTCGTAAGTTTTCGTTTTCTGGTTTTAAGAAAATATCGTGTTTGGAAATTGCTTCAAAACCCAAATTTGAGATAGTATCACCCAAACAAACCACTTGAAATTCGTCTTGGAGTTTTTCTAAAATTTTTGATAAATCTTCATCTTTCTCCGCCTGCCCGCCTGCAATTAAAATATTATCAAAATCTTGAAAACGAGTAAGTATCTCATGCAAAGTTTCTTTACTCAACGTTTTTTCTGTTTCTAAAACTTCAATAACTCTTGATTGATTATTAAACGCAATCTCCTCATTTTCAGAAGGATAGAAAGGTTCACGCAAAGGTATGTTAATATGTACAGGTCCTTGTGGGTGAGATTTTGCTAAATTGACTGCATGATTTATAGTTCTTTCAATATGCCAAATAGAATCTGGATGCGAATAATCTGAGCCAACTTCAAAACTCTGTTTTACGTGTTTTCCAAAAATATCTGTTTGGTAAATCGTTTGCCCATCGTGCTGATGAATCCACTCTTTGGGGCGGTCTGCCGTAAGAATTATTAATGGAATTTCTTGAAAAAAAGCCTCCGCAACGGCTGGTGCATAGTTATATGCCGCCGAACCCGAAGTACAACAAATGGCAACTGGTTGTTTAAGGTTTTGAGCCATTCCCATTGCAATAAAAGCGGCAGAACGCTCATCTGAGATAGATTTTGTTTCAATCTCAGGATGTCTGACTAAGGCAATTGTAAGCGGTGCATTGCGTGAACCTGGGGAGATAATGGCATTTTTAACCCCTTTTTTAGCAAGAATATCAATAAGATTTATGATGGGTTGGAGAAGCATATTTTTAGATTGATTCTGTGAAGTGTTTTTGATTGAGCGAAAGATTTACTTTGTTCCAATCTATGGTTGTGGTTTGTGCTGACTGTCGAATTGGACAGTTTTCAACTTTACAATAATGACAACATTCAGGCATACATGGGTCGGTATGAATGAAAATTTCTACATTTGAAGGAAATTTGTCTTCCAAAATCTCCTCGAATTCATGGACTGTTTCATGTACTTTTTCAAGATTCCAATATTTGGGTAAAGTCAAATGGCAGTCAATATGAATATCTGAACCGTATTCTTGGATTCGCATATTATGAATGTCTATCCACTCATTTTTTTTGTTATTTTTAAGAATATTTACAACTTTTTCTAAAACCTCATCATTTGTTTCGTCCATCAAACCACCGATAGATTTTCTGATAATTTTTATACCATTCCAAGCCATGTACATAGCAAAAATAATTGAGGCTAAACTGTCAATCCAATAAATCTTAGTTAAGATTACTAAAATAACTGCAACCACTAAAATTAAACCACTTATGGCATCTAATTTTAAGTGTTTTCCATCAGCAATTAATGTAGGAGAACTTTGGGTATTTCCCTCATTTTCAAGCGATTGACCTAATAAATAATTGATAATTACACCCAAAGAAATGACTAATAAACCAATTTTTAAATCCATCAAAGGTTCTGGATTTATAAGACCCTCTGAGGCGTGAAATATGATAAAAACACTCGCTAAAACAATCAAAACCCCTTCTAATCCAGCCGAAAAAAACTCAATTTTCCCATGTCCATAAGGATGGTTTAAGTCTCGTGGTTGAGAAGCTAAATAGACTGCATAAAATGCAAAAGCACTGGCAACAACATTAATAATTGATTCCAAAGCATCCGTTAAAATTGCACTTGAATAAGTCATGTAATAGGCAATAAATTTAGCTATCATCAAGACTAAACTGACAACAAAAGAGGTTAGGATTAAATTGTATTTTTTAGGGAACATTCTAAATTGTTAAGTTTCTAAGTTATTAAATTTATGAGGAGTCGAAATTTTAGAAACTTGACACCTTAGAAACTTAACTACTTCATTCCCCAAAGTTACACATTTTCAATTTTAATATTCATACCTTCTGTTATACCTTTGTAAAATGAATAAATTTGAAAATCCTTGGAAAAAAGTTTCTTCTCAACCCGTGTATGAAAATCCGTGGGTGAGTGTTCGTCATGAGGAGGTCATAAAACCCAGTGGAGAGCCAGGGGTGTATGGTGTTGCTCATTTTAAGTCAAAAGCGGCGGCAGTTGTTCCTTTGGATAATGAGGGTAATATTTGGCTTGTAGGTCAATATCGCTACACTTTGGAAGAATATTCTTGGGAAATTCCGATGGGTGGAGGGGCGTTAGAAGGCGATAGTTTAGATGCTGCCAAACGAGAATTGAAAGAAGAAACAGGCATGACCGCCACTAAATGGACTGAATTAGGGAAATTACATACTTCAAATTCTGTTACAGATGAATTTGGTTTTATGTTTTTGGCGGAAGAATTGACCATGGGAGAATCTGAACCCGATGATACAGAGATTTTAGAACTCAAAAAAGTAAGTTTAAAAGAAGCAATCAGAATGGTGATGGACTCAGAAATCACGGATTCGTTGAGTGTTGCAGCTATTTTAAAAGTTGCCAGATTAAAAGGAATTTAATCCATCGCCTATGTTTCAAGCTATATTTTACGGATTTTTATACGGTTTTATTCTGTGTTTTACATTCGGACCTGCATTTTTTAGATTAATCCAAACCAGTATTGATAACGGTTTCAAAAGAGGCGTTTTGATTGCGTTGGGAGTTACCATTGCCGATGCCATTTTGATGTTCTTCGCCGTTTTTGGTACGAGTTATCTTCCTGACTTAAAGCACTTTGACGAGATAATATCCGTTTTTGGAGCAAGCCTTTTATTCATTTTAGGATTCATTAGTCTATTCAAACAACAGTCCCAGTTAGTCTATCCTACCTCAAAATTTGGGTCGTTCCTTTACTATTTTACTTCTGGGTTATTTCTCAACTTACTCAACCCTTCCAATTACGTGGCGGTCTTTGCAACATCAGCTTATTTAGTCGCAAAAGGCATGACTTTAAACGAAAGAATCGTTTTCTTCTTTTTCAGTTTATGTGCTACCATGTTGGCAGAATCGATGATTGCTTATTATGCACAAAAAATGAAAAGGCTTTTAACAGGAAAAATCCTGAAACGAATTAATCAAGTGGCGGGCTTAATCTTCATCGGTTCAGGACTTTTGATTTTGTGGAAACAGTTTATGCGTTAAAATCTAAACTTTCTTCCGATTCTGAATTTTCTCATAAACCATTTTAATAATACCATCTTTCAGACCCAAATCTGGAACGATAATTTTCTTAGCTCCCGACCACTTCATGGCAGAAATATAAATCTGAGCAGCGGGTACAATAACATCCGCACGGTCAGCATTGAGGCGGAGTTTATTGATGCGTTCTTCGTACGAAAATGAGCCTACGTACTCTTTCAGACGCTTTAATTCCTCATAAGTCATAGAAGTTTCGCCTTCGTGATTGGGTGAAATGTTAAATAATTTATTGATATTTCCACCCGTACCGACGGCGGTAATATTGGCATTTTTAACGTCAATATTGCTGGCTACCCATTTTTTCATTTTCTCCCAATCACCTTCTTTTTCCTTATTTTCCAAAGAACGAACCGAACCGATTTTGAACGAACGAGAAGCGATTTTTTTTCTTCCAGAATAAAGGTTTAGTTCCGTTGAACCTCCGCCCACATCAATGTGAAGATAATTAGCATCGTCCAAAGCCTGCACCACCACATCATTGATTAATTCAGCCTCTTTTGCCCCTTCGATAATATGGATTTTCATATCCAAAATCTGATGGATTCGAGTAATGACTGCCTGTGAGTTTCCCGCCTCACGCATGGCTGAGGTCGCACAAATGAGATAATCCTTCACCTCGTGTAATTCCATTAAGAGTTTATAAGCATTCAATAACTTAAAAATCCTAACCTCCGATTCGGGACTGATTTCTCCATCATTAAACACGTCATGTCCCAAACGAAGGGCAAAACGGACGTATTCGACTTTTTTGAAGCTAATCTGCCCGTCATTATCCAAGACTTTCGAGATTTGCATACGGGCGGCGTTAGAGCCAATGTCAATAGCAGCGAGTTTCATATTTTATTAGTTGATAAGTTATTGAGTTTCAAAGTTATTAAGTTGAATGTACATTTTTATCAACTTAACAACTTAAAAACTTTACAACTTATTAAATGTATATCCATTTCCTTCTTCCTCAAAATCCAGCTCAATACCCATCAGATACATCAAATGAGGGCGTTTGATTAATAATTTGATATTGAGGTTTTCTATTTCGTAAAGGTCGTCAAGGTCTTCCATTTTATCAAATCCTATAAAATAATTTGCACTACACGCACCACCACGCAAACCAATTCTGAGGAAATAATTTTCAGGTATTCCTTTGATAGTCAGGGCATTATTAACTTGTTCTTTGGCTTGGTCAGTAATGTTTATAGGAATTATTTTTGTGTCGTTCATAAATGGAATTCTTTTCAACGCTAAAATTAAGTATTTTTGACAATCTAAAATTTTTGTTGGTTATTTATTATTATTATTTCTTGTCGGTTTTTTAAACTGATAATTGATAATTGGTAATTGATGATTGATAATTTAACTTCTAAAAAATGGAATTAGTTGCCGATTTAGTTAAAGTTATTCTTCCCGCTGGCTTGGTACTTTGGGCTATGTACCTGACAGTCAGTTCGTTTATTAAAAAAGATTTAGTTCAAAAAGAATTAGAAATCAAAGCTGAAACTACCAAAACTATCTTGCCCATTCGCCTACAAGCATACGAGCGTATGGCTTTGTTTTTAGAAAGAATTTCGCCCAATAATTTACTGATTCGCTTGAATGGGCAAACACCTAATGTGTTTTCTTTCCAACAATTAATGCTTTCAGAAATCAGAGAAGAATTTTCTCATAATCTCTCACAACAGGTATATATGAGCGATGAGGCGTGGACAACCGTTAAAAATGCCATGAATGAAACCGTGGCACTCATCAATCTATCCGCCAAAGATTTAGCCCCAGATGCTCCTGCCATAGAACTTTCAAAACGAGTTTTTGAAATAATGATGGGCAAAGAAGTCAATCCATCAGATGAGGCGTTGAAGGTAATTAAACACGAAATGAGAAATAACTTTATGTAAATTAAGTTGTTAATTTTTAAGTTATTAAGTTGCTAATATCTGGTGACCACAACTTAAAACTCAACAACTTAGTAACTTAGCAACTTAAAAATATGCAAACCAAAACCACAACCCAACATCTTTTTAGTATTCCTGTCATTGTAGCCGCATTAGGCTATTTTGTTGATATTTACGATTTATTGCTCTTCGGAATTGTGCGAGTACCAAGTTTGAAAGACTTAGGTTTATCGCCCGAAGAAGTTTCCTCAGTCGGAAAAGATATTCTCAACTGGCAAATGGGAGGCTTATTAGTGGGTGGAATTTTATGGGGAATTTTGGGTGATAAAAAAGGGCGTTTATCCGTACTTTTTGGTTCTATTATCACCTATTCACTTGCCAATATTGCTTGTGGATTTGTCAAAGACCCTTCTACTTATGCCATCTTACGTTTTGTTGCAGGGGTTGGTTTAGCGGGAGAATTGGGGGCAGGAATTACTTTGGTTTCAGAAATTTTACCGAAAGAAATCAGAGCATTAGGTTCATCTCTGGTTGCAGGCATTGGTTTATTCGGTGCTGTGTTCGCTTACTTTACCGTGAAAGAATTGGGTGGTTGGCGAAATGCCTATTTTGTAGGCGGAGGACTCGGAATCGTACTTTTATTGATGCGAGTAAGTGTTTTTGAATCAGGAATGTTTGAGAATTTGAAGCATAAAACCCATATTCAAAAAGGTAATTTCTTTTCACTTTTTACCAACAAAGACCGACTATTTAGGTATTTAAAATGTATCGCCATCGGGATTCCTACATGGTTTGTGATTGGTATTTTAGCAACCTTTGCGGATGAATTTGGCAGAGCCTTACAGATTGCCGAAGAAATAAAACCAGGCAAAGCCATCATGTTTTGTTACGTAGGACTTGCCCTCGGAGATTTATCCAGCGGAGTCATCAGTAATGCCCTAAAATCACGGAGAAAAGCGGTGTTTATTTTATTAGTTTTGTCCTTGATTTGTAGTGTATTTTATCTTTACTCTGGCATCCAAACGGCAAAAACCTTGTACGCTACGTGTGCATTTGCAGGATTTTCAGTAGGATATTGGGCGATGTTCGTAACCATCGGGGCAGAACAATTTGGAACAAATTTAAGAAATACTGCCGCCACCACAGTTCCCAACATGGTACGTGGAACAGTTATCGGCATGACCTCACTTTTTGCCTACCTAAAACCATCCATGAGCATCTTCAATGCAGCAGGGGTAGTTGGGCTAGTAGCCTTTATATTAGCATTTTACGCCATTTTTACTATCCCTGAGACGCATGGTAAGGATTTGGATTTTTTGGAGGAGTAGTATAAGTATAGAAGTTTCATTTTATCTCTTTTGTAAAAATAAGTATTGCTTTAAGATTTTTGAAACAAAAAAAAGTATCTAAGGTTCTAATCTTAGTAACTTTTTAATTTACATTTTAAAACTTGTTTCATGTCAAAAAATATTCTCATCGTAGGTGCAAGTTCAGGAATTGGTCTTGAAACCGCAAAACTATTAATAGCAAAAGGTTATCAAGTTTATTCGGCTTCAAGAAATCAACCCGATTTAGCTGGGACAAATCACATTACCTGGGATGCTCAAAATCCTGATAATCAAGTGTTTGCATCGTTACCCGATGAAATCCACGGGATTATTTACTGCCCTGGCACAATTAATTTAAAACCATTTCACAGACTCAGTCAAGATGATTTTAAGAATGATTTTCAAATAAATGTTTTAGGTGCAGTTTCGGTTATTCAAGCTATTTTACCCAAACTTAAAAAAGCCGACGGTGCTTCAATCGTAATGTTTAGTACAGTGGCTGCAAAATTAGGAATGGGTTTTCATGCCTCTGTGGCAGCTTCAAAAGGGGCAATTGAAGGTCTTACGCTTTCGTTAGCGGCAGAGTTAGCCCCTGCAAAAATCAGAGTGAACTGCATAGCTCCATCATTAACTGACACTCCTCTTGCGAAAAATCTTTTATCTTCCGATGAAAAAAAAGATGCCTCAAATAAACGCCACCCAATCGGACGATTTGGCACTTCTACCGATATTGCCAACATTGCTTCTTTTCTTATCTCAGACGAATCAAGCTGGATAACAGGACAAATTATGGGCGTTGATGGCGGTATGGGTTCGATAAAAATGATGTAGAATTGCCGTTTAAACTTCAAATTAAACATTTTGTAAAAATCATATCGAAAGCATCAAAGTTTTATGTACTTTGGTGCTTTATTTTTCCCTCATCTTTTAAACCCAAACGTATATGAGTTTCTTTATTTTTTTAGTCGTTTTCGGATTGATTATCCTTTTTCTGTCCTTT
Source organism: Cytophagales bacterium (assembly GCA_013298125.1). Classification (GTDB taxonomy): domain Bacteria; phylum Bacteroidota; class Bacteroidia; order Cytophagales; family Spirosomataceae; genus Arcicella. Next base: position 110,535 of record JAAFJP010000006.1, on the reverse strand, counting down.
GTCATTGTCAATCAAGGAACAGTTGCCGTGGTGACTATTTTCGGCAAGTATCAACGAGTAATGTTGCCAGGCTTGAACTTCAAAATTCCGTTTATTGAATACATTTTTCGTAAAATTTCTATTCAAAATCGGTCTATTGAGCTTGACTTTCAGGCAATTACCTCTGATCAAGCCAATGTTAATTTCAAGGCGATGTTGGTTTATTCAGTTTTGAGTAGCAACGAAGAAGTGATTAAAAACGTAGCCTTTAAATTTATGGATGAGCGTTCTTTTTTGCAGGCTCTTATACGTACAGTCGAGGGTACAATCAGGGCATTTGTGGCTACTAAAAAACAAGCCGAGGTGTTGGCATTAAGAGGAGAAATCGTCCTCCACGTAAAAGACGAATTGGATAATACGCTTGAAGAATGGGGGTATCATTTGATAGATTTACAGTTAAACGACATCGCTTTTGATGAGTCAATCATGCGTTCAATGGCTCAGGTAGTGGCTTCAAACAATCTAAAAGCTGCCGCTGAGAACGAAGGACAGGCATTATTGATTACTAAAACGAAAGCGGCTGAGGCAGAAGGTAATGCTATCAGGATTTCGGCAGAAGCTGAAAAAATTGCAGCACAATTACGTGGACAAGGCGTTGCATTGTTCCGTGAAGAGGTAGCAAAAGGTATGGCAGAATCAGCTAAATTGATGTCTGAGGCTGATTTAGATGCCTCATTGATACTTTTCTCCATTTGGACGGAAGCCATCAAACACTTTGCTGAACAAGGTAAAGGAAACGTTATTTTCTTGGATGGCTCAACCGAAGGGATGGAGAAATCTATGAAAAATATGATGGGGTTACAACAAATTAGTGCGGATACAACTAAGAATAAGAAGTAATTTTTGAATAGTCAATTTAATTTATACTTTTCAAAATCCCTCCCAAGGGTTCAAAACCCTTGGGAGGGTTAACTTAAGAGGTAAAAGATTCCTGTTTGCTATGAATAAAAATCTACTGCAAACTATTCATCGCCAACTAATTATCCAACAAAGTATCTCTTAATAATTGGTATCTTTCCGATGTTAATAAATGCCCATTTTGAGGTAAAAAGATGAATTTTCTTGGAGCATTTTTCAGTACAGAATCCACAAAATTTCCGTTTGAAGGTTCAATAATCCAATCCTTTCCACCTTGCAAAATCGTTACGGGACATTTTATTTTCTGCCAATCTGGCAAAATTTTCTTCAATTCTTCTTGATGAGTAAACTTTTCATCACTTGCTCGATTGGCGTATTTTGGTAGAAAAAAACGTGCAAATTTTGAATTTACGAGTTTTGAAAACCACCAAAATTTCTCCTTTGTGGGGTCACAGGCAGGAGCTACTAAAATCAATTTTTCTACCAATTCTGGATTTTCAGCCACTAATTTTGCAGCAATTGCAGCTCCATAAGACCTGCCTAATACACTGACTTTCTGATGATTATGAATTTTTAATAATGGTTTCAATAAAGTCGCTTGTGCTTGGATGGACGTTTCTCTATCTCCCGATTTATTGTAACCTGCACGGTCAGGGGCGATGATTCTATATTTTTTTAGAAGTAGCGAATCATGGAAAAATTCTTTATAGCCAAACCAAGCCCCAGGAGCTCCATGTATTAATAAAAGAGTGGGGTTTGTTGTATCGGGTGAGGAAGCGTAAAATATTTTCCTATTCAATGTATCAGAAAATGCAAAAAAAGGGAGTGGCGGACTTTGAGAGAAATATTTACCAATATTTTTATCACTCATTTGAAAACTTTGAATACATGAGGAGCAATAGGTAAACAGAAGTAGGTAAAACACTTTTTTCATAAAATACAATGTAATTTTAGTGATGAACAATGAGCAACATTTCTAAACACTCTCTAAATCACGGGTCAATTATTCAACTAACCAAATATCACTCTCTTTCAAATACAAAAACTTATCATTCCACAAAACCCGTTTCCAAATATCATTTCCTCCAAGTACATTCAAGCGATGTCCTTTATCCACCCGTTCTATGATAGTTGCTCCAGAAGACGGCTCAGACCTCAACAAAACCCCATCCTGATTAACAATGCCTTGATGATATTTATCTGGTAAATTGAGGAGTAGCCCAATCCCTAAAAGGTAAATTATCAAGAACAGTTTTTGATTAAATGGAGTCAGGCTACTTTTGTATTTTTTAATGAAAAGGATTACAAAAATATAGATACCCAAAATGAGTAAAAGTGCCACTAAAAAGCCTGAATATTGCTTGTAAAATAGAATTAAAAAGTTGAAATCACTTAATTCGTAACCTTTTAATTCATGCAGATTTGCAATTTCATTCAACTTTGCTAAAATTTTCTCATCGGGTGCAATTTCATAAGCCTTGTTCAAAAAATAGATTGATTTCAAGAAGTCCCCTTTCTTTTCTTTTATTAACGCTAATTTTAGATAAATTGATTCCGACAGTTTTGGGTTAGATATTAAGTTTTGTTCATAAAATAGCTCGGCAGCACTAAAATTCTCAATTTTAAAGAGTGAATCTGCACGTTTGATTAATTGTACATCACTCTGACTATTAGCGAGTTGCGAAAAGGTCAGATTAAAAAATAAAAAAAATATGATTTTTTTTAGATAGTATGCTTGCATCGTGTTTTATAAAATCGTAGTTTTGCACCGCAATTAAGGAAAACAATATGACAAAAACAAAAGAAGTTTTGAGTCTGTTTTTCAAAGAAGCAATGATTCCGTAGCTCAGTCGGTAGAGCAATACACTTTTAATGTATGGGTCCTGGGTTCGAATCCCAGCGGGATCACTCAAAGGCAATGAAAAATCTTCATTGCCTTTTTTGTTGATAAAACTTTACGAAAATGTACTTTATCGGTGAACTCAAAGGTTCGAATCCTGACCTTAAAATATCCTTGTATAAATGGAACGCCAAATTTTTTGTAAAATTTGAAACTCCCGATTTAGAACAAGTGTACAAATTTGCAGAAATGGACGTTTCAGAAGACACAGTTCGTGAATTTGTTAATGATGATTTTATCCAAAAAGTCATCAAAAGGTTTCAAGAAATGTATCAGGATATTGGGGAAATGTATTAAATCTACTTTTGCAAAGGAGAGTCTTTTTCTTTCGCCAAAGTATTAAAGGTGATTTTATCAGCCAATTTCGGTAACAACTTATTAATCAACACAATAGCTTTCCCTTGCAAAGTCAAAATCATTCCTCTATCACGGTTTTTGACTGCCTTCAAAATTCTATCAGCAACTTCCTCTGACGACATCATATTGCCTTCATCTCGCATTGATTCACCTTTTGAATTCCCATCTGACCCTAACGAAGCCACTCTAATATTAGATGCTGTGAAGCCTGGGCAGGCGGTCAGTACGTGTACTCCTGTATGTAGCAATTCCGTACGTAATGCCTCCAAAAAGCCATTCACAGCAAATTTTGAAGCTGAATAACCCGAACGCACTGGCAAGCCTCTGTAACCCGCAATGGAAGAAACTCCTACGATAGAACCTTTCGTTTCTTTGATGTAAGGAAGAGCATATTTGGTAGCATAGACAGTTCCCCAAAAATTAATATCCATCACAGATTTAATCACTTTCAAATCACAATCTTCAAACATCGAACGCATCGAAATTCCTGCATTGTTTATCAGAATGTCAATTTTTCCATATTTCTGAATCGTTTTATTGATAACATCCACATTATCTTGTTCAATACTCACGTCCGAAACAATGGCTAAATTATCAATTCCTGATTGGGTTAATGCTTGACTAACTTCCAACAATGGAGCTTCTTTACGCCCTGTGATAACAATTTTTGAACCTTCTCGTCCAAACGAAAATGCCAAAGCCTTTCCAATACCTGATGATGCGCCCGTGATGATGACTACTTTATCCTTCATTATTTGTGATTAATTTTTACACAAAATTCCTTCATTTTCTTAAAACTAACACCTTTTTATCAATATAAATTTTCAGACTCCGTACTTTTGTATCCCTTATCACAATTAAATAATAAAAATAGTATTATTTGGGTTCACGTAGTGTTCTATGTAACCTATGAAAACTATGTGGTTACAATGAAGAGAAAAAAAGAAAATACCATTTTTGAGAATGTTTTAGTTGAAGATTTTGCCTCTGATGCAAAATGTATAAGTCGAATTGAAGATAAAGTCATTTTCATCGAAGGACCTGTTGCCCCTGGCGATACGGTCGATTTGCGAGTGATGAAATCGAAGAAAAGTTTTATGGAAGCGGTGGCTTTCAACATTCGTCCAAATTCTAAATTTAGGACTGAAACCACTTGTTCTCATTTTGGTACTTGCGGTGGTTGTAAATGGCAACACATTGATTATCAGGTACAATTAGACTTCAAAACTCGTCAGGTAACAGATGCCTTAGAAAGAATAGCGAAAGTAAAATTGCCCGAAATCAAGCCAATTTTTCCTTCGGCTGATATGTTTTATTATCGCAATAAATTGGAATATACTTTCTCTCAAAACCGTTGGCTAACCAAAGAACAAATGGATTCGGGAGAAGAATTTTCAAGAAATGCCCTTGGTTTTCATATTCCAAGACGTTTTGATAAAATTTTGGATATTGACCAGTGTTACCTCCAACCTGACCCTTCAAACGCCATTCGCTTGGAGTTGAGAGAGTTTACTCAAAAACATAATTTGGATTACTACGAGCAAATCAAACAAGAAAAAGGGGCTTTGCGTAACTTGATTATCAGAACTGCCAACACAGGAGATTTAATGGTAATCGTACAGTTTGCCTATTGCCAACCAGAAGATATTGATTTGGTAATGAACCATTTAGCCATAAAATTTCCAGAAATCACCTCGTTAAATTATATCATCAACACGAAAGGAAACGACACCTTTTTTGATTTAGAAGTAGTAAACGTCAAAGGATTACCATACATTGTAGAAGAAATGGAAGGTCTAAAATTCAGAGTTGGACCAAAATCTTTCTTCCAAACCAATTCAAAACAAGCCTTTGAATTATACAAAATCACTCGTGAATACGCTGATTTACGGGGCGATGAGTTTGTTTATGACCTATACACGGGCACAGGAACGATTGCCAATTTCGTAGCTCGTCAAGCCAAAAAAGTGATTGGTTTAGAATATGTGGAAATGGCAGTTGAAGATGCAAAAATCAATTCACAAATCAATAATATCACGAATACCGAGTTCTACGCAGGCGATATGCGTAAGTTGTTAAGTTATGATTTTGTGAGCCAACACGGACGACCAGACACCGTAATTACTGACCCTCCACGGGCAGGGATGGATGAACCCGTAACAAGAGTTTTGTTAGAAGCCGCTCCTAAAAGAATTGTTTATGTAAGTTGTAATCCCGCCACTCAGGCAAGAGATTTGGCAATTTTGGATGAAAAATATGCCGTAACAGCCGTCCAACCTGTGGATATGTTCCCACAGACACATCATGTGGAGAATGTGGTGAGGTTGGATTTGAGGTAGATTATTTCTGAATCAGGATTCAAAATCAAAAAATCCTGATTCAGATAAATATTACACCCTAAACCCCTCAAATTCTTTCTGCCTTCTCCTCGAAATACTCACCATCTCACCATTTGCCATCAAGAGCATTTGTGTACTTCTATCATATTCTTTCACAAATTTTGGATTGATGATACAACTCCGATGAACCCTTACAAAACCCTGAGTTGTAAGGTACTCTTCAAAGAATTTCAGAGTATATGACACCACTTTATTTCTTCCATATTTGAAGTGAAAAATAGTATAGTTAATTTCTCCTTTTAGTAAAACTACGTCTTTGATACTGACTTTGATTGAAGTCTTTTTGTTGAGTACTAAATGATTTTCATTTGTGGTTTGTTTGTATGTTTTCATAAATAATGGTAATATTTGTTTCCTGATATTTTAAATTCCATTTTTTTTCTTCGTGATTATAAAATTGCCTTTTCAACAGTAGGTAAGAGTCTTCTACACATAACAGGTAAATCCACTACATATAAGCCATTATCAAAAAAATCACTTTTGACCAGTTGTACAAAAACAAATAGAAATAGGGTTTCCCCCTGTATCATAAGTCTATAAAATTTTTAATATTGCACTTTATTATTTGTTGAAAGTCAATATTATTTTTCATTTGCCGAATATTAGCTATTATTGTTTCATTCGAAAGGTTATTTTATAAAGACTGATAACTCTACAAAACAACACTTCAATATTCAAACTCACACTAAACCTACTGTTTTGACAAAATATCAAAACCTTTGTCAAAACAGTAATTGTCTTATTATCAACAATTTAAATACTTACAAAACTTTTTTGTCAAAATCAAAAAAAATCAATCTGGTACTGTTAACTACCAAATTCTCTAATGACTTCAATAAACTTTTACTATTTACAAGAATTAAAAGAGCAATTTTTTCAAAAAATCTTTGATGAATGGGCTGTTAAATGGCAACATTTCCCCACCATTGAGGTAGATAATTTTGAGGGTTTGCCAAGCCTAAACGCTTTTGTAGAAGAATTGCATGATGATGTTGACAACACACTTCGTCAGAAATTACCTTCAAAAGTGCGTTTGGAAATGATGATAAGTAAAGAGAATTTGCGGAGGATTTTGAAAAATAATCATGAGATTCGCCTGCAAACCCATACCCGTAATTGCTTGGCGTATTATTTGGGCTTTGAAGGTTGGCAAGATTTTAAAGAAAAAACTCAACCCAACTTGCCCCAAGAGCCAGTTGTAGTAAACTATGTACAGGTTTATCAATCACTATTACCACAGAGAACCAAAACTTATGAACTCCCCCAGGATACTGATTATGTTATTGAACTGAAAGAACCTTTTTGGAAAAGTAAATATTTTAGGAAGGCAGTTTTAACGATTTTAATTTGTCTGGTAGGGTTTGCAACTGCTTTCTATGGTTATAGCTGGTACAAAAATAGACCCTTCACTGATGAACAATTAGGCAAAGTAAAATTTGAGATTATTGAAGATTATGCAAAACCCAATAACAATCACTTCAAAATTTGTTACGATGTCAGTTCCCTCGATTGTGATAGTGTAATGATAGATTACGGTTTTGATGTAACCTACATGAATGACTTTAATAAGAAAACAAATGAAAATACTTATCAAGAAACTTACAAAAACAAGACAGATACAATTTCACATACTTATTTCAAACCTAACATATGGATTATAAAGCTGATTGTAAGAAATCAGGTAATTCGCACCATAAAAAAAATTGTTTATACGGGTGATAAATGGACATCATTTTTAGCAGGTAACAATTGGGAAGGGCGAAATAAACCACCAAATTTCGCTGTAAACAAAGGCATATTACATCTTTCTCCTTTTCAACTTGATGAGCCAGATGCTAAAAATCATTCTTGGACACAACATTACATGGTCAAAGATTTTGAACTTGACGGTGATAGTGCAATCTTTGAAACGAAAATTAAAAATAATCAGAACGATGGAGGTATTCTATGTTATGATTCATCAATAGGCTTACGAACTGATAATATGCAAGGCGTTGGTGCGAGTTTTATGCAAGACTGTATTGAATATGCTGTTTTACATATTGCTGAAACTACGATTACTGGAAATGAAAAACTGTTAAGTTTTATGGATTTAAACTTGCAAGAATGGCAAGTCGTTAAAATAAAATTACAAAATCATGTAGCTTATATTTATGTCAATGATAAAGAAATTCACAGATTACGATACAAAGGAGATTTAGGGAAAATAAAAGTAGTTTCTTATAATTTCAAAGGCTCAGGTTCAGTAGATTGGGTAAAATTGAGTGACAGTTATACGGGTAAGGTTGTCTTTGAAGATGATTTTGAATAATTGAAATAAAAAATCCCTTACTGAAATTTTCGGTAAAGGATTTTTAGTTGCGGGAAGCAGGATCGAACTGCCGACCTTAGGGTTATGAATCCTACGCTCTAACCATCTGAGCTATCCCGCAGTATTAATCTGGTGCAAAATTAAGAATTTTAATATTTTAAGACAAATCATTTTGATACTTTTTTGAAAATAAATCCTTAAATCCTGATAGTCAGTAGCTTATGACCGTAAATTAGGCTCAACAAGTTGTTACTAAAATTAAATTATTTTAAGGTTTAAGTCATTGATAATCAATAGGAAAGAAAAAATGCTTTTGTAAAATTAAAAAAAATGCTTGCTAATTTCATTTACATTTATACCTTTGCCATTACAGAATTGAGGTATTTTATTGCCGATGTATTTTTGAAGAAACTTTGTGAGATTTGAGAATACGCTAAATCTTTAAAAAATATGAACAAACATAAATTTGTCGCAGAATTTGAGTTAAGAGCCTCTCCAAAAGTGCTTTTCCCATATATTAGTTCAGCTTCGGGTATGCAGCAATGGTTTGCCGAAAAAGTTACCTTGAAGGATAGCTCAACCTTTGATTTTCAGTGGGATGGTGATAGCCATGTCGCTAAACTTTCACAATTACGACTTAATAAATCAGCCAAATTTGACTTCATTCCTGCCAATCCAGAAGAAAGAGACCATAACTATCTTGAATTCAAAATGGATGTTAGTGAACTCACAGGTTCAACATACCTAAAAGTGATTGACTATTCCGCTAATACGGACGATGATGAATTAGAAGAACTTTGGGGTGATTTAATCTATAAATTGAAGGAAATTGTGGGTAATTAAGAGTTTTTAACGATACTAAGAAATCAATTTGATGTATTTTTGCGTTTGAATAAAGATGCATGATGCTCGTGTTTCGTCCAGATTCACGAGCATTTTATTTTTGAAAACATGATAAAAAAAATAGATAAACTCATTCTCAAATCATTCTGGCGACCATTTATTATGACTTTGGCGGTAGTGGTATTTATTTTCTTGATGAGATTAATCGTAGCCTACTTTACTGACCTTTTTGGCAAAGACTTAGGCGTTGAGTTGTACCTAAAATTATTTTTTTATTTTAGTCTAATTACCATTCCAATTGCTTTGCCATTGGCTATGTTACTTTCTACCCTAATGACCTATGGGAATTTAGGTGAATATTTTGAATTAACTGCCATCAAAAGTGCAGGAATCTCGATAACTCGTGCCATGAGACCTATGTTTGTGGTAGCCGTCATTATTTCTATCTTTGCCTTTTGGTTTAACAATGTGGCACTACCGTGGGCTAATTTGAAAGGTTACAGTCTATTATATGATATAAAAACTACAAAAACAACATTAAATATCAAAGAAGGTATTTTCTACAATGATTTACCAGGGTACAGTATCAAGGTTTCAAAGAAATATCCAGACAATAAAACACTAAAAAATATCATCATTTTTGACCATACCAAAAACGATGGGGATAGACATATCACTATGGCGGACTCAGCTCTAATGTACACCATTATGAATAAACAATACTTAATTTTTGAATTGTTCAATGGCAATGATTACACCGAGGATGCCGACAAAACAGGTAATTCAAACGTTACAGATATGTCCGCCAATGGATTTAAGAAGAGTAAAGTGATTATGAGTTTGGCGGCTTTTGATATGCACAAAACCGAAGAAGACCAGTTTAAACATCACCAAATGATGCGTGGGCTTTCTGAATTGGGTAAAGATTCAGATTCGTTAAAAAAATCATATCAATCCTTGAAAAGCGGATTTGTAGCAAGCTCAGCATCATATTTTTCCTACGAAAGACAAGTAAGTCAATCAAATAAAAAAGTATTTTCTGAACTTAGAAAAAATAAAAAAAATTGGATTGATTCAGTCAAAAAACGAAAAACAACTTTGGGAGCGTATCCGAGTCAAAGAGTTGAATATGCTTTAAGTCAAGCCAATAATGTAATTTCATTTGCGGAAATAAGTATAGGTTCATTGAAAGCAAAAGAAGAAGATTCACATAGGACTAATTTGGAATGGCATCATAAATTTACCAATGCCATAGCCGTTTTTGTGATGTTTCTAATAGGAGCTCCTTTGGGTGGAATCATCAAAAAAGGCGGTTTTGGATTGCCCGTAGTAATTGCTATCATCTTTTTTATTTTGATGTATGTAATGACCCAACAAGGCGATAAAGCTGCAAAAGAAAGTCGTGTGATTGTACAAGTAGGTGCGTGGATTTCCAATACTGTACTCTTCTTCTTTGGTTTATATTTTCTCAATAAAGCCAGAAATGACTCCAGATTATTTGAGTCGGATGTGTATATAATTTATTTTAATAGATTTAAAGAAAACTTCTCAAAAACCAAGTTTGGGGCTTGGATTTCTAATAAATTTGGAGTTAAACTTGCTAATACGTAATAAAAACGCTAATTTTGCACGTTTTCATAATTATTAACAATTTAAACTGGTTGAAGATGTATTTAACTTCAGAAGTAAAACAGGAGATTTTCGAATCTCGTGGACACGGAAAGTCAAAAATCGATACTGGTTCTGCTGAGTCGCAAATAGCGTTATTCTCTTTTAGAATCAATCACTTGACTGAACATTTAAAGAAAAACAAGAAAGACCATTCTACTCGTTTGGGACTTTTGAAATTGGTTGGTAAACGTAGAAGTCTCTTAGATTATTTAATCAAAGTGGATATTACTCGTTACCGTGCTATTATTGCTGAACTCGGCATCAGAAAATAGTATTTTGGTAGGCAATTGGTTTCAATTGCCTACTTTTTATTTCCTCTCTTCGGATACTCGTTAATTTATGTTCTTGTCAAAATTCTACTTCTAAACGAAACATGATGATTAATGATTGACAAGAAAGAAATTAATGATTCAATTCCAACAAAACCCTTTTATTTAGGTTAAAAGATAATAAAAGGTAAAATCAAAAAAAATATGTCGTTTAACGTAATAACGAAAAAAATAACAATGCCCGATGGGAAAGAAATTTCTATCGAAACGGGTAAACTTGCGAAACAGGCGGATGGTTCTGTGGTTGTAAGAAGCGGAAACATGATGTTGTTGGCAACAGTAGTGTCTGCCAATTTTGCAAAGGATGGAGTAGATTTCCTTCCATTATCAGTTGATTATCAAGAAAAATTTGCTTCGGCAGGTAAAATCCCAGGAGGTTTTTTACGTCGTGAAGCAAGACTTTCAGATTACGAAATTTTAGTGAGTCGCTTGGTGGATAGAGCTTTACGCCCAACGTTCCCATCAGACTATCACGCAGATACACAGGTTGCAATCACGATGATTTCTGCCGATGAAACTATCTCACCAGATGCTTTTGCTGGTTTAGCGGCGGCAGCTTGTATTGCAGTTTCTGATATTCCTTTCAATGGACCAATTTCGGAGGTTCGTGTTGCTAAAATCAAAGGAGAATTTGTGGTTAATCCAACGGTTACTCAAATTGAGCAAGCTGAAATGGAATTAATCGTAGCGGCAAATGCTAACGATATTTTGATGGTAGAAGGTGAAATGCAAGAATGTTCAGAAGAGGATATGTTAGAAGCATTGAGACTTGCACACGATGCTATCAGAGTTCATTGTAAAGCCTTAGTGGAATTAACACAAGAAGTTGGAAAAACTGAAAAACGTGTCTATTCTCACGAAACACACGATGAAGATTTAAGAAAAGAATTATGGGATGGCTATTACAATAAATTTTATGAGGTTGCAAAATTAGCAAATCCAAGTAAAAGTGGTCGTAAAGAATCATTCAAGGCAGTTGAAGCTGAATATTTCGATGCTTTACCAGAAGATTCGACAGTAAATAAATCATTAGCGAAAGTATATTTCCACGATATTGAGAAAGAGGCTGTTCGTCAAATGGTGATTACTGAACGTTTCCGTTTGGATGGTCGTAAATTAGATGAAATCCGTCAAATCACTTGTGAAGTTGATTATTTGCCTTCACCACATGGTTCGGCAGTTTTCACACGTGGTGAAACACAATCATTGACTACTGTTACATTGGGTACGAAAATGGACGAGCAAATGATTGATTCGGCAATGGTTTCTGGCTATAATCGTTTCATGTTGCACTATAACTTCCCAGGTTTCTCAACGGGTGAAGTTAAACCAAACAGAGGTCCAGGTCGTCGTGAGGTTGGACATGGTAATTTAGCTATGCGTGCTTTGAAAAAAGTATTGCCTGATGATGCTAATAATCCTTATACTATCCGTGTAGTTTCTGATATCCTTGAATCAAACGGTTCGTCTTCGATGGCAACTGTATGTGCAGGAACGTTAGCCTTGATGGATGCAGGTATTCAAATCTCAGCACCTGTTTCAGGTATTGCAATGGGTTTGATTTCTGATCCAAAAACTGGTAAATATGCAGTTCTTTCGGATATTTTGGGTGATGAAGATCACTTGGGAGATATGGATTTCAAGGTAACTGGTACTGAAAAAGGTATTACCGCTTGCCAAATGGACATTAAAGTAGATGGTCTTTCGTATGATGTTTTGGTAGAAGCATTGAACCAAGCGAAACAAGGACGTTTACATATTTTGGGTAAAATGAAGGAGGCGATTTCAACACCAAGACCTGATTTGAAACCACAAACTCCACGTGCTGTTGTCATTAAGATTATGAAAGAACAAATCGGAGCCGTAATCGGACCTGGTGGAAAAGTTGTTCAAGATATTCAAAAACAATCAGGTGCAACCGTTACGATTGAAGAAAAACCAGATGGTGGTTATGTTTCTATTTTCTCTGCCAATAAAGAGTCAATGGACAAAGCCGTTTCGATGGTGAAAGGTATCGTGATGATTCCAGAAGAAGGCGAAATCTACGATGGTGTTGTGAAATCAATCATGCCATTTGGTGCTTTCGTTGAGTTCTTACCTGGCAAAGACGGACTTTTACATATTTCTGAAATCAAGTGGGAGCGTTTAGAAACGGTTGAGGGAGTTCTTCAAATCGGTGAGCAAGTGAAAGTGAAATTGATTGAAGTAGATAAGAAAACAGGAAAATTCCGTTTGTCGAGAAAGGCTCTTTTACCAAAGCCCGAAACAAAATAGAACAAAACTCCAAGAATATACGTTATTCTTTTATACGAATGATTTATTAGAATTATTTTCTTACCAAACGATTATAATTTGTACTTTTTGTACTTATATAGTCGTTTGGTTTTGTACATTGTTCTTTTCATCTTTCAAACGATTCCATTATTATAAATTAAAGCGGTTTGTTAACCATTTAAAAAAATATGAGACAGCTAAAAATTAGTAAACAGATTACGAACAGAGAAAGTCAATCGCTTGATAAGTATCTACAAGAAATCGGTAAGGTGGATTTATTGACACCAGAGGAGGAAGTTATTTTAGCTCAAAAAATTCGTGACGGAGACCAATTATCCTTGGAGAGACTCACAAAAGCGAACCTTCGTTTTGTGGTATCTGTTGCGAAACAATATCAAAATCAAGGACTTAGCCTCGGCGACCTTATCAATGAGGGTAATTTAGGACTTATCAAAGCGGCACAACGTTTTGATGAAACTCGTGGATTTAAGTTTATTTCTTATGCCGTTTGGTGGATTCGTCAATCAATTTTACAGGCTTTGGCAGAACAATCTCGTATTGTACGTTTGCCATTGAACCGTGTGGGTTCTTTGAACAAAATCTCGAAAACGTTTTCGGAATTAGAGCAAAAATTTGAGCGTGAGCCAACACCAGAAGAATTAGCGGAGGTTTTAGAAATTTCTACGGGCGAAGTTGTTGATACTTTGAAAATCTCAGGTCGTCACGTATCTATGGATGCTCCTTTTGTTCAAGGGGAAGAAAACTCTTTGTTGGACGTTTTGGAAAACGACGGAGAAGATAAGCCAGATTCAGGTTTAATTAATGATTCTTTGCGTCGTGAGGTTCAGAGAGCTTTATCAACTTTGACACAACGTGAAGCTGATGTTGTGACTTTATATTTCGGATTAAACGGAGAACACGCTATGACCTTGGAAGAAATTGGAGAAAAATTCAATCTTACTCGTGAGCGTGTGCGTCAGATTAAAGAAAAAGCCATTCGTCGTTTGAGACATACATCAAGAAGTAAGGCTTTGAAGACTTATTTGGGATAGATTTTTTAAGTAAAATATTAAAAGCCATTTCAATTTATTTGAAATGGCTTTTTTGATAGAATTATATTTGACTAACCTTCAATTGAGTGTAATCATTCCAAGCATACAAATAGCCGTTGTCATTACTAAATAATGAAAGTACTTGATTATTATATTGACATAAAAAAGTTCCATCTGATTGAAAAACCCAACCACAAGCTCCTCCCCATCCATACAAACCTAAATAGGCATTGCGATTTATTGAAAGATACGAATCTCCAACTTTATAATAATTTACTCCACTATAAATATATTGAGAGAAAGTAGCGGCTTGTGAAATGTCGGTTACCAGAACACACCAGTTACTTGAATCTAATCCAATGTAGCCGATTGATATGCCATTATTGGATAATTGAATTTTAAATGATGATGCCAAAACTGCGGCATCTGCCGTTGCGTGAATTTCGCCAAACATCCCTTCGGGATTAGATAAATGCGGATGAGAGATTAGATTGCTCATTTTTTCTTTGTTTAAATTGTTTAAAATTATAATGTGTTAAATTTCAATAAATTACTTAAACAAAGGTAGTGGGCTATAAATTTACAGATATGAGCAAAAATACCTGTTTTTAAAAACAGGTATTTTTACCTTTGAAGAGGAGAAATGAAAAGAGTTGTTTTGCATAGATACTTAGGGGGTATCCAAGTTTAAAAATACTCCCTTATAACTTCCCGAAAGTAGAAATAACTTTCGGGAAGTTGCCGAGAATCTTACTTCCCGAAAGTTATTTCTACTTTCGGGAAGTTAAGTTGGAAGAGTATTATGGATATTTTATTAATTTGACGCTCCTATACGATTAGTTCAATTCAAGTTTTGATAAAATTAGAGCCGTATTTGTATCACCATACTTCATCAATTCATCAATAAGTCCTTGAAGATGAAGACGGTCTTTTAGGATGGCTTTTAAATGTACATTTTGTTCTCCTGTGATTCTGTAAGCCTCTTTTACTTCTTTAAAATCCTTGATGATTTTTAGAAATAAAGCTAATTGTCCGTGAAATACTTTTACCGTGATAAATACCTCAATGTCATAGCCTAATAACTTGTAGTCCAGTTCGATAGCGTATTTTTTTATTACGCCATTTTCTTCCAATCTTTGTACACGCTCACGGGTAGCGGAGGGAGAGAGATTTATTTCTCGCCCCAAATCTGCAAAGGATATTCTGGAATTATTTTTCAGGATTGATAATATTTTCCAATCCAATTCATCCACCATTGATTCGTCTTTCATATACCTATTTTTTCTTTTTTTGAATTTTGATTTTTCTAATTTACAAAAGAATCAACTTTTGAAACAATCTAATTTACATTAATTTTGAATCATAAAAACTTAAAACATGAGCATTGCCATTATTTTTAACAACAAAGATGCAAATCCTTGGAAAGAAAAATTAGAAGAATTATTGCCAGAAACCACCATTGAAGTTTATCCAAATATTTCTAATTGGGAGGCAGTAACCTTTTTAATTTGTTGGAAACCAGAAAAGAATATTCTCTCAAAATTTCCAAACGTGAAAATAATTCAGTCGGTTGGGGCTTCCATTGACCATATCACAAATACTCAAATTTTGGATGAGTCTATTAAAATTACCAGAATCATTGACCACAACCTCAACCATGATATGTGGGAATTTTTATTGGCAATTGTGAGTTCTGAACTTAAAAATCTCAGCTTTTATCATCAACAAGAAGGTGTAAGGACTTGGAATCCAGAGGTTTATCGAAATTTTAACAAAACAGTCATTTCAATAATGGGTTTGGGGCAAATTGGGAGTTATGTTGCAGAAAAATTTGCCTCACTTGGTTTTATCGTCAAAGGATGGTCTAATTCTGAAAAAAATATTTCTAACGTAGATACATATGTAGGTGAGCAAGGGCTAATGCCATTTTTGAAAAATACTGATTTCTTGATTAATATTTTGCCATTTACTGAAAGTACGGAAAACATATTAAATAAATCAGTTTTTGAACAATTGAACAAAAATGCTTTTTTAATAAATGTTGGAAGAGGCGAGCATCTGCAAGAAGAAGATTTGACGAAATCAATTGAAAATGGACAACTTTCAGGAGCATATTTGGATGTTTTTAGAGTAGAACCATTACCTCAGAATCATCCATTTTGGAATAATCCAAAAATTAAGATAACTCCTCACATTGCCAGCATTACAAATTTATCATCAGCCGCCGAACAAGTTGTGAGTAACTACAAAACACATCTTGCGGGCGAAAAAATACAAAATACAGTTTCAGTTAAAAAAGGATATTAAACATGGAATCAAGATTTCACTTTGCATTCAAGGTAAAAGATATTGCCTCAACAAAAGCCTTTTATCATGACGTAATCGGATGTGAATTAGGGAGAGAAACTGAGCATTGGGTGGACTTTAATTTTTTCGGACATCAGCTATCGGCTCACGTTTCGCACGAATTGAACGAATTAGATTATTGTGGAAAGGTTGAAAACATCAAAGTTCCAATCCCGCATTTTGGCTGCTTATTGGATGATAAGAGTTTCCAGAATTTAAGAGAAAACTTTGAGAAAAATAATATTTTATTTGTCATAAAACCTATTGTACGATACGAAGGTAAAATTGGCGAACAGAAAACGATGTTTGTGTTGGATTACAGCAATAATCCTTTGGAATTTAAGTCTTATTCAAATGAGAGTGAGATTTTTGAGATGTAGTTTGGTTAAATTATCCGATTCTTTTTAAAAGCAATTTTCTCTTAAAATTTCGTAATTTTGCAGTTCATTACACAAATCACAGAATGAAGAAGAAAGTTGAAATTCTTGCTCCTGCCAAAAACCTTTTTCAAGGAATGGCTGCCATCAATGCGGGTGCGGATGCTGTATATATTGGTGCTCCGCAGTTTGGGGCGAGGTCAAATGCTACTAATACGATTGAGGATATTGCGGAATTGGTGAAATATGCTCATCTTTTCAAGGCTCAGGTTTTTGTGGTTTTAAACACGATTCTGTATGATAATGAGTTGGATATGTGCAAAAAACTTATCTATCAATTGTACGATATCGGAGTTGATGCCCTCATAATTCAAGACATGGCGATTATGGAAATGGATTTGCCGCCTATCGTCATACACGCAAGCACACAAGCCAATAATCGTGATGCCAAACACGTAAAATTCTTGAAAGATGCTGGGATGAAACGGGTTGTATTGGCAAGAGAACTGAATTTAGACCAAGTTAGAGAAATTAGTGAGGCAACTGATGTAGAATTAGAGTTCTTTGTTTCTGGGGCTTTGTGTGTGTCTTTTAGTGGGAATTGTTACATGAGTGTTGCCAATGGCGAGCGTAGTGCCAACCGTGGTTCATGTGCTCAAAATTGTCGTTTGCCCTATCAGTTGATTGATGGAACAGGTAAGACATTGATAGAAAATAGTCATTTATTATCCATCAAAGATTTAGATTTGAGTGACCAATTGCCCAATTTGATTGAGGCGGGCGTTACTTCCTTTAAAATCGAAGGACGCTTAAAGGATATTGTTTACGTAAAAAATAATACTTCATATTTACGTAAGAAATTGGATTCGTTTCTGGAAAATAACGGAAATTTTGAAAAGGCTTCTTCGGGTAGAACCTTCTATAATTTTGAACCAGAAATGGATAGAAGTTTCAATAGAGGTTATACTGATTATTTTGTTAATAAGCGAAAAGAGAAAATTGGTTCGTGGGATAGTCCAAAATCACAAGGTCAATTTATAGGTAAGTTGTTGGAAGTCAAGGCTAATGGTTACGTTATTGAAAATTATGAAAAGCTCAATAACGGTGACGGGTTGTTTTTTGTGAATGAAAATGGTGAGGCAGACGGTACACAAATTAATGTCATTTTCAATAATTTGGTAATTCCGAATACGTTTAAAAACTTGCCTGTCGGAACAGTCATTTACAGAAATTCGGATGCAGAGTTTAATAAAATGGTAGAGAAAGAAAACAGTGCCGTTCGTAAAATTGGGGTTGAGTTGAAATTCTCTGAAACCGTAAATGGTTTTCAATTATTAGCCACTGACGAAGACGGACATCAAAGTGTTTCGAGTTTTGAAACTGCCAAAGAATTAGCAAAAAGTGAAGAGTCAGTTATTCCAAATATTAAAAAGAATTTAGCAAAAACAGGCAATACACCGTTTATTGTAGATAATATTGAAGTTGAGTTTACCAAGAATTGGTTTTTGCCAATCTCAAAAGTCAATGAAATAAGAAGAGAAGTTTTAGAAAATTTGGTTGAAATAAGAGTAAAAGAATACCATCGAGAAGAATTCCAAATTACGAAAACTGACCATCCGTATCCAGTTCAGAAGTTAGATTTTATGTATAATGTTTCTAATAAAATGGCAAGAGCGTTTTATAAAAGACATGGCGTAACAGAAATCGAAAAGGCTTTTGAGCTACAATGGGACCCTGGCAAGGCACGAGTAATGACAACAAAATATTGTGTAAAGTATGAATTAGGGAAATGTGCAAGATTTCAAAGAGAAACAATGGGCGAAAAGTTAGTTGAGCCTTTGACTTTAAAACATGGTGAAAATGAATACAAATTAAAGTTTAACTGCAAACCTTGTGAAATGGAAATTTGGGAAAAAGATGCTGAGTTAGAATTTGAAGATGAGGATGAACAAATTGGGTATGTGGGGAGATGAAAATAAAAGAGCCTTGATTGTTATTTTGAAAACAATCAAGGTTTTTTCTTTTCTAAACTAATTTTGGAAATTTAACTTATCCTTCATCGTTAAGTGTGTTCCAAGGCTCATCACTAAACTACCTCCGAGCTAGCAAGTTACCCTATTAGGTATTCTTTGTCAAAATATCAAATAATTTCGCCAAACCTTCACCACCACCCGCTTGGATATACGTCATGTTTTTTTTCATGTCAATATCTGGTTTTTTAGGGTCAATGATGTAGATTGGCACTTTATCACCTACGTAATGCACCAAACTTGCGGCTGGATATACCTGCATAGACGTACCCACAACTACAAAAATATCCGCTTCGGCAGCTTTTTCGACGGCATTGATAATTTCTGGAACGTCCTCGCCAAACCATACAATGTGTGGTCGCATTTGAGTTCCGTCTTCTGCCATTTCGCCCATTTCAATAGCACGATAACCGATGTCATAAATTTTGTTTTTATCCTTACATCCTCTTGCCTGCGTGAGTTGTCCGTGTAGGTGAATGATATTTGTCGAACCTCCACGCTCGTGCAAATCATCTACGTTTTGCGTAACGATTTGGACGTTGAAATGCTCTTCTAATTTTGCTAAAATCTTATGTCCTTCATTGGGAACAACCGTTGGCATTTGCTGTCTTCTAAGATTATAAAAATCTTGCACCAAGGCAGAGTTTTTCTCCCAACCCGTTAAGGTAGCAACGTCTTCAATAGAAAAATTCTCCCAAAGACCATCAGAATCTCTAAATGTTTTAACACCACTTTCGGCAGAAATACCCGCCCCAGTAAGGACTACTAATGTTTTTTTCATTTTATCTTCAATAAGTTTAAATCAAATTCAAAACCCTTTAAAATATTTTCCCCCGATAATTTATTGTCAAATCCAACGATTTTGGAGATAGTACCATCTACTCGATAAATAAAAACTTCTTCTGATTTAGGATTTATCAACCAACCTAACAAGACACCATTTTCAATATATTCCTCCATTTTATCTTGTAATTCTCTCAATGAATCAGTTTCTGACATTAATTCTACCACAAACTCAGGCGTAATTATCGCAAATTTTTTTAATTCCACATATTCTACACTCTCATACCTTTCATCAGACATCCATGAAGCATCAGGAGAACGAACGGCAGTATTGTCTAAGGTAAACCCTGTTGAGGAATCAAATGAATGACCTCCATTTTTTCTTTTCCAAATGGTTAAATCTGTTGTAATTTCTGAGTTTCTAATTCCAGTGATCAAGTCTGTTAGAGGTAAAAATAGTATAGTCCCGTCTCCATTTCTTTCTATCCTCAAATGTTTGTTATCCTGACAAAAATCAAAAAAGACCTCATCACTCATACTGAATCTCGAAAAATTCAATATCCGACTTTGATGATCTTCACTGATATGTTTGGTTATTTTTGAGATGGGATATGTCATTTGATTTGCGTTTTTTCAAATTTACAAAATAAATCATTCTGTCTGAATCAGGATTTAATGGATTTTAGGATAAAACAGGATTTATTCTCAAATAATTTCTGGATTAAACAAAATAGACTGATTCAAACAAAATGTTTTGCTTAAATCAGTCTAAAATTAATTCAATTTTTTACTTCTTTTTCCCCTTAGCCGCAGTCACAGGCGTTTCTTCGCCCAAACGAATACAATCCTCTAAGGTTAAATCTGCCGCAACCATGTCTTTTGGAATTTTTACATTACGTTTCCCGATTTGGATATAAGGTCCGTACATTCCGTTTAAAACCTTGATTGAATCATTCTCTGGGAATTCTTTGAGGAATTTATTTGCTTCGGCATCACGTTTTTTGACAATAATTTCAATGGCTCTTTCCAAAGGCATATTGTCTAAACTATCCCCACGTCCCAATGAATAAAATTTTCCAGCGTGTTTTACGTAAGGTCCAAACCTTCCTTTTCCAGAAGTAATTGGCTCCTCTTCAAACGTTCCGATGGCACTTCCTAAATCAGCAACTCGTTTTTCAACTAAAATTTCAATCGCTCTTTCTTCCGTTACCGTAAAAGGGTCTTCGTTGGCTGGTAAACTCGTGAATTTATCATCATGTTTGATGTAAGGTCCCATTCTTCCTGCACCAATAATCATTGGTTTGTCTTCGTAAAAACCTACTTCACGTGGTAATTTGGGCAATTCTGTCAAAGCCAAAGCCTCCTCCAAAGTAATAGTTGTTACTAATTGGTCTTTTTTCAGATTGAAAAATAAAGGTTTTTCTTCGTCTTTGGTTTTTTGCTCACCCAATTGCACGTAAGGTCCATATTTACCTAAACGAACCGAAACAGGTTTGCCTGTTTTTGGGTCAATTCCTAAGTCACGAGATGAACCAACGGTGTTTCTATCAACATTTTTACTGTCTTCAATGGTTTTGTGAAATCCTGTATAAAAATTCCCAATCATTTCTGACCATTCGATTTTACCTTTGGCTATTTCATCAAATTCATCCTCAACGTCCGCCGTAAATTTAAAATCGACAACATCTTTGAAATTATCCACTAAAAAATCATTTACAACCATTCCTACCGAAGTTGGAAATAACTTTGCTTTTTCAGTTCCGTAATTCTCTTTATTTACCTTTTCTGTGATTTTGTTGTCTTTCAAAATCATCTCTCTGAAAGTACGCTCTTTACCCTCTCTGTCTTCCTTTACAACATATTCACGTTTAATTATCGTTGAAATCGTGGGTGCATACGTAGAGGGGCGACCAATGCCTTTTTCTTCCAATGCCTTTACCAAACTCGCCTCTGTGTATCGTGCAGGAGGACGTGAGAATCTTTCTGTACCCTTCAATACGTCCAAATTCAGGATTTGTCCAATCGAAAGTGGAGGAAGCATTTTTGAATTTTCTTCATCATCTTCGTCATCTTTTCCTTCAAGATAAACTTTCAAGAAACCATCAAATTTTACTACCTCTCCTTGGGCAATTAATTCTTCGGGTGTAGTCGAAATACTCACGGTTGCCGTAGTTCTTTCTAACTGAGCATCAGCCATTTGTGAAGCGATGGCACGTTTCCAGATTAATTCATACAAACGTTTTTCTCTCAAATCTGCCCCAGCCGTATTTGCTGAAAAATCAGTTGGACGGATGGCTTCGTGAGCTTCCTGAGCGTTTTCGTCTTTGGTTTTGAATTGTCTATTCTGAACATAATTTGCTCCGTAAGCTCCTGTAATGGCGGCAGTTGCGTTTTGAATAGCATCTTCCGAAAGGCTCGTTGAGTCAGTTCTCATGTACGAAATCTTACCCGCTTCGTAGAGTTTCTGAGCATAAGACATGGTAGAAGCCACCGAATATCCCAACTTACGAGAAGCCTCTTGTTGAAGCGTTGAAGTCGTAAATGGAGGCGATGGAGTCTTTTTGGCAGGTTTTGTTTCTAAGTTTTTAATCTTAAATTCTGCCCCGATACATTTCTCTAAAAATGCTCTGGCTTGTGCCTCAGTTTCAAAGTTTTTAGGTAATTCGGCTTGTAAAACTTTGCCACCCGTCAAATTGAAAAGAGCAACAATTTTGAAAGAAGATTTTGAATCAAAATTATCAATCTCACGTTCACGTTCCACCACAATACGTACTGCCACCGACTGCACACGTCCCGCAGAAAGACCTTTTTTTACCTTCGACCACAACACAGGCGAAAGCTCAAAACCAATCAAACGGTCGAGTACACGGCGGGCTTGTTGGGCATTTACTAAATCAACATCAATTGTTCTTGGTGACAAAATAGCATTTTGAATTGCCTTTTTGGTGATTTCACGGAAGACAATTCTTTTGGTATTATCCGCTAATCCCAAAGCCTCTTTCAAGTGCCAAGAAATTGACTCACCCTCACGGTCATCATCGGTTGCAAGCCAGACTTCATCACAAGACTTAACGGCAGCTTTCAATTCATTGACGACTTTTATTTTCTCTGGTGAGATAATATAAGTAGGTTTAAAGCCATTTTTGATGTCAATGGCATCGTTTTCTTTGGGCAAATCTCGCACGTGACCGAACGAAGATTTTACCGTAAAATCTTTCCCTAAATATCCCTCAATGGTCTTTGCCTTCGCTGGGGATTCTACTATAACTAAGTTTTTCGACATATCTTATTTAAAGGTAACGCATCGTTACGATTCGCCAAATATAGAAAATCATTTTTTAAAAAACGGTATCTCTCTGATAGTTTAACTCAAAATTTACGCCAGAAGTTTATTTCATTGAGAATTGTTTTTGCTAAAAAAGTTGATTTTTAGCATTTGATGTCAATTTATTTTGCTATTTACTAAATATTAAATTTTATTTTTAGTGGGGTAAAACTATTAATCCGTCAATTATATTTTTTCGAAATCTCAATTTTGAAGATATTTGGTTAATTTGCAAAAAAATAATTTTTGATGAAGCTTAATAAAAACATTATAACTGATTGCGATATAATTTTGATTGGTGCTGGCATCATGTCCGCTACATTGGGCGTTTTGCTGAAAGAACTAAACCCTGACCTCAGAATTGATATCTATGAACGGCTTGACCGTGTGGCGGGGGAGAGTTCGGATGCTTGGAATAATGCAGGTACAGGGCATTCAGCACTTTGTGAACTCAATTACACCCCACTCAAAGAAGACAGTTCTGTCAGTATTTCCAAAGCCATCAAAATCATGGAATCTTTTGAAATTTCAAAACAATTTTGGGCTTATTTGGTAGGTCACGGTTATTTCAGTTCACCTACTGATTTTATCAACCAAGTGCCTCACATGAGTTTTGTTGAAGGAAAAGAAGACGTTGAGTATCTCAAAAAACGCTTTGAAGCACTACAAAAAAGTCATTTGTTTGAGGGTATGGAGTTCTCCGAGGATTTTGAAAAAATCAAATCATGGATTCCTTTGATGATGCAAGTTAGAAATCCAGAAGAGCCAATTGCTGCCACTCGAACTGAACATGGAACTGATATGAATTTCGGAGAATTAACTCGAAATTTATGTAAACATTTAAAAGAAAAATATGAGGTAGACATTTTTCTGAATCACGAAGTAGAAACCCTTGAACAACAAGAAGATAAGACTTGGAAATTACGAGTCGAGCATAGAGTTACTGGCGAAGAAAGATATGTCACCACTCAATTTATTTTTATTGGTGCAGGCGGTGGTTCTCTTCGATTACTCGAAAAATCTGACATTCCCGAAGCTGATGGATATGGAGGTTTCCCCGTGAGTGGGCAATGGCTTGTGTGTAAAAATGAGGAAATTATTGCTCAACATGATGCCAAAGTTTATGGTAAAGCAAAAGTTGGTACGCCCCCAATGTCTGTGCCTCACCTTGATTCACGAGTCATTAATGGAAAGAAAGAATTGTTATTTGGTCCATTTGCAGGATTTTCAACAAAGTTTTTGAAAGAAGGCTCATATTTTGACTTACCTGCGTCTATTACATTTGACAACATATTGCCAATGCTTGGGGTAGGCATCCACAACTTACCACTCACCAAATATTTGATTCAACAAGTCATGCTTTCGCAAGAAGAAAAAGTGGAGGCTTTACGTGAGTTTATTCCAAATGCCAAAGATGAAGATTGGGAAATTGCCATTGCAGGTCAGCGAGTGCAGGTAATTCGGAAAGATGAAGAAGAGGGCGGAATCTTAGAATTTGGGACTGAGGTAGTTACTGCCCACGATGGAACAATTGCAGCACTGTTGGGTGCTTCTCCTGGGGCTTCAACATCTGTGACTGTTATGTTGGAAGTTATGGAAGAATGTTTCCCCGAATTGATGAATTCAGTTGATTGGAAAGAAAAATTAGCAGAAATGATACCCTCATATGGCAAATCATTGAAGGACGACATTCTACTAACTCAGAAGGTTAGAAACAATAGCACAGAAATCTTAGGAATTTAGTTGCTACCTAAAAACACAAAACGCTCATCAATTCGATGAGCGTTTTGTGTTTATCTTTTGTTATCAAAAATTAAATCTTAGCCGACTTAACCGTTTTGATAATACGAGCTGCAACTTTGTATGGATCAGCCGCTGAGTTTGGACGACGGTCTTCCAACCATCCTTTCCATCCTTTTTGAACTGCCGCCATTGGAATACGGATTGATGCTCCACGGTCAGAAATACCATAAGAGAATTGATCCCATCTTGCAGTTTCGTGCTTACCAGTTAAACGCTGGTCATTGTCTGGACCATAAACATCAATGTGTTCTTGGATTACAGGAGCAAATGCTTCACAAATTTTATTATAAACTTCTTGATTACCAGCTGTTCTCAATGCAGTGTTCGAGAAGTTGGCGTGCATCCCCGATCCGTTCCAGTCGAGGTTTCCAAGTGGCTTACAGTGATAGTTTACCCACACACCGTATTTTTCACAAACTCTTTCTAACATATAACGAGCAATCCAAGTTTCGTCACCAGCTGCCTTAGCACCTTTGGCAAAAACTTGGAATTCCCACTGCCCAGCCGCAACCTCAGCGTTGATACCTTCAACGTTCAAGCCCGCTTGTAAACAATATTCTAAATGCTCTTCGATGATTTCACGACCATAAGCGTTTCTTGCACCTACTGAACAGTAATATTGTCCTTGTGGAGCTGGGAAACCACCTTTTGGAAAGCCTAATGGAAGATTTGTTTCCATGTCGTACAAGAAATACTCTTGCTCGAAACCGAACCAGAAATCATTATCATCATCCTCAATCGTAGCACGACCATTTGATTCGTGTGCATTACCATGTGAATCCAATACTTCGCACATTACGAAATAAGATGGAGTTCCTAACTTAGAACGCTCTGGGTCGGGACAAATGAAAACAGGTTTCAATTGGCAGTCAGAAGAACCACCTGGTGCTTGTTCAGTCGAAGAACCGTCGAATGACCATATATCACAGTCTTCTAATTTTCCGCTAAAATTATTTTCAACTTTGGTTTTGCTACGAAGGCTTTGAACTGGTTTGTAACCATCGAGCCAAATGTATTCAAGTTTAGCTTTTGCCATGACTTTGTTATTTGATTTTAATGTATTTGGTTATTTTTTTTAATTTTTGATACAAATTTAAACGTGAAAATTGAAAAATCACAAAAAATACTATTTTTTTATGATTTTTTTAAACCTAAGTAAATCCTACTAAAATTTATGAATGTTTTTGTTTTTTAAGAAACTATTATTCTCTTGAAAACATTGTTTAAATTTTGTATTTTTCAAATATACAGTACAATATTTTGAAATAAATAATTTTTACAGAATTTAATAAAAGTTTCTTAGAAAAGTTAAATTTTTTCTTGGATAGTTAAATTAATGTGAAAATTGTAATTTTGTTTGACTCAAAATGATGCTTATTTACGTATTTTCAGTAACTTGAATCTTGAAAATATCCATTTATTGTTGGATGTAAAAAAAATCTCGCAGTTCCCCACCACTGTTACTGGGATGGGAAATAACGAGATTCGATTTTGCCTACAGGCAAATATATTTATGAAATCAAAAATGCCTCAACAAGTTAAGAATTCAAATATGAAGGCCACTTGAGTATTTTACATCAGAATGTTATAAATTTCAATTTCAAAATATGCTACAAACTTTGTTACCAAAAACAAAAAATAATATATTTTAGTTATTTTTGTAGAGAGGTCTTCGTGCTGAACGAAGACCTCTTTTTTATTGCCGAACTCATTAATTGCTTAAATAGACTGTAATGACCATAGACGCATCGCTCCTCAATTCAAAAAGGACTAAACTTTTTATAGTTCTCTTCGGGATTTTTCTTTCCAATGCAATCGTTGCTGAAATTATTGGCGTAAAAATATTCTCCGTAGAAGGCACTTTTGGCTTTCAACCACTTCATTTACAAACTTTTCTTGGAACTTGGGATTTGAATCAACCCGCCGGTGCATTGAATTGGCCCTTTGTCTTTATTACTTCGGATATTATCAATGAATATTTTGGGAAGAAAGGCGTTCAACGAGTTTCTTATTTGACAGCAGGATTTATCGCTTATTGTTTTATTATCATTTATGGAGCAACGCTTTTAGCTCCCGCAGATTTTTGGATTGAAGTAAATAAAGGGGGTGACAATTTTAACATTGATAATGCTTTTGGTAAAATTTTCCGTCAAGGCTTAGGGATAATTTTGGGTTCTTTGACCGCTTTTTTGATAAGCCAATTGATGGATGCTTACGTTTTTCATTACATTAGAGAAAAAACGAATGGAAAGAAAATTTGGTTGCGTGCAACTGGTTCTACTTTGGTTTCGCAGTTGATTGACAGTTTTGTTGTGATTGGAATAGCCTTTGTTTTGTTCGGAAATTGGACGATTGAACAATGGGTTTCAACGTCTTTGAATAGTTATTTGTATAAATTTTTCACAGCAATTTTGCTTACGCCTGTCATTTATCTTGCTCATAATCTGATAGATAGATATTTGGGAGATGAGAAATAGTAAGAATCGGTTAATTTAGACATGAATTTTATTTTAACAAACCAACATTTATCAACATGAAGAAAACCCTTATACTTGCCTCATTTTTTCTGTTTTCTGTGAGTATTTATGCCCAAAAGAAAACGGCAAAAGATACCAAAGTCGCTAATAATCAATTGCTTACGGATGTAAAAATCGAAAGTCTCAGAAAAGAAATGATTGAAGAGATTGACAAAAAAGCACTTTTCACAGCTCAACTCAATGACCAACTTTTTAGCTTTGCTGAATTAGGTTTTCAGGAAGTGGAAACCTACAAATTATTAACAACACTACTCGAAAAAGAAGGCTTTACCATCGAAAGAGGACTTTCTGGTATTCCGACGGCTTGGATGGCAAAATGGGGAAGCGGAAAGCCCGTTATTGCCGTTGGTTCGGATATTGACTGTATTCCGAAAGCCTCACAAAAACCTGGTGTTGCCTATCACGACCCTATCGTAGAAGGTGCTCCTGGGCATGGTGAGGGGCATAATTCGGGTCAGGCTTTGAATATTACTGCCGTTTTGACTTTGAAAAAAATCATGGAACGAGAGAAGATTTCGGGTACACTCATGTTGTGGCCTGGGGTTGCGGAGGAGTTGGTAGGTGCGAAGGCGTATTATGTACGTGATGGGCATTTCAAGGATGTAGATGCTTGTATTTTTACCCACGTAAACAGCAATCTTTCTGTAAAATGGGGCGATACGGGCTATAATGGCTTGGTCTCGGTGAAGTTTAATTTTGAAGGAGAAGCCGCCCACGCTGCCATGAATCCGTGGAGGGGAAAATCTGCCTTGGATGCGGTGGAGTTGATGAATGTAGGTTGGAATTATAAACGTGAACACCTCGGAATCACGCAACGCTCGCATTATGTCATCACTAACGGAGGCGACCAACCTAATGTTGTGCCGTCAAAAGCTCAGGTTTGGTATTATTTTAGAGAAAGAACTTACCCCAAAATCAAGGAGTTATTTGAGTTTGGAAAGAAGATTGCGGCGGGTGCTGCCATGATGACTGACACCAAAGTTACGCACGAAGTTGTGGGTTGTGCTTGGCCCGGGCATTTCAATAGACCCATTGCTGAAAATGCTTTTGAACACATCAAGCGAGTGGGTTTGCCTGTTTGGTCGGCAGAAGACCAACTCTTAGCAACGGCTACTCAAAAAGAGCTAAATGCTCCTAAAAAGAACGGATTAGCGATGAAAGTAGATTCTACCACAGAACCAGATGCTATAAAAATGGGTGGAGGTTCGGATGATATTGCGGATATTTCTTGGACTTTACCAACGATTGTTTTGGGTTATCCTTCTAATATTCCAGGGCTTCCTGGGCATCATTGGTCTAATGCGATTTCGATGGCAACGCCTATTGCACATAAGGGTTGTACGGCGGGAGCAAAAGTGGAGGCTTTAACTTTATTGGATTTATTTGTAAAACCAGATTTGCTGACTAATGCTTGGAAATATTACCGTGAAGAGCAAACGCAAACCGAGAAATACGAGCCATTAATTGCCCCAAGCGACAAACCAGCCATTACGATTAACAAGGAAATTATGGAGAAATACAAACCCGAACTCCAAAAATTTTATTACGACCCAACGAAATATAAGAGTTATATGGAGCAACTGGGGATTAAATATCCTACGGTGAAGG
Source organism: Cytophagales bacterium (assembly GCA_013298125.1). Classification (GTDB taxonomy): domain Bacteria; phylum Bacteroidota; class Bacteroidia; order Cytophagales; family Spirosomataceae; genus Arcicella. The sequence continues at coordinate 81,693 of JAAFJP010000006.1, read as the reverse complement.
GGAATTAAACGGAGATTTTGTTCTGAACGAAGAGGTTTTCTTCGTTCAGAATAGTTTTATTTGAATCTACCCAATAGATTTTTATTTACCTCTAAATTGAGCGAAGTTGCCCACTCTTCGTAATAAGTAAAAACCTTCTTACTGTTTGTCGGTAAATCTTTTATTTCAAAATGCTCTATACATTTTTCTAAAACCAAATGCTGAAATAATTGAATCGACTTTGCAACAAACGGTTTATCAAAATATTCAATTAAACGATTGATTGGAGCATATTTTTGTGCAATAAACTTCCCAACTACTTCTGCCAAATAAGTTAAGTTTTCATTGCGTTGTATCAGAGCTATTTGTATATACTCAGCGGCTAAATCTCTGGAAATTTTCTTTTCAAAAATCAAACAAGTTGCAATGTATATCCATCCGCTATGGTGAATTTTTATATTGTTTTCTAATAGAAATTGAAGTGGAATTGAACAGTTTTCAAATTCATTTACTTCGTTGTGAGTTGCGTTACTTGGTATATACTTACATAAAAAAGCATCTATGTAATGTGGATTTAAACTTAATTGGTAAGGAATTGTACTTCTTACACCAGCTTTTGTAGGAGCCGAGTTATAAAAAATAAAATCTATTTTAGGCATTGATTGCTTATTGAACCACGAATAATTCCAGTTATAATCTAACATTATCATGTTCCAGTATGAAGTATCATTTTTAACATAAAAACCTAAATAAAATGGTTTTACAACCGATGGAATATCCTTTGCTTTTGTTGTTTCAAAAATTGGAAATTCTTTATTAGGGTTTTTAATTCTTGTAATCTGAGTCCAAAGAGGTAAGTCTATTTCAGAAGGAATAATCTCATCTGACACCCCAAAGTAATATTGTAGTGCATTGGAATAGCTTCCTTTTAATTTCTTTACTAATTCAAGGGATGATGTGTCTATTTTATCCAACATAAGTCTATTACAAGCCACAATCAAATCTTCTAAATGTAATGGCGTTTTATGTTCTTCATATTGTAATAACCTTTCAATCAATATGTTTGGATGAACGTAAAATGGCTCGTGTGTAGGAGTAGATAATAGTGGTAAACCATTTTTATTTTTGAGTTTTTGAATCATCCAATCACATTTATTCCATAAAAAAGGAATAGTGTTGAAATCCTTTTGAGGCTTCATTTGTGAATTAGTCGTCCATGCTTCAACAAATAAGCATAAGCATCTGGTAATATCATCATTCCAAAATTTATTGGTTAATTGTTTAGTAAAAGGCTGTAATTGTTTCACATAATCCGTTGGAATATCGTTTTGCAATTGATTTAAACCTTCAAAAAACAAATCTGTATCAAGTGGAGATTTTGTTTTGATGCACGTTCCGAGATGGTAAAATAAGTCATTCCAAGTTTGTGGAATATTTACTTCCTTATAGTGTTTATCAGATTCGATATTTGTTAGAATTTCATCTGAAATCAGAATCTCTGAAACGGATAGAATCTCTTTGGTCTTTTGTTTTAGATAAGGTAAATAAGGCAAAGCAATTTCTTGAAGACTCTCCTTTTTGCAAAATCTCACAAGTAAAGAAGCGGCTTTTTCTTGAACTTTCGCATCAGATTGCATCAATAAAAGTCCCAAGTTCTCAGAGTAATCAAAGGTATTATTTGAAAGGATTTTTTCGGTAATATTTAAACCAATTAAGATTGACTTTGCACATTTTTCATTTGTAAAAATCAAAGAAAAATTATCTATAAAGTTTGATTCTTCAAAACCATTGAGTGTGTGAATTGTGTGAATTTTATTGATAGCAACATTAATGAGACTTGGATTTCCAGTTCCTAAAATAGCAAAAAGAATATTTTGATTCGCTAATAATTCTTCTTGGTTAGGTTTAAATAATTCTAATATTCTTACGTGCCAATCCAAATGTGGTTTTTTCCAATGATTCAGGAGTGATTGTAATAGATTTGGTACAATTTCTCTATCAAAATGAAAACCTTTTTCTAATAAAATAACAAATACCTCAGTCCAATATTCAACAACTTTTTTACATACAAAACCCTCTCTTGCAGTCCATTTAGAAATATCTAAAACTGGCATTTCATGCTTATAAAAAGACAGTAATACTTTTTTGATAGCTTGTGGATTTTCAAAAAGAAAGTCTGCATCTGTTTGAGTATTTCTATCAAACATATGAACCACCAATAAGCTTCTCAAAAACAAATCTTCTTTAAGAGCTAACCAACCCTTTTCGTGAAGTTTCCAGATAAGTTTAAAATCAATTCTGTTAAATCTTTCTTTTGTGAGTTCAACGAAAAATTTATCTAAATAGTCGGGTGGAAATAATGAATAAAATTGAATCAATGCTTCGATATTACATGAAGCAAATTGACTTTGAAGTGAATTGAAATGCCAATTGTATTGTATTTTATCTAAATTTTTTATGTCCGAATAATTGCGAGAACAAGCTACTAATGCGAAATTGTAACATTTATCTATGAAAACACGTTTAGCGTAAGCCTTATCTCTTTCATTACCATCTAAAAGAAACAAATTTTGTTTTAATATATCCTTATCTATATCAAGAGATTTTAAATAGTCAACGGTTTCATAACGTTCTGAATCATTTAAATTTGAACAGATACTGATAATCTCTTGATAATTAGTATCGTGAATAAGTTGAATTAGGTTTTGCATAAGATTTTCGATTTTTAATTCAACTTATAACTAACCCCACCCATCCCTTTCAAAACATCCAAAAGCTCATTACTCGGAGAGATTTTATTCTTTCTTGACATCATCGTTACTTCCACTTTATCCTCTGGATCATAGACAGATACGGTTAAATTACACGTCCCTATATTTTTGGAAACTAAACTATTTATTTGGCTAATTAGCTCAGTATTAATCATTTGCAAGCCTATTGTTATCTTTAATTCCTTTGAATATTGATTTCGGATTTCGGATAAAAGCCTTACGCTGGCGGGTTTAAATTCCCATTCGTCTGGTCGTGCCCATTTAGATTTTATGACACCTTTGATGTACAAGAAACGGTCTGGGGCAATGTATTTTGAGAGGTTTACGAAGTCTTCGCCAAACAAAGCAAACTCGTAACTTCCGTTATAATCTTCCAAAGTGAAAAGCATAAACGGATTACCATTTTTCGAGAATCTTTCGATACATTTTGTTACGATGCCACCCACAGAAATCTCTTTTCCTCTGAACGAAGGCTCCATCACACGGTCAAGGGTGCAGGTACAAAAACTATCCAATTCCAAACGATATTCGTCCAATGGATGTCCTGAGATGTATATTCCAACAACTTCTTTCTCAAATTTCAACTTTTCCATTTGCCCCCATTTCTCAATTTGTGGGATTTTGGGGGTAGCAATTTGTCCTCCGCCACCATCCATCGAACCAAACAACGAAGCCTGAGCTGAGTTAGCATCTTCCGTTGCTTTATTGGCAAAACGAATCAGTTTTTCAATAAAATTTGAGCCTTCCGAATCTTCAAAATAAATGGCACGGTGCAAGCCTTGGGCTTCTTCAAAACAGTCAAAACCGCCACCATACGCTAAACTTTCTATGGTTTTCTTGTTTACCGTTCTGAGATTAACCCGTTTCACAAAATCAAAAATATCTTTGTAAGGACCATTTTTGTCTCTTTCTTCAATAATACTCTCCACGGCGGCATCACCAGTGCCTTTGATGGCGGCTAATCCAAAACGAATTTCTCCCTTTTTATTTACGGCAAATGAACGATAAGATTCGTTTATATCGGGACCCAAAACGGGCAATCCCATTCTACGACATTCCTCCATAAAAAAGGTAATTTTTTCGATTTGTCCCAATGAATTTGACATTACCCCAGCCATGTACTCAGACGGATAATGTGCCTTCAAATAACCCGTTTGGTACGCCACAAAAGCATAGCAAGTAGAGTGAGATTTGTTGAAAGCGTACTGAGCAAATGCCTCCCAGTCTGTCCAAACTTTATTGAGTTTATCTTCGGGATGTCCACGTTCTTTTGCCCCATCGACAAACTTACTTTTCATCTTGTCGAGCGTGTATCTGTCCTTCTTACCCATCGCCTTTCTGAGTACGTCGGCATCGCCTTTCGAGAAGCCCGCAATACTCTGAGACAGCAACATCACTTGCTCTTGATAAACCGTAATGCCGTAAGTATCAGCAAGATACTCTTCCATAATTGGTAAATCATAGGTAATTTCCTCACGTCCGTGCTTACGGGCAATAAAGTTAGGAATGTACGCAATTGGACCAGGGCGATACAAGGCATTCATCGCAATTAAGTCAGAAAACTGATCAGGTTTTAAGTCCAAAAGGTGCTTTTGCATTCCGCCAGATTCAAACTGGAACGTGGCATTTGTTTCTCCTCTTTGGTATAACTCGTAAGTCTTCTTATCGTCTAATGGAATGGTGTCCAAGTCAATCACAACCCCGTGATTTTGTTTGATAAGTCGGAGGGCTTCTTTCAAAATCGAGAGGGTTTTCAAACCCAAAAAGTCCATCTTGATTACCCCTGCATCTTCAATGATTTTTCCTTCAAATTGTGTAATCAAAAGGTTTACCTCTTTGGAAGTATAAACGGGTAAAATCTCCGATAAATCTTTGGGGGCAATGATAATCCCAGCGGCATGAATACCCGTTCCACGCACCGAACCTTCCAAAATCAAAGCCTCTTCCAAAACCTTAGAACGCAAAGAACCTTCTCGACGAATGTCCCTCAGTTTTTTTACGTTTTCGATGTCCTCCGCTTGGAATTGTTCTTTTTCTGCCAAAGATTTTGCCCCCGTCAGCGGTGCGTTCATCACACGATTTAAGTTCGTTCCAGGCTTATCAGGCACTAATTTTGCTAATTCGTTGGATTCATTCAAAGGCAAATCCATCACACGGGCAACGTCTTTTATCGACATTTTTGCTGCCATCGTACCATACGTAACAATGTGAGCTACTTGCTGTTTTCCGTATTTTTCAACCACATAATCAATCACTTTTTGGCGACCATCATCGTCAAAATCTGTATCAATATCGGGCATTGATTTACGGTCAGGATTCAAGAAACGCTCAAACAGTAACTTGTATTTGATGGGGTCAATATTCGTGATTCCGATACAATACGCCACAACCGAACCAGCGGCAGAACCACGCCCAGGACCTACAAAAACGCCCAAATCTCGCCCAGCCTGAATAAAATCTCCCACAATAAGAAAGTAACCAGCAAAGCCCATCGTTTTTATCACATGAAGCTCAAAATCAATGCGTTCCTTCACTTCAACAGAGTCCCAAGCTTCGCCATAACGCTTTCTTGCTCCCTCCCGAGTGATGTGTTCGAGGTAGTCGTCCTGATTGGCAAATGTTGAAGGAATCACGAAATTGGGCAACAAAATATCTTGCTTCAATTTCAAGGTATCAATTTTTCCGACAATCTCATTCGTATTATCAATCGCCTCTGGAACGTGACTCCAAAGTTTGGTCATTTCAGCCGTATTCTTGAAATAAAATTCATCGTTATAAAAAGCAAAACGCTTGCCTTTGGTTGATGTACCTGCATCATCGTCAATATCCTTGTAAGTAGGCGTAGCTTGCTTTTCGCCCGTATTGATACACAAGAGAATATCGTGGGCGTTGGCATCTTTTTGGTCGAGGTAATGCGAATCGTTTGAGGCAATGACTTTGACATTATATTTTTTGGCAAAACGCAACAAAACCTCATTACAACGTAACTGGTCTGGAATTTGGTGATTCTGAACCTCTACATAATAATCTTCCCCGAACAAATCCAACCACCATTTGAACTCCTTTTCAGCCTCTTCTTCGCCGTGTCTCAAAATCGCCTGCGGAACGGATGCACCCAAGCAACAAGTCGTGGCAATGAGTCCTTTATGGTGTTTTAAAATCAGTTCCTTGTCAATCCGTGGATATTTTCCATAAAGCCCTTCAATGTAACCTAACGAACACATTTTCACCAAATTAGCATAGCCTTCCGCATTTTTGGCAAGCATCAATTGGTGGTAACGTTTGTCTTTTTGTTCCTTCGTAAATGAACGTTTATGACGGTCTTCTACGACATAAAACTCACAACCCACGATAGGTTTTACGCCCTCATGTTTCTGAGCCTCCGCCACAAACTGAAACGCCCCGAACATATTTCCATGGTCAGTAATGGCAATGGCGGGCATATTGTCCGCCTTAGCTTTGGCAAAAAGGTCAGGAATTTTAGAAGCCCCGTCGAGGAGGGAATATTGGGTATGACAATGTAAGTGGGAGAATTGCATTATTTAGTTCTGAGTTCTGAGTTCTGGGTTGAACAAAGCAAGTATATTTTTCTTATTACAAAATAAACAAAAAAAGCGACTTGTTGGGTCGCTTTGGTAGTTTATTAAGTTTATTTTCTTTTAATTTTAAGATATTTATCAGCCTCTGAATTATACCAAATCCAGTAATCTTCAAATATTTTATGACACATAACTTTCAAATCTTTTTCATTGGCAGAGTTAACTTCATCAACTATGACATGAAAATAAGCAATATTTTTTGCTTCGGAATCAATAATAATTGCGTAGTTAATACTTTTACAGCATTTATTTGGGTTGTCGATTAAATGACCTACAAGACCATAACCCATTCCAAAATTTGCATAATTGTTAGCTTTATTAGGATTCTTAGAGCGATAATTTTTGGTTTTTATATACCCTAATGTACCAGTAGAAAGCATTAGTCTTTTTTCTGATTTCTTGATAATATTAAAAACACTGTCTGAAATGATAATCTTATTTATGACCTTGGTAACTGTTTTACGGTTGTAACTAAAAACTTCCATATCATTATACTTTAATATTTCACCATCGAGAATTATATTTTTTATGATAGATTCAATAAGTTTCCCATATAATTTACAATCAACAGAATCTAATGTGACAAGCTCAGCAGGTAATTCAAATTCCATAAATATTTCGTTAAGAAACATACTTGATTTTTGAACAATTGTTTCATTCAATTTATTTGACAAATCGTCTTCATTTTTTTCTTTTAGGTAATCTATTGCAGAATAAGGTTTCAAATATCCTGTTTTATGGATGGTGCTTGGTCTTATATCTGTTCCAATATATTTTTGAGAAAAACACGTCTGAAAGGAAATTGAGTAAGAAATAAGAAATAGGAATAGCTTTTTCATTGTATAATTTGAATACAGTTTTAATTTATGTTTTGAAATTTTTGAATCAGTTTGATAAAATTTTATTTCCTATCAACTTTTATATATTTCTCAGCCTCCGAATAATACCAAACCCAAAAATCGTTAAACAAAGGTATTATCTGTTTTTCATGAATCATTTTAGAGTTAATCGGGTCAGCATCGGTTGTCAAAATAAAAAAGTTAACTATTTTTTTTGTTTCTGCATCTAAGATGAAAGCGTATGAAGTAATACCAAAAGGAAATTCGGTTTGATAGCCTTTATTATCAGCACCACTTAAACCATAAATTAAACCACCTATTGCACCAAGTGAAGAACCCAATACGGCTTGTTGCATGTTTTTCTTTTGCTGTAGTTTTTCTCTAATTGCTTCTTCCCTTAGAGTTCTTGTAAACGCATTATTGACAACACATAGTGCATATCTTTGATTTTGGGATTTAATTAATCCTGAAATCGTATCTCCGACAGTCATACGTTCCAAAAACTCTTTCATTTTTGATTTTCCGTAATTGCCACTCAGGTTTTGATACTTTATTAGATTAAAATACTTTTCTATTTCTTTTGAAAAAAAAACTATTGAATTTGAATCCAAAAGTATCTTTTTTGATGGTAAATTAATCATTGTGAACAAACTATCTAATGCGTGTTCTGAAAATTTATTTGTTGTTGAATTCGTCTGATTAATAAATTCTTGACTTATCTTTTCATCTTCTGATTTTAAAATATTGACATTACTTATCACTGGTAATATACCAATAGATTGAATGTCTTTTGCTTTCACTGTGACTACTTTTATCATACTTTGTGAAATGCAATTGGCTGAATATAAGAAAATTAGGGTAAAAATAAATACTTTTTTCATGAAAGTTAATTGATATTTTTGTTTAAAATTACTTCGCCAAAATCCTCACAACATCTTGTATTGCATAAGCCTGACCGTCCAATAACAAAGTCAAAGTCCAGTTGTAAGGAGCGGGGAAGGTCGGTTCGATAGTGTATGACACCTCTGTACCAGCTTGATTTATGACAGCATCTTTTGTTTGAGTCACCGTTCCTGCCGTTTGTGGCTGAAAACGTATTTGAGCCTTAGTAGCCTTGATATTATTGCCAGTAATAATTAATTTATCACCCCTGATATACGACAAAACAGTCATTCTATTGAGGCTCAAAATAGTTCCGTCACCTGTAATTTTCAAATCCAAAAGTCTATATTTGAACTGCCTTCCATTGACATCAACTGTAATTGAATAGGTACCAACAGGTACTCCAAAGGGAATTTGTACCTTCGCTTGTGATGCTGCTAAACTTATATTTTTTAGAGTATAAGTTTTGCCAGTAGTTTTCGAAGTTAATGTAAAGGTCGTAACTGTCCCTGTGCGGGTCAAATTTTTTCCATAAATAAAAAATTGCTCCGTCGTTTTCGCTGAGATGGTCTCAATGCCTGAAATTTCTGGGTCAGTAGTTCTTGCAATATCAACTGTAACCAAATATGCTCTTTTTGTACAATCGGCAGCCGTTACCATGTAGGTAAGTGGAACTGTAAAATTTTGAGCAATTAATGAATTTGGACTTACAGTTGCATCGCTTGAAACGGTGATAGTAGGAATCAAAGCAGTTACTTTTGTAGCAACAGGTACACGAATTTTAACGGTTCGTGCAGTTGTGTCAATGTCGCCCTCAGCCACAGGATTAAAATCTGAAAATTTAAAAGTCAGAATGTCTTTTTTAGGACTTTTGGGAGATTTCAGAGAAGGAATTTCGGAAGTACAATTCCACAAGAACAACAGAAAAGTAAATAGTCCTACGTACGAAGTTAGCGTTTTATTCATTTTGGTTAGCTTTAAATTACTTCGGCAAATTTAAATATAAAAATTTGATTATCAAGTATTTACAATTTTATTTGAGGTTCTGAACTGTCAATTATGACTGCATTCATAAAATCAAGAAAGGGTTTTAATGTTTTGCAAGTTTCAGTTACCTTACTAACAAAATCATTTGAAATCACTTCCTCTTTGGTGAATTTATGCCAAAAAAATAGTTGTTTTTTTCTTAATAATTCAATTTCAGGATGATCTTTTGAATACCCTTTTGGGGCTGATTTTACAAATTCTCCTTGTGCATCACCAAACATTTTTACAAATCTTGGGTGATAAATTATTGATTTTAATTCTTCTGCATTATAATCAACTTCTTGTCGATACTTTGCCAATTGCTCGGGTGTTGGTGACCACATTCCTCCCGCTAAAAAAGACTCCTCTTCTTGAATGTGCATGTAAAAGTCCATCCTTCCTGACTTACGACCACCCTCCGAAAAACTTGCAGATAACCACGTTTTGTAAGGAGATTTATCATTTGTAAATCTTACATCTCTGGCAATCCTATAATTACAATGTTTAACTTCAACCCCAGTCATGTTTTCAAATTCACCAATCGTACCAATTAATTCCTTGATAGTCTCTTCAAAAGTTGATTTTACGACATCATACCGTTTTTTATTGGCATGAAACCACTCACGATTATTGTTTTGTTTTAAATCTTCTAAAAATTGAAAAGTCTGGACAGTAATGGACATAATTTAGTAATGGATTTGTTGTTTTTGTGAAATTACACAATTTCTACTAACCTCATTTGATGTATTGGCATAATTTAGGCAATTTTGTAAAAAATTATAAAATCTCAATTCATGCGAATCCTCACAGGCATACAAGCATCTGGCAGACCACACCTCGGAAACATCCTCGGTGCTATCCGACCAGCCATTGAATTATCAAAAAATCCAGCTAATGAATCTTTTTTATTTATTGCTGATTTACATACTCTTACCTCTCTAAAAGATGGTAGAATTCTTCGTGAAAATACCTATGCCATTGCTGCGGCATGGTTAGCTTGTGGATTTGATGCTGATAAAAACTTTTTCTACCGTCAATCAAAATTAGCGGGTTATCATACTGAGTTAATGTGGTATTTGAACTGTTTTACGCCCTTCCCGATGTTGGCAAATGGTCATAGTTTCAAAGATAAATCCGAAAAATTGGCGGATGTCAATGCAGGACTTTTTACGTATCCAGTTTTGCAGGCGGCTGATATTATGTTGTATGATGCTCATATCGTACCCGTTGGAAAAGACCAAAGACAACATTTGGAAATGACCCGTGATTTGGGAGGAGCTTTCAATCGACAATATGGCGAAGATACGCTTGTGCTTCCAGAAGCCAAAATTGATGAAGCCGTAATGACCATTCCTGGAATTGATGGGGCAAAAATGAGCAAGTCTTTGAATAACTACATTGACATTTTCTTGAATGAAAAAGATTTATTGAAAGTAGTGAAAAAGGTCGTTACGGATGCAAAGGCTTTGGAAGACCCAAAAGACCCAGAGACTGATAACGTTTTTAAACTGTATTCTTTGGTAGCCAACAAAGAAGAAATCGAAGAAATGAGAGCGAATTATTTGGCGGGTGGTTACGGATATGGACACGCAAAAAATGCCCTTCACGCTGTTCTAATAAGGGAATTTGCCGAGGAAAGAGAAAAATTTGAGTATTACATGAATCATATTCCAGAACTCGAACAAAAATTGCAAGAAGGAGAAGCAAAAGCTGAACAAATTGCAAAAGTAACAATTTCAAGAATTAGAAAAAAAATGAATTTCGATGATTAACGAACTCGACACTCAAGCATTTCTTTGGTTAAATTCGTTGCATTCAGATTCATTTGACCCCATCATGGCTTGGATTACAGCCAAAAATTCTTGGATTCTGATGTATTTGTTAATCATTGGAATAATTATTTGGAAGCACAAGAAAAACTCAATCGCAATGCTATTAACGATTGTAATCAGTGTTGCAATTGCAGACCAGTTTTGTTCAGGCTTATTAAAGCCCTTGATTCATAGATTAAGACCATGCCATGAACCTTCTCTTCAAAATTTGGTTCACTTAGTAGGCAATTGTGGAGGACAGTTTGGTTTTTGTTCTTCCCATGCTGCCAACTCATTTGCTTTGGCAACGGGACTTTATTTATTGTTCAAAAATAATTTTAAGTTAGTGCAATTATTCTTTGTTTGGGCAATAATTGTCTCATACAGTCGTATTTACGTGGGTGTTCATTATCCTCTTGATGTGCTTACGGGTGCAGGAATCGGGGTTTTGTCCACCATAATTTGTCATAAATTTTATCAATATTATCTTACAAAAAATACCCATGAAATTTTATAAACTCTTGATTGTAGTATCAATTTTAACAGCATCATTTTCTTTTAAATCTACAAATAAAATTGCCACTGATGATTCAGAAAAAATTGTAGGCATTTGGTTTACTGATGATAAAACTTCAAAAATTCAAATCTACAAGTCTGATAATCAGTATTTTGGAAAAATTGTTTGGTTAGCCCCCAAAGGTTCAAAAGAAGATTTAAAGCTTAAACCGACTTTGGGGTATCAAATTTTTAGAAAGTTTACTTTTGAAGGAAAAAATGTATGGTCAGGTGGACAAGTCAGCGATCCAAGAAGTGGCATGACAGTTTCTGGAAAAATGACTTTGAAAAATGAGAATACATTGAACGTCAGAGGATATGTTGGAGCTCCAATGTTTGGAAAAACAGTTGTTTTAATGAGAACAGAATAAAGCGACAAAGATTCAAACTAATTTATTTTGAAAAGTTACCGTCGTGGAGGTTCAAAACCTCCACGACGGTAAAACTTTTGGTCACATTTTTTTTAGACTATGGAATAAGAAAATTAAAGACTCAACAAAAACGCCATCGTATCAACTCCATCTGCATAATCCCACAATTTAGGCTTTTGAGCATCACCAAAATTAAAACTCTTCTCGAACCAGGCATTTTTAGAAACAATACATTGAATTTTGGTTTGATTCTCAATGATAACTTTTTCTAAATCTTCTTTATTTTGATATTCTTCATAAAAAATAACGGAAATAGGGGAAACCATGGCTTCATTCTTAGTCAAAATCATAAAACCGTTATCGTAATGATGAATGCCATTGACCAAATAAATGGACTTATTATAATCGTAATTATTTTTGTATTTATTATGATAAAAAATATCGCCTAACGATTCGATAGAGTCATAAAATTTAGTGAAATCATATCCCGTTGGTACATAAATTTTAGAGATATTTCTGCAACCTAATCCAAAGTAATCCGTAATATCTTGCCCAAGATTCAGAAAATCAGTCTCAGTCTCTTCTCCATTCAAAATAGCAATGGAAGTTCTATTTTGGCGGATAATATGTGGTTTATTTCTGAAATAATATTCAAAATATTTGGCGGAATTATCTGAACCTGTGGCAATTAGAGCATCCACTTCGTTCATTTTATCAGCGACTCTTATTTCTAAATTTGGATTAAATTCCAATAACTTCTCTATCAAAGATAACATCAAAACCGAATCCTGAGAGCTTATTTTTGCCACACACGCATGACCCGAAAGCACAATCGTCATTAGGTCGTGGAATCCGACAGCTGGAATATTTCCCGCCATAATCACCCCTACGCTTTTAACAGTTTCAGGTGTATCTTTAATTTCGTAAAGGTCTGTCCATTGTCTTAAAAGCACTTCATTCAAGAAATAATCTGCAATAGATTTTAAGCTCTTTTTGGTGTTTTCGATGGTAAACCAATTATTTTGATGAGAGGCTCTATCCGCCCAAAGTTCAATTTCTGAAATATTTTTAGGGTCATTCAAATACTGTCCTAAATCGGCAAAAGCCTTGATTCTCGCTTCTAATGTCATATTTTTAAAAATTTCCTGCAATTTAAGCAAATCTTAGCAAATAAATATTTTACAATAGTCTCCAAACTTTATAGGCTATTCAAAAATTAACCATTAAATTTGTAACAATAATTATTTATGTGAGTTTTAAGGTTGATTAGAATAAACTAACTCATACACATTAAAGCGTAATTTTATGGCAATTATCATCACAGAAGAATGTATAAACTGCGGGGCGTGCGAGCCAGAATGCCCTAATACAGCAATTTATGAAGGCGGTGTAGAATGGACTTGGGGCGGAGGCACTAAGTTGGTAGATGTAGAATTAGAAGATGGCTCATCAATTGGTGGCAAAGATCCAATGACTCCTGTTTCTGACGAATTTTATTATATAGTTCCAGATAAGTGTACTGAATGTATGGGTTTCCACGAAGAACCACAATGTGCGGCAGTTTGTCCAGTAGATTGTTGCGTACCCGACCCAGACCATGAAGAAGAAGAAGAAACTTTGTTAGCTAAAAAAGCATGGTTACACGCTGAGTAATAAAATTAAAATTTTTGAAAGCCCTGATTTGGAGACAAGTCAGGGCTTTTTGTTTGTACAAAATTTTAAAATATTGAAATAATTATATTTTTTCTTAGAAATTCAATTTTAGAATATTTGGTTTTTTGTATAATTGACAAAATATGTTGTAAATTGAAGTAATAATTAAATAATAATTGAAATTTTCTTAAAAACAGGTTTAAAAAAGAACCCTATTTGGATTATTTTATGAAAAATACTTAAAAATAAGTTAAAAAATTATACAAAAATTTGGATTAGTGAATTTTACCTATAATCTTTGTGCTGTAATCAAGCATTTAATTTAAACATGAAACAAAATTTTATAATGAAAAAAGCCTTAACCACCGCATTTTCTTTGCTTTTAGGATTTTCAGCATTTTCTCAGGAAAAGACAGAAGATAAAGGAAAATTTACATTTTCGGGGTACATTGATTCCTACTATATGGCGAACTTTAATAGCCCAATCAGTAGAGGAAATACTGGTGCGTCTGGAACTGCAAGAGCATTTGACGTAAGAGCAGGACAATTCTCATTAGGTTTAGTGCAAACAAAAATGACTTACTCGACTTCAAAGTTGGACATCGTTGGTGATTTGACTTTTGGACCAAACGCTGACCTGGGAAATTATGGAAACGTTGTAGGTCGAGTAGGAGCAACCTACGATGCAAATGGAGTGGCGATTCCTACAACTGGTACCGCACTTGCAATTAAGCAAGCCTATGTAACATGGAAAGCAACAGACAAATTCTCTTTGACAATGGGACAGTTTGGAACTCACATCGGATATGAAGTAATTGATGCTCCTGTTAACTATCATTATTCATTATCAAATCTTTTCAATAATGGACCTTTCTATCATGTAGGTTTAAAAGCTCAATATAATTTTTCTGATAAAGTTTATTTGATGGGTGGAATTGTAAATAATGTTGATAATTTGGATGATAATAACCGTGCAAAGGGTATTATTGGACAATTGTTCGTATCACCAGTTTCTGGATGGAATGTTTATTTGAACGCTATTTCTTCAAACGAAGCAAATGCAGACGCAAAAGGACTGACACCAGATGCGAGTTATTCTTTATTTGATTTAACTACTACTTACCAAATCACTCCTAAGTTTATGGTAGGGCTAAATGCAGCAACTGGCTCACAAAAAGGAGATTATCAAGGTTTAACCTCAAACCCTAAATTTGCTAAAAACTCTGGTACTTGGGGTGGATGGGCTTTATATACAAATTATTCTGTTTCGGATGTATTTAGTATTGGAGCAAGATATGAGAATTTCAATAACCAAGATGCTGTTAGAGGTCTTCGTATTGACAATGCAACAGGTGTAACTGTGAATTCTTTGACTGTTACAACTACTTTTACGGTTGCTGATGGACATTTATTAATCAAACCAGAATTTCGCTCAGATGCTTTTGACAAAAACTTCTTCGTCGATGGAGATGGAAAAGACCAAAAATCACAATCAACTTTGGGTTTAGCTGTTATCGCTAAATTCTGATAATAATCTTTTTTCTAATCAGTCAATCGACTGATTAGAAAAATTTTCTGTAAACAAAATCCATATTCAAAAACCCTTTAATCAAAAAACCACATGACACAACAAAAACCCTCTTGGTTGCCAATTGGTATTTTACTTTTGGTTGCCATTGCCGCAGTTTATTTCGGAAAAGATGCCGCAGTTGCAGCTCCCGACAAAAATTTTAGTGCTGGAGATACAGCTTGGATGCTTGTATCTTCTGGTCTTGTTCTTTTAATGACTCCTGGTTTAGCCTATTTCTACGGTGGAATGGTAAACCACAAAAACGTAATTTCTACTATGTTGCAATCTTTTATTGCAATGGGTGTTATCACCGTTATTTGGGTTGTATTTGGTTTCAGTTTAGCTTTCGGAGAAACTATCGGAGGTGTAGTCGGAAACCCAATGACTTATTTTATGTTCAAAGGTGTTTTTGATGGTCCAGCATGGTCATTAGCTCCAACAATTCCTTTGGCTCTTTTTGCATTTTTCCAGATGAAATTTGCCGTTATTACGCCAGCGTTGATTTCTGGTGCATTGGCGGAACGTATCAATTTCCGTGCTTTTGTATTATTTATGGTGCTTTTCTGTGTAATTGTTTATGCTCCTTTGGCTCACTGGACATGGCATCCAGAAGGATTCCTTTTCAAATATGGTGTTCTTGACTTTGCGGGTGGTACAGTTGTACACATGAGTGCGGGTTGGGCTGCTTTGGCAGGTGCATTGTACTTAAAGCGTCGTAAGTCTCACATAGAAGCAAATGTTTTACCTCCTGCAAATATTCCTTACGTTCTCTTAGGAACAGGTTTACTTTGGTTCGGATGGTTTGGTTTCAATGCAGGTTCAGCCGTTGGAGCAACTTCGTTGGCAGTTTCAGCATTTGGTACTACTCACGTTGCAGCGGCAGCCGCAGGTTTATCATGGATATTATTTGATGTAACTCGTGGACGCAAAGTTTCTGCATTAGGTTTTTGTATTGGTGCAGTAGTTGGTTTAGTTGCAATCACGCCAGCATCTGGTTTTGTAACTGTTCCAGTAGCAATTTTTATCGGAACAATTGCAGCAATTATTTCAAATATCGCAGCACATTGGAGAGCAAATTCTAAGTTAGACGATACATTAGACGTATTTCCATGTCATGGAATGGGCGGAATGGTAGGTATGGTTATGACAGGTTTATTTGCTTCAAAAGCTGTAAACGGTGTTGTAGTTGAAGGTGAACAAGGATGGTTTATCACAGGTGACCCAGCTTTATTTATCAAACACATGATTGCATTAGTAACGGTATCGGCATTTGCTTTTGGAGGTTCACTTTTATTATTGTGGGTAACTGATAAAATCATTCCTTTGCGTGTAACTGAGGAGGAAGAGAGAGTAGGATTAGATATTTCACAACATGACGAATCGTTGATTGAAGCCTAAAATATTGTAACTCAACCACAAGTATGGTTCTTGTGGTTTTGTTTCAGAAAGAAAGTTGTCTGTTTCTGACGGGCAACTTTTTATTTTTTATAACTTTAGATGACAACTTATTCCTATTTATTAGGTGTATGTTTGTGGTAAATTTTCGAGAAGAAAAAAGGCACAAACCGCCAAGTCTGTGCCTTTGATTGTGAAGAATTCTAAAATTTAATTTGCGAAAACTTCAAGTGCCTTTAATACGATAAGGAAAAATACGAAATAGTAAACTTTTTTCATCTGCGGTTAGTGTTTTTTTGTGGTTAATAATCTGATACAAAGCTACTTGTAAATTTTGGAATCCCATAAAAAAGTTTGCAAAATATTGCAGATTTGTATAATTCTTATCAAAAATCAAGAAAATTGACTTTTTTAAGACCCAAAAATTGCTTTTTTGCGTAGAAAATTACTGAATTGAGAATTCTCTTTCCCGTAAAAAATCTACTTTTGAGCTTGAAATTTCAATAATTTCTACAAAATAGACACCTAAATTGAGTGAACTTCGTAATTTTGAGTAATGAAAGCCCATTTCAAATCACTTTTCTTCATAATCATTTGCCTTTACCTTTTCAGTGCCTGTATCACTGAGTCCAAAAAAGGTTTGTCCATCCCTCCTGTTCCCGAGGTTTCGGAAAAGGCTCGCCGTGATGCTGCCATTGCTTTTTTGACGGAGGCAATAGACGCTTCGCCCAGCAATTCTGATAATCATTACAAACGTTCTTTGTTGTATTTAGAGAATGAAAATTTCAAAGAGGCTTTGGAAGATATTGAAAATGCCATCAGTATTCGACCCAACGTTGGGAATTATTTTCAAGCAAAAGCACAAATTTTAAAGGCTTCTGGACAAACGCAATTAGCCTTAGAATCTGCCTCGAAAGCGGAGGTTTTGAACACGGAATCACCTGAGTTATATACGCTCTTGGGAGATTTGTATCAACAACTCAATCAGTTTCCAAAGGCACAAGCATATCTCAGAAAAGCCCTTCAATTATCTCCAAACAATGGTGAAACGTATTTTTATCAAGGAGAAATTGCAGCAAAAATGGCTGATACTTCGATGGCGTTGGGACTTTACCAACAAACCTTGGGACTCAAACCCAGTTTTTTGCCCGCCTATTTGAAGTTGATTCAAGTGCATACCAATTTAAGGGAATACGATTTGGCTCTTTTGTATTGTGGCGAAGCCTTAAAATATCATCCAAAAAGTGCTAATTTATTTTTTCAAAAAGGGAATACTTACCAACGAGCTTGGAAGTTGGATAGTGCAGTTTTGTTTTACGGAAAAGCGATAAAATTAGATACAAACTTGATTCAAGCGAGTTTTAATTCTGGGCAAATTTATTTCAAAACCCGTGCCTATCGCTTGGCAATGCCGTTTTTTGGGAGAACTTTAAAACATGACCCAAAATATCCCGATGCCAAGTTTTACATGGCACAATGTTTGGAATATACTGGTGAATACGACAAAGCGGAAGAGATGTATAACCAAATGATAGCTGAAAATCCGCAAGATTATAAGGCTTTGGGAGGAATTGCGAGGGCTCAACGCAAGCAAATTTACGGAGAATATATCCCGAATCTTGACTTAAAATATGACACGACGGCGTTCCCAAAATTTGAAATGCCTAAACGGTCTTCGTCAGTTGATACCGATACATTGAAACCCTTGCTACCAAAAGGAATTAAAAATTAAAGGGGTTTTTCCAACGGGTTAAAACCCATTGTTAGGATATTTTTCGTCCCGATGGGACTTTGAGGAATGAGTCCCATCAGGACGACATATTTCCTAAAAACGGACGGTTCGCCGTTGCGATTTTAACCCGTTGGATAAAAATTACAGATAGAATAAATTAAAACAAACATAGGAGATTTGAAAAGAATTGTTAGTTGTAAAACCCTGATTTTCAATAACAAAGCTCCATAAACACAAACAAAATGATTAAGATTAAATTACCAGACGGTAGTGTCAGAGAGTATGCTCAGGGAACAACTGGGATGGACATTGCCCTCAGTATTTCGGAAGGTTTAGCCCGAAACGTATTAGCTGCCAAAGTTAATGGAAAAGTAGTTGATGCTTCATTACCAATCAATGAAGATTCTGATTTTCAATTACTTACGTGGAATGATACCGACGGAAAGGCAACCTTCTGGCATTCATCGGCACACCTAATGGCGGAGGCGATTGAGGCTCTTTACCCAGGAACAAAATTCGGAATTGGACCAGCCATTGACACAGGATTTTATTACGATATCGACATGGGCGACAAAACACTCAGCTCCGAGGATTTCAAGAAGATTGAAGATAAGGTTTTAGAATTAGCTCGTCAGAAAAATGAATATGTACGCTCCTCGGTTGGAAAGGCTGATGCGATAAAATATTTCACAGAAAAAGGCGACGAATATAAATTAGAATTGCTTGAAGGTTTAGAGGACGGTTCAATTTCATTTTACCAACAAGGAGGATTTATAGATTTATGTCGTGGACCACATATTCCAAATACAGGATTTGTGAAAGCGGTTAAATTGATGAGCGTTGCGGGTGCATATTGGCGTGGGGACATCACACGCAAGCAAATGACTCGTGTGTATGCGGTTACGTTCCCTAAACAAAAGGAATTAGAAGAATATTTGACCCTTTTGGAAGAAGCTAAACGCCGTGACCACCGCAAATTGGGCAAGGAATTAGAATTATTTGCTTTTTCAGAAAAGGTGGGAATGGGTTTGCCTCTGTGGTTGCCGAAGGGAACAATGTTGCGTGAAAGATTGGAAAATTTCCTCCGCAGAGCCCAAGTTCGTGCAGGATATTCTCCTGTAATTACACCACACATTGGTTCAAAAGAATTATATGTAACTTCTGGACATTACGCAAAATATGGGGCAGATTCGTTTCAGCCTATCAAAACGCCAGACGAGGGAGAAGAGTTTTTCTTGAAACCCATGAATTGTCCGCACCACTGCGAGATTTATAAGACAAAACCACGTTCATACCGTGATTTGCCTTTACGTTTGGCAGAATTTGGAACGGTTTATCGTTATGAACAATCAGGTGAGTTACATGGTTTAACTCGTGTACGTGGCTTTACACAAGACGATGCCCATATTTTTTGTCGCCCCGACCAAGTGGAGGACGAATTTATGAAAGTGATTGACTTGGTAATTTACGTTTTCAAAGCACTTGGATTTGATAATTATTCAGCTCAAATTTCTTTGCGTGACCCTGAAAATAAGCAAAAATACATTGGTAAAGATGAAGATTGGGATAAAGCCGAGGCAGCCATCATCAAATCTGCCGAAGCAAAAGGCTTACCAACAGTTGTAGAATTAGGCGAAGCGGCTTTTTATGGTCCAAAATTGGATTTCATGGTAAAAGATGCTCTCGGGCGTAAATGGCAATTAGGAACTATCCAAGTTGATTATCAATTACCACAACGTTTTGAATTAGAATATACTGGTTCTGACAACCAAAAACATTGCCCAGTGATGATTCACAGAGCCCCATTTGGTTCATTGGAGCGTTTTATTGCGATTTTGATTGAAAATACTGCGGGTAATTTCCCACTTTGGTTGTCGCCAGAACAATTGGCAGTTTTACCAATTTCTGAGAAATATGAAGATTATGCCAACGAAGTATTTTTGAGATTACAGGAGCAAGATTTGCGTGGATATATCGACCATCGAGACGAAAAAATTGGTCGTAAAATCCGTGATGCAGAAGTTAATAAATTGCCTTTCATGCTTATTGTAGGTGAAAAAGAATCCGAAGAAGGTAAAGTTTCCGTACGTAAAAAAGGAGAAGGTGATTTGGGCATGATGACAATTGATGAATTTGTCAAAATCGCTCAGGATGAGATAAATAAGAATATTGTGAAGTATTAATTTGTCAATTTTAGAAGTTTGATTTGTTGAGTTGTTGTAATTAGTAGCAACAATTCAACAAATCAAACTTCTACAACTATTTTTCTTGTATTTTTTATTTTTTTGATTTACATTTCGAGAGAATTACAAAAAAGTGAAAAATTGGTATTTTTTCGTTAATTTGCAGAGTAAAATCTACTTACACTTAGGGAAGTGTAAAGTTTAAACAATTTAAAACCAATCATTTAACAAATATGGCGTTACGCCCCAACAACAATTTTAGAAATAATCGTAGAGAAGAAGAACCTTACAGAATCAACAATCTCATCAAAGGCGTTGCAGAAGTGCGTCTGGTCGGAGAAAACGTTGAAGTAGGTATAATGGATTTCAAAAAAGCCCTTGATATTGCACAGGAACAAGGGCTTGATTTAGTTGAAATCTCTCCAAAAGCTGTTCCGCCAGTGTGTCGTGTCACGGACTACGCAAAGTTCAAGTACGAACAAAAGAAAAAACAAAAAGAAATTAAAGCAAATGCTGCAAAAACGGTTTTGAAAGAAATTCGTTTTGGTCCAAATACAGACGACCATGACTTTAATTTCAAATTAAAGCACGCTATCAATTTCTTGAAAGAAGGTGCAAAAGTAAAGGCTTACGTTCACTTCGTGGGTCGTTCGATTGTTTTTAAAGAGCGTGGTGAAATCCTTTTGTTAAATTTTGCCAAAGGTCTTGACGAATTCGGAAAAGCTGACGAATTGCCAAGATTAGAAGGAAAAAGAATGTCAATCATGTTTTCTCCGAGAGAAAAGAAGAAATAATTTTATTCCAAGTCTTTAATATCCCTTTCATTCCTCAAAAAATGGAAGGGATTTTTTTATGATTCCTTAGCTCATTTCCCAAATGAAATATTTTTCAAAAAAAGTTTATTGGACTGTTCAACTTTCTTGGTGGCTATTCACAACATTTGTACTTCGTTTTCCAAGTACAAAATATTTTGCTACACATCCACAAACAAAATACACATACCTAATCATTAATTTTCTGATTGGAATTATTTTCACCCATTTATACGCTCATTTTTTCCAAAAAAAATTTCGAGAAAATAAAAAAACTGTAATGTTTGCTATTTCAGGGGCTATCTTAACAGGTGGAACAATTTTCTTGATAGACTATTATTTTGGGTTTCAAAGATATAGAAAACCAAGTGAAGGAATTCCCTTAGAAACTTATGACTATTTCCAGTTTTTTATTGAGTCCATCAGATACGTTGGCTTGTGGTTTCTTTTTTATCATTTATTAGTCAGTAATGCCGAATCACAACACAAAGCAGTCGCATTAGCTCAATCCGAAACTGCCTTGAAGACAGCCGAATTAGCCAATCTAAAAAATCAACTTAATCCTCATTTCTTATTTAATGCTATCAATAGTATTAAAGCACTAACTATCTCAGACCCCCAATTAGCGAGAAACTCACTCACCCAACTTTCAGAATTACTCAGAACATCACTAACAATTGGAAGTGAGCAATCAGTAAATTTTGAAACAGAAGTCAATTTTGTAAAGGATTATCTTTTTTTAGAAAAAATAAGATACGAAGATCGATTAAAATATACTTTTGAAATTGAAAAAAATACCTCATCAATTAAATTGCCCCCTATGATATTACAACTCCTTGTGGAGAATGCCATTAAGCATGGCATCAGCAAATTGAAGTTTGGTGGTGAAATCATAATCAAGTCGGAGGTAAATGAAAATAAATTCATTCTTACGGTTATTAATTCAGGAAAGCTTAAAAATAGTAATTCTTCGACGGGCATTGGAATTCAAAATCTGAGGAAAAGATTATTTTTTTTCTTTCAAGAAAAAGCAACTTTTGAAATAACAGAAAAAAATGGTAAAGTTGTAGCACAAATAACAATTGAAGGAGTTGATTAATTCTGAAGTTTTGAATTAACTAAAAATTGCAGATTGCCAAATAAGGTAATTTTTTTGAATCTTGCCGTTAGACCTCCTCCAATTATTACATTATGACCTCCACCAATAGTAACATAGTCGGATGGTGTCGGGATTCTACTACAACTCCACGTATTTCCATCATGCCAAGTCCCCGAGGAAATGCTGTTTATTGGAATTAACCCAGCAAAATTATTAGGCACGTTTATTTGCGGAGATAATAGTATATTACCATTTGAATCTTTCACCCTTACACGGTATGAGCCAGTTGAAGAAGTAAAGGAGTTAGAATTTGATAAATTATTATTCCAAGAAGGATTATTTGTCCATACATAATTAGAATAAGTATTCGAGACATTCATAGACAAAGCAGATGGTCCACTGCAATTACTTGATAAATTTGGAGGAGGGAGTGGAATGTAAGGAACAACGTTTGCGAAAAATGAAGTCGTAAGTTTTTGACTCCACACTTTTGCTAAAATTCTATGTCCATTACCTACAAAATGGATTGAATCGTTTGTTCTCACATTTGGATCAATTAACATATCTGTTTCAGGACCTTCATAAACATTTGGAGTATAATTTGTTTGTCCCGTTCCATTCAAACCAATCACATCATTCTGTGCATCAATTACTGGCTGCCAAATTCTCGAATTTGAGATTTGAAACCCTTTAAACCTACTGGCTCTGGCAACTACCCAAACTAAGTTGCTTTTTCCAGCGTGTAATCTACTTTTTAAAATAACATTTTTAAGGTATTGTCCGTAAGTATTTCGAGTTGTTTCGTTTAAATTATCAGTTTCTCCTTGATGCCATAAGACTGCACGTACTCCAAACTGAGCGATGTAAAAATTTAAGGCTGCCCTAAGCCTTCCATAAGGCATTCCTCTTGGATAAGTGATAAAATTAAAGGGTGTAGCCGTAGAATCGTTGGCTGTTATATTCCAGGATGTCAGTCCTGAGCCTGATGCTCCTGCATTGAAAAAAGCAATTGGTACATTTAGTCTTTTAACTAATGTATCTCCTAATGCACCCCAACACCAAGCAGATGTTCCATAAGGTGAAATGTTAAAAGTTGAATCAAGGTGGTAAAATGTAGCCGCTGGCAAGTTTACACTTCCATAATTAGTGGTACTGCTCAAAGTATAATTTACAACACTAACTCTGTCATCATCAGCTTGCGGTCCATAATTCCCTTGATTTGCTAAATCGCCATCTCCTGTGGCATTAGATTGTCCTGCAATTAAAAAAACCTCTCCCACACCAATTCTTTGCACAGTTGCAGATCCAATTAACGTTGTACCTAACCAGCACCTTACATCTATATCATACCATCCTCCTTGTAAATTTAACGTACCAGAATAGTACCCATTTAGTGGATTATTTTGTATTGTAATCCAATTCGTTGAAACACCCTGACTTGGTATCATAGCCCGAGCAATAGCTCGTGCTTCTACCCTATCGGCTAAGGATGTATAATTTCCAGCAATATAAATTATTGATTGGTTACTATTATTTCTTTGAAAAACAGATCTCGTAGTTGGGTAAGAAATAGTCACCTGACCATGAACATAATTGGTACAGATGAATAGATAAAAAGATAAAAAAAGGTAAATTGCCCTCATAAAAAACACTTTATGAAGTAGAAAATATCTACTCCAAAATCGAAGAAGTCATTTAAATAGCAAAGACTTCAAAAGAAAATATTGTTGCAAAGAAGTGGGAAGGGTAAATGTGAACATACAAATATAACATTGATGGATTGCTTTTTTCAAATAAATTGTTCAATTATTCTCTCTAATTTCTTTTACGGTCAAAAAAAAGCCAACACATTGCTGTATCGGCTTCAAATCTATCAATTTTAGTTTGACAAAACTATGCGTTGATTTTTCCTCTCAATGCACGTGGGATGTCGATTGTTGCTACTGGGGCAGACATATTGTTCAAAATTGTAACATTCTCAGCTTTCAATTTTGATACTTTTAAAGTTTGACCTAAATCTAAACCTGTAATATCAGCTGTAACGAAATCTGGAATATTATCCGCTTGCCCTTTCAACGTAATTTTACGAAGTTTCTGAACCATTTTACCTCCTTTACGAACGCCTGGTGAATCTCCAATAACTTTGATTGGCACTGCAATTTTAATATCTTTTCCTTCTACAATTTCCAAGAAATCCACATGAAGAATCATCTCTGAAACTGGGTGGAATTGTGAATCTTGAACGATTGCGTGGTGAATTTCACCTTCAATGTTTAAGATTACTTCTGATACTTCGGGAGTATAAAGTAATTCTCTAAAAAGAATCATTGGAACAGCGAAGTGAATTTGTTTTTCGCCACCATACAATACACATGGTGCAAGTGATTCATTACGTAAATCTTTGGCAGACTTAGTGCCAAGGGTCTCTCTGTTGTACCCTACAATTTCTACTTTTCTCATTTTTGAGTTGTTGTGTCAATAGCCTGTCGATTTTAAGTTGTTAATTTTTAAGTTGATAAGTTGTTAAAATAGAAAAATACTTAACGACTTAAAACTTAACTCTTAATAACTTTTACCTCTATCTTCTACTGACCGTTTAAAATTAATACTTTATAAATAATGAACTGATAGATTCGTGGTCACGTATTCTTCCGATGGCTTTGGCAAATAATTCTGCCACGGATAATACTTTTATTTTGTCTGATACTTGTTTTGTTGGAATGGTATCCGTTACAACTAATTCGGTTAATATCGAATTATTGATATTGTCATAAGCATTTCCCGACAAAACACCGTGTGTTACAATGGCTCTAACTGATTTTGCTCCTTTGTCCATGATTAATTGAGCGGCTTTGCACATTGTTCCACCTGTATCAATCATATCATCTACTAAAACAACATCAGCCCCTTGAACGTCTCCAATCAACTGCATAGTAGCAATTTCGTTGGCTCTTTTGCGTTGCTTGTCGCAAATTACCATTTCAGCGTTGAAGAATTTTGCAACATTTCTGGTTCTTACAACTCCACCAACGTCAGGCGAAGCAAAAAGAATTTTATCTAAACCTAATGACTTTAAATAAGGTACAAAAATGGCAGTTCCTTCTAAATGATCAACTGGAAAATCAAAAAAACCTTGAATTTGTCCAGCGTGTAAATCAATCGTCATCAATCGGTCTGCACCAGCGGCCGTCAAAAGATTTGCCATTAATTTTGCTCCAATTCCTACTCTTGGCTTGTCTTTTCTGTCTTGGCGAGAATATCCAAAATATGGAATCACAACCGTAACATAATGGGCAGAGGCTCGTCTGGCTGCATCAATCATCAATAACAATTCCATCATATTGTCGGCTGGTGGGAAAGTTGATTGAATTAAAAATACATCACAACCACGCACTGACTCATTGAAACTTGGTGACATTTCACCGTCAGAGAACCTTTGAACTGAACTTTGCCCTAAATCTTTACCAAAATATCGAGCAATTTCTTTTGCTAAATATTGAGAAGAAGAGCCTGCGAAAATCTTTACTTGATTAATAGAAGCCATATTGTTTAAGGAGTTGTACTTGCTCCCATTTTTAAGTTTTTGTTCAGTAATTTTCTGCAAAAGTACAAAAATGCTTTTGTAAAATAAGCATAAAATCGTTGTTTTTTCTCAAATTGAGCGGATTGTTATAAATCCGTAACTTAGAAAATTGCTATTTTGAGTAAATTACACCTTTGGCTGAAAGAAGCGTATTTTTCATCAAAGAAACAATTGTCATTGGTCCAACACCCTTAGGAACAGGCGTAATGTACGAACATTTTGGAGCTACTTCATCATATTTTACATCTCCTTTCAATGCAAAACCAGATTTTTTAGTAGAATCTTCTACACGAGTCAATCCAACATCAATAACAACAGCACCTTCTTTCACAAATTTTTCAGTAATAAATTCTGGACGACCCAAAGCGGCAATCAAAATATCTGCCGTTGCACAAACCTCCGCTAAATCTTTTGTTTTTGAGTGAGTAAGAGTAACTGTACAATTCCCAATTTTAAGATTTCGCTGCATCAAAATCGACATGGGCAAACCAACTATTTGACTACGACCAACCACAACACAATGTTTACCAGAAGTCTCAATATTATATCTTTCTAATAAATCCAAAACGCCCTGTGGAGTTGCCGAAATATAGGCAGGAAGCCCTTTTGCCATACGTCCGATATTGATTGGGTGAAAACCATCAACATCTTTTCGTGGGTCGATTGTCTCCATAATTTTATCAGGATTAATATGGTCAGGTAGAGGAAGTTGAACTATTAATCCGTCCATATCATCATTATCATTTACCTTTTTCACTTCATCCAAAAGCTCTGATTCTGAGATAGTTGTATCAAATCTGAGTAAGGTTGAATTAAAACCTAATTCTTCACACGATTTTACTTTGTTGGCTACATACGTTTCAGACGCTCCATTATTTCCAACCAAAATAGCAACTAAATGAGGGGTCTTTTGTCCAGAGGCTTTCATTTCAGCCACTTCAATGGCTATTTCTTTTTTTATTTCGTCGGCAGTTGCCTTTCCGTCTATAATTTGCATATTTCCTTAATTTGTATTTTCCTGCAAAAGTACATCTGTTTTACAATTGAACAATGAATAATTATAAACAAAAATTGCCAACCTTGTGGCTGGCAATTCTTGAAAGTTGAACTTTGAGTTTTTTTAAACCTAATCATTATACGCATCCTCATTATACTCAACATCCCAAGTGTGGTCAGCCAAAAGAAGGCATTTTGCTAAAAAACGACTGTATTTAAACGAACGCCCCCACTCGTGCGGAGCAACTAATGACAATAAATCCTCTCCCGTGTCACGCTCATACATGTAGTACGTCTCGTTTATAATCGGTTCGAAGCCCATCGCTGCATCATAAATTCTTTCCGAAATTTCTTTGCGTTGTGCTAACAGCTTT
Organism: Cytophagales bacterium; assembly: GCA_013298125.1. Classification (GTDB taxonomy): domain Bacteria; phylum Bacteroidota; class Bacteroidia; order Cytophagales; family Spirosomataceae; genus Arcicella. Next base: position 54,463 of record JAAFJP010000006.1, on the reverse strand, counting down.
GCCTGACGTGCCAAGACTTCCATTTGCTCATACAACTGGTTCATCTGGCGGTCAGTCTGTTGACGCATGGCAGTTACAGAACGACCTTTTGCTTTACCCATATCTTCAGGGCGAATAACAGCACCACCAGCAGTATGTGCATAAGGTAACAAGCCAGGATTTTCGGCAACTTTGTCTTTATTGATGGGATTTAAGAATGCTTCTTCTTTCATATTAATGATATTTTATCCAACAAAATTAATTTATATAGATAAAATATTTATTCGATAATAAAAATTTGGTTATATAATCTTAAAATATAATATAATTTAGATATTTACACTTTTTGAAATCAATAATTTATCTAAAATACATAATTTATCTTTTTGTACTACTTAAATAACCGCCAAGGCTTAATCAATGTTTATATGAAAGTACAAATTTTAATATTTTCTAACGCAACCTTTTAAACAAAATAAGGGTATGGGTGTTAAAAATAGACTTAAACTTCTCAAAATAAATCATCAATAACATGGAACGTAAAGAATTTCTAAATCTTGTCGGCATAAGCGTTGGAGCTGTAATTCTTCAAAATTGTGTGTCTGGCTGTACAAAAGCAAGTGACCCAGCACCAGCAGCAGTAACTCCTCCCGCATCTGGCGGAGGAAATGTAGGTGGCGGAAATGCGGCTGTGGTTGGTTTAACTGGCAATAATCTATTATCAAAAGGGGTGATTGATTTTACTATTGACTTAACAAGTACCACTTTTGCTGATTTGAAAACCAATGGGAAAGCACTTGTTTCGGGTGATGTAATAATTGCCAGAACTAAAACTGGTGATTTTTTGGTTGTCGAAAAAGCTTGTACTCATGCTCAAACCACAGTAGATTATAATGCTGATAAAAACAATTTTGTTTGTAATAATCACGGTTCAATATTCGATTCGACTGGAAATGTCACAAATGGACCAGCCACAAAAGCTCTCAAAAAATATAATGCTACTTTTGATAGTGCTAAAAACACTTTGAAAATAGCATAAATATAAAATTACACTTCATCCATGCACACACTCATTGAAAATGCCAGATTTTGGTGTTTTCTTTGGGTGTTTTTTTATGAAAATATGCAAATAACTGATTTCAATAATCTCCCAATTCCAACTTCTGAATATGAACAGAAAGTAATTGACTTCTGTCAAAAATGGCAATCGGGTCAAAAGGAATTTACCATCAAAACTTCTGGTTCAACGGGTGAACCAAAACCCATACAACTGACTCGAAATCAGATGATTGCGAGTGCAAAATTGACTGGTAAAACTTTTGGATTACAAACGGGAGATTCAGCGTTGGTTTGCTTGAATGTAGAGTATATTGCAGGGATGATGATGCTCGTGCGTGGGATGGTTTTAGGTTTGAAATTAACCATCGTAGAACCTTCTGGAAATCCTATTCAAAATCTTGAACAAAATGATTTCGATTTCTTTGCCTTTGTTCCATTGCAATTAGAAAATATTTTAAATACGGATGAAAATATAACAACTCTCAACAAAGCAAAAGCCATAATCGTAGGTGGAGCGGCTGTAAATGAGGTTTTACAAAAAAAAATACAGCAATTAGATGTTTCTATTTATAGCACCTATGGAATGACCGAAACGGTTTCACACATAGCCATCAAAAGGTTAAATGGGGCAAATAAAGAAGAAAATTTTAAAGTTTTAGAAGGTGTAAAAATTGGCATTGACGATAGAAATTGTCTGAATATTATCTCCGAATCTTCAAATAATGAGATAGTTCAAACGAATGATAATGTAGAAATTATTTCTGAAAATGAGTTCAAATTGATTGGAAGATTTGACAATATTATCAATAGTGGAGGAGTAAAAATCCAGTTAGAAAAAGTTGAGAAATTAATAGAAAAAGAAATCCAAATTTTTCATCCAAAACGATATTTTGCTTACGGAATTCCTGATGAGAAGTTGGGACAGAAATTGGTTTTGGTAGTTGAAACTGATGTTTTTGAAGAAAATTTAAAAGAAATGTTTTTATCAAATATCAAATCGATTTTGTCAAAGTATGAAATCCCAAAGGAGATTTTTTTTGTTGAAAAATTTTGGGAAACACCTACGGGGAAAGTGGATAAAAAAGCAACTTTGAGAGCATTTTGACGCAAGCTCGATTTTGAATCCAAAGCTGTCAATTTAAGGTTTTACTTTTGTCAAAATATATTTAATAACACCGTTTGAACGCTGGTAGGGTTTTGAACCCTACCAGCGTTAGTCAGACAGATTTCTTAAATGACAGCATTGGATTCAAAATCCAGCCTGCGTTTTTTCTACTATCGATTAAACTTAATCCTCAAAACCGTCGAACTATATTTACCATTTACAAAATTTCCTACCACTTCCAATCCCAATAATTTCCCAATTCCAGAAACTCCATAACCTACTTCTGCATAATTGAAGTTTTGATTTGGAACGTTCAAATAATTAGCAAAAATTGATTCTTTCAATCCATAAAGTCTTAAAAGTGTGATTTGAGTCAATAAAAATTTCTGAAAATCATTGGCTGCAAAAACTTCTAAATAATTGCCTCGTGTGCTATGTGCATAATAATCCAAATTACGGAAAGCATTGAAACTGAACGACCTAATAATCGTTAGATTTCCATTAAAATGACGGAAGTCTGAGAAGTAAGTTGGTTCTTTTAAATACCCTCCATAATTGGCTAAAACGTGTAAATCTCCAATTTTTTCTAACTCAAAAATCTGTTCATAACTGGCTTGTAATCTCGCAAAATTACCATCTGACATTAAGCCGTTGGTACTTTTAATCCTAAAATTAGGATTGCCGCTATTGATTGAATATTCCCGTCCGTTATACTCTCCTTTTTTGGCAAAAGGTCTAAAAAGTAATTCAAAATCAATCGTTAAAGCCTCTGGATTAACAAATCTTTTATCATTTAATTCAATAACATTGGGCTGATTTGAAGTAAATTCCTTGTCTTTGCTATCAATCCAAGGTTTGAAATTAGCAAGATTTTGAAGTTCTTTTCTCTGAGCATACTCTACGCCCAACACACCAATAAAAAGTGGAGAAAACCTTTTACGATATTCTATTGAGGCAAAATCTTTTTGAAAAATTTTCATGTAATTTTCCTCTCCAAGCATCGTATAGACCGTATTTGTAAAAGTTGAAATTGGATTACTGTAATTAAACTGTTGAATATTTCTACCCGCTTTTATTTCAAAAGTACGATTCTTTTTTATCTGAAAATCAAAATATCCGACATCAAAATTGAGTGCTTGTCGCCCGAGTGCGTACCGAACATCTCCATACAATGATGTTCTACTAATGAATCTATCACGAGTTTCAAACTTAATTCCTGCCTGTAAATAGTACCCATCAACAGAATTAACGAAATCTAAAAGTGGAATTTGGGAAAATGGAGAACTGTAAGTTAGCGATTTGGGATAATATCCATAAACTTCATCTCTTTTTCCATAGTTATAGGTTTTTCCAAAAAAGATATGCGGTACTTTAAATACAGGTAAGTTTTTGATAGAATCTTTCTTGTACTGACCTTCGTTAGCCTTCGTTATACTGTCGGCTTGTGCATAGCCTTTTATTTCAAACTCCGTTAGAGGGACTTGTCGCTCTTCTTCCCAAAAATTATTTGTCCTTCTTTTAAAAAGTGTATCGACTTCCAAGTTATATGAACGTACCAAAGCCACGTCTTCACCCTTAGCTTTACGCTCTTTTTTATCCTCCTTTTCAGAAGATTTCAAGAATTTTTCTAACTGTTTTCGAGTCAATTGTTTTTGTTTCAAAGCTGTTTTGGCATCAACCTTTTCACCTTTTAAACTTTGAGCTTCCGCTTTATCAATTTTCTCATCAATTACCACGGGCTTTTGATGATATTTTTCATTGACATTAACGGCATAATTCCGAACATTCGTAACGTAATTGAAATAACCTTTGAAACCAAAAGCATCAAAATCAATATGAAATGTATAACTGACAGGCAACCATACCTCTTTGAAGGGAGAGTAAACAATTTTTATAGCATTTTTAGCATTATTATCACTAAACTTCAAATCCAAACTATGGATATACCAAGAATCCTCAATAATATTAATTACTCCACTAAAAACATTCTCATTTTGAGCCTTCGGAATCACTCTGATCTTATTGACAGTTTGCCCATTTTCAGTAAATTCTCCTTCAAACTTAAATTTATAATACGCTAAGGCTGAGGGAGATAAAGGAGAAATCATATCTCCAAAAGATTTTGGGCTATAAAAACTCGTACGAGCAACTGGAATAAAATTTGCCCCTTGATCTTGTACTTGCTTTGGCAAATTATTTCGTGCAGAAATAACTTTTTCTTTTACGGTTGAAGGTTGTTTGAAATTGATGTCATTAATAGACTCAATCACATAAACCTGCCCGATTTTTAAACCTGTTTCTTTTTCGATTTTTTTACCCGCCAACATTTTCATCAAGCCAGAAACTTCTTCCATTTTGGCAGTTCCTTTTACGTATGTACGGGCGGTATAAGAGTCCAATTCCAAAATTTTGAACCTTGCCATGGAGATTGTTTTACGCATGATGGTATAGGCAGGATCTTCGGCTTTGGCAGAAAAACGAACTTCATTTAGAGCAACCGATTGTTCTTCCAAAACAGCATCAAGGGTAACATAATCATTCCCCACTTCTACCGATTTTTCAATCGTTTTATGTCCCAAATATTGGAAAATTATGGTGTATGAGCCTTTTTCCAAGGCAAATTCATACTTCCCTTCTTCATTTGCCATTGTTCCTCTCGAAGAACTTTTGACGATGATTGATGCAAAAGAAAGTTGTTCTCCTTTGGTGTTTTTGATTATGCCTTTGATTCCGCCTGCAAAAATTGGAAGATAGAAAAATGAAGAAAAGAGAATTGTAAAGAGGTATTTTTTCATGGATTTTAGTTTTAGTGTTTTATTTGAATAGCGTATTTGTATTTCTAAGATGCAATGTTAAGGCAAAAGGTTGTTTTAAATAAATTAAAAGTGTTAAAAGGTCTTAAAAAATTGTAAACCGCAAAGACGCATGGGCTGAAAGAAAATATTAGCGTCTTTCCGTCCTTGCGGTTAATTCTATTTCCCAAAAGCCCAAATCAAAAACTCTGGCAACACCTTTGACCAAGTTTCGTGATTATGTTCCCCACCCTCTACTTCTCTGTAAATCAAGTCTTTATTTTTTGAATAACCCTTATTTTCCAACTCTATCATAAGGTCAAGGGTATCGTCAATTGCATCAATAATTCCGTTATTATTTCTATCAGATTCTTCGTCTTTTGTACCTGCCTGAAACCAAAATTTCATTCCCTCTTTATGCGAACCTCCTCTGACAATATTGTGCATAATTCGGTCATTTTCATCAGTATATCCCTCCTCTTCTGATTTTTGTCGCCACCAAAAAGAACCTGAAAAAACACCAATTTTAGAAAACTCCTTTGGATTATTCCATCCAATATCCATGGCAGATAGACCCCCCAATGACAATCCAGCAATGACATTCCCTTCATTTCTGACTAAATATTTCTTTTTCAAATAAGGCAATAACTCCTCAATAACAAAATCATTATGCTTTTTTGCTTTGCTTCCTCTTTGTTTATAGTCCGCCTGTGAGGCAGTTCCATATTCTTGCAAACGTTCTTGATTGGCATGGATTCCAACACACAAAATTGGTGAAATTTTATTTTCTGAAAGCAAAGTAGAAATACTCATTTTCATATTTAAAGCCTCAAAATCTTGTCCATCATTAAAAATTAGTAGAGGTAATTTTTCAGAAATATTTTTTGGATATATCAAAGTAATCACTACTTCACGTCCGAGGTGTTTTGAAATGATTTTTTCGTCTATTTGAGTCAATTGATAGGGTTTTTCACTCACTTTGGTAGGGGTTATATTTGCAAAAGATTTTAGGATTATTCCATAAATCATCACAAAAGTTATAATTTTATTCATAAAAGATTTAGCCTTATTTTTTTTGAAACTAAAAAACAATTTCTATTTTAGGTTAAATTTATGAACAAAAAATTAAAATAAGCCTTTCGATTATGCAAGAACGCTATGTGAAATACTACTCCCACCACCTCGGTGCGGACAATGAGATGCTTATTTTTGGCAATTGGGGCTATCCTGTTATCGTTTTTCCAACCACGATGGGACGATACCACGAGGCAAAAGATTTTAAATTAATTGAATCAGCTCGTGGGCATATTGACGGTGGAAAAGTAAAAATTTACTGCCCCGATAGCATCGACAAATATTCTTGGTATGGCAAGCATCTGCCCCCAGCCCAACGAATCCAAAATCATATTTATTACGACCAATATCTCAATGAGGAGTTGATTCCTGCCATTATGCAAGAATGTAATGTTTCAAAAGTTGCTGTGGCAGGTTGTAGTTTTGGGGGGTATCATGCAGCTAATTTTGCCTTCAGACACCCTGATAAAGTCTCACATTTATTTACAATGGGTGCAGCCTTTGATATTCGTTCATTTTTGGGTGATTATTATGATGATAACGTCTATTTCAACAATCCTCCTAATTATTTACCAAATGCTACTGACCCTAATCTTTGGAATATGAACATAGTTTTAGGGACTTGCAATGCAGATTTTTGTAAACCCGACAATGAAAATTTGTCAAAAATATTAGCTCACAAAAACATTAATCATTGGTTAGATATTCGTTGGCATGGTACGCATGACTGGGATATTTGGCGAGAAATGTTTTCAGAATATTTGAATAAAATTTAAGCATAATTTAGAGTTTTTTGTCATCCCGACGAAGGAGGGAACTGCAAACGACATTTTTAAAGATTTCTTACTCGTCAGTTCCCTCCTTCGTCGGGATGACAACACTTCAAAATTAGTTATGAAAAAAATTGGTATTCTTCACGGAATGGAAACCTCTTTTCCAGAGGCATTTGTAGAGAGAGTAAATCAAATCGCTCCATCAGGCATTATGGCTGAAAGAATGGTTGTCGATAAAGTGCTTCAAGGCGAATCATCGGGTTATGATGTTATCATTGACCGTATTTCACAAGATGTTCCTTTTTACAGAGCTATGCTCAAAAACACGGCTTTGGCAGGGACAGCGGTAATCAATAATCCTTTTTGGTGGTCGGCTGATGAGAAGTTTTTTAACAATGCCTTGGCAGTAAAGTTAGGTGTACCTGTTCCCAAGACAGTTTTATTACCATCAAAAGAGCGTCCCTCTGATACCTCAGAAACGTCTTTTCGTAATCTAAAATTCCCATTGCCTTGGGGTGATATTTTTGACCACATCGGTTTTCCTGCCTACATGAAACCTCATGCGGGCGGAGGTTGGAAGAGTGTCTATAAGGTTAGAAACCCCGATGAACTTTTCAATGCGTATGACGAAACTGACCAATTGGTAATGCTTTTACAAGAAGAAATTGTCTTCACGGATTATTTCAGGTGTTATTGTATTGGAGGTAAAGAAGTTCGAATTATGCCTTATGAACCTCGCAATCAGCCTCATTTGCGTTATGACGCACAATTGCCGACGGGTCCAAATGCTAAAAAACTTATGGCAACAGTCAAGGATTACGTCATAAAATTAAATCAAGCACTTGGCTATGATTTCAATACAGTAGAATTTGCTGTAAAAGATGGAATTCCGTACGCAATTGATTTTTGTAACCCAGCTCCTGATGCAGAAGTAACTTCGGTAGGTCAAGACAATTTTGATTGGGTAGTAGAAACTGCCGCAAAAGTAGCCATCGACAGAGCAAAAAAACATAAACCAGGCAAAGACAACCTCACTTGGGGAACATTTATGTCTTCGTCTGTGAATGGAAAAGATAGAAGTGAGATGTAGAAATTAAATTAACACGCAAAACCTCACCCCCAGCCCCTCTCCCGTTGAGAGGGGAGCATTCTTCCGATTTTCTCCCCTCTCAACGGGAGAGGGGTCGGGGGTGAGGTTTAATAACCCAAAGCCATGCCCTTATTCACCCTCGGAATCGAAGAAGAATTTCAGACCATAGACCCTGTAACCCGTGAATTACGCTCACACATGAGTAAAATTGTGGAGGGCGGACAAATTACGCTTCAAGAAAGGGTTAAGGCAGAAATGCACCAAGCTGTCGTGGAAGTCGGCACAAATATTTGCCACAATATTCAAGAAGCTCGTGAAGAAGTTACTGAACTTAGAAGGCACATTATTGAATTAGCTGATAAGCAAAACCTCTTAGTTGCAGCCGCAGGAACGCACCCATTTTCTGATTGGCAAGAACAACTCATTACGCCCAATCCTCATTATGATGCCCTCATTGACGAAATGAGGGATGTTGCACGTGGGAATCTCATTTTCGGGCTTCACGTACACGTAGGCATCGAAAATCGTCAAGAAGGTATTGAAATATTGAATGCGGTTCGGTACTTTTTGCCACATATTTATGCCCTTTCGACCAACTCCCCTTTTTGGTGTGGACGAAATACAGGTTTTAAATCTTATCGTTCAAAAGTATTTGAGAAATTCCCACGCACGGGTATTCCAGACTATTTTGCCACGGCAACTGAGTATGATGAGTACATTGATTTATTGATGAAGACCAATTGTATCAGCAATCGCAAGAAAGTTTGGTGGGATATTCGTTTGCATCCAAATTATGATACCATTGAATTTAGGATTTGTGATATAACCTTACGAATTGACGAAACCATCTGTTTGGCGGCATTGATGCAGGCTTTGGTAGCTAAATTGCACAAATTACTCAAACAAAATCTTAGTTTCAGAACGTACCGTCGAGTTTTAATCAACGAAAATAAATGGCGGGCTGCCCGTTACGGTATTCACGGAAAATTAATAGATTTTGGTAAGCAAGAAGAAGTCCCATACCGTGAATTATGTAATGAATTATTGGAATTTGTGGATGATGTTTTGGATGAGTTAGGCAGTAGAAAAGAAGTAGAATACATCAAAGAAATCCTCGACCACGGCACAGGTGCAGACCGCCAAATTGCCGTTTTTGAGCAAACTGGCGGGGATTTAAAGGCTGTTGTTGATTATATTGTGGAAGAAACCAAGTTTGGGATTTATTGAGTATCACAGGTTTCCAACCTGTTTGTGGAGTCCGATTGACAGGTTGGAAAACTGTGATACTTTTCAATTTGACAATAATTTAAGTAATTTTGTATAATAAATGTGCCTAACACACATCATCATCCAACAAACATATTATGCAAAAACCACTTAAAATAGCCATTTTAGATATGTACAACAATTTCCCAGGTGAGGGAATGAGATGTATAGTGAAGTTAATTGACGAGTTTCAAGAAAGAGAAAAAATTAATATTGAAACTACCATTTTCAATGTCCGTGCAAACAATGAAATTCCAGATTTAAGTTTTGATATTTACATCTCAACGGGTGGTCCAGGAAGTCCATTAGAGTTAGGAGAATCTTGGGAAGAACCTTATTTCAAATTCATTGATTCGGTATTTGCTCATAATAATTCAGAACAGGTGAAATATGAGGAAAGTACAAAAAAGTATTTGTTTTTAATTTGTCACTCTTTCCAATTAGTTGCTCGACATTTGGGTATTGGAAATATCACGAAAAGAAGAAGTACAGCCTTTGGCGTTTTTCCAGTAAATCAAATTGACAAAAATGTCAAAGAAGAATTATTTGCAGGGTTGCCTGAGCCATTTTATGTTGTCGATTCTCGTGATTATCAATTAGTTAGTCCAAACAAAAAGCGGATTAATCAATTAGGCGTTACACTTTTACGTATGGAAAAGGAACGTCCACACGTCAATTTAGAGCGTGCTATCATGGCAATTCGTTTTTCAGAAGAGGTTTTTGGAACACAATTTCATCCAGAAGCTGATGGGATTGGGATGAAAAAATACTTATCATCCTATGATAAAAAGAAGGCTGTAATCAAAACGCATGGCTTAGAAAAGTACAATGATATGATTGATAAATTGGACGACCCAGACAAGATTATTTTGACAGAATCAATCATTATTCCTAAGTTTTTGAAAAAAGCGATGGAGTCTGTAATGCAATTAGAATTAGTGATGTAAATCGAACTTTCCAGTTCGAAAACAAGAATGCAATCATCAATCAGACAAAAATATAATCAATCTTTCACCCAAGAAAAATACCAAAACTTTTTGAGTGATTTGAATAATGCTACTCACAAACCCATCGAGTTTAGAGTAGCCGAAACACCTGTTTTTGTCCCTAAGTATTTAAAAAACAAATTGATAGAAACTTGTGAAAGTATTGTTGATGTGATTGTAAAAGATGATTTTAAAGCAAAAACTGACAAGGCAATTCCACAAATTCAAAACGTTCCCAACGAAAATAAGCATACTTCTTTTTTAGCCATTGATTTTGCTGTTTGCCAAAATGAATCAGGCGAATTTGAGCCACAACTCATTGAATTACAAGGCTTTCCATCACTTTTTGGATTTCAATATTTACTTTCTGAGAATTTTCAAAAGCACTTTGATATTCCAGAAAATTATGAATTTATTTTCAATGATTTTGATAGAAAAGACTATATCGAACAACTGAGAAAGTTAATCATTGGAAAAGAAAAAGTTGAAAATGTAATTTTATTAGAAATCTATCCAGAAACACAAAAAACCCGTATAGATTTTGATGTTACCGAAAACCTTATTGGTGTCAAGGCTGTTTGTCTAACAAAGATTATCAAGGAAGGAAAGAAATTATTTTATCTAAATGATGGCATCAAAACGCCCATTAATCGAATTTATAACCGATTGATATTTGATGATTTAACCAATTTCCCTGACCTAAAACCAGATTTTAATTTGACCGATGATGTTGAAGTTGAATGGATTGGGCATCCCAATTGGTTTTTCAGAATTAGTAAGTTTACAATGCCTCTGTTCAAAAATCAATACATCCCAGAATGTCGATTTTTGAGTGAATATGAAGGTAATTTTCCAGAAAACTTATCAGATTATGTTCTGAAACCTTTATTTTCATTTGCAGGTAGTGGGGTGATTATCAACGTTTTACCATCAGATTTAGAAAAAATCAATGACCCCGAAAATTATATTTTACAGAAAAAGGTAAAGTATGAACCCGTTATCGAAACAACAGACGGAAGCAACGTGAAATGCGAAATCAGAATGTTATATATTTGGCAAAAAGACGAACCGAGACCAACTTTATTAACCAATCTCGCAAGACTTTCAAGAGGCGAAATGATTGGCGTTCGATACAACAAAGACTTTGATTGGGTGGGTGGTAGTGTTTGTTTTATGGAAAAATAGTAGAAAGTTTGGTATAAATCTAAGGACGACTTCCTTTTGAAGGAAGTCGTCCTTTTAGTTGTACTTATTGTAATTTGAATTCTCTTAAATTTTAGACGTTATCTTTTACTCAAATCCATAGCGAGGGGTTTAAACCCCTCGCTATGGATTTGAGTAAAAGATTCTTAAAAATAAGACCTTTTACTTTAATTTAATGATTACACACAGAGAATTATTCTTAAAAAATGTTGCTCAAACATCCGACTTCCCTCTTTCGCTCGAAATCGAACGGGCGGAAGGCGTATATATGTATGGGAAAGACGGTAAAGAATACATGGATTTAATTTCGGGTATAGGAGTCTCAAATGTTGGACATCGACACCCGAAAGTTACCCAAGCCATTCATAATCAAGTAGATAAATATTTACACTTGATGGTTTATGGTGAATATGTACAAGCCCCACAAACGCTTTTAGCAGAGGCATTAGTCAAAACATTAGATAAAGGTTGTCGAAAATATCCAGTTTTGGATAATGTGTATTTCACCAATTCAGGTACTGAGGCAGTTGAAGGGGCAATGAAATTAGCCAAACGATACACAGGTCGCCAAGAAATTATTTCTTGCATAAATGCCTATCATGGTGCTACACAAGGGGCTTTGTCATTATCTGGAAGTGAAAATTTTAAAAGAAATTATCGCCCTCTCCTACCGTCAATTAAACAAATTAATCACGGGAATTTTGAGGATATTCAAAAAATAACTTGTCGTACTGCGGCAGTTTTTATAGAAATCATTGCGGGCGAAGCGGGCGTTAGAGTACCTGATTATCAATACTTTATAGAATTAAGAAGGCAATGTGATTTGACAGGAACATTATTAATTATTGACGAAATTCAAACGGGTTTTGGACGAACAGGTTCGTTTTGGGCATTTGAACAATTTGGGTTTTATCCAGATGTTTTATTGTGTGCCAAAGGTATGGGCGGCGGAATGCCAATCGGTGCTTTCATTGCCAATCAGAAAGTTATGTCCGTTTTCAAGAATAATCCAATCTTAGGACACATCACCACATTCGGAGGGCATCCAGTCAGTTGTGCAGCATCTTTGGCAACTTTGAACGTGATTTATGAAGAAAAATTATTAGAAGAAGTAAAACATAAAGCCCAGATTTTCAGAGACTTATTGGTTCACAAGAAAATAAAAGAAGTTAGAAATCAAGGATTGATAATGGCGGTTGAATTTGAGGATTTTGAAACACTAAAACCCATCATTGACCGAGCAATAGAGAAAGGAATCATTACTGATTGGTTTTTATTTTGCGATAACTCAATGAGAATCGCCCCACCGTTAATAATTACTGAGGAAGAAATCAGAAAAGCCTGTACAATTATCAAGGAACAATTATCAATTAACAATTAAAATATATTTGGGTAAATATACCCTCATTTTAGCTGTTGTTTGTTAATTGCCCCTTGTTAATTGAATTTATGCGTGTTTCAAAATTGTCTGAGCTAAAACAGCCTTTGGAATATTTCCGCCAACCATTCTCTCTACTAATTCACCATTTTTGAATATCATCAAAGTTGGAATTGAGCGAATGCCTAACGTTGAAGGCACAGTTGAATTTGCATCAACGTCCATTTTAGCGATAGTAGCTTGACCTTCCAAATCACCAGCCAATTCTTCAACGATTGGTCCAATCATTTTACATGGTCCACACCATTCTGCCCAAAAATCAACTAATACTGGCTTGTCTGAATTAATTAGCTCCTGAAAATTTGCATCAGTTGCTACAACATATTTTCCCATTGTAATTATTTATTTAGTTTAATATCAATTTCAAAATTACAACATTTTGAATTAACGATTTGGTTCATTTTTACGCTCAAAATAGATAAATCTCTTTTTGTGAATTAGGTTACACACTCGCAAAACGATAAAAAACTCCCAAGGGTAACTTCTTATTAAAACTGTCTTTCAAGTATAATTCTCCAAATTCATGGTTTTTGTTTTGTGTAAAAGAACATTTTACTAAATTCTCCACAATCAAACTCGAAAAGCCCATTGAGTACATATTGAGTATGAGAAAATAGTTTTCTTTATCCAAAATCTGTTCGACAGTTTTTAGTAATTCATTGATTTGTTCTTCCAAAATCCATCGTTCGCCATCAGGTCCACGTCCGTAGGCGGGAGGGTCGAGGATGATTCCTTGGTAAAAATTTCCTCTTTTTGCTTCACGTTTTACGAATTTCAAGGCATCTTCAACTACCCAACGGATATTGTCCAACGCACTCGCTTCCATGTTTTCTCTCGACCATGAAATTACTTGTTTGATAGAGTCCACGTGCGTAATATCTGCCCCAGCTTGCTTGGCTGCGAGTGATGCCCCGCCTGTGTAAGCGAAAAGATTTAAGATTTTAGGCTTTTCGACAGGCAGTTTTTTGATTTTTTCTTGAATAAAATCCCAATTAGAGGCTTGTTCTGGGAAGATGCCGACGTGCTTGAAAGACGAAAGAGCCAATTTGAAATTAAGGTCTAAATCAGCCGTTTTGTAGTTCATAAACCAACGGTCTTCCATGCCTTTATTCATCACCCATTCACCTTTGTCTTGCGAGCCTTTTTCTTTCTTGAAAATGGCGTTGGCAGTGCGTTCCCACTCAGATTCAGGCATAGATTTATCCCAAGCCGCCTGCGGTTCTGGACGGCGGAGAAAATATTTTCCGAATTTTTCTAATTTCTCAAATCCCCCTGAGTCGATTAGTTGGTATTCCTTCCAGTTTTTTGGGGTTTGAAGTTGGATTGTTTCGTTTTGCATTAATTGAAAAAGTATGGTTGCTATTTCTTTGGGTTAGGGATGAATCGCATTCGTCCACGAAATACAATAAGTGGACGAAGGCGATTCGTCCCTACACGTACTATATTCCACTTTCTTAGAATAAGTTGTTTTTACAAAGGTAATTTTATAAAACTCCTTTTCAAACAAAACGCCCCAAAACAAAGTGTTTTGGGGCGTTTTTCGATTCTGTAGAATCGTTTTACCTTTTAAAACGACACCTTATTCAAATAAAAAACATTTCGTTTGCCGCCTTCTTGGTCATTGCTAATCTTCTGATAACCAGAGGCTATGAAGAAATTATTGTACCAAAAATCAATACTGTCAGAAGTCGTTTGTTTTACTTTATCGCCTTCCATTTGAGTATCAATTGGTCTTGGTTGGGTATTTTCAACAACTTTTTCAGCCTTGATAATTTTCGTAAAAATTTGTCCTTTGTTGCTGTATGAAAGCGTAATTTCATCGCCTTTGATAGAGGCTTTTACTTTTTCTGAGAGTTTTTGCTCTTTTACATCTTTAAGTTCAATACTGTTGTCCCAAAGCAAATTTCCCTTCTCATCGAATGCCGCTACAATAGCGTGGGTATATATCCATCCCTCAAAGACTTGACCATTATTGAAATTTCGGTTTCCCCAACCCCATGGCGAATAATAGGAACTAAACGGTGAATATAAACCATAATTACCGTAACCCCAACGATACGGATTATAAAATGAGCTGTAAGGGCTTCCCCAACTATTCCAAGCACCATTTCCAAATCCATACGGGTTGTTGAAGTTATTATTTCTGTACTCTGGATAAAATGCCTCAGCAACCATAATGTATTGATTATTCTGCTTGACGATGTCATGTACCAATAAACGGTAGTCTAACCGCAAATCTTCGCCCTTTTCTTTCTTGTCTTGAATTTTACGCTCTTGACGTTCTCGCTGACGGTCTGACATGAAATTGAAGAAGTTTTTGAACTCGGTAAAACTATGAAATTTTACGTCAGTTACCTCATTATCAACAAGTTTGGTAAAATAAATTCCTTGTGAAGTAGGTCCACGAGAAGAACCGATTGAATTTTTGTGTCCATACGTTCCAAACATTACTTCGGTAGAATCTGAGACTAAACTTAGTCGTCCATTCATCATCGCAAACTCATTATCAGGATTCATGGCAACTTGTGAAATTTGCTTTCCATTTTCATCAAATGACTTCAAAACCAACTGATAATTTTTACCTCTCGTACCTACAGCATACGTTACATTCACGATGTCGGCGGTAGTGTCTAATTCCATCGACTGAATCTCAGCCTGATTTTTCAAAGCACTTGGTAATACCTTCGTTTTGCGTTCATTAAGATTCGTAAACAGAATCACAGGTTGAGAATTAACAACTCCCGCAATAAAAACAGAAGCATTTAATGCCTGAAAATCAGACACTTCCATTCTGTCCACGGACATGATTTGATATTTTTCAATAAAACCAGGACCTAAATTTACCTTCACAACTTCATAGACATTGCTACGGTATCTACTAAAAAGAAGATAGAGATTTTTACCATCGTAAGAATGTTTTACATAATCAAGCGAGGCATCCATCGTTCCATTGACCGTCCAGAGACGTTCGAGATTGATGTCGTAACGAGTTAGGCTAAAATTGGTTTTATTGATTTCGTTCAAAATCAAAACACCTTGGTCATTCACTGGAATCGTGAACAATTCTGTACTCGTGGAAGGAACGGGTATTTCAACTCTTTTGACGCTCTGGGCGTTTGAAAATTGAGCGTATAATACCAAAAGTAAGATTAAGGAGCTGTGAACAAATTTGGTTTTCATGTATTGTTGATGGTTGATGTTAAGTTTACAGTCGTTAGTAGGCAGTTTGCAGTAATACAAACGATTTACAAACTAACTGGTTCATTTTGAGATAGTTAATTTTTAATTCTGCCTACTGATAAACTATTGACTACCTACTCATTCGTGGGCTAATCCGAGAATAATATCAAACTCTTCGGGTTTGATGGCGGTTACGGAAAGCCTCATTTGTTTAATTAAACCGATGTCTTTTAATCTTTCGTCAGCTTTAATTTGTTTGAGCGTTACGGTCTTTGGGAATTTTTCTACGGGAACTAAGTCCACTACAACCCAACGAGCATCGTCTGTGGTTGGGTCTGGATAGGCTTCTTTCACGATTTTTGCCAAGCCAACAATTTCTAAGCCTTCATTTGAATGATAGAAAAAAACTAAATCATCCACTTTCATCGCCTGTAAGTTGTTGCGAGCCTGATAGTTACGTACGCCATCCCAAGTGCCTACACCCTGATTAACGAAATCGTCCCAAGAATATTTGAAAGGTTCTGATTTTACGAGCCAGTGATTCATTATAATTTAATTAGAATTTTTTAAGATTTACTTTTAAGAAGATTGGAAATAGTTTTCAATCTCAATTATTGCGTTTAACAAACCATTTTCATCCCTAATATTTTGCCCAATTTCTATAACATTTTGTATTATTTCATCGGTTTGGGCTAAACTTATGGCATTTATTAGCCTTTCAGCATTGAGTTTTTTGACAGGAATATGTACTCCCAATTTTTTCTTTTCTACTATTTTGCCCCAAGTAGGTTGGTCTGTATAAAAAGATACAATTATTACTGGCAAATTGTTTCTCAACATTGCCGCCAAAGTACCTGCCCCACCATGAAAAACCCCTATTTTGCATTTAGGAAATATTACTTCGTGATTTACGTATTTGGTCACAAATAAGTTCTTATGCTTAGGTAAATCGTCTAATTGTGACCATCCTGAGCAAAACAAAATTCGTTCATTTGTTTGTTGCAAAACTTCATTTATGATTTTGATAAATTTTCCTGAATTAGCAATCCCATTACTTCCAAAACCCATATAAATAGGCTTCTCGCCAGTTTCGAACCATTTTTCTAATTCTGAGGATGTTTTGTCAAAAAGATTAATTTCCCTTTTTTTATTTGGAATTGTTAGAAAACCAGTGATTTTGTGATGACTCTCCCAATCGTTGGGTTTAGGAATTAGTGAAGGACTAAGGCAGTATAAATCTAATGGCTTTTGTTTGTCGATATAAGAAATTAGGTTTTCACTTAGCATTGGTAAACCCAATTCATCTCTGAACTCATTTGTTTCTTTTTTTACAAATTTCCAGTAAAAATTTTGAGCAATTTTGTAGGTAAATTTATTGTACAATGGGAAATCAAAAAAATCAAAATCACCTAATGGAAATGCTTTCGTTGGGACAACGGGAGGCATAAAATACGTCAAAGCTACTTTTTTATTTTGCTTTTCTGCAATTGCATTTACAATAGGAAGCGTTGCAGAATTAGCGATTATGAAATCCACTTGACTGATTGATTCAATATAGCTTTTTCGCAAAGGAATTTTCATACCATTCAGTACCTTGAAAAAATATTTCATCAACTTAATGGTGTTTTCTGTTTGCAAAACCGATTGACCTTCGGGAGAATTCATGAGTTCCTCAGCATCTCCGTAAAGTGGGTGAAAGTTTATACCAAAGTCTTCAACAAAATTTTTGAAATTCTCAGGGGCGGAGATTGTGATTTGATGCCCTTTATCCATAAGTCCCAGAGCCAAAGCAATATATGGTTGCACGTCTCCATGAGTTCCATAGGTATAAATTCCAATGTTCATTTTTTGAGAGCTTTGATTTTTAAGTACCAATACATATTTAGTTTAAACCTTATAGGATTCGACAAGTATCTGATTATTAGCTAATTAACTTGTTTAATCCTATAAGGTTTCTTTCAAACTAATTTGGTACAGGTACTTACTTTTAACTACACTCTACCACATTAGAGAAAGCATTTCACGATATTTTTCTTCATTTTGTTCAAAAAACATTCCTGAAACTTTATTCATTTTAAGATTTTCAACGATTTTATCTTCGTCAGCTTTTAGAATTCCTACTTCTGATAACCTCGTTGGTGAGTTGATGGTTTTAGAAAAATATTCATAAGCGACAATGAAATCTTTGGCATTGCTATTTTCTCCCAAAGTTCTTTTTGCCATCAAATCCAATTTAGATTCTATTTCTGAAAAATAAACCTTCATCCATGCGGGATAAATAATCGAGAGTCCAGCACCATGAGGAATGTCATATAACACACTCAAAGAATGCTCAAAACCATGGACGCCCCAATCTCCACCAGTCTTACCCGCTGATAATGAGCCATTTAAGGCAGCGGTTGAAAGCCAAAGAATATTAGCACGAGATTCATAATCAGTTGGATTATCGACGGCTTTTCTACCATATTCAAATGCCAATCTAACTATATCAGTAGCCATGTAGTCAGAAAGAGGGGCTTTGGTTGGTTCAAAATATTGCTCAAAAGTGTGAGCAATTAAGTCTGAAATACCATAAGAAGTATAATTTTTGGGAACGGAATATGTAAACTCGGGGTCAAGGAAAGAGACTTTTGGATATACCAAATCACTGCCCCAACCTAATTTTTGACCAGTTTCATCATTCTGAATAACCGAAAACATATTCATTTCTGTTCCCGTTGCCGCCAAAGTCAAAACGCATAGAATGGGTAATGCCTCTTTTGCTCTGATTCCACCAGAACAAATATCCCAAACAGAACCATCGTGAAAAAATCCAACGGCAACAGCTTTGGCAGAATCAATCACAGAACCGCCACCAATTGCAACAATTTGGTCAGCTTGAAACTCTCTGGCAATGCTCACACACGCATCAACATCCTGATAAATCGGGTTTGATTTTATGCCTTCAAACAAAACATATTCAGTTCCAACGGATTTTAATTGTTCTTTAACAGCATCCAGAATGCCATTGTGTTTTACAGAACCTTTACCAATAATGATGACCGCTTTTGAGCCTAATCTCTTAGAAAAAGAGCCTAATTTAGAAACTACTCCTTTGCCAAAAAGAAGTTTAGTTGGGTTGTTTGAGATAAAGTTTTTCATTTTTTTAAGATTTTTTATGTAAACTCGGTGATGTTAAATGCTTTATTTTTTAGCTACCAATCCCAACTTTTCACCCTCGGCTAAGACAAAAGGCATTCCAGACTCAATGGTATTGGAAATATGACCTTCTAAAATGGCTTCTCGAACCGCAATTTTGATGATTCCTACTTCACGAGATGGTGGAATTCCGAAGGTCTCCATAATCATTTCACCTGTGATAACTGGTTGAAACTGACGGAGTTTATCACTTTCTTCAACCTCTTTAAGTTTTTGTTCGACAATATCAAAGTTGCGTAAATAGCGTTTAACTTTTTCGCCATTTTTTGAGGTAATATCAGCACGACATAAAATCATCAAGCCTTCCAAATCTTCCCCAGCCTCAAACAAAAGCCTCCTCAATGCAGATTCTGTAATGGTTTCTTTTGATAAAGCAATCGGGCGTAAATGTAAGCGTACGAGACTTTTTACAAATCGCATTTTTTCATTCAAAGGCAAACGCATATTTGTAAAAATACCCTTCACCCATTTGGCTCCCATTTCTTCGTGACCGTGAAAAGTCCACCCTTTGTTTTTCACGAAACGTTTGGTGGCTGGTTTGGCAATATCATGCAAAATGGCAGCCCAACGAATCCATAGATCATCGGATTTTTGAGCTACGTTATCCAAAACTTGTAACGTGTGATAGAAATTATCTTTATGTCCTTTACCTTCTTCGGTTTCAACGCCTTTTAACTTAATAAATTCTGGAAAAATTAAACCTAATAATCCACAAGAATCAAGCAAAAGGAAACCGTAGGAAGGTTTTTTTGACAAAATAATCTTGTTTAATTCATCCGTAATTCGCTCTTTTGAAATTATCTCAATCCTTTCTTTTTCTTTAATCAAGGCATCAAAAGTATCAGGATGAATATCAAAATTTAATTGACTCGCAAAACGAATCGCCCTCATCATCCGCAGAGGGTCATCCGAAAATGTGATTGAGGGTTCGAGAGGGGTTTTAATAATCTTCCTTTTAATATCGGACAGTCCATCGAATGGGTCAATTAAATCACCAAAGTCGCTGTCATTCAAGGAGATAGCCATGGCATTGATGGTAAAATCTCTGCGATTTTGGTCATCTTCGAGTGTACCATCTTCCACGATTGGTTTTCGAGAATCACGTTGGTAGGACTCACGTCTTGCCCCAACAAATTCTACCTCCCAATCATCAATTTTCAATTGAGCTGTCCCAAAGTTTTTGAAAACTGACAAAAACACATCGTCCTTACCCGAATTATGGGCAACTAATTCAGCTAATTCTACTCCCGAACCAACGCAAACTATATCAATATCTTTTGAAGGACGATTTAAGATGAGGTCCCGCACAAACCCACCAACCACAAATGCTCTGATATTCAACTGTTTAGCTGACGATGAGACAAGATTAAAGATTGGATTTGTATTTAATATTTCTGTAAAATTCATTTTCTTATAAATTCAAATCCATAGTCTAATCCTAACTTGATGATTTGTGAAGGTTGAGAGATTTTATTTTCACCGTTGGGGTTTTTCAAGATAAAATCAACGTTTTCTAATATTTCAGGAGAAATATCGTCAAATTTTACGGGTAATTTTTGACCTGAAAGATTGGCAATTGTCGAAACAATAGAACGTTCAAATTTATGGACTAAACCCTTGCAAAAGTCATCTTTTACTAATCTGATGGCAATTGAACCATCTTTGCCCAGGAGATTAATTGGAAGATTTTTTCCTTTGGGGTAAATGACGGTTAAGGGCTTTTCAGCAAATTCTACCAAATTCCAAGCAATTTCAGGAACTTCCAAAACATACTCCGAAAGTTGTTCAATTTTAGAAATCAATATTACAAAACCCTTATTTTCAGGTTGTTGCTTAATTGACATGATTTTTTCAACCGCTTTTTCATTGCGAGCATCACATCCCAAACCCCAAAGTGTATCGGATGGGTAGAGGATAGTGTCACCTTTGCGAAGATGTTGGAGAGCGTCGTAGTACAATTTGTTTTTTGTTTATTATGGAAAATATAAACACAAATTTACAAAAAAATATCAAGAGGGGTATATATAAATAATTGCCAACCATGTAAATTTGAATATGAAAAAACCAAACCTACTTCGTATAAAGACCATTAACGCCAACACCACTTGGTGTGATAAAGACACGGTATTATTACACGCTTGTTTTCAGTTACTTACAGATTTTATTGAACTGGAAAACCCTTTTGAAACCATTGATTGGGAACATACAGAAGAAAAGAAAGCCGTTAAAAAGAAATTGATTTTCTTTACAATTGGTGGAAAAAACTTCTCCTCAAAAAAGAAAATGATGACTGGAATTCAATGCATAACAATGCTCAATATGATGAGGAAAATGAGATGTTGACTCGGCTGATAAAAATTAGAGGTCATCTTTGGGTTTAAACGACAAAAGGCATTCAATTTGAGTGCCTTTTGTCGTTTTATGAATCTAATTTCGATTAATCATAATTCAAAACAGGAGCTAACCATTTCTCCGTCAATTCCATGTTCATTCCTTTGCGAACAGAATAATCTTTTACTTGGTCTTTCGCAATTTTTCCAATAGGGAAATACTTGCTTTCTGGATTTGAGAAATAGAAACCACTTACTGAACTCGCAGGGTACATCGCAAAACTTTCTGTTAATTGAATGCCAATTTTTTCTTCGGCTTGTAATAAATCAAATAAGGCTTTCTTCTCGGTATGGTCTGGACAAGCTGGATAGCCTGGTGCTGGGCGAATTCCTACATATTTTTCAGAAATCAATTCTTCTGGACTCAATTTTTCATCCGTTGCATAGCCCCAAAATTCCTTGCGTGTACGCTCGTGCATGAGTTCTGCAAATGCCTCTGCCAAACGGTCTGCAATGGCTTTTACCATGATTGAATTATAATCGTCATGGTCTTTTTCGTATTTTTCAACCAGAGTCTCAATGCCAATTCCTGCCGTTACAGCGAATGCTCCTATATAATCGTCTTTGCCCGTTGTTTCAGGAGCAATAAAATCTGAGAGACAATAATTAGGTAGATTTGCCGCCTTTTGTCCTTGCTGACGAAGGTGATGTAAAACCGTTTGCGTGTCAGTTATAGTCATTAATTCCCCATCTTCCGAAACAGCGGTATTGCTCAAAACATTATAACTTATATGTTGATGAACCCCATGTTTATCACAAGGAATTTCTCTGGTAATTTCCTCAAAATCGTGCAAAATAATATCATCTCCAACGGCATTGGCAGGATAAAAACCAACCACCGCACGAGCCGTAAGTAGTTTATTATCAATGATTTCCTTTAACAAAACATTGGCATCGTCAAATAATTTCTTTGCTTCTGCTCCTACGATTTCGTTTTCAAAAATCTTTGGATATTTACCCGATAATTGCCAAGTCGAAAAGAACGGAGTCCAGTCTATGTACTTCGCAATTTCAGCCAAATCATAATCCATAAAATATTTATTACCTAAAAATTGAGGCTTTGTGGCTTTGAAATTTTCCCAATCAATTTTTGGCGTATTTAAACGAGCTTTTTCAATTGGCACATAATTTTTATCCTTCTGACGACTCGCATGGTCGATTCTCAACTGTGCATATTGTTCTTTTATTTCGTCATAAATCTCTTTGTTGGTTTGCTCATTTTGCATCAAACGACCTGCTACAGGCACACTTTTCGAGGCATCCAATACGTGGATAACGGGTCCAGAATAATGTGGATCAATTTTTACTGCCGTGTGAATTCGTGAAGTGGTTGCTCCACCAATCAACAAAGGAATCGTAAATCCTTGACGCTCCATTTCTTTGGCAACACCCACCATTTCATCTAACGAAGGTGTAATTAAACCTGAAAGTCCGATAATATCAACGTTGTGTTCACGGGCGGCAGCAAGGATTTTATCAGTTTGAACCATTACGCCCAAATCAATAATTTCGTAATTATTACAGCCCAAAACCACGCCAACGATGTTTTTACCAATATCGTGAACATCGCCTTTTACCGTTGCTAACAAAATTTTTCCTGCCGATGATGAAGTTTCAGCTTCGCCTTCAACATGGTTTTTTATCTTTTCAGCTTCAATGAAAGGTAGTAAATACGCAACAGCCTTTTTCATCACCCTTGCCGATTTTACAACTTGTGGCAAGAACATTTTTCCTTCTCCAAACAAATCTCCCACCACATTCATACCGTCCATCAAAGGTCCTTCGATAACATGAAGAGGTTTATCAACCAATTGACGAGCTTCTTCTACGTCTTCATCAATAAATTCGGTAAGTCCTTTAATTAGAGCGTGTTCCAAACGTTTTCCAACGGGTTGGTCACGCCATTTGTTATCAACTACAACCTCCTTGCCTTTCGATTTTACCGTCTCCGCAAACTTAATCATTCTGTCCGTTGCATCTTCTCTACGGTTCAACAATACGTCCTCACACATTTCGAGCATATCCGCAGGAATGTCTGAATATACGCCCAATTGAGCTGCATTCACGATTCCCATGTCCATTCCTGCCTTGATGGCGTGGTACAAAAAGACGGTGTGCATCGCCTCACGGACGGGTTCATTACCCCTAAATGAGAACGAAATGTTAGAAACTCCACCCGAAACTTTGGCGTGTGGAAGGTTCTCTTTTATCCAGCGAGTGGCATTTATAAAATCAACGGCATAATTATTATGTTCCTCCATACCCGTCGCAACGGTCAGGATGTTGGGGTCAAAAATGATGTCTTGTGGAGGGAAATGGACTTTATTTACCAAAATATCGTAGGCTCGCTGACAAATTTCTTTACGTCTTTCAAAACTATCCGCCTGACCTTGTTCGTCAAAAGCCATCACTACTGTACTCGCTCCGTAACGCTTCACTTTTTCGGCAGATTCTATAAATTTCGCTTCCCCTTCTTTCAAAGAAATTGAGTTCACGATTGATTTTCCTTGTACGCATTTCAAACCTGCTTCAATTACTTCCCATTTTGAAGAATCAATCATGATTGGTAATTTCGCAATGTCTGGTTCAGCCATCAAGAGGTTCAAAAACGTCTTCATTGCCTCCACGCCGTCAATCATACCTTCATCCAAGTTCACGTCTATCACCTGAGCTCCACCATCAACTTGCTCACGAGCTACGGCAATGGCTTCTTCGTAATTATTTTCACGAATCAAGCGAGCAAATTTCTTTGAACCCGTTACATTACAACGCTCACCAACGTTTACATAATTAGTCTCTTTCGTAATATTTAATGGTTCAAGTCCAGACAGTTTTTGAATAGGTTCAAACGTTGGAATCACCCTTGGTTTGTATTTTGAAGCCACTTTTGCGATTTCGGCAATGTGAGCAGGCGTAGTTCCGCAACATCCGCCAATGATATTCATGAAACCACTTTGCAAGAACTCCTCCACAATCACCGCCATTTCTGAGGGTGTTTGGTCATATTCGCCCATTTCGTTTGGTAAGCCCGCATTCGGGTGAGCCGATACTAAAAAGGGAGATTCTTTTGCCAAAATCTGAACGTAAGGACGCATTAAATCCGCACCCAAAGCACAGTTTAAGCCCACCGACAACAAATCTAAATGAGAAACAGAAGTCAAAAATGCTTCGGTAGTTTGTCCAGAAAGGGTACGACCAGAAGCATCAGTGATTGTTCCTGAAACCATGATTGGTATATTGGTTACTGGGGAATTGGTTGAATGGTGATTGGCTTGTTTTGGGATTGAGGTACTTTTTAAAGGTTTTAATGTTCCTTTATTTCTGTCGGTTTGGTATAAATCTATGGCGAAAAGGGCTGCCTTTGCGTTTAGTGTATCGAAGATGGTTTCTACCAATAATAAATCCGCTCCACCATCCATCAGACCTTGAATTTGCTCATAATAAGCATCTACCAATTCATCAAAAGTAACTGCACGAAAACCTGGGTCGTTTACATCGGGTGATAACGATAAAGTCCTATTTGTAGGTCCGATTGAACCAGCTACGTAACGGGGTTTACTTGGGTCTTTTGCCGTAAATTCATCGGCTACTTCACGGGCAATTTTGGCAGATTCGTAGTTCAATTCATAGACGTAATCTTCCATGTGATAATCCGCCATGGCGATGGAAGTGCCTGAAAATGTGTTAGTTTCAGCAATATCTGCTCCCGCCTCAAAGTATTTAGCGTGGATTTCTTTGATAACATCAGGGCGAGTTATCGAAAGCATATCGTTATTACCTTTTACTTCGTGCGGAAAGTCTTTGAACTTTTCGCCACGATAATCAGCATCGGATAATTTATATTCTTGAATCAACGAACCCATTGCTCCATCAAGGACAAGAATTCTGTTTTTTAATATCTCTTTTATATTTGGTTTTTCTATCATCTTAACTTTTTCTTCGTTCTTTTAATATTATTAGATATATGAAAATTGCGGTGACTATTTAATAATTTTTTCCGCAGGAATTGGTCTTAGACTGATTATTGTAGCCATTCCATCACCAATTGCATATCTATGATGTGGAACAGTTTGATTACCCACCGCAAAATATCCAGTTATATAGCAAAATCCACTATCAAATGTTCTAATATTATACAACTCATCATTTCTCTCTATGACATAACGATATTCAAAATCTTCATCCTCTATTAAAATGAAATAAGGACTTTCCTTCATATCCTCATCACTAAAATTTAATTTAATATTTGTATCAATTGTATTTATTGCGACATCAAGTTTCACCACTTCTCCCTGATTATCAAGAATGAAGTCATTGAATTTTTTAGCTATTACTGTATCTGATAAATCTCCTTGTATATCAGTAGTAGAAAAAAAAGGAACACTATTTTTATTTAACTTTATTTGACTTTGGGGCTTATTTTCGGATTGTTTGGTAATGTCTTCATAAAAATTTTTACATAAAAAAAGAACAGCCATGAAAGAGAAAATGTAAATTATTCTTAACACAATTTTTGAGGATTGGTCGGGAGTCAAATTCGTAAAAACTACTTTCCCAATAATTGCTTTGAAAATAAAATAACATAATAGGAGTGCAAAACCAGCTATACCTGCCTGTTCAAAAATAGTAGTTAAAACTTCATTGTTCATCTCAAAAGTTGTTTTGTGGTTTAAATTTGAAATCTTAGTAAAATACAAATTTAATAGATATAAATCATTGCTAATATTTTACTTACAAAAACTGTTACAAATTTAACTTTTAAAGATAAATAATTTATAATACTTTAAATATTTAGATATAATTACTATATTTATTGAAAATTTTAGTAAAAATAAACTAAAATGATATAGTATTTTTCCGAGAAACGATAAATTATCTATTGAAATTATGGCAATAAAAATGGACTCAACCGACAAAGAGATTCTTAGACATTTACAACAAGATGCTCTCTTGACAACGAAGGAATTAGCCTCTCGGCTGAACCTCTCACCAACGCCCGTGTATGAGCGTGTGAGGCGGTTAGAAAAAGATGGAGTTATCAAAAAATATGTGGCTTTGGTGGACAGAGAGAAGGTTGCAAAGGATTTGATGGTCTTTTGTAGTATTCGTTTAAAAGAACACGCCCAAGAGGCAGGAGCAAAATTTGTGCATGAAATCGTGCGATTAGACGAAGTGCAGGAATGTTACAATATTTCAGGAGATTATGATTTTATGCTCAAAATAGTCGTCCACGATATGCGAGAATATCAGGCATTTTTGATGAACAAATTAGCCTCTTTGGAGAATATTGGGAGTACGCATTCCATTTTTGTGATGTCTGAAATTAAGCATGAGACAGGTTTTTTGGTGAGTTGATTTTTTGATTAGGGGAGAAAATGATTTTTTAATAGAATTATAATATCTCCAAATCAATTATGGGGGTAGTTTTGTGATACATCATCAATAAGCAAAACATTAATTCTAAAAATCATGAAAACTGCCCTAATATTTCTATTGTTCGCATTACCAAGTTTATCATTCTCCCAAATGGTTAACAATGTTCCTTTAAAAGATATTGATGCTGAGTATGTTGAGTTTTATGCTTTGGGAAAACCCTTCGATGGTCGTGGTCCCAAAGTTTATCTGTATGTCAATTATGGTCAAGAGCGGAGTAGATTACTTTTAAGAAGACCCGAAGAGTTTGTAATGAAAGATGATTATGGCATTGAAATGTTGTTTAATACAGAGATTGATTGTTTGAATTTTATGGTTAAAATCGGATATGAATTAGTTTCAAGAATTGAGCGAATTTCGGATGGGAGTTCCATTTCATTTTTTTTAATGAAAAAGATTAAAGTTGAAAAGAAAAATTAGCATTCGAAAAGTCTTCTGAGTTCTCAAATGCTAATTATAGAAACTCCTACTCCTCCAAAAAATCCAAATCCTTCTCATGTGTCTCAGGAATGGTGAAAATAGCGTAAAATGCTAATATAAAGGCAATTAGCCCAACTATTCCCGCTGCATTGAAGATGCTTATGGATGGTTTTAGGTAGGCAAAAAGTGAGTTCATTCCGATAACTGTACCACGTACCATATCATACATATCAAAAAAAATGTCTTAAACCCCAACCGCACAAAGCCACTCTGGTTTTGTAACCGAAACCTTCGCCTGCAACTCATTCAGAATTGAATATAATCCAAAATAAGTACGATTGATATATAAGCCATGTTGTGAACCACGAGCTACTTTTGAAGTTTTTAGTTCTTCTAAATTTGATAACTTTTCAGCATATTGATAGACACTTTCAAAATAATCATCATCTGCAAAATCAAATTCTTCCGATGCGAAAGGTTTTCCTAACAGGTATATCATTTCTTTAAATAAATCTGTAAAGAAAACAGCCTCTTTGTCGTTGTCGTATTGCGTGATAAAATCTAATTTCCTGAAAATATCAACGGTTCTTTCGTGGTCTTGGAGAGTATCAAAATTGATTAAGGCAAAATAGTTATCATAGAAAAACTCTGGAATTACTTTGATACAACCAAAATCTATCACACCCAAAGTACCATCCTCTCTCATCAAAAAATTCCCTGGATGTGGGTCAGCGTGTACTTGTCTGAGGGTATGAATTTGGAAATCATAAAAGTCCCATAATAACTGCCCAATGCTGTTTCTGGCTTCCTGAGAAGGATTTTTTGCTAAAAATTCATTCAAATGTAATCCTTTCAGCCAGTCCATCGTCAAGATTTTGTCACAAGAAAATTGAGGATAATATTTTGGAAAAAATAAACCTTCAATATGTGAACACGCCTCGGAAATCTCAACAGAACGCTTTAATTCAAGTACATAATCCGTTTCTTCTAATAACTTCTCTCGTACCTCGCCCATGTATCTATCCACGTCCTTTTCGTTCAAGCCAAACATGGCTATCGCTATTGGGCGAATCATATTCAAATCACTTCCGATACTTTCAGAAACTCCTGGGTATTGAACCTTCACAGCCAACTCCGTCCCTCCTTTCGAGGCTTTATGAACTTGTCCAATTGAAGCGGCATTAGCTGCATTCATGTCAAAGGTATCAAACATTTCTTGGGGTGATTTTCCAAAATGTTTTCTAAATGTCTTCACAACCAAAGGTCCAGAAAGTGGAGGAGCTGAATATTGAGACATCGCAAATTTCTCACGATAAGCTCTTGGAAGCATTCCTTTATCCATACTCAACATCTGAGTAACTTTGAGGGCAGAACCCTTCATTTCACTCAAAGATGAATAAATATCGGCAGCATTGTCTTGATGTAATTCCTCTTTGGTGGTTTCGGAATCAAGTATTTTTTTGACATTATATTTCAAATAATTTCCACCAATTTTTACGCCCGTCTTTACAAATTGCATAGACCGAGCGACTTTTGAAGTAGGTATTGAATTTTGTTCTTTCATATTTTTAGTTGTTGAATTGGTGGGTTGTTGAATTGTAGAATACGTCCTAAAACAACAATTCAACAACTCAAACTTCAACAATTAACGGTTCTGATACATAAATTTAGCAAAATCAAGCACGGTATCTAAGGCAGACGAAGCCATTAAATCGAAGGAAGTATTTACCGATTTCTCAATCATGGCATCTGTTTGTTCAAACCCCTTTGATTTATCCTTTACCCAAAAATCAAGTACCAACAAAAATTGAATCCAAAAAGCATCTGGATAACGCTCATCAATAAATTTGCGAGGTTGAACTTCTCTACTTTCTTTTCCCTCCATCACCAAATCACGAGTATATTCTTTGAAAGCGACCTTTAAATCAGTCATAAAAACGGGCGTTTTCATGCGTTTTTTATCAATCAAACGCCATGTTTGAGACGTGTAGCTTCTATTATTTTTCAATAATTCTATCCAAGTATAATAAAATGCCAACAGTTTTTCACGCACGCTATATGTGGCATACACGCTATCAGCCTCAATTTTGGCAATGGTTTCTTTAAAATAGCCCAACCAAATATCTGATTCCAAAAGCTCAAAAGAATTATAAAAATCATAAAACTCAACTTCTTTCATTTTCAACTTTTTGGTAAATGAAAAAACTGAGGAAGGGTGAGTACCATTTTCAAGAAAATACTCAATGTAAGCCTGTTTGATTTTATCTGATTTCTCCATGATTTTACAATAGGGATTAAATACATAAGGATAACATTGCGAAGAAAAACTTTGTTTCTCAATTCGCTTATTATTAATGGTCTAAACGCAAAAAAACTACTTCTTTTCAGAAAAGAAGTAGTTTTTTGAGAATGAATTGGATTTATTTTATCTAAAAATAAATAATCTTTGAGAAGAAATTTCTGTACCTGTTGAAACTTTTACTATATACTCTCCTTGATATAATTTATCTGATTTAATTTGAAAAATATTACTTTTCTGAGAATCGTAATTTTCTTCGTACAGCACTACTCCTCTCAAATCAAAAACCGAAATGGAAATATTTTTATCTCCTTTAAATTGAACTTTCACATAAGGATTTGTTGTGGCGGGATTTGGTTGAACACTTATCGTTAAAGTTTCCGTTTCTGGAATTGGTGTTACATTTACCAATAACCTTTTTCTGGTTGGACTTGCTTCCATTGCCGCCCGAGCTCTTTTCTTTTGGTCAAGTGTAAAAATATTCATACACTTATCAGGCGAGTAATCCATATAATTCTCTATCATCGCTGCCTTGCTTGTACCATCGCATTTTGTCGTTTTGGGATTACAATTTGTTACATTATTCAAATTTTCAACTTTTGGCGTATCATTACAATAATCATCTCCACAAGTTTCATCATTATTGATATGCAAAAGCCCCAACCAATGTCCGATTTCGTGGGTTAGTGTTCTACCTAAATTATATGTACTTGAAAGCGTCCCGCAACAAGTTCCAAAATTCCTATAATCTACAATTACGCCATCAAATATTTTTTGGTCAATAATATCTTGTGGAGTAGCGGCAAGTCCAATCAATTTGCTATCATAAGGAAATTCTGCATAGCCTATTGTATTTCCATTACTTTTTGCTACCCAAATATTGAGGTATTTTTCAAAATTCCATTTGATTTTATTGGCAAATTCTGGTCCTTGCGATAAAAAATCCCAACTTGCTTGATTAACGAAAGTCCTTGTAATTCCAGTAGTTGCCTTTCCGTTTGGGTCTAAGGTTGCTAATTCAAACTCAATTTCCATATCTGCCCCAACCGTATTAGTATTAAATCCATTAGTTCCAGATTTTCTTCGGTAGTCTTCATTCAAAACCTTAATCTGTGATTTAATTTGTTCATCAGAAATATTAGTATTGTTCGCTCCTCCGATAAAATTTGAAGCATTATTATGAATCACATGAACAACCACAGGGATTTTAAAAACGGTTTCTCCAACTCTACTATTTGCTGAATTGTCATTTTTTAATATTTCACGAATATTATATTCAAATTCTGCCTTTTGTTTGATGTAATTTGGGTTTGCTTTTTGCTTATTTTTTTCTCCATGAGCAAATCCACATCTATCCTGAGAATGACTCACAAAGGTTATTAAAGACAATAAAAGCACTAAACATTTTTTCATAGTATTCTAATTTTAAGCATTTTTTTCAGCCTCAGATTTCTCGTAGGCCATTATTATATCACGAACTAAACGATGACGAACTACGTCTTTACCATCTAATTCTACAAATTCTATGCCTTTTATTCCTCCCAAAATTCTACTCGCTTCCGCCAAACCTGATTTTACTTTGGTTGGTAAGTCAATTTGTGTTTTATCGCCCGTAATTATCACCTTCGACTGGATACCCATACGTGTCAAAAACATCTTCATTTGCATTGGAGTCGTATTTTGAGCTTCGTCCAGTAAGATAAAGGCATTATTCAAAGTCCGTCCACGCATATATGCCAACGGTGCAATTTCAATAACTCTGTTTTCGATAAAATATTTCAACTTTTCGGGTTGAATCATATCATCCAAAGCATCATAAATAGGGCGAAGATAAGGGTCAATTTTTTCTTTTAAATCCCCTGGTAAAAAACCTAAATTTTCTCCTGCCTCAACCGCTGGACGGGTGATAATAATTTTCTTTACTTCCTTGTTTTTCAAGGCTTTAACGGCAATCGCAACTGCCGTATAAGTTTTTCCTGTACCCGCTGGTCCAATGGCAAAAACAATGTCATTTTTAGCCGCTGCCTCCACCATTTTTTGTTGGTTGGGGGTTTTTACTTTGATGATAACGCCTTTGGTTCCGTACAATAAAACGCCTTCATCTTCATTTTTAAGATGAACTTCTGGGTCAGCTTCTGGATTTTTTTCCAAAGTCAAAAAAGTACGCACTTGTTCTTTGGAGATTTTTCCACTTTTTTGATAGTGAACAAGTAAATTATCCAGAATCTCATTAATTCTTACAATATCGCTTAATGAGCCTCTGATGGTGATTTCGTTACCTCTCGAAATGATTTTACTTTGGGGAAATGCGGCAGCAACTTCTTTGATATTGCTGTTTTCTACGCCAAGAAATCCCACTAACTCAACGTCCTCTAAGGTGATTATTTTTTCAGTCAATTTTATTATGGCTGTCGGCTGTTGGCTTTCGGCTGTCAGCGATTAGCTCTATGTTTTTTGGTTTAAAATTTATTTTCAAATTTTTTGAAAGCAGACAGCCAAATGCAGACAGCCGAGTGTCAAATCAAAATGTTTCTATAAATCTACTAAAAAAACCATCTTCTTGTTTTAGAAATACAAGATAAAAATTATTGATATTGCTTTTCTGTTGAAAATCAAAGCGTTACATCAGTTTGTTAAAATTAGCAATCGGAAAAATGAATTTTATTTTGTAAAATTGTATAAAAAACCGCTATAAATTCTGATTAGCAAAATGGAACAACAAGGTCAAAATAATAATAACAATTTCAAGAAAAATGGCTCGTATGCAGGCGGACGCATCAATGGACAAAACCGTTGGTTAGATACTGGTCTGGGTAAAATCCCACCCCAAGCCGTAGATTTAGAAGAAGCCGTTTTGGGTGCTTTGATGTTGGAGCGTGATGCTTTGACGGATGTAATTGATATTTTGAAAGTTGATTCGTTTTATAAAGAAGCTCATCAAAGAATCTATGGAGCTATTACCCAATTATTCGCTAATTCTGAACCCATTGATTTATTAACCGTTAAAAATCAGTTAGTTACGACGGGAGAATTAGAGATGGCTGGTGGTATTCAGTACCTTGCAGAACTAACCCAAAGAGTAAACTCAGCGGCAAATATTGAGTTTCACGCTCGTATTGTGGTTGAGCATTCTTTGAAAAGACAAATGATTATGCTCTCTTCTGAAATCCAAAAATTGGCTTATGAAGATACAACAGATGTGTTCGGATTGTTGGACACTATGGAACAAAAATTATTTGCCATTGCCGAAGGAAATATTCGTAAAAATTATGCCGACATGGGGCAAATTATGCGTGCGGCTTTGGTAGAATTAGAAATGAAAAAAGACCAAAAAGAAGGTCTTACGGGTGTTCCGACTGGTTTTACGGCTCTGGATAGAGTAACTTCTGGTTTTCAGAAAACAGAATTAATTATTATAGCGGCTCGTCCAGGTATGGGGAAATGTTTGGGGAAAGGTACGAAGGTTTTGATGTTTGACGGTTCACTAAAAAAAGTGGAGGATATTATTGAGGGAGATTTATTGATGGGAGATGATTCGACCCCAAGAAGTGTGAAATCAATTGCTCGTGGACGTGAGAAAATGTACTGGATTCGTCAAAATAAAGGATTGGATTATCGAGTAAATGAGAGTCATATTCTATCGCTAAAACGTAGTAGAAATGAAGGGAAGCATCAAAATGGTGATGTTTTGAATATAACAGTAAATGATTATTTAGAAAAATCGGATAAGTTCAAAACCAATTATAAAGGTTATAAAGTTGCCGTAGAATTTGAAGAAAAAGAAGTTTCAATTACTCCTTATTTCTTAGGACTATGGTTGGGAGATGGACATTCGTACTCTTCAAGAATTACAAATATTGATGAAGAAGTTATTGAGTATATGAATGAATATGCCGAAGAACTCAATCAAACAGTTTCTGTTTATCTACAAGAGGGAAAAACTACAAACTACTCCATCACAAAAGGGTATAAAAGTAAGGTAGGGTTTTCTATTAGTAGTGAATTAAGAAAGTATAACTTATTGAAAAACAAACACATACCTCAATTTTTTTTGATAAATTCTACTGAAAATAGATTAGCATTATTAGCGGGTTTATTAGATAGTGATGGACATTATTTAGTTGATTCAAACGGCTATGAGATTACTCAAAAGAATTTTGAATTAGCCAATCAAATCAAATTCCTTTGTGATTCTTTGGGTTTCAGAACTTCTTTGACCGCCAAAAAGGCTTCAATTTCTTCCATTGGCTTTGAGTCAGAAGTTTATAGAATTAGAGTTTATGGAGATATTGATAAAATTCCTGTAAAAATAGAACGTAAAAAAGCCAATCCTTGGAAAAGCAAAGTAGATTGGCGTTTGACGGGAATAAAAGTTGAGTTTGACAAAGTTGATGATTATTACGGTTTTGAAATTGACGGAAACAGATTGTTTTTGTTGGAAGATATGACCGTAACGCACAACACGGCTTTAATTCTTTCAGCGTGTCGAAATGCGGCAGTTGACCACGGACAAGCGGTGGCGTTTTTCTCGCTTGAAATGTCCTCAGTTCAGTTGGTGAATCGTTTGATTTCTGCCGAAGCTGAATTAGAATCTGATAAACTTCGTAAAGGAAATCTTCTTCCGCACGAATGGGCTCAGTTGCACGCAAAAATTGGGAAATTAACTAATGCACCCATTTTTATTGATGATACCCCTGCCCTATCCATTTTGGAATTAAGAGCAAAAGCTCGTCGTTTGAAAGCACAGCACGATATTCAGATGATTGTGATTGACTACCTTCAATTAATGTCTGGTGATTCGGGCGGGAAAGGTTCAGGAAATCGTGAGCAAGAGATTGCGAATATTTCAAGGTCGTTGAAACAATTAGCCAAAGAATTAAATGTTCCCGTGATTGCCCTTTCACAGTTAAGTCGTGCGGTTGAGACACGTGGAGGTGATAAGAAACCACAGCTTTCCGATTTACGTGAATCAGGGTCGATTGAGCAAGATGCAGATATGGTAATGTTCATCTATCGTCCTGATTATTACGGCATTACACAAGATGAGGCAGGAAACTCTGTGGCAGGAATTGGGGAATTAATTATTGCAAAAAACCGTGCGGGTTCATTAGATACCGTTCAATTAAGATTTATCGGAAAATATACAAAATATTGCGATTTGGATGCCGCTGACTATGCGGGCTACACAGGAGGCGATTCTTTACAATCTTTTGCACAAGTTGAAAACCCAATGACAAATTTTGAAAACGGTGGAGCAAAAGTAATTGGCAGTAAAATGAATAATCCATTACCACCACAACAAAATCAGAATCCTTTTGGAAGTACGCCTCCCAATCAGGATGTTCCGTTTTAAACAAAAAGAGCAAATCGAAATTCGATTTGCTCTTTTTGTTTATCTCGCATTTAACTTAAAAGTAACCGTGCCAGTCGAAATATCAGGCTTATCTCCATCAGAAGTTGGTCTGAATTTAGTTCTTTGAACCGCTCTTTTATATTGTTGAGCCACCGCTGGGCTAACTGTACTTTCAATCTGTGTTACATCAACCACATCCCCATCCGAATCCACTTTTATTCTGAATTTGATAATTCCTGTTTCGTCTGAATCATCATTAACGTTTGGTTTGTTTGTCCATGTCCAACCTGTAATATTTAACATTCCGTTTGGCTCTACAATATCATTTTTCTTGTTACGATTTTGATTGGGAAGATACCCTATTGGTGCATCACCCAAATTGTTCACTTCAACTTTACCTCCATTTCCTTTTGTTGTTTCTTTTGAATTATCCGAAGACTTTTTAGCTGGTAAAAGAGCATTTGGATTTATACTTTTAGAAGAATTATCTGTTGTACTCGCTTTTTCAACGACAGGGCTACTAACTTTACTTGTAACGATTGTAGGTTTTGCACCGAAATTAGCATTGATTACAACATCTTTATCATTATTTTTATCAACATTGACTTTGTTGTTTTCTTTGGGTATATCTTCATTCATTTCTTTCCCGACGGCTTTTGAAGGGGTATTCAAACTCAGAGTAAACCCCTTGCCATTTGTTTGAGATAAATTATTTGTCTCATCTTTCCATAATTTGATGTACCAGAATAATAAAATCATTAATGAACTGATAATCAGTGTGGTAAACAAAGCAACATTTTTGTTTTTACTATTCAAGTTTTTTGTTTCAGCGTTTTCCATTTTTTGTTTTATTTATGTTGAACTTAAAAAAAGGTAACACTTAATCAAAATCTGATTCTGTGTTACCCAGAAAATTTATCTCGCATTCAATTTAAAAGTAACCGTACCAGTCGAAATATCGGGCTTATCTCCATCAGAAGTCGGTCTAAATTTAGTTCTCTGAACCGCTCTTTTATATTGTTGAGCAACGGCTGGGCTAACTGTACTTTCAATTTGAGTTACATCAACCACATCCCCATCTGAATCTACTTTTATTCTGAATTTAATGATTCCTGTTTCATCTGAATCATCATTTACATTTGGTTTGCTTGTCCATGTCCAACCTGTGAGACTCAGTGAAGGTTTATTTCCTCCTCCACCATCACCACCAGGTCCTCCACCTGAGCCTGGTCCATTTCCATCACCATTACCAGGTGGTCTTTTTTCATAAGTGCCACCTTTTACAACATTTCCATCAGGTTGCCCTTGATTTCCTCTTCCTCCGCCCGTACCATCAGCACCTCCGCCAGCATTTGGATTTGTTCCTGTTGTTCCGTTTGAATTTGATTTCCCTTTTTTCACAGGAAACAACGCACTCTCATCTACTTTTGGTTCAGGTTTTGGTGCTGGTTTTGGAGTTACCACTGGGGGCGTTTCAACGGGTTTTGGCGTTGGTTTTGGTGTAACTTTTGCAGGTGGAGTTTCCTTCACCACTACTGGACTTTTTACTTTACTCGTAATTACGGGGGTCTCTTTGACTGGTTTAGGCTTGACAGGCTTTGATTTTACAACCTCTGGCACAACCACAGGTTTTTTAACCTCTTTTTTCACCTCCACGACTTCGGTAGGTTTTGAATCAACTTCATTTTTGAGAGGACTTGCATTATTTTTAGTAAAAACATTCCCACTGCCTTTTTTATCAGTTCCAAAGTTTACCACAAAACCGCCTCCTCCCGCTTTTTCCTCTTTTTTATTTTCGGCAGCCGTCCAAATGGTGATGTACCAAAATAAAAAAAGCATAATGGCATTAAAAATAAAAGTAGTAACAAACGCTATTTGGCGGTTTTTACTTTCTTCCTGTTCTAAATCGTAAGTTGTCATAGATTATTTGTTAAAGTTCGGATAAAAAGTCGTAAGTCTTTAAGTCTTAGGTCGTAAGTATGTGTTATTTCAAAAAATTATAATTGTCAATCTTACGACTTATAACTTACCACTTATGACTACAACAAAAAAGGTAATTATCGGCACGATGAAATCGTTTTGATAATTACCTTGTTTGAAAGATTTATATTAAAGTCTTGCATTTATTTTTGTTCATAAATCCAAGTTGCTTGATTGATGGCTTCGGAAACTTGTGGAGCTTTTTTATCAGCTTCAAATTCATCTTGAAAACCACCAGCGGCTACTTTAATTAACTTTTCGTTATTTTTAGGATATATCAATTGGGCTTCATCAAAGCCTTTATTTTTTAATGTTCTTAATAATTTCTTCGCATTTTGCTCGCTTCCAAAACTACCTGTAATAATGAAAAAACGCTTTTTTACTTCTGTTATTGTTTCTTTGGTTGTTACAGGTTCATTCTCAAATGGTTTCGTAACTGGCAATGCTTCTACTTTCTCCTCTATTTTAGCTACAACAGGAGCAACTTTTATAGGTGCTGGTGGTTGTACTGAGACAGAAGATTTAAAAGGATTCATTGAGCTTAAACTCACTTTCTGATTGTCGTAAAAATAAATCGCCGACATCAAAAAAGCTGCCCCAAAAAGTCCATAAACTACTGGCAAAACTTTGCTAAATCTATTTCTACGATACCCAAAATTTGTTTCTTCTTCTTCAAATATTTCAGCACTTGGCTCACGGTCTTCGGAAGCAAAAACTTGCTGAATCGTATTATTTGAAACAACAACTGGTTTTTGAACAACTTGCAATTCGTTTTGAGGAGTTGCTGTTTTCTTCAAATACAAATTCTCCAATCCAAAACTTTCACTAAAAAAATTAATAGAAGTTTTTGGTTGAAACTGAATTTTATTTTCTTCGTTTTGACTAAAAGTTCCAAGTCCTTCAATAAAATATGAATTGTCAAATTGAATGTATCTTTTTGTAGCTTCTACAAAAGATTTAATTTGCAAATTGGCTTGTTCACGAGAAATATTTTCTTCCTGAGCAATATAATTTGACAATAAACCATCATCATTTTTCAAAAGAGCATTGAAGGCTAACCACTTTTGGGGTGGGGCAATAAAAAGATTTGTCTCATTGATTTTAGCACAATCAAAATTGGTAACAAATCCCCCAAATTCCGGAATTACAACACAATCTTGCTCAAAAAGCAACTCTTTGATGTGATTTTGTACAGTATTCATATCTTTAAATTTTAATAAATAGTCCTTACTTCTACGAATTTAAAAAGAATATGACAAACCACCAAGAAAATTCACACCTTGTGTCGGGTAATAAAGGTAACGTTGGTAATTTTTGCCCAAAACGTTATTTGCAGACACAAAAACGTCAAAATGGTCGGATATTAGATAGGTAAATTTAAAATTCAAATCTACGATTGCATCTAATTTGACCTCTTTATTGGTCTGGAAATTTTTTCCTTGAATTCCTGTCATGAAATAGAGGTCGGAACTTACCAATAATTTTTGTTTAACCGTAAATGTATTGTTCCAAGTAGCTGAAAAAGTTGGGCGATGCCATGCAGTTTTCAAATTACCTAATCCTCCGAAAACATTTACATCAAATTTCAAATTAGACCTAAACATCTCTGGGATTTGATAACTGACTTGGGCTTGAAAATTAGTTACTTTTACAGTTGTTGAATCATCAGAATATAAAACTTCAAAACGAGAAGAATCAACTCTTGAATTATTAAAAACGTAAAAGTCCTTATAATTGGCGTAACTAATTTTTGCTTCGAGGTCAATTCCATTTTGTAATGAAGCCTTTGCCCCTGCATAAAAATCGTTAGTCTTACGTGTATTTCGGAGTTCGATAAAACGATTTAACCATTGATTTTCCAATAAATAGGACGTTAAATTATTGGCGTAAGCATCTCCTTCGTAACCCAAAAACACCTTCACGCCTTGAATGACCTGTGCATCTAATTTTACGATTGGATATAGATAACTTTCATTAAACGAATTCTTTTCACGGTCATTAATTACATTCAAACCCGCCGTTATGGTGAACTTGTCATTTTTGTACTGAAAGGTCGGTTTTATTTTGTACAAATTTCTGTAAAGCGTAATCGAGTCTTGACGTTGAGCCAAAACCACCGAACCATCCAAGATAGCTGAAAGTTCGTCAGTCAAGGGATAAACCGCTTTCATTGAGCCATTTAGCACAATTTCGTTGGCTTTT
This sequence comes from Cytophagales bacterium, assembly GCA_013298125.1. GTDB lineage: Bacteria > Bacteroidota > Bacteroidia > Cytophagales > Spirosomataceae > Arcicella. The sequence continues at coordinate 15,243 of JAAFJP010000006.1, read as the reverse complement.
AAATGACTAAATAAATAGCTGAGATTAGTTTTGAACTGATAATCAATTTTTGAATCACGATTTGAATTACTAATATTTCCCGTGAAATTAAATTTATTCCAAGAATTAAAAATTTGAGATTCTGGAAAATCGTAGTTTTTAGGAACATATCCATAAAAATCAAAACCTCTTCTCTCCCACCCCAAAGCACCTTCCAATTTGACTGCATCGAAAGAGGTACGACTGTGTATTTTGACCAAATTTTGTGATTGACTTGAATAATTTGCTCCGACTGGTCCTAATCTAAAATTATTGTGTTTCACATAAATCCCGTGGTAATTATCCTCACCTCTTGGAATCCCTGCGTGTGCCTCGAAGAAGGTGTGTCCGTAATTACCAATGCCTGCACGCACGATATTGCTATGTTTGGCAGCTTTGGAATCGGTTTTGGAATTTCCATCTTGTGGCATACTCACTTCTGGACTAAACGCAGGCGTTTGCACAGGCAGTTTTCTTTCCACAAATTCATATCGAATGGCTTTGCGAGCTTCATCATCTTTTGTAGGGATTTTCTCAAAAATCCGATTGGCTTGTGGTAATACGACCTTTGTATCTTTGGTGATTTCAATATCAGAAGTTTCTATTTCTCCACCTTTTTTTTGAGCAAAGGATTTAATGGAAAATAAAAATAATCCGAGGATTAAAAGTAAGAATATTTTATGTGATTGAGTTTTCATATTTTTAATTTTTGCGGAACTTATAATTATTTGAGGGGATTTTTTCAATATCCATAGCGAGGGGTTTAAACCCCTCGCTATGGATATTGAAAAAAATTATAGCGTTCTCAAATAATAAAGAATTCCTAATTTTAAATAAGGATTAATCTATTTTTTCTCAATAGCTTTCAACTTAACTTTTGCCTCAGCAACGATGTCTTTATCCGATAAATTTTCAATTAAAGAATTCAACGTTGCTCTTGCTTGAAAAAGATTTTCGAGACCAACAAAATCATCTGATAATAATAAGTAAGCTCTTCCCCTAATTTTATCATCAGAGTTAGAGAATTCATTTCTGAACTTTTGAATAATCATTTCAGATGATTCTTTGTATTTTTTCTGATTGTACAAAATCTGAGCAATCAAATACTGAGCCTCAGCACCATTATCATCCTTAGCAATTGTTATGGTTTGATTAAAGGCTTCAACGGCTTTTGGATATTCGTTTTTGCTCATATAAATCTTACCCATGTACAAATTCGCCTTACTTTTTGCTCCCATCACTACATCATTAGAATTGGCAACTTCTCTGGCAAAATACAAGGTAGAATCTGATTTTGGAGTAGTGTAATATGACTCCATTAAACCAATTAAGGCTGTTTGCTGGTCTTTTTTGTCTGCGGCACTTGCTAATAAATTTCTATAATTGGTAATAGCAGAACGATAATTTCCAGCCGCAAATTCTATCTCACCCGCCTTTAACATAGCTTTATTAACAGACTTATGTTTTCTATCATTAATAACGATATAATAGTACGTTAAAGCCTGTAATTTATCGCCCATTTTCATATAAGACTCAGCAATCAAATATTTTGCTTCGTAAGACTCAAAACTCATCGGATTTTTACGAACATAATCGCTTAATGCAACGACGGCTTTATCATATTTTTCACCATAAAATAAACTCTTTGCGGCTTCGTATTCCAATCCAGTTACGTTGCTTTGAGGATTGGTAACTTGATAATCATTCAAAATCTGTCCGAATTCTTCTGGACGACCCACTTCGTTCAATTCCTCTTGAATACCCGCCAAGGCATCTTTACTTTGCGGTGAAGTTGGATAATTTTTTAAGATATTTTTATAATCCGCAATTGCTCCTTCGTGGTTTCCTGTATTCTGAAATGCCCCTGCCCGTTTCAATAAAGTTGGAGCAACTAAGCTACTTTGTGGTTTGTCGTTCAATAATTTCGTGAAACCCGTGATAGCAGGAATATATCTTCCAGCGGTAAAATCTAAATTAGCTTCTTGGTACAAAGCATTATCGACGTACAAAGAAGATGGAAAATCTGTTTGAACCTTTTGGAAAGCACTTCTTGCCCCTGCCTCGTTGCCTTTCAAAACTAAGACTAAACCCTTCTGATAAGTGGCATAATCTCTGTCTGCACCCTTACTGGCAATGGCTTGGTCATAATATCTGATGGCTGGGTCATATTGTTTTGCGGCAAAATAAGTATCTCCCAAACGAATCACAGCATCTTGATACGACTGAGAATCGCCCGAAGTTTTCATTCTGTCTGCATATTCTCTAAATAATTTATTCGCCTTCTCGTAATCCTTCGTGTTGTAATATGAATACGCCAAAGAGTATCTACTTTTCGATTGTAAATCATACACATTTGGCGTTGTGTTATCAACTGAGGCTATTATTGCTTGATACATTGGAATCGCCTCTGCATATTTTTTATCGGCAGATAAGGCTTCGGCTTTCCAAAAATTTGCCGCATATTTTGTCTCAGCATTTACGGGCGTAGTCAAAGATTTATCAAAATAAGGTATCGCATCAATGTACCTTTCATCATTATACATCTTTACGCCTTGATTGTAAGCAATGCGTTGATAGGCGGTGTTAGTTCGTGTTGAACGTCTGGGTAAGCCTTCAATGTATGCCAAAGCCGCTTGATAATTATTGGACGCTAAATAAGCTTCTGAAACCAATTCGTTGGCTTCATCTTCGTATTTTGAATCTGAATATTTTTTCAAAAACTCCTCAAATGCCTTAATTGACTCATTTCCTCTATTCAAATCCAATAAAACTTTAGCGTGGTTAAAGTCAGCATCTTCGGTTACAGATTTGTTATAATTACTTTTACGTGCTTGATCAAACGCTCCCAAAGCATAATTTGGATTGTTAGCTTTCAGATAACAAACTCCCAAAATAAAGGAAGCATACTGCCCGAGGGTATCACGAACGGCAGCAACATTTTTGAGTTGTTCAGTTGCAGGGGCGAATTGGTCTGTTTTGTACAAACTATAACCGTAACGATATGCCACGGCAGGCAACATTCCTTGTGATTTATAGTTTTTGTAAATCGTATAATAGTTTGACGCTTTGGCGTAATTGGCTTGTTGAAAATAAACTTCACCCGTCAAAAGAGCCACATCTTCTAATTTACGACCTGAGTTTTTCTCTCGTAAAAGTGGTTCTGTATAAGAAAGCATTTCAGCAAACTTTCCTTGACGGTAATAACTGTGAGCCAGCCACCCTGGAATTTCAGAACGATAATCAGGTGATTGTTCCGCTTTTTTGAAATCGGGAATTGCCTCATTGTAGCGTCCTGCACGGAAATTTATCACCCCTGCATAATAGGAAGATGAGACAGAATAATTACTATTGCCGTCTTTAATTTCATTAAAAATTTCGAGAGCTTCTGAATAATCTTGAAGAGAAAAATGAGAAATTGCCAAGCGATATTGTGCCTCCTCATCCGATTTAGGGCTTTTTTTGAGATAATCAACCGCCCTTGCGTAGTCACCTTGTTCAAAGAAATAATTACCGATTTCTTTATACAAATTACCCGCAACTGGATGTTCTGGATAATTTCTGACAAAACGATTTGCCAATAATTCTGTCTCAGAATAGCCCAAATAAAGGCTACACATAACGACATAATATTCTGCCCAGACTTTGTTGCCGTCCTCTTTTTCGAGAAGACTTTTGTCGTAATCAATAAACATATTGAATTCGGCACGAGCGGCTTCGTAGTTTTTGGACTCATAATGTTCCTGTCCGTTTCTGAAATGAATAGAAGCGTCAGTGTAATTAAGGGTACTTTGAGCCAAAAGCGAAGTTTTGAGGGCAAAGGTCGTGAGAAAGAAGAAAATGGAAACTAACGACGTGATTTTGTTCATTAGAATTAGGATTTTGGGTATTTTTCTTTGAAAACAAGGATTTGGCGGGATGTTCAAAAAAGAAAAAATTTGTTAAACAAGTAAGGGATTTTGTTAGCTATCGGCATTCGGCTATTGGCTTTCAACTTTTAGCAAACTTATTCAAAAAACAACTATATATTTGCAAATGAAAGCCGAAAGCTAACTGCCGAAAGCCGACAACCAACTTAAAAACGTTCATAACAAACATTAAATTATGAAAAAAATATCATTTTTCGCTATCTATCTTATTTTTAGCCACTTTTCTTGGGGGCAAAACTCCACAAATCAACCAAAAATAGAGTATTTTCTTTCGATGGAACAACCTCAAACACATTATTTTGATGTTGTAATGAAGTTATCCAATTTTGATGCCAAAACTAAACAACAAGGCTTTATTGACCTCAAAATGGCAGTTTGGACACCTGGGTCGTACCTGATTCGTGAATATGCAAAAAATGTTGAGGGCGTGTCAGTAACGAGTGGGACTTCTAACTTGAAGTCTGACAAATTTAATAAAAATACTTGGCGTGTACGACTTTTAGCGGCATCAAATGAGGCAACGGTCAAATATAAAGTTTATGCCAATGAGCTTTCGGTGCGTACTTCGTTCATAGACGACTCGCACGGCTACTTGAATCCCGCCTGTGTGTTTATGTATGTGAATGAATGGAAACAAGTACCTTCGACTATTTCTATTAAGCCCTACAAAAATTGGAATACGATTTCGACGGGGCTAAAATCATTAGGAAATAATGTTTTTGAAGCGGAGAATTTAGATATTTTAATCGACTCCCCTATCGAAATTGGGACTCAAAAAGTACTTTCATTTGACTTGAAAGGCATTCCTCATAAAATTGCGATGTACGGTGAAGTAAAAATGGATGAAACCAAAGTAACCGCCGATTTCAAAAAAGTTTGTGAAACCGCCATGAGCGTAGTGGGCGAACATCCATGTAAGGACTATACTTTTTTGATTCATAACATTGCCTTTGGTGGTGGTGGTTTAGAGCATTTAAACTCTACTACTTGTGTAACTTCGAGAATGTCGTATTCAAACGAAAAAATGTATCAAGGTTTTATGAGTTTGATTGCTCACGAGTATTTTCACCTTTGGAATGTAAAAAGAATTCGTCCAAAAGCACTTGGACCATTTGATTATGAAAACGAAAATTATACACATATGCTCTGGTTTTCAGAGGGTTGCACGAGTTTTTATCAGTCATATATCCTAAGAAGGTCCAATCTGATGACTCCTGAAGAGTATTTGTCAGCTTATGGAAATGAAATAAATACCATCGAAAATCAGCCAGGAAACAAAGTGCAATCTGCCACAGAGTCAAGTTGGGATGCTTGGATAAAATATTATCGTCCAAACGAAAATTCACGGAATAGTACAGTTTCTTATTATGATAAGGGAGGAGTTTTAGGAGGAATTTTGAATCTAATTATTTTAAAAGAATCGAAAGGCTCAAAGAATTTGGATGATGTGATGAAAGGGCTTTATCAAGAATATTATAAAAAACAAGGTCGTGGATTTACAGATGAAGAATTCCAAAAAATGGTAGAGACCGTTGCAGGAAAACCGATGGGTGATTTCTTCCAAAAATACATTTTCGGAACAGAGTCTATTCCGTATAATACTTATTTTGAGACAGTTGGAATGCAATTGAAAGATAAAAATGCGGATAAAACCGAACCATATTTAGGGGCGGAATTCAGAGGAGGATTAAAAATTACAGGCGTTGTTCGTGATTCACCAGCTTATAATGACGGACTGAATGTTGGTGATGAAATTCTCCAAATTGACGGCTCAAAACCCGATGATATTTCAAAAATTATTTCTTCAAAAAAAGACGGAGACGTAATTGAAGTAAAAGTCAGAAGAGATGGTTTAGATAAAAAGTACAATATTACGCTGAAAAGAAATCCTACAAAAAGTTTAGTTTTAGAGCCTTTGGAGAATCAAACCAAGGAACAGAAGGAGATGTATAAGAAGTGGTTGTATTTATAATACTTTAGCTCGAGGTGGTACTTCGAGAGTTGAAGAACCATTTGACTCCACTCTCGAAGTACCACTTCGAGCTACAGTATTATTTTGCTCCAAAAACTTTCTTCAATAAGTCAGAAACCCTTGCCGCTGGATTTTCTCTGATTTTTTGCTCTTCTTTGGAAACCAATAAAAACAAACCATCAATCGCTTTTTGTGTTGCGTATTGTTGCAAATCAGGATTTACTTTTTGTTGAAAAGGTATTTTGTTATATGTGTTAGCAATATCTCCGTACATTTTAGTAGCTCCTGTTGTGCTAATTGCTTCTTGCATGATTGGTGCAAACGCATTTGTGAGTGCCTGTGACGAAGTTCTTTTCAAATAATTGGTAGCAGCATCTTTATCACCTTTCAAAATTCCCATAGCATCCTGAATAGACATTTGAGTAATTGCATCTACAAATATTGGCACTGCCTTTTCAGCCGCTTTTTCAGCTCCACGATTCAATGCAGTGATAAATTTATCACACTCTCCGCCCAAACCGATGTCACGAAGTTTTTGTTCTACTTTCAATGCCTCTGGGGGAAATAGTAATTTAATTTCTTGATTTTTCAAGAAACCATCCAATACCGAAGCCTGCGATGAGCTATTTTTAATACCAACAGTTAATGCTTCTTTTAATCCACGACCAATTTCATCGGAAGTCAATGCCCCACCAGATGTTGTTCCACCCAATACATCATTGGCTTGTTTTAAGATACTTCCAAAATTTTGTGATTGACAACTACTTACTGTAATCATCATTAAACCAGCTAAGAGTAATTTTCTCATTTTTAGTGATTGTTTAGTTAATTTATTATTAAGACGAAAAAAAATTAAAATGTCATTTCTGATTAAACGATAAAACTCTTCAAATTGTGTAATTTTGGGTAAAATTATATGAAAAAATGATACGAGCTGAGATAATTACGATTGGGGATGAAATTCTTTATGGTCAAATTACGGATACAAACACTCAATGGATTAGTGCTGAATTGGATAAAATTGGCATAAAAACGGTCAGGAAATCATCGGTAGGTGATTCAGAAGAGGCAATTTTAGATATTTTTACTGAATCTTCAAAACGTGCTGATGTTGTAATTGTGACGGGAGGGTTAGGACCAACAAAAGATGATATTACGAAAAAAACTTTTTGTAAATATTTTAACTCAGAACTAATTGACCACCCACAAGCCCAGATTGATGTAATTGCATATTTCCAAAAAAGGAACTTTGTTTTGTCTGAAACAAATAAAAGTCAGTATCAATTACCGTCCAATGCCACTTACATTCAGAATACAATGGGGACTGCCCCAGGTATGTGGTTTGATTTCGAAGGAACAATTTATGTATCATTACCAGGTGTTCCTTACGAGATGAAGGGTCTAATGACCCTTTCAATTTTACCAAAACTCCAAGAGCATTTCAAAACACCCGTTATTTTTCATAAAGTTATTAGAACAATTGGCATTGGTGAATCAACGTTAGCTGAGTTGATTGATGTTTGGGAAGATGCCTTACCAGACAATATAAAATTAGCCTATTTACCTTCAATGGGAAGTGTAAGATTGAGGCTAACAGGTTTCGGAGAAGATTTAAAAACCATCGAAAAAGAAGTAGAAGAACAATTTAATAGAGTATTTCCAACTATTAAAGAATACGTGTACGGCTATGGAAATGAGGAATTAGAAGAAGTAATTGGTAGAACTTTAACCCAAAAAGAACAAACTATTTCAGTTGCAGAAAGTTGTACAGGTGGGTATTTAGGGCATCAATTCACGAAAGTGTCAGGTAGTTCTGCGTACTTCATGGGTGGGGTTTTGGCTTATGATAATTCAGTTAAAATCTCTCAGTTGAATGTCAATCCTGAAACTTTAAAAAAACATGGAGCTGTTTCGGAAGAAACAATTAGAGAAATGGCTGAAAATGTAAGGAAAAAATTAGGTACAACTTACGGATTAGCAACCAGTGGCATCGCAGGACCCAATGGAGGTACACCCGAAAAACCCGTAGGGACAATTTGGATAGCCATAGCCACAGAAACAGAGACGATAACTAAAAAACTGACTTTGGGAGGTTTTAGAGAACAAAATATCCATCTAACAGCGATGAATATTTTGAATATCTTAAGAAAAATTATTGGGTAATCAACAAACAGAATTTATAAATACTATATGTCTTTAATCGAAATGATAATGCCCAAAATGGGTGAAAGCATTATGGAAGCCACTGTTTTGAAGTGGTTGAAAAATGTTGGTGATAAAGTAGAATCCGATGAGTATTTATTGGAAGTAGCCACTGATAAAATTGATACAGAAGTTCCTTCCTCACATACGGGCATTCTGACGGAAATACTCGTACAAGAAGGTGAAGTTGCTGAAATCGGGAAGCCTGTTTGCATTATCCAAACGGATGGGGAAGAAAGTAGTGATTTACCAAAACCTAATCAAGTTTCTGAAAAACTAACTCAGAAAATTGAAGAGATAAAGGTTTTAACGGGAATAAATATTGACCCAATTCCTCCTGTAATATCCTCAAATTCAGAAGGTTCAAGATTTTATTCACCGCTGGTTTTGAGTATTTGTAAAGAAGAAAATATATCAAATGCTGAATTAGAATCCATTAAAGGTTCAGGGGCTGATGGGCGTGTTACGAAGAACGATATTTTTTCATTTTTAGAAAATCGCTCAAACATAACCCCACAAGTTGTTAAGCCAGAAATCAAAGCAAAACCAGTGATTATTTCTGGAAACGACGAAATTATCCAGATGGATAGAATGCGGAGAATGATTGCGGATAGAATGGTTGAATCTGTTAGAGTAGCCCCTCATGTTACTTCTTTTGTAGAAACTGACATGACAAATGCAGCAATTTGGAGAAATAATATCAAGGATTCTTTCAAAAAACAATACGGTGAAAATATTACCTACACCCCTATTTTGGTAGAGGCAATAGCGAAAGCAATTAAAGATTTTCCACAAATCAATGCCTCTGTGGATGGTGATAAAATAATTGTAAAAGCAAATATTAATATTGGAATGGCTGTTGCCTTACCAAGTGGAAATTTGATTGTGCCAGTCGTTCACAATGCCGACCAATATGATTTAGTTGGATTGACTAAAAAGATAAATGATTTAACCAAACGAGCCAGAGAAAACAAGCTAAAACCTGAGGATTTAGAGGGCGGAACGTACTCATTTTCAAACATTGGCACATTCGGAAATATCATGGGTACGCCTATCATCATGCAACCACAAGTAGCAATTTTGGCATTCGGAGCAATTCAGAAAAAACCTGCCGTAATTGAAACGCCGCAAGGAGATTTATTAGGAATTCGTCAAAAAATGTTCATTTCACATTCGTATGACCATCGGGTGGTTGATGGGTCTTTGGGTGGGCAATTTGTAAAACGTGTTTCGGATTATTTGGAGGGTTTTGCATTGGATAGAGTGTTGTAAAATGTATCTAAAAAATAAGCCTCGAAGAAATTTTCTTCGAGGCTTATTTTTGCAAATTATAGTTTCTAAAATTCTGAATTTGCAGGTTTACTCAAATTTGGTTTTATGATTCTCATCCAAGTTAATAATTTAATCACTGGATAAGTTGGGTCAAATTCGTACCACTTTGAAGCAAAATTCATACTATTTGGTAATTTGTGATGATTGTTCTGGAATAATTCACCCATCATCAAAAAGTCAAAAATCAATGAATTTTTAGATTTATCGTTATTATCGTGATTTTGATATCCGTATTTATGTCCAGACCAATTTACGATAGCACCATGAACAGGTCCCATCAAAAAATGAATCGGTAACAAAAAGAAAAATGCCCAGTGCATATCAAAATAAACGAAGGCTACGATATAAAAAACTACATAAGCCACTCCCCAACCAATTCTTGAAACCCAGTGGTCTCCCAATTTTTCGATAGTTGCTGAAAATGGATAATTGTGGTCAAAACGCTCTTCCACCTTGTTTTTTGCGTTGATTAGAGCATTGTAAATATCTTTAGTTTTCCACATCATTGCAAAAACATTATTTGAAAAATGAGGAGAATGTGGGTCTTTCTCGGTATCACTAAACGCATGGTGCATACGGTGCAAAATCGCATAGGCACGAGGACTCAGGTACGATGAGCCTTGCGAAATGTACGTGAGGATATAAAAGAATTTTTCCCAAAATTTATTCATCGTAAACATCTTGTGAGCCGAATAACGATGTAAAAAAAAGGTTTGACTGAATAAAGATAAGTACCAGTGAATAATGAATGCGGGCAATACTAATTGCATATATTTAGATTGTTGTTTAATGTCTTACAAAAATACAGTTTGTACCGCTAATTGTTTGAATTATTGTATTTATTCTGACAAATGAAGGCTTTAAAAGGTAGTTAAAGCATAGGAAACCAAATTTGCTCCCATTTGTAAGGCTTTTTGACGAATTACATCAGGGTCGTTGTGAACAGATTGGTCTTCCCAACCATTTCCTAAATCGCATTCATAACTATAAAAACAAACCAAACGACCTTCATAAATTAGTCCAAAGCCCTGCGGAGGTTTGTTGTCGTGTTCGTGAATTTTGGGCAAGCCGTTGGTGAATTTGAACTTTTGAGAATAGATTGGATGATTGAAAGGCAATTCTATAAAATTGAGTTCAGGAAAAACCTTTTTCATTTCTCTTCTCAAAAATTTATCCAGACCATAATTGTCGTCTGCATGAAGAAATCCTCCTCCAATCAGGTATTTACGAAGATTCAAAGCCTCAGATTCTGTAAAAACAATGTTACCATGACCCGTCAAATGTACAAATGGATAGGTAAAAATCTCAGGACTCGATGGCTCAACAATGTCTTCTTCTGGCGAAATATTAGTTCGTAAGTTGCTGTTGCAGAACTTAATAAGATTTCCCAAAGAGGTTTTATTGCAATACCAATCTCCTCCACCACCATATTTCATTTTGGCGATTTTGAAGGAGGATTGAGCTTTTATTTGTGTACTCCGAGCAATGAGTAATATGAAAAATATCGCCGTCAAGAACTTCCCGAAAGTTTGAAACTTTCGGGAAGTTAAGTTCTCACCTAATCCCCAACCCCAAATCCCTTTTTCTCTAATCCCTAATCCCTTTTTCATAATTGATTAATAATATTTAAAGCATGACAAGCCACCAATCCAGCCGTTTCTGTTCTTAGGCGACTTTCGCCCAAAGTTACAGGAACAAAACCTTTTTCGAGTGCTTGATTAATTTCTTCTGGTGAAAAATCACCCTCTGGGCCAATCAGAATAGCATATTTTGATTTTGGTTCAGCAATTTGATGAATCAATTTTCGATTTCCTTCCTCCAAATGTGCAATCATCTTGAAATTTTCTGAATAATCTTTCTTCAAAAATTCTTTCCATGAAATCATCTCGTTTATTTTTGGAAGAAAGGCTTTCAAAGATTGTTTCATCGCCCCGATGACGATTCTTTCAATTCTGACCGTTTTGATTTCTTTCCTTTCAGAATAACGAGTTTGGATAAAAGAAATTTCATTAATGCCAATCTCTACACACTTTTCAAACATCCATTCGATTCTATCTAAATTTTTGGTTGGAGCGATGATTAAGTGAATATAATAATCTCGAAGCCCATAATTTTGGGTTTCTTCTACGATTTTAACTTCACATTTTTTATCGTGCGGTGTTTTGACTTGACATTTATAAAAACCTCCTCGCCCATCAACTACATAAAGCAAATCTCCTGCCGAAAGCCTCAAAACCTTCACTGCATGACGAGATTCTTCTTCGTTAAGACGTAAAGTTTCTTTTATATTTGTTTCGTAAAAAATGTTCATCAACTGTAACCCGATGCTTCCGCATCGGATAAAATATTTTTAAATAATGACCGATGCGGAAGCATCGTGTTACACTTCATATCTAACTTTACTATTCTTCAAGCACTTCATCGCCTGCGTTATTCCAGAAATTGTTAATGGAAACATTCGATTCTCTGTCCAGTCTCTGATGATTTTTATGCTTTGGGTATATTGCCAATAACCTGAGGTTGTAGGGTTTAGCCAAACTAAATTCGGAAAATGTCCACTCATTTTATGAAGCCAAGCCAAGCCTGATTCTTCGTTATAATGTTCGATGCTTCCTCTTGGTGAAGTCAATTCATAAGTTGCCATTGAGGCATCACCCACGATGATGATTTTCCAATCGTTATTATATTTATGCAAAACTTCCCAAGTCGAAATTCTATCTCCACGGCGTTCGTTATCTTTCCAAAGTGTTTCATAAATACAGTTATGAAAATACAAATGCTCAATGTTTTTGAATTGATATTTTGCAGCTGAAAACAACTCAGAGCATAATTCTATGTGTTCATCCATCGAACCACCAACATCCAACAATAACAAAACCTTCACTTTATTCTTCTTGGTTGCCTGCATTTTTATATCCAAGAGCCCTGCATTTCGAGAGGTTTCTTGAATTGTTCCTTCTAAATCTAACTCATCTTCTACGCCCTCACGAGTGAGAATCCGTAGGCGACGTAATGCCATTTTGATATTTCGAGTATTGAGTTCGAGGTCGTCATCGTAATTTTGAAATTCTCGGTCTTCCCAAACTTTTACGGCACTTCGCTGTCCGCCCGATTTATTATTGCCAATTTTTATGCCTTCTGGATTGTAGCCATTATTACCAAAAGGGGAAGTTCCGCCCGTTCCAATCCATTTATTCCCTCCTTCGTGACGTTCTTTTTGTTCTTCAAATAATTCCTTCAAACGGTCTAATAATTTGTCTAAACCGCCCATTGCCTCAATCTTGGCTTTTTCTTCCTCAGAAAACTCTCTATCTAATTTATTTTTGAGCCAATCCTCTGGAATTAAGGCAAATAGCTCTGCCCCAATCTTAGAAACATCCTTAAAATATTGCCCAAATAAAACATCATAACGGTCTAAAAATATCTCATTTTTGACAAAGACAGTTTTACTCAAATAATAAAAATCGGTGGTATCATACTCCACAACGTCTTGATCCAATGCTTCCAAAAGCGTCAGATATTCCGTGATGGTGACGGGGAGTTTGTTTTGTTTGAGATATAAAAAGAAGTCGAGGAACATATTTGATATTAGTATTTAAAGTTGTTTAGTTTAGGTATAAATAATATCCCTTTTGACGAATTTTCCATTTAATACCTTCATCTAAATCATTTATGTACCAAAACCTTTTAATAATTTCATTTTGTAAATTAAAAATAAATTCACTTTTAAATTTGGCTTTCCAAAGGCTTAGCCCATAGTCCCAAACAAAATTTATTTCCTTAACAATATTCCCTAAACCATCATACTCATACTCATCTCTTACTCTTTCTTGCCAAGAATCATTTAGTTGTAAATAATCATACATTGTAAAACTGGTCTTTTGATTTTTTTTATCATAAGCGTACTCCATTTTTGCAGATTTCACCAAATTATACCCAAAATACAATTCTAATTTTTTATTTCCCATACTATCATATTCATATGTTGTTTTAGAATTTTCATTCAATTCTTTCACTAACACGTTATTTTTATCATAAAAAAGCGAATCATTTTTACAAATCTTGTTGTTATCACCTTCACATCTTGATTTAAAAACTAATTTATTTCTTAAATTATAGACATATTTTTCAGAGATAAATGGTTGATTTAAGTAATTATTCTTTTCAAGTGGAATTCGTTTGAATTCAATTATATTACCTGTCAGATCATACTTTAAAATCTCAGTATATCTAAATCCTAATTTTCCATTATTGTTTTGTCCAAATATATTAACTTTGATTTTCCTGTTCAGATTATCATAGTAATTTAGAATTTTTCTATTTGTATCCTTTTTAGAAAGAATAAGCATACTTATCTCATTGCCTTTTAAATCAAATTCATATTTATGTGTTTCACTTAAAAGTGTGTCATTTTCACTGTTAAAAGTAAAGTATTGAATAGCAAAGTTTTTTCTTACTTTTTGTGCATTAACTATTGAAAAGTAAAAACAGAAAAACATAATAAAAAGTAGCTTAAATGTTTTTAAAAAATTCATATTATTTTGATAATAATTTTGCCAAGAATATAGATTTCGACCTGCAAGATAAACGATTTAATTGGAAATTTACTGCCTAATCACAATCAGATGAATGAAATAAATAAAGCCCACGATAGATTTTTCAAAGAATCATTCTCTCGCTTGGATGTTGCGGAGAGTTTTATCAAAGAAGTTTTTCCAGAAGAACTCAAAGAAAGGTTAAATTTCTCTGCCCTCAAACGAATTACAGATTCCTTTACCGATGAAGAATTAGACGAATATTTGGCGGATGTCGTTTATCAAACAGAATATGCAGGTCAAAAGACCTTGGTAACGCTTTTGTTTGAGCATAAATCTTATGTGCAACCCTATCCACATCTTCAACTTTTACAGTATATCCTAAATGTTTGGAAGGAAGAACGTAAGCAGAACAAGAAATTATCAGTCATTATTCCAATCATTATTCATCACGGAAACGGAAAATGGAAGTACAAATCTATGAAAAGCTATTTCAAAGGTTTGCATCCGACCTTAGAAAAGTTCGTCCCAGATTTTGATTATCTCCTCTTTACACTTGACAAAATCGAAGATAATCAAATCGCTAATTTTCAAAATATCCTTTTGAGTATGACGGCTATGTTGTTGAAACACAGTCATGATAGCGAAGAAGAATTCTTGAAATTAAGTTCGTTTTGGGCTGAAAAACTTAACCGTTTAGATTCCGACAAACAAATTGAGTTTATCAAAACGGTATTTTTGTACATTGAAACTGCCTTGAACTTGACACATGAAAATTTATCTCCTATATTTACCGAAGTTTCAGAAAATGTAAATCATATTGGTATGACTATCGAACAACAATTAATCGAAAAAAATACTTTTAACCATATTAAAGGACTTTGGGAAAAGGGTTTGGATGCTACTTTTATTGCTGATGCTTTCAAAATGCCTTTACAAAAAGTAGAGGAGATTATTCAAAAAATCATGACAACTTCTAAATAATTTTTCGATGACAATTGAACAACAAATCATTGAAAAAATTAATTTTCGATATACCAAAGCACTATTAAAAAAAGGTTTTGAAATAAAATTTATTTCCGAAGTGTTAGGACTTCCTTCAAAAAAAGTAAAAGAAATCATCCAAAAAAAATAGGCTTCCCTTGGAAATTACTTTTCAAGAATATTGCTTTCAAAAATCCACTCAATTTTGGGTGGATTTTTCATTTTACGCTTTATAGAACTAAGAATAATACAATTTTATTTTAACTGAAAGTGG
>JAAFJP010000059.1 GCA_013298125.1 Cytophagales bacterium | reverse complement strand
TCCTGTTATTTTCATCAAAATATTAACTGATGGGAAAATGTACAGTATAGCACAGCTAAGAGCGTAAAAATAAATTCCCTCCTCCGCTTGCTTGTTTCGGTTTTAGTGATAAAATTTGTGTTCCTAATAAAACAAGTCTAATGCTAAAATATTCAAAGATATTGCCCTGTTATGTTGGCGGTAGGCGAAAGCCCCGTAATCGTGCGACTTGTACGATAGGACAACTTAGGCAGGGCTTTTTATTTTCATTCCTAAAAAAACAAGTCATGGTAAAATTCACAAAAAACAGTTTGGTTATCACTATACCAACTGATGATTCTTTTGAAGAATATCAAGGGTTACAGTTAGCACTATCAGAAGTTATCGGCTTTTGTATGTATTCAGAATGTATTGACAACCAAAAAGAGTTTCAATACTTCCTACATATTCAGAATATAATGGAGTCAATGGCAAGTTTTGACCACACCCAACACAAGCTATTAGCTAACTGTTTAAAAGAGTCATTTGCAGGGTAAAAATTTATCTTTCAACGAAAAGCCCAAACTTTCACGGTTTGGGCTTTTTTATTGTCCAGACTTCAAACAGTCTTTAAATAGCGTTTAAGTTCTCAGAATGCAAAAGGACAACCCATATAAAACGGGTTGCCCTCTTAGCGGTAAATTCTGCATGACAAAAATAGTAAATGTTGTACAATGTTCCAAACCTCCGCAATGTAGCTGATGCTCACTTAATTTCTCCTTTCTGAAAAAAATATCAAATTATTTTCATGGCACAAGCCCGTCCCCCTATGCTACTGCCTAACCAAATGCTTAACATTTTTAAATTTTTGACACAAAAAAAGTGCTAACTATTTGATAATCAGCACTTTAATTTTTACTTCGGCGGTCTGGACGGGACTCGAACCCGCGACCCCATGCGTGACAGGCATGTATTCTAACCAACTGAACTACCAAACCGTAGTATTTATCTCCTAAACGAGCAATTTTTTGAAAAATCTTGACTCGCTGTCGTTGAATTGTGATGCAAAATTAGGTGTATTTTCTCATAATCCAATACCTTTGTTGAAAAAAAACTGAAAAAAATCATGCAGAAACCTACTGGAAACGAATATCCGCAGAATAAGTATTTTTCTTATTACATAGAACAGGTTGATAATCAAAACGTTATTGAAGCACTTACAGCGAATAAAGATGTTGTAATTAATCTTTATAAAAGTCTGTCTGAGGAACAAAAAAACTTTCGATACGAGGTTGGGAAGTGGTCGCCACACGAGATGTTAGGGCATTTGACGGACACAGAAAGAATCTTTGGCTATCGGGCTTTGTGTATTGCTCGTGGTGAGAAACAGTCTTTACCTGGCTTTGATGAGAATGAATATAATGATGCTGCCAAGTTTTCGGAAATTAGTTTTGAATCTTTGTTGGAACAGTATCGTTTAGTTCGTGAAGGGTCGATTGCTTTATTTAGTTCATTTTCTGAGGAAGCAACTTCACAAATTGGTTCTGCCAATGGTAATGCAGTTTCGGCACGTGCTTTGGTGTGGATGATTGCAGGGCATGAAATCCATCATTTGAAGGTTTTGAAAGAAAAGTATTTGGTTTAGGTTTTAGGGGTTGGGGGTTAGGTTGTAGAAAAGAAGAATGAATTGGTTTTGGATTATGGCTTGGAGGTTTCTAAAACCAAACACCTAAAACCTACAAAGCGTATGAAATTTTATAAATATCAAGGTACTGGAAATGACTTTGTGGTGGTGGATGATCGCTCTGAGACTTTTCCTGTTTCACAAAAATATATTGCTGACCTTTGCCATCGCCGTTTTGGGGTGGGGGCAGATGGTCTGATGCTTTTACAAAATGCCGAAGGTTACGATTTTCGGATGGTATATTTCAATGCCGATGGTACCGAAGGTTCTATGTGTGGCAATGGCGGACGTTGTTTGGTGCGTTTTGCCCATGATTTAGGCATCATTGGCGATTCTACGCTATTTATTGCTACCGATGGCGAACACGAAGCTAAGGTCACGCCCGAAGTTATTTCTTTGAAAATGATTGATGTAAATCATATCGAAAGGACTGAACAATACGATTTTATGAATACTGGCTCGCCTCATTATGTAACATATACCAACGATTTGAAAAACCTGGATGTCTATACGCAAGGGAAAGCCATTCGTTATAGTGAGCCTTTTGTGAGTCGTGGAGGTACGAACGTAAACTTTGTGGAAGTAATTGGTGATAATCAGTTGGAAGTTCGTACGTATGAGCGTGGGGTTGAGGATGAAACATATGCTTGCGGAACGGGCGTGACTGCCTGTGCATTATCTGCCAATACACGATTTGGTTTCGATAAAGCCATTGATATAAAAGTAGTAGGCGGAAAGCTACGAATCGAATTTGACCGTACTGATGCTGGTTACAAAAACATCTTTTTGATTGGACCAGCGGTGAAGGTATTTGAAGGAAATTTTTAATAATTTTCAATACTCAATGCTCAACGCTCAATGTTCGAGTGAAAAATAGAGGATAAAGATACTCCTTTCAACAACTTGAATATTGAAAATTGAACATTGGAAATTGAAAATTATAAATAGATGAAATAAACACTATTTATAATGACGATTACTATTGTAGGGCTTGGGCTGATTGGTGGCTCAATGGCTCTGAGTTTAAAAGATAACTGCTTTGCTGATACGCTCATTGGCGTTGATAATAACCCTCTGCATACCGCAAAGGCTCTCCAATTGGGCTTGGTTGATTCAGTGGCTTCTTTGGAGAATGCTGTTGCTCAATCAGACATTATCATAGTGGCTACTCCCGTAAATACTTTGACTTCTATTTTACCCCAAATTTTAGATTTAATTTCTGATAATCAGGTAGTTATAGAAGTTGGTTCTACTAAAAAACCTGTGATGGATGCGGTAAAAAATCATCTAAAACGACCAAATTTTGTAGCTACTCACCCCATGGCAGGAACGGAATTTTCAGGTCCAGAGGCAGCCATTCATCGACTTTTTGATAATAAAAATTGTGTGCTTTGTGACGTGCAAGATTCTAAGCCTGAGTTGGCTACATTGATTCAAAAAATGTATGAAGATGGACTCAAAATGAAAGTACAGTTCATGGAATCCAATGCCCACGATGTGCATACTGCCTACATTTCACACATCTCGCACATCTGTTCGTTTGCACTGGCTTCTACGGTTTTGGCGAAAGAAAAAGATGAGGAAAGTATCTTTAATTTGGCAAGTACGGGCTTTGAATCTACGGTTCGTTTGGCAAAATCTAACCCCGAAACCTGGATTCCAATTTTTCAACAAAATCAAGAAAATATTATTGATGTTTTGGACGAATATATCACTACTCTCCTGAAATTCAAGGGTTTAATGATTTCGGATAGCTATGATAAACTAAAAGATTGTTTAATTCAAGCGAATGACATTAAGCGGATTTTGAATAAGTAATCTGTCCAATCCGTGTGCAATTTTATTCCACTCACTCATTCCTATCCTCTTAAAATCCAACTTATTAAAAAAAATATTATCTTTACACTAAACCATTGCCCGCCCCAATAATCTAAGCATTAAACTCTTAAAAAACTTCCGAGAAAAACTATGGCACTGATTGACGCTTATTCGCAAAATCTCACGGCTCGACAAGTTGCACATTTGCTGCGACGGGCTGCCTTCGGAGCGACCCCTGCCCAAATCAAGTCTTTTACAGGTAAAAAAGTGGATGTTATTGTTCAACAATTGTTGGCAACGCAACCTGTTCCTCCGCATCCTACTGACGAAAATCAATTGACTTCGCATGATTTGGTTTGGGGTGGACCTGCCACTACAGATGCTGACCGTAATAATTTTGACGGTGCCAGACGTGCAAGGCTCAAATATTGGTGGATAGGGCTAATGGTGAATCAACCTGTTTCTCTATTGGAAAAAACGACTTTATTTTGGCAAAATCACTTCGTCTCAACTTCTACGGATGTTTCGGATGTACGATTTATTTATCGCCAAAATCAATTACTGCGAAAATATGCTTTTGGTAATTTCCGTGAATTTGTTATTGAAATTACCAAAGACCCTGCTATGCTTTTGTATCTCAGTGGTTCGAGTAATGTGGTCGGGAAACCCAATGAAAACTACGCTCGGGAGTTGATGGAGTTATTTACGATTGGTCGTGGAAACTATACCGAAGAAGACGTAAAAGCTGCCGCCAGAATACTGACTGGATGGCGTCACTTGAATTATAGAAATGCCACAGCAGGCACAATGGTTAATTTTGAGTTTCGTTCAGCCCAACACGATACTGCCGATAAAGTTTTCTCTGATTTTTATCAAAAGAAAACTATCAAAGGGCGTGTAGGAGCTACGGCAGGCGATGATGAACTGAAAGATTTGGTGGACATGATTTTGGCTCAACCCGAAACCGCCCGTTTTATTGTTCGTAAATTTTATCGCTGGTTTATTCAAGCGGATATTTCAGCCCAAGTCGAGAAAGAATTTATTGAGCCTTTGGCAGTTATTTTTAGAAAAAATTATGAAATAAAACCTGTACTGGATGCTCTTTTCAAAAGCCAACATTTCTTTGATGAAACGTTATTAGGGTCCCAAATAAAATCTCCTTTGGATTTAATCATCGGAACACTCCGAAATTTCAATTATCAAGTGCCAGACCCAGTTAAGGCTCGTACACAATACGATGCAGCTACCAATTATTTCTATGCTCGTACTCGTGAACAACAAATGGACATCATCGACCAACCTTCGGTTTTTGGTTGGAGACCCTATTACGATACTGATTTTTATGAAATTTGGATAAATTCCACAACACTTGCTCTGAGGGGTGGATTGACCGATTATGTAGTAAAAGGTGCAACTGGTACAGCATTGGATATTAACACATTAGGCATTCCATTGTCAACCTCAACTCCTACTGATCCTTACATCATGGTTAGAGAATTGACAGACTCATTTATGGAGTTTCCATTGACGGAAGACCAAGTGAAATATATAGTAGAACAGCCTTTGATGGCAGGTGCTCCGTATTACGAATGGACAACTATCTGGAACGATTACGTGAAAACGCCCAATAATGCCATGAAGAAAAGTGATGCAAAAACCCGCTTAGACCGTATGATGATTTATATTTTAAGGCTGGCAGAGTATCAGATGGGGTAATGTGAAGTTGGTAATTTTTAAGTTGATAAGTTGATAAAAAATAGCTTTACTGTGGTTAAATATCGAACTCTATTTTAACAACTTAACAACTCAACAACTTAATAATTTAGAAAATATGAAACGTAGAGATTTTATACAATATACTTCCGCATCGTTCTTTTTGCCCATGATTCTTGATGGCTTTGGAGCGAAGGCACATACTCAAGCAACAACTCCATTCATGAAAGCCATGTTGGATGTTGCTAATGCCAATGATAATATTTTGGTCGTTATCCAGTTGGCAGGGGGTAATGATGGACTTAATATGGTCATCCCTCTCGACCAATACGCTGCTTATTCCGCAACAGCATTGAGAGGAAGCATCGCCATTCCAGAAGATAAAATTCTGAAACTAAAAGATACGCCTCAAACGGGTTTACACCCTTCGATGACGGGTTTACAAAGACTTTATAGTGAAGGGAAGCTGTCTATTGTACATTCGGCGGGTTATCCTAATCCAAGTTTCTCACACTTCCGAGCCAGTGATATTTGGTTTACGGGTGTAGATTCTGATAAACTTTCAACTTCTGGATGGTTAGGTAGATATGTGGGAGACCGTTATGCAGGTTTCCCTGACAATTATCCAAATACGCAAAATCCAGACCCACTGGCGATTCAAATTTCGTCTATTTCAGCGACTGTATTTAATACGGTTTCAAGTACCGCAGCCCTTGCCATTCAGAATCCCGATACTTTTGCGACCATCGTGGGGGACAAACCTAATATTAGTCCAACGCCATTGCCCAAAACGCCCGCAGGGAAATATACGGAGTTTGTTCGTCAGCAACAAATATCTTCTTTTGCGTATGCAGGGCAACTAAAAACTGCCTCCGCCAAAGGGAAAAATTTTGTAACATACCCAACGAATAATTCTTTGGCAGACCAACTAAAAATCGTTTCGAGATTGATTCATGGCGGTTTACAGACGAAGATTTATTATGTTACCCTCGGCGGATTTGATACCCATGAAAACCAAGTAAGTACTAACGATAATTCAACGGGTGGTCATGCCACTTTAATGCAAAGAATTTCAGAAGGAATCACTGCTTTTATGGATGATTTGAAAGCACAAGGTACTCAGGATAAGGTAGTTGGAATGACTTTCTCAGAATTTGGGCGTAGAGCCAACTCAAACGGAAGTAAAGGAACAGACCACGGTTGGGCATCGCCATTATTTGTTTTTGGAAATGCTGTCAAGACCCAAATCATCGGTAAAAACCCTGATTTAAAGGCTTTAAGTGGGACTACGGGTAATTTTAACGTGCCTTTACAAAACGATTTCAGACAGGTTTATGCCGCCATCCTGCAAGATTGGATGGGAGCAAATACCGCTTCTGTCAAAAGTATTCTCTTAGACAAAACCTTTGACCCTTCTCCGATTTTCAAGAATACCAAGGTGTTGGCTAATGAAACCGAAGCTCCTTTGGCAGATTTGAATATTTATCCAAATCCAGCCCAAAACGAAACAACGATTGAGTCGGAAGCCTTTGCCAAAAATAATTTTGAAATGGCTATTACGGATGTTTATGGAAGAAGTTTTGACGCAAATCCAAACCGTATCTCACGTACACAAGTAAGCCTGAATGTGAGCAATATGCCTGCGGGGAAATATTTTGTGAAGGTAGATACAGGGGCAGAGCCTATTGTGAAGGCTTTGATGGTAGTGAGATAATAAAAAGGGTCTGTGTCAAAAGTAAAATAGACTAAACAAAATTTTGTAACAGCTTCATTTACAGTCACTTTTCTTAGGGAGAAGTGGCTTTTTTTGTTTGAAAGATACCCTTTCAGTACAAGTAAGAGGGAAATCCGTTCTTGCTGAAAATAGTATTTTGAATCAGCTAATCCAAAATTTTAACATTTCATCATACCATTTCAAATTCAAAAAAGTGAATATTTAGCACATTCTCAATTTTGCAAATGGTCTCAATCGTTAAGTTTTCTGAGCCTTTCACGATTTTATTTACTTGCTGTGGACTAATTTTTAACAATTCCGCTAACTCTTTTTGAGAGCTTGGGAATTGCTCTTTATTATCACGCAATTTTTGGAGGATTTTCAGAGCTATTTCTCCTGAGCGTTCACGCCACTCTTCATTGGCTTGTCTCCATTGCATTTTTTCTAATAAGTTTGATTCCTCATCACTTACTAAGCCTAAGAATTTTTCTAATTTTTCGCTCTTTTGAATTGTTAAATATCTAATTCGCTGAATGAATCTAAATCGAAAATGCCTTCTGGTTCTTCATACTTACATGAATATAAACCTGTAATAAAAGTAAAAACCATTTTCATAAAATCAACCTATGAGTTTATTGTTTGTAAAACAAAATTGTTAAAAATAAAGAGGCTGTCCAAAATAATTAAGACAGCCTCTTTGAATTATAATCGTTTTCTGAGATTACAATAATCCCATTTTTATTTTTTGAATAATCTCTTCTACTTTTTGTACAGAAGCATCCACAAGGATTGAAATGGTTTCAGTATTCAAACCTAATTGTAAACCTTTTTTAATGGTCATAATTTCTTTTACTTCTATCCCCTGATTTATAAGTTGTTGTGCTGTTGTCATGACTATATTATTTAGATTCACTGAAACTTTTGTAAAAATACTAACAATCTCTGTAATTGTCAATCCGTCAGTGTTTTGAATATATAAAATAACAGACACTGAAAATGGATTATTCTCTTGATTATCAATGAGTTTCAAAAGATTCACTAAATCATTCTCAATTCTTTTTACATATTTTTTGTAACGATTATACTTGAATAAAAGTGTCGAAATTGATAAAAATTTGTTCTTGAAATTCGTAATTTGTTGATCTGGAACTTTATTCAAATCTACCAAATAATACTCAAATTCAGGAAGAAATTTCAAGAGACTTTCATCTAAATTATCAAAATATGACCTCATTGGCTGATAATCCCACTTGCCTTTTCCGTGATAAATTACAATCGGGATTACCACAAGAGGCTTCTCTTTATTCTGTTTTACGCCACTTTGCCATACATTTATCATGTATTGATTCAACTGCCAATGAGGATAGTCTTCCTTGTAACTTTTGTGTTCATACAAGAAAGCTAATTTGACCTTTCCCTTATCTCCATAATTGCAAGTATAAAGAATATCAGCAAAACGCTCTTCCAAATTCTCATCTATAAAAGAATTATTATCAATCGTCAATGATGATAATTCTAATTTTTGAACAAAATTAGGAGGCAAAAATTCTTCCAAAAAATTAGTAGCTACATCAGTTCTCGAAAACGTTTCCTTGAAAAATTTATCGTGGACATTTTTTATTTCCATCCATCAATAAGCCTTAGCAAAAACAACCCTCCTACTCGAAGGCTTCCCCGTCAAAACACAAGTCCCTTGTTCCTCCACCGCATCCAAAGGAATACAACGGATAGTGGCTTTGGTGAGGTCTTTGATTTTGTCTTCGGTTTCGGGTGTGCCGTCCCAATGGGCTGAGATGAAGCCTAATTCTTCGCTTTCGATAACCTTCATAAATTCTTCCCATGTATCTACTTTGAAGGTATGGCTGGCTCTGAAATCTAAGGCTTTTTGGTAGATGTTTGTTTGGATGTCTTCCAATAAGTTTGTTACCGTATCTATCACAGAATCAAACGGATAGGTGGCTTTTACTTTTGTGTCTCTTCTCGCAATTTCGACTGTTCCGTTGGCTAAATCTCTTGCTCCAATTGCCAAACGCACAGGTACGCCTTTCAATTCGTACTGAGCAAATTTAAAGCCTGGCGATTGCTTATCGGAAGTATCAAATTTTACAGAAATACCTCTCTTTTTCAATTCCTTCACAATCGGATTGATGACTTCCGAAATTTGGTCTAATTGTTCTTCTCCCTTAAAAATAGGCACAATCACGACTTGAATTGGGGCTAATTTTGGTGGTAAAATCAAGCCTTCATCGTCTGAATGAGCCATGATTAATGCTCCCATCAAACGGGTTGAAACGCCCCAAGATGTTCCCCAAACGTAGTCTTGTTTGTTTTCTTTGGATAAGAATTTTACATCAAAGGCTTTGGCAAAATTTTGTCCCAAAAAGTGCGATGTTCCTGCCTGCAATGCTCGTCCGTCTTGCATCATTGCTTCTATGCAATACGTCTCTTCTGCCCCTGCAAAGCGTTCATTGGCACTTTTGCGTCCACGCACCACGGGAACAGCCATAAATTCTTCGGCAAAAATGGCGTAAACTTCCAGCATTTTTTCAGTCTCCTCAATCGCCTCTTCTTTGGACGAATGGGCGGTGTGTCCTTCTTGCCAAAGGAATTCGGCAGTACGCAAAAACAGACGTGTACGCATCTCCCAACGTACCACGTTTGCCCACTGATTTATCAACAAAGGCAAATCACGGTAGGACTGAATCCAGTTGCGGTAAGTATTCCAGATAATGGCTTCTGAGGTTGGACGAACGATTAATTCTTCTTCCAATTTGGCTTCGGGGTCCACCATCAATTTCCCAGGTTTATCAGGATTGTTTTTGAGGCGATAATGCGTTACGACGGCACATTCTTTGGCGAAACCCTCGGCATTTGTTTCTTCGGCTTCAAATAAACTCTTCGGAACGAACAGCGGAAAATAGGCGTTTTCATGCCCCGTTTCCTTAAACATATCGTCTAAGGCACGTTGCATTTTTTCCCAAATAGAATATCCATACGGTTTGATAACCATGCAACCACGCACGGCAGAATTCTCGGCTAAATCAGCCCTTTTCACGAGTTCGTTATACCACTCTGAATAATTTTCGCTACGTTTTGGTAGGCTTTTGCTCATTTTTGGTTTTTGTTAATTGTAATCAAATATTCATGTTACGCAAGCTGCAATGGTATTGAGATGTGGCACGGTTTGCGGTGGATTCAGTGGAGACCGTGCCACGTCTGGGCAAAGAAACTATTTCCCTCATTCAGGCGTGGCACGGTCTCTGCCAAAGCCACCCAAGCCGTGCCACGCTAACACCCCTATTTACAAGATGATATGAATGTTTTAAAGCGGGCTATGTGGAATAACGCCTTTAACTTTATCTTCTATCTTTTTAGCCATTGTATGAGAATCAACATTATCTAAATGAAATACATCTATAAAATCATCTACATCTCTGAAATGAAAAGTATAATTATCTCCGTTTCTGAATAGAATTTTATAAGTACCACTCCTTGCAGATATTGTTTTTATAGTTTTAAGTTCTGTAATTGGATAAAATTTATGGTCACTAAAAGTTAGTATCACGATTTCTTTTTTGTTGAATTTTATACCAATAAATTTACCTTTTACCAGATAAAAGAAAACGATACCAACAATGACTCCTATACCAAAATTATTAAAATTTTCTTCTATAAAACCAACGTATAACATCCCTGATAGAACAATTACTATCAGAAGGGTTTGTATATAAACTGCCCCTCTCTGACGTTCATTGACTAAATAAATATGTTGCTCTTCATTGTTATTCATTGTATTCAACTGTCTTTCTCACATGGATTCCCTCATACTCTTGCGAGAGCATATACAAATGTTAATTTCGCAAAATAGATATAAGAGATACTAATCCTTAACAAACTCACTCCCTGTCCAACTATAAATTACCTTAGAATTTTTACGTTTCCACTTATCTTTTTCTTCATCAATTACTTGTTCAAGCGAATAATTTTGAATCACCTTATCTTTTATGCCCCCTTTGTCAGAAGGGAAAATTAAAGAATAGCCTTCTGAAAATATACCTGCTTCTCCAACTGACTCCGATTTTGGTGCTTGATGAAACTTCTGCCCGTCCCACAATAGATAAAAATAATAAGTTGGAATTCCACAAGCCTCTCCACTAAAACTTACTACTAAAATATTGGAAATATTAGCTAAGTTGTTGTTATTTAGGATGATAGCATTTGATAAGCCACTTGATTCACTATTGATAGCCATTTCAATTTTTGCAATCGTTTGCTTATTCTCAACTGCCTTTACTTGTACAACTGACTCTGTGATATTGTCAGATTTTTTCCCTTTGACAATGATTTTCGGAATCCCATAAACAAATTTTGTATTTCCTCTTCTCAATGCTTTAAAAGAAATCAATCCACCCCAAGCATAGCCCGTTTGTTTAGTATTACGACTATTTGTATAGCTAATCTTAAACCAAGGAAACTCTCTATTTCCAATTTTAAATATTTCTCCTCCGTCTATAATTTTAATATCATCTCCAACAAAAATCGTGTCTTGAATTGAGCTTTTTAAGTTAGGTGTTTTTCTTACAAACAGTGTATCTGCAAAGACATAAGTCTCAAAATTGATGAGTTGTTCTTTTGAATATTCGATTTTACTACCTTCACTATCAGTATGAAATCTGTTAAATGGTGGAGGTGGATTTTTCCATATTCTTTCGTAATCATCATTTTGAGAAAATGAGAAAAATGAGATAAGTAATATACCTATTAAAAAGATGTATTTCATTTGTTGAAATATTAGAATAACTATTTGGTAATCAGTAAATTATGTATTTTTATGGCTAAATCAACTGCATCTTAGCAACCTTCGGATCTACAATCGCCTCATCATGTTCAAATCGAAGCGTCGAACCGTTCAAGTTTTATTCTCCACTTCTGCATCGTTGCTGCACCAATAATAGCCTCCTCACTAAGTCCTGGAATTACTAAAAATTCGTCTGAGAGCAAAACGTCACCCATATAAAAATCCAGTCGGACGGCTTGGGTTACTTCAATGTAATGCCCAATGGCGGCAGTTCCTATTTGACGAATACGTCCCAATTGAGTTGGCGTTTCCAAATCTTTCAAGTAATCTGGATGAATACACGATAAGTTCGCCCCCGAATCGTAGAGGGTATAAAGATGCTTTTCGCCTAACGAGCCAGCAAAAAGAAGCGGTTGTTTGATAATTGACATGATTTTTTAGTTTGATTAATTCTTCGCTTTGAGATAAAACCCTGAACAGATATTACCTTTAATCAAATTCTAATCCCTTTTTTGATGATAATATTTTTTTATCCTTTAATTTCGTTAAAGATATAGGGGTAAACAATCAGTTGGTTGTCTTCAAGATATAGTTCAAAAAAGATTAAATTTTTGAAGATATTTTACCCTTAACTCATTGACATTTCTACACCACATTTTTTTAGATAAATACTTGAAAATCAAATCACTAACACCCCAATTTTAATACCTAAAACCTAAATATGAACATTCCAAGAATTTATTTTGTTAATGATGTGTTAAATCTGTTGCAAAGATAAGTTTTTGTAGTAAGTTTGACACGATTTCTGTGAGGTGAGTTTGAAAATTTGGTAATTTGAAAATTTGATAATGATTTATTTATCAAAAATTACCAAATTAATTTTCAAATTCACACATTTTCAAATTTTCAAATTGTTTTAAATTTTCAAATTAAATAAAGCCATGAACATCACACAATCCATAAAATTCTTTTCAGCGGCTGCGTTGATGAGTCTTGCTTTGGGATGTAGTTCCTCAAAGCAAGTTGCCAAGTCTTCTAACGCTGAGGTTTACGATGACCTCTACGCCTCTGCTGACGAGACACGTCCCGCCACTTTGACAAGTCGTGAGCAACAGCAACAATCAGAGGATGAAAGATATTTGAATCAAAATCCTGAGTACCGTGGGCAAGCAAAAACGCCTACCCAAGGTACAGACGAATATTATTCACAAAACTGGATAAATTCTCGTCAATACTATCAAAACCAAGTCCCTTTCAATAATAGTGGATGGAACAACGGCTGGAATAATGGCTTCAATGGAGGCTGGAATTCTCCTTTCAATAATTACGGTTGGAACAATTGGGGTCGTCCTGGGCTTTCACTTAATTTAGGTTTTGGAAACGCATGGGGCAATCCTTGGAATTCGTGGAATGACCCTTGGAACTCTTATGCATTTGGTGGTGGATGGAACTCATGGGGCTACGACCCTTGGGGATGGGGAGGAAGCCGTTGGGGTTGGGGTAGCCAATTCAATACAGGTTGGAATTCATGGGGTAATGGTTGGGGAAATAACTTCTATGACCCTTGGGGTGGCTGGGGAGGTCGTCGCAATACTGTTATCGTGAATAACTACGGAACTGGTGTAACGGGTGCTAATGGAAATTATAGTAATCCAAATAATGGTACTCCTCGTACTCCTCGTACAAGAGATACTTATTCTTCATCAGCTTATAATGGAGAATATAACGGTAATCGTAACGGCAATACATCTACACCACGTGGTAGTAGAGACGGCGGTTATACATCAGGCGGTTCATCAAATGGTGGCAATAGCGATTATTATTCTCGTCCAAGACGTGATAATGGATATAGTGGTGGCAATTCGGGTTCTCGTACAAGCACTTATTCAAGTGGTAGTTCGGGTTCATCTTCGCAACAAACTACGTCTTGGGGCAATAACCGTAATTCGAGTTCAACTTCAACATATACACCATCAACCAATAGTACATCGTCTTCATGGGGAGGTTCGTCGGGTGGTGGCTCATCATCTGGTGGTGGTGGAAGTAGCTCTGGCGGTGGTGGAGGCGGACGTGGTCCACGTTAAGATTTAACAAAACATTAACAAGTAAAATCCCCTCAGAACGTACCTTTGAGGGGATTTTTTCGTTTAAAGTATAGGGGAAGAGTCATATTTAATTGTCATATTTGCAGAACATTTCTTATCCTCCATCATTTTTAAATCCATTAAATACCATGAAAATCTCATTTGGTTTTTTTGCAACATTTTTAGCATTAGTTTCCTTTCAGGTTGTTGGACAAGACAACAATTATGACGCTTTGGCAAAGATGTTTTCTACGACTGCACCAACGGGTACAGCACGTTTTCAGGCACTCGGAGGCAATCATTCGGCATTAGGGGCAGACGTAAGTTCAGCATCGGGCAACCCTGCGGGCTTAGGATTTTATACTCGTTCGGAGTTTAGTTTTACACCATCATTTCAGAATATTAGCAATAGCTCTTTGTATGGTCGTGAAAATAGTCCAACGGTAAAGTCAGACGTTAATAATTTTAATATTGCTAACATTGGCGTTATTTTCGGAAGCGAACCCAACTATCGAGACGGTTGGCGTGGGTCATTTGGCATTACGTATTCTCGTCAGAATTCATTTTATAATAATGTCAGATTTACAGGTACGGGTTCAGGCTATGGTGGTTCTATTACAGATAGTTATGCCGAGTTAGTTAATAGTCAAGTTAATGCTGGTGATATTACGCCTAAAAATCTTGATGACGCTTTTAATAATGCTCCCAATAACTTTACAGGAAGAGCTGGATTATATTATTGGGGATATGTTATTAATCCTACGGGAGTAACAAATCCTCCTTTTGAGGGAGCAGAGGGTAATTCAAAAACAAGCCAAGTGTTTGATTTTCAATCAACTGGGCGTTCGAGCCAATGGTCTATTTCGTATGGTGGAACTGCTAATGAGAAATTTTACTTCGGGGGTACTTTGGGAATTCCAAGTTATAGATATGAAAGCGTATGGAATTTCTCAGAAAAATATTCAAATCCAGTAGAAATAAATGGACTGACTGAATCTCGTTTTGTGACATCAAGTGGAAGTGGTATAAACCTAACGATTGGAACTATCATTAAACCCAATGATGTGATTCGTTTTGGATTTAGTGTGGCTACGCCTACATGGTATGATGTTACTGAAACAAGTTCAAGAACCTTAGATGTAGATATTGACCCAAATAAAGGTGTAAATATTGGGAATGGAGCAAATGCAAATTCTTTAATATCAAGAGGCTATCAAGTTGTTAGGAGAAATAATACCAGTTTTATAACCAGAATTCCAAAACTCTCTACGATTACGTATGAAGATAGTTATCAGCTAACAACGCCATGGAGATTGAACGGGGGTGTGGCTCTATTTTTCAAAAAGAAAGGGTTTATTTCTGCTGATGTAGAATACATTACCTACAACAGCATCAAGTTGAGTAATCCCTCAGAAGATTTGAGCTTTGATAATTCGTGGTTAGATGCCGTTGAGAATGTAAAACTATTTTATAAAAATACGCTAAATCTGAAAGTAGGAGGAGAATACAGAATGGATAATATCAGCTTACGTGGTGGTATCAATTATCAACAAAACCCTTACACCTCAATTTTTGATAAATCAAACATCATCAATCGTTCACAGATTATTTACTCGGCAGGTGTGGGTTATAGAACTAATAGCTTTTATGTGGATGTAACAGGAATGTATGGCACTACACAACAGTCATACACGCCTTATCGATTGGCAGATGGTAGAGATTATGCTTCTACCAAAATTGATAATAATTATGTGAGAGGTTTGGTAACTTTTGGAGTGTTTTTCTGAAAAATATTTGATACAAAAAAAGTCTTTTCAGAATGTCTGGGAAGGCTTTTTTTGTTGTTGAAAAATTAGAATAAAGAATCATCACACCCACAATCCCCAACCATCATCATAAATAGGCTTTCCTTGAATGATATAACTAATTGATAATCAATATTTTATATTGAAATTAATCCCCGAATATGCACTAATTTGGCATATTTCGGGGATTTTTGTATTTTAGATGTGCCAACAAA
>JAAFJP010000058.1 GCA_013298125.1 Cytophagales bacterium | reverse complement strand
GAAGGCACGCAAAAGACTATGAAAAAACAACAAATTCTGCCGAAGCATGGATATTACTAACCAATTGCCAAATAATATTAAATAGAAACTGAATTTTACCAAATATAATTTTTAAACATTTTCTTAATGGTTTTTCACCTTTTGGGCTTTGCCTTGTGAATACGGACGAAACCGATAAACTCTTTGAAAATGCCTTCAAATATCAACCCGCCTATTTTCCAGAAGGAATGACTATTGATATTTTGAAAAATGAACATCAACCCTCCTTTCCTTGGACTTTTAGGTTGCCTTTCAAGGGTCAAAAGAAAAATGAAACAGAACCAACCAATCATAAAAATGGAATCAAGGAACTAACAAATGTTGACTTTTTTGTTCCAACTATCAATGATGATAACTTCACGCAAGTATTTTTAGTACAGGAAAAAATTAACTTTATCAAATCCGATAAATTGTGGCTGACCTTGACTTTTGATGATGCAAAACAGGGCTTGGTAAAGGATTTTGAGGAGTTGAAATTGACTATTAACTATTAACCATGACAAAAACCTATACCTCCCGAAAACTCAGGGCTTTGCGATTTGCGGATTCTGTTCGACAAGGGGCAGAAATTATTGAAGAGAAAATATCGCAAATTTCTGATAATCAGATACTTATTCGTAATCGCTTTGCAGGTATCAATGGGCTTTTTGACCGTGCCATTATTCGCAATGAAGTGCCTTACAGATTCCTCCAACCACCGATTGATTTAGGTGTAGAAGCCATCGGGACTGTGGTAGAAGTTGGGGAAAATGTCACAAATTTTCAAATCGGTGATGCTGTTTCGACTACCCGATTTGGGCAAGGGTACAGAGAATACCAAGTAGAAGATGCCTCAAAAGTTTGGAAAATCAATAGTCTCAATCCCGAATACGTAGCCCTCCGCCCAACGGCAGTTTCGGCTTTGGTAGCTCTCGAACAAGTTGGACAAATGAAGACTAACGAAGTCGTTGCCGTTTCGGCAGCCGCAGGAGGTTTGGGACAATTTGTGGTACAATTTGCAAAAATGGCGGGTAACCAAGTCGTGGGAATTTGTGGGGGAAAAGCAAAGGCTGAGTTCTTACGTACATTAGGTTGCGACTATGTGATTGATTATAAATCTCAGAATGTAGGTGAAGTATTAAAAAGCCAGTTCCCGAATGGCATAAACCTCATTTACGACACCGTAGGTGGAGAATTATTTGACCAATTAGTTGATAATTTAGCCGTCCGAGGTAGATTAATTGTCTCTGGATATGCCTCAGACATGGGCGGAGAAGATCTGCCCGCAAGCATCACTCGCCCCCGTATATACGAACAAATTTATTGGAAAGCCGCCCAGATTCGATGTTTTCAGAATGCTCTTTACACAGAATTTCATGATGAAGCAAGTCGCAGAATTATAGATTTATACGAATCAAAAAAACTTACCGTAAAACTCGACGACACAAAATTTAAAGGCATTGAGTCTTTGTACGATGCCATTGATTATCTCTGTTCTGGGCAGAGTATTGGGAAGGTGTTTTTGGAGTTTTGAAAATCCTGCTCCCATACTTCTCTCGAACCTCTTTCGCCTTAAACATTCCCATCAACATCTGATATTAGCATATTTCCTTTCTTAAAAGTGTATTTATTTTAGGTATAAATGCGAAAAATAATTAACCCTTCACTCCACCCTCAATAAATCCTCCCAAAGCGTAGTATATTTTGGGCTAATCTTGCTGGCATTGCCTTTCCAAACGCTATTAGTGCCTTGAATGGCAAATTTGAGTGTTTCTTTCCCAAATTTGGCGTTTATTTTATCCATTAATTGGCTGATTTTCTGAGAATTTTCGTTGGGTTCTGGGGCAAATAAATTGCCTTGAATCTCCTCTTTTCCAACGATTCCCATGACAGAAACGCCCGCTTTTTTGTAGTCGTAACCTTGAACGAAAATTTGTTTCAAGCCCCACAAAACTTTCTGTTGAATTTCAAAGGTATTACTCGTCGGCACATCAAAATTCATAGTTATTCCATCGTAATATTGAGGTTTGTTACTGAATGGGTTGGTGCGGATATAGACACTTACCGTACAGGCACAGGTCTCTTGCGAGCGTAATTTTTCAGCACATTTATTGGCAAAAGTTGTTACGGCTTCCTCTAAATCGTTGATAGATTGCACATAACGACCAAAAGAACGTGAATGCTGAATGACTTTCTTCTTCTCAATAACTTCTGTCAAATTCAAGCAAGGTTCTCCTTTCAATTCTTTATAAAGCCTTAATCCAACGATTGAGAAGCGTTTTTGAATAAAATTTTCGGGTAATTGTGTGAACTCATACGCTGTATTGATGCCTTCACTTTTCAGAAATTTACCATGTTTTCTACCAATGCCCCAAACGTCTTCAATGGGCGTTTCTTTCAAAGTTTTCAGTAAAATTTCTTCTGAATCAATCACAAAAACGCCTACTTCTTTAAAGTTTTTCTTGGCGTATCGATTAGCTAATTTCGCTAAGGATTTAGTTCTGGCAATACCGATACAAATAGGGATTTTTGTCCATTTGGCAATTTTCTTTTTGACATTTATGCCAAAAGGGAGCAATTCTTCATCTTTAATAATACTCAAATCTAAAAAGGCTTCATCAATGCTATATACCTCCACAGCTGGGCAAAGGTCATTTAGACAATTCATTACTCTGGCTGAAATATCACCATAAAGGGCATAATTACTGGAAAAGAAATGGATTTTGTGTTTGTCAATCAGCGGCTTTATTTTGTGTAAAGGTGTTCCCATTGGTACGCCCAAATCCTTGGCTTCTTGTGAACGGGAGATAACACAGCCATCATTATTGGACAGAATAACTACTGGTTTTTCTCTTACTGAAAGGTCAAAAATTCGTTCGCAGGAGGCATAAAAATTATTACAATCTGCCAAGCCAAACCATTTACTCATCGGAATTTTCGGCTTAGACCTTTTACTACGCCAAATACCCTGAAATCATCATTTTCTTGAATTTCTACGGGTTCAAAATTGGGATTTTTAGACATCAAAAATAGTTTATTTTGAAACCTTTTGATGATTTTTGCCATGTAAAAATTATTCAAACTACAAATCACAATATCGTTTTCACGGTAATCGAGCGTAGTATCGACAATCAAAATATCACGGTCAGTAATGCCCGCATCAATCATCGAATCTCCACGAGCTTCCACGAGATAACAAGTATGTTTTTTGATGCCGTGAAAGTCATTTAAATCAAGCATCATGTCCACATAATCATCCGCAGGACTCGGAAAACCCGTTGCTGCTGTACCACACTCAACGGGCATGAGATATTTATTGAGTTCGATTACATCGCAATCGTCAATACTGAAAAATTGTATTTCTCCTTCGTATGTCAATGTCATGGTTTTAGATTTGACTCTTTCTTAAAATTAGGCTAATAATACCCGTATTCAAGATTTGCCAACTTGCGAAACGTTACACCGTTGAAAAGCTGGCAAATCTAATTCCAAATACGTAATATCAATTTAAAATTAGTATAATATTTCATATACCACAAAAGATAACAAAAATAGGGTTATAACTGACATTTCTTTGTTCCTTTTGATACTTTTGGAGTGACCGATACTCAGTGGATAATATTAGAGAATTAATCATCAGTTTATTTAACTGGTTAAACATACAAAATCCTCATTCTACTTAACTCTAACCGCCTTCGCCTTAAACATCCCCATCAACATCCCTTTCAAATTATCATTATCCTCTTTTTCCAGATTTACGACAACGTCATAATTTGCCATTTTGAAAGAAATGATAATTTTGTCGTCTTTTTCTTCGACTTTATCCAATTTACCTTCTTTCAAATCTTTCACTTTTGGGGTAACTGTACCCGTCAATTTTCCATCTTGTCTGACAATATCAATGTCCATCGCAACATCTCCGCCTGGTGTACCTATGACGGTGGTGAGCCATTTTCCTACATAAAAATCTGTACTCATTGTTTCGATTTTACCATCATTCACGGCTTCGCCCAAATCAGCATTTGCCATTTTGAATTCGAGACCCATCACAACCATCATCGAACCATTTTTCTCGGTAGGATTTACAAAAACCGCATACACATCTTGCAATTTGTCAGTCGTTACACCCGTGAGATTGATAGGTACACTCAAAGCCTTTGGACTGAAATCCATTTTCTCGGAAGCCTCCAAAAATTTAGATGTACCCAATAGCTGACCAGTCGGGCTACCCAAGTGCAATTCTACCATGCCACCCACGGCATTGAGTTGTGGTTTTGGGGCTACTGCCAATACTACTAATTCCGACAATCCTCCTAAATCAACTTGCTTCATTGTCATATAAGCTCCTGATTTTGAAGGGATTGCTAAATTGTTTCCACCAAAAGCCATTTTGTTAATATCCACGTATTCATCAAAACCATGAGCATCTACTTTGGCATTTCTCAATACAAATGTTTGCTCAGATTTCAAGGAAGAAATACCGTTTGCTCCTTGGTCTTCGTAAGCCGCACGCACGATGTAAACGCCTTTGCCCTTGTCTGATTTTGGGACTTTCGCCTTATAAACCGCCTTGATTGGCAGTGATTTTTCTTTGGGTGTTTCGTTAGAAATATTCAAAATATACTTCACCATTTCCGAAGCATCCGCCGTTGAAAGTTGTGGGTGTCCTGCCATAGCAACCTCACCCCAAACGCCACTGCCACCCGCAATAACCTTCTTCGTCAATTTCTCTAAACTCGAATTATCATTTTTATATTTCAACGAAACCTCACGATAATTTGGTCCGATAGATTTGGTGTCTTTCTTATGACAAGCCATACAATCACTCGCTTCGATGAGTCGCTTACCCGTTGAAAATGAGGCGTTTGCATCGGCAGAGCGGTGTCCCATCGCAATCATATTTTTATCAAAACCTTCTTCTAAATAATCAATATTGACCGCCACTTGCTCTGGACTGATTCCTTTTTCGAGTGTTCCGTCTTCCTTGTCTTTTACCTTAATTTCGTAAGCAAATGACTTGTTGGGCACGTAAAAAGTCTTGTTACTTTTTGGCATATCCAAACTCAAAACGGGTGGTTCATTACCCACGGTTACTTCCATTGCTTGCGTATTGATACCACCTTTGCCATCATTCACGGTCAAGTTTACGTTATAAGTCCCAATTTTTGTTAAGGTCAAATTCGCATCCGAGGTACTGAAAGTTTTATTAAAACCCGTTTTTGAAGTAATTTTCCAAGTATAATTCAGTACATCACCGTCGGCATCAACTGTACCTTTTGAAGATAATTTCAAATTGAAAGGCACAGCCCCACCCATCTGATTTGCCACCATTTGAATCTGAGGTTTACGATTGCCACCGTTGTACTCAATCCGAATCAAACGAGCATCGTCATTGGCAGTAAACCAGCCTGTGCCGTATTCGAGCATATACAAATCGCCATTTTCGGCAAATTCCATATCCATTGGATTACTGAATTTATGACTTGGCATGAAATGTTCCATCGAAGCATAATTGCCGTTTTTGTCAAAACTCACCACCATAATCCAGCCACGCATCCATTCGTAGGCAAAGAATTTTCCATCATAATAATTTGGAAATGCTCTTGGGGCAGTCGCATACATATCTTTGTAATAAACAGGTCCTGCCATCGGATTACAGCCTCCCGCACCCAAGAGTGGAAACTCATTACTGTTATCATAACTATACCAAATCATAGCTTCTTTTGCTTGGGGCAGTAGTGTTAGTCCTGTGTTGTTTGGCGAAGTATTCATGGGTTTCATATAATCCCATTTATCGCCTGATTGGTTGGTTACGAAGTCAAATTTATTGTAGGCTTTGTTATCACCCACAAAATGAGGCCAACCATAATTACCCGCTGAGGCAGCTTGTCCGAACTCACAAGTACCCGCTGCCCCACGATTTGGGTCAGGCTTGTTGGCATCTGGACCTACATCACCCCAATATAGTTTACCCGTTTTTTGATCAACCGCAATTCTGTATGGATTACGGTGTCCCATTGTATAGATTTCAGGGCGAGTTTTCTCTGTTCCCTTTGGAAATAAATTTCCTTCTGGAATGGTATAAGTCCCATCTTGTTGTGGCTTGATTCTCAGGATTTTACCTCTTAAATCATTGGTATTTGCCGAAGATTTTTGAGCATCCCACGGACTTCTACCTGGGCGTTCGTCGCTTGGGCTATATCCATTTGAAGCATGAGGATTGGTATTATCGCCTGTCGAAAGAAATAAATTGCCCGCTTTATCCCAATCAATCGAACCGCCCGTATGACAACATTCTTCCCGTTGCGTTTCTACCTTCAACATTTCTTTTTCAGAATCTAAAAGAATGTCATCTCCTTTCATCGTAAATCTCGAAAGCACGTTATAAGAGCCTTTTGTAGAAGAATAATACAGATAAATCCAAGCGTTTTGAGTAAAATTTGGGTCTTTGTTCAAGCCCAAAAGTCCATCTTCGGCAACAGATTCTTTCCCTTCTTTATTGACATATTTCAAACTCACAGGGAGCTTTGCAATCGTTTTGAGTGTTTTAGTTTTAGAATTGTACAATCTGATTTCACCTTTACGTTGAACGAAAAGTACACGGTCTTTATCCAATAAAGTTAGTTCGACTGGCTCATCTAATTTTTCTTCCAAAACCACTTTCGTAAAACGATTTTCTTCTGGTCTTGCCTTCGAGAAATCAATGGGTTTTGGAGTATCTCCACCCGCCGTGTATTTGATTCCTGCGTAAAGATGATTCAAAAATAAAGGCTCTACGAAAGTCTCGTCAGTGTGTCCCATAGCGGTATAGAACGAGCGTCCACCCTGAAATTCTTGATACCAACTAATAGGGTGATTGTCGCCATTTTTACCCCCCACATAGCTTTTTTCATCTATTTTCAAGACAACTTTGATATTGGGAGAGATATTTTTGAAGCTATAAAATTCATCCGCTCTTTCAAAAGTATCAGGCATTCCAGCCGTGAATTCATTTTTTTGCGTTACCAAAAACTTCCCTTTCTGAACATTATTAGGCATCGGGTGGTCGAGAAACCAAGCACCCGCCAATTGGTTGTACCACGTCCATTCGTACTCCGTATCGGTGGCAGCGTGAATACCCACATAGCCTCCGCCCGCCTGTATGTAACGCTCAAAAGAGTTTTGTTGCTCATTATTAAGCACATCGCCCGTTGTATTTAGGAAAATTACCGTATTAAATTTCTTCAAATTCAATTCCGAAAATTGGGTAGCATCTTCCGTGAAACTTACTGAAAAGCCCTTTTCTTTTGCCATTTTTTCAAGGGCAATTTTCCCAGCCCCAATCGACTGGTGGCGGAAGGCGGCAGTTTTGCTAAAAACCAAAACATTGATTTTAGTTTGGGCAAAAACGTTGGTGACAAAAAGCAACATGAAAATTACTTTTAGGAGGGTTTTTATGTGTATTGTACGTTGGTTTTTCATGATATTGGGTATATTTATTCTTGATTTAAGGAAGCATACAAGTTTAAACATACCCACTTACAACTTCCCGAAAGTAAAAATAACTTTCGGGAAGTCGCTGAGAGTCTTACTTCCCGAAAGTTATTTCTACTTTCGGGAAGTTCTTCCAAGTCAGAAGTGGGTATGTTTAAACTTATATTCTCCCTAACGCAGGCTGGGTTAAACCCACAATGGAATTGCCAGCCTGCGTTCTCTAATGAAATAATTATTTTTTGACCTGTGTCCATTTGATACCATTCTCAATAAGTC
Organism: Cytophagales bacterium; assembly: GCA_013298125.1. Lineage (GTDB taxonomy): Bacteria > Bacteroidota > Bacteroidia > Cytophagales > Spirosomataceae > Arcicella. The sequence continues at coordinate 8,993 of JAAFJP010000058.1, read as the reverse complement.
TCACAAAATTCTCATTCTTCCAAGCCGTTTCGTCATGCCCCATCGAAGTATAAAAAGTTTTGCCTTTTCCAATTTTTTTCGACCAAGCCACAGGGTGGTCTTTGCCCATTCCGAAGTTTTTATCAGATACTAACAAAGAAACATTGCCATCTGGTTTAATCAAATCGCCGTTAATGGTGTAAAGAATATCAAAGTTCTTTTTGCGGGGATTTTCCAAAAATATATACCATTCGTCCGTATGAGACCATTTTGAAGGCATATTTGCAGAAAGCAAACTGTCTGGTTGTGAGTCTAACAAAACGTCAGCTTTTTGAAATTGAGGATTTAAAGGATGATGCGAAAATTCCGCCCCCAGCAAATTCTGAACGTACCAATCCCAATGATGCGAATTGTCGCCCGCCCCGTGTATGCCCATGAGGCTACCACCGTTTTCAACATATTTTTCTAAGGCACGTTTTTGTTCGTCGTTGATAACTTCGCCCGTTGAATTATTGAAAATCACGGTACTGAATTTTGCTAATTGTTCAGCGTTAAATATCCCTCCATCCTCAGTTTCAACAAGAAACCAATTATTTTTCTTTGCCATTTCAGCAATGATGGGCTTTGAGGCATCAATAGAGCCACTGTGTCTAAACCCTGTTGATTTTGAGAATAATAAAACCGCAGATTGGTTAGCTGGAAAAGCAAGTTTGGGAGCTTCGGTTTCATACGAAACAGGAAATCCGTTTTTCACTTTGTAAATAAAACCTGCCATTAAACCGCCCAAAAGCAATATAATGACCAAAACCGACCAGAGAATAATTTTTACAACCTTCTTCATTTTGTGATAAAATTTGTTTGATAAAAGATTTTCAAAACAAATGTAAAGAACATTTTTATTTATTGTCTATATTTTAGACAATAAATTTTAATTTTATTTTATATTTGTATAATTATATTTTGCAATCCAAATAAGGGAATTAGTCGAAGATGGTGGAACACAGATGAGACTTGCCGTCCGCCACGGATTCTGCGAAGCACAGATTTACACAGATAGAAAATAAAAATCTGTATAAATCTGTGTTGCTTGCATCTGTGTCATCTGTGTACCATTCTTTTAGTAGTCAATTCCGTTCAATTCAGACAGCATATTATGGAATTATTTAATGAAGAAAACTTTATACACCAGCTTTCGATTGACTGTGTGATATTTGGGTATAAAGAAAAGGAACTCAAAGTTTTAGTGCCTAAACTTGGACTCACGACCCATATTTGGGCTTTGTCAGGAGGTTTTATCAAACAAAATGAGGGCATTGACGAAGCGGCACGCAGGATTTTAGAAGATAGGACAGGTTTAAAAGATATTTATTTAGAACAATTTAGGGTTTTTGGCGAGTCTGATAGAAAAAGTAATGAGATTTTTGAAGGGTTAAATCCTTTAAAAAATGAATTGATTGAAAAGGGCGTTTTGCATAAAGACAGCATCCATTTGCTAAACAAAAGATTCATTTCGATTGGCTATTATGCCTTAGTTGATATTGATAAAGTGAACCCTCAAAAGGCTGAATTTGATGAATCCATAGATTGGTACAACATCAAAAACCTTCCCCAAATGATTATTGACCACAACGAAATGGTGGCTTTTGCCTTAGAAACACTACGCCAAAATCTTGACCAAAAAATCATCGGATTTAACCTTTTACCTGAAACTTTCACGATGAAAGATGTGCAAGAACTCTACGAAGCCGTTTATGATAAACCATTTGCCAGAAACAATTTTCAAAAGAAAATATTAGATTTGAATGTCTTGGAACGTTTGGAAAAGAAGTTCACGGGGGCAGCTAATAAAGCTCCTTATATGTATAGGTTTATGCCTTATGTAGAATCTCCTTCTTAATACGCAAACTCCACATCGACAGAGCCACTAATATCACATAAATAACTGAAATACAATAAGATAGAGTAATAAAAAAGTCAAGATAGTTGATGCTTTTTTGAAAGAAATTTTTGTAAAATAAAACTAAAATACTTCCGATGTAGGCGTAATAATCTGCAAAAGTTATCAGAAAACCTACCGTCCCAGATTTCTTGAAAGCGGCAATCATTCGTTCAAAATAAAGGCTATTACACATGGAATATGCCATATATACACCCAATCCCAAAGTGGTGAGCCATGCAACAGGCGATAAGATTTTTTGTTGAAAAAGTAAAGTACTCACGCCAATCAAAACACCGCCAGCCAACATCAATAGCTGAATAATCACGAAGGCTTTGTAGTTATTTTGCACCCAACGCATGGCTGCCATCATCAACAAAACGGTGATAGCAATGGGCGTTTCGGTCTGGGTAAAAATGGCCGAATTATTACCATAACCCAATAGCTTCCAAATCTCAGGGGTGAAATTATCTCTGAATTCTCGAAAGGTAGTGAGGAGTACATAAGAGACTACAAAAATGGTCATACTCAACGCAAATTCTTTGATAAATGCCTTTCTATCAGAACGTTGCATAGGTTTTCGTTCCGTACGATTCTCTCGGTCTTCGTCAGTTGGTGGAGGGATTTGTCCCATCAACCAAACGCAAATTCCGAAGGGAACAATCATAATTGCCCCAGCCACAAAAGGCATCCAAAACTGAGATACTTCAAGACTCGTCATTACCCATTTGCCAATGCTTTTGGCAAATCCTGACCCCATAATGAACGAAGCCGTTAGGACTGCCACCAATAAATCTGTCGTTTTTCTTCCCTCCAAAAATCCTAAAATAGTACCATAAACCATGCCCAAAGGAAGACTTGCCAAGAAGATAAAAAAGAGGTTGTACGGTGCGGGAGTCAGGGCAAAAAACAGATAGCAAACCCACGATAAACTAATCATTATCAATAAGTTACGAGAACGGTTTTGTGGTAACATTTCCGAAACATACTTAATTCCTAAACCCTTTGAAACCGCAAAACCCAAGACTTGTGCAGTGATAATAAGTATCTTGAAATTTACGCCAAAAAATACCAACTCTTCATACGTTGCCGCCGTATATGCACGCCTAAACGGATAGAAGCACATATACGTAAAAAAGGCAGTCAGAGAAGCAAATAAAGTTTGATTGAAAGTATTTCGACTGACGATTTCGTTGATTTTTTTGGACATGAGATTTGTTTTTTATCTGGTATTTGAGGCATTTGATAACGAAATTAAACAGGAGTTTGTCTGAAAAAAACTTAGAGGATTAGAGAATTAGAGTTAGTTTTTTACATAGATTCAACCAGTAATATAGACGGATGATTAGATACTTATTTTATTGTTTTCTCTAATTCTCTAAACCTCTAAGTTAAATTTAATCTCGCAAATTACTTCCCTTCCTCCACCATAAACACCTTATCCTCAATGGGTTGATTGACATAAAATTCTCGCCAATGAATATCCACCCATTTCAATCCTTCAAAATAAATTCTCAGGCGAGTGGGTTGGAGGAAGCTCACATTTTTTGCTTTCTTAAAATCTGAATAAATGCGATGATGAAAACCTACCTCAGTCGAGAAGGCAACTTGACGGATGTAAAAATCTTTTTTATCAATCCCAAAAACTGTCATGTTCTTTTTGGGGTCAATAATTTTAATCATGTAGCAAGGATTTCCGTCCACATAATCGTCCGCTAAAAGGGTCGTCTGAAACTCTGGTTTATCCGCAAAACGAATAATACTGAATCCAAAATTATTACTCAAATTAAATTGTTTGGCGTAAGGCTTTGCCCTATCCGAAAGATTGAGTGTTTGTTTTTTACCGTCAAAATTTAGTAGAAAAAATGTAGAATCCTTGTAGGCTGCATCGAAACGCACTTTTCCGTTGGCTTTGTGAGCTTCATCGTTGTAAGGCGGGAAGATTCTGTACATCAAATATTTATCAAAATGAATAGCACTTTTTTCGTCCGCCAAACCGTAGGGCGTAAAGTCGGCATCACCTTTCAATAAAAGTGTTTTAGGATTATGCCAAGTCTCACCACCTGCCACTTCGGTAGCTTTTTTGAGGACTTCGAGAGCGGTCAGTTTTTGAGAAAAGGTATTGTTAGCGAAAAATAGTACAGCCAATACAAGCAAATAAGGGATTCGTTTCATCTGAATTAGGATAAATATTTTGCTAAATATAGGAAGGTTCAGGCGATATTTAAGAATCTTGAAAAAGGTTTTGTTGTAGAAGAACAAAACATACTCACAAAAAAGCATATTCATTTTCTAACTCCTTATATTTGCGATTTTTACAGATATAAAATGATAGAAAAAACAGACCCACAACTCAAAAACTTAGGATTCCAATATTCCATTAGAAAGACGTTTCCAGTCTCGGTGGACGTGCTTTGGGAATTTATCCTTTCTGAACAAGGCATTTTGGTTTGGTTAGGCACAATGGATATCACTGATTTTGAATTGAACAAATCTTTCAAAACCCAAGAAGGAATTGAAGGGAAAGTCACAACCTTCAAGCCCGATTGTCATTTTAGAATGTCTTGGAAACCTCCGCATTGGGACAAACCCAGTATCATTGAACTGAGAATTACCAACAATAAAGGCAGAGCTGCAATGGTCATTCATCAAACTCGTTTTTTTGAATTTGAAAAACGAGAAGAAATGAAGATTTATTGGAGCAATGTGATTGAGAGGATGATCGTTGAGTTGAAAAAAGATTTTTGAAACTAATGCAACCCTTTTACCATTCAATTACGTCATACCTAAAACGCTATCTTTATGAAAAAAATCTTATTGTTCTCGTTAATTACGCTCTCATTCCTTGGATGTTTCAAGTCCAATACTGAGCCTTATTATTCCACAGGTTACCGCCCTATTTATATGAGCCGTACCGAAATAGAAAAGGTGTCTGTTACAACGCCCCAAGCCCTCAAAACGCCTGGCAAAATCTATATAAAAGATGGTTATTTGTTTGTAAATGAAGTAAACAAAGGCGTACATATCTTCAATAATAAAGACCCTAAAAAGCCTCTGAAAATTGCGTTTATTCAGATTCCTGGCAATATCGACATTGCTATCAGGGGAGCAATTTTGTATGCCGATAATTATACAGATTTATTGAGTTTTGATGTTACTAATCCCACAGAAGCAAAATTATTGAATCGAACGAAAGACATTTTTCCTAATCAGAACTTTCCTCCATACACAGGAATAAATTTTGAATGTGTGAATAATTCAAAAGGAACTGTGGTAGGTTGGGAGAAAATAGACTACAATAGCCCAGATTATAAAACTACTAAATTCAATTGCTACCGATGAAAAAGATACAGACATTATACTTGATTTTGGGGATATTTTTCTTCCAAAATTGCCAACAACAATCCAGCGAAGGTGTTTCGCCAACTGGTAATGGACAAGGTGGTTCGTTGGCTCGTTTCACGCTTGGAGAGGGTTTTCTTTATACCGTCAGTGACTTTGATATGAATGTTTTTGACATCAATACCAATCCGTCTGTGCCTAATAAACTCAAAACCATCAAATTAGGCTTTGGGGCTGAGACTATTTTCCCTTACAAAAATATGCTCTTCATCGGCACAACTACGGGTATGAAAATCTTTGATAATCAAGACCAAACCAATCCCAAATTGTTGTCCACCTTTACGCACGTGTATAGCTGCGACCCCGTGGTGGTGCAAGGTAATTATGCCTACGTTACGCTCAGAAATGGGAATGCTTGTACGAGAGGGCAAAATTCTTTGGATATTGTTGATATAAAAGACCCAAAAAATCCCTTGTTGATTAAAACTATTCCTATGCAAAACCCGCACGGTTTGGCAGTAGATGGCAATAATCTTTTTGTTTGTGAAGGAAACTTTGGACTAAAATCTTTTGATTTAACTGACCCGCTTAAACCTGTGGAAAGAGAATTTCTCAAAGATGTGATTTCGTACGATGTGATTCCGAATGATAAAAAACTTATCGTAACGGGTAAAAATGGCATTTATCAATACGATTACAGCGACCCAAAAGCACTTAAACTTCTCAGTAATATTCCCTTAGAATAATGAAACATCTATTCAACAAACAACCTCACCCCCAGCCCCTCTCCAAAAGAGAGGGGAGTATTCGACCGACGTTTCGGGTGAAGTTAATTCTTTTACTTTTCGCCTTAACTATCTGTCAATCAACCTGTTTGGCACAGAAAAAAGATACCGTTTTTCATCAGCATTTAGTCATAAAATTTGCTCCATTGATGTATGTTGGAACTCATGCGGCTGTGCAAGCTGGACTTGAAACCAATATTACACAAAAAATGACAGTGGGTTTTGATTACGCCTATGGAAATTCTGAAATGGCATCCTATCAAAAAGGCGGATCGTATTATGAAGGAGAGGTCTCTCAACGTTATCGTTTAGATTTACGATGGTACGAACGACCTTTTGCCTCTTCAAAAAGTAGAGGAAATAGATTTTGGGGTGTTGAGTTTTTTAATCGAACAAATACATATTCAACTCCAATCACTATTGGTAGAGGTTCACTTGGAGGAAATCGTTATAATTATTATGAACGCTCATCCTCAGATGCAACCTATCAAGTTTGGGGCGTATTTTTCAAATATGGAAATGTTCAAACGTTGAGCGAGCGTTTTTTCTTAGAATATTATGCAGGTATAGGTCTTACTCAGCGGTCAAATAAAATTGCTTCACCTTCAACATTAGGCGAATTTGATGGACTTCAAACTTGGAATGACAGTGGTAGTTTTAATTATTGGACTTTTCATTCACCCAATAATTTCTCACGTATGGGTGGAGACTTTCTACTTTCAATAAAATTAAATTACCGAATATTCTAATCCTCAGAACCTTTCTGTTGGGGAAAAAGTTACCTTTATGAATACTTTTCCCCAACCACCAAATGAAATTAAAAGTTGCTTGTCAGCTCGTTTATGAATCCCTTGAAAATGCCCCACTAATTTTGATGCTTCGCCCTCAGAATGGCTTAGAGCAACAAATTATCGAAGAAAATTATAACCTCTCTCCAAATCTCTCCATTGCCGAATATAAAGATTCTTATGGTAATTTATGCCAAAGAGTTATCACACCCATTGGAAAATTAACGATTGAAACCTTAGCAATTGCGGAGGTCAAAAATGAACTTGATATTGATTTTGAAGCGGGTTTTGTTCCCGTAGAAAATCTCCCGAACGAAGCCATCATTTATTTACTACCAAGTCGTTATTGCGAATCGGATAAATTGTATTCGTTAGCGACTGAAATTGTCCGAGACCTTCCTTTGGGTTATGCCCAAGTAGATGCCATTCGTCAGTGGGTGAAAGATAATATCCATTTCGAGTACGGACGGAGTTCTTCTTCTTCTTCTGCCTATGACGTAAGTCTCAGTAAAACAGGCGTTTGCCGTGATTTTACGCACCTTTGCATGGCACTTTGCAGAAGTCTTAGCATCCCTGCACGTATGGTTGTAGGCTACCTCCACGAACTCAAACCCATGGACTTACACGCATGGTTTGAGGCTTATGTGGGGGATAAATGGTACGTTTTTGATGCAACACAAGATACTCCAAAAGGAAATAGAGTCGTCATTGCCCACGGAAGAGATGCCAACGATGTGGCTTTTGCCAGTCAATTTGGGGATATGGAATTGTTGAGTATGTGGGTTTCTGTTGAAGAGTTGTTAAGTTGTTAATTGATAAGTTGTTATTATTGTTTGGAAAACTTTATTTTGACGGTTAAAATTCACAAATCATTTCAAGACGTGCCACGGTCTCACACTCAATTCCTACGCAAACCGTGGCACATCCAACATATTTTTGACAAGTTATTTTAAAGTTTTTCAAATACTATTTCTTCCCCCGATATTCCCTTATCTTATTCCAAAATTTATCAAACATGGCTTGTCTATCAATTTTAGTATAGACATTTACTTTGTGTTGGTGATTTTCGGGAGGAGTTTTTACGGATTTCACCTTGGCTAAATCAGGGGTCAAATAGGCTTCAACAGCCGCTAAATCCCAAATAACCCTTGTTTTATCATCTGGATTTGTTTCTATCCAACGTTGTTTTAGGAGTTTCTCGATGGGATATTTTGAGTCTAAACGAGCATAAGTATCTTCACGGTCAAAGGTCAAAATGATACAAGTTTCAACGGGCATGATAAACCATTCTACATCAGGATTATTGAATAGATAATTGACCGCATTCAAATCACCCCGAACGTTGAATTCGTCTTTATTCCAAATTTTTTCCTTTATATCGTATTTACCACCCATACAAAAAAGTCTCATTTTTTTAGCAATACTTGGCTCAATGGCAATGGCTGAGGCAATATTAGTGGCAACACCAATAAAAATTACATCCAATTTTTCGCCTTCTGGAAGTGCTTGTACTACCTCAATTAATTTCTTGGTCATATCTGAAGGGCGTGGCGTATATTCTCCCCAAGCTCTTCCCATCTGTCGGTCTGCACCCATCGGATGAGAGATTTTTAACATTCCAAAAGCATCTAAGATTTTTTCATTTTCTTCTTGACTGATTTTGACGGTATTGATTCCCTTGGTTGGATATTGATTCCACTTCTCAAAAACCAATAAATCAGCATTATTGAAATGGGCTGAACTAACGCCGACAATATCATATTTATCCGATTCTACGAGCAACCGAGAAAGGGCAAAAATATCGTCCATTTCGTTGCCCATGTCAGTATCAAACCATACTTTTTGCTTTTGGGCGAAGGTACTTGATGTGATAAAAATTGTTGCAAATAATAAAGATAATGTCCTGATAATCTTTGAGTTAAGCATTTTATAGGAGGGTTGTAAGTTTGAAATATCAATAAAAATACGTGAATAATGGACTAATTATCTGTTAATCAATCAATTATGAGTAAAAAATAGCATTTTGCAGAAAAGTTGTAATTTTGATTTGCATAATTCCAAGAAAACAACTCTTTACAAAGATGCTATTTCGAGATAAAATTACACAAATCTTCTATGATTTTGATGAGTATTTAAAAAAGAATCATCCCAAGGCTGACCAAT
>JAAFJP010000057.1 GCA_013298125.1 Cytophagales bacterium | reverse complement strand
TTGAAATATTAACCAATGCAGTAGAAGAAATCTTAAATCAAGTAGGTTCAAAATTCAAAATTGACTTTAACGAAATCAAACATTTTACACAATTCAAAACGTCGTTTAAATTTGAATGACTACTTAAAAGTTAACTTTTGCTTTGGGATGTCATTATCTACTTGCCAAACAATATATTTTATATTTTTGTATTGAACGTTATTTTCATAGGAATAACTGGTTATGACACTTTCTCCTATAAAAAGTGAGTTATTGATTTTTATAAAATCTTGAATGTTTCTCACTTCTCCCAAAGAGGTAGAAATGTAACCATCCGAGACAAAATAGTTATTACTTTTATCCAAATAATAGTATATCTTACCGTCAAAGACCTTAATCAATCTACAATTTTGGGTATTGATAATTAGATTAATTTCATGTGTCTCTAAATCGTATCGAGCGAGATAAGAATTTGTGAGATTTGGATTATAATTAATGATAATGTTTTTATCTGAAATTTTGAAAATACGAACAATACTACCCAAAAATACAGTATTCCCAATTGTTAAATCACTGATAATTGTTTGAAAAAACCTATTTGGACCATCCGAAACAGTGTTTAACTCTAAGAAATTAGAAGATGAGTCTATTTTCGAAAAAGCTTTTGAGAAATCATAGTCAAATGAACGCCCTTGACTTTGCATTAAGAGTTGAGCATCATCAAGGGTTTTACCAACTGAAAACAAAAAAATTGAATCATTCTTATATTCAACACCATTTTTTACTGAAACCAATATGCCTAAACGTTGATTGGCTTCTTGAAAAGCACTTGAGAAGTAGCGGTCAGGTTGTTATTTTTAATCAATAGTTTCAAATCCTTTGTACCTAATCTTGTTCCATCTGAAACACCAAGCATTACTCCCTTTTCGTTGTTGTAAACTTGTATTAATTTTCCACCAAAAGTAGTGGTATAAATTGTTGCTTTTAAATAGCCATTAGCATTTATATCTTTTAATAATTTTACTTCATTGGTTTGATTATCAAGACTATACAATTCTGCATTGATTTTTGGAACGGCTGGATATCCACTAAAAATTATTTTATCGTCTTGCTTAATAATTGAGTTTAAGACATAAGGGAATGGAGTTAATTTTTGAGTTTGAACATCCAAAATGCTTAATTTTTTAGGGTATGCATTGTACTCATTAACCCAAATTTTTGTTCCAGAAATTCGTACATGGAACTCAACATTAGGAATAGAATAATCTTTAATCATTTCTCCGCTGGACATATTTATACCTTTTACCAACAACCCTTTATTAGAATCATCTTTACCAAAAGCAAATATTTCATCACTTTTTTCATCATATAAAAGCCTACCATGTTTGAGGACATTTTTGAGATTAGGGCTATTTTTGAGAGTCATTATGTCATTTTTCAGTGTATATAAACTATCATTAATGCTGATAAAGCATTCTCTTGGAGTAGTTAAAAAACTTGTTGAAATATATTCATTATTTTTTGAACTAATAATGGAAAGTGTATCATATTTGCCACTCAATATATTCAATTTTCCAATTAATATTTTTGTATTTTTTTCAAGAAAACGTCTTATGTAAATGTTATTATTCCATTCGATAAAATCATCAGGATAGCCATAATCCGTTGGCACTATTGGTACTTTACTTTCAATAGTTTGCTTTTTAAGATTAATGAACGCTAAAAAAATATTGCTTCCAGTTTGAGAATTGCATATTCTTAATAAATTTTCATTAAATCGGACAGTGCTATTAAAGCCAAAACTATTATTTATGTATTCCCCCTTTTCAATTACTAAATTGGAATCTTTTTTTGAATCAGAGTGTAAAATACTAAATGTTCCCTTTTTCCCATCAACAACATATTCCACTAATTCATCACCTGTATGAAATAATGAGCCTTTCACTTCTTCACGATAGATTTTTGTTCCTTTTTCTGTTCCTTCTGTTACCCATATTTTAGGTTTTTCATTTGGATTTTCTGAATTGACAAAATATAAAGTTCCGTCCTCTAAGGCAGCGGAATTATGAAAAAAACTAAATGGGGGTGGAGATTCAGGAACATAGGATTGTGAGATTTCAAGTTGTTGAACCAACGAGTTTGCAGCATTATTTCTATCACCTGCTAAGTCTTTTACTTTACGTGTAGTCGCAGGTGTGCCTTCCGTTACCCACAATTCTTGACTTTTAGCATTAGAGGTGGCAAGAAAATAGATTTTTTTACCAGCACGGACAAAATATCTTGGATTAGAACTACTTTCTTTCTCATACTTCCAATCACTAATAGTTTGTTGGGCATTAGAATAAAGTGTTGATAAACAGAGGATTAAGATGTATAGATTTTTCATAATTACGAGTTTATGTCTTTTAATTACATAGACGTTTTTTAAACGTAAACAGTTGCATCCGAAATATGTTCCCTCAAAAATATTTACTCTATTTGTTTGATAGACTAAACAGAATTACTATATTTGTCGTAAAATTTAACCTCAAAATCAAATATTTTAATCTGTTAGTGAAATGAACTTAGAATCTCCTCCGCAAATACGTGCCGTCAGAGTGAACAAAAGCAATATTTATTCCTCCAAATGGCTTTGGTTTGGTATTCCTGCAACTTTGTTGACAGGACTTGCCTGTATTTTGATTTATAATTATCACGCTCTTTTTTCGGTTGAAAAATTAGTGGCAGGTATCAATCAAGATTTTTTTATCTACCTAATTATTGGTGTAGTGGCTCAGTTGGTGGACGGCACTTTGGGCATGGGTTACGGAGCAACTTCGACCTCCTTTTTGATGTCTGTGGGTGTCCCTCCCGCTATCAGTAGTACGGGCGTACACGTAGCAGAGATGTTCACGACGGGGGCATCGGCAATCTCGCATTACAAATTCAAAAATATCAATAAAAGATTAGTTACCTACCTCCTCATTCCAGGCGTAATTGGCTCAGTAGTAGGGGCTTACCTCTTGGCTGATGTCATTGACGGCAAAGTCATAAAACCCTTCATTGCGGTTTATATGATATTCTTAGCCATTATGATTATCATTAAAGGGCTACGAAATAATAACGTAAAAAAGAAGACCAAAAACTTAGGAATCTTAGCAACCTTCGGAGGATTTATGGATGCCGTGGGTGGTGGAGGCTGGGGACCAATCGTAACTTCAACGCTCATAGGGCGTGGTCGTGACCCAAGATATACGATTGGTTCGGTCAATGCTGCGGAGTTTGCGGTGTCCTTTGCGAGTGGGATTACCTTCTTACTTTTTCAAGGAATAAACGGTTGGCAAGTTATAGCGGGATTAATTGTTGGTGGAGTGTTCGCTGCACCATTTAGTGCTTTTTTTATCAATAAAATACAAAGAAAGCCAATGACCATTGTGGTAGGAATTTTGATTATTTGTTTAAGTATCAGAACGTTATATCCATTTATACTGAAATTATTTTAGGAAATATTTATCGTGGTGGTTTAGAAAAGGTTGGCAATTTGCTGACCTTTTTTTATGGAAAATCCTTAAAACAATCACTCATAATCTTAGCCGAAGACAAAGCCAAAGGGATTCCTCCTCCTGGGTGTACGCTACCACCTACAAAATACAGATTCTTGATTTTAGAGGAAAAATTTGCGTGTCTCAAAAATGCCGCAAAGCGATTATTTGACGAATTTCCATATAACGCCCCTTGTGCGGAAGAAGTTTTAGATTCAATCGTTCGAGGGTCGAGAATTTCCTCACACTCAATGAGTTCTGCGATATTTTCCCCTAAAATTCTACTGATTTTTTGCAAGACGTTTTCTTTGGTTTGGGCAATGATTTCATCCCAATTTTGTCCATCATTGGCAGGAGCATTTATCAACACAAACCAGTTTTCACAGCCTTCGGGAGCGTCGTCAGGTTTGTGTTTTGAGGTAATGTTGATATAAACCGTTGGGTCGTGGAAGATGGTTTTCTTCTCGAACATCGTCTTGAATTCTTCTTGATAATTATCGCTAAAAAGGATATTATGCAAGTCTAATTCTGGAAATTGTTTTTTGATTCCCCAATAAAAAATAACCCCTGAGCTTGATTTAGGCTGATTTAGGAGAAAATTTGGATGTTTTTCATTGGGTAAAAGTTTTCGGTAAGTGTGGGTTACATCCATGTTGGAAACGACAGCTTCGCAAGGTATGAGGTCGTAGGTATGAGGTATGAGGTCGGTAGTATTTCCTCCTTTTCCTCCGTCTCCATTTCTCCACACTTTAACCCCTTTCACATTCCCATCTTCTACAAAAATCTCCTCAACCTTCGTCTCAAAATAAAACTTAACCCCCAAACTTTCAGCCAATTTCACCAAAGAATCCGTAATCGAAACCATCCCTTTTTTCGGGAAAAATGCCCCGAGATTATACTCCAGATGTGGAATGATATTTAAAGTTGCAGGAGTTTGGTAAGGATCAGAGCCGTTGTAGGTTGCGTAGCGATTGAAAAGTTGTACGATTTTAGGATTTTTGAAGAGTTTTTGATTAGCCTCATTCATCGTTCCGAAAATACCTAATTTTGGAAGATTTAGGTAGCCTTTCAAAGCCTTTTTGGATGTCCAAGTAGATAATTTATGGAGAGACTCTTGTAAGAATAATCCATCCAAAACTTCATATTTAAAGGCAGAATCTTTCAGAAATTGAGTGATTTTTTCGGCAGGTTCGCCCGTGATTTTTTCTACTTCTTCGGCAAATTTTTGTGGTTCTGCATAAGCCGTTAGCCGTGTTTTATCTTCCCAAAAATACCGACAAACCTCCGTCAATTGTTCGTATTCAAAGAAATCAGTAGGGTTTTTATCGACTAATTCAAAAAGTTCTGTAACTAAATTTGGGAGCGTAAACAACGAAGGACCAGCATCAAAACGGTAGCCTTTAATTTCAAAGCTACTCAATTTCCCCCCCGCATAAGCATTCGCCTCAAATACCGAAACATCCAAGCCTTTATGAGCCAAACGAATGGCAGAAGCAATACCCGCAATACCTGCCCCAATGATGACAACTTTTTTCATTTTATAGCTCTCAGATTTAATATTATTTGCTGATTATACAAAAGAGTAACTTGGTCTTTGGAAGGATTGTTCAACCAAAAAGGAGGGCTTCACATTTACCACTCCCCCTCATGAAGATTAACAATATCTATAGATAACTGATTATCAAACCGTTGCATAATTCAAAATTAAGCCTATTCCGTATTCTTTTCAAAAGTACAGATGTGCGAAGTAAGCTAAAATGCTAAACGTTTCATTATCAGTCAATTAGCTTATTCCAAAATTTTTGAAAATTTTACGGCTCTTTTCCAAGATTTTTCCAGACTGTATTTATACCTTTTTATTTTATTGATTTAGGTAAATTTATCTTACAACCTTACAACTCTCATTAGGTGTATCCAACAGCAACCTTTTCAAGTTTCACGTCTTTGAAATATTTTTATTTTGAACGGAAGAGCCTTCCAAAATCAGTTGAGAAAAGAAGGGTCTTTAAACCATTAGATAATGTTCGTCCCCATGACTCCATAATTATCTCAGCGTTTCTTCCTCAAATGTGTGAATTATATAAGCCCCCCCGAAAATTATATAACAAACTCCTCCAAAATATCATCACCTTTACATGAATATACGTTAATCAAGAAAAGTCATGGAGGTTACTGAGTTGGAGAAATCGAAAGTCCACATCATTGTTGAAATTATAGAGTACTTACCTCACCAACTTATCAAATGAAGCTATATATAAAATACATGGTCAGTATTCGTTGCAAAATGATGGTGAAAGAGGCTCTCAAAAAAATGGGGCTGCATTTTATCGTTGTCGATTTGGGCGAAGTTGAAATCATGGAAAATCTGAGTAATGAACAACTGCAAGAACTCAAAATGTCACTTCTGAAAGGTGGACTCGAACTAATGGATGATAAAAAAGCCATGTTGATTGAAAAAATTAAAAATGTTATCATAGAAATGGTACATTATGCTGATGAAATTATCAAGATTAATTTTTCGGACCATTTAAGTGAAAAACTGAACTATGATTATACCTACATGGCAAATCTGTTTTCGGAAGTGCAGGGTACGACCATCGAACAGTTTATTATCTCCCACAAGGTTGAACGAATCAAAGAGTTGATAATTTATGGCGAATGGAACATTACGGAAATCGCCCACCGTATGAATTATAGTAGTGTGGCTCATCTTTCGAGCCAATTTAAAAAAGTAACTGGACTTTCGCCTTCGCATTTTAGACAATTGAAGGACAAACGAAGAAGTCCAATTGAGCAAATATAATCCTTCAAAATATGACAAATGACTCTGTGCAAGCCCTCAAAAAGGTGGAAGATACAATGCAGCTTTACCATGATATTATCCACTCATCGCCTTCTATGATTGCGGTGTTTAAGGGTAAAGATATGATTGTAGAGTTAGCAAATAATACCATTATAGAAACTTGGGGAAAAGGTAATGACGTGATTGGAAAGTCCCTTTTTACGATTTTACCTGAAATTGTAGAACAAGGTTACGTTGAGATTTTAACAAAAGTTTATGAAACAGGTGAAATCTATCATGCTTACGAAGTTCCTGTAAACCTTAATAGAAACGGGCAATGGGAACTCCTGCACTATACTTTTACTTATCAAGCCCAACGAAATACTCGTGGTGAAATTGAAGGAATTATTATTATTGCCAATGAAGTAAGCCCACAAGTTTTAGCCAAAAAGCAAATACAAGATATTGCGGAACTTGCTCAAATAAAAGCCGAAAAAGCTACCCAAACCGCCGAGGATGCCACAAAGTCAAAGCAACAATTTCTTTCAAATATGAGTCACGAGATTCGTACACCCATGAACGCCATCATTGGTTTTACGAAAGTGTTGTTGAAAACCGAATTAACCGCCAAACAAAAGGAATATCTCACCGCTATCAAACTGAGTGGCGATGCCCTGATTGTATTAATAAACGATATTTTGGATTTAGCCAAAGTGGATGCTGGGAAAATGACTTTTGAGAGTATTCCATTCAAATTAGCGGTTTCTGTTTCTTCGATGTTGCATTTATTTGAGACTAAAATTCAAGAAAAAAACCTCAAATTAATTAAAGAATACGACCAAAGAATTCCAGAGGTTCTCATGGGTGACCCTGTGCGACTTCATCAAATCATTCTAAACTTAGTAAGTAATGCCGTCAAATTTACCTCTGATGGAGCAATCACCGTGAGCGTTTTGCAACTCAGTGAGAATGAAGAAAGTGTAAGCCTCGAATTTTCTGTTACTGATACAGGAATCGGTATTGCTGAGGATAAAAAAGCGACTATTTTTGATAATTTCCAACAAGCATCCAGCAATACTTCCAGAATTTTTGGGGGGACAGGTCTGGGGTTGTCTATCGTAAAACAGCTCATAGAACCACAAGGAGGTACTTTTCAAGTAGAAAGTGAACTCGGTAAGGGTTCGAGATTTAGTTTTATTTTAAGTTTTTTGAAAACCACTAATCAAGCCGAAACAGTGAATGACATTATAGAATTAGATAAAGAAATTAAGGATATAAAAGTATTGGTTGTGGAAGATATGCCACTCAATCAGCTATTAATGCGGACGCTTCTGGATGATTTTGGGTTTAGTTCGGACATTGCTGCCAATGGAAAATTGGCAATTGAAAAAATGGCTACACAGCAATATGATATTATTTTAATGGATTTACAGATGCCCGAAATGAATGGTTTTGAAGCAACAAAATACATCCGAGGAATTTTAAAATCTGACATTCCCATCATTGCCCTCACGGCTGATGTGACAACGGTTGATGTGGCAAAATGTAAAGAAGTGGGTATGAATGACTACATCGCCAAGCCCGTTGATGAACGAATATTATACAGTAAAATAGTGAGTTTCGTCAAAAAAGATATTCCAGTGGAAACGATTGTTTTGGAGAAAATCAGATACACCGACCTTAGTTATTTGATTCAGAGAACCAAGTCTGACCCCGCTCTAATGATGGAGATGATTTCTTTGTATTTGGAACAAACGCCCCCCTTGATTTCATTGATGAAGCAAAGTTTAAAGGATAAAGATTGGGCTACATTGGGGAGTGCGGTTCATAAAATGATTCCTTCGTTTTCGATTGTGGGTATTAAGCCTAATTTTGAAAGTATTGCTAAAAAAATTCAAGAATATGCCGTTTCTCAACAATTAGCCCACGAAATTGATGATTGGGTTTTGCAACTCGAAACCGCCTGCGGACAGGCTTGTGAGGAATTGAAAGAGGAATTGGAAAGGATAAATGGGTTTACATCAACAAAAAATTAACATAATACCATGAACATTTCACAAAAAATAACAATTTTCTTAGTTGATGATGATGCTTTGTTTCTGAGAGCTTTGGAGATAGATTTTCTCCAACACGGAGATTTCACGATAGAGACTTTCGCTACGGGCGAGAGTTGTGTAAAAAAAGTATGTAATAATCCAGACATTATCATTTTAGATTTTCAGTTGGACGGCATTGAGAAAGGTGCAATCAATGGCATTGAGACCTTGGACAGAATCAAGGCAGAGAATCCAAAAATACCCGTGATTATGTTATCGTCTCAGGATAAAATAGAAGTAGCCATCGACTGTATGCACCATGGGGCAATTGACTACGTAGTGAAGTCAGAAACCGCCTTCATGCGTTTACAGAGCATAGTTGAAAGAGTTTTTAAGTACCAAAAAATGGAAAAACAGTTGGGTTGGTATATGGAGCGGATGGGGTGAGTTGGGTTTTAGGTGTTGGGTTTTAGGTGTTAGATTCCGAACTTCTAACACCCAATTGAACTGGTTAGTTATGTCATACCCACTCACTCCACCCAACCCTCCCCTCGAAGGGAGCGGTCCGCCGCAGCGGGGCTTTTAAGCTAACTAAGCCCTCCCTTCGAGGGGAGGGTTGGGTGGGGTGAGTACAATTTAACAAACTAATTCACCTAACACCTCTACAAACCTGTGAATCATGTAACTTATTTCAAGAATTGTATAATACTTCTAATTCTCTAAAAACTCACCTTTGTATTGTTGTGAAAAGCATTCACAATTAAAACAAAACATGATGAAAAAACTTACCCTCTATTTGATGACAGCCCTTTTGTTGTCGTCATTTTTTCCTGCCAATGCTGCCCCAGAAAGCACCACCAACACCCCAAAAGAATCTCCAAAAATAGAGTCTGCCGAAGCAAAAGTCTTAATTAATCGTTTGGAAGAAATCAAAGCAATTGATAAGAGTGATTTGAAATCCTCAGAAAAGAAAGCCTTACGAAAGGAAGTCCGTTCTATCAAAAAATCGCTCGCAGAAATGAATGGAGGGGTTTATTTATCAGTTGGAGCGATTATTATAATCATTCTTTTGTTGATTCTGTTACTCTAAAATATTTCACTATAAACACAACAAACTATGAAACCAGAAATTGGAATTTCCGAAAAGAATTTAAGTAAAAATATTGATATTCTTTCAGTCCTTTTAGCGGATGAAATGACGCTTTACATCAAAACCAGAAAGTTTCATTGGAACGTCTCAGGCGAGAGTTTTATGGAGCTTCACAAACTTTTTGAAGGTCAATATTCTGAACTCGAAGAAACGATTGATGCCATCGCAGAACGCATCAATAAATTAGGGGGCAAAACGATAGGAACGATGAAAGAATTTGGCGAACTCACCAGATTGAAAGAGCATCCCGACAAATATCCTGACCAAAAAGAGATGATGAAGGAATTGCTCAAAGACCATGATTCGTTGATAGTAGAATTAAGAAAAGACATCGAACAATCTGATAAAAATAAAGATGCAGGAACGACTGACTTCCTCACGGGAGTCATGCAAGAACATGAGACAACGGCTTGGGTATTGAGACGTTATCTGAATTAAGATTTTTAATAGTGGTTAGGTGTTTTATAAACGCTCCTTATCTTTTGAGGAGTGTTTTTAATTTTATAATTAACTTAAAATCAAATACTTATGACAAGACTTCATAAACATTCGGAGGCTATTTTTGAAAAAATAACAACCAAAGCAACCATTATTTTGGGCAATTCTATCACGTTTATTTTAGCTCTTTTGCTGGTGATTTTTTGGTTCAGTAATAAGGAGTTTTATACGCAAAGCATTCATGCGATGATTGGAGACATCATCTTTTCAATCACCTTTCTGAGCCTTTTTATTATCCAAAAAGCCTTTAATAAATTCTCAGGGTCACTACATTTAAAACTGAACGAATTAGTGTCTTCGCACGAACCTGCCAACAATGCTCTCATTAATATCGAAACAAAAACAGAGTCAGAAATCACGGAACTTTCCAAAGAATATACAGAATTAGCGATGAAAGTACAAGAACTGGAAGAGGGGAAGGGGGATTAGTATAAAAGTGTGAATCATATAACTCTTTCCAAAGATTATGTAACACTTTCACTTACCCAATTCACCAACTTTGTATGGTAGAAATCAAACACATTTTAAACAACAAATTCACATGAAGAATTTAATTTTAGTATTCACAGCAATTCTATTTTCAATCAATATTTTTGCCACAACTGACTCAACCAAAGTCGTAAAAACGCACAAGAAAATGGTTACTCACAAACGGGTAACGACTAAATCATACTCAACTCATAAGGCAAAACATCCAGACGGCGTAATGTTGGTAGATGGCAAAACGATGATGATTAAAGATGGTAAAATGGCGAAATTAGAAAGTGATGTCTATTTAACCAACGGTACGAAAGTTACGCCCGAAGGTATGTGCATAGACAAAACGGGTACAACCATGATGTTGAAAGAAGGTGACCATTTGGATATGGAAGGGAATATGGTAGTGATGAAGAAAAAGAGAAAGTAAAGGGCTTTTGGCTGTCAGCAATTAGCTTTCGACTTCAAAAAAGTAAACCATTTTTAAAATCTCAACAAATCAAACCTCAACAATTACAAAAAATATGGATAATACTAAATCAATCGACCTTCTCAATACCTTAGTAGTAATCAACCAAGACCGTATGCAGGGCTACGAAACGGCTGAAAAAGAGACTGAAAGTGAAGAACTTAAAGCACTTTTTTCTCAATGTAGATACGTAAGTCAAGAAAACAAATTAGAATTGAGTAAAGAAGTAACAAAATTGGGCGGAATGCCCGATGAAGGAACAAAAGTAACGGGTGATTTTTATCGTGTGTGGATGGACATAAAAGCCGCCCTCACAGGTCATGACCGCCAAGCAATCCTCGAATCCTGTGATTATGGCGAACAAGTAGCGGCAGATAATTACAAAGAAGTTCTGAGTAATAGCATAGACGAAATCTCGAATGAGCAACGCACGATGCTGAATGCTCAACTGGTATTATTGAACGCAAATCATTACACCATTAAAGGACTAATTAGAATTGTTGAAGACGATAAATAGCCCTTTCGTATATGGTAAAACGTTCGTAAAGATTTTAAAGTAGAAGTAAAATTAAATAGTGGTTAGGTGATAAATTAAACGTTCTTCTTTATGAGAAGAACGTTTATTGTTTATCTCATAAATCGCTGATTATCATTTACTCAAAAATTTAACCTTAAACAAAAAACATGAAAACTATCCTTTTCCCTACCGATTTTAGTGAAAATGCTCATCATGCTTCTGAATATGCAGGAATGTTGGCAAAAAGATTAGGGGCAAATATCGTCTTGCTTCATACCTACATGATACCCATGGCTACCGAGTTTCAAGTGCCGTATGACATAAACGGTTTTGATGAAATCTGTCGAAAAAGTGCTGAGGAAAGACTGCGAGAATTTACTACTTCTTTGATAGAAAGCACGGGATTAGCTCCCGAAAGAATCTCTCGGATGATTGAATTTGGGACTATTTCAAGTAAAATCGTAGAAGTCTCTAAAACCATCAATGCCGATATGATAGTGATGGGAACGCAAGGGGCGAATACAGTTTTGGACAGATGGGTTGGCACAAATGCCCAAGAAGTAATGAAAACTGCCGAATGTCCAGTATGGATAATTCCTACAAAAAGTCCTATTGAATACCCTCAAAAAGTGATGTATGCCGCTGATTTTGAGGAAGATGAAGTTGCTGCAACCCAAAAAGTTTTGGATATTATCGAACCATTAGAAGTATTCTGTAAGGTGATTCACGTCAATGAATACATTGATTTGAATTCCCATCAGAAAGTAAAAGAAACGGTCAGTAATTTGAAAGAAGAGTTTGAATATGATGATGTTTTCATCCGAAATATTGACCGTAGTGACGTTATTGAAGGCTTAGAATCGTACATCGAAACTTTCAGACCTGATGTATTGGCAATGGCAATCCACGAAAAATCAGTTTTGAACAAAATTTTTGAACCAAGTATTACTAAACACTTTGTTCAAGCTGCGATGTTACCGATGCTTACCTTTAAAAAATGAGGGCTTAATAACTATGATTTGTATGTAATTACGGAAGCCTTCGGTAAAACCGAAGGCTTCCGTGAACTACGAAATTGGATTCATTAATAAATCAAAGTGCTATGAAAACCGAACACGAACTCAATGCCGATATTCTGAAAATATCCATGAAAATTCGAGAAAAATATCCCGAATTGACAAAATATATTACCGAAATGCCAGTAACAATTCCTGATGATGTTACGCCAGAAATCAACATCAAATCTTTGTCAGAATATTATGATTCGTTACTCGAATTAATGAGAAAATATGGTCAAAATCATTGATAATCCTGAGATTTAACACATTTTAAAACATAAAATCATGTCAAAAGAAAAAGATTTATCCGAAAAAACGGGCAAGAAAACCCCAGCTAAAAATCTCAAAGAAAAACGAGCCGACAAAGCCACAAAAAGAGATTCAAAAAAGAATGAATAACATTTTGATTACGTAAAAAACGCTTAGATAATCTATAATAAACTGATTATCAATATCTTAAATCATCAAATACAATCATGGTAAACGTAATAAAACAAGGTATCGTCCTGAGTAAAACAGAACTCGGCTTTGAAAATGAAGGTGTCTTGAATCCTGCCGTTATCAAAGTCGGTGAGTGCATTCATCTTTATTACCGAGCCGTCAGCAAAGGCAATTATTCAAGCATCGGCTACTGTACTTTGGATGATACTTTTAACGTTTCAGAACGCTTTGACACCCCCGCACTTTTCCCCCAATTTGACTATGAATCTCACGGAGTAGAAGACCCTCGAATCGTGAAAATTGATGATTTATATTACCTTACCTACACGGGTTACGATGGCGTAAATGCCTTGGGCGTATTATCAACTTCCAAAGATTTGATAACTTGGGAAAGGCATGGAATCATCGTTCCGCAAATTACCTACAAAGAATTTAACCGTTTTGCAGGTTCAAAAAAGCCACTGAACGAAAAATATCTTCGATACAATGGCAACAGCGGAATCCCTGAAAAGAAAGGAAAAACGATTCTTTTGTGGGACAAAAATGTGATTTTTTTTCCAAGAAGAATCAATGGAAAACTACACTTTTTGCATCGTATAAAGCCTGATATTCAAATAGTTAGTATAAATGAATTATCCGAATTGACAACAGCATTTTGGCAAAATTATTTTTATCATTTTGAAGATAACATCGTCCTATCGCCCAAGTACGATTTTGGCATTAGCTACATCGGAGGTGGTTGTCCACCCATCGAAACAGAACATGGTTGGCTTTTGATTTATCATGGCGTTCACGATACCGTCGAGGGCTACGTTTATTCAGCTTGTGCCGCTTTACTTGATTTGAACAATCCCCAAAAAGAATTAGCTCGTTTACCTTACGCATTGTTTTTTCCAGAGGAAACTTGGGAATTGAAAGGAGAAGTAAACAATGTCTGTTTCCCCACGGGGGCAGTCGTGATTGAAGACACGCTTTATATTTATTATGGGGCAGCCGACGAACGGATTGCCCTTGCCTCAATGAGTATGTCAGAATTATTGCAAGAATTATTGAACAACCTAAAAGACCCAGAAAATGAAAAATGAAATAAAATACAATCATAGCACCCGCCAGTACGTCGCTGACCGTCAAAATAGTCGTATTGAACATAGAATTGGTATCAATCAATCCAAAAAAAACCTTCCAGAAATCCTTTTCATTAGCTCGTTTCCGCCAAGAGAATGTGGTATTGCGACTTATACGCAGGATTTAATTATTGCCTTAGAAGATAAATTTAAGGAAACTTTTGCCATAAAAGTTTGCCCTATTGAATCAGAAAATGAACGATATTCTTACTCAAAACAGGCAAAATATATCCTCAATATTGACCACCCAAAATCATTTGTCCGTTTAGCCGAAATTATCAACGAAGACCCTGACATTCAGATGGTTATGATTCAACACGAATTTGGTTTGTTCAAAGATAAAATGGGTGATTTTATTCAGTTTTTGAATATTATTCTGAAACCTGTAAGTTTGGTTTTTCATACAGTTTTACCCAATCCTGACCCAATCTTAAAATCCAAAGTAATACAGATTGTTGAGGTTTGTGAGTCAATTGTGGTGATGACTAATTCATCGGCACAAATCCTGATAAATGACTATCAAATTGAACCTCAGAAAATAACCGTCATTCCCCACGGAACACACTTAGTTGCACACGCTGATAAAACAGTTTTGAGAGAAAAATATGGTTTGACTAACCGTAAAATTCTCTCCACTTTTGGCTTATTGAGTTCTGGAAAAGGCATCGAAATGACCTTAAAAGCATTACCTCAGATTATCAAAAAAAATCCAGATGTACTGTTTTTAATTATCGGTAAAACGCATCCAAACATTGTTAAACAAGAGGGAGAGATTTACCGAGAATCACTCGAAAAATTGATTGAAGATTTAAAACTATCAGAAAATGTAAAGTTTATTAATGAATTTTTAACGCTTCCTGTGCTTTTAGAATTTTTGCAACTGACTGATATTTACCTTTTTACGTCCAATAATCCCAATCAGGCGGT
This sequence comes from Cytophagales bacterium, assembly GCA_013298125.1. Taxonomy (GTDB): domain Bacteria; phylum Bacteroidota; class Bacteroidia; order Cytophagales; family Spirosomataceae; genus Arcicella. The sequence continues at coordinate 5,705 of JAAFJP010000057.1, read as the reverse complement.
CAGTGGCACATTCGCTTATGCTATGAGCTGTGGGTGTGCTATTATCTCCACGCCCAACCCACATACACGAGAGGCTTTGGAAAATGGGGCGGGTGTAATCGTTGAATTTGGTGATTCTGAAACTTTGGGTTTTGAAGTAAATAATTTGCTTAAACATGAAACTTTGCGGGCTAAAATTAGCTCAAAAGGTTTACACCGAATCGCCCCGACAGCATGGGAAAATTCTGCCATTGCCCACGCCCAACTTTTTGATAATTTATTAGACGGAAAATTGACTTTGGAATACAAAACGCCACTCATCAACCTCAATCATATACACAAACTCACCACAGATTTTGGCATGATTCAGTTTTCAATCATCAACCAACCCGATATTGACTCAGGTTTTACGCTTGACGACAACGCACGGGCAATGGTAGCAATGTGTCAGCATTATGAGCTAACGAAGGATGCAATTGATTTAGAATACATTGAAATTTATCTCAATTTTATCAAATTTTGCTTCCAACCCGAAGGCTACTTTTTGAATTATGTCAATGAATATGAGGTGTTTACGGAACAAAACTTTCAGACTAATCTCGAAGACTCCAACGGAAGAGCCATTTGGGCATTAGGGTATTTGATTTCAATGGAAAAAATAATGCCTTATGCAATGATTATAAAAGCTGAATCTATTTTTGATAAAGCTACTTTTAATGTCAATCGGATTAACTCTACGAGGGCTATGTCGTTCATTATCAAAGGCTTGTATTATAAAAATTGCAATAAACTCTATCCCTCAGAAAAAAATCATACGCTATTAATTGAGTTATCAAACCGCTTAGTTCAGATGTACCGACACGAATCTGAAACCAATTGGGAATGGTTTGAAAGTTACTTGACCTACGGAAATAGTATCATTCCAGAAGCTCTTTTGTGTGCATGGCTCACTACGAGAGATTTTGTGTATTTAGAAATTGCTAAGACGGCTTTTGACTTTTTATTGACAAGAATTTTTACAGAAAATCAAATCAAAGTAGTCTCCAACAAAGGCTGGGCATTTAAGGGCGAAGAGCCTGATAATGAGGTTATTGGCGGCGAGCAAGCCATTGATATTTCATACACCATTTTGGCATTAGATAAATTTGCCAAAGTGTTTCCAGAGGATGATTACCTACAAAAAATAAACACCGCTTTCGACTGGTTTTTGGGTAGAAATCACTTGAACCAAATCGTGTATAATCCCTGTACGGGAGGCTGTTATGATGGTTTGGAAGATACCTATATCAACCTTAACCAAGGGGCAGAATCAACGGTGAGCTACCTGATGGCGAGAATGGTTATTGAGAAAAATAACAAGACAAAAGCTGTCATTAAACAGCCGAGTATAGAGAGGTATTTGGAGATAAGTATTTGAAATAATGGGTGTTAGATTTTAGGGATTAGGTGTTGGAAAACAATAAATACACTATTTCTAACACCTAAACCCCAACACCTAACACCTAAAAAAACCTGTGAATCATGTAAGTTTTAATAAAAGTTATGTAACACAACAGGACTCAAACAGCCTCAACTTTGTATCGTAAATTAAACATAAAAACAACATGAACTTTTCAAACAAAAAATCTCAATTTGGCTCAATATTTTTGAGCGTTTTAACCTTGTCAATTCTTCTTTCTTTGACTTCTTGTACTAAAAAAATTGCATTTATGACATCGGCAGTAACACCCGCAGCACGTGGAAATGTAGTAGTCAAAAAGGATAAAAACATGAATTACAACATTAGTGTCGATGTAACAGAATTAGCCGAAGTGAGTCGCTTAACCCCTCCGAAACAATCGTATGTAGTCTGGATGATTTCAGATAAAGATATGGCAAAAAATATTGGCAAAATTAATAGTTCAATGTCAGGTATTGGCGGAATTTCTAAATCATTAAAAGCAAGCTTCCAAACGGTTTCTTCAACTAAACCTAACAAAATTTTTATCACAGCCGAAGATGATGCAGCTATACAATATCCGAGTTCACAAATTATCCTTTCAACCGATAATTTCTAAAATTTATCGACCTAATTTCTTCGATTTTATTCACGATAATATCCTTTTTGAAATCGCTGGAATTATCATCGCAACGTGGCTTTACGTATTGATTACGAGCAACTTAGGTAATGGAATACACATTCTCCTCTTACTCGCATTGAATCTAATATTTGTGCAGTTATTGAGAGGAAAAATACATTAAATTATTTAAAATCAAATAATTATACATTTACTATCGTAGAACCTCACCCCCAACCCCTCTCCGATGGAGAGGGGAGAAATAATGGACTAATACTCCCCTCTCCATCGGAGAGGGGTTGGGGGTGAGGTTTTATTAACTCATTTAAAATCAATCAATTATGAAATCAGGAAAAGTTTTATTGGGCATTTTGGCTGGCGTTGCTGGCGGTGCATTGTTGGGTATTTTATTTGCTCCCGAAAAGGGCGTGAGAACCCGTAAAAATATCATGGACAAAAGCGGCGATTACGCCGATGATTTGAAGGATAAATTCAATGATTACGTAAATTCAATGTCCAAAAAATACGAAAAAGCGTGGCACGAAGCTGAGGTAATAGTTGCCGAAGGAAAAGCAAAATACGTAGAATTAATGGACGAAGGAAAAGCAAAAGCGGGTGAAGTAATGAAGTCATAATTTTTGAACATAAAAATAATCAATATGAACCCCAACGACTCATTAATCGAAATGCTTTTTGAAAAAGTTGAAAATTACGGAATCACAACGGCAGAATTATTCAAACTCAGTTTTATAGATAAATTCGCTGATGTAGTTTCTTCAATTGCCCTCAAAATAGCCATCTATTTTTCACTCATAATGTTCGTATTGATTATTAATATTGGCATTGCCCTCTGGGTTGGAGATTTACTGGGGAAAGCATATCTGGGGTTTTTCGCTATGGCTATTTTTTATGCCTTGATTGCATCCATCATTAGTATTTTTGGGCGTGAATATATTAAAACTCCGTTGAGTAATATACTGATTATCAAATTATTAGAAACTCATAGTCATGAAAAAAGGGAATCAAAGTGAGCTGATTAAATCCCAGATTTGGTTTCTAAAAACTAAACAAAAAGAAGAATTAGCATCCTTGAAAAATCAACTTCATATCACTTTTGAGAGTTTTAAACCAATCAATCTTTTGAAGGAAACTTTTAAAGAAGTAGGCGAATCTCCTGATTTAAAAAGTAATTTACTCAACTCTGCCATTGGACTTTCAACGGGATTTATTTCTAAGAAATTAATGGTTGGCAAAACCTCAAACCCGATTAAAAATATCATTGGGACAGTTGTAGAATTTGCCATTGCCAATGTAGTTACTAAAAATTCTGAGAAAATTATTTCTACGGGAGAAACCCTTTTTCAGTTAATTTTTAAAAGAAAAAAAGATAAAAAACTGGACTTACAGACCCTTGAAAATAATCGTTTGATTGATAACTAATTTTAAAAAAGTGTGAATGATGTAAGTAAACGCAAATATTATGTAACACATTCATTTTCAAAAAGATAGACCTTTGTATCGTTGCTATTCGGCAACAAATTAAACTAATACCAACATGAACTTAACAGAATTAAAAGGCGACTGGAATGAAGCCAAAGGGAAATTAAAGCAACAATTTGCAACTTTAACAGATGATGATTTATTATTTGAAGAAGGCAAACAAGATGAGCTTGTAGGAAGACTTCAAGCAAAATTGGGGATGGCAAAGGAGGAAATCCATAAGATGATTTCTAATTTGTAGGGATTGATTTCTTGCCTCTAAACTATTCTTATTTAAAACAAATTTTAAAATCAACAATCCAATAAAATGAAAAAATCAATTCTATTACTCGTAGTTATATCTTTTGTAAGCTCTTCAATATTAATGAGTTGCAACAGTTCAGCCGAGAAAGTTAAAAATGCTGAACAAGCTGTAATCGAAGCCGATAGCAACTTGATTGAAGCCAATCAAGAATACCTTACTGACGTTGAAAATTATAAAAAAGAAACGGCGGATAAAATTGCTCAGAACGAAAAAAATATTGCCGAATTCAAAGCAAGAGTAGATAAAGAAAAGAGGAGTGCAAAGGCAGATTATAAAATGAAAATCGCTGAACTCGAACAAAAAAATAGCGATTTGAAAATGAAGATGGAAGATTACAAAGTCGATAGTAAAGAGAAATGGGAAAGTTTCAAAACTGAGTTCAATCACGACATGGACGAAATGGGAAAAGCCTTTAAGGATTTAACCGTTAAAAATGTCAAGAAGTAAAAGGTGTTAGGTTTTGGGGGTTAGGTGTTAGTAACCTCCAAAGTATTTAAAATTAGTTTAAGTAGTTGTTTAAGTTTAACAACGTTTTGTATTGGTGTAAATATCTAAAAATCAATAGATGAATTTCACTAAAACCTAACGCCTAAAACCCAACACCTATTTGGAATCAAGCATTTACATAATAATTATCATGAAAAAAGTATCATTTTTGATAACGGCTATTGCCTTGTTATCTATCAATTCCTATGCCCAAACAACAACTAAAATGTTCAATTTTGGTGTAAAAGTAGGAGCAAATTATTCAAACGTTTACGACTCAGAAGGCGAAAAATTTAATGCTGATGGAAAATATGGTTTGGCAGTTGGAGTATTTGCATCCATCCCTTTTGGGAGTGTTTTAGGATTTCAACCCGAAGTATTGTATTCTGAAAAAGGTTTCAAAGCCACAGGCTCAGTATTAGGTAGCGACTATGACCTTACCCGTACAACAGGTTATATTGATGTACCACTTTTATTGGCAATCAAACCAGCACCCGTGATTACGATTTTGGTTGGTCCTCAGTTTTCATTTTTGGTAAACGAAAAGAATTCTTTTACTTCAACGACTGCAAGTGTACAACAAGAACAGACTTTTAAAAACGATAATGTTCGTAAAAATACACTTTGTTTTACTGGTGGAGTAGATGTAAACATTAGCAATTTTGTGATTGGAGCAAGGGCAGGTTGGGATGTTCAGAACAACAATGGAGACGGTACATCAGTCACTCCACGTTATAAAAACGCATGGTATCAAGCCACAATTGGTTTTAGATTTTTATAAGTAAGTTTAGGTAGGTTAGGTAAATCCGTCATTGATAATGGCGGATTTTTTAACATTTTAAAAGTCAAAATAATGAACGGAACAAACACAATTATAGCCATATTTGCTCTAATAGCACTTTTTATTATTCTCGGGATTGCTACTTACTCAGAATTTAGAAAAATGAGAAAGAAGAAATTTAAGGGCGAAGAAAAGAGCGAAGGCACAACCAGCATAGTAATTGGCATAGGTGAAACTATTGCCAAAGAATAAATTTTTAACAATTCTAATCAAAAAAAATCATGGGAAATTTACTTTATATCGTTGCCGTAGTATTAGTTATTTTATGGGCAATCGGCTTTGTTGGTTACAGCATGGGCGGTATTGTCCACATTCTTTTGGTCATTGCACTTATCTCGGTGATTTTGAGAATTATTCAGGGGAGGCGACCACTTTGAGGATTTGCTTTTAAGGGTGTTTTATAGAGTGATTCCCTGCCAGCCCGCTAAAAAACTGGACACAAGTGTAAGGGAAATTCCTAACTTGTGTACTTATGAGCAAACATCGTAAAAGTTGGAATGCGACAGAGAAATTGTCCGTTGTCCAACACTATCAGGAA
>JAAFJP010000056.1 GCA_013298125.1 Cytophagales bacterium | reverse complement strand
TACATAAGAATATGTTTTGCCATAATTGAAATTAATTTATCTCTCTAATGATTTCAATGAACTTATCTGGTTGTGCTACAAAAGACAAATGTGAAGTATTCATTTCAAATACTTTTTTAACCGTACCATTATCCTTAATCATCTGTTGTTGTAGTGCAAATGGAACAGAATAATCATTCTTTGTGGCAATGTAATACTTAGGAATTGCCGCAAATTTCGATGACAATTTAACATTATCATTCAATCCTTTAACTGGTTCGGCTCTGTGATATTTTACAATAATATCTTTCATATAATCAGGACAATCAGCACAAACGGCATTGGCTATTGCTTCTTTTTTGATGCTCACCAAAGAATAATCTTTGTTAAATTCAAAAACTTCGATAGGTTTATTATTCAAAAATTTGTTAGTTATTCCTGTTACATTTTCTCCATTTTTAGGAAGATAAGCCGAAACGTAAATCAGTTTATCAATTTTTGATGATAGATTTTCAGCTACTTGCGACACGATTGCACCAGCCATGCTGTGACCAACCAAAATTACTTTTCCATTTTGAGCATTTACCGCATCCGAGACTGTTTTAACGTATTCTGGCATTCCAATACCTACACCATATGTATTGTCCGCACCGTGAGCGGGAAGATTAATGACAACCACATTAGCATTTTTCGCCAAGTCGTTTCTAACAAATCCCCAAGCACTTTCATCAGCCCAGGCACCGTGAACCATTACATAAGTAGGGTAACGAGCTTTATCTTTTTCCAATTGAGCAAGGACCAATTTGGCTGCTTCGGCACCACTATTTTGTTGTTGACCCGTAATTAAATTGCCATCTTGAACAGCGTATGCTTCAAACATCGGAGCCACCACAAAATTGGTATTTGTCATTTTTCTGGCTTCATCTTCAATTCTAAAAGGTTGAATTTTTTGCCCTACATAATTATCGGCATAGTTCTCTTCACTATTGGCAAATCCTGTCCATTTTTTGCCTTCTACCAAAAATTTTCCGTTAGCTAATTTTGTATTCAATAAAATAGAAGTTCCATGACAAATGGCAGCCGTTGGTTTTCCTGTGGCATAAAAACTGGCAAAGAATTTTTCAATTTCTGGATTTTTGTACATGGTGTACATGGGTCCTTGTCCGCCACAAACAAAAATTGCTTTGTAATCATTTTGATTTATCGACGACAGTTTTAAAGATTTCTTTACTTGTGCCATTTTGGAGGCATCCTTTTTAAATCCTAATGAAACATAATCAAAAGCCGCATATTTACTTTCATCTTCTGGATCACTAAAAGAGTCAAACTTGATTTCACCACCATCGAGACTGGCAATATCTACCGAATATCCTGCATCTGAAAATGCCCAATAAGGATGAGCAAGTTCTGAATACCAAACACCAATGGACCAACCCGTTTGTTTGGAAACCGCTGGATTTGACACAATCATTAAAATTTTTCCGTTGTTGCCAGCATTGTGTTGAGCATAACTTTTAGACAAAAAGCTATTCACAAAAACTATTGCACATAATAATACCTTTTTCATTTTTTAAGAATTTTAGATTTGAAACAATAAAAAACGCTACCAAATTGAAGTATTTGGCATTATTTTTCATGAAGCAAACTTAAAAGACGATAAAATGAATCTGTTAGCGAAAACTGACCTCACTATCAAAAAACTGACATTTTACAATTATTTAAAATACTTTTTTTGAAATTCGATAATCCTCGGGAGTTGTATCTACTAATTTGGTGAAAGCAACTGTGAAGTTAGAGTGGCTTTGAAAACCAAGTTCAAATGCGATTTCGCTAATTTTGAAATTGGTTGTTTCTAAGAGAACTTTACTTTTTTCAATTTTGCGTTTGAGGATATATTGGTAGGGAGAAATACCAATGTGCTGTTTGAAGATTCTGGAATAGTAGGCTACATCAATCCCAGCAATTGATGCTAATTTTTTGAGTTCAATTCTGTTTTCTAAATTATCATTTATATAGGCAATGGTTTTCCTGATTTTTATTGGTGCATCACTGGTTAAAGTTTCTTCATTGCGATTAGGGTCAATTTTTTTTAATTGGTGATTGTTTAAGGCTAATTCTACGATGATTAATAACTCAATTTTTTTGAAAGGCTTTACCAAATATCCCATTGGTCGTGTTGCTTTTACATCATCAATGGTTTTTGTATCGGTATAGGAAGTGATATAGACAAAAGGTATTCTATCTTTCTCTAATAAAAGTTTGCCAATTTCAGTTCCAGGAAGTTTACCTTGAAGATTAATATCTATTAGTGCCAAATCTGGAGTTATTCTGTTTAATGATTCTTTGGCTTGTGCAACACTTGAACATATATCTGTAATAACATAACCTTCTTCAACAAGAATATCCTTTATATCCTTAGCGATAATTAACTCATCTTCAATTATTAAAACTTTTAATTGCATTAGATTACTTTGCTTATTTCGTTGAAATTAAGAGTAAAAGTTGTACCATTACTTACATCTGTTTTCATTCGTCCATTAAGTTGTTGAGATAATACCGAAACCAATTCTAATCCAACCGAATTTATCTTTTTTGATTTGTAATTCAAACCTATTCCATTATCCGAAACGGTTAATTGGTATTCTGGGTTAAAGTATTTCAATTCTACTCTCACCAAACCTTCTTCTTTATCTGTAAATGCGTGTTTCAAGGCGTTGCAAACCAACTCATTTATTATCAATCCTATTGGCACAGCCGTTTGAATGTCAAAATTTAATTCTTCTGATTCTACTTGATATTGAAATTTATCTTTATCAACATCAAAAGAAATAAAAATTGAGTTGAGTAATTTTTCAATATAATCCTTGATACTTACATGACTTATTTTGCCTGATGTATATAACGTTTGATGAATCAATGCCAAGGAGGCAATTCTGGCTTCCCCCTTTTGTAAAAACAAATCCACTTCTTCATTTTTATATTCACGTGCTTGAATATTGAGTAAACTTAAAACTAATTGAAGATTATTTTTCACACGATGGTGTACTTCTTTGAGTAAAATTTCTTTTTCTGAAACTGCGACCTCCAATTGTATTTTTTTGCTATTTAATTCCTCATTTTTAATTTGCAAATTTCTTGAAAGCTCCTTTTTTGATCTGTAACGATAATAGAAAAAGAAAACTAAAATAATAGCGATTAAAATTGAACCCAAAAGTATTACTAATTGCTTTTGTTTATTTGCTACATTTACTTCTTTTTTCTTATTTTCAATGGTTAGTTTTGCAATACTTTTTTCTTTTTCAGCTACTTCAAATTGGGTCTTCAATTCCAATATTTTCTCCTGATTTAAAGCATTGTCAATACTATCTTTTATATCAGTAGATTTTTTGTACTTCATCAAAGCTGATTGAAAATCATTCAATTTTTCTTCTGTTAAAGCATAAGTTTTTAATAATTCTGAAATACTATTTTTATCAATATCTGAATCTTTTGCTAATAGTAAGGCTTTGTCAAAATTGTCTTTGGCAGGTTTATAGTTTTTTTGTTCATAATCTTGTAATCCAATCATGTAGAGAAGCCCAAATTTTGTTTGTTTGTCTTCTGGTGGCAACATTAACAACGATTCTTCATAAGTTATTTTTGCTTTTTTAAAATCTTTTTTTGAGGAATACAGATTTCCCAACACGCCAAGTGTTAAAGCGGTTGAGCGGTTATTTCCTATTTTGCGTTTTATTACTATTGCTTCTTTCAAGCAATTTGCTGCTTCATCATATCTTCCAAGTTCTTCGTAAGTGCCTCCAAGATTACTCAACAAAACGGACAAATTTTGATTATTATTGATACTTCTAAAAATAGCGATTGATTTTTTATAATTTTCAATCTCTCTGTTTGGGTCTTTTGTTAGACCGTATATTTGTCCCATTCCACCATAGGCATTGCCCATAGAGGTTTTATCATTAATATTTTCTGCGTATTTTAATGCTTGATTATAATATTCAATTGCATAGTCAAAGTTTTTATTCGCTTTTTCTAAATTTCCCAATTGATAGGTAACTTTTGGTAATGTATTTTTATTATTAGTTTTTTTAGCCAGTAATAATGATTTTAACAATACCGATTTACTTGAATCTAATGCTCTAATTCTCAGATAAATACCGCCTAAATTATGTAAAACAGAAGCCTGATTTGATTCATCTTTTAATTTTTCATAGATTAAGTTTGCCCTTTTAAATTTGTTAATTGCCCCTGGATAATCATTTTCATTTTGAGAAACAGTTCCCAATAAACTCAAACTTTTGCCAATTCCCTTTTCGTAATCAATTTTTGTGCTTAAATCGAAAGCCAGGGTTGCAAAATATTTCAATGAATCTGTTTTATAAAAAACATAGCTCTCTGCAAGTTTAGTATAAATTTCAACTTTTGAAGTGTCAATAGTTGTAGTTTTAAGATTTTTCCGTAAATCGTCAATATCTTTCTTAGGAGATTGTGATTGTGAAAAACAATAAGAACATGAAAAATAAAAGTTTATAATTAGAAAGTAAATTATTGTTCTTGCCATATCCTTTTTTATAAACTCGTGAAAGATGAATTGAAGTAATTTTCGAGGTAATCCTTACAAATTTATATAGTTTGTTGAGTGTACCAAAATTCAAATAGTAAAAGTTGGGTTTCGGCAAAGGTTGAAAGGCAAAATATAAGCAATTAGAAATGAGAGATTACGTATCATATTATTTTGTTTAAAGTTTATAAAGTAAAATTAACTTGAGTAATATTGTTTTCTAACGTATCACGCTACTTGTTAGCAACTAACAAATATGTAAGTAACCCGATATGCCAGATTTTGTAGTCAATAATCATTTGTATTATAATCCCGTTGAATTTGCGTTAGCAAAAATTGGTGGAACGTATAAAATGCCCATTCTCTGGCGTTTAAGGGATAAAAATTGGCGGTTTAGTGAATTGAAGAGAGAACTTCCTCATATTTCGGACAGAATGTTATCGAAGGCATTAAAAGAATTAGAGAAGGATGAGTTAATTTCAAAAGAAATTTTTGCCGAGGTTCCCGTCCGTACTCAGTATGCGATAACTGAAAAAGGAAAGCAATGTATTCCCGTGATTATTTCGTTGAGAGAATTGGGTAATTCATTGTTGAAAAGTGTTAAAATTGAGTAAATTATGAGAGGAATAAGGGAACGTACTAACGAAAAAATGGGGGTTAATGGCAAAATATTGGAGGTATTTCAAAGGTAATTGATAATGCTGGTGAGATGATGATTGATACTTTGGAAGAGGAGTTATTGAAATAGTCGAACGCATTATTTTGCCAATAAAATCCCCAAATATCATTCCTGATAATTGGGGATTTTATTTCTGAAACTTAATATCTCCTACAATCCTCCCTTCACCATATCCAACACACTTCCCAATTGCCCTTTCACGGTTGGAGCTAAGGCACTGGCAGCGGGTCCTCCTTGCGAGAGTTTCCCCAAGCCCGACATGGCTGTACTGATTAATGAACCGCCCGAACCTTGTGAGGCTGGACTCAACAGTGACATTCCTGTTTTAATCATTCCCAAATTACTCGTCAATGCACCCACATTTGAAAGCATCGAAGCACCGCCAATAATGCCCTCAATGCGTTGATGAGCCATTAATAACTTGGCAACACCCGCCGCTTTTGGCAAAATTCCTGAGCCTAACATTCCACTTTCAGCCAATGGAATAAGGTTTTGTAAAGTACCCACTTGTCCTAAAAGTTTATCTTTCAAACTTCCTTTATTGCTTTTTGCTTCGGTTTCCAAAGCGGCAGTACCTGATTTTAGGGCTTCTACGGTGGCAGCTTTATCGCCTTTGTCATTTGCCAAAACTGCCTTATCTAATAATGCCTCGGGCGTTTTCGTACTATCGATTGCAGTTTGGGCAGGCTCTTGAACCGTCGATGCGGTTGGTTTACTTGGCATTTTTACACCGCCCAATTGTGCTTGGCAAATGGAGGTAGCTGATAACAATAAGCCGATAACAAGGAGTTTTGATTTCATGATAATTGATTGTTTAAAAAATGATTGAAATGTAATATTACTAATTTACTTCAAAATTAAGGGTCAGTATCACAAAGTTTTCAAATATTCAATCAAGTTGGTTCTCTCAGAAACCGATAACTTATCTCCGTAAATATGCCCTTGATTTCCGTAGCCTTTGATGGAAGTATCGTAGGTTTTTGTGTCTTTTTTTGAAGTTAAAGTTTCATAATTCCAACCTACTTTTTTAAAATCATAATCATTGAAATTAAATGTCCTTTTCCAAATTTTTGGTCTTTGCGAACTGTTCAAAAGGTCTTCTAAGGTGGGTACAGAGCCATTATGCAGGTACGGAGCCGTTGCCCATACGCCATCTAAAGGCGGAGCAATGTACCCTTGCTTGGCAATTAATTTTGCGGCAAAAGGGGGCTTGCTAAACCAACTGGTATTGTACCATTCCAATAATTGTGGATAGGCGAAATTGGTGGAAACTAAGGCAGGGTCAGTGCCGATGCTTTCCAAGGAAACGAACAAATTGGGATAATCATTTTTATTAGTTGATGAACCATGACAACGACTACAATTTACTTCATAAATCGCTTTACCTTCGGTTGCTTTTTGTTGGTCAATTGAGCCTTTGTAGGTAGGAGAAGGTAGCGATTTTATGTATGCCAACACATCGGGGAATCGTTGGTCAATTTGGCGGGCTTGCGAAGAATCTTGCAAGGAAACCAAGCTCGAAGCCATCATAATTCTGGAAAAATCGCCCGTGCCAACGCCTGTGTAGAACATCGTATTTTTCTTTTTTAATAACCACCATGCGGGAACATCCGTTGGAATAACTTCTTTGGGAATGCCCCAAGGGTCATTATCACGCCAAGTTAAGTCAGTAGGATTGCGGTGGGCGGCTAAAATGGCAGCATATTTATCGGCAGGATTTACGCCCTGAGTTTCCGTAACAGTCAGCGGGCTGATAGTCAGAAAGCCTCTTTTGTAAGGTATAAAGGCTTGATATTCAGGAGAATTAAGACTATAATTACTTTTTAAGAGAGCATCTAAAAGATTGAGATTACTGGTTTGGTCAGTCGAAAAGTCAAAGGTGGAATTGCCTAAGCCCATCACAAATTCGTTGTTGATATAACTGGCGTGGCAATTCAAACAATTTGCCCCGACTGCACGGGTATTGTTGGCGGTTGTAACCACGTTGTACTGATAACCCACTTTGGCATTATCACCTTGTCGTTTCAAGATATTTGAAGAATTTTCACCTCTCAATGAAAGCCATAGGCTGAATGGAATTCCACCGTCCACGTAATTTCCATTTACCAAATAATCATAGCCTTTTTCGATATTCCCATTACGTTGTGTTGCGGCGGGTAGAGTCTCAGTCTTTTCTTCAACTAATTGAGGGTCATCTGTTTGAATTGTATTTTTGCAACTAATTAAGCCTAAATAAAGGCTGATTAATAACAGATTTTTGATTTGGGGGTGTGTTTTCATTTGTTAAGAGATTTTTGATAGTTGTTAAGATGATTGATTGCACTGTTTAATCAATGTTTATGCACTTCTTTCACAACACGATTTGTAGGATTAAAAAGATTTACAATATTAAAAAACAGAGTCATTTTAATCCTATAAATCTTTTCAATCGTGTTCTGAAAATTTCTCGTGTATTTTTTCAGAACACGATTTGTAGGATTTATTAGATTGAACAAGATTGATTGGTGTAATCGAATAAGTCCTACAAATCTTTCAGCCGTGTTCTAATAATTTGAATACAGAAAACAAATTATACTTTTCATGGACTAATAAAATCTTAATAAATTATCTCAATGGGTGTGATGAAGGTGTTGCTGTTTTTTTGTTGTAAAGTCTTTTAAAATCAAGGCTGAGTCCTCCAAAATTTATGAGTAAACCGTCTGAAATATTATAAACTTCAAGATAATTTATTGCTTGTGCTTTGTGTACTTGCTCAATTTTTTCCGTGGCTTTTAGTTCTACCATTACACAATCTTCTACAAAAAAATCTACTCTTCTTGACCCAATTTGTTCCCCTTTATAGAATATTGGCATCTCTACTTCTCTTTGGAAAGATAAGCCTGATTCAGTCATTTCTATTTTCAAGGCTCTTTGATATATAACCTCTTGAAACCCATTACCAAGCGTATTGTGTACCTTCATAGCACAACCAATTATTTTGTGGGTAATCGTATTAACATCTTCTTTCATTCTTAGTGGTAGCTTTTTATTGCCTTATGTACTTAACAAAATTAACACGATTTTTACGATTTTGGAAATCGTGTTCTAAAAGCTGTTTGAACATGATTTTTAGGATTTTGGAAATCGTGTTCTAAAAGTTGTCTGAACACGATTTTTAAGATTTACATGATTTTTACGATTCGGAAAATCATATTAATCTTAAAAATTCTAAAGATCCTGTTCTAAAAACTGTCTGAACACGATTTTTACGATTTGGAAAATCTTGTTAATTAAATTCATCCTAAAAATCCTGTTCTAAAAGCTGTCTGAACACGATTTTTACGATTTGGAAAATCTTGTTAATTAAATCAATCCTAAAAATCCTGTTCTAAAAACTGTCTAAACACGATTTTTACGATTTGGAAAATCTTGTTAATTAAATTCATCCTAAAAATCCTGTCCTAAAAACTGTCTGAACACAATTTTTACGATTTGGAAAATCTTGTTAATTAAATTCATCCTAAAAATCCTGTTCTAAAAACTGTCTGAACACGATTTTTAAGATTTACATGATTTTTACGATTTGGAAAATCATATTAATCTTAAAAATTCTAAAGATCCTGTTCTAAAACTGTCTGAACATGATTTTTAGGATTTGGGAAATCTTGTTAATTAAATCAATCCTAAAAATCCTGTTCTAAAAACTGTCTGAACATGATTTTTACGATTTGGAAAATCATATTAATCTTAAAAATTCTAAAGATCCTGTTCTAAAACTGTCTGAACATGATTTTTAGGATTTGGAAAATCTTGTTAATTAAATCAATCCTAAAAATCCTGTTCTAAAAACTGTCTGAACACGATTTTTACGATTTGGAAAATCTTGTTAATTAAATTCATCCTAAAATCCTGTTCTAAAACTGTCTAAACACGATTTTTAGGATTTACATGATTTTTACGATTTAGAAAATCATATTAATCTTAAAAATCCTTAAAATCGTATTCTAATTCTATTTCAGTGATTAATCAAATCAAAATACTTCCGATAAAAACGTTCAAAAATCAAAGGGAAAATAAACAATGTCAAAATTGTTGCACCTATCAAACCCCCAATTACCACAATTGCCAAAGGTTTCTGCGATTCTGAACCGATGCCAGACGACATAGCGGCGGGTAACATTCCAAAAATTCCCATAAAAGCCGTCATCGTTACAGGGCGAACTCTTGATTTAACTCCCTCAATTACAGAATCATGTAGGGACATCTTTTTGGCTAAATTTTCCTTAAAAACTTCAATCATAATTACACCGCTTTGGATAGAAATACCAAACAGAGCGATGAACCCAATTCCTGCCGAAATACTAAAATTTGTACCAGTAACCAACAAAGCAATCGAACCACCAATGATGGCAAAAGGAACGTTGGTGAAAACCAGTGTAGCATCTTTTAAATTACCAAAAAGTAAATACAAAATAAAAAATATGGTAATCATTGAAATTGGAACAACTTGTGCCAAACGCTTGGAAGCTCGTTGTTGATTTTCAAAATCCCCTTTCCATTTCATTTCATAACCTTTTGGTAATGAGGGAATTACTTTCACAACGCCCGCTTGTGCTTCGGCAATGGTGCTTCCCATGTCTCGCCCACGAACGGAGAATTTAACGGCAATAAATCGTCTGGCATCTTCTCTGAAAATCAAACTTGAACCTGTCAAAGATTTAATCGTAGCAATCTCTTTAATCGGAATTTTTGTGCCATTCATGGTTGGTACCATCAAGTTTCCAATCTCATCTTCGGATTTTCTGTATTGCGGTTGAAAACGAACTCGAATGTCAAATTTACGTTCACCCTCAAATAATTGACTGGCAGTTTGTCCACCAATTGCCATCGAAACCACCGCATCAGCATCGGCTGTTTGCACGCCGTACAAATCCATTTTTTGCTGGTCGAGTTCGATTCTGAGTTCGGGTTGTCCTAAATTTTTGATGATTCCTAAATCTTCAATTCCTCTTACTTTCGACAAAACACCGAACACTTTTGTGGCATCTTTTTCTAATAAATCAAAATCGGTTCCATAAATTTTCACGGCAATCGAACCTTTTACACCTGAAACAGCCTCTTCCACATTATCCATGATGGGTTGTGAAAAATCAAAGTTAACTCCTTGAAAAACAGATAGTTTTCTTTCCATATCTTCAATCAATTTTGCTTTCGTGATTGACCTTTTCCATTCTTTCTTGGGATATATATCCACAAAAAACTCAATATTATAAAACCCCGTAGCATCTGTTCCGTCGTTAGGTCTTCCTGTTTGTGAAAGCACCTTTCTGACCTCGGGATATTGCTCAAAAACTTTCCGCATTTTGTTGGAATATCGCACCGATTCTTCCAAACCAACGCTACGGGGCATATTGGCACGAACATAAATCGAGCCTTCGTTGAGTTGAGGGAGAAATTCTGTACCGTGAATAGTAAGTGTCCAGAAACCAACAACCACGATAACGATAGAAGCAATGAAAGTTTGCGTTTTATGAGCAAAACAGTAATAAGAAAATTTCATTGAGTATTTCAGAATTGCTTTTACGAAGAAATTTGATTTTTCCTTTACGTTTTTATTCATCATAATACTCACCAGAATTGGCACTAAGGTTAGCGTAAAAATCAAAGCTCCCAACAACGCCGACCCCAAGGTCCACGCCAAGGGGGAAAACATTTTTCCTTCCACTTTTTGAAAGGCAAAAATGGGCAAAAGAGCAACCAAAATGATGATTTGTGAAGTGAAAATTGCCTTCCCCAAACTTGTTCCTTTTCGTCGGATGATTGAAAGTTTGGCTAAACCATTAAATTTTTCCATGCCAACCTCATGAGCTTTTTCACCCAAAACCACAATCAGCCCTTCGACTACCACCACGGTTCCGTCCAAAATAATCCCAAAATCAACCGCTCCCAGCGATAATAAATTCACACTCATTCCCAGGAGTTTCAGGCAAGTAAAAGAAAACATCAAAGCCAATGGGATAATTAATGATACAATCAACGAAGCACGCCAATCTGCCAAAAACAACATTACAATGATGGTAACCAATATAATACCTTCAATTAAGTTGTGAGAAACCGTTTCGATACAAAAATCTAAGAGAGCTTGACGATTGTAAAATTCTTTAATTTTTACGCCTTCGGGTAGAATTCTGGTGTTCAATTCTTCAATTTTGGCGTTCAAATTCTGGATAACTTCCGATGGATTTTCGCCCTTCCGCATTACCACAATTCCTTCAACCGCATCCGAATTTTTATCTCGACCCACTTGTCCTAATTTTGGCAAAGCTGATTCCGAAACCGTGGCAACCGTTTTCACATAAACAGGAACACCATTGGTATTTTCTACTAAAATATTTTCAATATCATGTATATTTTTTAGTAAACCAATTCCACGAACTACATACGCCTGATTATTTTTTGTAATGACATCGCCACCCACATTAATATTCGATTTTTGGACGGCTTGAAATACATCCAAAGGCGTAATATTGTAATCCTGCAAGAGATTTGGATTAACGCTTAATTCATACGTTTTCACTTCGCCGCCAAAACTCACAATATCGGCAACGCCAGGCACGGAACGGATATTACGGTCAACAACCCAATCCTGAATTTCTTTTAACCTTCTGGAATTCAGCGTTTTAGAGTCTAAGGTATATCTAAAAATCTCACCCGTAGGTCCATAAGGCGGTTGAATGTCAGGCTCAACGCCATCGGGTAAATCAATGCCTTGAAGAGCATTATTTATCTGCATTCGGGCGAAATTATTATCTACACCATCATCAAACATAATATTCACAACCGACAAACCGAAGAGCGTTGTTGAACGAACCGAAGTCTTTTTTTGCACCCCATTCATCGAAATTTCGAGCGGTGCAGTCACAAATTTTTCAATCTCTTCGGCACTACGTCCCTGCCACTGCGTGATGATAGTTACCTGTGTGTTTGTTACATCTGGGAAGGCATCAATGGGTGTGTTTATAAAACTCAAAACCCCACTGACCACAACCAAAGCCGTAAAAAAGAAGACGGCAAATTTATATTTAAGGGAAAGCCCCAATAGTTTTTTCATGATTATTATTATTTTTTGCCACTAAGGCACTAAGACTCAAAGTTTTTGATTTAGAGTCCATTATATAATTAAGTACCTTGAATCTTGGGTTCTTGGTGTCTTCGTGGCTAATGTTTTTTAATTATTCAACGCATTATAAATCATCAATTGATTCTTTAACATTACTTGCTCTCCTTCTTGTAATCCGCTAAAAATAAAGGATTTACCGTTGGTAGTTTGAGCAATTTGGACTTCACGAGGAATCACATTTTTAGCATCTTTATAGACCACCACAAAGTTTTTATTCTTATCAAAAATCACCGCTTCGGCTGGAATTGACACTAACTTTTTACTTTGGTCGAAGTTTACCGTGATTTGAGCAAACATCTCAGGCTTCAATAAATTACCTTCGTTTTTAAGATTAATTCTGACCGTCATCGTTCTGGTTTGTGGGTCAAGAACATTACTGATTTTATCAATTTTACCTGTGAAAATTTTATCTGGATAAGCAATCAATTTTACTTTCACGGGATAACCCAATTTCACTTTGGCAATATCCGATTCATAAACGTTCGCAATCACCTGTACTTCTGATAAATCCGCAATTGTGAAAAACGCCCCTGTCTCGCCTTCATGAAATGCCATTTTATCAGAAATCGAAGAATTTTTATCTACTACATAGCCCGAAATGGGAGATTTTAAGGTATAAAAAGAATTTTTTACGCCATAGATTCCCGAAACCTCATTCGCACGACTTAAAGCTCCTTTTGATTTCGTTATTTCATTTTGAGCCAACAAAACATCTTTTTCCGTTGCCAAGCCTGATTTGAATAAATCTTGTTGAACTTGAAGATTTTTTTGTGCTGAAACCAAATCTGTTTGTGAGCTAATCATCTGATTTTCAAGGTCTGCCACGTCCGTACTATGCACAATGGCAAGCGTTTTTCCTTTCTGAACGAAGTCGCCTAAATTGGCAGAAAGTTTTTCGATAATACCGTCCACCAAAGGCGAAACCTTCACTTGGCGTTCTTCAAATGGTTCAACCTTACCCGTTAGAATCAGAGAGTTTTCTACGTTTTCTGCCATCGCAGGAGCAATGGAAAGTTCTGATTTTGTGTGTTCAGAAAGTTCTAATTTTTGACTTTCTTCTGGTTGATTTTCTTCCTTTTTTGAACAAGCCGCAAGGCTTATAATTAAGGAAATTGCGAGGATTAATTTTGATGTTTTCATATTTGTTTGGCTATTGGCTGTCGGCTTTCGGCTATCAGCAAAATAGCACTTTAACTAATTATTTACTTTAAATTTGATTGTTGATTATTTATAGCTGACTGCCGATAGCTGAAAGCCGACAAGCTATATCACCTTCTTCCCAACCACAAAATTCAATTGCTCAAAAGCCTGTATTCTGTTGTTTTGAAGGGTATTTAGTTGACTAACTGTGTTTTTGTATGATTCTAAAAAGTCCGTAAATTCGATAAGTGTCAAGTTTCTTTTTTGATAATTTTCGAGAACTCCACCAATCAATTTTTCAAAATCTGGTTGGAAATTTTTATCAATTTTTCTGTACAATCTCTCACCTTCCTGAGCCTTTGTATATGCCTGCAAAACCTCATTTTCTAACTGATTTTGGTTCTGAGAAAAATACTGTTTATTCGCCTGAATTTGGTTCTCGGTAATCTTGATATTTCCTTGATTTTTATTAAAAAAAGGTAAAGCCATCGACACCGTGAGAGCATGATAATTATTTACATAACTTCCTGCACGATCATAGCTGTACCCGACTGTAACATCAGGTTTTGCTAAGGCTTTTTGTAGATTCAAATTTGCCGTTGCGTAACGAATAGAAGCCTCTTGGATTTTTAAATCAGGGCGATTTTGAGAAGCATTTTCGATTAAATTAGCCAAATTCAGAGATGCTAAATTTTCGTTCTCCATTTGAGTTTCATCAACGATTGGCTCAATCATTTTAGAAGAATTATCAGCTAACAAAATTCTGATAGTAGTCTCATTATCAGTGATTTGATTACGAATATCACTTTCTTCCGTTTGTAGTGTTACCAAAAAAGATTGTAGCCTAATCACTTCTTTTTGAGGAATATTTCCTTTCAGAACTTGCTCTTGATACGCCGAAACCAGAGATGTGATTTTTGAGATTTCTTGGTCGTACATCAGAAGTGTTTTTTGCAAATAATAGATTTGATAGAAATTACCTCTTAGCTGAAAAATTAGTTCTCGGATAATTTCGTAGAACTGAAATTCAGAGATTTCTACGCCAATTTTAGCCAAAGCTACTTGTTTGTTTCTCTTACCAGCCACTAAGAGAAGTTGCTGAATTTGAATAGCTCTTTGTCCGAATGCACCAATTTCAGCATCGTTCGCAACAGTCGATTTTGTGATGAGTGTTTGCTCCAAATTCACCGTCGGATTTGGCAATAAATTGGCTTGAATTATCGCTGCTCTTGAGGCTTCGATATTGTATTTTTGGGCTAAAAGAGAAAAGTTTTTTTGTGAAAATTGTTGCTCGGCTTCGGACAAAGTTAATTTTAGAGTATTAGCTTTTTGAGCAAATACGCCGTGGGTCAGAAGCAAAATACTTCCGAATACTACCAATAAGAATTTCATAATATTTATAATAGAATTTGATTAATTATTTGAAAATCAGAAATTTACAAATATTATCAAATCAAGAAGGTACAATTCAGAATGTTAATTTTCTGATTGTGGAAGCGATAAGAAGAAGCGTATTTTTGGAGTAAAACCGTTTCATTTTGGAGGTGATGAAACGTAAAATCATTGGTTTGGGGAACTATAAAATCAAGGTTGTGTTGAGTCTCGTTAGAATCATCATCATTATTTTCTTCTACCAATTCAAACAGAAAATCATTAGCATTTGATTGATGATGAGATGATTGAAAAGTGGAAGATTTTGGGGTGGTAGAAACATTATTTTTTGAAACAAAGGCATGACTTCCCTGAGCAATTCCAAGGGAAAGCATCAGCAGCAAGAAGTATTTTTGAAAGCCTTTAAATTTCATTTTATTTAATTATAACTATATAGTAAAAGTGCAATTTTTATTTGAATTGTACAAAAAATAAGATACCTAAATTGACTATAAATGAAAAGTTCTTTAAAATGTAATTGATTTTATTTGAAAAATAATATAAAACTGGCTTGACAATTTTTAAAATTCGCCAAGCCAGTTTTTTTTAATCAATCGAACTATTCGTAATCACCTCATCCGTATGAAATTCGTATTTAAAAATCGGTTCAAGTTCTGAGTTTGATTCGATATTGATAATTTCTTTGATGATACCCGTACTCATGTCAAAAACCCAACCGTGGAGATGTGGTAGTTCAAAATTCTTCCATGCTCTTTGAATGATCGTTGTTTTAGATAGATTTTTTACCTGTTCTTCTACATTCAATTCAACCAATCTATCCAAACGTAGTTTTTCATCTGATACATTTTTGAGTTCATAACTATGTTTGTCATAAACCTCCTTGATATTCCGTAACCACTTGTTAATGAGTCCCAAATCAGCATTTCCCATGGCGGCTTTTACACCTCCACAACCATAATGTCCACACACAATGACGTGTTGTACTTTCAAAACCTCTACGGCATATTGCAAGACCGAAAGCAAATTCATGTCGGTATGAACGACCAAATTTGCCACATTTCTATGAACAAATACCTCCCCAGGTTGTGTATTGGTCACTTCTTCGGCTGGCACACGACTGTCGGCACAGCCAATCCAGAGGAATAAAGGCTTTTGGTCTTTGGCAAGATTATGAAAATACTCTTCGTCCAAATTGAGTTTTTCCTGAGCCCATGCTTTGTTGGCTAACAATAATTTACTGTATTCTTTCATGTTATTTTTCGTTTAAATCGTCTTCAAATTGATTAATATTTTCTTTGTTGTTTTTACTCACATTCTTAAAATCTATTTCAATATTTTTCCGTTTTGCATTTTTCTTAAATTCTAACAAAATGTTAAAAATATCATGGTCGATAAATTTTGCTTTTGTACCGTCAATATATACTTCATCCCCTTCTTTTATGCTCATCAAAACTTCTTTGATTTGAGATTTATTCATAAAATAAATGTCTTTGCTGAGATTAATCAGCACATTATTGCCTTCACGAACTACCGTGATAGTGTTGTTGAAGTTGGTCTTCAAAACAAACAAAATTCCGACTAATGAACCAACCCCTATTCCCCATAACAAATCCTTAAATACTACCACCAAAATCGTAATGATAAAAGGGATAGACTGGTCATAACCTTCTTTATAAATCTTCTTAAATACCTGTGGATTAGCCAGTTTGTAACCTACCATCAACAAAACAGCCGCCAAAGAAGCCAAGGGAATTTTATTGATAATTGTGGGGATAAACACCACTGAACCCAATAATAAAATACCATGAAATATGGCAGATGCTCTGGTTTTTCCTCCTGAATAAACGTTCGCAGATGTACGTACCACTACGGAAGTTACGGGCAAACCACCTAAGAATCCTGATAAAATATTGCCAATTCCTTGGGCTTTTAATTCTTTATCTCCTGACGAAATTCGTTTTTCGGTATCAATACTATCGGCGGCTTCTAAGCTCAAAAGTGTCTCTAAACTGGCAACAACCGCCAAAGTAATAGCAACCGTGTATATTTTGGGATTAGATAAAAATGTAAAATCGGGTGAGATTAAGGTTTTCGTAAAATCATTAAAAGTATTAAACAAAGGCACAGCAACCATGTGAATTGGAGAGTTGCCCAAGAAATAATCAGGTCTGTAAATGGCGTACATTTCGTTGATAAAAATACCAAGACCTACCGCAATTAAGGAGGCTGGGACAGCTTGGAAAAATGCAATTTTCTTCTTGGCTAATCTTTCCCAAATAAGCATTAGTACTAAACAAGCGATGGTGATATTGACAGCCCCATAATTAAAATCAACAAACGAGCGAATTAATTCTGTAATAGTATTCTGATTATCAGCTACTTGTTCAAATTCAAACTCTCCCTCATAATCTCTATCATCGCCCAAAGCATGGGGGATTTGTTTCAGAATAATCACAATTCCGATGGCAACTAACATCCCTTTGATGACACTATCTGGGAAGAAGGCACTGAGCCGTCCACCTTTTAAATATCCAAAAATTAACTGTAATACTCCCGCCAAAATAACGGCAACCAAGAAGCCTTGGTATGAGCCTAAATCTTTGATGGCAGTGAAGACGATAATCGTCAAACCCGCCGCTGGACCACTCACCGAAACCTCAGAACCTGATAAAAATCCAATGACTATTCCACCAATAATTCCTGCAATTAGTCCAGAAAAAAGTGGTGCTCCCGAAGCAAGGGCAATGCCCAAACAAAGCGGAAGAGCAACCAGAAATACGGAGATACCCGCTTTCCAGTCATTTTTAAAAAATGATTGTTGATAATATTTTAAATCTTGCATAGTGATAATTGTACGTTGAAAAATGTTCGATTCTTTTAAAATCGAATGATATTCTTAATTCATAAACCGTTAATTATCAGGCTCGTGGAGGAGGCGTATCGATTTCGTAAATGCCTTTTAATAAGGTGTTTACAGAGAAATTAGAAGAGATTTTGTTAAGGTTTTCAATAAAAGAGAAATCCGATTTATTCCAACAAGAAGACGATTGTTCTACTAAATAATCATCTATAAAACTATCAGACTCATTAGATTTTGTTTTAGAATCTGAATCTTCTTCAATGTCAAAATCTTTGGAGAGTGATGATTGTGTGAGGAGATTGAGGTAACATTTTTCACAGGTATTCAATGCCACAATATGAAATGTGAGCAAAAAACATAATACTTTAAAATATGTCCGTGAAAGATTTAACATGAAGTAAAGTTAGTTATAAAAAAATAACCCCCAAACTTTTTGTGGAGTTTGGGGGTTACTAAAACTTTTATTTTTCAATTCTTCCGTGATGCCGACTCATGTTCAGAAACAGCAGTATGATTTTCGTGCCCAATAATGGTAACTGTACCGCCTGATTGTTCATAATCCTGTTTGTAACGATGAAGATTTTCCATCACAGAATGGTCAATCATCTTGGTATTTTTGAGGTCAATTGTTACCTTAAACTTAGGAGGGATGGCTTCTAATTTGTTCTTAATACCCATGTAGTTACTGAAAACGGCTGATTTGTCAATTTCTACCAAATATTCATCGTCTGTGAACGAGACTTCCGTTGGAGCTTTAAAAATCGTTTTCAATAAATCCCATTCTATAATATTGATTAACATTTGTAGGGCAATTCCTGCGGCAATTCCGACTAATAAATCTTCATAAAGCGTAAAGAAAATGGTTACTAAAAATATCGCCAATTGCTCTTTCCCGATTTTGAAAGTATTGATAAACTCACGGGGGTGGGTCAATTTAATCCCTACCGTTATCAACATCGCCGCCAATGCGGTATTTGGAATTAACTCAATCAAATGAGAAGCAGCCAACAAGAATATCAAGATAAAAAATCCATGAAAGAAGTTTGCCCAACGAGTTTTTGCTCCATTACTTACGTTTGAAGAACTACGAGCCACTTCCGAAATCATGGGTAATCCACCCAAAATAGCTGTCAAAGTATTACCAATGCCAATCGCAACAATATCTTTATTGGCATCTGATTTGCGACGGTAAGGGTCTAACATATCAATGGCTTTTACAGTCAATAAAGACTCCAATGTACCCACGACAGCAAACATCATCACATATTTAACGAATATTCCTGTTTGTAAATAACCGCTGAAATCAACGTTTACTTTTACATTATCCAACAAATTTCCAATACGTACAAGTGCATAGGCAGGTTCTGTTCTCTGAAAGTCAATGAATAATTCGGCAGGAATCGCAATGATTAAAACTACGAGTGGGGCGGGGATTTTCTTGATAATTGGATGTTTGATATATTTCCAACCCAACATAATGATTAAACTTACAACTCCGATTAAAGTGGCTTGGGGATTGAGATTCAAGATAAAGTTCGGAATCGAACCTAATAATTCAAAAGGACTTCTGCCTCTGGTAGTAGCGGGATTTATTTCCAATAAAATAGGAATTTGTTTGGAAATAATGATAATTCCGATGGCTGCCAACATTCCGTGAATAGCTGAAAGTGGGAAGAAGTCAGCTAATTTACCTAATTTCAAAACACCAAAAAGGATTTGTACAAGTCCTGCCACAACCATTGCCCCGAGAGCTAAGTGCCAACCCGTTTCACCACCACCAAAGTCATTGACAGCCCCTGCCACAATCACAATTAGACCAGCGGCAGGTCCTTTGATGGTAAGTCTTGAACCCGAAAACAAGCTTACCACAAGTCCGCCAATAATGGCAGTGATGAGTCCCATAATTGGTGGAAATTCAGAGGCTTTGGCAATACCCAAACTCAAAGGCAAAGCCAATAAAAATACAATAAAACCAGAAATAGCATCGGTTGAAAAGTTTTCCTTCAAGCCTTCGATACCATCTTTGGGGAGAGATAATTTATTATTAATTTTCATGATAAAAAGTTTGCCGAAGCTCAGTTGGGGTAAGTGATTATAACTTAGCTAACCAAATCATCCAAACTTTAACGTACTGTAATTGAATTGCAAAAATAACCCGAAAATTTTAGAATTTTCGGGTTGGTAAACATTACTCTTATTTTTATGATTTTCATAAGGGAAATTGTAAAAATTAAGAGTAATGCTTAACTTCCCGAAAGTAGAAATAACTTTCGGGAAGTTCCTTAAAGTCAAATACGATACGTTTAAATTTACAATTTCCCTAAACTCAAAACATTCATCAAAGTATCACACCAGAGAAACTACCGCCAGCCTCCGCCCAAGGCTCTATAAAGACTCACTTCGGCGTTTATTTGTTTTCTCTTAATTTCTATCAAATCCATTTTTGCTTCAAGGGCTTCTCGTTGAGTAAGCAAAACTTCGTTGTAATCGGCTCGGGCTGTTTTGAAAAGGTCATTAGAAATTTCGATAGAATTACTCAAAATATCCACCTGATTTGACTTCGTTTTATAGCTCTCTGTATAATTTTGATTACCCGATAGCTGATTTGTTACTTCTAAATAGGCGTTCAATACTACTTGTTCGTATCTATACACTGCCTGAATTTGCCTTTCGTTGGCGTTATAATAATTGGCTCTAATCGCATTTTTATTGATTAAAGGTGCCGTCAAATCTCCTAAAATATTAAAGGCAATAGATTTAGGATTGATTAAATAAATCGGGTTAAACGACTGTAAACCAAGACCTGCCCGAAGCGTTACATTAGGATAAAAGTTTGCTCTTGCTACGGCAATATCCAATTTTGCGGCTTCTAATTCTTGTTCAGCTTGCCGTATATCAGGTCGATTGCTCAATAGTTGCGAGGGAATTCCATCTGAAATTTTCAAAAATTGAATGGCATTCATATTGGCTGAATTTCGCTTGATGGGCTTTGGATACCTTGCTGCCAAGAAATTGATGCGGTTTTCGGTTAGTACAATTTGTTGCTGAATCTCAAATTTTAGGTTTTCAGTATTGAGCAATTGTGCCATGAAACGATTGACTGCCAATGAATTAACTCGTGCAGCCTGTTTTTGTACTTTCACGATTTCGAGGGCATCTTTCTGAATCGCAATATTTTGCTCTACCGTTTCTAACTGATTGTCCAACACAATTAATTCATAATACGAATTAGCGATTTCAGCAATGAGGTTCGTTATCACAAAATTTCTGCCCTCTATGCTTGCCAAATACCGTTTTGCAGCGGCATCTTTGGCATTATGCAGTTTTTTCCAAACATCAGCCTCCCAAGAAAAATTTGCCATAGCATATTGGTCACCCAAGAAGTGAGGGACTTCGTCCGCTCTGGTTTTTAAATCTTCTTCTCCCAATCCATTCAGGGTATATTTCCCTGAATGCTCCACACCCAAACCAGCACCCAAATTCACAAAAGGCTTATACTCTCCCTTACGTGCCATGATTTCGTTTCGAGTGATTTCGATTTCACGAAACATCATGTTTAATTCTTGGTTGTTTTTTAGGGATTCATCAATCAATTCGGTCAAATTGCTGTCAGTAAAATAATTCTTCCAAACAATAACCTCAGCCTTAGTTGTATCGCTGTTTGATTTATATTTATCTGGTAATGAATTGGTTACCGTTTTGATTGGCAAGTTTTCTACTTTGCAGCTATTCAGTACAAGTATCAGAACCAAAAGGAAGATATGTTTTACTTTGGAACAGTAGCGAATTTGAACCACCGTTCTTCCAATATCCATAGCGAGGGGTTTAAACCCCTCGCTATGGATATTGGAAAACGTTTTATTTATAGAATTAATCTTTGTTTTAAAAAGTATGTAATTCCGTTTTATTTTATGTTTATTTTCCATTTTTCTTCAAAAATTTTGTAATTAATCTCTTTATTTTGCTTACTTCGATTTCGGATTCTTCATCTACTAAATCTTCGGTCAGTGTAGTTACAGCTTCGTCTTTGATGAGTTTTTTGCCTTCGGTCAATGTACCAAAAATGTAGTATAACCCAGGGACAACCAAAACGCCGAAAATTGTTCCGAATAACATTCCGCCCATCGCTGATGAACCAATGGTTTTGTTACCGACCGCACCTGCACCGCTGGCTCTAACTAAGGGAATCAAACCTGCAATAAAGGCAAAAGAAGTCATCAAAATAGGTCTGAAACGCTCTTTTGCCCCTTCAATGGCAGCTTCGAGAACAGTCATACCTTCGTTGTGTTTCTGCACGGCAAACTCCACAATCAGTACCGCATTTTTACCCAAAAGCCCCGTGAGCATAATTAAACCAATTTGAGCAAAAACATCATTACTCAATCCCATCATTTTTAGGAGAAAAAATGAGCCAAAAATACCAGGCGGCAAAGAGAGAATAACGGCAAGTGGCAAAAGAAAACTCTCGTATTGAGCCGCTAAAATCAAATAAACAAAGAATATGACAACCAAGAAAATGAGAATTGCCTCATTGCCTCTACGGGCTTCGTCATACGACAATCCCTCCCAAGCGATGTCATAGCCTTTGGGCAAAGTATTTTCTGCCACTTCACGAATGGTTTTGATGGCATCACCCGAAGTATATCCTGGGGCAGGTATTCCATTGATTAGAGCCGAGGTGTATAAGTTATATCGGGTTATCTCGTTAGGTCCTTGTGTTTTTTTGATGGTCATAAAAGCTGAATAA
>JAAFJP010000055.1 GCA_013298125.1 Cytophagales bacterium | reverse complement strand
GAAGGCACGCAAAAGACTATGAAAAAACAACAAATTCTGCCGAAGCATGGATATTACTAACCAATTGCCAAATAATATTAAATAGAAACTGAATTTTACCAAATATAATTTTTAAACATTTTCTAAGTATATTACAGAAGTACTAACGACTGCCTACCCCACTTTCTATAAATAAAAAGAGCTTACAGATATTAACTTCTGTAAGCCCATTGATTCTTTATTCTTTTCTTTCGCTTCGCTTGACTCTCTTTCCCAAAACTGTTGCAGAATCTTTTTCTTTAAAGTAAACACTACCCACTACATAATTTGCAAAGGCATCTTTGTAAGTATCTCCAATGGGTACTCTCAGTACTTTATCTAATACTACTTCATCGCCCTCAATACCTGTGATGCGTTCTTTTGCGATAATATACGAGCGATGAACCCGCATAAAAAGATTGGGAGGGAGGCGTTTTTCTAAGTCTGACAAAGTCAAATTAGTTAAAACTCTGTCGCTATTGGTAGTAATAGAAGCATACGTTTTTTGAGCCTCTATCATAATTACATCTCTGTATAATACTTTATGAAACTTCCCTTTAGCATCTACTTTTACAAAAATGTACTCTTCTCTTGTAGGCAATGATGCTGGCTCAGGTGAGCCTTCTGGTGCGTCCACGAGGGTCATTTCAAAGGGCATTTTACTGACAGCCTTCAAAAAACGCTGATAACCAAAGGGCTTTACCAAATAATCCAAAACACCGTAATCAAAACTTTGGAGGGCGTATTCTTGATAGCCCGTTGTCATAATAAACTTAGTCTTATTATCAAAAAGGCTCACCAAGTTCAAACCATTCATGCGGGGCATTTGAATATCCGTCAATACTAAATCTATTTCGGTAGTCTGCAAAACACCCACTACTTCCATAGGATTAGTTGTAGCCAAAACCAAGTTCAAAAAAGGCGTATCTTTGATATAAGTTACCAAGACATCCAATGCCGTCTGTTCATCATCTACTGCAATAACATTAATCATTTTGCTAATTTTATGAGGTTATAATCTACTGTAAAAGTTACTACATAATCATCTCCCAAATCCTCTGACTCTAAGGTAAAACCACCGTTTTTATAGACTGCGTTTAATCTTTTAATAATATTGACAATTCCCACGCCCGTGTTCCCTTTGCCTGAAATATCGTGTGGATAAGGATTTTTCAAGTTCCGAACCATAAACACAAAGAAATTATCAACTAAACTTACCCGTATGATAAGGGGATTTTGGGGATCATCAACCAAACCATGCTTCATGGCATTCTCCACTATCGTTATCAAAACCATTGGAACAACTCTGTCCGAACCAAAATACCCTTCTTCTTCATAATCAATATGTGCATTCTGCTGATTACGAGCTTTATACATATCCAAGTACTGTTTCACAAATGTAATCTCCCCTTCCAAATCTACGGTTTCTTCTTGCATTTTGGTACTCGTAGCATACTGCATCATCTTTGAAAACTCTAACATTATTTCTCCTGCAACCTCTTTTGGGGCAGTAATTATCTTGCTATAAATCAGATTCAGCGTATTGAACAAAAAATGGGGGTTTATTTGAGCTCGCAAGAAAGCCATTTCAGCCTGTGCTTTTTCCTTCGCTAAGATAGCATTTTTCTCTCTCTCTTCCGCAAGTTCTATCTCTTTTTTTATGAGTTCTACTTTTTGTTCAGCAACAACCGCTTTTTGATTTGCAATTTCTATTTCTTTTTGAGCAATTTCTTTTTGTTGTTGGATTACTCTTTGGGAGAAATAATAACCCAAAGCGTAAAAAACATAGATTTGTGTATTCCAAAAGTGTAGGGGAAATTCTTCTCTTATGTCTATTTTACCTAATGTAGGAAGGATTGTATTTGAAGCGAAAACTAATAAGTTCAGTTTAGTGAATACTAAAATGAATGCTATAAATGAACATATAAAAATTGACATTAGAAATTTAATTGTCCTTAAATCTATGTTATTCAGTAACAAAGGGAAGACTATTTCTGAACTAAGATAAAATGTAATAGCATAAGAGATATTACTTAACAAGACTTTGAAAACTAACTCGACATTTATACTTGTGTTTGTAGAAATACTATAAAAAAGTAAGTAATAGAAAATATAGATAAACCAAACAATAATATGTATTCTGTATTTATCAATCTTACTTATCATGATATTAACTAAAATGAAATTTATTCAATTTGAAATTATGAAAAAACCGTTGGCTCTTTTTTATAAACTATTTAGATAGAGAATCGTATTATTGGAATAATTGGTGGTAAACCACCAATTATTTTAATGAAATTTGTTAAGAAATAATTAAAAAAACCCATAAATAAGTAAAAAAATGAAAACGAACCAATTACAAATTTCGAAAAAAACAATCTCTCAATTTTCAGTTAATTCTAATAATTTTGGAACAGGAGCAATGACAATGATGAACTTTGGGACAGGAGCAATGACAATGATGGGCTTTGGAACAGGGGCAATGACGATGTAATGCCTTCTAATTAGTAAGTACAAAAGAGAAAAAAATACTCCGTAAAAACATTACCCCGCAACAGCCAGTCTGTTATCACCAAACCAATAAAAAAACTCCTTTCCCACGTGTTATAAAAGACAAGTAAGAAAGGAGTGTGAGGCAAATTTAGTAAGATTTTTTAGAAAGAAAAATGTACTGATGCTTTTAATGCAAAAGATTTTGGTAATTTCCCTTCGGGAGACTCATGATCAAGGTACGTTAGGCGGTGAAATGCCTGTATTCTGAATATCTTAAAAATGTTGTCTATCCCGTAACCAACTTCTACATAAGGCTTGTTGGGGTCGAGGGCTGAGAAGTTATATCTTGGTAATAATTTACCATCGTTTCCTCTTCGGGGATTGAAAACTGGCAATGCTTCTTTCATCAATTCGATGTTAGAGTCTCGCTGACTTCCAAAAAGAACGTTAGCTGAGGCAATCAAACGCCATTTTAGTTGCCGAATCGCAGGAATACGGTTGAACAATAACCCTTCAAAATTGTGGTTATAGTTTAAAGATACAAATTTATCACTCACGAACTCAAAAAAGTACATGGTGTTGAAGGCAGCACGGTTATAAAAAAATGTTTGATTACCCACGTGTGGAAACAAAAGCGGTGCAGGCAAATCAGTCGGAATATAACCAGCTTGTATGGTATAGTCCGAACGCCCGATATTTCCCAAACGGAAGGACTGGTAAATTTTGGCAGTAAATCTGTCATAATTAAAATTACTTCCCATCACTCCCTTGATACCACGTTGGTAGGCAAGTGTGAAAACAGGAACACGCCTTGTGCCAAGCCCTATGCGTTCGTTGCCGTCCATGATGAAGGTTTCTCCTTTGGCGAAGCGTGCTTCAATCGTGATGAAACTATCGTCATAGAAATCTTGTGTCCGAGACAATGTATCCAATTCAGGATTTAATCTGTACTGAAATTTAAACAAAGGGTCAAACGTACGAGTCGTCAAGGCTACGTTAAACGATAATCCTTTGGTTGGTTCAGTTTTCAAGAAAATTTCATTCTCTCGGCGATAGAAAGCTCCTGAGTAATTGCCCCAACGGGTAAATGCGTAGAAAATTTTATTTTCTCCAATCAATTCAGGCGTAAGTCCGACTCGTTCAAGGTCGTAGCTATGCTTGATACCTGCCACCGTCCAGTGGCGACGTGAAAGTATATAATTCGCCTCGCCACCATATTTTAGGACTAAATCTTTTGTCCCAAAGCCTACCCAGCCTTTAAGTGTTAAGTGTTTGTCAAAACTTGCCAAAGTTTTGAATCCAAAACGTGTGCGTAAGCCTTCTTCATTATTGACGGCAAGTGCATTGATGTATGGTCCTATCGCAAATTTGTTGTAACGCTTGAACCCACTTGCGATAATCTCAGCTATTTCCACGTAAGTTTTTACGATGGGAACATTCCGCACTGTATCAATTAATCTGGAAGCCAAAATATCTTGTGCTGAAAGCGATTCATGGCGAGCGTCTAACCAAAATTTAGGGTCAGGTTCTTTAGAATCCTCGGCTACTTCTACTGGGAGATCATAGAAACTTAACTCTTTGGGTTGATTAATGACAAAATTTTTGTTAGAAATATACATTTTCAACAACATCCCAGCAGAACTTTTAGAAATCTCGGCAATATCAATCAAAAAACGTGTTTTGGCGGGTAACCAACCACCCTCAGAAGTTTGTTCTAACTCCTGCGAAATCTTGATTTTGTCGATAAAGTTGATGTTGGCTTGCTTGCCTATGGCTGCATCTATCTGTACGAGGGCGTATGAGGTGGTATCAATGTAAACTTTTCCTGTAAAAACTAAATCTTTATCGTTTTTAGGGTCAAATTCCATTCCGTAGCACACGTGTCCGTCCACGTCGGTAGTGTCTGAAATATACCATGAGTACGTTCCTTTCCAGTTATTACCTACGGGAGAGATAATATCTTTGCCTAAGAAAGGCACATAATTGTCGTAGAAATTATAGTTAGCAAAGATATTTCCACCGACTAATTGCGATACAAAACTACCTTCTTTCACACCAACGCCTTTGATATTATTCTTCAAAACCATTTCTTTTTTACGGGCAGGTGATTCTCGGTAGTAGAATTTAGAAATAGTTTCTGAAATAAAAACTGGAATAACCGCCTTACCATCTTCTCCTGCAATCTTTTCAAATTTTTCAATTGCTCCCTGAATTTGCTTCATGACTTTTTTCTCCTTGAATTTCTCGGAAATATTATCCACGTCCAGCTCCATTTTTGAATACGAATCATACTCAAAAGCCGTCAAACGCTTACGGTCATTTTTTTCAGCATTTTCACGAAGTCTTCTCAGAATTTTAAAGGCAGGGTTTTCGCCAGAATACACTACCACTTCATCCAAAGATTTTGCTTCAGCTTGTAATTGAAAATCAATGGTTTGAGTAGTGGCTGTTTTGTCAAGAACCTTTACTTTTTTCTTGTAATTGACCGTACTGACATAAATAGAGTCGGTCATAAATTTGGTTTTGATGGTATAAACACCCTCAAAATTGGTTTGAGCACCCGCATTGATACCTTTTAAGCCAACGGTTGCAAAGGGAAGTGGGTCGCCATTTTTGGCATCGGTGATTCGCCCTGTGATGACGTATTGAGCAAAAATACTTTGATGTGCAAAAGCTAAAACACAGAAAGTGAGAAGTTTACTAATTTTTGAATTAATCATTATATTTTAAAGAGATTTAAGCGATTTTGGTTTAACATACTCGAAATTAAGGGAATTCGATACAATTTCCAATTTGGTCGCTATTCCAAGACAATCAATCATCGTTCTACCCCTAATGATTTGGGTATTTTGACTGATTTATTTTAAAAATACTGTAGCTCGAAGTGGCACTTCGAGACGTTGGATTCCGATTCTCGAAGTGCCACTTCGAGCTACAGTATTTTCAAGACCCTTTTAGTAAAATACGAAAATTCCAATCACAAAGTTCTACAATTTTACAGATAGTCAATCACTAAGATTTGTGAATAGGTAAATATTGTCCATGAAATACATAAAATGTCGGATGAAGCGTTTTACCCCAAAAATGCGACCAATTTTTCAAATGACCTTCCACGGTGTGAAATCTTCGTTTTTTCTACTAAATCCATTTCTGCAAAAGTTTTGTCATAACCATCTGGAATAAAAAGTGGGTCATAGCCGAAGCCTCCTGTTCCTTTATAATCCTCCACGATTTGCCCTGTTACAACTCCCTCAAATTGATTTACGATACCATCTTGTATTAACGTAATCACCGCTCTGAATTGTGCCTTACGGTCTGTTTTATCTTGTAAGTTCTTCAACAACAAGGCGTTATTGTCAGCATGACTTCGTTGCTTGCCTGCATAATGGGCGGAATCCACCCCAGGCTCACCCCCGAGGGCGTGAACTTCCAAACCCGAATCATCCGCAAAGCAATTTACCTGATAATGGTCGTACAGATATTGGGCTTTTTGGAGAGAATTGGCTTCGAGGGTATTGCCCGTCTCTGGTAATTCTTCCGTACAACCTACATCTTTGAGACTTAAAAGCTCAAAACTATCCCCCAAAATCGCTTGGATTTCTTCTAATTTATGGGTGTTGTTGGTGGCAAAACAGAGTTTAGTTTTCATGAGTTTTTAAAAGGAAAAAGCCTCCACAGTGAAGAGAAGGCTTTGTTTTGAATATTTTGTAATATTTATTTTACGGCGGTTACTTCCATTTCAAAGAGTAGTGGAGTATAGCCTGGGATTTTTCCATCAGAACTGCCTGTACCATATCCCTGAGAAGAAGGAAATATAAACGTTCCTTTATCACCCACTTTCATGAGTTTTGCGGCTTCTTGAAAACCTGCAATAGCACCGTTTTGTCCTACAATAAATGAGAAACTACCTCCGTCAAATTTATCCGTATAAATAGGAAAACCATTAGCATCTGTCGTTCTAAACTGAAACAAAAATCTTCCCGTATAGGTCACTGTTGCTGTTTTACCAGTTTTTACGGTATCTCCAGTGGCACTTGTTTTCGTAATCAAATATTGCATTCCCGAGATTGTTTTTCTAAGAGTAAAATTCGGGAACTTCTCTTTTGCATACTCATCTATTTGCTCTGTTTCGTTCCGTGTTGAAAGCAAAGAAATTTTCATCGCTACGGGTTCGGTTGAAGATGTGGTTGTTGGAAATACAAAAGTTCCTGTTTCTCCTTCTTTCATCAGAGTTACTCCATAAGTCAAAAGTGAACTTGAAGCTGTATTGTATAAAAATGAGTATGGTATTTTTCTAACCACTGCCGATGAATCTAAAATTGTACCATCCAACTTTGTAAAAGTATAATTTACTTTTGCGTATTCATTGTTTAGTGGCACTCGTCCAGTTGCGTTTTTTGTAGTGATGGTATAGAATACTGATTCTGCCGTTTTGGTAAATGTCAATCCTTTTGATGTGCCGTAAGCCGTTATTTTTGCTAATGTCTCGGCTGAAACTTCTGTGCTTGGGGTTGGGTCAGAGGTGGTAGTACAAGCTACCGACAAACCAATCATTCCAAGAAAAAGTATATAAATAATATTTTTGTGCATGGTTAATGTTTGTTATTTATCTTTTTGGGCTACTATTTCTACGTCAAAAATCAAAGGTGTTTCGTCAGGAATTGTAGTATTACTTCTTCTATCTACAACTTGCCCATAACCCAATCGAGAAGCAAAAATTAGGGTAGCTTTTTCACCTAATCTCATTTTATTAACTCCTATCAAAAAACCTCTTACAAATCCTGATGTTGCTCCAACTGTAACAGTAAGAGAATCGGTTTTTCCTTCATTTGTATCAAAAACTTTTCCACTCAAATATTTTCCAGTATATTTTAGTTTTAAGACTTTGCCTGCAATCAAATCTGCTACACCGTCCTTCGTACGTATGTAACGCACGCCTTCAGTTGTCTTTTCTGTTACATTAATTTTATTTTTGGTAACATAAGCATCAATATCAGCTTCTTCACTATACGATTTATAAAAAGAAATATCACACCGTACTGGCGAATTGGCTGGTAGATTTGGAAATGCCTGAGAGTCTCCTGCTAAATCAGACGGTAAAATAAAAGTCGCTTGCTCGCCTTCACGCATATAGGGAAGCATTTTCAAGAAAATAGTAGTGTTCCTTCCATCATTGAAGAATTTAAAAGGTTGATTTTTAAGTACCGATGAACTATCGATTTTAAAATCATCTAATCTTGAAATAACATAATGCAGTCGAACTGTATCACCCAAAACCATTTGTCTTCCCGTAGGATTTGCCTTGGTGATGGCATAATATACGCCATTGGGTGCTTTTTGTGTGTTTAGTTTCTTGGCACTGATATATTGCTGAATTTTGGCTTCGTTTTGCTGTACGATAAGGTCATCTTCCAAGACTACTTTTGAAAGACAAGC
The DNA here is from genome assembly GCA_013298125.1 of Cytophagales bacterium. Classification (GTDB taxonomy): domain Bacteria; phylum Bacteroidota; class Bacteroidia; order Cytophagales; family Spirosomataceae; genus Arcicella. The sequence goes on along the minus strand of JAAFJP010000055.1, from coordinate 19,162 downwards.
ACTCAACGAAACCAAAACGGTACCAAACAATAAAACTTGTAATAATCTGATTTTCATTTTTTTATCCCGACGAACGGGACGTAATTTTAGTTTTTAAATAAAACGCAAAATAACAAAATTGATTGCGATTCTGAGAGTTAAAAACTGTTAAAACTATATTTGGGGAAAAGAAATCAAGGAGGAAGGGAGACAGGAAAAGCATTTTGCTTCTCCTATCTCCCTTCCTCCTATTTCCTTATATTACTTCCCCGCCTTGAAATCCAATAATTCTACTTCAAAAACCAATGGAGAGTTACCTGGGATTGGACCACCGCCTTGTTCTCCGTAACCAATTGATGGAGGAATCAAGAAAGTTGCTTTTCCGCCTTTTTTCATCATCATCAATGCCTCGTTAAATCCTGGAATCATTCCGCCGATTGGCATATCTACACCTTTATTTTGGTCGAAAATTTTACCATCTAAAAATTTACCTACGTAGTTACATTTACAAGTAAAGCCATTCTTTGGACTTTCACCCACACCTTCTGTTTGGACAAAATATTGTAAACCCGAAGCCGTAGTTTTGAAAGCTAAACCTGATTTTTTTACGTAATCCGCCATCAATTGTGGTAATTGAGCTTTACGTGTTTCAGCATCAGCTTTGGCTTTGGCTTGTTCAGCCGCCATATCTTTTTCAAACTCCGCTTTTGCCTGTACTTTCAATACTTTTATCGTGTATTTAATATCAGTACCTTTTTTCAAGAATGGAGGTAATTGTTGCCCAGACTTTCCGATTGAATCAACGGGTACATAAATAGTAGCACTATCACCTACCGACAACAGACGTAATCCGTCTTGTAATGAACCTTTATAACCTGCAATTCCAGCGGCTTGAACCATGTCACGAGCTGGCTTTGATTTATCTACTTGCTCTTGTAATAATGAGTCTGAGCCTGTTTTGATACTAATCAAGAAAGAAATGATGTCGCCTTCTTTCAATTTTTTAGCTTTATCGTCGTGGCTATGAAACTGAATTTTTACGCCTTCTTTTACTTCAATTTTGTTTTTGTTACACCCTACCAACATACTGGCGGCAAGCATTGCTACACTTAGTTTTCTGAACATTTTTCTGATTTTAAAAGGGGCAAAGGAGCAAAGTGACAGAGGAACAAAGAAGCAAAGTGATTGCTAAACTTGATTACTCTATTTTTATTACTCAATCACCTATTAACATGATTATTTATTGATTTTTTACTAAATTTTTCAAACACTATATTTTCTAAATACTTTGTCTCTTTGTTCCTTTGCCCCTTCGTGCCTTTTTTAACTTTTCACCGCCAAGAGTGCCTCTTGATATTCGGGTAAAATACTTAATAATTTCTGAACTGTGGCTTCTAAACCTATACCTACGGTTTTTCCGCCTGATGCGTTTTTGTGTCCTCCTCCGCTAAAATATTTTGAAGCAATCTGATTGACGGCAAATTCTTCTACCGAACGAAACGACATCTTAATAGCCTCGGGTCTATCCACAATGATAACTGACATCACGATTCCTTCAATTTGCAAGCCATAATTGACAACTCCCTCAGTATCACCCGTTTGTGAATTAAAACGTTTTAATTCCTCTTCGGTCACAGTGAAATACGCTACTCGATATTCTGGAAGAACGACTAATTTTTCAGAAATAACATATCCTAAAAACTTCATCCTTTCCATTGTCGAACTGTCGTAGATTCTTCGGTGGATGAGGTTGGTATTTACGCCCAATTCCATAATCTCAGCCGCAATGCGATGTACTGCTGGCGTGGTACTTGGGTGTCTGAATGAACCTGTGTCGGTCATAATGCCTGCGTACAGACACTCACACATAGGTACGTCCAAGAGGTCTTTGTCGCCCATCAATTCAATTAACTGAAAAATTAACTGAGCTGTTGCGGCGGCTTGGGTATCGTGATACGTAAATTGAGCAAAATCTTCTGGGAAAGTATGATGGTCAATCATCACTTTAATAGCCTTTGATTGCTTCACCTGTTCCGCCATCTGTTCGATGCGAGCCAAGACTGAAAAATCAAGGCAAAAGATAATATCGGCTTTGGCAATTAACTGATTATATTTTCCACGATTTTTATAATCTTCATAATTCATAACCTCCTCATTTCCAGACATCCAAGCAATAAATTTTGGATAATCAGAAGGTGTTATGACTGAAACTTTATGACCTTTCTTTTTGAGATAAGCCGCCAAACCCAGAGACGAACCCAGTGCATCAGCATCGGGTTTGAAGTGGGTAGTAATCACGATGTTTCGGGGCGTATTGATTAACTCACGAAAGGCTTCCAGATTTTGCATTTGTATTGATAACAACAACGTTTCACGATGAAAACGCTATTTTCTAAAAAATAAAGAACAAAGTTAGGGAGAAATCTCCATAAAAAAGACGGTAAGGTTTCTAAAACAGTTTTGGTTACGTAATTTTGTGAAAATTTTTATTCATTACAAACTAATAGACCAATTCATGGCAACTAACAGAACATTCACGATGATTAAACCAGATGCAGTGGCAGACGGTAATTCAGGGGCAATTATTAAAATGATTGAGGAGGCAGGTTTCCGAATCGTGGCAATGAAAAAGACATTATTGACCAATGCACGTGCGGGCGAGTTTTATGCAGTTCACTCAGAAAGACCTTTCTACGGAGAATTATGCGAATATATGTCGTCAGGACCAATTATTCCGATGATTTTGGAGAAAGAAAACGCAGTAGCTGATTTCCGTATATTAGTAGGAGCAACTGACCCTTCAAAGGCAGACGAAGGAACTATTCGTAAAATCTTCGCTAAATCAATTGGAGCAAACGCCATTCACGGTTCAGATTCTGACGAAAATGCAGCAATTGAAGGAAGTTTCTTTTTTGCTGGTTTGGAACAGTTTTAGTCTCTTTTAGCTTTACTGTAAAAATATTTACAAAGCCAGATATTTTTGAAGTACTGAATGTCAAGAGGTTTAATTGTCTCAGGATTCATAAATTTTGAAGAAGTGACCTGTGAATAACCTTTTTATCATGTAAAATCAAACGCCAACTTTAAACAGTTGGCGTTTTTTTATACCCCAAGGCGAAATTTCCACTCATGCCAAGCCAAAACCATTCCTCACATTTCAGAACATAATTGTCCACTACCCGCAATATTTGACCCATTATTTCAACCAAAACAATAAAACAATGACACTTTCTATTACCACTATCATCAGTATTGCGGTGCCTCTACTATGTTTAGTTTTCTACAAGTTTTTGTTCCGTCTATTCGGAATCATCATCGTACCCGAAGACCGTATCGGATTGGTTACGAAGAAGTTTGTTCTCTTTGGAGATAAAAAATCGCTACCCGAAGGGCGAATTATTGCCACCGAAGGCGAAGCGGGTTATCAGGCAAAACCATTAGCCCCTGGGATTTATTTCTGGTATTGGATTTGGCAGTTTGACATCAAGTTAGAATCACTTACCATCATTCCAACGGGTAAAATCGGATTGGTACTTGCCAAAGACGGTCAGGAGTTACAGACAGGTTTTATCTTGGGTCGTAAGGTAGAATGTGATGGTTTTCAAGACACCGAAGCCTTTTTGAAAAACGGTGGACGTAAAGGACGACAGTCGGCGGTGATTACAGCGGGTTCGTATCGTATCAATACCTTCTTGTTTGAGGTAGAAGTTACGGATATGTTTGAAATCCACGAAAACATGGTCGGAATTGTAACAACGATGGATGGTGCTTCGATTGACCCTGGGCAGATTGCTGGAAAGCTCATCGAAGGACACAACAACTTCCAAGATGCGGATGCTTTCCTGAGCAAAGGAGGAAATAAAGGACTTCAACAACAAGTGATTTTGGCGGGTTCGTACAACTTGAATCCGTGGTTTATCAAGATTGAAGAAATCGAAATGACTGAAATTCACATCGGTAATGTGGGCGTGGTCATCTCCTTCGTGGGTGAGGATGGCGTGGACGTGAGTGGAACTGAATTTAAACACGGTAATATTTTTACGAAAGGGTTTAAAGGCGTTTGGGCAGAACCTCTCGGACCTGGAAAATACCCAATCAATACCTACATTCAACGAATTGAGGTAGTTCCGACCACCAACTTAGTCCTCAACTGGGCGAGTGCAAGGTCTGAATCTCATCAATTAGATAAAAACCTTTCGACGATTACGGTTCGTTCAAAAGATGGTTTCCCGTTCAATTTGGACGTTTCGCAAATTATTCATATTCCGAATTATGAAGCTCCAAAAGTGATTGCGAGATTCGGGAATATGCACAATTTGGTGAGCCAAGTCCTTGAACCTACGATTGGTAACTATTTCCGTAACTCCGCCCAAGATTCGGATGTGATTTCGTTCTTGGGTTCACGTAAGGAAAGACAAGAAATGGCTCGTACATACATTTCAGAGGTACTTTCGCAGTACAACGTCAATGCCGTTGATACACTGATTGGGGACATTGTGCCACCTGAATCGTTGATGAAAACGCTGACTGACCGTAAAATTGCTGAGGAGCAAAAAGTAACCTACGAAACCCAAAAAATGGCTCAGGAAACTCGTCAGGCTTTGGAGAAGGAGACGGCGATTGCTGAAATCCAAAAGGACATCGTGAAGGCAGACCAAGGCGTAGTCATTGCCGAGCGTGTAGCGGATGCGTCCGTGAAAAAAGCACAAGGTGAGGCACAAAGTTTGAAGTTACAGGCGGGTGCAGAAGCCGAGCGTGTGAAGCTCCAAGCGGGTGCGGAGTCAGAACGAATCAAGTTGATTGCCAATGCCGAAGCTGAGAAAATCAGTAAAATGGGTGCTGCCGAAGCCGAGAAGATTTTGGCAATTGGTAAAGCCGATGCCGAAGCCTACCAATTAGCTGTTTCAGCAATGGGTGAAAGCAATTTTACCCAGTTGAAAATCACCGAAAGCATTGGTAAAGAGAAGATTAAAGTAATGCCAGATATTTTGATAACAGGAGGCTCAAACGACCAAAACGGTGCATTGAGTGGACTTCTCGGTATGAAATTGATGGACGAAATCGGTAAAAAATCAGATAAACCACAAGCTCAAATACAGCCAAAGGTTCAGAAGAAAGAAGACAGTAAGTAAAAGTTCTTATCTATGAATGACTAACCCACAGGCGGAAGTCTGTGGGCTTTGTCGTTCGTAATAGTGTATAAAAAACAATGATTTGATTAACCCTCCCAAAGGTTTTGACCCTTTGGGAGGGTTTTTGGTAGGTATAATTTTTTACCCAGTTCAGTAGGAAATTAGAAATCAGTAGTGTTCTGAATCCCTAACCTCAATTACAAACTCGCAAATTCTTTTGCAAAATACGTCAAAATCACCTTCGCCCCAGCTCTTTTGATAGAGGTCAAACTCTCTATCATCGTTCTCGTACCATCTAACCACCCGTTTTGAGCGGCGGCTTTTACCATTGCATATTCACCCGAAACATTATAGGCAGCAATCGGAATATTGAAGTTATCGTTCAAGGATTTGATAATATCTAAATACGCCAAAGCGGGCTTAACCATCAGAAAATCAGCACCTTCTGCATAATCCAATTCCGCCTCAATCAAGGCTTCACGACTATTGGCAGGGTTCATTTGATAGGTTTTTTTATCGCCAAATTTGGGGGCAGAATCCAACGCATCACGGAAAGGACCATAAAAAGCTGAGGCGTATTTTGCGGTATATGCCATGATGCTGACATTCGTAAAACCTTCATCATCCAACATCTCACGTAGGTAGCCCACACGCCCATCCATCATGTCCGAAGGTCCAATGATGTCTGCACCCGCTCGTGCCTGTGCGAGAGCCATGTTACCTAAGATTTGGAGGGTTTCGTCATTCAAGATATTACCCTTTTCGTCCACATAACCATCGTGTCCGTCAGATGAATAAGGGTCCATTGCTACGTCTGTCATCAAAGCAATTTCTGGAAATTTGTTTTTGATTTGATAAATAGATTCTAAATATAAACTGCCCTGGCGATGGCTCTCAGTGGCATATTTATCTTTTTTATCTTCCGAAAGTAAAGGAAATAGAGCAATCGAACAAATCCCCAAATCTTGAACTACCGTGATTTCTTCTAATAATTTATCTAAGGAATATCTGAAAATATTGGGCATGGATTTTACTTCCGAAGTCAGGTTGTTGCCTTCCATCACGAACATCGGATAAATAAAATCATTGACCGACAAAGTAGTTTCTTCTACCATCGAACGAATGGCTGCCGACTGGCGATTTCTGCGGGGTCTTCTTAGCATTATTTTGTACTATTTTCTTATATTTTTTATGATGAGTCATTTTATCACAAATGTACGAATAAACGAGTTTTAAAGATTTTCATTTTTTCTAAACCTCGCAATTGATGATACTAAGAAAAAGAAAAGAGCCTCCCATAATAGCTGGAAGGCTCTTTTCTACTGGTAACTTATTCCATAAAATCTACAAACTCGTAATCAACACATCGAAATCTTCTTCCTTCTCAAATACTCCTCTTCGTCGATATTTATTCATTTCTAAAATTTTGATAAAATATTCGGGAGGATAATACCCCTTCAACCGCCCTAAGACTTTTCCGTTATAATCTAAAAAAATCGTAGTCGGAAATTGGGTAACGTTATACTTATCCGCAATTTCTAATCCTTCTACATCACCCACATCCACTTTATAGGCAAAATACCTCAAACTGATGATTGAGGCAATTAATTCCTCAGAATACGTCTCTTGTTCCATCTTCTTGCATGGACCACACCAACTCGCTGAAAAATCCAGAATCACGGGCTTTTTCAATCGTTTTGCTTCCTGAAACAAATCTTGGTATTTACCACTAAAAAACGAAGCCGAAATAATGTTGTCTTGGGCTTGAGTTTTTATGGCAATCAACCAAAATAAGATTATAAAAACTTTCTTTATCATACGAATTTCATGAGGTAGTTTAATCCTCAAAGCAGTGCAATAATCAAGCCATTAATCTTGAAATCAATATCTTACCCAAACAAAAAGCCCCGAGAAAAATTTTCTCAGGGCTTTTTGTTATTATGAACTTAAAAGAATTAAAGAATAACTCCTAATGCTTTCAAAGTTTCGATACTCAAAGCGTTACCAGTCGCTAAGTTGTTATCTTTCTGGAATTGTAAGATAGCAGCCTTAGTTCTTGTTCCGATGATATCATCTATTGGACCTGGATCATATCCTTTTGCTTTTAATGAGCGTTGGATTTGGATGATTTTCTCAGTAGTCAATTTTTGCTCACAAAGAACCTCAGTCCAGTCAGCATAAGAATTTCCTGAAGTCTGTGAAGTAGTAGTATAAGAACCATACTCAGCAGGGATAGTAGTTTCAGTAGTTCTTGCAGCAGATTTAGTAACTGTCTTAGTGATAGTTCTGTATTCAGCAGGAATTTCAACTTCACGAGTAGCAGCAGCGTTAGCTACAACTTGACGTGTACGAGTTCCGTATTGAGCAGGAGTTTCGATAACTCTTGTTGTTGCAGGAGATACCAATACCGACTTAGAACGAGTAGCATATTGAGCAGGAACATCAATCTCACGAGTTGAAGCAGGAGTTGCTACAACTTGCTTAGTGATTGTTTGGTAACATGAAGCACCACCAGCCAAACGACCAGCACCTGAACCATCTCCGTTTCCACCACCGTCACCAGGAGCAACACATGGAGTTGGAACGTCTAATAAACGTACAGTTGCAGGAGTAACTACTACTTGCTTAGTACGAGTAGCATATTGTGCAGCGATTGGTTGCTCTCTTACTTCAGCATCTTTTACCAAAACTTGCTTTGTAATTGTAGCATATTCCGCAGGGATAGCAACTTCACGAGAAGAAGCAGCTCTTGCCAATACAGTTCTTGTGATAGTTCTGTATTCAGCAGGAATTTCTCTTTCTGTAACACGTGCAGGCTGATCAACAACTTCACGAGTGATAGTCTCATATTGAGCAGCAATTTGAGTTGCAGTAGCAAATGCAGCGTTTCCACCAGCATTTCCACCTGTTGGCTCAACAACTACTTGCTTAGTGAAAGTAGCATATTCAGCAGGAATTTCAACTTCACGAACTGATGCTGGTCTATCAACAACTTGCTTAGTAATTGTTTGATATTGAGCAGGAGTTGTTTGCTCTCTTGTTCCAGCAGGAACTTTCAATACTTGCTTTGTAATAGTCTTGTATTCAGCAGGAACTGTTACTAAACAAAGAATACGACAGTCATCTGGGTTAGCAGACAAACAACCTGGGTCAGCTTTACCTCTCTCGTATTTTGTATATTCGTCACGGATTTTGATTCTTTCCGTTACAGTCTCATATACAGGAGGAGTTGTTACGATAGTAGTCGTAGCTTCTTTCAATAACATTTGCTCAGTTACAGTTTTGTAAGTAGCAGGTATAACTTCCAAACGCTTAGAAGCCTCTTTTACCAATACTTGCTCTGACATAGACTTGTAACCAAACTGTTGAGCTGCCAAAGTAGAAGATGCTTCTTTTACTAAACGTTGCTCAGTTACTCTTTTGAAAGTACCTGGGATAACAGTTAATACTTTTGAAGCTTCTTTAACTAAAACTTGCTCAGAAGCAGTTTTGTATTCAGCAGGGATAGTCTCCACACGTGAGTATGCAGGCTTAACCATGTACTGCTCAGTTTCAGTTTTGTAAACCGCAGGAATAACTGTATAAGTTTTTGATGCTGGCTTAGAAACATACTGCTCAGTTTCTGATTTCAATACCGCAGGAACAACTTCTTGTTTCTTACAAGGACTTCCCGAAATCATAGAACCGTCTGTTCCAACGAATGCTTTACGAGAATTATCCCAAGAACCTGCCAAGAAAGAACCTGCTGGGCAACCACCCACGAAGATGTTTTCTGTAACTGTTCTGTAAGTTGCAGGAATTACTTCCAAACGCTTAGAAGCCTCTTTAACCACGTAACTTTCTGTTTCTGTCTTAAATACAGCAGGAACAACTGTTACTGTTTTACCAGCTTCTTTTACCAATACTTGCTCTGAAACGGTCTTGTAAGTCGCTGGAATAACCTCCAAACGCTTAGAAGCCTCTTTCACGAGGACTGATTGGGTTTCCGTACCAGAAGTTGCAGGAATAACCGAAAGGGTCTTTCCAGCTTCTTTTGCTACGTACTGCTCAGTTTTTGTTGTAAACTGTGCAGGCTTCAAACACTTTGCATAACATTTGCCGTTAACAGCGTTAGGCGGCAGGTCATTTTGGGCGATAGCCACAGTGCTGACCAAACTGAGTGTGACTGCTGAAAGCAGTGAATAGTTGAGTTTCATCATTGTTGTTGTTAGAAAAAAAATGAGGTGTTAATGGGGGTTTGATTTAATTGACAAATATATATTGGGTTTTGGTAAAATACAAAGCATTCATACTTGTAAATAAGATAAGTTTCTCATTTAAAGTAAATTCATGGTGATACAGTCATAAAAATCAATCAATATGCTCCGTTTAACTGGCGGGGAGCGTGTAAGGAAATACTCTGATGGCAGAGTGTAGAGAGCGGAAGTGATAATTCTTGCGTAAATTTGCAGATGTTTTACAAACATTGCAAATTTTTTCTTAAAAATGAAATACTTTTTCATGTATTTTTTTTAATTTTTATATAAACATTACCATTTGTTAATTTTATAACCGTTTGAAACTGTATTATATTGATATTTGTCAATATTTTAAGAGCAACTAATTCAGGCATAAATCATTCAAAAATAAATGAAAGTCACAGAAGCTATATTTTTACAAAGTAATACGGATTATCAGAAATGCCCCAAGCCTGATAAGCCTGAGTATGCCTTTATTGGTCGCTCGAATGTGGGGAAGTCTTCTTTGATTAATTCTATTGTTCAGAAAAAAGACTTGGCAAAAACTTCGCAGACACCTGGTAAAACACAATTGATTAACCATTTTCAAATAGATAAAAAATGGTATCTCGTGGATTTACCTGGGTATGGCTATGCGAAAGTGAGCAAGGTAGAGCGTGAAAAGTTTGAAAAGATGATTCACGAATATCTCGAAAATCGTGAAAACTTGGTTTATACATTTGTGTTAGTAGATGTCAGACACGAGCCTCAAAAAATTGACCTCGAGTTTATAAATACTTTGGGTGAAAGAGGTATTCCGTTTTGTATCGTTTTTACGAAGGCGGATAAATTATCAAAAACTGCCGTGGACAAAAACGTTGAAATCTATCAACAGAAGATGTTGGAAACGTGGGAAGAAATGCCACAGTTTTTCATAACCTCCTCTGTTAATGGAAGTGGTAGAGACGAAATCCTTAGAACGATTGTGGAATTGAACAAGGAATTTTAAATTAGATATGAGATATTAGGTCGTAGGTATGAGGTAATGAAAAGTCTCGGGTATAATCTGTAATATTTTCTTTGTAAAGATTTAACCAGTATTTTTGTAAAAATTTTTATCAATAAAAATAAAGTGTGGTTTTGGCTGTTAAACAAGATAAACTATTTATCACTTAATAACGCATCATTTATCACTTAAATAGACACATGGAATTATTAAAAGAAGTTGCGAATATCTCAGGACAAAGTGGTTTGTATAGAATTTTGAAACCTACTCGTACGGGCGTAATCGTGGAAAGTTTGGACGGCAAAAAGGCTCGTTCGGTTGTGGGTGCAAATGCTCGTGTATCAGTTTTGAAGGATATTTCGGTTTATATGGCTAATCACCAAGACAATGCCATTCCGTTGGGAGATATTTTTATGGCTATCAAAGAAAAGTACGGAGATAAAGTAGAAATAGCTGTTAAAACCGCTTCAGATACTGAACTCTTTGATTTCTTAGACTCAGTTGCCCCAGACTTTGACCGTGAGAAGGTGTATCCATCTGACGTAAAGAAGATGATTAATTGGTTTAATATTCTTTCAACAAATATGCCCGAGGCTTTTGAAAAAGTAGAAGAGACAGAGGTTGAGAAGACAGCGGAGGCATAAAGAGCTTTGGACACCGCAAGTATCTTGAATTTAAACCACTTTTCTTCCACCACAAACGAACTGGGAGGCACTCCACAAAGAAAAACTGTTGCAAGACTTTGTTTCTTTGTAAAGTACCTCCCAGTTCCTTATATGGTAAAATCAATAATGATAACTACTATAACTCGACATCAACAGACATTTATCGCATTGATGACGGAAATAGCCAAATTTTTCTTTGTCTAAATGCCAATCTCCACCACAACTTGGACAAGGGCGATTGATGTCTTTGACTTTGGAAATTTTCTTATAATTTGCCAAAAAATAATAGGTTTTCACGCCCGAAACTTCCGTGATTTTTGCCGCAACTTTCCTGCCTTGAACCGACAATCCCGAATCATAATTGCATTGCTGACGCATCGCCCATTTTTCACCCGTTCCACAGTTTAAATCTAATATTTTTATGGCTTTGTAGGCATTTACCCAACCCAAAACGTCCCAAACTCGTGTATCATGGAGTTTTGGGATTTTGAACAAGGGTACAAATTTCTCGCAAGAACCACAACGAATTGGTGAGAAATCTCCGTAGTAATACAACACAAAATAATCATGTTTCTCACAAGTACAAATCGACTCCAATTCTTCTTCTACATAGCCTAAATACTTGATTTCTATTTTGTTACCACAAAATTCTTCTAACTTTTCGATGGAATCTGTTACATATTTTGTGAAATGTTTTTCGTCCAAAGCCTCTTCGGTAAACGTCCACAGATCAATCGAAATTCGATTGTCTTTTATGTACGCATTCATCTCACGCCCGTTGGTTTGCCCGTTTTCTCGCAAGCTACCGCATACGTGATAAAATTTGTGCCAAAGCTCGTTTTCATCAACGCCTTCACTGTATTTAATTGATAATGAGTGCATTGATTAATATTCTTTAAAATTCACATAAAACTCACCTTTAATTTCCGATTTCTCAACTTTGTATAGTTCAGGCTTACACATCCAATCATCAATTTTTTGTAGTTCATCTTGCGTTTTATTAACATATAGACTTGAAATAGTAGATCGAAAATTACCTTTAATCGTCTTGTTAATGACATTTATCTCTTCAATTTCAATCGTTCCCTGGTCGTTATGTGGTACACTTACAACTGTTTGCCAATACTTTTTTAAACCAAAATCGCCATCTATAACACGTTTTCCGTATATTTTTACACTTATCGAGGGCTTTGGCGTGTAGTCCAAAGTACAGGAACTACTTGATACAGTTGCTGAGGAAACATTTGGTAAATCCACTGTTCCATCACGTAAAAATAAACCAGTGGGATACGCCTTTTTTTCTAAAAGTAACCCCTCTCCGCCGATGTAGGGAAACTCAATATCAACGTCTATCATCAACGTATCATTAAAATTTTTCAAGAAAAATCTTTGATGAAAAATATGATCCGATTTCTCGCCAAGCTTGACATCAAAGTGACCTGGATAATTATTAAAATTACCCATGACAGAATTGAAAATGAATGACTTTGAAATGCTTTCTAAGGCAACAATATCACTGATAGGTTCTGTACTTCGGAGACTTAGCCCATTAAAATCTGCATTAAAATATTTTAAAATATTTGAGCTTGATGGTAAATTTTGATTAGTCTGGGAGTGACTGGTAAATGAGATAAAAATCATTGAGACTAATAAGCATTTACCATAAAATACATACATTTTTGACTGTTTCATGATTTATTTTTTTAAGATTAGTTGGAGTTTAATAATTTCTTTTGAGCTATTAATAAATTCTTCTATTAAATTTATTCTACTTGTCTTTTATAAATCCAGTCATCTTTTTTAATTGCCAGAAATTCAGCACAATAACTCGTTTCTTCTACTCTCTGAATATTATTTTTTTCTTTTTCATAAAGAGCAAATAATTCATGTTTTTCTGTCACTTTTACGATTTTTTCTTTACAATTTTTAAAACAATCCAACGCTCCAAAATTATCATTTCCCACGGGATGATAACCCGAAAAACGACAGAAAAAACAGGTTTCAATTTTGTATTTTTGGGGCAAAGTAATCTGTAAATCGAACAACATTCGCTCATAATCTTCATAGGTATTGTCAATCAAAATCGTTTTGTTATCGTATTTAAACTTCACATTTCTAATTTTTTCAATACCCAAATCATAATTCATCCAAACGGTCAATAATCCCTCAAAAACTTGATTTTCGTAGGTTACTCGCATCGGAAATTGCTTTTCGATATGATTAAGTTCATCGGTTTTATTCTCTTGAATCGTAATGATTTTTTTATCAATAATTTCAATCCAATGATTAGCAACATCTATGATTTCAGTAATATCCGAACTCTCATTTCTAATCAGCGAAACTTGTCCTTCACTCACCCGTAAAACTGCCTTATCTGGATTTCGATTGTATTGTAATTCCATCCAAAAACGCTCCTGAGTGGCGGTTACGCAAAATCCTTTTTCTTCTTCTACTATTCCGAATTGTTCAGTGGTGATGGTTTGCCAGTCTTGCTTCCAATTAGTTGTAAATTTGAGGTTTTTGTAAGGTTTTTTTTCAGAAAAAGGCTTCCAGTTTTCATCCTTGGGTTCGTCTGCACGAGGTGGTCTAACGGATAGGAGAGAGGCTCTTTCGCACGCTCCAAATTCGATGAAATTTTGTTGTGCCTCCGCCAAAGAAATATGATTTGGACCACCCAAATAATGTGGCTCAACGTTCTGAATCGGGCAACTTTGCCAAAAACAAATCTCACAAATATCCCAAAGATGGTCTTCACGATTGAAGGTTTTGTAGCCACAACAAGGGCAAGTATATTTTGTATTTATGGCTTCCATTCTTTTATAATTTTTGTCTCTGCAAACTCACTTTTCCATATTTCTACCACATAATAATCATCCCCTTCGTCGTTTTGAACCGTCCATAATTTGAATGAAGAAATACGGATTCTGTACGTTTCTTTTTCTAAATTTAATTCTAACACGGTATCATAACTTGTACAGTCTTTTATCTGCAAAAGTCCCGAAGGCAGATTTAGAGATGTTTCTACAATATGGTCAGCCTCGGCATCTTCGGTGGGTTCAGAGGATAACGCCCGAACTTCTACTTTGATTTCTGCATATTTTGCCACTGTTACGCCCAGTATTCCTTCACCGACTGCCAATCTTCGTGTACCAGCTTCATCATTCCAAAAGTCAGGGGCATCGGTTTTGCCTTCTGATTCAGAGTCCAAAATATAGAATTGATAATACTCCGTAAAGAAAGATAGTTTGTGTTGTTCCATAATTTTCTTTTGTTCTTCTTTCAAATTTAATTCCTTTTGAAAAGCCTCCTTTACTGCCTTTACTTTATCGTGATTTATCGCAAAAAAGGTCTTTGTCAGCCTCTCGCAAGGGTCTATGACAATTTCTTTTTGTTGATGATTACTTGGAATAACCGTCGTAATCACCACTTCTTCATCTCTCCCCGACCATAATTCATACTCAAAATAAGCCGTTGAAGGAGCATTTGATTTTATCCAATGATAGAGGTATTCGTTCCCATTTGCTCGCTCGAAAATATCTTGCAAAATATTGTCATACCAATCTATAATTCCACCATAAATCGCATTTCCTAATTGATTAGAAACGTGATGTAATAAATCCGCAATTTGCTTCTGTCGTTGGTGGTCGTCCTCGGCTCGAAAATCTAACATGGCAACTTGCATCAATCGTAGGATAATTGCTCTGGAATTGGGTTTTGCTGCACTTTCTTTAAATTCATCCAACAGCACAAAAAACCTATCCAATGCCTCCTGTTCATTGCCATAGTGGTCAGACAAAATCAAGTTTTTCCAACCTGCTGTGGTGTATTTTCCGTAAAATTTACCCACAAAATCATTGAAATTATAGAAAGGAGGATTTCCGTAATCAATCTGTTCATGAAACGTTCCGTAGCCATTCAAAAAAGCATCCAAAAGTGTAATACTTGCTTTACCCAAATACATCCCAGGACGTTTTCGTAACAATTCTAACAAGTCATACAGTTTTACTTTTCGGGGATTTCCTGAGTCTAAATCGGCTGATATACAAAAGGTTGCGTTCAAATCTTTCATAAACGACATCACCTTGGGCGAGAACTCCGTATTGCACTGATAGTCATACATAAGGGTGTGAAAAACGGCAATTCGAGTAATGCCTTCTTTGTCTAAAAAAGGCTTTTGAATCAGTAATTCTCCTAAATACTTTTCAAGATTTACGTCTTCTTGCGTATCGGTAAATGCTTTTAAATCATTCTCGAAAGTCTTAATGTACTCAAAATCAGAAGATTCAGTAACATAAAACTGGCAATATGTATATGTTTTCGTAATCATTTTTGGATGAATTGATTGTGCAATATACCTTTATGTTATCAATTATCGAACGAGAGTATTTAATTTTTTCAAAAACCTATGCAACCTTTATAACCCATTTTTCATCTACCATTCATAATCTCTTAAACCAGAGAAAATTAACCAGAACGACTACCGTGAAACTATTAAATTTATTTCAAAGCGAAGAAGCCTTGGTAAAAGCCTGCCAAAAAGGTGACCCCAAAGCCCAACGACGTGTTTACGAAAAATATTCCCCAAAAATGCTCGGAATATGTTTCAGATATGTACACGATGATTATGAGGCAGAGGGAATAATGATTGAAGGATTTGTGAAAGTTTTTGAAAAAATTGATACCTTTAAATTGGAAGGCAGTTTTGAAGGATGGATTCGACGAATAATGGTCAATGAATCGTTGATGTATTTAAGAAGTAATAAAAAAGACCAATTTGAAACTTCCTACGACCAAATCCTGTACGAACCAGAACCCGAACAATTTAGAACCGATTTAGAAACCCAAGATTTACTCAAATTGATAGAAAAATTACCATTAGGTTACAAAACAGTTTTCAATCTTTACGCCATCGAAGGCTACTCACACGCTGAAATCGCCAAACAGTTAGGCATCACCGAGAGTACCTCCAAATCACAACTCTCACGGGCGAGGGTAATTTTGCAAAATGCCGTTTTAGAAATGGTTTAAACTTTAAAACTTTGTGCCTTAGTGTCTTGGTGGCAAAGTCAAAACGAAAATGAAAAATTCAGAAAACATAGATAAAATATTCTCAGAAGGCTTGCACGCATACGAGCGTCAGCCACGTCCGCAGGCATGGGAAAAATTAGAAGCAAGACTCCAAAAGCCACAAAGCAAAGTCCTGCCAATTTGGTGGAAATACGCTTCTGCCGCTTCTGTGGCTTTGCTTTTGGGTGTAGGGGGCTATTGGTTTAGTAGTCAGAAAGACGTTACGCCAAATGTTGTAGCGGTTACGCCAAAGTCTGAAAAAATCAATAAACAAGAATTGCCAACAGTTGTAGAGAATACCATTCCGCAAGTAGTTTCTGTTGAGAAAAACATTCCACAAAAAGCAACCGTAAAAACAAACAAGCAAGTAGAAGTAATTGAGAATAAGCAATTTACAGCATTACCTCCACAACAATTTACACAGGTTGATGAGGCAAAACAAGTCGCTCAAACCCCAATTCCAGAAGTCAAAAAGTTAGTTCCAGAACCCAATACCATTATTTTAGTGGTAGAAAATAACAAAACGCCAAAAGTTGAAGAAGAAACCATCGTCTTGAACATGGTAGATATAAAACCAGAGGTAGTTACTCAAACAAATGTAAACGACGGCATTTCAAAAAAAGAAACTCGTCTGAGTAAAATTTGGCAACAATTAAAGCGTGCTAAAAACGGTGAAAACGTCAATTGGAACGAAGTCGGCATCAAACCACAAAAAATGTTAGCCCGTGCCGATGCCAAAATTGAAAACGTTTTGACCAAAGGAGAAAGTAATGAACAATAGTTTAGGTGATAGGTTGTAAAATCCCTCCCAAGGGTTTTGAACCCTTGGGAGGGTTAGCCAGAAATATTTTTCAACCCCATGCAACCATTCAGAAACAACCAGCATCTTGAATTTATAGAACAAACAAATCACTAAGTTTCCCAATCAGAAACTCTAAACATTTTAAAAAAATACAATCATGAAAACATCAATCAACATGAAAACGCTAAAAGGATTTAGCTATTCAATCATCGCCACAATTGCACTTTTCTTTTCATTCAATACCCAAAGTTTTGCGAATGGAGGAGAAGCCGATTCAACCGTAATCAACATCGACAA
The DNA here is from genome assembly GCA_013298125.1 of Cytophagales bacterium. Taxonomy (GTDB): domain Bacteria; phylum Bacteroidota; class Bacteroidia; order Cytophagales; family Spirosomataceae; genus Arcicella. Next base: position 1,997 of record JAAFJP010000055.1, on the reverse strand, counting down.
AAGAAATCAAACCCTTTTGAATCAGAAAAGCGGAGGCAAAACCCTAAGAGAAAACCTCCAAGAACTTTTCACAAAAAGCGGAATGACCTTAGACGACGACACTTGGAGAGGCATCCGCAGAGTAGTAAACAGTGACTTGAACAAAGACACGCTCTTAGTAATCACTCAAAGCGACAAAAGCATCAAGGTCGTTATCAATACCAATTCAAAAAATGGTGATAACAACGAAACAATCAGTACTGATAATAGAGGAGAAAGAAGAGGAAATAAAGACAAAGAAGTAAAAGTAGGTTTAGGAGGCGTAACTGTAAAAGACGGCAAAGATGAAGTGAGAGTAGGTTGGAACGGGGTTTATGTCAATGAGAATGGAAAAGAAACCAGCATCACGTTAAGAGATTCATCTCGCCTTAGTCGTAAGGACAGAAGTTTCAATAGTCGCTCAGGATTTAACATATACTTAGGTTTAAATTCTTTTACTAACACAGGGAGCATTCCAGCGGCAGATTCTAAAAACTACGAATTAAGCCCCTTCGGTTCAAGATACTTCGGTTTCGGTTGGACACGTAGCGGAATGATAAGCAAAGGCACAAACGCTGCCTTCAAAATCAGTTACGGATTAGAATTCTCATGGAATAACTTTATGTTTGAAAATGACAATTACTTAGTAAAAGGAAATGATAAAGTTGAATTTCAAAACTACCAAGATGCCAAAGGAAATCCAATTCCTCTATGTCGTAATAAATTAACGATTGCCAATATCAATATTCCAGTAATGCCTTACGTAGCCTTCAAAAAAGGAAGTACCATCAGCTATGTAGCCGTAGGTGGGTACGTAGGTTACCGCTTAGACAGCTACACAAAAACCAAAGAAGACGACAGTGGCAAAAAACAATGGAATCATAGTAGCTTCTTCTTAAATAACGTTCGCTACGGATTAGCCTTTGAGTTAGGCTTAAAAGACTTCCCAGATTTATTCGTCAATTACGACATGAATAATCTTTTCCAAGACGGCAGAGGTCCAAAAGTTGGAGGATTAAGTTTCGGAATAAGATTGTAGGTAATTAGGGATTAGGTAATTGGGGATTAGGGGTAAAAGGGATAAGTTAGTACATTTCAGAGTCGTCAGAATAAAGAGTAGTGCTTTTATTCTGACGATTTTTTGTTGTAAGTTATCCTAATTTTACTGTCTAATTATCAGAAAAGCTCAACCCTTAATCCCTAATCCCCAATTACCTAATCCCTAATTACCCAATCCCTAATTACCCTCCTCACATTTTTTTTCATTTTTTTTTGGCACGGGCTTTGACATAATAAAAATAACAATTACCTTTGCACACTCTTTCACCAGAACACCAAACGAGGGCGTTTAAAGTAAGAAAAATGGGGGTGTACCAGAGTGGCCAAATGGGGCAGACTGTAACTCTGCTGGAGTATTCCTTCGGTGGTTCGAATCCATCCGCCCCCACCAAACAATTAACAATAACCAATTATCCGTTATAAAAATATTAATTATCTTTGTTCTGATAATTGTTAATTGATAATTGTTCACTGACAAGCGGGAGTAGCTCATTTGGTAGAGCGATAGCCTTCCAAGCTATAGGTGGCGAGTTCGAGCCTCGTCTCCCGCTCCAATTTTTGGAACAATAATAAGTGGTTGGTTGTTGATTAGTTAATAGTTATTTTTTTAACTAAAAACGATTGACAATTAACCATTTGTGTTTTTAAGGCATTTGCCTTTGTAGCTCAGTGGTAGAGCACTTCCTTGGTAAGGAAGAGGTCGGCAGTCCGATTCTGCTCAAAGGCTCGAATCAATGAGCAATAATCATTTTTAATATTGATAATTGTTAGTTGATAATTATTAATTGTATTAAAATCGTTTTTTCATTCTTTTTATAAAATCAAATTAAGAACTAAATATCATGGCAAAGGAAAATTTTGACCGTAGTAAACCCCACGTAAACATTGGTACAATCGGTCACGTTGACCACGGTAAAACT
>JAAFJP010000054.1 GCA_013298125.1 Cytophagales bacterium | reverse complement strand
GCATCGGCACGCCAAACTTCGTCCATCGCACGGAAAGTTCCTTCTACATAGACCTCATTGGGTATCACATTGGTTGCACCGTTGGCAATCACTTTTCCAAAACTCAACACCGAAGGATAACGTGGATTACGATTTCGACTGATAATTTGTTGCAAAGCCACAATAATATGCGAAGTAATCAACACAGGGTCGATGCCTAATTCGGGCATGGCACCGTGTCCACCCTTGCCTTTTACGGTAAAATAAATTTCATCGGCACTTGCCATGTACATTCCCTCACGGAAACCAATTTTACCCACAGGAATATTCGGAGCCACGTGCTGACCCAACATTTTATGGGGCGTTGGGTTTAACAAAGCACCTTCCGCAATCATAACCGATGCACCACCTGGGGCTTTTTCTTCGGCAGGTTGGAAAACCAATTTCACCGTACCATCAAATTCATTCCGTAAGTTATACAAAATCTTGGACACACCCAACAACGAAGCCGTATGAACATCATGTCCACAAGCGTGCATAACTCCCTGATTAAGAGACTTGTACGGCACATCGTTAGCCTCCACAATGGGCAAAGCATCCATATCCGCCCGCAAAGCCACCACTTTTGAAGTTGGATTTCTGCCTTCAATCGTAGCCACCAAACCCGTATTGGCGATAGACGTTGGCGTAATACCAATTTCCATCAAACGTTCAGCGACGTATTTCTGGGTATTGTATTCCTGATACGACAACTCAGGGTTTTGATGTAAATGTCTGCGGTTAGCCACAAATTCGCCTGCATGGGCGTGGGCTAATTGTTTTATTTTTTCTTTCATTTATTGGTTAAAAATCATACTTGGAAACATCTTAATTTTTCAAATTGCAATGAAAATTTGCAGTTTCTCCAACGATTTAATGAATAAGAAATAATTTTTTTGAAAAGAATTAAGGATAGATTTATCGTAATCAAAATACTCTGTACCATTCTCAACGTCATACTCCATTTGAATTTTTATCCCTGTCAAATATTTGTAAATTTTAAAAGTATTTTCAAGCCGATAATCCATAACATGGTCATTAAGTGAAAATTTTTCTAATTCTGTCTTTCTCAAAAGCCCATCTTTTACCCAAATAAGCCATCTCGTATCTTGTTTGACAAAACCAAGTATTTCATCTCCTTTAAAAAGCCCTTCTTTATCAAAACATGGTGCATAAAGAATTTGTGAGAAAACTGATTTTGTCATCTTTTTCCCATCAACAGTAACTACATTGAGTTGTACTCCAACAGTTTTTATTTTTAAGTCTTTTTCCATGAGATAAAATTTTTACTTGGTTAGTTGTTTTATAGATATTTCACGCCATCACAGCCCCCAAAATACTCTCTCTTTTTTGAGATGAAATATTCAGATTTTGAAGGCTTATTTCTGTTTTATTCCTTGTTTCTATCTTATCAAAAAGTCGTTGGAGTTTAACCCAAAGTTCGGCTTCAATACCTAATACTTCTTCTAATTTGATGGCTAATTCAATGCTTATTTTCTTTTTTTCTCTCAATAAACCATTCAAAAAAGGTTGGCTAATGGATAATTTATCCGCTAAATCTGTCTGTTTAAGACCTCTTTCTTTGATTTCATTACGCAATAATTCGCCAGGGTGCATAGCCACAGGCGGAATGTGATTTTGGTCTAATCTTCTTTTCATGTTGTTAGTGATAATCGGTTAAATCTTCGATAATGATTATTTCTAAAACTTCCTTTTCATTTTCTTGTGATGAAACTTCAAAAATCATTCTGTATTGGTCATTAATCCTTGCAGAATAATATCCTGCCAAATCATTTTTGAGTGGATGGATTCTTAGAGAATTGATTTTTTTGATTTCTGAAAATGTGGAGGTATTTTGAAATAAGGAAACAACTTTTCTGAATTGATTTTGTATGACCATTGGAAATTTGGGTTTCCCCTTGAATGTTCCCAAATAATAATCGTACAAATCATCATTATCAAATTCAATTATCATGGCAAAAATATAACCTTTTAGGTTATAAATATTAAATTGTGGTTATTTTTATTTTAGAATATTACATTCGGCAGTTTAAGCCATAGCAAACCCCGACAATTCCCTCATATAAGGTGCATGAAAACCCAATACAAGGTCTTCTTTCGGAACGCCAGCATCTAATAATAATTGAGCTACGGGTATATCCGTAATATCATGTTGTACCCAAATTTTATCGTTTCGTATATCAAAATGAAAAACGCAATAATGGACTCGCCTACGATTTTCAAAGCCAACTCTTACTAATTGGTAGCTATCTCTGAGTGTATCGACAATTATCTCATTTTCTACTTCTGGGAGATTGGCTGGCGTTATTTTAGCGTATTTTTCTAAAATATTTGTGATAATTTTGCGGTAATTTTCTACTTTATCCATTTTATAACAGTGTTTAAGTCTGGATTAACAACAATAATTTTCATGTTTATTTCTTTGATAACCATCTGAGGAAAAGGAAGTTCAAAAACCTCTTCATACACGTTATCTGTTATGCCTACGTACAAAATTCTTTCGGGTTCTTTCGTTTTCAAGGCAATTCGATAATCAATAAATTGTCCAACGGCTAAGTGAAAATCATAGACCTTCGAAAGCCCTGCAAATGTCTTTACCTCAATTGCTATTTTCTCTCCTTCTCTTTCGGCAGCTACTAAATTTTCAGCCCCTAAATCTATTTCCATTTCAAAACCACCCACTTTTACAGGATATGGGTCATGGGTTATATTCCACCCATCGTTAATAAGGGCGTTTTTTACAATATTGTGGATTAGGTCTCTTGCCATTGTGGTTTTGAATTTATTTTCACAAATTTAACCACAATTTCAGATTCTCGTTCTCCGCATCCATTATTTCCAAATGAATCTTCCCTTCCTCATTCCACTGCATCTGCAAACCAAAAGCCTCCAACAACTCATTCACCATGCTTTCGAGTGGCATATTTCCATAAATACAATCCTTGAAATATTGGGATAATGACCGCCCGTAAACTTCTTCACAAACTCGCTGATAATCCGTTATCGAATAGCCTACGCCCATTTTCCCGAAGCGTTCCCACATCGTTTTCATGACGGTTTCTAATGATTTTTGATGTCCAAAACGCAAGCGAATCATTAAATCCAAAATCAAAGAAACAACAGCCCCTTTCTGATAAATCGAAACCCTACGGTGCGGAATTGCTTGCGAATATCCATCCAACCACAAATCAAAAGAAGATTCTACCAAAGACTGAAAAGCCTTGCCATCTTGCTCAAAATGGCGTTTCAAGACGGTTTCTAATTCCTTTAAATATTGTTCTAACGTAAAAACACCCGATTGTACCAAAAATAAATCTCCGTAATAAGTCGTAACGCCTTCCGCAACAAAACCCGTTGGAAAATAGTTTTCCTTCGTAAAATCATAAGGCATCATCTCGACGGGACGAATTTTACAGATATTCCAAGCATGATACAACTCGTGCGAGGACACGCCCAAGAGGTCAGCATACAATCCATCGCCCTCAGAATCAGGACCTAAAACAATCATGGTAGAGTTCCGATGTTCTACGCCATGATAAAAAGAAGTCGGCAAAATCCAGTTGATGAAATGATAATCCTTTTCTGGAAAATCACCCATTACTTGAATTTGTTTTTCGGTAAATGCTTGAAAGTCAGTCAATAATTTCGTCCAATTGGGCATATAATTTCCCAAAAACCAAACGTGGAAATCAACATTTTCTACTTGGTAGCTTTGATGTTGAAGGTATGGACTGGCAAGGAGAGGGGAATCTACTAATTCGTGATAATTGTTTACCTCACCCCCGACCCCTCTCCTACTGAGAGGGGAGTTTAGTCCACAAGCAATTTTATACTTCTTCGGCAATACCATTTCCAACGAACAAGCCTCGTCCATACGCCCCTGTACATAAGGTAAACAATTCACAAAATTGACATACATCACCGATTCGTCCACATACGAACTTCCTGCATTTTGGACGTTAGCAAAGTACGTGAATTTAACGGTAATCTCCTGTAAATCAGGCGTATGAATTAGCCAACGGTCTTTGGTGAGTTTGTGGAATGTGACCTCACCCCCCGTCCCCCTCTCCCGTGGAGAGGGGGGGATAGAAACCTCAAATCGTTGAATATTTTTAGCAAAATTTTGGAGTTCGTAGCGTCCAGGTCGCCATGCAGGGAGTTGCAGTTCGATGTTGTCGGATTGGATATTGTCAATCACCATTTCGATATTGAGGAAATGGCTTTGCGGGTTTTCGGAGGATATTTTGTATTTTATCATTGTCGGAAAAGCACCTCACCCCCCAGCCCCCTCTCCAATTGAGAGGGGGAGATATTCATCCGATTGCCCCCCTCTCTAACGGAAAGGGGCTGGGGGGTGAGGTTTGGGTGACCAAATTACTCATAATCAATCATATAAAAACCAAAACTTTTAAAAAACAGTTGGCTAATAAAAAAAACTTCCTTACCTTTGCAGTCCTGTTTTCAGAACTTAAAGATTTTTATTAATATATCGTCATGAAAAGAACGTTTCAACCATCGGTAAGAAAGAGAAAAAATAAACACGGATTCCGTGAGAGAATGTCCACTCCAAATGGTCGTCGTACATTAGCGGCTCGTCGTGCAAGAGGAAGACACAAATTGACAGTTTCTGACGAGAAGAGAGGTAAGTAATTTTTTAATTTGAGAATTTGAAGATTGGTTAATTTGAAAATGTATTGATTGTGCTAACATATTTTCAAATCTTCAAGCGGTTCGCCGCCCGATTCCCAAATTTTCAAATTAGAGTATGAAATTTACTTTTAAGAAGTCCGAAAGACTCAATTCCAAAAAAGTTATTGAACAACTCTTTGATAAAAAGGGTAGAGGAACAAACCAATCGGTTTTTCTCTACCCTTTTCGTGTTTCTTATGTAGTTAGGGATTGGGGATTGGGTAATTCGGGATTAGGAGAAACCATTTCCGACCAATCCCTAATCCCTAATCCCCAATCCCCAATCCCCAATCCCCAAATCCTAATCTCCGTTTCTAAACGATTCTTCAAACACGCTGTTGATAGAAATCTCATCAAGCGTCGTACCCGTGAGGCATATCGCCTGAATAAGCACCTTTTGCTACAAAAACCCGCCTCCCAAATTCCAGCTTACATTGCTTTTGTGTATATTGCAAAGACAATCGAAGATTACGCCAAAATAGAAAAATCCATGAAAGCGATTTTTCAGAAAATGGTTTAGTTTTTGATTGAAATATCGTATTTGATTTTGCGTTAAACATTCATAATCTAAACAAAATATAAAATGGTTGTTTACAATGCTTATGACCAAATTGCTGAACTGATTGCAGACTTAAATCCTGCAAAAGTGATGGCATTAAAAGCTAATAAGGAGCTACAAATGCGTTTTGAAGATTTGGTTTCAAAATCAAAAGAATCGAGTCTTGATAATCTCCGTCCCGTGGCTGGTGTCCCCACCAGCCATCGTGCGTAAGCGACACAAGTATTTGATTATCAGTAAATTATAAGTAAAATTTAATTGGCGAGTTGCTTACGCATGAGTGGTCGGTGGGGACACACGACCACGGGACGGAGAGCTACCAGCCGAGGAAATAAAACCATCGTTTGTGTACAACACAAGTATTTGATTATCAGTAGATTATGAATAAAAACTAATTGGCGGATTGCTTACGCACGAGTGGTCGGTGAGGACACACGACCACGGGACAGAGAGTTACCAGCCAAAGAAATAGTATTTGATTATCAATAAATTATGAATAAAAATTAGTTGGCGAGTTGCTCACGCACGAGTGGTCGATGAGAACACACGACCACGGGACGGAGAGCTACCAGCCGAGGAAATACAATCTCTCAGAGAAATGAAAAAAATCAACTATTGGCTTTTACTTGTCTTTCTTTACTCATGTAAGCCTGAACCTCAAACTGTCGTTCCTAATCGACCTCCAAATTCATTCAATATTATTACAACCTTGAAAGAAGATGGAAAAACTATTTTGCTAAATTGGACAAAAGCAAAAGACCCTGATGGTGATGTGGTAAGCTATTCAATAATCTTAAGAGATACACTTACCAAAAATATAATTGATACGACCTTCACAATCAATAACTTAGATTATAATTTTAAACAAGGTGGAAAGATTATCGCAAAAGACAGTAAAGGTCTACAAGTAGAATCAAGTTTTACAGCAGTAACAAAAATTGTAGATTTTGTTGAAATTCTTGACCCAAATTTTGAAAAATATTTGATTGATAATAAAATTGATAAAGACGGCATTATCAACGGAAAAATGGACTCAAGAGATGGTATTGGTGTTAATAGAATAGACGTTCTTTCTCGTAATATCAAGAATTTAGCAGGGATTGAAGCATTTACAGATTTAAAAACGCTTATCTGTGATAATAACAGATTATCTTCAATTGTCTTAAATAAGAATATTGAATTAGAGTATTTCAGTTGCTACAATAACCAAATTTCTGTTTTAGATATCCAAAAAAATAGTAAAATTAAGTTCTTGAATTGTGGAGCAAACCAGCTTCAATCATTAGATATTTCAAAAAACATCTTATTGGAAGAATTATGGTGTAACTATAATCAGTTAAACAATTTGAATTTAAGTGCAAATGTAGCCTTACAGAAATTGACTTGCTTATATAATAATTTAGTTACCTTGAGTTTCGATAATCACAAAAACTTAGAAATCATTTCATGTGACCAAAATAAATTAACAAGTATTAATGTTACAAACGTTTTGAATTTAAAATGGCTGAGTTGCCAGAATAATAAATTACTGAATATAGATTTAAGTAAGAATCAAAAAGTTCAATACCTATTTTGTAACAAAAATTCTTTACAAGTGATTGATGTTAATAAAAATATAGACTTAAGATGGCTTGAATGTAATAACAACCTGCTTTTCGATTTAGACATTAGTAAAAACTTGGTTTTAGAAGTTTTAAACTGTTCTGATAATTATATTAAGAATATATGTGTTTCTGATATAAACAAGGTGATAAGTAGTTGGCAGAAAGATTCTTATGCATCATATACTAAGTGTAAATAACAAATTGACGTGAGTTATTGAGATAAATCTCAAATTAGTCCCCTATGCTGCATAAGTATTCGATAACCCTGGTTCAAGTTACTAACTTGAACTATTGAAGAGGGATACTTGGACTATATGATGTCAGACAAATATGAAAATGCGTGAAATAGTTAAATAATAACGAACGTAAACAACAAAAAATGAACATAAAAAAATACACTAAAACCCTAATAATCAGCGGAATAACCGTTGTGGGACTATCGTTAGCTTCCTTCTCTGACCCAGGTGAGCGATTCTTTGATATTGCTAAAAACTTGGATATTTATGCCACGCTTTTCAAGGAATTGAATCGCTATTATGTGGATGAAATCAATCCAAATAAGACCGTCAAGACTTCGATTGATGCGATGTTGAAATCATTTGACCCTTACACCGTCTATTATGCCGAGGACGATATTGAGGATTATATGACCATGACAACGGGCAAATACAATGGTATCGGCATCGTAACGGGCAACCGCAACGGGCGTATCATGGTGATGCTGATTGACGAAGGTACGCCTGCCGAAAAATCAGGCTTGAAAATTGGTGATGAAATCGTGAAAGTGGATGGCGTTGATTTGAAATCTAAAAAAGGAATCGACCCTGGCAAATTGATAAAAGGACAAACGGGTACTTCCGTAAAATTGACTGTAAAACGCTATGGAACGGATAAATTAGAGGAAATTGCCGTTACTCGTGATGTGGTGAAAATGAAAAATGTACCTTACTACGGCATGATTAATGACGAAGTGGGCTACATTGATTTGAAGGATTTTACGGGTACTGCCTCCAAAGAAGTGCGTCAGGCTTTTACGGAATTGAAGGCAAAAGGCATGAAAAAATTAGTGCTTGACCTTCGTGAAAATCCAGGCGGATTGTTGAATATGGCGGTGGATATTTGTAATGTTTTCTTGCCAAAAGAATCTGAAATTGTTTCGACCAAAGGAAAAGTGCAGGAATGGAACAAAACCTACACGGGACTCAATCCTGCGATGGATACGGAGATGCCAATTAGCGTTTTGACCAATTCGAGAAGTGCTTCGGCGGCTGAAATTGTGTCGGGCGTAATTCAGGATTATGACCGTGGCGTGTTGATTGGACAACGTACTTATGGCAAGGGTTTGGTGCAAGTTACTCGTGATTTGACGTATAATACTAAGCTGAAAGTTACCACCGCAAAATACTATATTCCGAGTGGGCGTTGCATCCAAGCGATTGACTACCAACACCGCAATCCAGACGGTAGCGTAGGGAAATTACCAGACTCATTAAAGCGTCCTTTCAAGACTAAAAAGAGTGGCAGAACGGTTTATGACGGTGGAGGAGTTTTGCCAGATATTGAAATCGAAAAACCAGCTCCTGCGGCAGTAACGCTTTCATTATCAAATAAATACGTTTTGTTTGACTATGCCATCAAATACCATTTCGACCATCCAACGATTAAATCTGCGAAGGATTTTGAATTGTCGGCGGCTGAATATCAGGACTTTGTGAAATGGGCAGTTACGCAAGAATTTGACTATACGACCCAAGCCGAAAAGGACTTAAACGTCTTGGAAGCATCGGCAAAAAAGGAGCGTTACTTTGATGCTGTTTCGGAACAATTGAAGGCACTCCGTTCAAAATTATCGCATAATAAAGAGGCTGACATGATGAAGTTTAAGGACGAAATCAAGACGGCTTTGGAACAAGAAATAATCGTACATTATTATCTCCAAAAAGGTACTCGTGAGCAATCTTTCGCCAAAGACCCTGAGATTCAGTCGGCTTTGAAATTGTTTTCGGATATGAATCGTTATCAGGCGATTTTGAAGGGGGAGAAGTAGGTTTAGGGATTGGGGATTGGGTTATTAGGGATTAGGAGTTCTCCATTTTAATCCTCATCATCTTCTAATCCTGATTCAGACAAAATAACTTATACAGAAAAAATAGCGACTAAGAAATTGGTCGCTATTTTTTGTTTGAAGGGTTTGAGGTTAATTTTGTGAGAATATTTCTGAATCAGGATTTACAAGATTTTAAGATTTACAAGATTGTAGCTTTGTTTCTAAACTATCCTGTAAATCCTTAAATCCTACAAATCCTGATTCAGACAAAAATCCGCAATCGAAAATCCACATTCCACAATCAAGAAATGTCTTTAATCCTCAGCATAGATACCTCCACAAAAGTATGTTCCGTTGCCTTGCATCAAGACGGTAAATTATTGGCAATCAGTGAATTACATACTGAAAAGTCTCATTCTGGAATGCTCACGACACTTTGCGAAAATGTGGTGAAATGTTCAGGTTTTTCTTTGAATGATTTAGATGCTTTTGCGGTTGCGAAAGGTCCAGGCTCATACACGGGTTTACGCATTGGCGTGTCCACAGCGAAAGGGTTTTGCTTTGCTTTGGACAAACCTTTGATTGCCGTGAATACTTTGGAAGCAATGGCATATCAAGTCAAAGATTTTTATGACGAAACGCATTTGCTTTGTCCAATGATTGATGCTCGAAGAATGGAAGTTTATTGCCAAGTTCTTGATAACCAAATGAATATCATTTCGGAAACGGAGGCGAAGATTATTGATGAATTGTCTTTTTCTGAGATATTGAACGAAAAGAAAGTCGTATTTTTTGGTGATGGTGCGGCAAAATGTCAAGAGGAAATTACGCATAAAAATGCCATTTTCTTGAATACAGAAATTCATCCTTCTGCCAAAACGGTTGGAATCTTGGCAACCAATTCTTTTGAAAAATCGTTATTTGAAAACGTAGTGACTTTCGAGCCTTTTTATTTGAAAGACTTTGTGGGGACACAGCCCAAGAAAGGGTAGCATCACATTTCAATCCCAATCCCTTTCATCAACATACTCGCATTGAAACTATAACAAACACCCGCACGGAGTTTATAATCAAAGACTAAATCATCCTTCACAACCTCCGAAGAGAAGCTATAATTCTCCACAAAGCCCTGATTATCAAACTCATCGCCCAATTCTACGTCATGCGTTGAGATAAAACCAGAGGCTGTGGTTTTGTGTAATTGCAACATTAAAGCCTTCGCCCCTTCGTGGCGGTCTTTGGAATTTGTCCCTTTCAAAATTTCATCTAAAAAATAAAAAATAGGCAAACTGTTGCCTACTGTAAACTGCCCACCGCCGACTGCCGACTGCCGATTGCCAACCGCCCCAATTAAGGTCTTCAACCGCTTCAATTCCGCATAAAACGAAGACGTATCTTCCTCCAAAGAATCCTGCGTACGCATACTCGTAAACACCTGCATACATGAACACGCAAACGCCTGTGCACATACCACAGAACCCGCCAAAGCCAAGACAATATTCACTGCCACTGTCCGCTGAAAGGTACTTTTCCCAGACATATTTGAGCCTGTGATGATGATAGTTTTACCTTCGCCCACAAGTTGAATATCATTAGCAATTCGTTTTGTTCTACGAATCATTGGATGGGCTAATCCTTTGGTTTTCAGACAAATACTTTCTTCTGAAATCTCAGGTTTCACAAAATCTGGATTGGCAAAATGTAATCCTGCAAAGCTGTTTAGGGTTTCTATTTCAGCAATGGCATCTAACCATTTTGGCAGGTTTTGACGGTGAGATTTTTTCCAATTTTCGAGTTTGATAAAATACTGCAAATCCCACAACAAAGGCACGCCCACGATGAAAGCAAAAATCGGATTGGCTCGATTGCCTAATTTATTCAAAATATCTTCCAAAGCCCGAATCGCTGGACTTGCCTCTGATAATTGTTTTTGTAAATCAATGAGTTTTGAATTTGTAAACGTCTCACTCACAATCAGTTCCGACAAATTAGCATAAGCCTTCAACGTACCCGAAAGGCGTAAAGTTTGGTCGAGGGCTTGGCTGACAGTTTCATAAATTTGTTTTAAAATATACCCATGAAATATCAACATCAAGAGCGGATAACCAATGGGAATGATGTCAAAAGCCCAAGCTAAAATCAGCGAAACTGTAAAGTACGGAAGGTATTTTGCGTATTGAAAAAGAGACTTTTTAATCGTCTCATTATCAGGCTGTTCAGTCCAAAAAATGAGTTTTTGAGTGGGTTCTGCAACTTCTTCAATCAATAAAGCTGAGGCTTCTAAATCTTGTCGGAAATCTATTTTTGGGGATAATTCTTCGATAGCATTTTGTCTGGATAAAATCTCCGTTTTTTGTGCTGGCGATTTCAACCAATTTGCCAAAGTCGCCCCGCCCGTGTAGGTATGCGTACGATTGAGGAGTTTGAAGAGTGATTGTTTTCCAAAAATATCTAAATCAGAAGCATAAAAATGATTATTTTCTGCGAATTGCTCGCCTGTTTCGGTTCTGGTAAAAACATTATCCAAACGTTTGATTTCATCTTCATTTAGATTTGACAAAACTCTATTTTTATCACGTAAATATTTGATTTTCAGGTGTTTATTTACTGAAAACAAGAATAAGGCAATCCCGATAATCACAACAGGAATTACATAATCAACGCTTGAATATTGATAAGTTTGGTAGCTAATTAAGGCTATTGCTACAAACAAAACCGCCCTAAAAACCGCCCATTGATTGTACTGTTTTTGGAATTGTTCAGCGAGGTTTTGGAAAGATTCTTTTCGGGATTGGAAGGTTTGGGTTGGTGTCATATTTATATTTTTACGCATTTATCATCTCATCATATTCTATAAACCTAACTCCACTAAGTCCCTCATTAGCAAACCGTTGCATAGCTTTGGCAACGTCCGATGCCTCAATCCCATGATATTTCCGAAGCCCTCCAAACAGCAAAGGCGAAAGAATATTTGATAGCACAGTTCCAATCTTTTCACCCAAACGAAATTCTCCTCTATCACCCAAAAGCATAGACGGACGAAGGCTCACAAAATTCTGAAAGTCAAGCGATTGAATCTTGTTTTCAAGGTCGCCTTTGATACGAAGATAAAAATTAGACGACTCAAAATTTGCCCCAACTGCCGAAACTAAAATATACTGTTTCACGCCATTGGCTTTGGCAATTTTCCCGATTTCGAAAGGATAGGTACAGTCGATTTTATACTGTGCCTCTTGCGAACCCGCCTTTTGGATGGTCGTTCCCATGGCACAAAATAAATCATCCCCCACAATTTTGGAAGCATCCAAATTATCAAAATCTATAACCTCTTGAACCAGTTTTGAGTGGCTGATATTCAAGGGTTTACGTAAAAGCAAAACAACTTTTGAATAAGTTGAATTATCCAAAAGTTGCTTCACGAGTGTACTACCGACCAAGCCCGTAGCACCTATAACGATGGCTCTTTTCATTAGTAAAAAAAGGGTTAATGATCAATGTTCAATTTAAAATGCTCAATGTTCAAGTGATTACGTGTAAAAACTTGAATATTGATAATTGAACATTGCAAATTGAAAATTAATTGCAAAACTTCTACAATAACTTCCACCTAATTCCCCATTTCGCCAAACGATAACGCATCGAAACACGAAGTACACCCAAACCATACTTTGAACTGCGTGCAAAATTGATGGAAGAGGCTTCGTCAAAATATTTAGTCGGGCAGGTAACTTCTGCAATATCAAAGCCTTGCCAGAAGATTTGGGCAATCATTTCGTTGTCAAAAACAAAATCATCATCGCATTTCATAAAAGGCGTTTTTTCTAAAACTTCCCTCGAAAATGCTCTATAACCTGTGTGATATTCCGACAATTTCTGAGACAACATAATATTCTGAAAAAGTGTCAAAAAACGATTGGCAATATATTTATACATGGGCATTCCGCCTTTCAAAGCACCTTTGCCCAAGATTCTTGAACCAAAAACTACGGGATAAAGTCCGTTGCCGATAATCGTAATCATGGCAGGGAGTAGAAGGGGAGTATATTGATAATCTGGGTGAACCATAATCACAATATCAGCACCCAATTCGAGGGCTTTGTTGTAACAAGTTTTCTGATTTCCACCATAACCTTTATTAATGTCGTGGCGAATTACATGATTGATTCCCAATGACTTAGCTACTTCAAAAGTGTTGTCTGGGCTGTGGTCATCAACTAAAATCACCTCATCAACGAGGTCAAAAGGGATTTCTCTGTATGTTCTTTCGAGGGTCGATGCCGCCTTGTATGCGGGCATTACCACAACGACTTTTTTATTATTGTACATTTGCCTAATCCGAATCTAAAATTCGGAAATCTTGTTATTGGGTTATAAATTACAACATATTATCAACAAATTAAATACCAAGAAATACGATTTGTGGTTTTCTTGGGTTAATAAGTATTAGGGATTAGGGATTGGGGATTAGGGATTAGGGAAATAATCGACTGATTATCAATCGCTTAATTGAAAAAACCGTTGTTTAATGTACATAATTACTTAAAAATAAATACTCAAATTGGCAGAAAATACCTTACAAAAAATCCTAAAATCTTATCAAAAAAGGCTCACAAACTTGACTTCCAGAAACAAGTCTTTGTTGTTGCTGAACCTCTCTGCCGAACAGTTTTTGGATATTCATGAACTTGATTTTTTACAAAATAAACCTTCTTTTCATCTTGTAGAACAACTAATTGCTCAAAAAAATACAATCCCACTCTGTGAAGTTCACGACCCCCGTTATGAGCGTGTGAATGAGGTAAGTAAGCGTTTACGCAAGATTTCGAGAACTGAAAAATTTATCGAAGAAGAACGTGGTTCGGAAGATTTATATGTGGGTTATCCGATCATAAAAGGTAAATTTTCGGATGGGACAGTGGTTAGGTGTCCATTGTTATTTTTTCCAGTAAGCCTCACCCCCAACCCCTCTCCCGTGGAGAGGGGGGCATTGAGTGTAAACTCCCCTCTCCATGGGAGAGGGGTTGGGGGTGAGGTGTACTGGCAGTTACAAACCCGAGACGAATCCATTACCCTCAATCGCAGTTTCCTTTTAGCGTATTCACACTTCAATCAAATCCAGATTTCGGATGAGTTTTTGGAGCATAGTTTTGAAGATTTTTCAAAAGATTCTCTTGAATTTAGAACACAATTATACGAGTTTTTGAAAGACTCTCCTTTGAAGATTGACTTCAATAAAGAACTGTTTACCAACACGTTACACCATTTTGAAAAGCAATTAAAATCAGATTTGGAGCTGTCCGAAAACAACGGAGAATTAAAATTATATCCCCAAGCGGTCTTAGGAATGTTCCCACAGGCAGGGTCGTTTTTAGTGCCTGATTATGAGGAGATGCTTTGGGCTTTCGGCAGTCAGCCGTCGGCTTTAAGCAATGAAGATTTAGAATCATTATTCCCAAATATTAATAATAGTGACCAGTTTTTGACAGCCGATAGCCGACAGCCGATAGCCAAACCCAAAGAAGAGAATCTATTAACTCCCTTTCCCCTCGATGCTTCGCAGGAGTTGGCTTTGCAACAAATAAAATCAGGTGCTTCGATGGTGGTTCAAGGACCTCCTGGCACGGGAAAATCTCAGTTAATTTGTAATCTAATTGCGGATTTTACGGCTCGTGGGAAGAAGGTTTTGGTCGTTTCTCAAAAACGGGCAGCTCTTGATGTTGTGCAGGAACGCCTCACACGTATGAGTATGCGTCCGTTCGTGGGCAATGTGCATGACTTCAAAAATGACCGCAAAACTTTGTATGCTCAGATTTTGAACCAAATTGAACAAATCGAAGATTATCAAAAGCAAAACCAGAGCCTTGATGCGATATTTTTAGAAAGGAATTTTGCTCAGGAAAGCCGTCAAATTGATAAAATTTCGGAGATTTTGCAGGAATTCAAAGAGGCACTTTTTGATGTTTCAGAATGTGGCGTATCAGTGAAAGAATTGTACCTCACGAGTTCGCCTAATAAATCCTTTTTGAATTTGAAAAATGATTATAAATTGTTCAAATTCAATGAGATAGATGATTTTTTGAAGAAATTTGAGAGGTATTGTGAGTATGAAAATAGGCTTAACCTCACCCCCAGCCCCTCTCCCGTGGAGAGGGGAGCATTCGACCTCAAAAACTCCCCTCTCCACGGGAGAGGGGCTGGGGGTGAGGTTGCATCCCCTGTGGAATTTTGGCAACACAGACTCTCCTTCCAAAACCGCCAATATTCAGAAATTTCACAAATTTTGAAGGTCATTCAAGATGTAAATGATTTTGTACAAAACCTTGAGAAGGAGTCGTCGGAAATTTTTGAAACTGCCTTAAATTTTAAAGATTTAGAAAAGATTTCAATTGAAAAAGAGCATTTCCAAAACCTATTATTGACGATTGGAAATGAGAAAGTTTATCAAGTTTTTATATCTCACTTCATTGCACGTACCAACGCTGGCGGGGTTAAACCCACAGTGGAACTGCCCGCCAGCGTTAAACTAAGTACCTCAAAAATTGGAGAATTAGAAGCACAAGTCGCTCAATTTTTTGCAGGTCAAGGCATTGAAATCACCTTGTCAAGCAATCAATTACTACCTTTTTTATCCAAATTAAACGAAGCCATTGATACAAAATCAAATGCTCTCGGAGGCTTATTTTGGAGTATTTTTTCAAAGGAAAAATCTGATATTCAGAATGTTACGATTGCAAATGGATTGAGCCTGTCGGTAGAAGATTTACAGAAATTACAACAAAGAATCCAAAATCGGATTGGCTTAGAAAAATGGTGGAATGAGTGGGGTTGGATATTTAGCCCCCTAACCCCCAGAGGGGGAACTATAAACGAGGTTATTAACTCCCCTTCTGGGGGATGGGGGGCTAACTACCGTTGGTTTGAACGCCATTTTCAACAGTTATATCAAGCCGAAAAGGCGAATAAAATTTGGAAATCTTTGGTAAAAATATTGCCTTCGCCCTTGCCTATTTTCACACAAACAACCACATGGAATGACTTTCAAAAACAAATCAATTTTCTAATTCAAAAGTCACAACAATTAATTGATAATCAGATAGTTTGGAATAATTATTTATCAAAAAAACAAATAGAAATTATCAGTAATTCCGATGATTTATCAAGTATCAATTCCTACCTAAAAGAGAACTTCGATTTGATGCAAGAAGCCGATTCGTTGAAGGCATCATTTAGTCGTTCGGAGTGGGCTATGGTTGAGTTATTTTTATTGAAAAAAGAACCTTTAAGCCCCGTGGTCGGTGTCCCCACCGACCACAGCCCAGTTGGACATTTCATCAATAGCCTAAAATTAGCTTGGATTGAACACATTGAGGATAAATATCCGATTCTCAGAGGGGTTAGTTCTTTGAAAATCAGTCAATTAGAAAGTGATTTACAAGATTCCGTTCAGAAGAAACAGACTTTGAGTCAAGAGATTTTATTGTTGAAATTACGAGAATTAACCTATCAAAATTTAGAAAAAAACCGACTTCAAAATATCATCACTTACCGTGATTTAAAACACCAAGTTTCCAAAAAACGCAAACTGTGGTCAGTTCGGAAATTAATTACAGAATATTCGGAAGAATTATTCAAACTTGTGCCTTGTTGGTTAGCTTCTCCCGAAACAGTTTCTGCGATTTTTCCTCTAAACCCCCTTGAAGGGGGGCAGGGGGGTATTTTCGATTTAGTCATTTTTGATGAAGCCTCACAATGCTTTGCCGAACAAGGAATACCTGCCTTGTACAGGGGCAAGCAAGTAGTCATAGCGGGCGATTCAAAACAATTACAACCCAATGATTTATACCGAGTAAGGTTTGAAAATGAAGCCGACGAAAGCCCCGAATTAGAGATTGATTCGCTCTTAGATTTGGCGTGTCAGTATTTACCACAAACCCAATTAAGAGGTCATTATCGTAGCAAGTCATTGGACTTAATAGATTTTTCTAATCAATATTTTTATAAAAATACTTTATCACTATTGCCTGATTTCCAAGAGATTAATCTTCAAAAACCCGCTATTCAGTATTTGAAAGTAGAAGGAGTTTGGGAAAATAGTACTAACCAAATTGAGGCAGAAAGGGTCATTGATTTAGTCAAAAATATTCACCAAAATTCCCCCGAAAAATCAATCGGAATTGTAACCTTTAACTTCAAACAACAAGGCTTAATTCAGGATTTATTGGAAGTAGTCGGTGGAGACACAGACCACGGGAATAGGAATAACAACGGCAATAGGAAAGCTCCCCTCTCTATCGGAGAGGGGCGGGGGGGTGAGGTAACTTTCGTAAAAAACATCGAAAACGTACAAGGCGACGAACGAGATATTATCATCTTCTCAGTAGCCTACGCACCCGATGCTAAGGGCAAAATGGCGATGCAATTTGGTTCATTGAATAGTCAAGGAGGTGAAAATCGCTTGAATGTAGCTGTTACTCGTGCGAGAGAGAAAATCTATATTGTCAGTAGTATTTTGCCGAATCAATTACGAGTAGAAGAAGCCCAAAACGAAGGTCCAAGATTGCTGAAAAGTTATTTGGAATATGCTCTAAAAGTTTCGGAAGGGCATTATAAACCACAAGCCCATCGTTCTGAAAAATATCAGGCTGAATGGTTGTTGAAAGAACAAATTTTACGAGATAATGAACAGTATGTCAAAGAGTTACCTTTTGCAGACATTACCATAAAGAATGACAAAAACTACGAATCATTAATCTTAACGGACGATGATTTATACTACGAACATCTTTCACCAAAAGAAACATTCGCTTATATACCCGCAGGTTTGCGAGCAAAAGGTTGGAAATTTGAGAGAGTTTTTAGTCGTAATTTTTGGAAGAAATAACCCCTAATTTATCAATATGAAAAACATCATCCTCCATCTCCGCATACCATTTTCACTATTCCTCATGCCAGTTTTCTGGTTTGCGGTGAGTCAGTCTCAAAATCCAGATTGGGGTATTACGGCAGGGCTTTTTGTGGTATTACATTTACTAATTTATCCAGCCTCAAATGCGTACAATAGCTATTTTGACAAAGATGAAGGTTCAATCGGGGGGCTTGAAAATCCGCCACCAGTCAGTCTTGCATTATTCTATGTTGCTTGGGCTTTGGATATTGTGGCGTATTTCGTGGCGTATTTCCTCGGAGGATGGATTTTGAGTGTGGCTTTGATAATTTATAGCTCCGTTTCAAAAGCATATTCCAATGATAAAATACGGTTGAAGAAATATCCTATTATCAGTTGGCTAACGGTGGGTATTTTTCAAGGAGCATTTACATATTTAACTGTTATTCAGTCAGTTGATAAAATTTCTTTGGGTGAAATCTTACAAAATAAATACCTTATACCAGCCATTTTGAGTAGCCTAAACCTCTTAGGGTTCTACCCCATGACTCAGATTTATCAGCACGAAGAAGATGCCCGTAGAGGCGATATGACGATGAGTAGATTATTAGGAATCAAAGGAACTTTCATCTTCACGGCAAGTATTTTTCTATTCGTAACAATTGCATTTTTCTTCTATTTTCAAGGAGTTCAAATTTATCAATTCCCCGCTTTTGTGGTTTACCTTTTGGTGATGTCCCCCGTATTAATTTACTTCAACCTGTGGTTTTTGAAAGTGCTTAAAGATGAACGAAAAGCCGATTTTCACCACACCATGCGGTTGAATATGCTTGGTTCAGTTTGCTTGAATTTGTTTTTTATTTTGTTGTTGATTGGTAAGTGAAAACCAAAAAGACTCGCCCAGTATCTGAGCGAGTCTTTTTGTATATTCTCTGAATTACGTTTGGGTTATTCCTTTCCGCCATTCATTTCGTCTTGCCATGCTTTCAATTCGTCCCATTGACCTGCGGCAGCCATTGCTGATTGCTTTGCCCATGTTCCTGGATTGTGTGATGCGTAACGTGAACCTGCGGCAGCTAAAATCTCTTGCATTTTTTCAGTCGAAGTTTCGGCTAATTGAGCAAAAGTTAAGATACCTTCGTTATTGAAAAGTTCAGCAATTTTTGGACCGATACCTTCGATTTTTTTCAAATCATCTCCTGCATCTGCTTTCTTTGCTTTTTTTGCTGGTGCTTCCGCAACTGGTGCTGCTTCAACCTCCGCAACTACTGCTGCTACTGGTGCAGATGCAACAGGTGCTTTTTTCGCAACTTTCACAGGAGCATCAACAACTACTGCTTCGCTCAAAGGGATGATTTCAACGTATGAACGTCCTTTAAATCCTTTTTTGAAATGAACTGTTCCATCAACCAAAGCGAACAAAGTATGATCTTTTCCAAGACCAACACCTGGACCAGGGTTGTGGGCTGTTCCTCTCTGACGAATGATGATATTTCCCGCAATTGCAGGCTGACCTCCGAATATTTTTACACCGAGGCGTTTACTATGTGATTCACGGCCGTTCTTAGAACTACCCGCACCTTTCTTATGTGCCATTTCTTTTGAATGATTTTATAAGTAAGTAGTAATGAGTTTGTGAGTTAAATGTTTATGAGTTTTAACAACTACTAAAACCTAATCCCTAACCCCTAACTCCTACAACGTGATTCCTTCGATTAATACTTTTGTTAAATTCTGACGGTGACCGTTTTGCTTCTGATAGCCTTTACGACGTTTCTTTTTGAAAACAAGCACTTTTTCCCCACGAACGTGAGCCAAAATTTTACCTGATACTTTTGCACCTGCTACGGTTGGGAGACCTACTTTGATGTCCCCGTCATTATCGACAAGAAGAACCTTATCGAAAACCAGTGCAGCGCCTTCCTCGCCCGCCAAACGGTGGGTGTAGAGGAAACGGTCTTTCTCAACTTTAAATTGCTGACCAGCGATTTCTACGATTGCGTACATTTGTAAATGTTTAAATATGAATTTTTAAATTGGGTTGCAAAGATACGGACTTTGTTTTGAAATCTGAAAAGAAAAGACTACTTTTATTTCAAATTTTAAACATTTTGTAGCTTCATAACGTATTGTTTGATAATGAGTTAGGAGAATAAAGTGAAAATAAAATCGTTTTAGATTAGTAGGCATTTTTTCAGTTTGCAGTAGGCAGATAAAAAACAACCGTTAATTTACTGATTTTATTTACTGCCAACTGAATACTAATTTTACTGCTCAACTTATTCCTTCATTCCAAAAACGAACCCTCATGTTTCTGAAACGAAATATTTTAATGCTAATCCTCGGGCTTTATTTGTCTGTTATTCAGGCATTTAGCCAGTCAGAAAAAGTACGAGTAATTCGTTTTGAGGATTTACGAAAAGAAATAAATCATGTAACAGACACTACCTTAGTTGTCCATTTTTGGGCTACTTGGTGTAAGCCTTGCGTTGAAGAATTACCAAATTATGAGAAATTAAGTCAGGAATATGCTAAGAAGAGAATTCGATTTTTGATGGTAAGTATGGATTTTCCGAAGGATATTAAAGATAAAGTTGAACCTTTCATTGCAAAAAACAGCATTAATTCAGAAGTCGTTTTATTGGATGAACCTGATTATAATGCATGGATTGATGAAATTGATAAAGATTGGTCAGGCACGATTCCTGCAACTTTAATGGTAAATTTGACAATGAGAAAGCGTATTTTCTTTGAAGGTCAAGCTAAGATGGATAAGTTTTTGGAGGAATTAAAAGAAATGACTCCTGTTGCTGGGGAGAATTAGGGATTAGGTGAACTGGTTAATTAAGTTGTACTCATCAAAATCCCTCCCAAGGATTCAAAACCCTTGGGAGGGTTCGTTTATAAAATTTTTCTTGGGTATAACTTAATCAACCAGTTCAATAAGGGATAATCGAACTTTCGTTTTTTGAGTTCCTGATAAAGAAAAATACTTTCATAAATTATTAGCTACCTAATCCCCAATTATCCAATCCGTAATTACCCAAAATCCACCCCGTTACTTTACAAAAATTAACCGTCTGAATAACAACAAATTACAAATAATTAAAATGAAAAGAATCATGAAAAAAATATACATTTTGAGTTCTATGGGGGTAATACTTATGGGACTTGCGGTTATATTTGCTTTTACAAACAGTGCTGATAAAGGTTATGCTATTGGCGATGTCGTCAATGATTTCAAACTAAAAAGTACGTCAGGCGGTGTAACTTCAATGGCTGAAAACAAGTCTGCGAAGGGATATATTATCGTTTTTACGTGTAATCACTGTCCTTTTTCAAAGGCTTATGAGAGTAGAATCATGGCTTTGGACAAAAAATATGCTTCTCTGGGCTATCCAGTTTTAGCGATAAATCCTAATGACCCTGCGGCTTATGAAGAAGATACTTTTGAGAATATGCAAGCCGTGGCGAAATCAAAAGGTTATACGTTTGAATACTTGCAAGATGAAACGCAATCAGTTGCCCGTGCATTTGGAGCTGCTCGCACGCCTTCTGCCTATGTAGTGAAGCGTGAAGGAGACAAGTTTATTATGCAGTATATTGGTGGCATTGATGATAATTCACAAGATGCCAATGGCGTTACAAAGCGTTATATCGAAGATGCTGTCAATAATCTTTTATCGGGGAAACCAGTAGTCGTAAACCTCACAAAATCAGTGGGTTGTGCGATTAAATGGAAAGGAGTCTGATAGATTTTATTTAGAAGATTTTAAGGACGACTTCGTTTAAAACGAAGTCGTCCTTTTTTATGACTGTTGTCGATTTGCACAAAAATAAGTCGTCCTCCCTCCTACTTTGCTGATGCTGATTTTCTCTCCACATTCTGCACATCTATCTGCCCTGATGTCTTGCAAACCTGCCCGTCCCCAACCACGTGCGTGTATGAGGAAATTCTCTGGAAAATCATCATAATTTGCTTGTGAATCAATGGCTGTTTGAATGACAAATTGCATGGATTTATGGATTTCAACTATCTCATTTTCGGATAATTGATTGGCTTTTTTCTCTGGATGAATTTTGGCTTGATACAGCACTTCATCCACAATCCAATTGCCAATTCCTGCCACGGTTGATTGGTCTAATAAAGCTGATTTTATAGGTGCATTCTTCTTGTTAAGAGTTTTTGACAATTCCTCTACCGTGATTTCTAAGGCATCTTTATTGATTTTTTTACGAGATAAATATTCCTCAACGTCCTCCACAATCCCGATTCTCTCAAATTTTCTTGGACATAAAAATCCCAACTTAAAACCGTTGGCAAACTTAAAAATAATCCTTGCAAAACGGGGCGTATCTTCATCGTCTTTGAAATAAGCCAAATCGCCCGTCATGCCGAAATGAAGGTGCAACCAATATGGTGCATCCAACTGAGCAAATAGATTTTTACCCACTCGTTTTGTACCAATAAATTGATGATTTTTTAATTGCTGATTGAGCGTATCGTAGTCGGTGGTAAGAAGTTTTGTGTCCTCCACATAAACATCGCTAATGGGTTGATAAAGGCTGGTTTCTTCAAAATAACGACGGTAGGTTTCTACTTCGGGGAGTTCGGGCATGGGGATTGAGGGTTTTTAGGGAGAACTGGTTTTTTAGGGGATTTGTTTTTTACAATAGCTCAAAACTATTATTACTTATTTTCCCAACGCCCCAACTGTTTTCTTTTTTCAATCTGGTGTAAAGCCAACTTTGCGACTTGTTCGTCCTCTGATTTAGCCAACATTAATAGTGTTTTAATATTATCTTTTTCAGGCTGAGCACCTATTGCATAAATTAGTTTACGGATATATGGATATTTAAAATCATCAACTTGCAAATATTCTGGTATGTTGTTAATTGCTTGCAATAATATTTGAATATTTTTCTTGTTCTTGTTAAATTTTCTCTGAAATAATCCAGCGATGTCTTCATGCTCCTTGTGCCAATTTTCGAGAATTAATTTTGAAATTATATCTTCATTTTCTATACTAAAAAGATTTAACGTATATGCCACAAAAAAGCAATTCTCTAATGATGACTTGTCTTTATTGGAAAAAGCAATATTCAAATTCAACGTTAAATCCGAGGAATTAACGCTATTTTGATATAAATTTTGAATACTTTGTTTATCTATATCATTTGACCAATATTTAGTCATTATTTCATTGAATATCATGTTTATTTCATTGATTTGAGGATATTATTGCTTAATTACCAATTCCTACCGCAAAAACAGCCCCGCCATTTCCTCCAAAGACACAATCTTCATCGTTGATTCTCCGCTTGGAGTATAGCTTGGATTGGAGGATGCAAAGAGTTGTTCTACCAACATATTCATCTCCAAAACCGTGAGACTATGATTGCCAAAACGCCCCGCCGAACGCTTTGCCATCGAACGAGCTACGTTTTCGGATTTGTCTAAATGCAAATGGGCTTCGTTGTGTTTGAATTGCTCCAAAATCCCCTCAATCATCGCTTGTTCGTTTTCATCGGGCGAGTCGGCGGGAATGCCGTTTACTACGAAAGTATCGTGTCCCGTTACGCTCAACACAAAGCCCAAATTGCGGATTTCTTCTTGGATTTCTACTACCAAATGAAAATCTGCGGGCGTGAGTCGCACCGTGGTTGGGAAGAGCAATTGCTGTGATGCTCCGTTGTGTTTTTGAAGGTGTTGCGAGAATTTTTCGTACAAAATCCGTTCGTAAGCCGCCCTTTGGTCAATCAAAAGCATCCCCGATTTTACCTGAGAAATGATGTACCGATTATGAATCTGGAAAGTAGTCGATTCAGAATCTTGATTTCCTCTTTGTGGACGATTTTGTAAAAAGTCATTGGCTTTACTTTTTATCGTAAATGGCTCATTTTCAGCCTCTTTTTGCCCTAAAAACAACGATTCTTGACGAGTGCCAATCTTTTCAAAAGCACTTACATCACGGTCTAAACCTTCATATAATTTATTCCAATTGGTCAAATTCGTACGCTCACGGGCAGGTACTTCTGGGCGTGCGTAGGTGCTTGCCCCACCGCCACTGTTGAACGCATCGGCACTTTCTTTTTGGGTTTGAAAAGGCGAATTTCCGAAGTTGAAAATGTTGTTGGTATAGTTTACATCTGTCTCAAAATCCAGTGAGGGCGTAAGGTTATGCTGACTCATTGCCTTTCTGACGGCGGCTTGTACAATGGCATAAACCGTACGTTCATCATCAAACTTGATTTCTGTTTTGGTTGGATGAACGTTTATATCAATATGAATGGGGTCAATTTCAATGAAAAGCACATAAAACGGATGCGTTCCTTCGGGAATCAGTCCCTCGAAAGACGACATCACGGCATGGTTCAGATAACCATTTTTTATGTAGCGATTGTTGGCAAAAAAGAATTGCTCACCACGGGTTTTTTTAGAAAATTCGGGCTTTCCTACGTAGCCACGCACACTCACGAAGGATGTTTCTTCTTCGCAAGCGGCCAATTGTTCACGGTAATTTTTACCAAATAAATCCACAATTCTACGACTCAATTTCCCTGCGGGCAGATTATAGATTTCTGAATCGTTATGATGAAGCGAAAACGTAATTTCTGAGTTTGACAAAGCCACTCGCTGAAACTCATCCAAGATATGACGCATCTCTACAGGGTTGGATTTCAAAAAGTTACGTCGGGCAGGAACGTTATAAAACAGATTTTTTACTTGAATGCTCGTGCCTTTTTCAGTTGCTACGGCTTCTTGGGCTTTGACTTCTGAGGCTTCTATTTTTATCAAAATTCCTAACTCATCGACTGTTCTACGACTACGCATTTCAACTTGGGCAACGGCGGCGATTGATGCCATCGCTTCGCCCCTAAAACCCATTGTGCGGATTTTGAAGAGGTCTTCGGAAGTACGGATTTTGGAGGTTGCGTGACGTTCAAAACACATTCTGGCATCGGTTTCGGACATTCCTAAACCATCATCAATCACTTGAATTAACGTTTTCCCAGCCTCACGGACAATTAATTGAATGGTCGTAGCCCCTGCATCAATCGAGTTTTCTAACAACTCCTTCACCACCGAGGCAGGACGCTGAACCACCTCACCAGCCGCAATTTGGTTGGCAATAGAATCAGGAAGAAGTTGGATAATGTCTAACATTTGGGTTGTGTTTAATATTTGTCTCTAAGTTCGTGATAAATCGAACGATTGACAATAAAAATGAAAAGTTTGATGTTGATAAAACGTGGATAAGTTTATAATGAATTGACTTTCAATTTCTTACGGTATAAAAAACAAAACGCTGACTGAATTTGGATTCAGCCAGCGTTTTGGGAAATTCTTTAATCAAGATTGTGATTCTTTCAACTTCTCTTTCTGTTTTCTTTCATACTCCAATTCCGCTGGAATATGTTGGTATGCTTTTATTAACCCTTTGTGGATTTTTTCAAGCATTGGGTCTCTTTTTAGTATTTTCATATTTGTTGTATTTTTTCCCAAAGCTCCGAATCAAAAACAATTGCCTCTTCAATGTCTCGAAGTTTTTCAATTATTGATACAGGATTTCCTTTTGTATAATCAGAATTATCGTAAATAGCCCATTTATCTACTATCGGCATAAACAATTTAAACATATTTCTGATTCCATTTTCATAACGTCTTCTTACAACATCGTCTGGAATATTATGTCCTCCTTGTTTAACTCTACGTGCTACTCTTTCAATGGCATGATCAGCACTTTCAAGCCAAAAATAAGTTAAAGTTACTTCATAATCAAGGCTTTGTGCTTTTTTAACAAGTTCAACATAGCTTTTTGTTGCTAAAGTTGTTTCCAAAACAAAACTCTTTTTTTGAGATAATAATTCATCTATTTGACCTAACATTATTCTTCCTGCCTGAATCGCAACGGACTCAGGATTATCAGGATTGAGTTGTGCGGCAATAATATCTGCGTTTACGAAAGTCTCTATTTCAAAGACTTCTGGTAATAAAATTTTGGAGGCTGTGGTCTTCCCTGCACCATTACAACCCGCAAGAATGAAAAGTTGTGGCATTATAGTTGATTTAAGAGGATAGAATTTTAGCAAAAGTAACAAAAACACTTTTAAACTCCATCCACCACACGATTTACGTTATTTCTGCAAATGTACCTACTCATTTTTTTGATTGAATAAGTGGATTTGAGTATTTTCGTTTTCCTTAAAATATTCCTACAAACAACCTTTCATTTAAAATTCAATCCGCATGAAACTCCTCGATAAAACCACGTTGAAAATAGCTCTATCTTGTTTTCTTGCCCCAACTATTTTTGGAATTACATTTCTCTTGTACGTAGTTACGCTTTATCAATCCATTGGATTTAGAAACTATATTCTTCTTCCTGATGATGTTTTAGGGTGTATTTTACAACCTTGGAAAACCTATTTTCAGATTACTCACATATTTTATCACTTATTCTGGATAATACTTGCGTATATGGTGAGTAGAAAAGGATTTATACAACAGAATAATAACCTCAAAATATTAGGAGCATTCCTTTTCTATCCATCTTTGTTTTTAACATTGCGAAAGTTACATAACCCTTTCAGTTTCTTAGCGAATAAAGGGACTATGATTATGAAGAATGCTCCTATTTTTGGAAATCGGTATAACCTTTATTGGTTTACGTACATTACAGAAACCTTGATTTTATTGTTCACTATTTTTGTAATCTACCGAATAACATTCAAATTTTGGGATAAAGAAATGCGGATTCGTTATCTCACTATTGGGTTTGTCTCAGCTTTTGCAGGAGGGGTATTTTGGTTTATGAGTGTTGGGAAATATATTATTCATTATTTGTTTTAAAAAATTAATTTCCTAAAAAATTAGGAAATACAAAAACTTCATTATACCTTTACACAATGAACTACAAAGAAACACAAGACGAGTTTATTCAACTTTGGGGAAGGCTCGGAACAAATTGGGGAATCAATAAAGCTATGGCTCAGATTCATGCTTTGTTGCTTTCGGTTGAAAATCCTTTGACTACTGATGAAATCATGGAACAGCTCCAAATCTCACGTAGTAATGCCAATTTGAACATTAGAGCCTTGTTGGATTGGGAATTAATTTACAAAAAACACGTTCCAGGCGATAGAAAAGAGTATTTTGTGGGTGAAAAGGATATGTGGGATGTTGCAGTAAAAATCATGACCGAGCGACGTAGAAAGGAAGTTGAGCCAGTAGTCAAAGAATTAAAGCAACTCGCTGATTTTGAGGCAAGTAGTTATGAAGAAAAGAATTTCAAGAAGCTATTGAGTGATACCATTGATTTATCCGAAAAACTCACGAGTGTGGGTAGAATGGTAGAGAAGGCAGATAAGTTTAGTTTCTTCAAATGGATTATAAAGGGTTTTTAAACCTTTTATTTTTAAGTTTAATTTCCTAAAATATTCGTAAATACGAAATATATAAATACTAAAAGCCATGAAAACTTTACAGAATTATAAACTCCTCATCGACGCAGATTGTCCCATGTGTAGGTTGTACGGGAATGCTTTTGAAGCCCAAGGTTTGATTGAAAAAGGCACTTGTAGCCCTTACCAAACCATTGATTTATCGATTGCGAATTTGGTGGACATGAATCGTGCGAAAAACGAAATTGCTTTTGTGAATACTCAGAATAACGAAGTAGTATATGGACTGGATGCTTTCAAAGTGATTTTGACCAATGCTTACCCGATTTTAAAACCATTCTCAAACCTAAAAGCCTTGGATTGGATTGGGAGAAAATTGTATCGTTTTGTCTCAACAAATCGGAAGGTAATTGTTCCCGCAAAAGTATCAGGGAATGATTGTACACCCACGTTGAATGTCAAATACCGACTCGTTTATATTCTTTTTGTGGCTTTATTTTCAACCATAATAATTTACAAATATTCAGTTTCAATTAATCAAATGATGGGTTGGACAAGTAGTATTTACAGAGAGTTAATCATGTGCTTTGGGCAAATCATTTGGCAATCTTTATTCCTACATAAAATACTGAAAAACAAACGATTAGACTATCTTGGAAACATGATGACGGTATCATTGATTGGTACTTTACTTTTGTTACCGATGTTTTTTTTCAACACAAATCCAATCGTACATTTGGGTTATTTTATGATGGTTGTGGGCATCATGCTTCTGGAACATTTGAGACGTTGTAAGATATTGGAAATAGGAATAATCCCCAGTATTTCATGGGTCTGTTACAGAGTGATGGTGTTGGGGGTAATCTTTTATTTGAACTAAATACGGTGTCTAATATGCTTTTGGGTGAAGTTTAATTCTCTGAAAGAACTTCTCGAAAGTAGAAGGAACTTTCGAGGTACTGTGTTAAAAATCAAGTAAAAGGGTGAAAATATTTTTATTATCTTTGTCTAAAATAAGCAAGTCATTGTTTG
>JAAFJP010000053.1 GCA_013298125.1 Cytophagales bacterium | reverse complement strand
CGATGGCAACGTGACCGATGAGGGCTTCGTCATACGTGAAATCATGACCGAACTTTGCGGCGATTTTCTCTAAAACTTTTTTACCGACGGCAGTAACTTCTTGCCCAATTCCGTCTCCTGGGACTACGAGAATATGTTTTTTTGACATTTTTGTTTTGTTTAGCCACCAAGGCTCTAAGTTTTATTTAGCCACCAAGTCACTAAGGCTCCAAGTTTTTGTTTCTTAGTTTCTTTGAGCCTTGGTGGCTAAAATTGATTTTATTTTCTTAGTGTCTTTGAGTCTTGGTGGCAGGAATTATATTACAATTCTTTTGATTCCTTCTTTAATTAAAGGAACATTGAAATTCATCAAATAGCCAAGTCTTCTATTTGTTAATTTCAAATGACTCATCACTTGTGCTTGCCAGACAGGATTTACTAAATCAACGGCTTTAAGTTCTACAATGACTAAATCATCAACTAAAAGGTCTAATCTCAGACCTTCATCAAAAACTAAATCATCATACATTATCGGAATATCCACTTGTCTTTGAACTTTGAAGCCTGCCTTTTTTAGTTCATATTCCATGCAGACCTCATAGACTCTTTCGAGTAATCCTGGTCCAAGTGCTTTGTGAACTTTAAATGCTGCATTTACAACGGCTTTACCAATAAAATCTTCTTGTTCGCTTACAGGAGTATATTCTTTCATGTTTTTGGTTAATTTTTATGTTAGCCACCAAGACACGAAGACTCTAAGTTTTATTTCTTTGTGTCTTCGTGCCTTGGTGGCAGTAATTATAACAAATTTAACATTTTTTGCGTGGCTTGAATCGCTGAAACAGTCTGGTCGGAGTCCAATCCACGTGTTTTAATCGTTTTTTTGTTAATTTCCCACGAAATAATCGTTTCACAAAGAGCATCCGTTTTTCCTCCTGGTGGGATTCTTACGGTGTAATCTGTCAGTTGAGGAAGTTCGATTTGCTTCTTTTCATAAATCTTTTTCAAAGCATTCATAAAAGCATCGTACTGACCATCGCCTTGGGCAGATTCTTCAAAAATCTCTTCTCCAATTTGTACTTGTAGCGTTGCCGAAGGTTTTAAATTTTTGGAATGTGTCAAAACATAATTCAAGACCACGACCTTTTCTTCGATGGCATTGCTGTCCAAAACGTCTGAAATGATGTAGGGTAAATCTTCACGAGTAACGGTCTCTTTTCTATCGCCCAACTCAATAATTCTTTGCGTGATTTTCTTCAAATCGGCATCTGCCAAGGTGATTCCTAATTCCTGCAAATTCTTTTCGATATTGGCTTTTCCCGACATTTTTCCCAAGGCGTATTGGCGTAATCTGCCAAAACGCTCAGGCATCAAATCGTTGAAATAGAGATTGTTTTTATTGTCGCCGTCGGCATGGATTCCTGCGGTTTGGGTAAAAACGTGTTCGCCTACAATGGGTTTATTCGCTGGTACTCTTACCCCAGAAAAAGATTCAACGATTTTGGTGACAGAATAAAGTGAATGCTCTGATACTGAGGTACTTACTTCGGGCATAAAGTCGTTCAAAACCGCAATGGTACTTGCCAAAGGGGCATTTCCTGCCCGTTCACCCATGCCATTTACAGTCAGATGAAGCCCGTGTACGCCCGCTTTGATTGCCTCCATGACATTGGCAACGCTCAAATCGTAATCGTTATGAGCATGAAAATCGAAGTGTGTTTCTGGATAACGTTTTACGATTTTATCCAAAAACTCAAAGGTTTCTCTCGGAGTCAAAACGCCCAACGTATCTGGCAAAAGCACTCTTTGAATAGGCTGTTTGGTCAGAAAATCAAGGTATTGGAAAACGTATTCGGGTGAATTTCGCATTCCGTTACTCCAATCTTCCAAATAAACATTACATTTGATACCCTTTGAACGTGCCAAAGTGATGACTTTTTCGATTTCTGAAAAATGCTGTTCTGGCGTTTTTTTGAGTTGATGCGTGAGGTGATTTAGTGAGCCTTTGGTCAATAAATTCATTACTCTCGCCCCCGATTCAATCATCCAGTTTACAGAAGTTTCGCCATCTACGAAAGTTAGGACTTCGATTTTATCTAAGTAATCGTGTTCGGCAGCCCACTCAGTTATTTTCTTGACGGCATCAAATTCACCCTCAGAAACCCGTGCAGAGGCAATTTCTAACCTATCGACCATCACTTCGTTCAAAAGTAATTGGGCAATGGTCAGTTTTTCAGAAGCCGAGAAGGACACCCCGCTGGTTTGTTCACCATCACGAAGGGTCGTGTCCATTATTTCTATATGTCGCATTCTTTTGGAATTGCTGAGTTGTTGAAGTTAATTTTAAGTTGTCGCTGAGGTTACACAGAGAGCCACAGAGTAAAAAATTGAGAGCCACAGAGATTTTTAGAGAAAATAAGGAGAAATTAAGAGAACGATTTTTCTCTGTGGTTCTCAATTTAAAACTCTGCGGTTCTCTGCGGCAGGCGTTCCTGTGTAACCTCAACGACGAATAAATACTTACTAAAAAATCACCTCAACAATTCAAAATTAATAAAGACTTTTCTCTGCAAATGCTGCAATTTCGCCTTTCATGCTTTGAAGATAATCAATATCATCGAAGCCGTTAATCATGTTATTTTTCTTATAACCGTTGATGGTGAAAGATTCTTTTTCGCCCGTTGTTGCAATCGTTACGGTTTGTTCTGGAAGATTTACTTCGATAATCGCCTTTGCATCTGCTTCGATGGCGGTAAAGATTTTATGTAAAAATTCTGGTGAAACCGTTACGGGTAAAATCCCGATATTCAAGGCGTTACCTTTGAAAATGTCCGCAAAGAAACTCGAAATTACACAACGGAAACCATAGTCATAAATCGCCCAAGCGGCGTGTTCACGGCTTGAACCCGAACCGAAGTTACGACCCGCTACGAGGATTTTTCCTGAGTAAGTTGGGTTGTTCAATACAAAGTCTTGTTTGGGAGAATTGTCGTTATTATAACGCCAATCTCTGAATAAATTATCGCCAAAGCCCTCACGAGTTGTTGCTTTCAAGAAGCGTGCAGGGATAATTTGGTCGGTGTCCACGTTCTCGATAGGCATCGGAACGGCACTTGATTGTAATACTGTAAATTTGTCGTAAGCCATAATGTTTTTATTTTTTGAATAGAAATATTTTTCTATCATTATCTCATAAATCTTTTTACACCATCCTTCAAAACAAGTACATTAAAATTCATCAAAAGCCCTACTTTCTTTTCGGCAAATTTCATGTAAGTCAATATCTGTGCTTCGTGTAAGGGATGTAAAATAT
The DNA here is from genome assembly GCA_013298125.1 of Cytophagales bacterium. Classification (GTDB taxonomy): domain Bacteria; phylum Bacteroidota; class Bacteroidia; order Cytophagales; family Spirosomataceae; genus Arcicella. Next base: position 26,721 of record JAAFJP010000053.1, on the reverse strand, counting down.
CAACGCTTTTCAATTCAATAACCACTTCATTTTCAACTAATAAATCTATCCGATAACCATATTCTAATTGGATGTCTTTGTATTGAATCGGTAATGCTTTTTGTCTTTCAACTCGCAAGCCTTTTTGTTTCAATTCAAAAGCTAAACATTCTTCATAAGCTGATTCAAGCAAGCCTGGACCAAGCTGTTTATGAACTTCTATTCCGCAGCCAATGATTATTCTGGTAATTTCGTTTATTTCCATTTTGTTTTTTTGTGGTTAAATTGTTATTTTATATTGAGGGACGGAGGTTACACAGAGAGCTACAGAGTTTTAAATCGAGAACCACAGAGTTTTTTAGAGAAAAAGAGTAAGAGATTTTGCTCTCTGTGGTTCTCAATTTTTTTCTCTGTGGCTCTCTGTGTAACCTCCGTCCCTCTCAAAATGCACTCAAAATATACCTCAAATATTCTCTATAAAAACTCACGAGGGTCAGTAACTACACCAGTCACCGCCGCCGCCGCCGCAACCAATGGAGAAGCCAAAAGCGTTCTTGCTCCTGGTCCTTGACGACCTTCAAAGTTTCTATTTGAGGTTGAAACGGCATATTTTCCCGCAGGAACTTTGTCGTCGTTCATCGCCAAACAAGCCGAACATCCTGGCTGACGAAGCTCAAAACCAGATTCAGTCAAAATATCTAAAATACCTTCTTCTTTAATCTGAGATTCTACGATGTGCGACCCTGGTACTAACCAAGCCGTTACATTATCCGCTTTTTTACGCCCCTTTACGATAGAAGCAAAAGCACGGAAATCTTCGATGCGACCATTCGTACAACTTCCCAAGAAAACATAATCAATTTTCTTTCCGATGATTTGCTCGTTTTCAGCAAAACCCATATAACCCAATGATTTTTTATAACTTGCCTCACCATCAATTACATCACCCGACAAAGGAATATTTTGAGAAATTCCCGTGCCTAAACCAGGGTTTGTTCCGTAGGTAATTTGTGGTTCGATATCGGCTGCATCGAAAGTATATTCTTTATCAAATACAGCCTCATCGTCTGTTTTTAGGGTTTTCCAGTATGCCAATGCTCTGTCCCAAGCCTCACCTTTTGGTGCTTGCTCACGACCATTTAGGTAATTGAAAGTAGTTTCGTCAGGGGCAATCATTCCACCTCTGGCACCCATTTCGATTGACATATTACAAACCGTCATACGCCCTTCCATCGACATATTCTCGAATACATCACCCGCATATTCCACGAAATAACCCGTTGCACCTGCGGCAGAAAGTTGAGCGATGATGTATAAAGTAACGTCTTTTGGCAATACACCTTTGCCCAATTTTCCATTCACGTTTACACGCATTTTCATGGGTTTTGGTTGCATAATGCACTGCGAAGAAAGCACCATTTCAACCTCAGAAGTACCAATTCCGAAAGCAATTGCTCCAAATGCTCCGTGCGTAGAAGTATGCGAATCACCGCATACAATTGTCATACCTGGGAGAGTAATGCCGTTTTCTGGACCAACTACGTGAACAATACCGTTTTTGGCGTGTCCCAATCCCCAGTGCGAAATACCGTGTTTTGTGGTATTAGTTTCCAATTGTTGCAACTGATTGGCAGAAAGTGGATCTTGTACTGGCAAATGCTGATTAATCGTTGGCGTGTTGTGGTCGGCAGTAGCGAAAGTACGCTTGGCATACATCACATCAATTCCACGATTTTCAAGACCCAAGAAAGCAACAGGACTTGTTACTTCGTGGATAAAGTGGCGGTCAATCAGAAATACATCTGGACCATCTTCGATTTTACGAACAACGTGTGCATCCCACACTTTGTCGAATAAGGTTTGTTTACTCATATTTTTTGTGTTTTTATTCTCCACTTAAATTTTAGTCTAATAATCAAACAAATGCTTGTTTACTTCTATAAATACTAACAGTTTTTTTCCATCAGAAGTGAGTTTTCCTTTTTCCATTAAACCATATTTTTCAAGTTCATAATAGTGTTCATCAAAAGCCTGTAAAAGAATCCTTTTTGTATCGCCATCATCTAAAAAAGCAATTAAGTAAAATAAAAGATTATCTATATTTTTACCTTTAAATGGATAGTTGACAGAAATTTGTTTCTCTTGTAGGAATGAAACGAATTCTTCAATTCTAATACCATTAATTTTTTCAACAATTTTATTATTTTGCAATTCTAATTTCAACTCACTATTCTCTTTACTTAAACGTGCTAATTCTTCTAAACTTGCTCCTAAATCAGTATCATCTGCTTTTACCCAACCTTTCAATGAATCTGCATAACGATATTCAATATCTCTAATGCTGTCATTTACATTCAATTTTATGTCTTTCAAATCATCCCAAAAGGCACACATATTACTTGTAACCACCTTCTTGAAATCTTTCAAACCTTGTGGATTGTCTAATTCGAGAACTTTTTTACCTTCTTTACTAACCTTTTCATCAAGGGCTTTATCAGTTGTTACAATTGCAAAAAGGGGCTTTCCAAGTTCAACAGCATAATCATATTCTAAGTGGGTATAACTCTTTCCAGATTTAGGCTCAATTGAACCATAACGTCCACCCAACAAAAGCATATAAACATCAGATTCTTCAATCCAACGCTTTATGATTGTCCATTGACTTTCATCGCCTGCGGTAAATAATTCCATTCCAGCGGGTATATGTCCAGCATTCAAAATTGCTTGTACGGCAGTTTGTCTTTCTTCCTTCAAATCAATGAAAGTTGAAGAAACAAAAACTTGTAATTTCCTCTTTTGCATAGTTTTTGTAAATGATGTCCATAGGTACAGAGTACCTTAATATTTGTAGTAATAAGATTAATAACGGGTGTGCAAAAGGTGCAGAGCACCGTAATATTAAAAGGTTTATATTTCGGTACGCTGTACCTTTTAGACCATTGTATTTCAAATTCTACAAATATTGCGGTGCTCTGCACCTTTTACAAATTTGTATGTTAGAACTCATAAGTATTTCACCCTACAAATTTGCAAACAATTTCCCACACCCACATACCGCCAAACGCCCAAACAATAGCGTTTTTAGTCCAAATTGTATTTCAAGCCTAAAACCTTATTATAAAATTATAAAATGAGATTTATAGAAAACAGGACAATCGCAAAAGGATTATTTCGTAAATTCGTAGTCTGAAAATACCACAAATTTAGATGAGTAAAAATACTTTACATTTTGAATTGACCACACCCGTTGAAGATGACCGACCAGTTTATTTGTCGGGCAATTTTAACGCTTGGTTGCCTGATAAAGAGGAACTTAGATTAAAGAAGACTGAGGAAGGAAAATACGTTTTGAAGTTTCCCGATAACATAAAATTGCCAGAAACTTTTGAGTACAAATACACCAAAGGAGGCTGGAATCAAGTAGAATTGGATGAATTTGGGAATGGAACGCTCAACCGTGTTGCCAAAAACAAAAATGGCGTTTACCGTGATTTTGTTCCTCATTGGCGATTAGATGGTGAGAATCTTTCTGAAAACCTCATGCCCGAAATACGTTTGATTTCTGATGAGTTTGAGATTCCTCAGTTGGGTAAAAAGCGAGCGGTTTATATTCTTTTGCCTCATAATTACGAAAATCTCACCAAAAATTATCCTGTCATTTACCTCCAAGATGCCCAAAATCTTTTTGGCAATGGTTCTGACTATGGCAATTGGGAAATTGATAAACAATTAGCCGTTTTGTCGGCTCGTGAGCATGGAGACGTGATTGTGGTTGCTATCGCACACGGTGAAAAAGAGCGTTTTGAGGAATATTCTCCTTATAATAATCCAAAATTAGGGAAGGGGCAAGGTCGTAAATACGCTCAGTTTTTAGCGAAAACTTTGAAGCCTTACATTGATAAAAATTTCAGAACAAAACCTGATCGTGAATTCACAGGAATTGGGGGTAGTTCTTTGGGGGGATTAATCAGTATTTATGCGGGTTTGATGTTTCCAGAGGCGTTTGGTCGCTTGATGATTTTTTCTCCTTCTTTATGGATTTCGCCTAATATTTACTTCGATGCCATTGACTTTCTTTCGCATTTGCCCTCTCGTATTTATGTATATGCGGGTGGAAAAGAAAGTAATTTGATGATTCCAAACGTTGAAAAATTAAAGCAAACTCTTGAACGTCAGGGGGTTAAAAAGACAGTCATTAATCTTTCGCTTGACCCAGAAGGCAAACATTCCGAAGTTCAATGGGGGAAGGAGTTTCCAAAGGCGATGGAGTGGTTGTTTTATTCTTAGGATTGAAAGATGAGATTTTGATACTTGTAAAGGAAGGCTTCGCTTAGGAATGGGAATTTAATAAAATAACATTTTCAATCTGGTCATTTTCTCGTTATTTTGATTATCTTTTTCTACGAATAGCAGAAGCTATTTAAGGAAAAAGATGGTCGGAATAACGAGAAAAGGGACGTTTCAGAATGTTACTTTATTGGATTCCCATTCCTTAGAGCAAAGCCTTCCTTTTTAGTTGAACACTCCTTGTAATGACGATATTACTATTTTGTATAATCTCAAAACTCATTTTTAGCCGTTATTTGTATTTCTCCTCCCTTCCCTTTTTTCACCAACAACAGCGATTTTTAGATTATTTTTGTAGTTAGTTTATTGATAATCAATCTTTTATAAGATAAATCTGAAACCTTAATAACAGAAATTTATTTCTCTTTCTGTGTTTTCATCTGAATAATATCCACTAAAAAAGCAAAAGCCATTGAGAAATAAATATATCCTTTGGGGATTTCGAAATGTAAGCCCTCCGCCATTAAAGAAACTCCAATCATCATTAAAAAACATAATGCTAAGATTTTGAAAGATGGGTGTTTTTGGATGAATTCGCTGATGGGTTTTGAGGCAACGAGCATGATCAGCACGGTTACTACTACTGCCGTGTACATTACCCAGAGTTGTTGTACCATACCTACGGCGGTGATGATTGAATCTATCGAAAAAACTAAATCCAAGACGATTATTTCTGTCAATAGTTTTTGAAAATTACCTTTTTGAACTTCATTTTTTGGCGTATTTTCTTCACTTGCTTGCTCGGTTTTGTGGTAGATTTCTTTGGTACTTTTATAAATCAAGAAAATGCCTCCTATGATTAGAATTATACCTTTTCCTGTAATTTCTGTTTGGAAAATGGTAAAAAGGGTTTTATCTAATTTTAGAATCCATGAGATAAATGCCAGTAAGCCAAGTCTCATAACCATCGCTAAACCAATACCCCAATACCGCAACTTATCTCGTTGATTTTCAGGCAGTTTATCCGCTAAAATAGATATAAAAATAATGTTATCAATGCCCAAAATAACCTCTAAGGCAATTAATGAGATTAATGGGATAATTGCGTCTGCTAACATACGTAATGGTTTAAGAATGAATTGTTTAGCCTATCTATTTTTATTTTAACTCGTTTAGTTTTGAAAAGTTTGGAAGCTATAAAAAAGAATCAGTATCGAACCAAAGCCCGATACTGATTCAAAAGATATATACACGCCTACCCCTCAAATATTTTAATTAGTTTGATGCTAATTTACCTGTTTCTTTACCCGTTTCGGTTGATAGTATCATTGGAGTATTTCCGTTGGTGATTATCACCTTTGCGTTGGGTGAAGTTGATAATTGCTTGAATGCCTCGATTGATTTGAACTGAATCAACATGGGCGTTAATCCTTCGTTGATAATTTTTTGGGCATCTCTGATACCTTCGGCTTCGATGATTCTACGTTGTGCTTCTTGGCGTTCTTTGTCCAAAACAAATTGCATTCTTTGTGAGTCTTGTTCAGATTCGAGTTTGTCTTCGATTGCCTTTGCTAATCCTGATGGTAGTACAATGCTTTTCAATAAAACGGATTCTACGACAAAACCTCTGTCTTTTAGTTGAGACATCATCATTTCTCTAATTTCTTTTTCGATACTTGCTCGCTGACCTGTGTGCATATCTTTGGCGAAATATTTAGAAGAGACATCCGCTACTGCCGAACGAAAGACTGGAAGAATAACGACTTGGTCATAACTCATACCCAATTTTTCAACGATTTGTGGGGCGTACGAACTTTCAACTCGATAAAGAATAGAAATGTCAGACTGAACGGTTAAGCCTTCTTTTGAAGGTAGAGGTGACCTCACTTCGATATTCATTGTGCGAGTGGGGACTTTCAAAATGGTGGTTACAAATGGATTAAAAACTTTTGCACCCTCCGCCAAAGTAACAGGCTGGATTCTACCGAGTGTGCGTTTTACACCTACTTCTCCTTGTCTCACAACTGTACAGCTACTTAATAGAGCTACTGTAACTAAAAACATTGTTGCATTTATTATCGTTTTCATTGCTTTAATTGGTTTGTTGAATACTTATTTAATTTTGATGATACAAAGTTGTACAACTACTATTAGAATGAGATTTAAGAAAAATTAAGATTCGATTAGAGTTTCTAATTTTTACCTACCGTTTAATAATCTTTGATGCAATCTTTTGATTTTAAACTACTTAGCAATTCATTTTTATTCTAAATTTCAATTGCATTCTTCAAAATAGGGGTTAGCACCTATTTTATGTCAATGACAAACTGAATAAATTTGCACCCATAAAATGTTATCGTATTGCTAACACACCAAATTTATTAGTATCAAACCACTCTCAAATTCATCAAGATTCCTTCTTTGTTCTGAAAATTATTACTAACACAAAAAACTATTTTTTTCATGTCAAATTTTACTTCCAAATTCTGGTCACTCTTCGTGATGTCCATTGTAGCTTTATCTCTAAAAAGTAATGCACAATCAAAAATCTGTGGTACGCCTTCGCCCTCAAAAGAAGAAAAGAATCGAACGGTTGAATTACGAAATCGGTATAATCGAGGATTAAAATCAGCTCGAACAGACTCTGTTACGGGAATTGTTTACATTCCCGTTCGTCCGCACATTGTTCGTAAAAATGATAAATCAGGCGGTTTACCTTTGTTTGATTTGAATAATTCCTTAGCCATTTGTAATAAATTTTACATCAATGCGGGCAAAGGAATTCAGTTTTATATTGCAGGAACTGAACCCAATTACGTGGATGATTCAACGCTTTATGAGTTTAATTCTGGAAAAAAAGATGCTTCTGGAAAAACGATGGAAGAGCGTATCACATCCAAAAATGCCGTGAAAAACGCTGTAAACGTCTATTTTGTAGGAAGTCTTTTGGCGGATGGCAAGTCTTTGGCAGGTTACGCTTATTTTCCTACAACTGAGGCTTCTTCAAATACTTGCGTGATGTTGAATGGTCAGACTAATGATAATTCGACCTTCGCACATGAGTTTGGGCATTATTTTAATTTGTATCATACTTTCCAAAGTAATAATGATACAATTCCTGAAAGAGAGTTGGTTACTCGCTTGGCGGTAGAATCTGGCAAAAGAAAACCTGCCAATTGCGATGCCAAGGGCGATTTGATTTGCGATACACCATCCGACCCTTTTGATAGAAAACCAAAAGTGAATAGTTGTGTGTATGCCGACACGACTTTGAAAGATGCCAATGGTGATATTTTTGAGCCAATTATGAAAAATATCATGAATTATTTTGAATGTGAGAATGATAGTTTCACGCCTCAACAATACCAAATCATGGGTGGTTTTGGACTTAATGCTCGCTTAAATCCTGCGAATGAATACTTTTTATCTGGAAGTAAAGCATGGCAACCTTCGGTGGTAAAAGCTCCTGTTTTGAGAAAACCGACTTACAAAGTCATGCAAGGGGTTACGGTGGTTTGGAAGGATTCGTCGAGTAATGAAACTGGTTTTTTTGTGGAACGAGCTACGTCGTTGAAAGGTCCTTTCTTAGGCGTGGGCGGAACAGCTCCAAATGATACTGTTTTTGTGGATAGAACGGTGGCTTCTAATCAGAAATATTATTACCGAATCAAGCCTTCAAATACCACTATTGGTTCATTGAGTAATGTGGATTCTGTGACAACTGGGGCAGTTTATTGTAAACCTACGTATTCGTTTGGTTGTGGCGAAACGAGTGGGAAAGGTAATCTTGATTGGTTTAAATTAGAGGGAGATTCAACCACAATAAATAACGAAAAATCAGCCTGTTCAGTTGCCGCTTACGGAGATTTCACGAACCTTTCGGCTAAGATGACAGCTGGTAAAAAATATAAAGTTACGTTGGGTACTTCGTTGGATAAAGACAGCACTTTTTATACTTTAAATTCAGCCATTTGGATTGATTTTAATAAAGATGGAATTTTTACGGGTACGAAAGTGGGCGAAGGTTCAGAAATGGTTTATCAAGGGAAAATGGCTACGGGAGATAATGTTTTGATTGATTCTTTAAGAATCCCCAAAACAGCTTTGGGAGGTTCTACACGTATGCGAGTGCGGGTACAACGCATTACGGGCGGTCCAGTTTTGAGTGCTTGTGATAATTATTTTACGGGCGAAACGGAAGATTATTCCGTAAATATTACCAACGCAAAACCCGACCCAACGCCCGTTGCGTATTGCGTACCTATCTATACGTACCCATGCGTGAAGGGTGGGCAACTATTGAATTTTAGTTTGAAAGCGGATTCGTTGAGCATCAATCATGGTGATACAACTTGTGCAGGCGGTTACAACAATTATCGTTCAAAAACCTCCGCCATGATGAAAGCTGGGAAGAAGTATCCTATCTCTTTGAAAATGTCTTCCGATAGCACAACCTTAGCCTATATGGTGGGAATTTGGGCAGATTTTAATGGTGATGGCGTTTTTACGGGTTCTGAAAAGGGTAAAGGTTCGGAAATGTTATTACAAAATATCACTACGGTTAAGGGTATTTTGAATGATACTTTGAGCATTCCGATTGAGGTAAAAACGGGTAATTATGTCTTGCGGGTACGCACACAACGAGCGTCGTATGGTGCGGTGGCAGATGCTTGTGAGCGATATACGTATGGCTCAACGGGAGATTTTACGATGGTGGTGAAAGACACCAGTACGAAAAAAAGTGGACGTGTAGTTGCACAGGTTGTTCAAGAGAAAGTTTCAGAATTTAGGAATGAAAATGATAGCGAAGGGGCATTGGTTTATCCAAACCCAACGGACGGTAGTTTTGTGTATGTGCGAGTAAATAATGCCGAAGAAGCTCATTTGGCACTTTTTAATAGTTTGGGCAATGAAATCCCGACTTTAAAAGGGATTGTTTCGCAATATATCGTAACGCTAAAACCAACCCAAAATATAGCCTCTGGGGCGTATTTTGTGAGTATTGTGGAAGATGGGAAAAGAGTTGTGCAGAAGGTGATGGTTATTAAGTAGATTTTTGAAAAGAGGCTCTAATTTGGTTTGGAGTCTCTTTTTTATATTTGTGGTAAAAGCCTCTCAATCAGTATGGTTTTATTTAGTGTATTCTCTTTTCTATATTGTAATGTTAATTCTTATTCAGATTGAAAATTACTGACCAACAATAAGAATTGATAATTTACCTCCAATTCCTTTTATTTAAACTCTTTGGGTGCTTTACCTGTGAATTTTTTGAATGCACGGTTAAAAGTTGCTTTTGAATTAAAGCCACTATCCAAAGCCATTCCAAACATTGTTAAGTGTTGATTCTCAGACATTTTACTTCTTTTTTGAAAATCACTGATTCGATATTCATTGATATAATCACTGAAGTTTTTGCCAAAATGATTATTAATTAAGGATGATAATAATAATGTATTCGTTTTCAACATTCCTGCAAGACTATTTAAACTTAATTCGGGGTCAAGATAAATTTTATCCACTTCCATTTTCTTCAACAGTTTGCTTTTCCAATGGTTAATTTCGTCTTTTGGAATTTCAAATTTCCTGGTATTTTTCTCCTCAATCTCTTTGAAAATCAAACGTTTCGATTGATTCTGAGCAAAGCCCAGAATCCCTACATAACATACTACAAACACAATGGCAACATTCCACCACCATTCTTGCGTAAAGTTTAATTTCAATATAGCATCTAATAAAAGAAATGACCATCTGAAAGCCTGTCCCGCAATCATTATATAAATAAAATTACGAAACCAATCAAGACTAATAGACTCAATATTAGAAAATTGTGTTTCAATCCATCGTTTATATTCTTGGTAAATTTTTAGAGAAAGATAGAAATAGTACAGATAAGAAATGATAATAGCGAAATGTTCCATCCATACAAAAACTACTCCCAATTTACTTTCTTGAAATTGTTGAACAAAAAATTTACCTTGAAAAAAGATAGATAAATTAAAAAAAAAGTAAATGCTCCAAGGCAATAAATGCCAAGTATCTGACTTCTTGAAACTAAAGTGTTGATTGGTCTGGGTTTTCAGATAAAAATAAGTGGCTGGTCCTAAAAGCAAACCTGTATATCTGGGAAAGCCATTGAGTTCTTCCCAAAGAAAATTAATATTTGCAAAACCGAAAGTATAATCTTGGAGTTCCTGTGCAAGTAAAAACATTACGAAAGCAAGTATCTTATCACTTAGTCGTTCCTCTTTTATTCCTCTTATAATGAGGATAATAGAGAATAACCAAGCCAATAAATAACCAAATTGTAATACAGTGGTATTGAGTGTCATCTTTATTAGAGTTCGATACGTTGATTCTTCATTTCTCTGGAAATGGTCAAAAGTTTTTTGCCCAGACGATTATTTTGATAAATTTTTGAGCCTTCTGACAGGTTTTCTGTTTTGAATCCAAAAGCCTTTATTTTGAAACCATAGCCGTAGGTTTTCCCTATGTACGGATTTAATCCTGTTACATAAAACTCACGATCTTCGTGTTGAATATTGACCAAAATCACGGTGATATAGGGCTTTTTTTCTAAACTCAAATCAAATTGTTTTTGAGTTAAAACTCTCTTTTTTTCTTGTTCTTCGAGATTAGTTTTTAAGTTTTTAGGATTCCCCAAATACATGAATTTACCTTTTCCTTCTAAGTTCAATTCCAAAGATTCTGAGGCAAAAACTATAATGTTTTTATCAGTTTCTGCTTTTATTTTTACCTCTTTTGTTTTGAATTTGCTGGCATCAATTGCTCCACCAATATTGATAATATTAATGCTTTCAGCCTTGCCTTCTAATATTATTTTTGTAAGTTCCCCCTCATTTATATTCAAATTAAATATCTGTGTATCAATGCCTTGCACTTTAACGCCAAGGGTTTCACGGTAAGTATCTAATTGATTTAGAAATTCGGTGCTTACACGGATAAGGCAATGAGTTGGTATCAAATAATAACCCCTTTTATTATCAAGCGTCAAAATTCTGTCTGATACCTCTGTGGTTAGATAAGGTAGAAGATTAGCATCCGTAGTAATTTCTACGAGTGGCATTTTATTACAAAATACTTCCACATTGAGATATGTTGATTTAATAACTAACTTATTGAAAGAACGAACCGTTTGGCTTATAGTTTTAATGTTACCATCGCCACGAATGGCTTTGTTTGCCAATATTCCTGAATTTAATGTAAGACTTAGAAAAATTACTAAGACCATGATGTTAAGAGTACTTGATTTCATAATTGTCTGCGTTTATTTAAAATTTTTGCAAATATTATGTCTTAAAATTTTTGTAATGGTTCATTTTATGATTTGAGACTTTTCAATTTATAAAATGAGTCTTATTAATTACCTTAATTTCATTGCCCAAAAACCATTTAAAGCCTATATTTGATTCATCTTACAAAACCACTATTTACCAATGTCCGAAATCAGTAATCCGCACGATAAGTTTTTTAAATCGGACTGCCGTTGCAGCCTCTTTTTCACGTTTAGATGTTATTCAGAGTTTTATTGATGAGGTTTTTCCTCCTTAATATCGTGATAAAATCAATCTCAATTCCCTCAAATTATCGAATGCTACTTTTATTGATAATGAACTATCGGAACATTTGGCGGATTTGGTTTATCATGCTGAATATGAGGGTGAACCTGCCATGATAACGCTTTTGTTTGAACATAAATCTTATCAAGAAAATTTTCCAGAAGGACAATTATTACGATACATGAGTAACATATGGCTGGATGAACAAAAACAAAAGAAAGGCAAAAAACGTAAGAATTCAACCGTTGTGATTCCAATAATTATTCATCACGGCAAGTCGGCTTGGAAGAAGGTTTCGATGAGGACACAATTTGGGAATCCACACCAAGATTTATTGAAATTCTTACCTGAATTTGATTATTTGCTATTTTCGCTCAATGATTTTAGTGATGTCCAAATTGCTAATTTCAAGAATACTTTTCTTTCTACGGCTGCCATGCTTTTGAAGCATAGTAGAGATGAAAAGACGAAACTATTAGCCCTCGAATCATTTTTAATTGAAAAGTTACGCACGTTGGAATTGTTGCATGAAAATGAATTTATCAGTACAATCGTCTATTATTTGGAAACAGTTTCCAACTTGACAGCCAAAGAAATAATTATTATCTTTACCAAAGTTTCAACAAATGTAAATAACATTGCCATGACAGCTTACGAAGAAATTAAACAAGAGACAACATTAAATATTCTCAGAGGACTCATTCAAAATGGTGCTTCTATGGAGTTGATTTCTAAATCTTTTGGGTTATCTATAAAAAAAATTGAAGAAATGGTTAAGATGTTGAAAAACTCCGAAAACTAAAATAATCATTTAAAAAATAACAAAAATAGGCTCTGATTAATCTCAGAGCCTATTTTTGTTATAATTCAAAATACGGAAATATCTTATCAAGAGTTTTAGCATCCCCCTGTCAGTCTTAGAATCACTTCGCCTACCCTATGACCAGTTGCGTACACAGGAACGCCTAATTTAACCCCCAGATTTTTCTCCAATTTTTTTCCCCAACCTTTTCGCTTATTTTTGTCAAAACTGAACTCCTTTTTATGCAATCCACCATTCAAGTACACGACAAACATTTTGAAGTTTTTATTGAAAAAAATGTTATCGAACACAGAATCAATGAGTTAGCCTCACAAATCAATCAAGATTATGAAGGCAAACGTCCGCTTTTTTTGGCAATTCTCAACGGTTCGTTCATGTTTGCTGCGGAATTGATGAAATCCGTGACGGTGGCTTGTGAAATCACTTTTTTGAGGGTTTCGTCTTATCAAGCAACCGAATCTTCGGGTAAGGTGCATCAGATTTTGGGGCTTTTGGAGAATATTGAAGGACGAGACGTAATCGTTGTAGAAGATATTGTAGATACAGGCTTGACGATGGTTGAAATTAAAGCTCAATTATTAGCTCAAAACCCTGCCTCATTATCTATTACTACGCTTTTTCAAAAACCAGAGGCATTAAGACAACCCATTGATATTCAGTATATTGGGTTTGAGATTGAAAACAAATTTGTATTAGGATATGGTTTAGACTATGACGGTTTGGGGAGGAATTTGGGGGATTTGTATGTGTTATGTGAGTAGGCTATCGGCATTCAGCTTTTGGCAGTCGGTATTTTGCTGATAGCCGAAAGCTGACTGCCGATAGCCTACTAAAACGTTAATCTTTTGTTAATGAATACTTTACCCAAAATCATAGCGTTTTGTCATTAAACCAAATCATTATAAACATGAACAGATTATTAGCTAAGTCATTCTTAATCAGTATCTTAATCTTCACGAATGCCCTCGTGAGTAACGCTCAACAAGTTATTATGGAGAAACCATTAGTCAAAAAAATCGAAGTAACGGGTAGTGCCGAACAGGAAGTGCTGCCTGATGAAATCTATGTAACTATTTCGCTTCGGGAGTATTTCAGAGACAAAGACAATAAAAATAAAATTGATATTACATTATTGGAAAAACAGCTTCAAAAAGCCGTAGAAGAAGCGGGTATTCCGAAGGAAAATTTTTCTATTGGAGCAATAAATGGCTATCGTGAATGGTGGGGCAAAAAGAAACCAACGACCTTTTTGGAAAGCAAAAATTATATTTTGAAAGTAGCTAATCTCTATAAAATTGACGCTATTATTTCGAGAGTAGATGAGAAGGGGATTGCCTACACAAATATTGACCGTTATGAATTTTCTAAAATAGAAAAACTCCGTAAAGACATCAAAATCAAGGCTTTACAGGCTGCCAAAGAAAAAGCGGGGTATCTCTTGGAAGGTATTGGTGAGCAATTGGGCGAAGCAATCGACATCATAGAAATTGACCACGGTTACACACCTCAACCTGTGTACTCAAATATGATGGTTCGTGCAACAGCTATGGATGTTTCGCCTACAATGCCCGAAAGCACTATTGATGTTCAGAAAATCAAAGTCCGTTATGAAATGAAGGCGGTGTTTAAGATAAAATAAGAATTGTAAAATTATTGCCTTCACTAATGTTTTACCATCAGTGAGGGCAATAATTTTACAATAACTACTCAAAATTCTATACTATCTTCTTATATTTGAACTAAAAATTTTATGAATACGATATTTTACTACTAAATTTAATGCAAGCACAGCTCCTCAAAGTCAGCAAAGACCTGAGCCATTCTTTTGTGGCTCGTACCGATAGGCTACCTTATCTCTATGACCGTTGGCATTATCATCCCGAGATTGAATTGACTTTTATTGAACAAGGCTGGGGAACTCGCTTTGTGGGTGATAGTATTGAGGAGTTTAACTCCGATGATTTGATTCTTTTAGGCTCAAACCTGCCTCATGTTTGGCGAAGTGATAATTCATTTTATCAAGGCAATCCCGAAAAGTTTGTTATCGCCCACGTGATTCAGTTTGTGCCTGAAGTGCTGAATGATTCTTTTAGTAAATTACCCGAAATGCAAAGTGTTTTTAAACTGTTAGAACAGGCTCAGATGGGTATAAAAATAGAAGGAGATTTTAAGTACACCGTGAAAGCGAAAATTTTAGAAATGAGTACCCTTACAGGAGCAAGAAGAATCAGTCTTTTGATTGATATTTTGGAGATGATTGTTCATCACGACAATAAGCGAGTGTTGAGTTCTACTAACTTTATGCAGAATTATCATGGCTACGATACCGAGAAAATCAACAAGGTTTACGAGTATGTTTTGAGCAATTTTCAAGAAGAAATCACCCTCAAAAAAATGGCTGATTTGGCAAATTTGAGCGAAACCCATTTTTGCCGTTTTTTCAAATCTCGTACTCGAAAATCTTTGATTGAATTTGTCAACGAAGTGCGTATCAGCCATGCGTGTAGGCTTTTGATTGAACAAGAAAAAAGTGTCAATGAAATTGCGTTTGAGAGTGGTTACAATAATATTGCTAACTTCAATCGCCAATTTAAGCACGTCAAAAATATAACCCCGCTGTCATTTAAGAAATTATATCAATCTTGATAAATTAGGGATTGGGGATTAGGTAATTAGGGATTGGGGAATTAGGATTTAGGAATGATAAATAATTGATTAACAGATATTTAATAAAAAAACGGAACTATGTACTATTTGATGCAAACATAATTTCTCAATCAAATTTTGTATTTAGACCACAGATGAAACGGATTTGACGGATATACGCTGATAAAATCCGTGAAAATCAGTCTAATCCGTTCAATCCGTGGTCTATTTTGAATTTGCGTCAAATTGTATATACTTCCGTAAAAAAAATAGTGCGTTCTATTTTTTTCTCATAAAATTATCTTCAAGTTTTTAGTACGATTCACGGAGTCGTGCTATTTTTGTTTATCGACAACACAATCTTACTCCAACCCATTATGTTCTTAGAAAAAGATTTCTCGCAGATTCACGAATTAGGCATTGATTTAGAAACTGTTTACCAACAAATCAACGATTTCAAAGAGGGTTTTCCCTTCATGCAACTCCAAAAAGCCGCTACGCTCAATGACGGGGTAATCCAGCTTTCGGAGGAACAACTCACCACTTTTGAGGCTATTTATGAAAAAAAGATAAAAAAACTCACGCCTCTAAAATTTGTACCCGCTTCGGGGGCAGCGACTCGGATGTTTAAGTCCTTGTTTTCTTTTTTGGAGGAAGGAAAATCAGACAAATCAACCGACCAGTTTTTTAACAAACTTTCAGACTTTGCTTTTGCAGAAGATTTGAAGAAAATTCTTCCAAAAGATGCTGATAATCAGACCATTGCGGATTATTATTTAACTCGTAAAGGCTTAGAATATGGTACTTTACCAAAGGGTTTATTGAAGTTTCACAAATACGAAAACGAATCTCGGACTGCCTTAGAAGAGCATTTAGTAGAAGGAGCAACTTACGCCAGCAATGATGGAAAAGTCAAACTACATTTCACCGTTTCGCCTGAGCATTTGAGCCGTTTTTTGAAATTATTGAATAAAGTTGTGCCAAATTATGAGGAAAAATATAACGTAAAATTTGATATTTCTTTCTCAGAACAACGTCGTTCGACGGACACAATTGCGGTGAATATGGACAATACGCCCTTCCGTGAAAAGGATGATTCGCTTCTGTTCCGTCCCGCAGGACATGGGGCTTTGTTGGCGAATTTGAATGATATTTCGGCTGATATTGTCTTCATCAAAAATATTGATAATGTCGTCCCAGACCGTATCAAATCGACTACGATTACCTATAAAAAAGCTCTGGCGGGGGTTTTATTGAAATATCAAGACAAGATTTTTGACTACCAATATCAACTAAAAGAGTGGGCTTCTGAGCCTCTTTTATTAGAACTTTCTCATTTCTTTGAGGAAAAATTGTGCATTTTGCCACCCGTAGAATTTATGGAAATGAATCATAATCAGAAGGTTATGTATTTTCAGAAGAAACTAAACCGTCCTTTGCGAGTGTGTGGGGTTGTACCTAATACGGGCGAGCCTGGCGGTGGACCGTTTTGGTGCAAAAATTCAGATGGCACGACTTCTCTGCAAATCGTGGAGTCTGCCCAAGTGAATATGGATAGTATTACGCAAAAAGAAATTTTCAATAATTCGACACATTTCAATCCCGTAGATTTGATTTGTTCGATGAAAAATTACAGAAACGAAAAATTTGATTTATTAAAATTCCGTGACCCCAAAACGGGCTTCGTAACCCAAAAATCAAAAGATGGCAAAGACCTAAAAGCCCAAGAACTCCCGGGACTTTGGAACGGCTCAATGTCTGACTGGAACACGATTTTTGTGGAAGTGCCTTTGATTACGTTCAATCCTGTGAAAACGGTGAATGATTTGTTGAGAGAAGAGCATCAGTAGAAGTGTAAAAAGAGTTTAATTCTCAATTTTCAATGCTCAATATCCAATATTCAAGTAAAAAAAAGAGAAAGTCTTCAAAACTGATAAGGATTTTTGTACTTATTTTTATTTCATTTTACTTGAACATTGAGTATTGAACATTGGAAATTGAGAATTTCTTTTTCCTTAAAATCAATATTAACCACCATGAAAAAACGCCACCAAGTTCTCTTAGTTTTATCCATTCTCTCGGTCATTACTTTCCTTGACCGAATCGCCATTTCAACCGCTGGGGAACGCATCACCAAAGACCTTGGACTCTCTACGGTGCAATGGGGCTGGATTTTGGGAATTTTTACGCTTTCGTATGGCATTTTTGAAATTCCCACGGGATTATTAGGAGATAAAAACGGAGCAAAGAAAATCCTGATTCGGGTGGTGCTTTGGTGGTCATTTTTTACGGTACTGACGGGCTTTTCGGTTAGCTTCACGATGCTCCTTATCGTTCGGTTTTTGTTTGGGATGGGCGAGGCTGGTGCGTACCCGAATACCTCCATCGCTCTCTCAAAATGGTTTCCTGCCTACGAGCGTGGACAAGCCCAAGCCATCATCTGGACAGCCTCACGCTTAGGGGCGGGACTAACTCCACTTTTAGTCATTCCGATTCAACAAAATTATGGTTGGCAAATGTCCTTTTACGTCTTGGGCGTGATGGGTATTTTATGGGTAATTTTCTGGAAATATTGGTTTCAAGAAGACCCCGAAACGGGTACGGGAATTTCTGAAAAAGAGCGTTCAGAAATATTAGCAAATCGTCAATTGGCGGGTCATTCCGAGGGTATTCCATTACGTAAATTGCTGAATAACAAAAACTTATGGTTTTTGATGATGATGTATTTTTGTTATGCTTCGGGGGCGTATTTCTTTCAAGGATGGTTGCCTAAGTATCTCCAACAAGGCAGAAATATCTCAGAAGAGCAATTAAAATTTGTTACTTCCATACCTTTTTTATTGGCGGCGGCAGGTTGTTTTTTTGGAGGAATTTTGAGTGATTTTTTTGTAAAAAAATACGGTAAAAAATGGGGAAGACGAATAGCCCCAATGATAGGTTTGGGACTTTCAGGTATCTTCGTAATCGCCTCGGCATTGACAAAAAACGACACCATTGCCATCATTTTACTCTCAATTGGAATGATGTTTATGGACGTAACTGCACCTGTATCTTGGGCAGTAGCGATGGACATTGGCGGTAAAAGAAGCGGCTCAGTTTCAGGGGCAATGAACACCGCTGGACTTGCAGGGGCATATCTCAGCACGATAAGTTTTGGGTATTTAGCCACCAATTACGGCTACAATTTCCCTGTCCTCTTACTTGGCATTATTGTGATCATTGGGGCATTTTTATGGTTAAAAATTGATGCTGAGGAAGTATTGATAAGTAAGGGTTAATGTTATAAAAATATTTCGTAAGCTCTCCATTGGTATAAATTTTGTGGTATATTTATGTGTTATAACTATTTAAAAATCAGGAATATAAATGTATAACAGACCCATAAAACTATGATAAATTTATCCGCAACAACCTTTTTAGTCTCTTCCATTCAAGGCTTTCTTTTGTTCATGGGTTTGATTTCTAAAAAATCCAAGAACAAAATTTCAAATATTGCTCTTGGGTTAATCATTCTGGTTTTCTCAATTGAGTTACTTTTTTCGTGGGGAGGAAGATCGGGATATAATAATCTGCCTAACGCTTTCCCGATTTGGAGACTACTTTCCTACTTGATTATTCCGCCTTCACTATGGTTGTTTTTGCAAGCTAATTCTGAACCTAATTTTAAGTTTTCTCGTAAATATTTGTTCCTTTTTCTTCCAGCTTTTATTCAGATAAGTATAGAGTTTATTCCTTGGTTAATCTCGCAACGTTTTAGTTATCAAGTATATACAGTAATTATGCAGAATAAACTAATTTGGTTTATTTTCGTGGAAGTTCTGCCTATTGTTTCCTCTTCGTTAGTCCTATTTTTTTATGGAAAAAAGTTAATTACCATTGCCCGAGAGTATGCTGATTTCAACAACCCAAAAGCCAAAATTTATTTACGCAGAATGTCTATCGTTTTTGTGGTGATGACGCTCTTTCTAATCATGTATATTTTAATACAATTTTTCAATAATTATTATTTTCAAATTATAAATATTATTGAAACATTGCTCATCGCTACATCTTTTCTATTGGGTTATGTTGCCTATTTCAATCCAGATTTTTTTGAAATACCCGCTTTGACACAGTTGAAAACCCAATTTATGAATTATGACGATAAGCAAGAGTTAATGAGATTGAACCAGATTTTTGAGTACAAAATGCTCTTCATGCGTCCCAAATTGACCGTTGCAGAAGTTGCCGAAGAATTGCATTTACCTGTGAAATACGTTTCTCACTTGATAAGTACGTATTGCGGAAATAATTTCAATGATTTTGTCAATAAATTCAGAGTCAAAGAAGCCATCCGCCGTATCAACGAACCTTCCGAAAGTCATAAAACCCTCTTGGGCATTGCCTTGGACTCTGGTTTTTCTTCCAAATCCACCTTCAACCAAGTCTTCAAACAACATACGGGCAAAACACCTTCGGAGTATTTGCCATAAAGCCTTCCAATATGTCCAAAATCCCGATTTCGGACGACCAGTATTCAGTTTTCGAGCGATTTTTACTTACAAAACCATTTGTTTTGTGAGAAAAAGCTATGCACAAATCCATGATTTTCAAGTTGTTACGGACAAATTTAATTCTTTTGGTTCTTCTTCAATCAAGCAATGTTATTTTCAGTCAAAATTCTAAAAAGAAAAAAGGTGATTACTCAGGTACGTGGGTATATGAGGTGAAAGATACGCCCTCTGGAAACTACTCAGGAAAGATTATTCTCACAAAAAATCAGAACATTTATAAAGGGCAAGCCATCAATCAATCGGGAGTGAAATACACTTTTGATTTCGTTGAAAAGAAGGGAGATATTTTGATATTCAGAACCAATTTAGAGGAAACCAACTCTTTGGTTTATTGTAAATTTGTGGGTGATTCTTTGACCGCAGATGTAAAAGTGCAAGGCGATAGTTTTCCTTATAAATTGAAAGGGAAAAGGGTGGTTTAGTAAATGATTACCCCCTTTTGCCAGAAGAAATTTAGAAATACTGTAGCTCGAAGTGGTACTTCGAGACGTTGGAGTCCGATTCTCGAAGTACCACTTCGAGCTACAGTATTTCAGTAAATTATCAAACAGAATTAACAATCTCATTTTTAAACACTTAAACTATAATTCAAATATGAAAAATTGGTTTCTCATCATTCTAACACTCTTTTCGAGTGAAATATTTTCACAAAATTTTAGTGGTAAAGTTATCAATCAAAAAACTAACGAGGAACTTCCCTACGCAAATATTGGCGTAAAAGGTAAGAGCATCGGAAGCATTGCAGACGACAAAGGAAATTTCAAGATTGATATTTCAAAAGCATCTCCTAACGACCAAATAATCGTCAGTTACCTTGGATTTGAAACAAAAATTTTCTCCGTAAAAGACATTAAATCAGAACAAATTTATGAGGTGAAACTTGAACAAAAATCCTTTGCATTAGAGGAAGTTGTGGTTTTTAATAAACGAGAAAAAATAATCTTGGGGAATCCAAAAACGAGTTTCAGATTTACGGGTTGGGGGCGTAACGAAAGTGGTTTTGGAAGGTCGAGAGGACTGATTATTGAATCCCGAGAGTTACCTCTCAAAGCCTCCCAATTTGTGATTCATATTCACGATAATACCTTCGATAACGTTAAATTTAGGCTCAATCTGTTCATTTTAGGCGAAAATGGAGAAATCCTGAAACCTCTTTTGAATGAAAATATCTTCTTTACCGTTACAGAACATAATAAATGGGTTCGAGTAGATGTCCAAAAATACAACATCGTAATTTCTCAAAAACTTTTAGTTGCCGTAGAGTTAGTGGATGTGTCTGGGCGAGCAAGAACGAAGGAAGAGGGAAGTCATCAATTAACTATTACGAGGGGTAAAAAAGAAGGATATTTTTACCACCGAGAAACTCCCGAAGAACCCATGAGTTTGGAGTTTGGTAAATTTACACCATCCATGTATTTTGAATGCTATGGTTTGGGGAAATGATAGATTTTGATAAGCAAAGCAAATTAGTAGGTCTATTTGAGTACCTTTGTGCTATAAATTATCAGATAATTTCTATCAAAATAGACAAATGAAAATCAAATATATCCTCCCAATCATCTTCTTGGCAAGTGCCTGCACCAAACAACCCAAATTAGTAGGCTTAGACCTCGAAAAATGGAAAGCTGACAAAGGCGGTTGTACTGGCGAGCGAACAAAGAGCATCGAAAAACTAAAATCACTGAAAGAGGAAATCAAAGGGACGAGTTCTAATGATTTGGATGATTATTTAGGTCGCCCAGATGTGCAGCAACTGGCTGACCGTAATCAAGAATATTACGTTTATTTTTTAGAATCGGGTACTCATTGCGAGACACTCCAAAAGAAATCTGAGGCTCAATCAATGGCGGTACGTTTTAGTGCAATGGGTATGGCTACCGAAGTAACTTTTCAAAAAGGAGTGCCTACTCAATAAACCTAAAATTCCTTCCCCTTTTTCTATGTAACCTATATCTTCTTCTATGTGGTTACAAAAACAAAAGCCCTCACGTACAAAGCACATGAGGGCTAAAAATATTTATTTAAAGTAAGGATTTTCGACTACTTAGAATTTTACAGGTAGCACATAATACGATGCTACTTCAATTCCTTGGATTTTTGCTGGATTCCATGAACCCATCTTTTTTACTACTTTGATTGCTTCTGCACTTAAAGAGGCATCTGCATTTGCTGGTCCTGCCAACACGTGAACTTTACTGATTTCTCCGTAACGCTCAACCATGAATCTTACCAAAACGGTTTCCCCTTTTGAGTTCTTTGGACGAACAATATTTTGACTAATAAATTTTCTTAAACCATCTTGTCCATCTGGAAAAGTAGCTGGGATTTCAACATCATAATACGTTGAATCTCTATCAACGGTCATGTTTTTGAAACGCATGGCTCTTGCTTTATCTTTATCTTCCAGAGAATTTTCATCTCTGTCCATATCTAATACACTTGCGATAAGAGCTTTATCTTTTGCTGAAAAAGTGGTTGGGTTCAAAGCACTCTTTTGTGCTTGAACTGAGGTAGCTACAAAAAATAGCACGACTAAAATGATAAAATTTTTCATGACTCTATAAGTTTAAAATTTCCACAATAAAATTGAGAAACGTAACTAATGATAAGAAACAAGATTGTTAAAAACATTTCAAACTTGATTCCTGACTGTCATGGCGGTTACGGTCATTAATCTTATACGTGAAAATTTCCCTTATAGCAAATAGAGTAATTTCACAAAGTAAGGATTCCAAAAAGTATGCCAACTTTTTGTTTGTGATGCAAAGATATAAAATTAGAAATCATATATCCAAACTTTTTGTGAAAAATATTTTTTATGTAACTTATTGAAAAATAGTAAGTTAAGGGCTTTTGTCTAAATTTATACTTTAATAAAATATTTTCCTCAAAATTTTATAGTATAAAGAAAAATAGCATTTTTTCAATTTTGGCACGCACAAAAAAAGTGAGTATAAATCGTTCATAAACGTTTAAACCCACTTTTGAATAAAAATCTCAATGAGATTATTTGTATTTTTTTTAGAAACTAATCACCATCCATAAACCATCCTAACACTGTCGAAAGAAACGATAGTGCTAAACTAAAAATTAAAGGAGGCACAAAACCTTCAACCCTAAACCCTTTAATAAAATGAGCGACGACATAAACTACTATCACGTTGATTACCAGCAAGAAGAGTCCAAGCGTGAGAATTGTGATAGGAAAACTGATGAGTTTCAGGATTGGTTTCAAAAAAGTATTGGCAAAACCCATTGCCAAAGCCACATAAACCGAAGTCTCGAATTTATCAATTTTTATGCCATTTATGTATTTTGAGCCAAACATTATTACGGCTGCAATAATGAGGTATTTGATTATGAAATTTACCATAAGATTAGATTAAGATTTACCGTGTCTTGATTTTAATACGTCAATTATTTCATCAAAATCCATTCCTCTTTGTTCCAATAAAACCAGATAATGAAACAGCAAATCAGCGGCTTCACCTTTGAATAAATCATCATTTGAATCCATGGCTTCGATAACTAATTCAACTGCCTCCTCCCCTACTTTTTGAGCAATTTTGCTTGTTCCTTTTTCAAAAAGACTTGCAGTGTATGATTTTTCGGATGGATTGCTTTTTCTGTCTCTGATGACGGCTTTCAAATGATTTAACCAACCCGCTTGTCCAGGATTATTGACTTCATCCCAACAGGTATCTGCCCCTGTATGGCACGTTGGTCCATCGGGGTTTACTTTTATCAGAAGTGTGTCTTCATCACAATCCACTTTAATATCTACTACGTGCAGAAAATTATTAGAAGTTTCGCCTTTTGTCCAGAGGCGTTGTTTCGAGCGACTGAAAAATGTTACGATGCCTTCTTTCTCCGTTTTTTCAAGAGCCTCTTGATTCATGTAGCCAAGCATCAAAACTTTATCAGTTTTGGCATCTTGAATGATGGCGGGTATTAGACCGCCTTGTTTATTGAAATCTAAATTCATTTTCTAAATTAATCGTTCTATATGTACACGAAGCCCTTTGAGGATTCGGTAAATATCAAAAATTTCATTATCTGACCCTACAAAAACATTACTGATAGCATATTCTTTTCCCTTTAATACCATAAAATGCCAACTTTTTCCTACGATGTAACATCCATAGACAGGGTGATTGTCATTATTGTGGTGTTGCCCAACAATCATAGTAATAATAGCTTGTCCACGAGGGTCTCCGTTGGGGTCGGATTGTCTCTTATATTCCTTCAAACAGAAATAAGGCTTTTTGGGATTTCGATACCCAGATGCTATCATACCATCTACTTTACCCGAGAGTTCATATTCCCCCACGACTCCTGACAGTTCTCTTTCTAAAAAATAAGCAAATTTTTTATTGTCAATATCCGCAAAAACAATGAGTGGACTAATGAATTTGTTTTCAAGTTCGACTTCGTTCCAATAATCACCGCCAAAACGGAAATACTTGTCAGCTAATGTGGTGAGATAATGCTTTTCATAATCATTGAATTCATACTCAAAAGCCAACAGGTCGTCTAATTCAGGGATGTTATCAACTTGAATCGTTCCAAAAACATCATCAATTTTATCTAACGTCCATTTATTGAAATTACTTTTCACTATGATTTATGTTAAAATATTTTCGTAAAGATACCAAAAATTATAGTCTCATCGAAATCCCTCGGTCTTTCAGATAGGTCTTCAAATCTATAATATCAATTTCTTTGAAGTGAAAAATACTTGCGGCGAGTCCTGCATCGGCTTTTCCTGTGGTGAAAACATCGTAAAAATGCTCCATCGTTCCCGCCCCGCCTGATGCGATGATGGGGATTGAGGCAGTTCCAGAAATAGTAGCGGTTAGTTCATTGGCAAAACCTGCCTTTGTGCCGTCGGTGTCCATGGAGGTCAAAAGGATTTCACCTGCCCCACGATTTTCTACTTCCTTTGCCCATTCGATGGTTTTGAGTTCTGTTGGTTTTCGTCCTCCGTGTGTGTGTACGACGTGTTGCCCCTCCACGAAACGAGTATCAATCGCCACGATGATACATTGCGAACCAAACTGTAAAGCCAATTCATCAATCAATTCTGGTCTTCTGACGGCTGAGGAGTTTATCGAAACTTTATCTGCCCCAGCATTCAACAAGGCAGAAACATCTTGAACCGAAGAAATTCCTCCACCCACAGTAAAAGGAATATTGACGTTTCGGGCTACGTTTCTAACTAAATCTATTAATGTTTTACGATTATCTACCGTTGCCGTGATGTCCAAAAACACTAATTCATCCGCACCTTGTTCGGCATAGATTGCCCCCAATTCCACAGGGTCGCCAGCATCACGGAGATTGACGAAATTTGTACCTTTCACGGTTCGCCCGTCTTTGATGTCGAGGCAGGGGATTATTCTTTTTGTAAGCATGGATTGTTTTTTACCACAGGTTTTTCTTTTTACCACAAAAGGCACAAAAGAGAATAAAGTTTATTTATTGTGTTTAAAATCTGGTTGTAATATTCACAAAGTAATTCAATCTGAATAACTTATAATTCCCAAACGGTCATTTATTGCTTTCTGACAAATATTATCCAATTTAATGATTGAAACAAAACCCCTTAAATCGTCTTGATTCTTTTTGAATTCTAAGAGCTGAATATACAGTAATTTTACCTCTAAATATGTGAGTCTAAAATCTTCAAAAAAATACCGTTTAGAAATAAGTTTTTCAATTTGTCTAAATTCTTCCAAACTAAATTTATCTAAAAAAAACAGGTTCAATTCTTCTGGAAAATCAGGAGTTTTATCTGTGTCAGATATGAGGTAAATGTCCATTCTGTCTATTTCTATAATGAAATTGGGATTGCGATTAAAAATATCGTAAACTATTGATTATAAATACCTTAACCCTCATTCTGATTAATAATCCCCAAAATAAAATCATTATACTCATCTCTCATTGGAAGCTCAAAGTCTGTTGAAAGCTGTCGTCTGGTTACGATTACTTTTTCTTTTGTTTTAGGGTTAAAGCCTTCTTTTTCAATGCCTTTCCAATAAACACCAACGCCTCTTTTTTGCCAATTTGGGATTTCATTAAAGTTGATTCCATAACTAAAAAGCAACTCATTTTTATCAGCATTACTAATACCTTCAATCCGTTTTGTGGCTTGTCCTTTTGTGAATCCGTCTTGTCGCAAACGCCAATAACAATGAGCATTTAAGGCATTTCGGTGGGCATCTTCGTTACGCCAACGGAAATAATCAACTACTAAATTTTTATTGGGTAATTCACAAATCCGACAGTCAAATGAGGCTACACTTCCTAATAATGTTGAGAATTTTGCACTTGCTTCGCCCGCTAAAACTGAGTTGTATTTTCTGTGTTTTCGTGAAAAAGTAGTTTCGTTAAAGTCAAAAAGTAGCGAGATTTCATCACTTTCGGTAAAACCATAAATTACATTAAAACCACAATTCATCAAGTGTTTTACGGTTTCGACCATGTAATCTCTAAATCTTTCATCAAAAGGAGCTTTGAATTGATGAACGTCTTTGGTCAATTTTGTAAAACTTCGTCCGTCTATACGAGCGACCATATACATTTCGGGCAAGACACAAACATCATTTGCGGTCTCGTAAACCCTCATTTTTGAGTCTAAATCATCAAATTTCATTCGTCCATTCTTTTATCATAAAACCATCATTTTCTATTTCAACATAATAGAGTTCGTCAAATCCTTCTGCCAAATCAGGTACTTCTAATTTCTTGAAAGTGGCTTTTACACCTATTTCGGAGATGTTTTCTTTGCCTTGTCTCTTATTGTTTCTTTCAAGAGATTCTGTGAGTTTTGATTGAAAATAATACCCAATTA
>JAAFJP010000052.1 GCA_013298125.1 Cytophagales bacterium | reverse complement strand
CTTTCAGTTAAAATAAAATTGTATTATTCTTAGTTCTATAAAGCGTAAAATGAAAAATCCACCCAAAATTGAGTGGATTTTTGAAAGCAATATTCTTGAAAAGTAATTTCCAAGGGAAGCCTAAATACAATGGAATAATATTGAAACTCTCATTAAAAAGGAATGATTTAGTAATGAACTTATCCAGAGTATATCTCGAAATTTTGTTATCGTTTTCTACAATAAAACTAAGTGTCTTTAAAATAATTTCTTCGTTAAGGTTTTCCATAATTATTCTTGTATAACTGATTTTTATTTTCGAGACTAAGGTTACACAGAGAGCCATAGAGTTTAAAATGAGAACCACAGAGTTTATCAGAGTTTTTTTCTCTGTGGCTCTCTATTTTTTTTCTCTGAGGTTCTCTGTGTAACCTCTGTCCCGAAAAATACACCCATTTAGTTATATCATTTTTCTAAAATTAAAAATAAGTCTTTTTCGATATGAGAACGCATAAATTCTGACAATCCATCTTTTGAAAGCAACATGACTTTCTTATTTAGAATCTCTTTCAAATCCTCTAACATTCCACCAAAATCAAAACCTGTAAAAAAAGGATTATTTTTAAAATCAATCTCTGTTAAAATGTTTATATCACTCTCGGGCGTTTCCTCATTACGGGCATACGAGCCAAAAATATAGACCTTCTTGACGGCAGGTTTATCTTTGAAATACTCTATTATTTTTTGATTGATTTGTGCGTTCATGGCTTAACCAATTTGTTGTTACATCAAAGTTAAAAAAAATAGGCAATAAAACTGATTTATTGCCTATTTGTATGAATTATTGAGGTTTGAGTTATTGAACTGTTGAAGACGACAATTCAACAAGCGGAACGCCGCCCGTTAAAAATTCAATAATTATTTTTTACGCCGATAAATAACAACCCCAAACTCCGCCCGCTTACCATACTTAGAAATCGCATCACAACCTTCTAAGGATTCTACAAATTCGAGTTCTTTGGGTTTGTATTGTTTGAGTTTTTCGGAGTCAATTTCTTGATTATCAACGAAATAGAGTGGCGTTGGGTCGGGTTCTGTTTTGCGTAAACGTCTGAATTCGGACATTACTCTTGGAATACTTGTTGTGGCTTTGGCAGTCCAGCGTTCTTTTTCTGTTTTGATAAAAACGGTATCGTTGTAGTATTTTGGTTCTTCAAACTCTTCTCCAATTTTGGCAGTTTTATTATCAATTATTTTCGCACCCGCCACTACTTTGATACTCTCCATCGCATCGGCATCAATGGTTTTGCGGTTTACTTTTTCCGTTTCAAATTCACCATTAATCATATAGACCGTTCCGTTGGTTGAATACACATTTTTTCTGAACGCAATAAACTGTTCTGGACTTGTCAAAAGGGTATCTTTAATGACTTTCCATTGCTCATTTTTATCTTGCATTTCGCCTATTACACGAGTATTCGCAAGTGTCCAATCGAGGTTAAATTTTGACTCATTTGTAACCACCGAAATCAAGCCCGATTTCACTTTTTGTCCAAAATATATACGAGCATCTTCTTTACTAAACACATCAATTTTCTTGATTGTCGAAAGGTTAATATCCTGAAATTCAAGCTCTTTACGTTGCAACCTTCCATCAATCATAATTCTTGGTTTGGACGAATAGATGATACTATCTTCCGTATTAAAAACATCCAAAACGGGCGAATACGAAGAGCATTTATAACGGACAGGTTCGAGGGTATTTTGTTTAAAAAGGAAAAAATCACGGGGTAAATTGGGGTGATTTTGATAGACAACTGCACGTGGATTTTTGTATCTGGCAAGGCGTAAATAATGTTTCTTTTCGGTATCATAAACATAAGTTAAAGCGGAGTCTTTTTTGACCAAAAGAATATCATAATCCATCATTTTGGAGAGGATATTTTTATTCTCAAACGGAATACCGTTGATATTTACGGAGGCATTTGTTGGAATAGAATCACTCGTAAATTTGGTGTCTTTAAAAGCCGCATCCGCAAAAGACCGATACCAAATCCCCTTCTTCTGAGAATCCGTAGCCTTGACACCATCCGCAGGAAATTCAACATCGAAAGTAACGGAATCAACGTAAATGAGATTTTTGTGGTAAAAGCTGGTGATGGTATAAGATTTGGCTTTTATCATTTCGGGCTTGCCTTTCTTTTGGGCAAATCCTGCAAAAGAGATAAAGAATAGTAGCGTGAAGATTTTTTTCATGGTTGCGTTTTTTAGGAGGAATTGTTATTTACGCAAATTACCCAACAAACCCACCGCCCTCTGTTAATGAAATGTTAATTAAGGCTTTTTAACAAGGATTACTCCTAATGATTAAACTCACTCATCATAATCCCCATTTATAGCCTGAGAGCTATGTCCACAAATTCATCCATATTTAACAATTCCGTAACATTGATGTTCATAACTTTGTAGCGTAATCACAAACGAACCTATGGCAAATAACGCTTTACCAAACCCCAAAATCCTTTTAGTGGATGATGACCCCGATATCATCGAATTATTGGAATATAATCTCAGTAAAGAAGGTTACGAAACTGCATCGGCAAATGATGGTATTCAGGCAGTGGAAGTAGCTAAAACTTTCAAACCCGATTTGATTCTTTTGGACGTGATGATGCCTCGCCAAGATGGTATCGAAACAGCTCGTCAATTACGCCAATTTCCTGATTTTAAGGATACTTACATTCTCTTCTTAACTGCCCGTGCAGAAGAATATACCGAAGTCGCCGCCTTTGATGTAGGGGCAGATGATTACATCGTGAAGCCCATCAAACCCCGTGCTTTGGTGAGTCGGATTAAGGCAGTTTTGCGTAGAGATATTCAACAAGTAGAAACGGATTCTTCTATTGAGATTGGGCAATTGGTTATCAGTCGAGTCAATTATAGTGTGATGAGTAATGGCGTACATTTAGCGATGCCAAAGAAAGAATTTGAATTACTCTACTTTTTGGCAAAACATCCTAACAAGGTTTTCAATCGTGATGAGTTGTTAGAGAAGGTTTGGGGTGTGGATGTTTACGTAGTTGAACGCACCGTTGATGTGCATATACGTAAGTTACGTGAAAAAATCCCTGAATATTACATAAAAACCTTGAAAGGCGTAGGATATATGTTTTCGATTGAAGAATAAATTATTAACTTGCATAATAAGTAGTAGTTAGTCATCAGTTTGCAGTAACCAGTATTTTAATTTGTGTATGATTTTTTCACTAAAAATCAATTATATCATTGATATTTACTGCAAACTGCCTACTAATTTTATTGCCTACTAATCCTGGTATTCCTTACTTGATTATGCTATTGAAATTTATTCAGATTTGCTTCCTAACGTTATTTACTTGCCTCAGTTGTCACTCCCAGAAACACCGTCAGTTAAGTAACTCTCCCAAATATGAGTTTCGGGCGGCTTGGATTGCTACCGTCGAAAATATTGATTGGCCAAAAAAAGGTCAGTACAATACCGAACTCCAAAAACAAGATTTTATCAGAATTTTGGACGAACATAAACGTTCAAATCTCAACGCCGTCATGGTACAAGTACGTGATGCCTGTGACTCGTATTATGCCCGAAGTACAGAGCCGTGGTCTGAGTTTTTGACGGGCGTACAAGGAAAATTCCCCAATCCTTTTTATGACCCCATGAGTTTTATGATTACGGAAGCCCATGACCGCAATCTCGAATTTCATGCTTGGCTAAACCTGAACAGAGCCACTTTCAGAAAAGCTACCAGCATCACCCCTGACCATATCAGTAACCGCAAACCCGAATGGATGCTCACTTATGATGGTCAAAAACTTCTCAACTTTGGCATTCCAGAAGTACGAGATTATATCACGAATGTTGTAGTGAATATTGTCAAATATTATGATGTAGATGGTATTCATTTTGATGATTATTTCTATCCCTATCAAGTTACAGGGCAGGTTTTGAAGGATTCTGAGACTTTTAAAAAATATGGAAATGGCTTTGCAAATATTGAAGATTGGCGTAGAAATAATACCGATTTATTAATTCTACAAATCAGCGAAGCCATCAAAAGAACTAAGCCACACGTCAAGTTTGGAATTAGTCCATTTGGGGTTTGGAAGAATTTTAGTCCACAAACACCCGAAGGCTCACATACACAGGCAGGGCAAACGTCTTACGGACATTTATACGCCGATACCCGCAACTGGCTACAACAAGGCTGGATTGATTATATAGCCCCACAGATTTATTTTGACCGCAATCACCCCAAGGTTTCTTACACAGAATTATCAAAATGGTGGATGGAAAATGCCTTTGGCAAACATCTCTACATCGGTCATGGGGTTTATAAAATCAAGGCAGGTTGGAGTTTGTCAGAAGCCCCCGCTCAGATTAGACTTGACAGACAGTTTCCACAAATTGACGGAGGTATATTTTTTAGTTCAAAATCATTGACCGAAAACTACGGAGGATTTCAAGATTCGTTGCGTGTGGACTTTTATCGAAAACCCGCCATTGTTCCGTCCATGCCTTGGAAGGATAACATTCCGCCCTTAGCTCCACAGAAGGTTTTTATTACTCGAAAAGAAGACGGCAAACCTACGCTCACATGGCAACCTGGCGAACCTGCAAGCGACGGTAACGAAAATACTTACTATGCAGTTTATCGTTTTGAAAGAAATGAAAAGCCTGATTTTCAACGAGTTGATAAAATGCTTTACGTAGGAAGACAAAATGTATTCACCGATTTTACGGCTGAAAAAGCCCGTGGGTATGTCTATCACGTTACTTCATTCGACAGGCTGCACAATGAGTCTGTTACTTCCGCAACGGCTTTGATTGAGTATGGGGAGAAGTAGGGGGATTGGTTACTGGTTATTAGGGATTAATAACTGTTTTAGAACTAATAAAATTGTCGTATATTTGCAGGTAATTATTGTCGTATTTTTGTAGATATAACTATTTGATATTCAATGAAAAAGAGTAAGTCCTTAGAAAGTAAGATACTTGCCAGAATCATAAGGAAAAAAGAGTCGATTTTGTTAAGAAGAGACTTTTTAGATTTGGGTGGATATGACCAAGTAGGCAGGGCTTTAAAGCATTTAGCGGACGGCGGTAAACTCATTAGAATTGGTTATGGTCTTTATTCAAAAGCCAAAGTCTCCTCACTAACTGGCGAGAATATTCCAGTGGCATCACTCCCAATTTTAGCAAAAGAAGCCTTAGAGCGTTTGGGAGTAAGCATAACGCCTACGGATGCAGAAATAGCTTATAATGAGGGGCGTTCAACCCAAATACCAACGGGGCGTTTGATAGGAGTTAAAAACCGTATTAATCGTAAAATTAGTTTTAATAACGCCACCATAAAATATGAATACACCACCTAAGAAAGAGCTTATTGAAGAGGTTGCTCAGATAAAAGGAATTAGCGAAGCATTTATTGAAAAAGATTGGTTTGTAACCCAAGTAATCAAGATAGTTGCGGAGATTGTTTTTGAAAATTACCGTATCGTTTTCACGGGTGGTACATCACTTTCAAAAGCACACAACATCATCCAACGTTTTTCGGAAGATGTAGATTTTAGAGTCATTGCTCCAAATGTGGAACTACTCAGCAAAACCCAACAGAGCAAAATACTTTCAAGTTTCAAAAAAGAGATTGTCAGAAATTTGAGGCTTCATTTTGACATAGACGAAGCACAAATCAGTGCAAATAATGGCAATAAATTTGTGGCAATAGAACTCAATTATACAACGTATTTTACCCGCCCTGATGCGTTGAGACCACATATTTTATTGGAATTTACTGTTTCAGAACCACTTTTACCCGCCATAGATTTACCCGTATCTTCCATCATAAATCAAGTAGCCAAGCAAATACCCGAAATTGATAAAATTGCCTGTGTTAATCCAGTTGAAAATGCGGCAGATAAACTAAGTGCTATCACTTGGCGAATTGCTGAAAGGGTAAGAGGGAGTGAAAATGATAGCCCAGATATCGTAAGACACATTCATGATTTAGCAATTATGAAAGATTTAGCGATGGGAAATCCTAATTTTTCAGTATTAGTAAATACAGCTTTGTATCGGGATAAAAACCGCTCAGAATTAATAAAAGACCTATCATTATCAGAAAAACTTTCAAATGTGATGAATATTATCAGTTCAGATGTAGAATATGAGAGGGAGTATGAAAGGTTTGTAAATGCTATGTCTTACGCAAATAATGACACCATACCAACCTTCAAAATAGCTTTGCAGAACGTTGGAGTATTGGTGGACATAGTGATAAATGATGAGAATTAATACAAAATATTTTCAACCTTGATTTTATCATAGCAATCAAGGTTGAAAAGCATCATATCTAAACCAAAAAATACTACTTTCTCAGTATTTTGTTTTGAAATAATTTCACCGAAATTTGGATTAGGAATGGGAATTAAATGAATCGGACCGCCGATGCGGTGACATTTTCAAGCTGGTCATTTTTGTGTTTGTTTGATTACCTTTTCCTGCGAATAGCACCGCTATTTAAAGGAAAAGATAGTCAAACAAACATAAAAAGGGACGTTTCAGAATGTTACTTCATTTGATTCCCACTCCTTAAATTGTCCCTGAACAAAATCTAATGAACCTTTCTCGAAAAATCCTGATTTTATTGCTTGTCTTTCTTGGCTTTTGCATGAATAATTATGCTCAGACTATTAGTAAAAAGGATAGTTTGATGACTATTATCAGAAAAGCTAAACAAGATACTTCTATGGTTTGGGCATTAGTTGAATATGGAAAGATTATACTGGATGATTCCGTGGATTCTGCTGCATATTATTATCAAAAAGCATTTGTATTAAGTAAAAAACTGGCTTTCAAAAAAGGAATTAATCAGTATTATTCAAACATCATTTTTTTAATAGGAAATCGTCAAGAAAATATCAAGGAAGCCTTAAAACTATCAAAAGAGTTTGAGATTTTTGCTAAAAAAGAAAAGAATGACAAGTATTTATCGGGAGCTTATTTTGCCTATGCAGTCACTTACCAGAATAGTGAACAGTATGATTCTTCAATTCATTATTATGAAAAAGCGTTACGTTTATTTGAAAAGGTTAAAAATACGGTTAATATTTCAACAATCTATGGCAATATTTCAAATATCTATCGTAACCAAAGGATGTTTGACCTTGCCTTAGAATTTAACACAAAAGCTCTAAATGCGGATATAAAAACAAAAGATACCGTCAGTATAATTGCAGATTACCTCAATAAAAGTATTATTTATTACGAAAAAAAAGAGGTAAAAAATGAAGAAAAATACATCCGTGAGGCACTTCGCTTATCTGAATTAATCAATAATCCCTACCAAATCATGCTTGCTTGCAATAATATGGCAGCTATGTTTGAAGATAGAGGGCAGTTTGATTCAAGTCTTTACTACAACCAGAGGGCTTATCGACTTTCCAAAAAATATGGAGCATCAACTAACAATATAGATGTTCTTCTGAATATTGCACATGGGTATTCAAAGAAAAAAGATTATATCAATGCTAATAAGTACCTTAATTTAGCTACCAGTGATTCAGCCATAAAACTGCTTTCACTTGAAAAACAGCTATCTTTAATTGAGTTAAAAATAGATATTTACAGTGCAGTTGGCAGATACAAAGAAGCCGCTTTCTTATTACAAGATTACAATACACTCAGAGATTCTACCACCAATATCGCCACCCAAGAGAAAATTTTAGAATTCAACAATAAACTAAAAAAAGCAGAAAGTGAAAAGGTAATTTTGGCAAAAGAAGTTGAGATAAATAAACAGAAAACTTGGATATATTTATTGTCGATAAGCGGTATAGCTTTATTGCTCTTGGGCTTACTGTTTTATCGTTATCAAAACAAAAAACAAGAAGCTAAAAATCAGCAAATCAAGTTGTTAGAACAAGAAAATGAATTTGTGGCGGTGAAGTCTTCTTTGGAAGGTCAATTGAATGAAAGGGTCAGAATATCCAAAGAAATCCATGATGATTTGGGTTCTTCGCTGACTTCTATTTCACTCTTGACGGAGGTTTTGAAAACCAAAGTAGATGGTACAAAAATTCCCGAAGTGGCTAAAATTTCTGCCACCTCCGCCCGCATGGTGGACTCGATGAATGAAATCGTTTGGGCGTTGAATGTGCATAATGATACGCTTGATAGTTTGGTCGCTTTTATCCGAAAATATGCTCGTGATTTTTTGCAAGATACACCCATCAAATTAGTTTTTGAGGAAGACGTTAATCAGGATTTCACCTTACAAGGAAACGTGCGGAGAAGTATTTATTTAGTCGTGAAAGAGGCAATCAACAATGTAGTAAAACACGCTGATGCTCAACAAGTTAAGCTCAATATTCAGGCTGATAAGAATAAACTAACCATCGTGATTGAAGATGATGGAAAGGGTATAAATGAAGCAAAAAAATCAGCTTTTGGTAATGGTTTACGCAACATGAAACAGCGAATTGAAGACATTGGAGGTACTTTTGCGATGTATCAGACGAAGGGAATGGTGATTAGTATTGAGTATAATTTTTAGGTAAAAGTGATAAGCTAAAATTCCTTTATTATGAAAGTGTCATTTATTTTATTTTTAATATTTTCATTCTCAGGCTTCGCTCAAAAAAGCCCCGATTCACTTTATCTGAATTTCACCAAAGCATATTCTGACTTGGCGGATGAAAAAATAGCCAATTTATATACTGAACAAGCTGAAATGCTTAATCTTTATGATGGAGAAAATTCCAATTCAGCAAAAGGACAAGTGGAGATAAGGAAATATTTTCAAATTTTTTTCCAAAGGTTTAAAGCATCAAACCAACAATTACAACTGACTTTCAAGATAATTGATAGAAAAAAAAGTGGAGAAAATATATTGGATAATGGCTTTTATAGACTCAAAATTTTAACACCCAATAAGCCTTCTTCTTTTACTTTTGGTAAATTTTCTACCATTCTTGAATTAAAAAACAATACATGGAAGTTCAAGACTGATGCCACAACTAATACCGATTTTATAGAATTTGAAAATGCAAATGTAAGCACCATTCCAGCAAGAGAAGAATTATTGTATTCCCCATTTTATGATGAATTATTAGGTGATTACGTTACTGAGAAAAACGAAATTATAGTTATAGGTCGCTCTCAATCAAGACTATACACTTATTTTGAGCATACAAATCAGTATCGTGGATTGAGTATGGTAAATGCCACAACGTGGAATTTAGGGCAAACCATTATTGATAATAAAGTGGTTCAGACCTTGAAGTTTGGAGAAGATAAGATTGAAATTTATGAGCATGAAAAACTGATTTCAACAGCTATTAAAAAACATTTCTATAAAAACGAAAAGGTTTTTTACAAAAATTCAAAAGGGGTAAAAATAGGTGGTACGTTGTTTATTCCAGAAAAACCAAATGCCAAAGCAATCGTTTTAGTGCATGGTTCAGGTCCACAAGATAGAAATGGGTATGCTTCAATCATTCGATTATTGGCGGATATTTTTGCAAGAGAAGGAGTTACTGTTCTCACTTACGACAAGCAAGGCGTTGGGGCTTCGGAAGGCAATTATGAAGTACAAAATTTTACCTCTTTGGCACAAGATGCCTTGGCTGGGATAGCCTTTTTGAAATCAAGTAAAGCTCTTTCATTAACCAAAATTGGACTGGGCGGCAGTAGTCAGGCAGGTTGGATTATTGCAAAAGCCATTGAACAGACTAACCAAGTTGATTTTGCCCTCACCATTGGTGCGGCAGGAAGTGGAATTGATGTTGTAGAACAAAATTTATACAATACGGAGGTTTTGATGAAATGCACGAACACATTTTCTGAAAAGCAAATTACCAATGCCATTACTCAACAGAGATACTTTTTTGACTTTTTAGCGAGTTCAAAAAATGCAAGTAAATTGGATGATTTTACCAAAAGTATTGAAAAAGATACACTCATTCGGGATTGGCTTTTCCCAACCAGTACGCAGGTGGATTTAACGAATAGAAATCAATGGTACACAGCATTAGAAGTTAATTTCAATCCGTTATCCGTTTGGAAAAATTATAGAAACCCAGTTTTGATGACTCTTAGTGAGTTTGACGATTCGACTCCGACAGAGGTTGTAAAATCGAAAGTAGATAATCTTAAAAATGGGAATATAAAAACGATTGTTTTCAATAAAGCCCAACATATTGGCTTAGTAACTGATGCTGTTTGTAATAGCGACATAGCTAATTTGACTACATTCCACAAAGATTTCTTTACAACTATAAAAAGATGGCTGGAATCAATTTGAATAACCAATAAACCACAAAATGACCGAAACCCAAATCACCGTCTGCATCGTAGAAGACCGTATAGACATACGTGAATCTCTTTGTGCCTTGGTAGATAGCCAAGCCAATTTATCATGTATTGGTACTTATGAAAATGCCGAGGATGCCCTTTTGGGTATTCCAGAACTGCAACCCAATGTGGTTTTGATGGATATTGATTTGCCTAAAATGAACGGTATCGAGTGCATTAAATTACTAAAACCTAAATGCCCACGAGTACAGTTCATGATTTGTACGGTTTATGACGAAGACGAAAAGGTTTTTGAAGCCCTCCGCACGGGTGCAAACGGCTATATTTTGAAACGAAGTCCTCCCGCAAGATTGCTGGAAGCCATCGTAGAATTGTATCATGGAGGTTCGCCGATGAGTTCAGATATTGCCCGCAAAATTGTACTTTCATTCCAACAAAAACCCGAAGAAAAAATCCAAGAAGAATACCACATTACTCCCCGTGAGCAAGAGATTTTGACCTTACTTTCCAAAGGTTTAAGCTATCAAGAATTAGCCGATAAACTCTTCATTAGCTCAAAAACTGTCCGCAAACACATCTTCAATATCTACGAAAAACTCCACGTAAACTCACGAATGGAGGCAGTGAATAAGTATTTTGGTCGTGATTAAATCATTGATAATCAAATAGTTAAACTAATTTTCAATGCACAATCGGGCGGCGTTCCGCTTTCAATGTTCAATGTTTAAGTGAAAATTGAACCCTCTGTTTTATTTTTTTACTTGAATATTGAATATTGAACATTGAGCATTGGAAATTGAAAATTATCCGTTTCCCAATCAACAATATACTACTTTTTCAGTATTGTGTGGCTTTGAATGTCATCCTACCTTTGACATAACAAAACGCTAAACAAACTCCCCATGAAAAATACCCTTCTATTATTGATGTTAAGTTTGGTTATGATGGCTTGCCCAGCACCAAAAGATGAAACGATTTCTCCAACTTCAAATGTAAATATCCCCGAATTGGGCGACTATTTTTCTTTTGATGGATATATTGTCCCTGATAATTTCAAATACGATTATCGAACCAATCAATGGGAGTGGAAAGTTGATATTAAATTACAACTAACGCCAAGTGCATTTGGTCGTTTACGATTCAATAAAAATGGCACTTACGAGTTTTTAGATTTGAACAAATCAGGTACTTATAAACTGGACGGGCAAAGCAAGAAAATTGTTTTCACTGGCTTTATGGCAGATGCTGTCGGATATTTTAAAATAGCTCGAGGCTGGTGTAGATTAGTTATACAAGCAACTGCGAAAGATGGAAGTCCACTCTCTATTGTGTATGAAAAAAAATCAGATTTTCCACAGCCAGATGTCAAAGACCCTAATGGAAATTTTAAGGGTACAATTGTAAATATGCTTACGAAAACAAGCATGGATTACATAGATATGGCAACGGCAAAAACCTTAAAGTCACACAGCACAAATTCATTTCCCATCACTGGATATTCAAAATACAGTGTTTCAATCTACAAAAAGAACTTTCTTGACTCCGAAGAAATTTATCCTGTCATCGAAATAAAAGATACCGAAGGAAGCCTAATTAAAAAATTCGAGCGAACATGGCAAAGTGCGGATAAATGGGACATTGGCGATTATTGGTACGGGATGATTTCACCCGATGGCACAAAGCTGGCTTTGGTTGGTCAATATAGAAGATACGTTTCAATATTAGACCCAAAGTAT
This sequence comes from Cytophagales bacterium, assembly GCA_013298125.1. GTDB lineage: Bacteria > Bacteroidota > Bacteroidia > Cytophagales > Spirosomataceae > Arcicella. The sequence goes on along the minus strand of JAAFJP010000052.1, from coordinate 18,289 downwards.
GTTACGCCCTATCCGATGATAAGTGTGATTGATATAAAATCGGGGAGTGAAATTTATAGCTATACCCTTGATAATCAAAATAGATGGGGTCCAGGTTGGACACCAAACGGTGAACTCGTGATGCCAAGAAAAGGTGGTGGAATAGTCTTATTGGATGCAAACTTGAAAAATCCAAGAACGATTTATACAAAACCCGTCATTGAGGCTCGTATGAATCAAAACAATAAGGTACTCTTTGCAGAAGGAACTGGTATTTTTACGATGGATAGCAACGGACAAAATATTGTGCCTGTAAAATCGGGAAATACAACTGTAAGTGCCGCTAAACTCACCGATTTAGGTTGGAGTCCCGACGGAAAATCAATGGCATTTGTTTATGGAAAAGAAATTATCAAAGAATATAATATCTTATTGTTGAATGGAACGGGAACAGAGGCAATATTTGTGAGTGATACAAAAGGTGATGAGATAAACTTTTTGAGTCCGTTTTTAAACTGGAAGTAAGATGAAATATACTACTTTTTCAGTATTGTGTGGTTTTGAATGTCAGCCTACCTTTGACATAACAAAATACTAAACAATATCTCCATGAAAAAGTCATTATTGCTTCTAATTTTATTGCTCAATGTAGCAAAAACTTACGCCCAAGACATCATCATTTTGAAGTCTGGTGATGAGATAAAATCAATGGTCGTGGAGGTCTTATCTGACCAAATCAAGTACAAGAAATTTGCCAATAAAACAGGTCCATCGTATGGAATTGAGAAGTCAAAAATCTTTATGATTCGTTATGCCAATGGTTCAAAAGATGTGTTTAATCAAGTATCAAATACACCCAAAGCCGCCCCCACTCCACGTCCAGTTGTAAGAACAGTTTACGCAGAACCTCGCACGGAAGCACAACCACAATACCGCTCAGAAGCACGCCCACGCTATCGTTCTGCACCTGTTCGTAAAGTTCCCGTAAGCAATTACGGTAACTCCTATGTACGTAGCATGGTTTATGGAGGAATATCTTTACCAACAGGCTATTTTGCTGATTCACAAGGTATTGGCTTTTTTATAGGCGACGAAACGGATATTCCAATTGGAGATTCTGGGCTAAATATTGCCATTAACGGTACTTTCAATTACTTCACTGGAAAAGACGATTATTATTACTACGGAACAAGTTACATAGTCGCAAGGGTAATGCCAGGAATCAAATTTATTGCTCCCATTTCAGATAGTGCAGAATTATACGGAGTTGGTTTGGCAGGTATTGGAATCGGCATTGGCGAAGGCACAAGTACACAATTCAATTATACCTTCGGGGCGGGCGTAACTTTCAACGAACACATAGATCTTTCATTTAGATATAACGGTGCCGCATCTTCAAGCGACTACTATTATACTTACCCAGGTCCCAATGCTTTTTCTTTTGGAATTGGGTATAAATTTTAAAATTCATTTTAAACAAATTATCTCATGAAAAATCAACTCAAAACTCGAATCTTTTTATTCTTTTTCTCTCTGGTAATGTTTACCAATTGTAAGAAATCAGACGAATTAAGCCCTGCCAATATTGCGGATAAAATTACTGGGAATTACACCATGACACTCCTTGCCGTGGATGGACAAAGCCTCAATTTACCTTATAATCAAGGTGGAGAACAACTAAATGGTACAATTGTTATCTCAAAAGTATCAGCAACAAGCATCTTATTTACCTATACTTTAAATTCTGTTATAAGTGGAATTAAGAATCAAAAATCTGATTCGGGCAATTTTGACATAAAACAAAACGGAAGTGTGATAGAATTGTATGAAGCTAATTCAACGACGAAAGTAGGAGCTTTTAGTGGGACGATTTTAACAATAGATTCAGGTGGAACGAAGATTAATGCAACTAAGAACTAAAACAAAAGACGGCTTTTTACGCCGTCTTTTGTTTTATATTTTCTCTAAAAAAACATCTGCCTCGCAGGCACATTCCAACGTACACCAAATGATGAAACCGTATTAGTATAATCTAATCTATCAACGGCACTATCATATTTACGATTCATATAATGCCCTTCGATAAAGAGATTGTGCATGATTTGGTAAGAGGCTCTTAAATCTATGGTGGTTGTTACGGTACTTCTACCTTGTCCAATAAAGTTACCAAAAAGGTCATCGTAAAGAATTTTTCTACTTCTGGTATTGTAATTTTTCTGAATATCACTACCCCAGTTTTCGGTTGTAGTACGGTCTTCGCCAAAATTAGCATAAATAAATCTTCCTGTAACTTGCAATTTGTTGATAGGTTGCCAACGAATAATGTGAGTCCACTCCTCGAAATTCGCACCCAATGGGTGAGCTAAGGCTTGATTGTAATGCGTATAATTTGATTCGTCATAGTGACTATACGTATAAGGGCGAGCCGTATTCCATTCTACTTGATAGTCCAAATTATCAATTCCCAAAACGTTGATGTATTTTAATCCCGCCTGTACGCTGTATTTGTTTCCCCAATAGCCGTTGGCTTTAAAGATATTTTTGGCACTAAATTCATCTAACATAAACTGACCGTATAAGGAGAATCGTTTAGCAAAATTCCATTTAAAATCCAGCCCCACAAAAGCATTATCAAGGCTTCCTTGGTAACTCTCAACAAAACGATAAAAAATAACGGGATTGAGATAGTTCAAATCAAAAGCACTACCTGTTGTACTATCACGATGAAAAATTACGCTCTCTGAGAAACCGATATTCAATTTCTTTGAAAGATTTACACTCAGATGGTGCATAGCCATATACTTTCTTGGATACAACTGGTCATTAGCAATTGAGCCTGTTCCGTTATAAAGCAATTGAGCAAATAGATTTTGATACTGAAATCTTCCTATGTGTGTATTGAGTTTAAGAAATAGATAAGGGGCGGAATTATCTGATAGAATCATTGAGCGGAAACCATTTCCGATAATATTCCTATCGTGTCCAAATTGTAACTGGATATTTTTAAGTGCTTGAAACGTAATGTAAGCTCGTGCCGAAAAAAAATCAGTGGCATAAGGGTCTGAACGATATTCTTTGGTAAATCCTTCTCCTGGCATTCCTGGGAGTTTGATGACCTGGCGTTGGTCGTTGAGGTTATATTTATTCACATAATCTTTTACATAATCTGGAATTACCGAAATGTTATCCGTCAAAAAAGTGTAGAAGCTCAATTTTTTATTAATCATTCCTCGGATTTCGATTCCACGGGTATTGAGCGTAACGGTTCTTTGTGCATCGTTTCTACCTGTTGATGTTCCCACCTCAAAATTTACCACAGGATTGATGTGAATATCAAACACATCATTTGAGACTGAATAAGCATCCGCTTTATGATGATAAAAAGTATTCCAAAGTAATTTACGGCTACTTAAAAAGACGGTATCATTCGTTTTCCATTCCCAGCTATCGTCTTGTAAGTATTCGAGATTAAATTTATCTTGTCTTGATAAATAAATTGAAGTATCAGCCCACACACTATCCACCAGCGAAACTATCCCCTTGCGAGTGTAGGGTTTTATGGTAGTATGGAAACCTTCGGAGAACTTTCCACGTTTTATTTCATAGCGGTCAATAAGATGATAATAATCCTGATTTAAAGGTGCATAGGCACTTTGAGCATTGGAAAAGTAACTTATTGATATGCAAATGAATAAAATAAAGAAAAGTATTTTTTTAGACATAATTTTGTATTCTGTGGGTCAGCATTTCCAACATTAAATAAGTGTTCAGTAAAATTTAGTCGGTAGTAGGCGGTAAATACAATTTTCCATAATCGTTTCAATATAAACAAGTTACAGACGTTTTTCATTACTGCCTACTGCAAACTAAACACTGCCTACTTTTTAGACTTGCAAGTTAATAATTATTTCTTACCCTTATCCTAAAACCATGCCATTAAAAAAATACATAGCCGTCATATTAGCAACTACCATCAAGTTTTTTGGAGGACAAATCACAGGATTGTTCATGGAATTATCTTGGTGGGAGACGGCACTTTGTTCGGTCATTGGTATGATGATAACCGTGACAATTGTATCGTTCTTGGGAACGGGCATTCAAAGACTGATTACCAAATATCAATCTAAAAAGCCAAAATTATTTTCTAAAAGAAGTCGTTTTGCCGTGAGAATTTGGCAGAAATTAGGCATTTGGGGTATTGCGTGTTTTACGCCACTATTTTTTACGCCTATCGGTGGAACGCTATTGGCACTATCGTTCAAAGTACCCATTCCAAAGATTTTGTTTTCGATGTTTGTATTTGCTGTGCTTTGGGGTGTTATTTTGACATTTGCCTTATTTCAAATTTCTGAATTGAGGTATTTGTTTATGTGATTATTTCCTTTCTGTTGAATATTCAACAGAAAGGAAATGACTGGTACTAAACTCTCACCTAAAACATTTTCTCCACTTTTTTGAATTGAACCTTAAAGCGTTTTTCATCTTTCACATCTCTAATCTTTACAATATACTCGCCAGGAGAAAGGGGATATGTTGGCAATAAAATTACCTCATTTTTGCTCTTCTGAACGTTGTCACATGGGACACCCATACCCGAAACGGTACTTAATAAAACATCCTCTTCTTTCACATTTTCCATCTTTACTCGTATCATTTCGCCTTCTTCTGAGGTATGTAGCGTTACGCCGAACGCTTCTCCGCTAATGGCACTTACTTCAACCGCCATAGGGGCATACACGTGCATATTGCGGTCTGCATCAAATTCAATGACACGGTAATGATTGGTGAATCCACCCGCAGGGTTGTCATCCGTAAAAGTGTGTAATCCTTCATTTGGAGCGGGTTTTACTTCACCTACGTCATAAAATTTCTCCAAATCTCTACTGCGTTGGATGATAAATTTACGGCTATTATGTCCCTGTGGGGTCATCCAAGTTAGTTGGACATTTTGCTCCGAAGAAGTAACATTTAGCCCAATAGTCAGATTTGAAACCGTCTGAACTTTGCCTTTTAGAGTTGATTTTGCCGTGGAATTATCACTGCCTTTTTTTTCGGGTTCTGCGGCAAAAGAATCCAAGAATTTTAGTTCTGATTTAGCAGATGCTAAATTCAGAGAGGTAAGTACACCAGACGGCTGTTTGGGTAGTGTCACGAACGCCATTGCAGCCAATGACGTACAGGCAAAGCCCACACCCAAGATGTGTTTGTGAAGGTTTTTCATGAAATTTGATGGTTGTTTTTAAAAAATCCTTAATCGAGCGGAAAGCGGAGATGTGCGTGCTGAAAATGGAGCAAATATCATTCCAAAGTGGGGGGAAGTTGGTAAGTTTTAAATTGGTAAGTTTTAAGTTATTGCTATGATTTTCTTGAAGATTATTGGTGTAGATAAATTTGGTAAGAGTAAGGGGTAAAGTTTTTTGCATAAAAAAAGCTTCCTGAGCCAAATCAAGACGCTTCCTAATCTCCGTGGTCGGTGTCCCCACCGAACATCGTGCGACAGTAACGTTCCGAGTAAATTTTGGCTCCAATGTTTAAGCTCAACGCCTAATATCCTTAACAAACGCCTTCAAAAAAAATATTTATCCAAAACCCCTTGCTTTTCAAAAAAAACTTCTTCACATTTACATCAACATTTTATAGCTATGAATTACCGCCGACACCAAGACACCTGTTTTGTATGTCCCTTCTTTATTTCCCCTTTTTTTAAAAAACCATACAACCACTTTTACTAAAAACTCGTCTTTAACTCAAAGCCTTTTTGCTTTGGGGTGTTTTGTATTATTTCATATTTTAAAATTTAACGAACATGAAACGAAGAAAATTTTTGATTGCTTTGGGGGTAGTGCCTCCTTTGCTGTTTTCCTCCTGTAAAAAGGATGAGCCAAACCCTCCTACTATTTTTACAGGTTATGTGATTGATGAAAATGATAAACCCGTGGAAGGGACTGGTTTTCAGTTTGGAGGTGTTACTGGCGGATTTAATGCAAAGGTTACATTTAATGTGGAGACTGTTACTGATGCAAAAGGCTACTATTATTTAGAAGCGGTTATTACAAAAGAAACAGGGGATGTCATTTTTAAACCAACTGATGGCGATAGAAAATACCCTGATGGATTTTATAAACGCTTATGTTTAGTGAATGGATTTTATCAAAAAGAAATACCTTGGATACCGAACAAAAAAAATGAATTTAACTTTAAAATCGTAAAAAGATAAACCAATAATCATGAAAAATACCATATTTACCCCCCCACAAGTATTATGCCACAATGACATTTATACTTCTATTATTGCTTCAATTTAGTGCATTTGCCCAAAAAGATAGTACAAAGTCCAAAAATACGCCTATTTATAGTCTGGCAGATAAAAAGACCAAAGGAACACCTACTATTCGTTTACGCCCCACTCGCTTTTTAGTTTATCAATCTCTGGCAAGTTCTTCTAACGCCAAAGCTCAAAAAGAATTTTCTGATGCTATTGATCGAAGTCGAGACCAAGTTACCCAATCGAATGTTATTCCCATCGGAATATTGAATGCCGATGTTGAAATAACTGCTGATGGAAAGGAAAAAAAGAAGGATTTTGTGTTGATGGCTTCTCCGATTCAAAAAGATATTTTTCAAGCTAATGTTCAGTTTCAATTAAGTCCTAAATTATTACAAACCAATCTTGATAATCAGATTGAAAGTATTGAGATAAGTTTTGATGGTGGAGATAATTGGAAATCATATAAATATGAAGAACAATTAATCAATTATCAGTTCAGCAAAATCGGAGAACAAGATATTGGTTTTAGAATCAACTCAAAGAAAGGGACTTTTGTAACTTTTACTACGGTTGATGTTAAACAACTCGCTCGCCCATCCTTTGTTGAACCTAAAAGAGTATCAGCCCCTGCGGTCAAAGGTGGTAGAGTAGCGGGCAATGTTAATGGTGCAGAATACAGAATCCACATGGGTTGTGATGGTTTATTTGATAAACCAATTATCATTGCAGAAGGATTTGATGCTGGTCAAAACATAAACCTTGATGATTTGACAGCACGCTACTTTGAACCTCTGGAATTATACCGAAATAACGGCTATGATTTGGTATTAGTCAATTATGATAATGGCAGAACATGGATTCAAGACAATGCCCAGGTTTTGAAAGCGGTTATCAATCAGGTAAATGCGACCAAAGTAGGAAACAATAAGCTGATTGTTATTGGGGAAAGTATGTCGGGATTGGTAGCACGTTATGCCTTGAAACAAATGGAAAATGCAGGACAAAACCATAACGTGAGTCATTTTGTGGCTTTTGATACGCCTATGAAAGGGGCGAATGTACCTCCTGGTTTAATTGCATTAAGACGTTGGGCACCGTATTCAATTTTTCCTGTCAGTAATCTTCTGTCATTTTTAAACGATGTTTTTGATGCTTTTCCGGCAGTTCATGCTATTGATGAACCAGCCGCAAAGCAAATGCTATTAACTCAGCAAGGTAGCACTCCTGCTCCTGAGTTCTTTCAATTTCAAACAGAAATCAATAATTTAGGTTATCCATCACAAAATGGCATTAAAAATATTGCCTTGATTAATGGAGCTTTGGACGGTAGCCCTCAACGACGGTATATTGCACAATACAATAGTAATGGTACTTATTCGGAAATAGACCAAGGACAACTAAATCAAGGTGATAGGATTTTAGATTATTCCATTTGGTCTATATTCGATGTGGTGGCATGGACACATAGAATCAATCAACAATCGTATATTGCGTTTGGTAACTCACCTATCGCAATTTGGGTCCCCGCAGCCCGTTTTTATCTTACTTCTCCAATAAATCACGACTTACACCCAGGAGGAAGAGTTACTTCAACCACAGGGAGTGTTTATACCAGTTTTGGTTTTGTACCAACGTTTAGTTCAATAGACTACAGAGGCACACTCAACAATGACAATGATTACTATTTGAATATTCGAAATTTCAGAAATGGAAACAATCAAGTTACTAACTCGGCTTTAACACCTTTTGCTGCCATTTATGGAGATGATGCGAATGATTCTCATGCAAAGCCCATATTTGAAAGAGTTGCCTTTAATACTTTTGGGATAACAGAATTAGATATGGTAAATAATGGTTGTATAGGTTGTTCCGCAGGCAGTGGTGGTTTATGGGGTACGTACTATAATAATGAAACCCTAACCGTTAATGGGAATACTCGTATTCAAACAGATGTTGTAAACTTTTCATCCGATGAAGGACTACCCATTCTACCTAATCAGGGGTTTCCAACTTCAGGTATCTCCGCCCGTTGGGAAGGCTCAGTCGAAGCCCCCATTACAGGTACATACTCTTTCAATGTTCGTACAGACGACGGTACAAGAGTTTGGTTTGATGGTGTTTTGAAATGGGATGATTGGGGATATTACGGACCCACAAACCATCCATTTCAAGTATATTTAACCCCAGGAGAACGAAAAAATGTCAAAATAGAATGGAAACAAGGTCAGGGAGGTTATATGGCTAAATTCCTTTGGGGCTTTAATGGCGTTGAGTCATTTGTTCCAGCCTGTCGTTTGTTTTCAACTTCTTTTGTTCCTTCGGGGGGGTGTACTTTTACAGTCTCAGCAAGTGCCAATTCGAGTTCGGTGGGTTGTGGAGGTTCATCTTTACTGTCTGCTGGTTGTTCGGGAACTGGTTGTGCAGGCGTAACTTACTCATGGAGTGGTAATGGCAATAATTACAACGGTTCGCCCGTACAAGTTACGCTACCCAATGTAAACGGGGTAGTCAATTATACCTTAACAGGTTCAAAGGCAGGATGTGCTAATCAAACGGCTTCCACATCGGTAACTGTCAGTGGATGTGGTGGAGGTGTCACCACCCTCACCAACAACAATTGCTACACCATCCAAAGCAAAAACAACAATCAATATATGCAGTTGATGGGAGATAATTCTGTCCAAAAACAAGCTGCCAATAACGCCAGCAATCAGTTGTGGAAGGCAGTAGCTTCGGGTAATTCGTTTCAGTTGGTGTCTCAGAGCAACCAGCAAGCCATCAAATGCGATAGTTATAACTTTGGACAACTTTTGTCCGTGGGTAGTGGAGGAAATAACCTCTGGAATCTGGAAAGTAATAATGGTTCGTTTAGAGTTTCAAGCCCCACCAATGTTACTTGGGATATGCAGTCAGCGGGTGCTGGGGCGTATTTGCAACTTTATGGTAATACGTCCGAGGCTTTTGCAGATTATCGTCTTTGGAATTTTACATCGGCTACTTGCACTAATATCAACCCACCAGTGGGTGGCTGTTCGGGTACAGGTCTAACCGCCAATTATTATTCAGGACACGATTTACAAGGAAATCCCCTACAAACTCTTACCCAAAGCGAGATAAATATTACGGGTGCTGATTATCAAACTATCTCAGGTACATCCGTGAGTGGACATGATGTGTCTGCCCGTTGGGAGGGACAAGTAGAAGCCCCAGTATCGGGTAGTTATACCTTCAATATGCGAACAGACGATGGCACAAGAGTTTGGTTTGATAATCAATCAGTTGTAAATGATTGGGGATATTATGGAGCAACCGACCACCCATTTACCGTCAATATGAATGCGGGAGACAAGAAAAACATAAAATTAGAATGGAAACAAGCTGGTGGTGGTTACGAAGCCAAATTGTTTTGGGCATACCCAAATCAAGCAACTCAGATAGTGCCTACTTGTAGATTATTTCCGACTACAACCAATCCACCAAATCCAACCACCACTTGTGCATCAGGTAATTTTACAGGAAACTTAGACGGGGCAAATTGTGGCTTTATATGGGGTTGGACTTTTGATTATAACAATCTGACTCGAACTGTCCAAGTAGATATTTTTGTGGATGGACAAAAAGTTGCCACCGTGGACGCAAATCAGAGTCGTCCAGATTTGGGAACTGCCTTTGGTAATCCTGCCGCTGTTCCTCATGGATATTCATATTATCCTCCGAGTAACGCTTCGTGGAAAAATGGACAAAACCATACCATTACGGCTCGTCCATGCGGAGGTACTCAGGATTTGGCAGGTAGTCCAATGAATGTCAATTGTGCCCCAGGCAGTACCAGAATAGCAAGTTCGGTAGATTCAGACGAGAAATCAGTAGAGGTTTATCCAAACCCCACCGATGGCAAAGTGAAGGTAGGATTTTATTTACTGAAAGAAGAAAGCGTTTGGTTGAATCTGTATGACTCGCAAAGTAGGAGTCTTCAAATCAAGGATTTTGAGGGTAAATCTGGGTATAATTTGGTAGAAATAGATTTACAAGATTATCCATCGGGGGCGTATTTTATCAATCTACAATCGTCTCAGAAACGAGAAGTTATGAAGGTGATGAAAGTGAATTGAGTATTGTTGAAATAAACGGAAAAGCCCTAAAAATTAGATTTTTAGGGCTTTTCCGTTTATTTTTAAATCCTAAGTATTCTTTGAAAAATAGTTTATCTAACTCTAAGCCTTTTAAAATTAACGACTTATAGACTTAAAACTTAACAACTACTATTTACAAATACTGATTTGCATTCCCAGCATTCAAATCTTCAAAAGCCAATTTCAAACGGCTTACGAATTGCTCTTCACCTTTGCGTAACCATACACGTGGGTCGTAGTATTTTTTGTTTGGAGAATCTTCGCCCGTTGGGTTTCCGATTTGTCCTTGTAAATATCCTTCTTTCTCTTTGTAAAAATTCAAAATTCCTTCCCAGAATGCCCATTGCAAATCGGTATCGATGTTCATTTTGATTGCTCCGTAAGAAATAGCCTCACGGATTTCTTCACGTGATGAACCCGAACCTCCGTGGAATACAAAATTGATTGGTTTCTCAGCCGTCAAACCATATTTTTCTTTGACAAATTCTTGTGAATTATGAAGAATGATTGGAGATAATTTTACATTTCCTGGCTTATAAACACCGTGTACGTTTCCGAAAGCGGCTGCAATCGTGAAACGGTGTGAAATTTTGCTCAATTCTTCGTAAGCATAAGCTACTTCCGAAGGTTGTGTATATAATTTTGATGAATCTACGTCTGAGTTATCCACGCCGTCTTCTTCTCCACCTGTTACGCCTAATTCGATTTCCAAAGTCATGCCCATTTTCGACATTCTTTCTAAATAATGCTTACAGATTTCGATGTTTTCTTCGATGGGTTCTTCCGATAAATCTATCATGTGCGACGAGAACAAAGGCTTGCCGTGTTGTGCATAAAACGCCTCTCCTGCATCCAAAAGACCGTCTAACCAAGGCAATAATTTCTTTGCACAGTGGTCAGTATGAAGAATCACCTGCACGCCATATGCATCCGCCATTTGGTGTACGTGATGAGCTCCCGAAATACCACCCGCAATTGAGGCTTCTTGCTTTCCGTTTGGTAGCGATTTACCCGCATAAAACTGAGCTCCTCCGTTCGAGAATTGAACGATAACGGGTGAATTGATAGCTTTGGCAGCTTCCAAAACGCCATTAACTGTATCTGTACCCGTAACGTTTACGGCTGGCAAAGCGAATTGATTTTTTTTGGCAATTTCGAAAAGCTCTTGAACGGCATCACCGTACAAAACTCCTTTTTGGGAAGATAGACTTGACATAATTATTTTTTCTTGTTAAAAATTGTCTTGATTAATTCTTTGGATAATAGAGGGTTAAATAAATATAAAAATTTGTTTTTTAGATTTTTACAGAATAATATTTTGATAAAATTGTATTTTCCAAATATTATAGATATTTAAGCCACTTTTTATACCACAAATATACGAACGATAAAGGGCATTTTTATAAGAATATTAATTAATGTTGTTTGTTAAAAGACATATAAAATGGTTCTCTAACAGTTTTGTAAAATGAACAATGTAGGGGGTGAATAGCATTCCAATGCTGTCAATTTAAGATTTTACTCTTGTTAAAGTATATTTAATAACCCCGTTTGAACGCTGGTAGGGTTTTGAACCCTACCAGCGTTAGTCGGACAAATTTCTTAAATTGACAGCATTGGAATAGTATTCGCCCACAGTGTCTGTTGCGTGGACGAATGCTATTCGCCCCTACATCAGAAATTGTCAAATAGCCTAATACCGAATGCCCCAAAATGGATATTCTTCTGCCTTTTTCATGTCTGCCATGTGCTTTCTTATTATATCTTGATATCCTGCTTCATTCACTTTTTTACCCTTCATTTTTTTAGGTAATTCCAGTTCCTGAACGAGCTTTTTATTTTCAATTTTGGTTGCTTCAATGATAACTGCTCCATTATTGATATCTAATTCTAAAATTAAACCTGGTAAACCATACAAACGTTCTGGACCTGCATTCACAGGAATGTCTTGGGCAAACCATGCTACTATTTTTTGTTTTTTAAGGGTATCTTCTACCATTGCTTTCATACAAATATGCCCTGCAACATCTTTTATATCATTCAAAATCTTCCAGTTTGGCGTAATTAAAGAATCCTCAACGATATAAACCCTACCCAACATTTCGATAATATCAGTCGTTGAATTTTTCTCAAAATTACGTTTGATAATATATTCACTTTTACGGTCAGAATAACCTTCGGATTCCTCCGATTTTTGCTCTGAATTAACGTATTTCGCTTCCTTTTCGTTAAAGTAAAGAATGTTATAACTTTTCCAATCATCCTTGTTCCCAAACATATACGCCATTTTTTCTCGCTCTTGTTTACTCATATAGTCAACGGTTTCAATCATTTTTGTCCATCTACTGGTACGAGTATAATATACGATTCCTTCATTTTGCTGTGCGAAACTCATAAATGAAGAAAATAAAAAGGATATTAATATTATTGTATTTTTCATAATGCTTTAATTTTTTAGAATTTACCCTATTTTACCAACCTTCATTTTTCTTTAATTTACTTTCATGTCCTTTCATGTTATAAGTTACACTCAACATAAAGTAACGTGCCAAAGTCAAAGCAGTTTGATTGGTTACAGTATTTTGAAAAGCCTGTTGTATGATGTTTTGGCGTTTGTTGAAAATATCAAAAGCGGCTAAACGAACCTCAACTTTGTTTTCTTTCATAAATAATCGTCTGACCGAACAGTTGAAAATGGGGATATCTTGTTCAAAAGCGAATCGCTCACTTTTATTTCGGAAACTGGTGTAGTCCAAATTCGTCTCCAAGAATGTTTTTTTCATGAAATTCCACTTGATTGAAGCATCAAAACTATTATTTCTGATATTCTGATTTTGGGCTGCACCTAATGAGTATTTGATATTGTTGATACCAAAACGAGTATTCATACCCACTATAAGTTTATCACTTGGCGTGAAGCTAAGCCCAAAGTTGAGGTTATAATTCTGATTATTGCTTTCATTCAAAACGCCATTAATAAAAGTCGGATTATTGGCAATTCTGATATAAGGATTCATATTTACGGTCAGCTTCGTTTTCACAATTGGGAAGCCGCAGTAACTACCCAATGAAAAACTTGTCCCCCCCGAAAGATTCTCTGGACGGGTATTGACTTTGAGTGTTTCAGTATTAACAATCTGATTATAAACCACTTGGCTCAAATAATAATTATATCCCCCCCATAGGTTGATATTCAAAAACGTAGAGGGGTCAAATTTATACATCGAAAAATTGATACCATGACTTTTCTCTGGACTCAAATCTGGGTTACCCGTTGAGATAAAAAATGGATTATTGTTATTGATAACGGGCTGTAAATCAGTGATTTGAGGAGCTGTTACCTCTAAACTATAACTAAAATTTAAGTATAGATTATTTTTTAGCTCGAAATTGGCATCAAAATAAGGGATAAATTCTGGATATCCTTTGGAAACATTGCTTAGTGTTCTTCCATTTTTTCCTGTAAATTGTTGTCCTTCAAGACCGTATCTTAATGCAGCCCCACCAAGCGAAATATTGATACCTGAAAAAGAATATCGCAGACTCGTACCCACTCGATTGTAAGTAACAGTATTCTCAAAATATGTACTCAGACTGTCTATTCGTTTGTTTTCAGCTAAACCGTTCAGTGCATCACGATTAACTTTTCGGTTATCAGTTGAAAAATTAAAGAAGGTTTCCCAATAAAATTTCTTGGATAATGGCTCTAAAAATAAGGCACTTCCTTTCAATAAATTTTGACGATTTTCATTATCATTAATTTGTCGAGAAGTTCTAACTTGTTCCTCAAAAGTTTTTGCATCAATAATGCGGGTAGTTGGATTTAAGTTTTCGTTACCATCGGAATTAGTGATATTATAACCAAGACTCAAAGCAAAATTGCGACCTTTTTTCTTGAATTTATGTCTGAAAATAGCATTAGTATTTAGAGAAAAATTGGTAAAATCACCATTATTTATAATCTTAGAACTATTCCGCAAAGCCCCTTCCTCAGTTAAATTCCTTTGAAACATCGTATTGCTATCATCTCTATTACCTGCACGCATATTTAGCTTTACAATCAACGTATTACTCGAATCAATCATTCGCTCAAAACGAGTCCCGATGCTATGATTTCCACGAAAATTATTCTGAGAACTTGTATCAGTTGTTAAGAAGGCTGATTTTTCAAGAAAAGTTTTTTGATTTTGATATTGGTCTAAAAATAAGCGAGTTTGATTATAAAAATAACTCGAATTGAACTTCGTTTTCTTGTTATCAAAGTTGTAATTCACGCCCGCACCGCCGTTATTCGTAAAGCCCCTACCATCAAAATTATTGGTAATATCATCACCATTACTCGACCACCAACGGTTGCCACTACTAAAACCAAAATCACCGTTGTCGTTCTGATTGAAGGCATTATTTCCCTTAAATTCACCATAATCGCTCCAATTTACGCCCGTTTCGTTGATGTTATTGCCGTAACCTAAAATCGAAAACTGACTTGTTTTATTGAAACGATTATAATTGCCACGTGCTGCCATGCGTGAGTCCGTACCGACTGCCCCCGTGATTTTTCCGAAAGCCCCTTTTTTGTATTCTTCTTTCAGTTCAAGGTTGATGGCTTTTTCTTTTTTGCCATCGTCCACACCAGTGAGTTTGGCTTGTTCAGATTTGTCATTGAAAACCTGCACTTTCGAGATGGTTTCTGCCCCTAAGTTCTTGGTTGCGGCTTTTGGGTCGTCTCCAAAGAAAGTTTTTCCATCCACCAAAACCTTTTTAACGTCTTTCCCCTGGGCTTTGATATTGCCTTGTGCATCAACTTCCATACCTGGCAATCGCCTCAATAAATCTTCCACGGATGAGCCTTGCGGGACTTTAAATGAGCGTGCATCGTACTCGATGGTATCACCTTTGATGGTTAGTGGGGCTCGGGCGGTTTTTACGACAACCTCTAATAATTCTTTGGAAATAGGTTTGATTCCAACATTTCCCAAATCAGCAACTTCGGTAGGAGAGGGGGATAAAACTTGTTGATAAGGCAAGTAACCCACATACGAAACCTTCAAGATGTAATTGGAGTTTTTGACGTTTTTGAACTCGAAAACGCCTTTGTCGGATGCCCTCGAAAAATTAACGAGAGCGGAGTCTTTTGGTGTCAAAAGCATGACTGTTGCCCCGCCCATTACGTTGGACGAAGTATCTTTAATAATGCCTTTAATCGTTACTCTGGCTGGATTTTGTGCAAAAGCTGTTACACAAATAAACATGAAAAATAGGACAATGGATAGCTTACGCATGGTGATAGAGTTTTGGTAAAATGAGGTAAACAAATGGTTGTGTGGCTCTCAGCATTTGGCTGTTGGTAATTAGCTAACTTTCTGATTTTAAAGCTGATAGCCAGTAGCCGAATGCTTATGGCTACTTAAAGACTGTTTTAATGATGTGGTTGATTTGGGGAAAATGGCACTCGTAGAAAGTAGAATTTTACTTTTTTGATAATGAAACAAAGCTAACTATTATTTTAGTTATTTAGTATTTCATTAACAAATTTTAACATTTACCGAACAAAATTTACATTTGTTTAAGGATGTGGGGAAGGGGAGGAATGTTGCAGGATTGGGGAAAAAAGTTTTGGGTTTTTGGTTCTGAGTTTTTAGTTCTGGGTACTGGGTTTAATCGTCTTTATTAACTCAGAACTAAAAACTTATCTCCTCCCATAAAATTTCTTCTACTTTTTTCAATTCTTTTAAAAAATTTATCCTAATACTAATTTTTTTATTATCAGATGGATTATCGTAATTTTACATATGTACTAATATATATTTACTTTAAACTTTATAGGATTCGACAAGTGCCTGGTTATTAATCAATTAGATTCTTTAATCCTATAAGGTTTCGTTCAAACTAATTTGGTACAGGTACTTAAATATCTTAGATAATCATGATTATAAATTGAAAAGCAATGAAAAAAATTATTTTAGAAATTGAATTTGACGACACAGATGGCTACAAAGGACATGGTGAAAATACAGCGGAAATCATTAAAAATATCCTTAAAAATGAGATGGAATATAATTTAGAATCTGATGATGTGATAAAAAAGGGATGGAGTGTTACTCTAATAAATGTTGAATAGTATTTTAAAAAACACAGTTATTCTCAATATTAAACCCAGAACTCAGGACTAAAAAGATTACCCTCTCAAAAACTTCAAATACACCCCATTTGTCCACCCAAAACCATCTTGATTAGGGTATTCTCCTCCTCCTGCGTTGATATTTGGGGTTTCTACATTGTATTTTTCGGTCATTTTTCCTGTTTCGGCATAGACTTTTTCGTTGGTCTGCATCCAGCGAGATTTGATGGTATTTGCCAAATCAAAAAAACCGTATTTAATGATTCCTTTGTAGGCAATGTATTGTAGCGGAGCCCAACCGTTTGGTGCGTCCCATTGTTGTTGGGTATTGTTTAAAGTTGCGACTAATCCGCCTTCTTTCAAGAATTTTGTTTCAATAATTTTAACTATTTTTCTGACGGGTAAAATTTTGGTAATGTTGAAAAATAGTGGAAAAATACCCGCCAAAGAATATACTTCTGTGTGCTTTTTTTCTACAAAATCATAGTCAAAATAATAGCTTTTTTCACGGTTATAAAAATACTTTTTGATGGCTCTTTCACGAAGAGTCATCAGGATATAATACGTGTCTGTTCTTTTCTTGTCTTTTGTTAATAAATAGGCTTTGAAAATAGTTTTTTCGAGGTTAAAAAGGAGACAATTTAAGTCCACGGGCAAGATGTCTGTGGTGTGAATGGTACTCATATTTTGACCGTCCTTAAACCAACGACTACTAAAATCCCAACCCGATTCTGCCGCTGCCCGAATATGCCTAAAAAAGCCTTCTGATGATTCTGGACTATTTTTTGCTAATTCCACATCCTCCCGATACGACTCTGGACGGGGCGTATCATGCTCGTCCCAATAACGATTTAGGTAATAAGAATCTCTTAGGAAAACCACTCTTCGGTGGGTTTGGTTTTGGGCGGAAACTTGCTCTTTCCCTTCCATCCAAAAGGCATATTCTTTTTCTAAAATGGGGAGGTATTTTGTCAGGATTTCGTCACCTTTTTCTTCTCGTAAAACTTCTACAATCAGAGAGAAAAAAGGTGGTTGAGAACGCCCTAAAAAGTAGGTTCTGTTGCCGTTGGGAATGTACCCAAATTGATTGATGAGATACGCAAAATTATCCGCAATATTTTCAATTAAATTTATCCTTCTGCTGGTTTGCAAACCCAAAATTGTGAAATAACTATCCCAATAATACATCTCTTGAAATCGTCCACCTGGTACAATGTATGGGAAGGGCAATTCAATAAATGAACCTTCCGACTGTGCAGGTTTACGGGTAAGATTTTTCCATAAATCTTCTAAATGTTTTTCGATAGATTTTGAAGTATCTGATTGATAATCAATGGATAATAAAGGGTTTTTAGTAAAATTATCTTTGACAAATTGTTTTAAGTCAAAATCTGATAATTGATAATTTTGTAAATATTTTTGATCAACATCCTCCAATGAATCGTTTGGAATATAGTCACAAAAGGTCTTTGAATCTGGAAAAATATCACTCATCTGAACGGCTTTGAAGAGTTCGGATGAATAGAAATTAAGAAGGTTATTCTCTTGATTTTGCATTGGTGAATGGGTTATTTGGGAGTCGTAAAGAATCGGTTAAAAATAGTATAATTCCCATTTCGACTTCCCGAAAGTAGAAATAACTTTCGGGAAGTGAAGTCGGCATTTTATACTTCTCGTATGTTTGTTACAAATTTTATTTTGAAAATAAAGGGTAAAAACTGAACTTAGAATAATGAAAAGGAGAGATATTAGACTTCTAAGCAACTCTTGGTAGTATGCTGTTTTCGA
>JAAFJP010000051.1 GCA_013298125.1 Cytophagales bacterium | reverse complement strand
TGAAATATTAACCAATGCAGTAGAAGAAATCTTAAATCAAGTAGGTTCAAAATTCAAAATTGACTTTAACGAAATCAAACATTTTACACAATTCAAAACGTCGTTTAAATTTGAATGACTACTTAACCTCTTAGGTAGGTATTTATAAAACTCGTGAAGTTTTATGGTAAAAATTAAGCAATGGACTTACAAAAATATTGAGACTGTTTTATAGCGACAATGGCATAAATGTGTCATTTTTTGAGATTAATTATTACATTTACCTTGTTTTAACTCAATATCAAATGCAGCAAGAAGATATAAACCCAATAAACTCTGTCACTTTTAGGAATTTTGTAAAAACCAGTAAGGGCATAGAAAAAGTAGATTTATTAGAATTTTTCAAAAACGAAATTTATTATGCCTTAGATTTTGCTGTCGGGGCTTTTTATTGGTTTATAGTTGATAATTCCGTCCCTTGTACTGTTGCTGCCAGTCCTTCTTTTGAACAACTTACACCGCATTCAGTACAAGAACTCATTGAAAAAAGTAATAATGATGCTGATTTTTTTGCAAGCAATATTCATCAAGAAGAACGAAACTATGTTTTGGGAGCAATAGACTTGTGCATGAAAACCTCAGAGTATTATTATTCCGAGGAAAAATCAATACCAAAATTTAATATTTATTGTAGAATGTTGAATGCTAAAAGAGTATTTGTTTGGAGATTAATGCAATTCCCTTCCATTTACTTCAATGGAGATGGTATGGCAGAGGGGGCTTTGGTGATGGTTAGTGACTTATCGCATTTGCCGTTTATTCAAAAACCAAT
Organism: Cytophagales bacterium; assembly: GCA_013298125.1. Classification (GTDB taxonomy): domain Bacteria; phylum Bacteroidota; class Bacteroidia; order Cytophagales; family Spirosomataceae; genus Arcicella. The sequence continues at coordinate 30,936 of JAAFJP010000051.1, read as the reverse complement.
GCTCACTATGCTTGATAGTAGCAAAGAAGCATTGCAATATTTTGTATTTCAAGAAGAAACTCAAATGTTGAAGGCAACCAAATTACCCAATATTTCCAACCGAGAACATGAAGTTTTAAAATTGATTGTTAAAGGTTTGAATACGCCCCAAATAGCCGAAAAATTGTATATTTCTTATCATACAGTACAAAATCATAAAAGAAATTTAAGAGAAAAAACTGGAAGTAAAACTTCCGCAGAATTGATACATTTTGTCGTTAAAAATAATTTACTATGAGAGAAATCGTCTTTTACTGTAAGTCGATTTCTCTATTAGAAAATCCTTTCAAATTCTTCCGTAATCGCCTCGAAATACAGGCTTCGAGGTTGTTTTCCATGTGTAATTTATTTTCTTCTTTGTCATAGCCCACGATGAACGAAGAGTTAACCAAAAATCCCCGATGAATACGGATAAATTGCTCACTATCAATGAGTTCCTGAAAATGACCAATCGTGTGGGCGTACATTCTTTGCTTGCCATTTTGAAGATAAAAGAGGGTGTAATTACTGTGTGCTTCCAACATAATGATATGATTGGTTGGAATACGAGTTTTTTGTTTTTGATTAACAATAACAAAATTCATTTGGGCTTGTGTTAAGTTAGTTTGCATGGAGGTAATTGGGAAAAGGGTTAATGGGCTTTCGGCAATCGGCTTTCGGCAGTCGGCGAAAATACACTTAAAACCTTTTGTCGAAAGTCAAATGCTGATAGCCGAAAGCCGACCACCGAAAGCCACAGCAAAGTTCCATCAATAAATCCCCCCTGTCAATTACGGAAAGCCGTGAATCGTATCACGGAAAACCGTGATTTTTGCCTCGAAATGCTCAATCTATTCGATAATTCGCTTAATTTAGTTTAAAATTCAAGCCCCATGAACCGATTTATCTTTATCATTTTATTGACAATTCTTTCAATAAATGTCTTCGCCCAGCAACCCAATTTTGACGAAATGGGACAGGCTAAACTACGTCTTCGGGAAATTGAGAAACTGCCTAATTCTTATGTGAATGATTCGCTACAATTTTATTATTTGAATAGAATTTGTAGAAACTATACGCTACTAACTCGCCTCTCGGCAGATTCAGGCTTATTTTATGCCGAGAAGCTGTATCAAAAAGCCACCTTGCTCAAACACAGTGGCAATCAAATAAGAGCTTTGTTTTATCAGTCTAATCTTTATTTGAAGCAAAACCTTTTTACGAAATCATTAGAAGCGAATCTAAATACTCTCAAAAAATGTGAAGAAGGTACAAAACCTTGCGATGAGATTTGGCGGATAAACCTCCGTTTTGGACAGATTTATTACCAAATAAAAGAGTATGAAAAAGTGATTCCCTACATCCAAAAATCCATTGATTATTTAGAAAAAACTCCTAATCTTCACGTTAGTTTAGAATTGCAATTAGCTGAATGTTACCGACTTAGCGGCATTTCAAATCAGGTTTTGGGAAGAAAAGAAACAGCAAAAAGTATGTTTTTGAATGTGGTGAGACATTCAGAATTATCTAAAAATGATATTCAGATTGCCTACGCAAAATCAGTGATGGGCGATTATTTTTTGGAAGTAGAAAAAAATGCCGATGAAGCTCAAAGATATTTTGATGAATCGGATGCCATTTTTGCCAAAAAAGATTACTTGCAAGGTCGTGCCTCTCTATTTTCGAGTTATGTAACACTTTATCGTCTGAAAAATGAACCTCTAAAAGCGGAACAATATGCCAAATTGATGTTGCAAAATGCGGCAGAATCCAAAAGTAGTGCAGTGCGTTTGCAAGCCTTGATTGAACTGTCCGAAATTTCAGAATTGATGAATCGTCACGACCAAGCCCTGAAGTATTATCGCCAAGCCATCATTTCAAAAGATAGTTCGCAGAAGGCTCAAAAGATTAATGATTTGGGCGATATTCAGAAGCGTTTTGAGTTGGAACAAATGAAAATTAAGTTTGATAATGATAAAAATTTAGCCCAAAAACAAGCGGATGCCATTCAGCGAATTAATCAAATAAAGTTGCTTTTGGCTCAGAACGAAAAGCAAAAATTAGTACAAAAAGGTTTGGAATTAGTGCAAGAAGGTTTGCAAAAAGATATTAAAAATACAGCTATTAACCAACAGAAAAATCAGGAGATTAAGCAATTGAAAATCAATCAATTAGCTAAGAATTTATTATTAGAAAATGAAAAACAAAAAACGCTTTTGTTGATAGTTTTATTGGTTTCAGCATTGAGTATTTTGGCGGTGGGTTACAGTGTTTTTCTTCGGAATAAAAACAAAGAATTAGTCAATAAAAACAACGAAATCCAAGAAGCATTATTGAAGGGACAAACCATCGAACGCAAGCGAGTAGCGTCTGAATTACACGATAACGTAGGCTCGTTGTTGTCGGCGGTGCGAGTGAGTTTATTGACCTTAAATCGGCAAAAATTACCTACGCACGACCAAAAAGTATTTGCTCAGATACAGTCAATGGTAGAAGGTGCTTGCAAGGAAGTTCGTCTGATTTCGCATAATTTACTGCCCGAAGAATTAGAAAAATACGGATTGCAAATGGCTTTGGAAAAGATGTTTGAAAGGCTAAATTTTTCGACCCGAATAGATTTTACGCTCAATACGAAAGGACTAAAAGAAATGGAGGATAGCAAAGTGGTTATCAACAAAAAAGCCTCTTTTCACATCTATTCTATTTGTTTGGAGCTGATCAACAACATTCTGAAACATTCCCAGGCAAGCGATGCGGCATTAACTTTCCGAAAAAATGGCGAAATGATTGAGCTTTTTATGCGAGATAATGGCGTAGGATTGAGCGAAGAACAACAAGAAAATGGCTTCAAAAATATTAGAGAAAGAGTAGAGGCTTTGAAAGGAAAATTGAATATTTTGTCTGAAAAAGAGGAAGGAAGCCGTATTCAAATCAGTATTCCGATTAATCAACCAACTTATGCCGCATTGCAAATTTGATGAGTCCGACCACGTTTTTCACGTCCAATTTCTTCATCAAACTCTTGCGGTGACTTTCGATGGTGTTCACGCTCACGAATAATTTATCGGCAATTTCGTTGGTAGAAAATTCCATCGCAATCAACTTCAAGACCTCAATTTCACGAGAAGAAATTTGAGATAACTCACTGTTAATCAGCTTGTTGTTTTCAGGATTGGTCGTAATGATTTTTAATACTTTTTCAGAATAATAAGGCAATTTTTGATACAGTTTTCTGATGGCTTCTTCCAACTCCGCTCTGTCAGTATCTTTCAACAAATACCCCGAAGCTCCCGCCGCAATACATTGTCTGATTTTATGAGGTTCATCGTCAATCGTCAAAATCAAGACCCGAACTTCTGGAAAATGCTGATGGATTTTTGTAGTCAATTCAATGCCATTCATTTCGGGCATTTGGAGGTCAGACAGCACTACGTCAGCTTCATTGTTTTCCAAAAAATCCAAAACTTCTTGACCACGCTTGAAAACCGTAATGTGCTGGACATCGGGCATTTGTATAAGCAAGGAGTAAAGTGATTGACCAAAAAGATGATGGTCATCTACCAAAATTATTCGCATTTGTTTATTATAATGGTTTGTCTTGCTAATGTAAGGAGAATTTTCTTATTAAAGCAAAAAGACCCAACTTCTCAGATCTTTTTTTTGATAAGTAACAATATTGCCATTGTCTATGTCTTCATGGATGACTGGCGTATTGCATACTAAGATAAACGGTAACAAGAAATTTAATTTTATTTACCCACTTTGGTAGAATTATACTTCCCATTGAATACTCATCACAGCCAAAATACGAATCTATTCAACAGGCTGAGCAACTTCAAATCCCCCTTCAATTAACCAATAATCATTGTAAATGGAACGGTATTTTATTTTGAAAGTAATAGGCATAGGTTCAGTCTTGAAGATATCAAATAATTTTTGAGCGGTTTCCAAATCGGTACTACCTACAAGTTCTAAGCCTTTACCAGGCTGAATAACTTTACCTTTAAATAGATCCACAGTAGTGAGATTCCAGGTATTTTTGCCAAGAGGGTACGTTTGACTAAAAAACTTCCAAAAATTGAAAGGATATTCTTTACTCTTAAAGATAATGAAGGCTTCATCAATTATGGCAGGACCAACACCTGAATTTTCAATCTGAATCCGATAATCACCTTTTTCTTTTGTCAAATGTACGTGAGGGCTTATTTCCAGATTGGGCCACACGGAAGCATGCTGTTGAATGCGTATTAGATGTGTTTGATAAAAATAAATACCAAAAGTAGCTAAACTAATTACAACAGCTAACAGCGAAAGTAGGCGGTCGGTAGTAAAAATCTGTTGCTTTCTCATGTAGTTGTTATAACTTATAAAATTGATAAAAATTTATGCAATATTAAAACTTTCCAGTTTTACGTCAAAATCTTCGATTTGTAGTTGTTAGAAATGTCTTTTATCTATTTATAACCTAAAAAATTTAGATAAAGTGATTGACCAAAAAGATGATGGTCATCTACCAAAATTATTCGCATTTGTTCATTTCATGGTTCGTTTTGCTAAGATAAAGAATATTTATAGAATTAAGCGAAAAAAGAACAGGGTTTATAATTTTTCATCATTTTGGTATAGTTTTTCGTATTTTTAGAAAATAATTCATCTTTATCAATAACCAATGCTCACATCCCAAAAACATTTATTTAGCCTCGAAGAAGGCATACATTATATCAATTGTGCCACTATGTCACCTAACCTGAAATCAGTGGAACAAGCTGGTTTTGAGGGCATTACCCGTAAATCTAACCCACAAAAAATTACGCAAGAAACCTTTTTTGAAACCACGATTCCCGTTCAAAAAGCCTTTGCTAAACTGATAAATTGTGATGATTTTGAACGTATTGCAATGATTCCGTCCACGTCTTACGGCATGGCGATTGTAGCAAGAAATTTAGGATTTAAACCAAATTTAAAATCAGGTCAAGAAATAATATTAGTACATGAAGAATTCCCTTCGGATGTGTACGCTTGGGAAGAATTATGCATAGATAAAGGTCTGAAAATCAAGACTATCCTCCCTCCAAATACCCTTGAAAATCGAGGTAAAATCTGGAATGAATCGTTGATAAATTCCATCAATGCCAATACTTGCTTAGTCGTAATTTCTCCTACACATTGGGCAGATGGAACACGGTTTGATTTAGAAGCAATTGGTCGTCAATGTAGATTGTACAACGCCTTATTTATCATTGATGGGGCTCAATCTATCGGAGCTTTACCGATTGATATTCAGACATTTAGACCCGATGCAGTTATCAATGTAGGTTATAAATGGCTACTTGGACCATACTCGGCGGGCGTGGCATATTTCGGAGAATATTTCGATACAGGTTCATCCATCGAACGCAATTGGATAAACAGGGTTGGCTCAGAAAATTTTAGAAATTTGGTCAATTATCAAGACCATTATCGCCCAAAAGCGGATAGGTATAATGTGGGCGAAAGAAGTAATTTTATCCTAAACCCCATGCTCGAAACTTCCCTCAATCAACTCTTAGATTGGGGCGTGGATAATATTCAAAATTACTGTAAAAATTTATTGGAAGAACCTTTGAAAATATTACAATCAAAAGGCTATTGGGTTGAAGATGAAGCATTTAGAAGTAATCATTTGGTAGGAATCAGAATTCCGAAGGGTGCAGACATCATTAAAATTCAAGCGGAATTGAAAAAAAGAAATGTAGTAGTTTCTTTCCGTGGAGAAGCCATCAGAATTTCCCCACATTTGTATAATGACCAAGCAGATATTGATTTTTTGGTGGAAGGTTTGTTAAGTTTCTAAGTTATTAATTTTCAAGTTGTTAAGTCTCTTATTTATCAACTTAACAACTTGAAAATTAACAACTTACTTAGGCATCATCACCGAATCAACCACATGAATAACACCATTACTCTGATTCATATCTGCCGTTGTTACCGTGGACATTCCGCCCTTACCATCTGTCAAAACTACGCTTGAACCTTTGAGTGATGCTGTCAAAGTTCCTCCTTGCACCGTTGTCAGAGTTGCTGAACCGTCACCTTCTTTAATTTTCGCCAAGATGTCCTCGGCACTCAATTTTCCCATGACCACGTGATACGTCAAAATAGCCGCCAATGTTGGCTTACTTTCTGGCTTCAACAACCCATCTACTGTACCTGCGGGGAGTTTGTCAAAGGCTGAATTGGTCGGAGCAAAAACCGTGTAAGGTCCTGAGCCTTTGAGGATTTCAACCAAACTGCCTGCCTTCAAAGCTGCAAATAATGTTGAATGCTCTTTTGAACTTGCCACGGTTTCAGAAATTGTACCTTCTGAGTCTTTGACATTTTTTTTAGATACGAATGAGCTACTCACTAAGAATAGAGCCGAAACGAATACTAATGCTAACTTTTTCATTGTTTGTGTGTTGCGGAACGCCGCACCGAATTGTGAAATAAATTGTCTTCACAATCAGCGGTTGTCACAGAACAACGATAGTAAACAGATGAATGTTATCAATTACGGAATAGACTTAGTAAACGGTCATTTGGAAAATCATCTTGAAAAACGCTTAAAAAAAGACCAAATAACTTCACAGCCATTCATGTCTTGACTTGTTTTGCCAATTATTGCTTCTGATAAATACTGATAACCTTGGGGCCATGTGTGTCCGCCGTTTGTGATAACGTAACTCACAACTTCACTGCCATTTGTTCCGTTGGTGTATCTACGTTCTTTTATGGTTGTTCCGTCATTGGCAATATCTGGCAAATCTGTAACAATTGGAGTAGCGTTACATTTATTCAAAGTTACCCATTTGGTAATGGCTTGGGCGTGTGAGACCACTAATCCACCAGCACCATTTGAACCACTGGCAGCTACTGTTCCGCCATTGAAAGGCACTAAAAAATCCAATGTTCCGTGAATGTACATCGCTGGTAATGAATTAGTTGGATTGCAATTTGGAAAAATTTTGTTTTGTTCAAACGTGGCGGCATCAACGGCAATGGCGGCAATTCGGTTGCTTAATTCACAGCCCAAACGTGACGACATAAAACCCCCGTTTGAAATCCCCGTAGCATAGATTTTCTTATTATCCACCGAATAATTTGCCACCATATAATCGCACAATTGATTAATGAAGCTCACATCATTAATCCCCAAAACGTTGGCATTAGTTGGTCGTCCATCGTTCCAACTGGTTTCTATTCCTTCTGGATAAACGATTACGACTTTATCTCTGTCGGCAATGGTTCTAAAATCTGCTAATTTTAACATGGCATCAGGCGTACCCGTACCTCCGTGTAAGGCAAAAATAAGGGGCATCTTTCCCGCATTGTTATAGCCCTTCGGATTATAAACCACAAAATTTCGAGCAGTCCCATCAATGGTTAGTTTGATACTTTTTTGCTCCATGGCTTTGTCTGCGGAAACGTCTTCAATTTTCTTACAAGATGAAAAATAAAAGAGGGTAATTATCAATGTGATGTATTTCATAAAATATTTTTTAGTTTGTTTTTTGGACAATCAGAAGTGGTTAAGGTTTAGTTGCTTTGTTAGTCATTACTTTAGTCCTACGTCCAAAATAATACTGATATTCTTTATCAAAACAATACCCTTTTCCATCAATAATTTCAAATCTAAATTCGTTCAAACTCTTTGATTTGATGGGTTTTATGGCTTTGGCGGTTGTATCAATAAAGTATGCCTTTGATTTATCTTTGGCATAAAAAACATAGCCCATTGCTTCGTAAAATTCATTTGTTTTAAATATCGTAAATGTCTCACTATCAGCTCCTAAGACAACTTTCCCTTTAAAATAAACTTGATTTTTATCTTTACCTAAATTATCTCGAAGCACGGCGAAACTATCTGAATCAACTTCCTCCATTTCTTCAAAACAAAAGAAAACGTTGCCGTCTGAAATGGTGTAATAGTCATTTAAAACAATAGCTTTTGAAAGGTCAAACGGGATGAGTTTTTCGTAGTAATAGTAGCTTGAATCATCTTTGGCAATTCCTTTTGTTGCATCCAAAACCATGAAATTATTGGGATTTGCCCCTTCGATGATATATTCTTGGTTGTAATATTTAAAATAAACGTTTGATTTATCTTTGAAATAGTAATTGCCGTTTTCGCTGGGAATGATAAGTTCAAAGGACTCAAAATCAATCGTTTTTTTTAGTTTTGTGAAACAAGGATTTTCGTATTGGAAAATCACTTTCTCAAATTTCGCAAACGATTCTCCCATCCTAATCCAACCCAAATCATAGTCTTTTCCTCTCAAAAGTTTTGAAATTTTACCTTTTGAGTCTCTGACCGTTTTCCTATCCCAATATAAGTCTAAAATTACGTAGTCTTCCATCTTGATTTTTTAGAAAGTTTAATCAAACAAATTACCATCCTGTTCACTGACTCGAATGAGTTCCTTTCCCTCCTTGAATACAAATTGAAGCCCGTGTTCTTCTTCCCAATCGCAATTGCAAAGCACCTGAATATAGATTTCTTTGTCTAATCCAAAGCGGTCTTTCGTTACCACAATTTCCAGGGGATGGATATATTCCCAAACTTTATCTGGGCTATCGAGCTGACTCAAATGTCTTAAATTTTCAATATTACGAACCATCCATTCTGGCGGATTTTCAACCTCTTCATACATTTCTAAACTATCCAAATATCCACAAGATTCATTAAAATCCAGCCAATTATTGTAGGCTTTTTGAGCGGCTTGGGTTCTTAATTCGGGCTTAAAATGGAAGAAATCTTCAATGGCTTCTTCGGCTTTCTCAAAATAATTTTCAGTTGAAAGTGCCTTTTCAAAACGCACGATATATTCTTTATTATCAAAGAATGGAATTGAAATTTCTTTGGCACTTACCCAATCATTTTCCGTGTTCCAATCTTGGGTTTTGGTTAATTCTCCAATCAATTTTGACCGCATGGGCTTGATGGTTTTTACTTCGCTTATTAATTTTACTGGGTTAATTACTCCAAATTCTTCATAGTCAGCATCATTATATAAATGCACTTCACCGTTGGGCATATACAGCAATACGTCATAAGGACTGGGATTTTCGGGATTATTGGGGTATTCAATGAAACAATAAATCTTAAATTTTTTGCAAATTTGTTCCGTCAATTTGTACGCCCTTTCCCACTTATCGGGTTTGTCCAATAAGGCTTCAATTTGTAGTTGAAAAGGAAACTGTGATTCTAAAATATCCTGGTGCTGGTGAATATAAAAATAAGAACATCCAGGCGAAGGATTTGAAATATCTATACTGTTTTCGTTAGTGAAATTGGTATGGAAGAAGATTCTCTCCACATAAATTTCATCCAAAACTTTTTCAATTTCTTCTACCTTAATGTTCTTAGAAAGGTAAATGTCGTAACCAAAATATTTCATGGGTTTTAAGTTTTTGTTAGTAAAAATTTATCATTTTTTGATTCGCCCAAATGTTGAATTGACCCAATTCGAGAAAGTAATTTTTGTTCATGCTTTTATTTTGGAGATAGTTAAACGTTCGACTACAAATATAGTCTTAGTTTCAGTTGTAATTTTACGAAAAAACAGACAAAATGACATTTCATTTCCCAAAACTAATCTTTATTTTATTGCTATCAATCACCCATTCGATTTCTGGGCAAATCGATTCGCTGAAACAATCAGAAGCAAAGTTCATCAAACCAAAACGGAGTTTCGTTATTAATGCCGACATCCGACAATCATTCGTCAAAAACTCTCCTATTACAATCTACGGAGGCTATGCTGGTCTTCGTTTCAAGGATAAACACCTGATTTCGTTAGGTGTTTATACGCTCACGGATTCGTCTAAACAACAATTCAGAACCCAAAATAAAAAGCAAGCCGCTCCCACAGCCCTACTACAAGATGTAGGTTCAGAAGTTTCGCTTTGGTTTTTGAGCTTATGTTATACTCGTACTGTCTATGACGGAAAGATTTTTAAGGTAGATATTCCTATTGAAGTTGGTTTTGGAGAAGGGACTAACGGTATTTATAATGCTGATAGCAAACTCCTCAGACTCACCACTGACAAAGTTTTTCCCTTGCAAGGGGGTATTTCGACAACTATAAAACTCACACGGTGGTTTGGCGTACATTTACAAACGGGATATCGAGAAATCTTAGGAAAATCTATTTTTCAAAACCAGTATAGTGGTCTGTATTATACGTATGGAATCAGTTTGAACTTTGGAACGATTTATCGGGATTTTGTGAAGAAAAATTGAGAATAGTATAGAGTACGACACAACTTACCAGAATCTAAATCTCCAAAAACCTGACAGGTTTCGTTCTAAGAAGATTTGTCACAGTCTATAATGGTTTTAAAGTTCAATTGCGTAATTAAATCTACTCCATCACCTTCCAAAAACTCGCTATATTCCCCTGTCCATCTGTACCTTCTATGGCAATTCTGAGGCGTTTGGCGATGTCTGAATTATAAAAACTGATGGTCGCTTTTCCGTTTTTATCAGTTTTGACATCGGGATTCCAATACAAAGTTGCTCGGCGGTCTGGATTGGAGTTGGTTGTGGCTTTATCGTATTTAGGCATATAAAACTCCCGTACTAAGGCATAACCTTGCCAAGCACTTTTCTCTTTGCCCGAAAAGGTTTCAGCTTCAATCATACCTCCACGTTTGGTTAGAATATTGATTACTTTCGGGGTGTTTGGATCACTTGCTCCACCGCCTGCATTTAATCCATATTGAGCAACTTTTGCAATATCTTTTATAACATCTACTCGTTCAACAGTAGATGGTTGAAGCGTTTTAAGTATAAAAGGTTGAACTATTACTCCATCAATCAATATCAATAACCCGTCAGTAAATCCCATTCCTTTACTATTAGATTTGCTTCTTCGTACATCAGCTTCTGTAATATTACCCGCATCGGGAGCATCGTCATTTGCACCAAAATTAAATGCTCCAAACTTTATTCCTGCTATTCTTCCTTCTAACATTTGACCAACCGTTAATGCTCCCGATTGCATTGCAGGTGTAACTTCAATTGAAATATCGGGTTCTCCATACATGGCTCTTCTATCATCATCTTTATAGGGGTCAAGTTTCTGGGCTTTCACATCAACTTCGTCCAAAAGTACGGTTTTGTCAGCCAGTAAACGTTGCATCATTAAAGCATTATCCGCAAAATTTTGTCGAGAAGCATAAATACTTTGTCCAGAAAAACCTTGTAACAGAGATGGGGTAAAAGGTTTATCCAAAACTAAAGAAATACCTTGTCTCTTAGTGTTAGTTGCTATTATCTGCATATCTCCTTTCCAATTACCTGATAGCTCAAAATGTCCTTTTTCATCAGTAGCTATGGGGTTTATTCGTAAACCATTTTCTGTCCACATACTCAGTAAGACTGTTTTATTTTTGACTGATTTCGTGCCATCAAACGCCTTACCTGATAGTATTAAGTTCTTTTCTATTTCATAACGAAGAGTATCTTGTTTTTTAAAATCTTTCCAAATAAAACGCCGCCAGCCTTGTGTCATCATCAAATTATCCAGATAAAAACGGGCTTTGGTATCTTCCATTTCAAAATAAGAATTAGGCTTTTCAATCGTTCCTTTCAAGTCTGAATTCAACAAAAGAGAACTCAATAAACGACTATTTTGCTCATTATCAGTCAATTGTCCATCATCAATTACTGATACCGAAAGATTCAAATTTTTCAAAGGGATTCCCCCCGAATTAGTTGCGAGTATGTCAAACTCCAATAAACTTTTGGCATTTTTTGGTTTATTACCAATAGCGGATAATTGTAAACGTTTTTTGGGTGAATAGGCAAATGTCAATCGCTCGGCAAGCGGAGTAAGATCATTTGAAAAGAGCGTAACATGAAGAACTCCTTCTTGTGGTATTTGTTCATTGGGTAAGAAAAACGTAGTATTTTCATTACTCGGTGTGAAGGACGTTTGAAAGATAACCTTACCCCGTTGGTGTGTCCAGAGGCGTAGAGGCTCATTTTCAGGTAGATTATGTTGAATGTCAATATAAATACCTTTAGGGTCATTAGTTACCTTCAAAGAATACCCCAGATTTTTGGCAAGGGGCAAATCATAACGTTTATTTCCGACTACTGCTCTATATTTCGTATTGCTTTGAGGCGTAATCAAGCATACGCCCATACCTAAGTAAGTGGTTGTGAGGTCGGTTATTCGTTCTCCTCTATCATCTTCGATATAGCCTTCCACATCCATACTACTACCATTCGGGAAGGTTGTTTTAAACGCCACTCGACAAGGCAAGCCGACCACCATATCACCGCCTTCTGGAAAAAATTGGATGTTTAGACTATCGGTAGTTTTAGGAACTGATTTGTTCGCAACATCACCACGAGTAACTATGGTAATATTTTTATGAAAAAAGAAATCGTCCGCAAAGTTTTGCATCAGGCGGGTATGTCCAACCAATTTATAAGTAGTAGCGGCTAAACTTTTAGGGAAAGCCACGAAAATAGAAGCCTTTGATTGATTGAGTTGATGTTTTTGTTGTAAGACCAAATTGCCTTTATCATCCAAAAGTGAAACGTATAAAAGCTCACTCTGTGTACTGAGTTGGTGGTTTGTGGCATCAAATAGGTAGGCTTTTGCCCAAAGGGTATCACCTGCTATATACTGGTCACGGTCAGTGTGGAGATATACTTTTTCGGAAGAGTGGAGGTCTTGACCAAATACTGACAAACTGAATAATACTAAAATTGAGAAGAGGTAGTTTTTCATTTTATAAGAGCTTTTTTATTTTTTTAAAGCATAGATTAATAAATATTGTTTCTCGAATGACATTAGATTTCTATTAGTAAAATTAAAGGGATAGCCATTTGAGTGAATTTAATGCCAGGAATTTAGCCTTCCATGAAAAGACAATTAAATGACTCCTTATCCCTACTGTGAGTAAAATATTTTGAGTTTTAGTTTGAATTAAGACTTGAACAAGGCAGGAATAACCGATTACGAAAATGAGTTCACCTTCACAAAATCTCTCGTAATTCAAATTTACATTCCCCCCGAAATAAAATTCTGCAAATGGTTAATCGTATCTTTCTGGTCTTCAATGATATAGCGAACCACATCACCCATCGACACTAATCCAACTACGTGATTATCAGCCACTACTGGTAAATAACGAATGTGTTTATCCGACATTAATTCCATACATCTCTCAATCGTATCTTCAAATTTCACCGTAGCGGGTGAAGCCTGCATAATGTCCGATACAAGCGTATCGTGTGAGTGTTTGCCTTTGACAATTACTTTTTGGGCATAATCTCTTTCTGTAACGACACCTACGAAGCTATCTTCTCGATACACTACCAATGCTCCAATATTTTTTTGAACCATGATTTCTAAGGCATCATAAACAGATTTTGAGGCATCAATGACCGTTACGGTATTTCCTTTGTGATAAATAAGATTGGAGACTTTTTTCATGTTGGAGTTAGTTTTAGTTTTTAGGTGAACTGGTTGATTAAGTTATACCCAAGGAAAGTTTTATAAACTAACCCTCCCAAGGGTTTTGAACCCTTGGGAGGGATTTTGATGAGTATAACTTAATTAACCAATTCATTTAGGAAGTAAAATTTATATAGAAAATTCGATTAATGCAAATTTTACCCAAAAAACAAAACGGTGTAATCAAGATTTTAACCTCAATTACACCGCTTGTATTGGTGGTTAGTCTAAAATTAATTCGGAACCCAAACCGAGTAGCTTCTTGAATTAACTGGGAAATTTCCAAAACCGCTGGCATTCGTAGTAACTGTTCCAGTACGATTCCCCGTTTTGTCAGTCAAAGTTTTGCTTTTGAATGGTGTCGTTACGCCCTTGGTGCTTGCCGCCCCGCCATCGTTCAACATCACTAACATTCCTTTATGCGTAGCATCGCCCGCCCGTGAATATACATACACGTCTGCATCGTTTACGCTCGTGTATTCAAAGCCCGAACCGTAACCATTTGCCTTACGGATTTCGATTAGTTTTTTGATTTGTGTTCCTAAACCATATTCGTAATAATCACGATAAAAAACGCAAGGATAGCCCTTGTCACGAGTCAAAATATAGGCGTAAGCCAACATTTTCAAATTTACCACTGGCGAACGTAAACCACCCGAAGGAGCATCGGTATCATGATTATCCACAAATGAAACCGATAAAGGTCCATTTACTTCTGTGAAACCTGCAAATGCTAATCCTCTCATATCCCAAGCACCATTTCCGTTGCTCATATCCACAAATTTATAGTGTAGAGGCACGTCAAAAAGGCTCATTCTTCCCCCCGTTGCGGCGGCATAATCTTGTAACCATTGGATGTTATTGAACCATGCTTCCCCAACAGCAAAACGTCCATTGAGTTTTACGGCATCCAACCATTGATTCACATAAGGCGTGTAAATATGCTTGGTAGCGTCCAAACGATAACCGTCTAAGCCCAATTTTGTAGTAATCCAATTTCCCCAATTGATAGTTTCAGTTCCCGCAGAATTATTCCCTACGCCATTATTATACTTGATTTCACAACCCAAAAGATTGTCGTAACCATCACCATTATTATAAGACGTAAAGTCCCAAGGTTGCCATTGATTCCAAGTACCGTTGCCTCTTTGGTAGCCACTAAAAAGCGTTGCATTCCACTTGTAGGCACTATATGTATTGTTACGACCTGTATAAGAAAAACCCGTGTAGATATTCTCATTGTTACGGTTTTCGGTATAATCTGCCCATGTCAAGTGGTTCATTACCATATCTTCATAGACCTGAATATTCTTATTATGGAGAGCCGTAATGGCAGATTGCAACTGCCCGATTGTACCATAGCGAGTAGCAACAGTACCTTTTTGATTAAACTCACCTAAGTCATAGCGGTCATACACGCCATAACCTACATCGTCCACGCTTCCGCCTTTGTATGCGGGCGGAATCCAAACGGCTGTGATGCCTGCGGTTTGGAGTTCGGTAGCTTTTGCACTGAGATTTTGCCACCAAGTTCCAGACGGTGTTGTCTTGGGAACATCCCAATAAAAGCCTTGCATCATTACGCCATTTACAGCAACGGCAGCGGCTCTTTCGCTATTGGGTTTTGGTTTAATTTCTTGTTGGTCAGGCGTGAGGTTAGTCTCGCAAGAAGCAAAAAATAGAGAGGCTAACCCGACGGTTGTTAGCTTTAAAAATGGGTTTTTCATGATTGTTTTTGTTAAATGTGTTGGTTAATGGAAATGAGATTTTTTCTAAAATTTCTTACAATATTACCATTTTAGAAAATACCGATTCGCCCCGTTTTCTGTAAAAACAAGAAGTGGGTAATCTTTGGAGGTATCACTTTATTAAGTGATTGATTTTGAATTAATTAGATAAAATTTTTAAGAGATGAAATTGGGAAAGTGGGACTTGTAGATTGTAATATTTTTAGAAATTTCATAATTTTTTGCCGTTGTATATTTTAAATATGTGGTTTATCTAAAAAATTAAGTGCCTTTTTTGTTTTTCAAATATAAGCCTGTATTATTGTGGGATAGAACAGAATTTAATAGAATAATTTAATAATCAATATAGAATTGGATTTGCTGTTCGTCTGATGATATTTTGGAAAAAAATATGGATGAAAAAGATGCCAAAATATTCTATGAATATTTTATTTATTTTCGATTTGAAAAATTCTTGGAAAAGTATGATTTAGAAATCTTAGATGTATTTAATGAGAATCAAGATTGTAAATCTGAAACAAACTATTTACTTTTTATTAAAAAATCAGCTACGATTTTAAATTCATATAATGTAAGGGTTGTCTATGATTCAGAAATAGTTGAATTCAAATACTTAGATAAAACAAAACAAATAAATACGACACTTTTAAAACAAGGTCACAAAGAGTTTAATCAAATTGAAATAGTTCAGTTTATTAATTACTTATTTAACATTTTCAATTGTGAATTACGTTTATATTGCTTTTATGAAAATACGAGCTTTTTTCATGGAGGTTTTAGGTACTTCTTCTTTTGTGATTATGAGAAAGGAACAAAAATTTTTGACGAATTAAATACTGTCCAAATTCCTAAAATTAATGCAAAAACCTCTGGTTTAGCTGTTTTTGATTATCATAGAGTTGATTTTTTCTTATTTGAAATTGAAAAACCACAGACAGCAACTCTATTTAATCTTAACAACCAGAAGACAAATTGGATTGCAAAAATTCCTCATGACCTTGATTGGATTAATCTTTTAAATCATTTTTTAGACATAAACTCATATAATCATCCAAATAATCAATGGTATACAGAACTATCATTATTGATTGATAAAGTGGGTAAGCAGATATATGTTGAAACAATAAAAAAATTCGTAAAAGAAGTAATTGAAGTTGGTTTTAAAAAAATTAATGACGGATATAAAAAAGGAGCAAAAAGAGAAATACGATTCAGAGGATTTTCAATAATTGCAAACGAAATAGAATTAAATCTTAGAAGTTATTTCGACGCATTTTGGTTATTTAAAACTTATCAAAGAAATTATGAACTTGAAATTTTAAGTGTAAAAGAGTATGATGAAAGTGAAAGTTTTTCTGACAATGAGGAGTTCACTAATCACAGAGATGAGTTTTATATTACATTTGGAGGTAGAATTATTAGAGGTATTTTGTATTCCAGTTTGATATTTGATGATAATGAGTTCAATGAAATCAGAAACCAATTTAATCAATCACATCCAGGAGATAAAATTCAACGTTAATCTTATTTTTAAATCCGTAGAATATTATGCCTTTGTTGGTGTTTTTCACCAACAACTTTGCGTCAGCATACACGCCAATTTGACTACTCATTTTATTTCTCAACTCACATTTGGTGCGTTGCTTTCGCACAATTTGTTGGTGGAAAACACCAACAAAAGCGGAAATAAACCTACAATTCATCAATTTCTCCTTTACTTAACCCTGTATATTTCATGATTTTTTCGATGGGTTCACCGTCGTTTTTCATCTCTTTTGCTACTTCTCTTTTACCATCATCTTTTGCCGTTCTCACAAATTCCTTGACCTCAATATATGTCATCAAACTTTCCTGATACTGTTCATATTGTTGGGCTGTCATGTTTGCCAATTCTGCTACTCCAAATGCTTTTTCAAAAATTGGTTCTCTCAAAATTGTTGGAATTTCATCAAAAGTTTCTAAGCCTTTCAAAAAATATATCCATTTGTCAAAATGATTTATCAGTTCTGCCTCTCCCTTTTTGAAAAGTGGCATCTGAATAAATTTGAAATTCAATTTGTCGTAAAAAACGTCTCCATCTTGGTCTTTCAAATCCACATTTCGCAAAAATTTCTGCTTTTCTTCTTTCTCATCATACTGAAAATCCAATATTGCAATCATGTAGATTGGTGTCAATCGAAAATCCCATTCTCCTTTTTGGGCTTGCTCTCTTATCGGAAAAGTTGAGTAAAACAATGATCTATCTTTAAAGAAGTTGATTTTTGCCTTTTGCATTTCCACAATAAATCGTTCACCCTTTTTTGATTGGCAATGAATATCAAATATTGCTTTTCTTTCATGTAGCATTTCTCCCAAATTTTCTGTGTTTCGAAAATTGAGTTCTTCTATTTGATGATTATCTGGTAATAATTGATTTAAAAAGTCAATCAATAAATCTTTATTGGCTTCTTCGCCAAATAGCTTTTTAAAGCCAAAATCGGTATATGGATTAATGTACTTCGCCATTTTGTTATTTTTTTACAAGTTAAGCACTATTTCATCAACAATGATAAAAATTATTTGACCAAAATATTGTATTTCCATCAAACTTCTTTCCCCCGAACCTCATAAAAATACTCACTCGGAGTAATATTTGTCAATTTTTTGAAAGAACGATTGAAGGCAGTTTTGGAGTTGAAACCTACCTCAAAAGCTACGCTGAGAAGGGTATAGTTTTTATACTTTGGCGTTTGTAATAATTGCTTAAATTCTTCGATGCGATAGGTGTTGATGAAGTCGAAGAAGTTTTTGTCAAAACCATCATTAATCACCTTTGAAAGCAAGTAGGCGTTCATTTGCAAGCCATCTGCGAGTTCATTTAAGGTCAATTTTGGGTTAAAATAAGGCTTATTTTTAACCATAAATTCCTCTAATTTTTCCTTCAAAGGTTGTAGATTTTCATTATCCGTTTGTTCTTTTTCAGTGGACAAAATTGGAGAAACTTCCATTGCTTTTATGGGTAAAGATTCTTCAATAATTGGACTTTCTACCAACGATTCTATGGGCTTAAAAAACACGACTTGCTGGGGTAATCTGAAAATTTCGGGTTGTTGCATCGCAAAATATCCCATAAAATACGGGATTATCGAAAACACTAACCAAATCCCATCTGTACTCCTTTCTACCAAAGTTAAAGTATTGATTTCCAGTATCTTACCTACGATTACGCCCAAACACGTAAACACAAAAACCGCTAAACAAAGCCCTTTGATGAAGATTACGGCATTGAGATATTGAAGATTTTGCTCGAAGGAATGCGTATGTGAATACTGTTTTTTGTATTGAGCAATCACCTGCCGACAAATGAACCAATAATAGCCATTGACCAACAACGCAAACGCCCCAACCGCCGCAAAGACACCCGACATATCCCTATCCACAATTTTGTCGATAAAGCGTTGTTTATCCATCAAAAAGTAAGGAATATAAAGCAATAAAATCAGAATAAATGGAATAAAATGAAGCCATTTTTTCGGAAAATCATTCTGAATAGTGAGGAGGTTTTGGATATAAAAATAGAAAATTGGAGCGTACAGAAATAAGACCAATTCGGGCAAAAGAATGAGCTTTGGATAAGTCTGAAAAATCTCTCGATAATCGGTAGAAACTCGACTCAAAAGGGCAATCGTCGTAACGCAAATCAAGAGGATTAATAATTGATTCGCCTTCTGATTATTGTCTTGAATGGTCAATAGAGCCACAATCAATAAAATGCCCTGAAAGGCTGAAAACAGCAAAAGGAGGTCATAAATAGAGAGATTGTAGGATAAATCTTCCCACGTTTTTATCTCATTTTCAACGATATGATCATTAGCATTTTTACGATTCAGAACTCTATTTGGTAAGGCTTTACCATTGGCTCGACCTTCCACAGAATTCCAATTTCCACGAGTGTATTTGTACTCAATTTTATCCAAAGTTGAATAAATCGTGAGCCTAAAAGAACCATCTTTTTGCTTGACTAATCGGTGTTCAGGATAGCCAGGATTCCAGTCGTTGAAATTTCCAGCTACGTACAAAACGGTTTCGTGGGGTGTGCTTTTTGGAATTTTGCGGATGATAAAAGTATAATGAAAAAAATCTTCCCAACTTTCGATAGTAGTTTGAATTAACGGCTTATCTTTCAGTGAGTTATACTTTCGATTCTCACGAGCTTTGCCATTAAAATTCCCCTCGGTCATGTCCCAAGAACCACGAGTAAATTTGTATTCAAAAGATTTTAATGAGTCTGGAAGATTGAGCGAAAAGGTTTTGCCATCAGGATTTTTTTGGAAGATAAAGCGAGCATCATCAGATTTCCAATTATTGAAACTTCCTGCCAAGTAGATTTTGGCATTGGCGGGAGTACCCAAAGGTATTTTTGTAATCTCAATTCTCGTTTGTGCATTGACGTACTGATACGAGAAAGCCCAAGCCAACACGCCAAGAAACGATAATACTCTGGACGACAACATTTTAAGGAAAGTTTACAAAAATGGATTAGTAAAAACTGGATAATTTTTCCTCAAAAAAACATAATTTTTTCCGTATAACCGAATGTTAATTTGATTTGAGTTTAGCAATGACATGACCAAACTATTTTTCAACAAAAAAAAGCATCTCCGTATCAACTACAAAGATGCTTTTAAACACTACGCTTATCTCATTAATTCGCTGTAAAAATAAAAACTGGTTGGGCAGAAGTGGGTTTAACATAAACTAATTATCAATGGGTACCTATTAGGTAGGCAGTAGGTAGTATGTAGCGGTCGGTAAGTTAGTAGGTACTCATGGTATGTGTAATTTCTCATATCATATAAGTTTACTGCCTACTGCAAACTACCCACTGACCACTCCTTTCAATGATTTTTCACAAAAATCCATTGAAGGCAAAAGCCTTTTGATTATATTTGAATAAGGTTTTGCGTTTTTATGCAAACAATGAGAAAAAATTTGCAGATATTTGCAATATTTTTAATGACCTCTTTTAATCCATCAATAGCATTTTTATAAACAATATTATGAGTAAAAATATCAGTGCAGAACGGCTACGATTAAACACACGAGAAGATAATAAAGGCTGGAAAAAATGGGGTCCATACCTATCAGAACGTCAATGGGGAACGGTGCGGGAGGATTATTCACCCAATCAGGATGCTTGGAATGCTATTTCCCACGATATGGCTCGCTCGATTGCCTATCGTTGGGGTGAGGAGGGTATCGCTGGAATTTCTGACAATAAATCACATATTTGTTTTGCTCTTGCCCTCTGGAATCATAATGACCACATTCTGAAAGAACGTTTTTATGGTCTGACGGGCAACGAATCTAATCACGGCGAGGACGTGAAGGAGTTGTATTATTACCTCGACTCTACGCCTACGCACTCGTATATGAAGATGCTCTACAAGTATCCGATTAAAGCCTATCCTTATGACAAATTGGTGGAAGAATCTCGCAAACGCTCACGCTTAGAGCCTGAGTATGAGATACTTGATACTGGTATTTTTGATAAAGACGAATATTTTGATGTTTTTATAGAATACGCCAAAGCGGACGAACAAGACATTCTCATCAAAATAACGGCTCATAATAGAAGTAAAAAAGATGCTCCTCTCACGATTTTGCCAACGGTTTGGTTCAGAAATACATGGAGTTGGGGCTATGATAAGTTCAAATACAAACCCATGATGCGGGGCGTGTCGAACAAAGCTATTGAGATTGACAACAAAAGCGTTGGGCATTTCAAACTCTACTGCGAAGATGCCGACGAACTCCTTTTTACGGAAAATGAAAGCAATTTCGAGCGACTTTACAGCGTTGCCAATTTCTCTCCATATACCAAAGACGGCATCAATGATTATATCGTAGAAGGCGACGAAAAAGCCATCAATCCAAACGATATAGGCACAAAAGCCTCGGCTCAGTACAAAAAAATCGTCAAAGCTGGCGAGTCTGTTACGGTTCGTTTACGTTTGGTAGACCACTCAATTCTTGAACCTTTCGGAGGGTTTGAAGATACCCTCGAAAAACGAATTCGTGAAGGAAATCAGTTTTATGAAGAAGTACAAAAAGAAGTAACTGACCCTGAGTTATTGAAAATCCAACGTCAGGCATACGCAGGAATGTTGTGGACAAAACAGTGGTATTATTATAATGTAAACGAGTGGATTAAAGGAGACCCTTCCATGCCTGAGCCTTCGGGCTACCGCAAATACGGGCGAAATGCCAGTTGGCGACATATGTACGCCGCCAATATTTTATCTATGCCCGACAAATGGGAATACCCGTGGTTTGCGGCTTGGGATTTGGCTTTTCATACCTTGCCATTGGCTCGGGTGGACCCTAATTTTGCCAAACGCCAATTGGCGGTAGTTTTGCGGGAATATTATATGCACCCCAACGGACAAATCCCCGCCTATGAATGGTCGTTTTCGGACGTGAATCCGCCCGTACACGCATGGGCAACTTGGAAAGTTTATGAAATTGATAAGGAAATAAACGGTAAAGGTGACATTGCTTTTTTAGAAAGAATTTTCCATAAATTATTGCTCAATTTCACGTGGTGGGTGAATCTCAAAGACGAAGGAGGCAATAATATCTTTGGCGGAGGTTTCCTGGGAATGGATAATATTGGAGTCTTTGACCGCTCCTCTGCCTTGCCAACGGGTGGACATCTGGAACAAGCCGACGGCACGGGTTGGATGGCAATGTACAGCTTAAATATGCTCAGAATTGCCTGTGAGATTGCCTTGGAACGCCCCGTTTATCAGGACATGGCTTCTAAATTCTTTGAGCATTTCTTACACATTGCGGGAGCAATGCAAAGTTTGGGAGGAGACGATATTAGCCTTTGGGACGAAGAAGACCAGTTTTATTACGATATGCTTCATTTGCCTAATAATGATAGTAAGTTGTTGAAAATCAGGTCAATGGTGGGATTGATTCCGCTTTTTGCTGTGGAAATTTTGACTCCTGAGATGTTAGAAAAACTCCCTGATTTTAAACGTAGAGTAGAATGGGTATTGAACAATCGCCCCGACTTGGCAGGATTAATTTCACGTTGGTACGAATCGGGTAAGGGTGAAAACCGTTTGCTTGCCATCTTGCGTGGACATCGTATGAAGATGATTATGAAGCGAATGTTTGATGAAAGTGAATTTTTGTCAGATTTCGGGATACGTTCTTTATCAAAATATCACCTCGAAAATCCGTATCAGTTTAGGGTGAACGGTGATATTTTGAGAGTTGACTATACCCCAGCCGAATCAACGGGTAGTATGTTTGGAGGAAATTCTAATTGGCGAGGACCGATTTGGTTTCCGATGAATTTCCTTTTGATTGACTCCTTACTAAAATTCCAAGATTATTACGGAAATGATTATGAAGTAGAATATCCGACAGATTCGGGCGAGATGGTGAGTATTAAAGAGGCGGCGTTGAGTATTTCGGAGAGATTGATAAAACTCTTTACTCAAAACGAAAAAGGGCAAAGACCGATGTACGAAAAGTACGAAAAACTACAATCCGACCCACATTTCAAGGATTTATATTTCTTTAACGAATACTTCGACGGTGACACAGGTAAGGGACTCGGAGCATCCCATCAGACAGGCTGGACAGGGTTGATTGCGGAGTTGATTTTGTCGGTTTCAAAAGAGAGGAAAGGGTAAAACGATTCTCTTGAATCGTAAAAAGTGCTCAATTATTTATTTTTTGTCTATTTTTGTAACAAATCAGATTCTGAACTTATGGCTTTTACTTCATTCAAATCTCTTTCAGAAGTTATGAAGAGATTTCAAATAAAATACGACGAAGCCCCGTTTCCTTCTTTTGAAATCGAACCAGCTCCCGAAGTTTTGCGAGAAGATATTTCTTTTACGCTTCAAAATGTTGCCTACGATATTTCAGAACCTGCCATTTGTGAAAATCTAATTTATCCAATTTTAAAAGCTACGTGGAGACCTTTCTCAAAAGAATTAGCTTTATGGAGTCATCAACCGATTGAATTTAATGAAGAGCTTTCAGGGATTCCTGATTATCTTCTTTCGAGGCGTTCAGAGTTGGGTAAAATTGTTTTGGGTTTTCCACTATTAGCTGTTGTTGAAGCCAAGAAAGATGATTTTAAAGCAGGGTGGGCTCAATGTGGTTCAGAGATGTACGCCATACAGCAACTAAACCAACTACCCCAACAGAGAATTTTTGGGGTAGTGTCTAATGGAGAAACTTGGGAATTCGCTCAATTATTGGACAATACTTTTACCATGTTTAAGCAAAGGTATGATGTTCAAGAACTGGATGTTTTGTTTAGTGCTTTGAAAAGTATTTATAGTATTTCTCTGAATAATTCATTTTGAAATTTTAAAATCACTTCTGCAAACTAACCATTTTTTCTCTACGAAATACCATCGTTTTTCCAAAAAGAGGAATGCCAATATAGCCTCGCACATGGAGCGTTTGAGCATCTAATAATTTTACTTTTGAACGGTAGGTACTGCCACTATTTGGGTCATAAATGTCTCCGTCTTGCCATTCGTTTTTTCCGTCAAAAACTAAATTTTGCAATAAAATCATTCCCAGCCACGCCCGGTTACGAAGTTGAGGATTTGGGTTTTCTTTGTCTCTGTAATGTTCCATCGGAGGGGTGTTGGGAGGACAATCAAACCAGACCATTTTTCCAAAATATTGATTTTTCTGTTTATAAACTTCCACCTTCAAATCTTTTGCTTCTGAGAGCCAAGTGCCTACGATAGCATCACTTTTTGTTTGAGCAAAAGTAGCATTGCAGATAAATATCAAAAGAAAAATATATCTCATAATCTGTTGTTTTTTAACAAATTAAATAGGTTTACGATTATCAAAAAGTCGGTTTAACGACAATTGGAGGATGAAAAAAAGCCTGATAGTCAAACGACTATCAGGCTTTGCATTACCATTCTTTCAATCAATCTTAACGAAAAATTTTAATTCTTCTCCCAAGTAGAAGTATGCCAAACTGCCGTATTGTTTTTATCGTACAAAACTAAATTTCCATCGTTTTGTAAGGATAAATAAGCAACGTTTTTACCATACGTTTTGGAGTTCCAAGTGGGTTGATTTTGTGGGTCGTACAAGACTAAATTTCCATCTTTCTGAAAAGTAAATCTGTCTATTTCTTTCTTGTACGTTTCTGACGACCACAAAGCCCTATTTTGTCCATCACTTTTTTTGTAAAGAACCAAATTCCCATCTTCCTGAATAATTAACTGATACCGACCATCTTTTGACCAAATACTTTGTCCGACCAACAAAGTAGTACCTGGATAAACCTTCATGTTCTGCCCAAATATGGGCATAGCAAAGAGTAGCAGCGAAATGCTAAAAATTTTGATTAGTGTTTTCATGATTTTTGAAATTAAAATGTGTTTGTACCTAAAATCACCGTGGCGTATATGCTATCAGCGTTTTATTGATATACCCAAAACGCTGAACATCTGCACTGGCACTCTCGGGCGACGAAGCCCAATCTTGGTCACGTTCTAAAAACCAGCGGTTGATAGCTACGGTATTGGCTCTGGGTACAGGATAGGCATACCCCAACAGAATTTTACTGGTATATCCAAAGCGTTCCATGTCGGCACTGGCACTTTCGGGTACAGTTACCCAATCGCCAGAACTGACTAAATTCCAGCGGTTTATGGCTACTGTACCGTTTTGTGGTTCTTTGAATAAATAGCAAACGAAGGTCTTATTTTTATACCCCCAACCTACTAATTTTTCACCTTCATCATCACGAGCATCAACCCAATCTTTATTGATATACCAACGATAAATGGCTACTTTTTCTGTATTCTGACAGTATGCCGAGAGACTCATGCTAAGGGCAATTATGAGTGTTGTGATTGTTTTCATTGTTTGTTTTATTTTACTGCATTATTTGGTTTATTTTTAACTGAAAATCTTATCAATCAGGCAAATTATAAAGTGTCTTTACCTCTTCATAAGACATACTTTCTAAAGCAGCCTTACGTCCAGCACCAATGCTTATACCACCTGGAATAATTACGTATCGAAATTTTGTACTGTTATAATTTAAATTTGATAAATAAGTGATTTTTCCAAGGGAAAGTTGTTGTATAAGTGAATAGCTATTTATAAGACTTGCATTTACAGAATAAACAGATCCTCCAATTGTATAATAACTCAGAACAATGCCTTTATCCAGAATATCCTGTGTGACTTTTGGTGCTGTTATTACACCCGTATAAGCTGTACCAGACGTTCCAGAACCAGTAAAACTGACTGTAATCCAATCAGAATAAAATACGTTGGCAGTTCCTGGGTCTCCTTTTGCTCCCACAGCACCATTTGCACCCGTAGGTCCAGCAACACCCGCCACTCCCGCAGGTCCAACATCGCCCTTTTCACCTTTACAGGCATCCATAAAAATAACGGCAGACATCACTGCCATCATTGCGAAAATTCTTGTAATCGTTTTCATTTTTTTTTTGAGTTTTAATTGTTAAAAAATATATCAGTGATAATCCCTTAATAACTGACGAAACAAAACAAAAGAATAGCAATAAGAAATAATAGAAAATCTTATTTAACGGTATGCGTTTTGATTTAACGGTACTTTTTTGTGTTTTTGAGAGGTTATTTTCACACAATTTGGAGGAGGAAGGGAATACTTGTAGCGGACAGAAGGCTCATCTATGTATGATGAGTAATTAGCTATAATACTGATTTTAAAGTGATATTGCGTATCTGGAATTAGATTTGCCAACTTTTCGAAAAGTTGGTAAATCTCGAAGGCAAAATATTCTTTAATTTACTGATAATCAAAAGGTTATCAGTAAATTTTTGTTTTTATTCAAAATTTACCCATCGGGAGCGTTTACATCAACTTGTTATCGTCTCAGTAAGGAGAAGTAGCGAAGGTGATGAAGAAGGTGAATTAAAACAAAAAATCCCTCTCAGAATTACTTGAGAGGGATTTTTATTTTAATTCTAAACTCTATTCTCTAATCTCTATTTTCAATCTTATTCAAATCCACTTTCGCTTTTTTACCTCCCAATGAATTAATCCAAGCGGCAATTTTCAAAACATCCGCCTTCGGTACGTGCGACATGGGTGCCATTTCGGTTGCATAATCGGGCCAGTTTTCGGGTTTTGGTTTATAGACTAATTCCAAAATTTGTTCATTAGTATAATTACGTTTGGCAATGTCGGTATAAGAAGGTCCAACGACTTTGGTTGCCTCGGCGTGGCAAGCCAAACAGGCGTGTTTTTTCAATAAAACTGCCACTTCTTTGCTGTTTACGATGATGTCTTTACTCAAAACGGGCTTTTTGGCATTTACTTTTGCATCCTTTACAGGCGTTGCTGGCACAATAACTCGTGGGGCAACCTTTGCCATATCTCCCGTTGGAATTTCGTTTAATGTATAATAACTCACATCGTGCAGAAGTGGTTGTCCTTCGTCATTCACAATACCCGAAGCCATCAATTGGTGAATATATCCCTGACGAATATTATCCAAAACCAAACGCACTTTCATACGGTCTTCTGATACAATTACGCCACGCAAAGGAGTATCTTCTTGATTAATAATGGGGCTTCCATATTGATGTTGGTATTTGTAAGTAAAACTTTTCAATTCATAACTACTATAATTTTCAGCACTTTGACGGCTTACTGGTTGGGTAAATTCAATCTCAAAACCATCTGGACGAGCCGAAACACTTTTCATCTCAAAAGGCATTCTTCCATTCCAAACCAAACGTTGAAGTCCGAACAAATCTTTACCCGTAGAACCCCAACCACGTGAAGTTTGTCCTACGAACATCGAGCCATCATTGCCCCATCTCGCCCGCAAAGTTCCCGACTGAAAACCCTCACGGAATGGATAACAAGCCCCTTGATATTTACCATTTACCTTCTCCAAAGTCATTCTCATTGCCTTCGATTGCCCTTGGTCATAGACAAAATACTGCCCTTGGAATGGTCCAAATTTGCCGCCCGTTTCGTCCTCAATCATGTCGGCAGTCGAAATTCCCATCAAAGCATGAGGAAACCAAACGGCTGGTAATTTCAAAGATTTCATTTTCTTGGCGGCTTCAAACATGGGTTCGCCTGTATCTGGAATGTCTTTGACAGTCGTGAATTTCAATGGAGAATCAGGTTCTTTTGTCCAATATAATCCACCTGCATTTCCCGCAAAATCACCTTTTTCTAAGTGAGTAATTCGTCCAGAACCCACCCAATCCCCTTGGTTTTCACCGTATAAAACATCACCATTTGAATTGACCGTAAAGCCTGCGGGCGAACGTAAACCTGTGGCAACGGGTTCAAGTGTTCCGTCTTTTTTGATTTTGACTAACCAGCCTCTCCATTTTGCCAATTTGCCTTCGCCATAGCCCACCCATGCGACATTAAAGGTCAAATACATATCGCCCGCTTTGTCAAAAACAGGTCCATACGAGTATTCATGGTAGTTTCCTGATAAATCCCAATTGGCAACAGACTCATAAACGTCCGCCTTCCCGTCGGCATCAGTGTCAATCAATTTGGTCAATTCTCCTCTTTGAGTACAGTAAAAAGCACCATCACGATACGCCAAACCCAAGGCTTCGTGCAAGCCACTGGCAAAAAGCGTATAACTTGGCGAAGTACCATTGAGTTGATAAGGATTTTCAATAACCCAAACTTCTCCTCTACGTGTACACACGCCCAAACGTCCATCGGGCATGGGAGCAACTCCACCAATTTCTAACCTAATATTATCAGGGATGGGTAAGGTTTTAATTTCGTAAAAATCCTCCTCTGTTAGTGGGCGAGGTTTTGTTTGGGCAAAGGTTTGCTGGGTTAGCAAACCGATGAGTATTAGGGATAATAATTTTGTTGTTTTCATGTTATTTGAACCTCACCCCCCGCCCCCCTCTCCATCGGAGAGGAGGCTGGGGGGTGAGGTCTTTTTTAAAATATCAAATGATAAGAAATTTCTTTTAATCCGTTCAACGGCATAACTAACTGCTTTTTGCCATTGTTATTCCGAACGATGGGTTTATTAGTTTCCGTCGGGAAAACTTGTACGTAGTAGTTCTGATTATCAACTGAATAGCGGTTTGTTCCAACCTCAACAATGTCTGAACCTTCTGCCATCAAAGCGTATAATTGTCCTGCTTCGCCTTCAAATTTAAGATTACGATTTACGCCCTCAAATTGGTCTAATGGAGTCGTTATGTCATTCACTTTCAAGCCTTTATATTCGTACATGAAATTGGGATAAGTAAATTCTCCACTAAATGACCAACGTTTTTCGAGTTTATAACCTTTATATTTCAAGTCATTTTTCGTCAAAGAATCAGGAAATGCGGTATCAGCATTTGATAAATAAGCCAATGGAAATTTATCGTTTGAAGTAACGACTGTTCCCATCGGTTCACCCGTTTGAGGTTCGCCACGGTCATGCCACATTTCGGTTGCATTCAAGAATTTTCCTCTCCACAAATGCAAAAATCCCCCTTGATTTAGGTCATACGAAAAACTTAAACCGTTGGGCATTCCTACGCTAATGGCGTGCGTTTTTTTCGTTTTTCCAAACATCATAAACGAGCGTTGCAAAACGGGTTGGTCATTAGTTTTGATTTCTACCAAAGGGATTGGTTCAGGTTCTAATAAAGATGTTCTCTCGGTCAATGATGCTTTTTCAGACAAAGGTTTCTGGATAAATATGCCTAAACTATTTTTACGCCATGAAAATTCCTTCACGTAGCGTATCGAATAAGTATGTTCTCCAACCGATAATTGCTTGATTTTACTGTGTTCATCGGGTTGCAAATACCAACCATTTGCGATGGTATCGTTATCGACTACCAATGTACCCAAACCATTCCATTGACACGATATTTTATAATTATCTGCCTCTGGAACATTGAATTTCCCTTTGAAAGTCAATACAAAATCACTTTGATTGGGGGCTAATTTCATAGTTGGGCGAGCAACTGTACCCGTAGCAGTGGGCGTATTGCTTTTAGTTATTCCCTCTTTTACACCTTCAAAATATTCATAACTGGCAGGACTAAAAGTTAATTTTGAAGGCTCAGACTTTTCATAAACAATATTTTTGAAAGCCACTTGTCCGTGGTCACCCTGAATCCTGAACGGGGCTTTGGCAACTTCTTGTAAAGCCCCTCCACGAGTAACGCCCAATAGTTCAATATTTTCGTGAATCAAAACACCATTCAAAACCACTTTATTGAAACGTGCATTGGTCAATTTTTTACCCGAAGCATCAAAAGTTGGAGCTTTAAAATCAACTTCTAAATGATTCCACAGTCCAGGGGCTTTGCAGGCATTTTGACGTGGTGCATGACCTTCATAACCTTCGTTTCCTTTACCACGAGACTCGTCCCAACGGTGATAAATTGCTCCACAATCTCCATCATTCGGCACTTTTTTGAGCCATGAATCAAGTATCTGCACTTCATAACGACTTTGGAGATAAAGTCCTGAATTTGAGCCTTTTGGAATCATAAAATCCATCGACATTTTAATATCTCCATGTTCCATGACAGAATACAAATCGTCATTGGTTTGATATTTCTTTCCTCTAATTGTACAGACAATAACGCTTTTGCCAGCGGTTGCCGTAAGGGATTCTGCATTAAAATTACCCGTAACACCGCCTTCAATCGTCCAGTTGGTGCTGGGATTTTTGAAGGCACTCAAATCGTTTAAGGGAATTTGGGTTTGGGCAAATCCTGTGAGGGGAGTAAGTAGGAATAATAGTTTTTTTAGCATTAGTTTTAGGGGGTGATGGCTTTTGGCTTTGGGCTATCAGCAATTGGCTTACATTAAGGTTAATTATCAACATCCATGATATGTTAAGAGAGTATAGTATCAAAATTATACTTAAATTTATAAAAAATATACTGTTTAACTGTATGGTTTTGGAATTAATTGTAACCTTTTCAAAAAATCCTTGATTGATATTACATAGATTATTAAGGTTAAGCATCTCCGATGCTATTCTGTCTCTCATTTAATTTTCTACAAAGGTTTGACATCTCCGATGTGTTGCAATAAAATTAACATCGGAGATGTCAAACCTTTGTAGAAAAAGTAAAAATACCCGTTTCAGCATCGGAGATGCTTAACCTTAAATTTTACGTAATTTCAATCTCAAAATTTTAGAATTATCACAAATGAAAAAACTACTTCCTTCATTAATCTTCCTTTTTATCTCATGCAAAGAAGAAATGAAAAAGTCTTATTTTCAGCAATCTGATATAGAAATTGCTTTATACAATGATGTCTTGATAGATTTAGTGGAAAATTATTACTACAACCGTTACTTAGGGAAAGAAGGGGAAATTCTTATGAATACCTTTTATGCTACTAATATGAAAGACACAGTAAGTTTGAATAAAAATAAAATAAAAATCCATAATTCTCTTGTCGGAGATACATCACGTTTTGAGACAGTTTATTTAGTAGATACAGTTGTAGGAGCAAACTATCTTAGAACTAACTTTAATCATTACAAATCTCCTGCCAGCCCGCTAAAAAACTGGACACAAGTGTAAGGGAAATTCCTAACTTGTGTACTTATGAGCAAACATCGTAAAAGTTGGAATGCGACAGAGAAATTGTCCGTTGTCCAACACTATCAGGA
>JAAFJP010000050.1 GCA_013298125.1 Cytophagales bacterium | reverse complement strand
GGTTTTCAAAGCCCCGCTGAGTTCTTAAAAACAAAAGGTATTGATATGAAAAATAACCCCATTAATCAAATAATTATAACTTAAAATAAGGATAACCCACTGTCCAGTTTTTAACGGTCAGCACAATAATGTATTCTAATATTGTAAATAGCCAATGCAAACTGATTAAAAAACGAGCTTTACAAGATGACGTTGAGATTATAAATTATTATGACTATGATTCACAAAATAGACTATCAAAAACGAAACAAATTATTGATGGTGATAATATAAGAGAAAATTATGCAATGTCATATTCAAGTAATTCTGGGAAAAGCCTTTCTATGAAACCTCTGTTAGATAAAAGTTATCCATTTTCCTTCGTTTATAGAAATGACACACTAATTAGAACTGAACAAAAGGTTGAAGGTTTCCCTCATCCTAATAGTAATGATTATATTTATAAAGATGGTAAATTGAGTCTTATAATTACAAAATTTGACTATATGGGAAGACGGCTTAAAATAGTTGAAACAGAATTATTTTATGAAGGTAATAACATAGTCAAAATTATTTTCAATGATAAAGAAGAAGAGAAAAGACTTGTTATGTTAGAAAATGTCAAATATGATACGTATGTAAATTGGAAGTCTAATAATTCATTCAAAGCGTATGCTCTTGCTGATTATAATGGTGAATATTATTTTAATAAACTATTGGCATTATCAGAAAATAACGCAGTAGAATATACATCAAATGACTATATGGATTCTCCTACGGGTGCAAAAAATGAAAATGTAAAATTATTTTTTGAATTTGATGATAAAAAAAGACCTTTAAAAATTACGGAGACCAGAATTGCAGAAGGTAAAACAGTAACTACTCTGGAAAGTTTCGATTATTCATGCAAATAGAATTAACTAAAAATAAAAATCAATCAAAACCAACCAATTCATGTCTAAAAATCAAGCAATTACTTTATTTAGTTTACTATTTACACTTAGTATTTTCCAAGTAAATGGTCAATGTACCTTAACTGACAGTAAAGAATGTGAGAAAACTATCTATAAAATTGATGGAAATAATAAATGTCAAGAAATAGTTTTTGACTCTTGTGGTACAATCACTTCTAATGTTAAATTGGAATATAACACCCAAAACCAATGCACAAGTGTAGAAACAAGTGCCAGCGGAGGAGCTAAATCTTCTCTCTCTTATAACAGTAGTAACAAGCTCTCAAAAGCCACTGTTGAAGCAAATCAGAATCAAATAGTTAATGCCTATTCATATTTGGGTAATAATCTGGATAAAATTATTTCAAGCATGGATGTTATGGGTGTTAAATTTCAGGCAACTACAAAATTTGTCTATGTCAATGGAGTGTTAAATAAGATAGATTTTGAGGAAAATATGTCAAAAAAGAAGGAATCAGTGGTACAAGCAATCACGTATTCTAATCAAACTTTTGATAAAATTTTTGATAAAAACTCACAAGCCAATAAAGCCGTAGCACTTGGATTTTATGTAGGTATGGGTGGTTCAGAGAATTTAATAGAAATTGTTTCTAATAAAGTGGTGAAGTCTTATTTACTGAAAGACAGCGATACTTGTGACAAATTAATTAAAGTTGAATTCGACTTTAAACAAGAAGGAACTAATCAACTTAAAGTTATCAAAAAGAAGACGTGTAATGGAAAAACGACATCAGAAACAAATATTTTAGCTGTTGATTGTAAATAAAAAATATACTTTTTGATATTTCTTTTGTCTTTTAGACGGTGTAACATCTTCAAAACAAAAAAGGCTTTTCAAGAGATTGAAAAGCCTTTTTTGTTTTGAACGATACTCCATTTCGTGGTGTCATATTTTTATTTCCTCCCACAAAATCTTCTCCACCTTCTTCATTTTTTTTGAAAAATTAAGACCAATGCCAATGCACGTTTTACCACTATGAATATAAGGCGTTAAGTACCCTTTGTCTTTTATCTGTTTTAAAGCAACGTCAGCCTTACCATTTAATTTGAACTCAAAACAATACACATAATCTTTGGTCTGTACCAAGGCATCAAGCCGTCCGTCTGAACTATGGACTTGGCTTTCGACATAAATACCTAATAGCCTGAATGTTAAATGAATAATTGCGTGATAATAGTGTTCGTTTTGCTTTTGCCATAATTCATAAGGAATAGATTTAAACAAGGCATTGAATAGCCCTTCCAACTTTTCGACTTGACCTTCATTAAGCACTTTTTTTACTTCATTTGCCCACGATGTTCCAGACAAAACATCGTCTTGGATATAGGATTTTGAGAGTATATTCAGATATGACTGTCGTACTTCTAAATTTGGATAATCCAATTCATAAATGCCGTCCTCGTAGTTTTTGATTGTCAGATAACCCGTCTGAAACATTAATGGGATAATCTGTACTCTTTCTATGTCATAAGCACTTAAAGCTGATGAATCAACCGAAATTTTCTCAAAATCGTAAAGGTCTCGTTGGCGAGCAAGATTTATTAAGAACGTTGGTGTACCAGACTCAAACCAATAATTTTTAAACTCATTATTTCTAAAAAAGTGAAGTAATGAGAAAGGGTTATACACTGAGTTTGCTCCTCCAAATGAATAACCATTGTACCAACGTTTAATTTCCTCATTATCAACCTCTTGCAATTCTTCTGCAAAATTTACTTCTAACTCTTGCTGACTGATTCCACAAATAGCATCAAAGGATTTGTCAAGTGTGAGGTCAGTCAAATTATTCAAATCCGAAAAAACACTTACCCTCGTAAACTTTGAAACACCCGTAATCAAGACTAACTCCAAATGAGGGTCAGCATCTTTCAGAATGGAGTAGAATGATTTGAAAATATCCCGATTTTCGAGGGCTGTACTAATTTGGGGCGTTCCAAGATAGTCGATAATAGGTTTATCGTACTCATCAATTAGCACAACTACTTTACCTCGTTGCTTATGCAGGGTTTCGATGAGTTCTTTAAATTTTTGGTCAATTTCTTTTTGAGTAAAACTAATACCATATTCTTCGGCGTTTTGGTCTAAGGCTTGTTGAATTGCAGGTTCAAGTCCCATAGTTTTGTGTCCGATGCTACTAAACGAAATCTTTATGACAGGATTTCTTTTAGTCCAATCCCATTTATCCTCAATGTACAATCCCTCAAATAGTTCCTTTCGCCCTTGATAGAGATATTGGAACGTACTCAGTAACAACGACTTACCAAAACGGCGTGGGCGTGAGAGGAAATAGTATTTAGATTCCGTAGCGACTTGCTCTACAAAATGGGTTTTGTCCACATAGACATAGTTGCCTGTGCGGACTTCCGAAAAATCTTGTAAACCTACGGGGTATTTGCGTTTTATCATTACGAGCTATTATTTAACGCAAAAGTACGGATTATTGAACAATAGAAAAAATAGGACTATTTCTTCTTATAGCTTTCCAAAATCACTTACGATTTCAACAAATTTCTCTGATAATTAGAAGGCGTAATATTCATCACTTCCTTGAATTTTCGATTAAAATTTGAGAGATTATTAAAACCAGATTCGTAGCAAATATCTGCAATGTAAGCAAAAGAAAATTTCAATGTAATTATTTCATTTTAAATGACTTAACCATAAAATACATTGTCGGCACAACAATTAAAGCAAGTGTAAATGGCAAAAACCAAACGCCAAGTCCATCTGATTTACCTTGGGCAGATTGTATCATACCAAAAACGATTAAAGTAAAAGTTATTGATAAAGACAATTTCATAAACCTAATCATTCTGACTGCATTGGTATATTGTCTTTCTGAATTTTCAGGAGTGAGTTCTACTGGAAAATTAAAAAGATGTGGATGTTTGCTCAGTGCTGTAATTCCCAAAGAAGTAATTGTAGCAATGACTGGTAACAAGAAAATAGTTGCCTTACTTCCATGCCCATCTGCCTGACCAGAAGCCCCAAAATGGGTAGGTATAATATCTGGTAAAAAAGAAAAACTCCAAACAGATAGTATCCAAAGTACACCTAAAACAACCCATCCAGCCATTTCTAACATCCTGTCTGTTGGCGTTAAAGTAAGATTAAATTTTGCTCTTGTTTTCATCGTTTTATATTTCTTGTTTGATGAACAAAGCTAAATGTTTTATAGAAAAACTATCTTAATTTTCTATAAATGGTATGATAATTTGATAGTCCCTACTTTTTACTATTCCAATAAAAATAAAATGGCAAACCAGTAGCCATTAGCCCCAATCCACTTAATGCTTCACCTGGTTTTTCAATTAAAGTATTGATAATCAAGGCAATACAAAATAAAATAAAGATAGCAGGAACAACTGGATAACCTATCACACGATACGGACGGGGAGTATCTGGCATAGTTTTGCGTAATACAAAAACCCCAAATGTTGTTGCACCATAAAAGATAAAAGCCGCAAAAATCAGCATATCTGTCAGTTGGTCGAATGTACCAGAAAGTACCAAAAGACAAACCCAAATTGCTTGAATAAACAGAGCTTTGGAGGGTGTATTGTATTCGGGGTGAATGTAGTCAGCACTTTTGAAAAACATTTTATCTCTCGCCATCGCATAGAAAAGCCTCGAAGCCAACAGTATGGTAGTGCTTGAACAATTGAAACTTGTGATAAGAATTAAGCACGAAATCAACAATCCTCCCCAAGAACCTAAAAATTTATTAACCACCGCAACTGCTGCAATCCCATTTTTAGATTCGTGGATATTAATAAATTCATCAATCGGTAAAATATAGAGATAAACAAAATTCATCATTAGGTAAGTCCCAATCACTATCAAAGTTCCAATGACCAATGTCAGCGGTAGATTTCGTTGAGGGTTTTTCATTTCGCCTCCGATAAATCCTACCGAAGCCCAACCTTCATACCCCCAAAAGGCACTCAAACAAGCTAATGCCAAAGCCTTGAAAAGGACAGAGCCTGTCATGGTATTTGGGTCGTATTTTACGCTATTTGTAGTGATATGTTCTAAACTTCCAACGCTCGAAGACAATCCTAACACAATGATTATCAACATAGTAGCAAACATTAGCGTTGTCAAAACCCTACTCAGATTTTCGCCTAATTTTAAACCTTTATAATTGAAATACGTTTGGAATAATATCAAACTAATGGCGACCAATTTTACGCTCAAATTATCAAAAGGATGTAAACCAAATAAAGAAATATTAGCTAATTCTTTGGAAGTTTCTGGAAATAACACAAGGCTATTCAAGGATTGAGCAAATACATAAGCAATCGAGGCAATCGAAGCGGTACGAATAACGGCAAAGTTCGTCCACCCAAAAAGGAAGGCAAAGAAGCGATTGTAAATTTTACGGAAATAGACAAATTCACCACCCGAATCAGCTAACATACTGGCAACTTCTGCATTAGACAATGCACCCGCTAAGGTAATCAAACCCGCTAATAACCAGGCGATTAAGACCAAAACAGGCGACTGCAACTCCGCCGACATAGCAGCTATTTTTTTGAATACCCCCGTACCAATTACGGAACTGATAATAAGGACAATGGCGGAGGTCAATCCAATAGAGCGTACTAATTGCCCTTGATTTTCAGAAGATTTTTGCATGATGTGGCTTTCAGTAAGGGTTAAACAACAACTTAGAATTTTTATGCGACTCTTTTAGCATCATTTTCATCTACATTTTCATTAAATAGCGATGCTATTCGCTTCAAATGTATATAAAACTGATACTAAAATAACCACCCTAAAATTTTCTAAGTTGTTATTTAACCC
The DNA here is from genome assembly GCA_013298125.1 of Cytophagales bacterium. GTDB lineage: Bacteria > Bacteroidota > Bacteroidia > Cytophagales > Spirosomataceae > Arcicella. Next base: position 26,330 of record JAAFJP010000050.1, on the reverse strand, counting down.
TTACTATGAGTTAGAAAAGATTTTAATACAAATTAGGGATTTATCCGCTTGTTTCAAAACGCTATTTCTCTTTGTAGGACTTATTTTTCATGTAATTTACCCCCTTTCTCCCAAACCTCTTTTTCTCAACCCCAATAACTACACTTCCTCTACACCACATTTCTTAAACAATTCGTAAATTTGCATATCATCAACATTCGGACTTAAACATTATTTTTGATTACCTCAAAAGCATTAATAGTCACCCATATAAAACCGAGTCTATGAAAAAACTTCTATTCATTATCTTTATTTTATATTTTTCAACCGCCAAATCTCAGAAAATTAATGAATCTTATCAATTCCATATCAAACCAGCAACTTCTAAAATAAATGTGGATGGTGTACTTGATGAGGAGGCTTGGAAAAATACGGAAGTTGCCAAAGATTTTTGGCTAAGAATTCCCATTGATACTGCCAGAGCAAAAAATCAAACAGAGGTTCGACTAACTTATGATGATACTTATCTGTATATTGCTGCTATTTGCTATAAAGCTAATGATGGAAAAGTCGCCACCGTTGAGTCTATGAAAAGGGATTATGTCATTCCCTCCAATGAGTGTTTCCAAGTGGTGATTGACCCTTTCAATGACCTAACGAATGGATTTCTTTTTGGCGTAAATGCCGCTGGTGCTCAATTAGAAGGATTGATTTCAGAAGGACAAAACTCTAATTTGAACTGGGATAATAAGTGGACTTCTGAAGTAAAATACCTTACTGACCGTTGGGTTGTGGAAATGGCAATTCCCTTCAAAACTTTGCGCTACAAAAAGGATGTATCAACGTGGGGTTTGAACTTTACTCGTAATTATCCTAACCAACAGGAAGTTTCTAACTGGACAAAAATAGGGCGACAATACTTTGGAATTTCGCTTGCCTTCACGGGTGTATTGGCGTGGGATGCGCCTCCACCAACGCCCAAAGGCAATATTTCAGTAATTCCTTATCTTTTGGGGGGCTTAGATAAAAACTTTCAGAATAATACTGACACAAAATTCAGAAAAGATTTTGGTGGTGATGCTAAAATTGCACTTTCATCAGCTTTGAATTTAGATTTAACTTTAAATCCCGACTTCTCGCAGGTGGATGTAGATAGGCAAGTCACCAATTTGAGTCGCTTTGAATTATTCTTCCCAGAACGTCGTCAGTTCTTTTTAGAGAATGCTGATTTGTTTAATAATTTTGGTTTAGATGGTCTGAGACCATTTTTTTCAAGGCGTATAGGTTTGGGCGTACCCATTACGTACGGGGCGAGGCTGAGTGGAAAACTCAACAATAATCTTCGTATTGGAGCTATGAATATCCAGACAGCCTCACAAGATTTGACGGATAGCACCAAGCGACCCAATCAAAATTTTACTGCATTGGTTTTACAACAAAAAGTCTTCAAACGTTCAAGCGTTGGATTGATGTTTTTGAATAAAGAATCCTTGAATTTTAATGACAAAACAAACAAAGGATTCACGGATTTCAATCGAAATATTGGTATTGAATATAACTTAGCTTCTGGCAATAATGCTTGGACGGGCAAAGCAGTTGTGATGAAGTCTTTTAGCCCTAAAAAAATGGATGATGAAGTGCTGCAAGCCTATAATTTGAACTTTATAAAATCAGGATGGAAAATCAGCTTACAATATGAAAATGTTGGACAAAATTATAATCCCGAGATGGGTTTTATTCTTCGTAGAGGTTATCAAAGAATGGCAGCACCAGAAATTTTGTATCAGTTTTTTCCTAAAAAAGCGAGCAGTAAAGCCGTTTATAAAGCACCTACGGCATCAATTGACCATTACTGGAATAAGAATGGAGAATTGACCGATGCTGTTTATACATTAGGCTATGAAACACAAGCAAAGTCAGTAAGTGCATTTGTATTATTTCTGCAAAGTGAATTTTATAAACTTCAATTTGATTTTGACCCAAGCAATGAAGGCATTTCAGATGTGTTAAAAGCAGGAAGTGAGCATCATTTTAATTCCATCAATTGGATTTACAGAACATCCCCTCGCAGGAAATTAATCAATGATTTTAATGGTTCAATAGGAGGATATTATGGCAATGGGAAATTGATTAATCTTGGGTTTAATATAGGATACCGATTTCAACCTTTTGCCAGTATTTCTGCCAATATTAACTATGTGAATATCAGCGATGTAAAAATTCCAGTAAAAAACAGTCCCGATAAAATTGTGAAGACTGATTTTTGGTTGGTGAGTCCAAAAATTGATATTTCATTCAGCAATAAATTATTCTGGACGACCTTTATGCAGTACAATGAGCAAATCCAAAATGTAAATATCAATAGTCGTGTACAATGGCGATATAAACCTGCCTCAGATATTTTCTTGGTTTATTCAGATAATTATTTACCTGGCAGTTTAACAATCAAAAATCGGTCTTTGGTTTTGAAAATGACTTATTGGTTGAATCTGTAAATTCCAATTTGTGACTTCATTTCATAAGCGTTAATTTTGGGTAAAATCTAACGCAAATTCCCTTGTCAGCATTTCTATATAATCTTTCTATTTATTGCTATCATTTTATTATTTGGGCGGTGAGTCCTTTTAATAAGAAGGCGAAGTTAAGGGTTTTGGGTTCTGAGTTTTGGGTTCTGGGTTCAAAAAAAATAGAATATAAAACCCAGAACTTGGAACTCAGTAATCAGAACCCTGAATCCAGTACCCAGAACTCAGAACTCAAAACCATAAAAACCGCTTGGTTCCACTGTGCCTCTCTCGGTGAATTTGAACAAGGGCGACCTGTCATTGAAAAGTACAAAGAAACCTTCCCTGACCATAAAATCGTCTTGACATTCTTCTCACCATCGGGCTACGAAGTGCGTAAAAACTATGCAGGGGCTGATTTTATCTGTTATTTGCCTTCAGATACGCCCGCTAATGCACGAGATTTTATTGAAAAAATAAATCCCTCCATAGCCTTTTTTGTGAAGTATGAATTTTGGTATAATTACCTCCGAATCCTTCACGAAAAGCAAATACCCGTCATTTCTTTCTCAGCTATTTTTAGACCAAATCAAGTATTTTTTAAATGGTACGGAGGATTTTATCGAAATATTTTAAGGTATTTTGACCATATTTTTGTGCAGAATCAATTGTCGTTAGAATTATTGCAAAGTGTTGGTATTGAGAACGTTATAGTTGGCGGAGATACTCGTTTTGATAGAGTAAAACAAATTGCGGATGCCAGAAAGATATTGCCCATCATTGAACAATTCAAGGATGGAAAACCTTTATTAATCATAGGTTCGTGTTGGCAAGAAGATTTTGCGGTAATTGCCCCTTTTTTGAATAATTTTACAAAAGAATTAAAAGTAATCATCGCCCCGCATGAGATACATGAGGATGAAATTGAAAGTTGGAGTAAAGAGTTGAAAAGAGAAACAAAGAAATTTTCAGAACTTAATAACTTCGAGACTTCACAACTTAAAAACTTAGAAACTTTAATAATCGACAATATCGGAATGTTATCAAGTCTGTACCAATACGCCGATTTTGCGTGGATTGGCGGAAGTTATGGAAAAGGACTACATAATATTTTGGAAGCCGCAACGTTTGGTTTACCGATATTTTTTGGCAATAAAAACTATCAAAAATTCCAAGAAGCTACTGATTTAGAGAAACTTACAGGGGCAATTGTTATTGAGAATACAGAAAATTTTAAGAGAGAATTTGAAAAATTATACGATAATTTAGATTTAAGAAAACAAAAATCAGACATCATCAAAAAATACGTGGAGGAGAATTTAGGGGGGACGGATAAGGTAATTAGGTATGTTAAAGTCGTAAGTCTATAAGTGAAACACTCAGATTTGTTGGTGTATATTTAAACAACCTTACGACTTAAAGACTTATAGACTTACAACTTTTAAAAAATAATGAAAGGATTAGTGATGCGTTCGACGGGGTCTTGGTATGAAGTTTTAGACGAAAACAAACATACTTGGAAGTGCCGATTGAGAGGAAAATTTAAAATAAAAGGTCTCAAAACCTCCAACCCGATTGCGGTTGGAGACAGGGTATTTTTTGACATTGAAGACGAAAAAGAAAACACGGGAATTATCCATGATATAAACCAACGAGAAAATTATATCATCCGTAAATCTGTCCATAAAACCGCTCAGGGGCATATTTTGGCTGCAAATCTCGACCAAGCTATTATCATTATTACCCTCAATTTTCCAAGAACTTCGTTAGGTTTTTTAGATAGATTTTTAGTTACGGCAGAGTCATTCAGAATCCCGACGACGATAGTTTTCAATAAAATAGATTTACTATCAGATGAAGAAAAAGAGTACATGATTGACTTGGCGACAATGTATCATGAAGTGGGTTATCCGTCAGTATTTACATCGGCAACTACGGGAAAAGGAATCCAACAATTTGAGGATATTTTGAAAGATAAAATCTCTTTAATTTCGGGTCATTCAGGCGTTGGGAAATCTTCTTTGGTCAATCAAATTGCCCCTCATTTAGACTTGAAAACGCTTGAAATTTCTACTTTTGCAAATAAAGGAGTTCATACGACCACCTTCTCAACGATGTTTGAAATCTCAGAAAATTCCTACATTATCGATACCCCAGGCATTAAAGAATTAGGGTTAATCGATATCGAAAAAGCCGAACTTTCTCACTTTTTTCCAGAGATGCGAGAGTTGTTGAATCAATGTAAATACCACAATTGTAAACACATCAACGAGCCTAAATGTGCTGTATTAGAGGCAGTTGCGAATGGGGAGATACAAAACAGCCGTTATGCCAGTTATCTGAGTATGATGGATGATGATGATAATAGGCGGTAGGGATTGGGGAATTGGGGATTAGGGGGGGGGGATAATCTTCAAAATATTTTATCACTAATTCTGCTTTTTTATGCTTTTGAAAATAGGCTAAATTTTTCTTGTCATGTTGAACGAAGTGAAACATCTGTCGGAGTCTCACAATATCAGATATTTCACTTCGTTCAACATGACAAATATCTAAAATTAAAAATAAAAAGACATTTACTACACTGTTTAATAAGTTTTTTATGGAAGCTTAATTCTCAGAAAGAACTTCTCGAAAGTAAAAAGAACTTTCGAGAAGTATAAAACGCTGACTTCACTTCCCGAAAGTTATTTCTACTTTCGGGAAGTTCTATAGTTAGAGATTTTATGATAAAAATTACCCAGAAAATTTATTAAACAGTGTATTTACGTTATCATAAAAATACTGTATTATGCTTAAAAATATCTTTATTATTCTTTGTTTACTTATTGCTCAAAATGTCAATGCACAGCAAACAAAAACCATCCCTCATACAAGCGTAGGTATAAAATTCGTAAAAACGAGTTTGAAAAATGCCTTTGAAATTGCTCAAAAACAAAACAAACCTGTCTTTGTAGAAATCTACGCCATAGGTTGTGACCATTGTGAGAAATTTAAAAAATTTGTGGATAACAATGCAGGCGTTGGGAAATATTACAACGATAAATTTGTGTCTTATCAATTAGAAGTTAATTCTCCCGAGGCTCAGGCGTTTCGTAAAAAACACAATATTTATGTGCTTTCAACGCCTTTGATGAGCTTTTGGAGTCCTGACGAGACATTAATGCACATCCAAACTTCGGGTGATGAGCAAAATAATGAGCCAACCCTAAAAGCGATGGCTGACCGTGCTATTGACCCTACCAAAAACTCCGCTTCGTGGAAAAACTATTTTCAGCAAGGAGTCAATGATGATAATTTTTTGATAGAATTTGGCTACATGAGTCGGATGATTTGTGATACGGTTAGTAATATGGCTGCCATGAAAACCTTTGCCGACAAACAAGCAAGCACTGGGTTTCAGAATCCTATTAATTTCTTAGTATTGCAGAAAGTAGTCATTGATGATGAAAATGCTATTTTCAAGCACGTAGTCAATAATTTACCAACTTTTTATGCCAAATATCCTCAAAAAGATGTTGTTGCAACGGTTGAGAATATTGTAATGTACAGCCTTTATTGTAGCCGTGCTAATGATTATTCCTTGGAAAAAATTGCGGAGATGAAAAGTAATTTAGCCAAAATAGGCATTGATAAACAATCCATCACAGGACGTTTTTTGTTGCTTGAAAGTCGTGCTTTATTCAAATCAAACCAGCCTGAAAAAGCAACGGATGTTATCAACGAATTTTACAAAGGAGTTAAAGGGATTGATAAAAAAGATGGTGAATTTATTGAAAAATACGTTCGTGGTTTTACCCAAGATGAGACTATTTTGAGTAAACTAAATTGGATTTTTAAATCTGGAAAATAAAAGTAAACTATTAATGAAGCACGGTCAAAAGGCTCATTGCTTACAACTCAATACTAACCATGAAACTCTGGGGAATCGACTTAGGTGGAACAAAAATAGAATGTGCTGTTTTGGACAGTGAAAATAATTTATCTGTAATCATCAGAAAACGTGTTCCAACCGAGGCAGACAATGGCTACGAACACATTGTTAATCAGATAGTTAAATTGGTAAATTTAGTTTCAGAAGAATTAGGAGAACGTCCACAAAAAATTGGTTTTGCTACCCCTGGGGTTCTTGACCCCGAAATGCAAACCATGAAAAATTCTAATACAGTTTGCATGAATGGGCAACCGATGCAAACTGATTTAGAAAAGGCATTGGGTGTTCCTGTAAAATTAGCGAATGATGCCAACTGTTTTGCATTGGCAGAAACATTGATGGGGGCTGGTAAAAATTATCCTGATGCTGAGTTAGTTTTTGGTGTCATCATGGGTACGGGCGTAGGTGGTGGCTTGGTCGTACATGGGCGAGTGATTGGCGGACACCATGGTATTGGAGGCGAGTGGGGACACAACATCATCGAAGAAGGTGGAGAGCCTTGCTATTGTGGTAAAGCGGGTTGTGTAGAGAAAGTGATTTCTGGAACGGGTTTAGAGAAATATTACGAAAAAATAAGCGGTAACTCTTTGAAATTGAAGGAGATACTCGAAAGATACGAAGCCAAATCAGACCCACACGCAGAAGTTACGATTGACAGAATGTTAGAATTTTATGGTCGTGGGATTTCGACTTTAATCAACGTACTCGACCCAGATTTGATTGTAATTGGTGGAGGAGTTGGAAACATTGATTTACTTTATACAGAAGGCTACGAGCGAATCAAGAAGTATATTTTTAATAATAAAAAATTGACAACTCCTATCGTAAAGCCTCTTTTGGGGGATAGTGCAGGGGTTTTTGGAGCGGCGTTACTTTGAGAGTATTAGGTAATTAGGAGTGAGTTTAAGTTTTAAACCTAATCCCTAATTACCCAAACCCTAATCCCTACATCAATGCCGCAACCCCGGGCAATACTTTCCCTTCCATATATTCCAACAAAGCACCACCGCCCGTTGATACATAGGACACACGGTCACCGTAACCCGCATTGTTCACCGCAGAAGCAGAATCTCCTCCTCCGATTAACGAAAATGCACCGTTTTCTTCTGTAGCTGTAACAACCGCATCTGCAATGGCATTTGTACCATGTGCGAAATTTGGAAATTCAAAAACGCCCATTGGACCATTCCAAAGCACTGTCTTTGAAGATTCTATTACCTTTTTGAATAATTTTGCCGTCTCTGGACCGATGTCTAAACCTTCCCAACCATCAGGGATTTCGCCAGTTGCTACTATCTGACGATTGGCATCATTTGAGAAATTATCGGCACATAAATTATCAACAGGCATATAAATTTTTACGCCTTTTTCTATCGCTTTTTTCAAAATTTCTTTTGCCAATTCCACTTTATCAGGCTCAGAAATCGACTTCCCGATTTTCCCCCCTTCTGCCAACGTGAAAGTATAAGTCATACCCCCACCAATGATGAGGTTATCTACTTTATCCAATAATTTTTCAATCAATAAAATTTTATCCGAAACCTTTGAACCACCCATAATTGCCGTGAAAGGACGGTCAGCGTGTTCCAAAACTTTTTGAGCATTTTCAATCTCGGCTTGCATCACAAAACCAGACACACGGTCTTGGAAGAACTGCCCAATAACTGCCGTAGAAGCATGAGCCCTATGAGCCGTTCCGAAGGCATCATTTACCCAAACATCTCCTAATTTTGATAGTTTTTCAGCAAACGCTACATCTCCTTTTTCTTCCTCTTTATAAAAACGAAGATTCTCAATTAATAAAATTTCGCCCGCTTGTAACGAACTTGCTTGGTCAATCGCTGATTGTCCGATACAATCATCCGCAAACTTTACAGGACGACCAAACACCACAGAAAGTGGATTGACAAGGTGTTTTAAAGAATATTTATCCGTTGGTCCATCTTTTGGACGACCTAAGTGAGACATCAGAACTACTGAACCACCATCGTTTAAAATCTTTGTGATGGTTGGAATAGTCGCTTTGATACGAGTGTCGTCGGTGATTTCAAAACGCTCGTTCAAAGGAACATTAAAATCTACACGGATTAAGGCACGTTTGCCTGCAAAATTATAAGAATTTACCGTTTGCATTTTTTTGTTATTAGTTACTGGTTTATTGGTTACTGGTTTATTGGTTATTCGTAACTCGTCTTCAATAAATAATTATTTAATAATTTTGTCAAATAACTATTTACTAATCAACCAATAACTAATAAACCGATAACTAATAACCAGTAACAAATATACATAGTTGAAAATAATTCACGAAATATGTGAATGAAATGCGTGTTTTTACTTAGATTATCAATGAATATTTATGAAAAATATTTTTATAATGATAATAGTTATTTCTACTTTTTTGAGAATAATAATTTCGGTGGTAAAAGATTAATGGTATAAAAGTTGTTATTTTACGTAAAATAAAGTTATAATTTCTAAAAAAAATCACTTCATGAGAAAATTACTACAATTATTACTGTTTTGTATTACTACATCTACAATTGCCCAGACTAACTTCGTAGATGGATTTATCATTCAAGCCAATCAAACTGATACATTAAAAGGGTTAATTGATGACCAAAATTGGGGTATCAATCCTATTAAAATTACATTCAAGACTAATAATATTGAAAAGGATTTTAGCATTAATGAATTAACTTCTTTTGGTAGTACAAACAAAGAGCATTATGTTGTTAAAAAAGTAGATTTGGATATTACGCCAAACCAATCAGCGGCATTGTTGAAAGTTAGCAAAAGGTTAATTGTTAAGGATACAACCATAGCTCTTCTGGTACTTCTCAAAGCTGAAAATGGCTTGTTCTATTTTACGGATAAAAGAGATAAAGAGCACTTTTTTTATAATGTTAGGGGAAGTAAAATGAAGGAATTGGTACAGCATAAATATTTAAAAAAGAATGAAGATAAAACTTATGAAGTACAAAATAATCTGTATATCAAAGAATTAGATTCTCTTTTTCGAGACTGTGATGAACTTAAAAATAGAGCTAAAAATACAGTATTACAGCAAAATAGTCTCACCGATTTATTCATAGATTTTAATAAATGCAAAGGATGTAATTATACTTGTTACATCAAAAAATCGGAGGATAAGAATAAAATTGTATGGGGCATTGTTGCAGGAACTTCCATTATTAGTAGAAATGGGATTTATCCAAATTATCTTCCTAATAGTCCCCTTAATGAATATGCAACCACTTTTAGCCCAGTTATTGGGTTGAATCTCAGTATCTATTCAAGAAGAAATAGAGGAAGTAGGAGCTTATTTTTAGAAATTTTATATGAAAACGAAACATTAGGATTAAAAACGCCAGGGTATTCATTTACTCAAAATAATTTTTATTTGAGTGCTACTTATAGGAGACATATTTTACTCCAAAATAAAATTCATCCTTTTTATGGATTTGGACTAAATATTAAATACACAACGTCTCAAATCTTATCTAATCAATACGATTCATATTCATTCGATTCTGGTGAAATTAATAATCAAATTTTAGCTGAATTAGGTTTTGAATACAAAAAAATACAATTTAATCTTAGAGCAAAATATCAAATAATTGAAAAAAGTATTTTAACACTTCAATATTTCAATAGCTCTGATTTTATCGAAAATAATAGGCTTAATTTTCAAACTACAGTTACCTATCAGTTTAGATAAAAATTACTTTTTCTCTTCTAAATCACTGCAATCTGGTAATTCTTTTACCTCGAATCCAGAACTTACATAGCATTTACCATAGACGGATTGATAGTAAATCTTAACTTGCGTTGTATCTCTATGATAAAATACTTGTGCAAATTTGTGCCCCTCAATAGATAGAGGAATTTGAACTGGTTGAATAACTTCATTAGATGCCATTGTTCTTCCTTCAAGACTACTATTAATAAAATTACTCGACCCAGTGGCTTCTCGAAAAACATCTCCAAAATCATTAAAAACTTTTCCTCTATACTTAATTTCTACTTTTTTGATAAGAGCAGGACCGATTCCTTTATTCATTACATTAACACTAAAAGACTCTTTATCTTTTGTTCCTTTAAAATCATTTGTCCCTGACAATTCAATACAGGGCCAAACCCCAGCGTGCTGTTGGTCAATGATAAGTCGAGTTTGGATAAAATAGACTACCAATGTCATCAAACCTATCAAAATAGCTGAAACAGATAAGATACGGTCTGTATTTAGTTTTTCTAAAATTTTGCTCATGTTTTTAATCGGAAAAATGATTTTAATATTCTCCTCCCGCTCCACCGCCAGCGGAATCTCCACCACCAAAACGGAAAGTATCTCCTTGTTGTGGTATTTGACTTTGAACCATCTGTGACATCACCAATGCTTCAAAATTGAGACTTTTGTTTTCATCATCGGGGGCATTTGTGAATCCGTGTTTGGGCGTGCGTAGATAGTACATACATCCACTTGCGAGGGCGATTAGGATTGCTCCTCCAAGTGTTAGGGCTATTTCGACGGGTAAAAGAGACAAATAAAAACGATAAGTGAATATTGAAAACCCAATGGCTAAAAACCCTAAAATTAATAACAAACGGTCATGGTTACGGAGTCCGAAGAAGACGTATGCCAATGGAATTATGACCGTAAAAAAGTAGAATAGCGGAGCAAAAGCAATTTGGATTGACTCAGTCAAATGATTGAGCGAAGCGTTGCCTTCTCTGACAATCAGATAGTTGCCTCCCAAGTAAAATGTGGCTAAACTGAGTATTTTGAGGGTATTTAAACAATTTTTATAATAAAGATAATCGTTTCGTTGTTTGAGTTTTTTTACCAGAAAATATACCCCCAATGATGCTATCATTACGATAAATGGGAGTAATGTTTTACCCCAAAATGTTTCTACGGAAATATTAACGATTAGTGAAAATAAAATGATGTAACTGACAACACCCACCAGAAGGTCTGCGTATCGAATAGTTGCCAATACAAAAAGTGGTAGAGATAAAACTAAATACACCCAAGTAGGCGTACTTGTGTAGTCGAGTGATGTGATAATAGTATAACAGAACGCTCCGAGTGCGATGTAAAGTAATGCGTTATCTATCCCCGAATGATAGAGTTTATTACCTTTTATGAGTACTTCGAGGATGAAGATAATAAAACTACCCATGATAAAACTCGTCACAACTAAGGCATATTGATATTGATTTTCAAAAGGTAGGAATATGATGGCAGCGATAATACTTCCCGAAAAACTGGCAGCTAAATTCGTAAAAATGAATAAGCCAATTTTGAGAAAAATATTAGGGTCATAGAAGTTTGAGCTGTACGATTTATGAATCTCAGTAAGTTGTTCTTTTTGCAAAAAACCTTTCTTGAACCACCCTTGGGCGGTTTCTTTGATAAATTCATTCTCAGACCATTGGGGATTGTAGGCTTTTATGTTCATTCGTTTTATGGGTTTATACTCGCTTATAAATACCTTTCTCGACCAATTTGTACCGTCTGTCCAAGGCAGGAATACGCTTGAATAATTTGGGAGCAAGATTTACTTTGTCAATAATAATATCAGGAGCATCTTTCTCAAAATTGCGAAGAATACTGATTACGTTGTTATAATTATCCAAATTTTGTAATTCATATTTTGCCAAATTCCAATTCAAATAAGGCGTTGCGGCGTAGTTATTTTTGTATTCCTCCATGCCATCTCCCAAAACCAAAATCCGTTTATCTTTAATTTTTACGTCTAATTTTTCGTTTAATTTTAGATTTTTTAATTGAACAAAACTCTCTGAACCCGTAGCGAACACAGCTTGGTAATGAATCAAAAGAATCGAGGCAAATACTCCTAAAAATATCAATTCAGACAACCATTGTTTTTTGAATGTACTGAAAAAATTGACGGTAAAAAAAGCTAAGGCAGGTACAAAAATGATGAACTGCATAGGGGCTAAAAAAGGCATTAAACCAATAGAAAGTACTCCTGCAATAGCCCAAAGCATCATTACTTGCTGGCAACGTACTTGAAAGTTGTTGAACCCAAAGGCATTTACCAATCTCAGAAAACCTAAAATTCCTAAGCCAAATGGGATGATGAGGGTTACTAATAATGACTTAAAATCATTGAGGTTATATTGCCTGATTTGAAAAACGGAAGACAAAAAGTTTCGTGAAAATGCTTGATACGAACCATCAAGGTAAAAATAAAGTGCCGTCAATAATACTGGAAACAAAAATCCGAAAGCACAAAGAGAATATTGGCGAATGGTAGAACCCGTAAAAAATACTAAGGATGCAATCGCCCAAATAATAAAAATACCCGCTGGTGGATAAAATAAGGCAGCTATTCCGATTAAAAAACCTATCTCAAAAACTTCATCGGATGCTTGTAATCTACTCATTTGGCGTACAATTGTTCCGAAAGACATCAACACAAAAGTAGTTGCCATCAAAACGGGAGATAAAGTGGAACAGTCAAACGAAATATTGAGAAACAAAGCATAAATTAACCCTGGGACATAGTTTCGTTTTGAAAAAATATCTCGATTGTTAATCATCACATTAAAATAAATGACCTGAAAAGACGCAAAAGCCAATGCCACCAATTGAAAGGCAGCCTGAGACCGCCCGAAGAGAATATCAATTCCAGCATAAATCAAGGCAGAAAGTGGGGCAGTATTATCCCAAATATCAGCATACATGACAAACCCCTTATTGATTTGCTCGCCTACCAGCATCCATTGCAATTCAGGAATCAACTGAGGAATTCCGACAAGATAGACAGGCAAACGCATTAAAAGAAGAAGAATCAACAAACTGAAAATTTGGTAAACGGCATTTACTCTAAAAAAACTTAGCATATTTTGTGGATGTCTTTGGGCTGAATGACACTTTTATAACAATATTGGTAATAATATCTCTAATTAGCAAACAGAAGTAGTGAACAGTAGGCAGTAGATGGTTGGCAGTAGGCAGTTTGTAGTATAAAAAACTTTAAAAAACATAAAATTTCACTATTTACTTCAAACTGGATTGACTGCCTACTGCAAACTATATTTACTGCCTACTTTATACTAATATGATATGTTTCAGAAAATTATTCCGAAATTTGCATATAAATTATACAAATATAGAAGGGTATTGAAGATTTAGGTAATTAATACAATTTAATTATCGCCTTGATTTATTGTAAATAATTGATAATCAGGTGTTTACAATTCTAATCACCAATCACTATTTACTAATCACTACTTATACCAATTCTATACAACAACATGGAATCTAAAAGACAACAACAATTCGGCAAATTAATTCAGCAAGATTTGAGCGAGATTTTTCAAAAAGATATGCGAAGTACCTTCGGAAATGCTTTTGTAACAATAACAGACGTTAAAATGACTCCCGATTTATCCATTGCACGTGCGTATTTGAGTTTTATGCTCACCAACGATAAGCAAGGGCTTTTGCAGGATATTCGTGAAAAGACGAAATTAATTAGGGGTATTTTAGGGAATAAGATTAAAAATCAAGTCAGAATCGTTCCGAACCTTGAATTTTTCATCGACGATACCGCCGAATACGCTGCCCACATGGATGCCGTATTTTCACAGTTGGATATTCCACCGTTGAAAGAAGGAGAAGAGATTGAACTATGAATTTCCCATTTTACATAGCCAAAAGATATTTTTTCGCACGAAAGAAAACATCGTTTATTTCGCTTATTTCCATCATTTCGATGTTGGGGGTGGGAGTTGGTACGATGGCTTTGGTAGTGGTATTGTCTGTTTTTAATGGTTTAGAGGATTTTCAGAGAAGTCTTTTTAAAAGTTTTGATGCAGACCTCAAAATCAGTCCTGTCAAAGGAAAACGATTTGATTGTCCACCTTCTTTTTTACAAAAAATTAGTAAAATTGATGGTGTAAAAAGTATCAACCAAGTAATTGAAGAGAATGTAATTGTTAGGTATCGGGATGCTCAAACGGTTGTTACGTTGAAAGGCGTTGATGATAATTTCCTAAAACAAGACCGACTCAAAAAAACTATTATTGATGGCAAAATGCTATTGAAAGCTGATGGGATTAGTCATGCCATCGTAGGTTCAGGCGTGGCAATCACATTGGGAGTTGATGTCGATGCTTTTTTTACGCCCTTGGAAACTTGGTATCCACGAAACACCAATTCCAAAACCATTGATTTCACATCGAGCGATGCCTTCAATAAGATGAGTTTGATTCCATCTGGCGTATTTGCGATTGAGCAACAATACGACGACCACTATATTTTTGTTCCTCTAACTTTTGCTCAAAACCTTTTTGATTATAACGATGAGCGTACTTCCTTAGAGATACAAGTATCTGATAGTGAGCGAATTAATCAGATTCAAGAAGAAGTAAAGGAAAAACTTGGAGAAAATTTTACAATTCAAAATCAAGACCAACAACACGCCAGTTTGTTAAGAGCAATTAAGATTGAGAAGTTATTTGTGTTCTTGACCTTGACATTCATCATCGGTATTGCCAGTTTTAATATTTTCTTTTCGCTTTCGATGTTAGCCATTGAGAAAAAAGAAGATGTCAAAACCTTGTACGCCATCGGGGCAAATCGTGGGATGATTCAGAGGATTTTCCTTTCAGAAGGAGCAATAGTAGCTTTTTCAGGGGCAATTGTAGGCTTGATTTTAGGCTTTACGCTTTGTTGGTTACAACAAACCTACGGCTTAGTTTCGATGGGAATTGTGGGAGCTTTAATTGATGCTTATCCTGTAAAAATGCAATTCTGGGACTTCTTTTTTACGGCTTTGGTCGTGGTTATTATCACAATGATTGCCTCTTATTTTCCTGCAAAAAAGGCGGCTGTGCAACGGTGAAGGGTAAACGGTTAAAGGTAAACGGTTTTAGATATAAGATTCAAATCAATAGAAAGGGTTGAAGCGTTTAAGTTTCAACCCTTTTTTATGAACCGTTTACCCTTGACCGTACACCGTGAACCGCTTTTAGTTATATTTCTCTTTAACCTGAAACAAAATCCAAAATCCAATAAACGCACTTAAAATCCCACCAATCCAACTTCCCATGCAAAGGCTATATATCACACTCACAAATTGAGCATAGTACATATATTTCCAACCATCTTTCTTTTGAGCAAACAGTCCTGGAATAGCCAAACCTTCCAAAGCTACCATTACTACTAAAAAAACCATTCCAATTCCATAAATTAAACTGCCTGAGAACCATGCGAAAGGTGATAATAATGCTGTAACTCCAACGCCCAAAACGCCAAAAACAACGCCAATTATCGCTAAAAATGGAGCAATTTTGACTAATAAATCTTTGACATTATCGGGAAATGAGGGTAATTGTTTAGTAAAGATTGGTTCTAGCTCTGCTTCGAGTGGAAGGGTATTGTTTTCCATGATTTTGTGGGTTTATGTGAAAAATTGATTTTTATTATACAATTTGTACATAAACTGTCTCATTATCAAGGATTTAATCTAAGATTGAGTAAACGGTATTTTTTCGGTGAAGGGTAAACGGTTCATGGTGAACGGAAAAAGGTAAATATTTTTGATAAAGAATATCTTGTCTAAACCGTGTACCGTTAACCGTGTACCGTTAACCGCTCCAACGTTCTAATATAACAATCCTTATAAAAATGACTTTTGCCGTATAGTTTCGACATCATAATTGCTCCTTCGTATTCCATGATAGTTTGTTCCGCAAGTTTTATAGCGTGTTCGGAGCTATGTGTTTGCTCGTACATATACGTAAGAGCGTCCATCCAACCTGTAATGATTTCTTGGAGAATTTCTTTGAATTGAGGATAAAGATTGACTGTTTCTAAAATGGTATTTCCTACGATGCAGCCTCCATCTTTACTAAAAACTGTTTTTGAAAACCTCTTCAACATCGTTTCCATTCTTTCCTCAATGGGCAAAGTAGTGTCATAAGCAATCGGAAAAACTTGGGCTTTCAAGAAGATATTTATACTCGACAAGACTTCTTTCATCAAGGTTTCTTTACTGTCAAAATAATGGTAAAAACTGCCTTTCAACAATCCTACGGCATTGGCGAGGTCGTTCATAGAAGTATTGTGATACCCCCTATGACGGAATACTTCTAATGATTTCGTGAGAATTTCCTCTCTGGTTACTTTTTGAATTGGCATTACTTACTGTAGCTCGAAGTGGCACTTCGAGAGGGTCTATGAAATGTCTCGAAGTGCCACTTCGAGCTACAGTATTTGACAGTAAATAAATACCATATTTACAAAAATAAACCTTTTTAAGAAGTTTACAATCTTTCTGAATTTGTTAATGATTGTTAAACCCCAAGAAGAGTTTATTTTTCGACTATTTTCTTCTTAATTTCGTTTGATAAAAAACCCAAATTTGTCCAAGAAAATTCAAAAATGAAAAATATTATCACCCTAATTTGTTTACTTTTTATTAGTCAAAATCTTTTTTCCCAGCATCGTATCGAACTAAAAATCAAAGGTTTACGAGATTCTACGCTTTATTTAGTTCATCACTATGAAGATACTTTTCTTTCGCAAGATACTGCCAAGGTAAATGCTTCGGGTGTGGCGGTTTTTGAAGGAAAGAAGAAATTGCCTTTGGGTTTTTATGTAGTAGCAATGGGTAGAAGTAGAATCTTCGACGTGGTGATTAATGACCAAAATTTTTCGATGGAAACCGATACGTCTGATTACACCAATCATCTCAAAATTACAGGTTCGGTTGAAGCAAAATTATTTCAAGATTTTGTGAGTCAAGCTAATGCAAAAGCTCAAAAATTAAAAGGAGCAACACCCGCTCAGAAACAACAAATTTATGGTGAATTAGAGCAATTTCAAAAAGACTATACTAAAGCCCATGCAGGCACTTTTACGAGTAATATTCTGAGGGCAGGTGTAGATATAGAAGTACCTCCACTACCTGCAAAGCCCACTTTGCAAGATACCATTGCCCAATCAAACTATTATTTTAAGCATTATTGGGACAATATAGCCCTCTCGGATGATCGTATGTTACGCACGCCGTTTGTTGGTAAGCGTATGGATATGTACTTAAAAAATATCAGTTATTTTGAGTCCGATACCATCATCCAAATTGCAGAAAATATCATCAAACAAACGCCCTTAAAATCAGATTTACGGAAATATGTGGTAGGAAAATTTGCTCAAAAATTCATTGCCGCCGAAATCATGGGGCGTGAGAATGTGTACATCCACGTAGCTGAAAAATACATTATCAACGACCCTGATTCTGGTTGGGACACTTCGTCTATTCGTAGAAATAAAGAATATGTAACAAAGATGAAACCTGTGATGCTTGGCAAGAAGATTTTGAATATGGATATGACTGACACTTTGGATATTTATACACCTCTGTATGGCGTGAAGGCAGATTATACACTCGTGATGATATACGACCCAGAGTGTCATCATTGCCAAGAAACGACTAAAAAGCTCTTGGAAGAATATCCAAAATTAGCGGTAAAAGGTCTAAAAGTATATATGGCTTGTGGTACGAGAGATAAGAAAAAATGGTTGAATTTTGTGAGGGAATTCAAGACAAAACCATTCATAAATGTCTATGATTCTTATACTATGACTGATTTTTCCAATAATTTTAATACGACAGTTTATCCTAATCTTTTGTTGTTGGATAAAGACAAAAAGATATTGGCAAATAAGAAGTTGGATATTGAGCAATATATGAAAATTATCTCGGTTGAGGAGGGAAAGAAAAGTGGGAAGAAGTGATTACCTGAACCATTTTTATCAATTTTTATTTTTAACGTTCTTTAACTTTTTACAAATTTAGTTTTCAACCTCTTTCACCTTTTTTGCCTAAATTTGTAGTGTGAAATTAAGTATATATATCCTTACCACGATTGGAATTTTGTTTTCAGCCACTTTGAAAGCCCAATTTCCTACGAATATCCCTCAGCAAGGCGGAGGAACTGGTTTTCCTACGTCAGGGTTTCCAAACGGGAATAATCAAACGGGTTTTCCTCAAAGAAATCCGCAAGACACAAAAAAGAAAAGCCCAAATGACCGAATCGGGCTTGATGATTCCACCAAAGTCATCTATGGACCAACCTCGACGAAGTATTTTTTAGAAGAAGACGTTTTTAATAATCGTAAGCGACTTTATAATATTGATACTACGATGGACGGTATTCATAATTTTAATTTTGTCCAACGTAATAAAAATCTCTACCAAGATTTAGGGAATATCGGAACAGCAATTCGTCCAGTTTTCTATAAAGCTCCCGAACAAATTGGTACACTTATGGGCTATGATGCCTTCACACTTTATACTTTCAAACCTTCCCAGGTACGTTATTACAACACAAAATCCCCTTTCTCGAATATTATTTATGCTCCTGGAGGCAATGACCAGGACTTATTGCAGTTTGAACTGAGTAGAAATATTGATTCACTTTGGAATATCGGAATCAACGTCCAGAGGATTGCAGCCAATAAACAACTCATTGACAGAACCACAACAGGTGATAATACCGCCATCAGTCACTGGGATTTTATGATTCACTCCAACTATCAGACAAAAAATAAAAAATATTCCCTGTTGACATATTTGAATTTATCTGACCACAATTCAAATGATCAAGGTGGGGTAGTCAGAAGTGAAATAGCTGACCCATTTTCTGGAAAACCACGATTAATTTCGTATAATGAATTGCTTTCACAAGGAAATAACACTCCCATATTGGCGAATGCTTCAACTCGTGATAAATCTTATAATCTTCATATTTATCACGAATACGTAGGGTATAAAGCCTTTCAAATTTATCAAGTAATTGATTATCAGACTCGTAGAGTACAATACATTGATAAAGATTTTTCAACGGGATGGCAAAATGGTTTTTACCCGTATGCTTACAAGCAAAGTGGAGGCGTAGATAAATTCAATTTTAAAGGTGATGCTGTCTTGATTAATCAACTCGGGGCAAGTGATAAATTAGCTTTAGATTCACTGTATAACGAAAGTCAATTCTCCAATTTTGAAGTAAAATCAGGATTGAAAGGTTTTTACGAAGGTTTTAATTATCGCTTACATCTGAGAAATAGATTTTTTAGTTTTACGAATCCATTAAATCGTGAGTATTCAAAAACTGGAATCAATGAAAACTTTTTAGGACTTTGGCTAAATCAATATTTTAAAGATAGCACGAGAGCTTTTGGAGAAGTTGAATATTCGTTGGGAAAAGATGATTTCAAATTTAAGGGAGAGTTTCAAGGAAAATGGTTAAACATTGGAGGAGAATATATCTCAAACGCTCCAACTTTGGTTCAGCAACTAACTTATAATAATGGTTTTAGATGGAAGAATTCAACCGAACCTTCGGCAACTAATTTTTTGCGAAATGTAAAAACCATTAACATTTTTGGATATACAACTTTGAAAATCAAACAATTAACGCTCCGTCCAAGTATTGATTTGACTAATATATCGAGTTATATTTACTATGATTCTTTATGTTACGTTCGCCAAACAAACAGCGATATTAAGATTTATAGATTAGGTTTAGGATTTGATTTCAAAAAAGGAAGGCTCTCAACGACAAATCAAATTTACTTAACTGAAAAAACTGATGCTAATAATTTAATTCGTTTGCCTCCTGTCTTTTTTAATTCAAGAATTGCCTACGATTTATTATACAAGAAAAAACTCTATATCCAAGCGGGCATTGATATTCATTACAAATCAGCTTATCAGGCAAACGCTTATATGCCTGCCATTCAGCAATTTTATTTGCAAAAAACACAAGACGCACAAAGTGTTGAGGGGTATATACAAGCGGATGTATTTGCCGATATGCGAATAAACAGGGTGAGATTATACTTTAAATTTGCCCATGTAAACCAAGGTCTTGTTGGTAGCGGTTATTATACCTCGCCAGGTTTTGCAGGAATGGGACGAACCTTCAATTTCGGATTGCACTGGTTATTATTCGACTAAACGTGACGATTATCAAGCATATACGAATAAAAAAGTACGTGAGAAATCATTTGCATAACGGGTGAAGATTGAGCTTTTTCGCACTTATGTTTTGAGGCTAAGTCTCGCCAATAGGGAGGCAAACATTGCACTCGTTGCGTCATGCCATCGTCTGGTCCAGCGGTACAAAATTTAGTATCAACGCCCACCGTTGCAATTCTAATAAAGCACATCGGACAGGGTTCAGCCGAACTAAAAATGGTCAATCCTTCTTTACAGACGTATTTATTCCGATATTTTTTATTTTTAGGATTATCCTCAAATTCATTCAAAAGGGTCATCTCACCGTGTAAATCCGACCTCAGTTTTGTCATTTGCGAATTGTGGGCAGCGTGAAGAATCTTACGAGTTTTGTTTTCGTAAATAACTGCCCCAATGCCATATCCACCCATTTTTACGGATTTTAAGGCTTGCCAATTGGCAGCTTTTGCAAATTTATCATCGGGGAAATTAGGGTCATTCTTATAGGAAATCAAGAATTTTTCTAATTTCTGGCAAATCGTTTTTACGTTATCCGTAGCATGAATCCCACAGGGAATACTCATTAATCTCTGCATCAATTCTCCTCGATTAGAGGGCGTAACAAACAGAGAATCAGAGAATTGGGCTGTTACAGAAAAACTCGAAATGAGTAAAATGGAAGCAAAGAAAGTTCTCATGGTATGTTTATAAGTGGTGATTAGTGAATAGTGATTGGCGATTAGTATGTCAAACGACCGATTACCAATTATTTTCAAAAACCAAAACCTTGTTTAGATCGTATTAGTTTCTTATTTTTTTATTTCGAAATATAGTAAAAGATTCTTGAAACAAAAATGATAAATTTGTAGTGTCATAATTTAAGTAGCTGTTGATATGTTAATTGAGGTTTTGATTTTGTTTAGGAGGTTACTGATATAGTACTCCAACTACTAATCACCAATCACTATTTACTAATCACTACTTACAAGACTTTTTATCAAAAAAATGAACACAGAACAGAGAAATAACGCCACTAAAACCATGTTAGGCTTAAAACTCCCAACTGACCCACGTTGGGTAAATGTGGCAGAAAAAAATATTGGAGAAATCTTGGTTGACCATGCCTATTGTGAACAAAAGGCGGCTTCTTCGTGTATATCGTTGATTATCCAATTCCCTGAAAAAGAGAAACTTAGAGAGGTTTTGATGCCTGTGGTGTCCGAAGAATGGGCTCATTTCAGAATGGTTTTGAAAGAAATGGATGCTCGTGGAATCAAGTTCGGAAATCCTCGCAGAGATGAGTACGTACACCAACTATACGCCGCCATGAAGCATGGAGGTACTCGTGATGAACAATTGGGCGAAAGACTTTTTATGAATGCCCTCATCGAAGCTCGTAGTTGCGAACGTTTCAGGATTTTATCCCAAGAAATTTCAGATGAAAATTTACGAGAATTTTATCACGAATTGATGATTTCAGAAGCGGGGCATTACGTAAATTTCATTGACCTTGCCAAAAAATATTTATCGACAGAATACGTAAAAAAACGCTGGGCTGAATGGTTAGAGATTGAAGCCCAAGTGATTGAAAACCTTGAAGTTAGGGGTGATAGGGTTCATTGATAATTGTTGAATTATTGAGTTGTTGAATTATTGTTTTAAATTAGTTTGTGTATTTTTCAGTGCCATCATAAGTTTTTTGTATTTTTACCTACACAAAATCAAAACATATGAGTTATAAATTCAATATTTTATTTCAAAAAGATGAACATGGGTATTTCGCCTATTGTCCAGAGCTGAAAGGTTGTCATTCGCAGGGTGATACCTTTGAAGAAGCACAGACTAATATTCGTGAGGCAATTGAGCCTTATGTTGAAACGATGAATGATGATGAAACTATATAGAAATTTACGATTCAAATATTTTTAAAAAGCAATCTCAAAGGTTGCTTTTTGTATTTTTATTCCAATAGCAATTCAACAAATCAATAATTTAAACTTCAATAATTCCCCTTTAAATGCAAACCTTCTTAGACCGTTCGGCTCAACATATTTATTCACAACATACTCATAATCAGTTATCTAAGACTTGCATTGTGCTTCCGTCTCGGCGTGGAGTTTTGTATTTCAAACAAGCCCTTGCTCGACTTTCGGATGTGCCTTTCCTTGCTCCTGATGTACTGGCGGTGGATGATTTTGTGATGGAAATGACGGGTCTTCGGCAGATTGACCCTGTGGCTTTGCTCTTTGAATTATATGATGTTTTCAAAGAAATTGACCCAAATGTTGTCTTTGAACGGTTTATGACTTGGGCGAGTACGCTCTTGAATGATTTTGATAAAATTGACCAATATTTAGTCGATGCCAAAGCCCTTTTTTCGTATATGTCGGAGGCGAAAGCGTTGGAGCGTTGGCAGATGCAATTGGGTGAATCTCAGAAAGATAGAAACCTCAAAACTGACCGTACTGACCGATATTTTAAGTTATTTGAGAATATCCATACGGTTTATCAAAATCTCCGTAATCGACTGACTGACAAAGGATTAGTCTATCGTGGAATGGCGTATCGTGATTTGGCGGAGAATGTGGACAAATATATCTTAGATAAAAACCGCCACAACAAATACTATTTCGTAGGCTTCAATGCCCTCAGTGATGCCGAAGAACGAATTATTAGAACGTTACTTAAAAATAAAAATCTCTGCGAAACTCTCTGGGATTCAGATACTTACTTCATTAAAAATAAAGACCAAAAGGCAGGGGATTGGTTGAAATATTATAAAAACGGCGATGATAAAAACGGCATCACGCCCCTTTTCAACAACGAATGGACGTGGGAAACGGACGAGTTGTTGAAAGGTCATAAAAATGTTCAAATTATTGGTGTATCGAATGCGAGTATTCAGGCGAAGGTGGCGGGGCATATTTATCGAGGTTGGGGAGGTAAGGAGAAAGGGAAGAAGGGAGAAAGGGAGGAAGGAGAAAGCGGAAAGAGTGATGAAATTGGCAGCCAACAGCCGATTGCCGACAGCCAAAAGCCGACAGCCAAAAGCCAAGCACCTCAGACTGCTATCGTCCTCGGAGATGAAAATCTACTCGTTCCCGTGATGAATTCTTTGGATGAATCAGTGAAGGAATTTAATATCACGATGGGGCTTTCGCTTCGGAATTCTCAATTATTTACGTTGATTGACTCTTTGTTTGAATTACAAAGAAATTTGGTAGAATTTAAAACCGAAGAGGGCGGGACGGTGAAGGTTCCCAAATTTTCGCATCGACAGGTGGTGAAAGTTTTGAATCATCCGTTTTTGAGGCGGTGGGAGTTGATGAATTATCAAGGAGACCCACAAGAACCTCACCTCCCAACCCCCTCTCCTTCTGAGAGGGGGAGTATTCGTCCGACATTCGAGGACGAACTTGCGGATGAATACTCCCCTCTCAGCAGGAGAGAGATTAATAATCTACCACAAGATTCTTCGGACGAACTCTCCCCTCTCAGCAGGAGAGGGGTCGGGGGTGAGGTTGAAAAACTTGCAAACTTCCACACAACAGATGCCCAAACATGGAAAAATTTAAAACCACCTGCAAGAGAAAATCGTAAAAATCCAACTAAATCGGAGGAAAAATTATGGCAATTTTTGAGAGGAAAGCAATTAGAAGACTATAAATTTAGAAGACAACACGCTGTTTTGGGTTATATAGTCGATTTTATCAATATTGATACAAACCTAATCATAGAACTCGACGGAGAAATCCATCAAATAAATGACAATCCAAAATATGATGAATATAGAACCTTAGAACTAAATGAAGCAGGTTTTAGAGTTTTGAGGTTTAAAAATGAGGAGGTTATTGATAATCATAATGAAGTTTTAAAAACGATTTTATATTATTTAAAGAATAAGACAGAACAACCTCACCCCGAAGCGTCGGTCGCCCCAGCCCCCTCTCCTTCTAAGAAGGGGAGCATTCGTCCGACATTAGAGGATGAACTTGCGGAAGAAAACTCCCCTCTCCATCGGAGAGGGGTCGGGGGTGAGGTTCTCAACCCCATCCGAAAAACCCTCCAAGAAATCACCGACAGAAATCGTGTTTTCCTAAGTTCAAAAGACCTTGCAGAACTCTCAAATGATGACCCGATGTTTGCGATAATTTTCAAACATTGGAATAACAAACCACAGAACGCTATCAAGTGTTTTTATGAATTAATTGATTCATTAAGAGACGTTTATAAAGAAAATCAAGATGCGATTGAGACGGAATATTTGTATCAATTCTACTTGATTTTGCAACGCATGGAAGGCATTTTGGAAGAACGAAAAGACACCGTAACGATGCGGAGTTTCAAGACTTTTCTTTATGAATTTATTAAGCAAACCAAGATACCTTTTGAGTCGGAAACCGAGGAAAGTTTGCAAATAATGGGAATGTTAGAAACCCGTACTTTGGACTTTGAAAAGGTGATAATTTTGTCCGTAAACGAAGGAACTTTGCCCCAAGGCAAACGACAAAACACGCTAATTCCGTTTGATGCTTTGACCGACCCACAGTTCAATTTGCCGACTCACAATCACGCAGATTCGGTGATGGCGTATCACTTTTTTAGGCTTTTGCAACGTGCCAAAGAGGTGGTTTTAGTTCACGTATTGCCCTCAGATACGTATGGGGCGGGCGAGAAAAGTCGCTTTATTTTGCAAATTGAGCATGAATTGGCAAAAATGAACCCTAATATTACGCTGACTTATCCCGTCGTGAAGTTTATTGCGGGTGATGAAGAAAAGCAAGACGAAGCCAAATTAGAAATTCATAAAACGGAGGATATTTTAGATTTTATCGAAAAAGAAATTACCGAAAAAGGCATCTTCCCGTCTCACATGAACCAGTATTTGGATTGTTCGTTGAAATACTATTTTAGTAGGATTGCGGGTATTGCGGAGGAGGAAGTTGTGGAAGAAAAAATTGGGGTCGATACCTTCGGAAACTGGATTCATAAAACCTTTGAAAACATTGATAAAGAGTTTGTAGAAAATGGCGGTGTGGTAGAAAAAGAAGATTTGGAAAAGGTTTTAGAAAACATAGATTCTTACCTTAAACAAGCCTTCAAAGAAACCAACATGGGCTTGCGGGCGGAGGAAGGAATGAACTATGTTTTGTATCAAGTTGGAGAGACAATAGTGAAGAAATTTTTGACTTATCAACTCAAAAATGAGATATTCCCACTTGAATTATTAGACGTTGAGAAGACCTTAAAAGTACAATTTATGGTGGATGTCAATAACAAAATGATACCCGTAAAATTTGCAGGACGTATTGACAGAATGGACAGAACGGGCGGAAGTCATGTACGTGTAATTGATTACAAAACTGGAAAAGTAGAAGCCAAAGACCTGAAAATCAATGCAGAAGACCTTGCCGAAACACTTTTGACGGATAAAGACAAAGATAAATTCCGACAATTGTGGTTGTACAAATACATGGTTTTGAAGCAAATGGTTTCCTCCAAGGGCTTGACCATCAGAGGCATAAAATTAGACGAAACCGAAAACACCGTCAGCTCAGGGATTTATTCATTCCGAAATATTGAAGAAGGGCTTTTGCAACAAAATATTTCCTTCCATGAAGGCGAAACCATCTTTGATTTCCTCCATGAATCAGAGCAATATCTGCAAGCATTCGTCCAAGATTTACTCAATCCAGAAAAGCCTTTTGAGAAGCGGAAGGATGTTGAAAATTGTGTGTATTGCGATTATCGGCGGATTTGTGGGCGTTGATTTCTTAATTGAGAAGTAAGTAGTCATTCAAATTTAAACGACGTTTTGAATTGTGTAAAATGTTTGATTTCGTTAAAGTCAATTTTGAATTTTGAACCTACTTGATTTAAGATTTCTTCTACTGCATTGGTTAATATTTC